>NZ_QEKH01000087.1 GCF_003096415.1 Victivallis vadensis | reverse complement strand
GCAGTATTATATAGGTGGCAATCAGTCGAAAATAGAGGTTCTACCGTCTTTGGGGATTGATTCCAAACTTGAGCAGGTTTTTCCTAATGCTGTGAAATTGGTCAATGATAAGATTATCGCACAGGGCACGGAACGCGAATTGAAGAAAATATCTGATGCTTTGACTTCCACACTGGAACGTGATGTAGCTCTTTGTCAGTTGAAAGTGATTGAAGTGGTCTATGATGATCGTTTTCAAGTCGGCTTGGATTGGGAAAAGTCTTTTGAATACGCTGTATCATGGGAAAATATGGTGAAAAACGTGCATCCTGTTACGCATGCGGCCATGTCGCTGGCGGCTTCTGTGCAACTGGATCAGGCTGTAATCTCTACACGGTACGTGATTGATACTCAAGTGGGTATCCTCTCCGGTTCTAAAGTCGAGTTGAATATAGGAGACGAAATAGACCGTCCGATTTACAGCACGTCGGAATATGGGAACCGGGTGCTTTCCGGGTATAACACACAGAAAACCGGGCTTCTGATCGGACTGTCTGCCTATCATGCAGGTTCTGCATGGGTTTTCGATGCTTCTGTAGAGCATTCCAGACCGGTAACGGATCTTCAAAAGACTTTGAGTAAGGTTACCACTCAAGTTAAGATTGAGGATTCACGGCCTTTCCTGTTGGCGAATGTTTCATCTAGTGGAGGAGAAACGAATATTGAGCAAGGTGTTCCGTTTCTCTGCCGGTTGCCTTGGATCGGGTTTCTTTTCGGCGTGTATGACAAGGTACATTTGCAGCGTGATTTCTACGTCTGTATTCAATTGCTGGATCGGAACAGAGTTCCGAAGCCACTGGAGCCGGCTGGCAAGTCTGCGATGTATCAGAGTTTGGATGATGCGCTTGACGAAATCAGGTAAAGCAGCAAGCAACGTACAGCGTTAGCGCGTTGCGCTGCGTCCTGATTTCGTCAAGCAACAGAATCGACGTAGAGAGGCAGATAGCAGCCGGGCAGGGTGGTTATATGCGTCTGAGTTATCCTTGCTTCTGCGTTGCTTCTCGGCGTACAAGTAACGTCGCATAA
>NZ_QEKH01000086.1 GCF_003096415.1 Victivallis vadensis | reverse complement strand
CTTCGCAGCATGAAAGCCTATCAATGCCGGGGCGAACGGGAGATGATCTATGCGTTGATCACCGATACCGCCGAAAGCAATCTGCACCCGATCTGCTACAATCACTGGCCAATCGCAGCCGGCCGCAAATATGAGGTGATGAAGACGATCTGCCGGATGGCCGCCGATGTATACGGAGGCATGCTCAAATGGCGCGGCCGAGACTGGGGACGGGATGGCTCCTGTTCCGAGTTCATGACCTATGGCGAGAATACGCTGAAACGCGCCGCCGAACTTTCCGGCCCGGTTCCGGATATCGACTGCTATAATATTCTCTATTTCAAGGAGGACGATCCCTGCGCCGACATCTTCGGCAACTTTGAACAGATCGGCTACAAGGTTAAAAACTTTTTCAATGAAAAGGTGCTGGTAAAAGAACATCCGACCGTACTTGACCTGGAAATGGCGTTCCGCATCCGGGAACATTACGAATCCTGTAAACGATATGCGCAGAAAAGCCAAACACTCGACATCGCCAAACTGCGCAAGAATCTTTATTCCACTTCCTACCTGTTTCCGGCACAATACCGCAATGCGTTCAAAGGCTGCGAAGCTGCCTGGTGAAAAGGCATCATGCAAAAGGAATTTACCATGGAAGCACTGAATTTCGATCTGTTCGACCTTGAGGCGCCGGAAGAATCTCTGGCGCTGCCGTCGCTGGAGAGCCTGGGCCGGGAGCCTCGCTTCACTTCGCCCGCCGCGCTGAAACCGATTGCGGACATTCCCCGCTGCAACTATCGGATCAGGCCGGAGGACGTGCTGTATCCGGCTGGGGCCAAACACAAAATCACGGCTAACATTGCCGCGATCCGGCTTTTGAAGGAGCTGGAACACTCCGGCCGCTCCCCATCGGATGACGAGTGCCGGCAGTTGATTCAATACTCCGGCTGGGGCGGGATTCCGCAGGCGTTCGATCCCGACCGGCAGGAGTTCGCACGGGAGTATGAGGAACTCAAAGCGGCACTGACCGTGCAGGAATACGTTTCGGCCCGCGCCTCGACGTTGAACTCCCACTACACGCCGAAGTTCCTGATCGAATTTCTGTGGAAAATCGCGGAAAAGGCGGGAATCGCCGGAGGCGAATTCGGAGAGTTCGGCGCCGGCGTCGGCCACTTTATCGGAATGATGCCGGAACAGATCCGCGGCCGCTTCACGGCGGTGGAAATCGACGACATCTCAGGGCG
>NZ_QEKH01000085.1 GCF_003096415.1 Victivallis vadensis | reverse complement strand
CTTCGCAGCATGAAAGCCTATCAATGCCGGGGCGAACGGGAGATGATCTATGCGTTGATCACCGATACCGCCGAAAGCAATCTGCACCCGATCTGTTACAATCACTGGCCGATCGCAGCCGGCCGCAAATATGAGGTGATGAAGACGATCTGCCAGATGGCCGCCGATGTATACGGAGGCATGCTCAAGTGGCGCGGCCGCGACTGGGGACGCGACGGCTCCTGTTCCGAGTTCATGGCCTATGGCGAGAATACGCTGAAACGCGCCGCCGAACTTTCCGGCCCGGTTCCGGATATCGACTGCTGCAATATTCTCTATTTCAAGGAGGATGATCCCTGCGCCGACATCTTCGGCAACTTTGAACAGATCGGCTATAAGGTTAAAAACTTTTTCAATGAAAAGGTGCTGGTAAAAGAACAGCCGACCGTACTCGACCTGGAAATGGCGTTCCGCATCCGGGACCACTACGAATCCTGTAAACGATATGCGCAGAAAAGCCAAACACTCGACATCGCCAAACTGCGCAAGAATCTTTATTCCACTTCCTACCTGTTTCCGGCACAATACCGCAATGCGTTCAAAGGCTGCGAAGCTGCCTGATGAAAAAGGCATCATGCAAAAGGGATTTATCATGGAAGCACTGAATTTCGATCTGTTCGACCTTGAGGCGCCGGAAGACTCTCTGGCGCTGCCGTCGCTGGAAAGCCTGGGCCGGGAACCTCGCTTCACATCGCCCGCCGCACTGAAACCGATTGCAGACATTCCCCGCAGCAGCTATCGGATCAGGCCGGAGGACGTGCTGTATCCGGCTGGGGCCAAACACAAAATTGCGGCCAACCTCACCGCGATCCGGCTTTTGAAGGAGCTGGAACACTCCGGCCGCTCCCCATCGGATGACGAATGCCGGCAGTTGATTCAATACTCCGGTTGGGGCGGGATTCCGCAGGCGTTCGATCCCGACCGGCAGGAGTTCGCCCGTGAGTATGAGGAACTCAAAGCGGCACTGACCGCTCAGGAGTACGTTTCGGCCCGCGCCTCGACGTTGAACTCCCACTACACGCCGAAGTTCCTGATCGAATTTCTGTGGAAAATCGCGGAAAAGGCGGGGATCGCCGGAGGCGAGTTCGGGGAGTTCGGCGCCGGCGTCGGCCACTTTATCGGAATGATGCCGGAACAGATCCGCGGCCGCTTCACGGCGGTGGAAATCGACGACATCTCAGGGCG
>NZ_QEKH01000084.1 GCF_003096415.1 Victivallis vadensis | reverse complement strand
AAGGGAACCTCTATCAATAGTTTTTTGAAAGGAATTCCGTTTATTCATGTCTGAAAATCTCCGAATGAGATTTTTCAGAGTTGCCATTTAGTTTTCTGACTTCTCTTTTTCAAGTCTCCACGACCGAAAAAGCCGACGTTTTGTTTAATTTTTCTATAAAAACCTCCGTTTTATGCATTCTGCAGCATCAAAGTGCAGAATCTGTCCATGTTGTATGCGATGTTGCGTAATCCAAGTTTCACTTCTGCCATGCTGATTCCGATTGTTCGCAGAATTACATCTCCGGCTCGCTGGTGTATGGCTCCGAAGACATGTTCTATCCGCGAACGAATACGGGCTCTGGTAAGGTTTCCCCGCTTCTCCCGTGAGGTCAACTGATGTCCTTTACAACCTTTTCTTTGTAGGTGCGGACGGAATTTTCTCTGCTTCAGATCAGCCTCATGCTCTGTGGAACGATAAGCGCTGTCCGCATAAACATCCCGGCTGGTATTCTTTTCATCAAGAATGTCCTCAAACACTTTGCTGTCGTGAACAGCGGCATCCGTAATCTTGTAATCCCGGATGATCTTGTGCTGAACATCGACCTCAATATGATTCTTATAACCGAAATAATTCTTGCCTCGTTTCTGCGTCCAACGGGCATCCGTGTCTTTCTGACATTTCTTTGCGTCACTCCAGTTTTCAACTGGCGGATTTCCTGCCTTGATAGCCTCATTTTCTTCTCTGGTATTACGCTGAGTCGGCACGCGAACAATTGTCGCATCAACGATTTGTCCCTTGCGAGCCACAAAACCGGATTCGGCAAGGAAGGCATTGAACTTGTCAAACAGTTTCCGGGTGAGTTTATGTTCTTCCAGTTTTGAGCGGAACAGCCAAATCGTTTTTGCATCCGGAACGCGACTGTCGAGGTCAAGTCCGAGAAAACGCATAAAGCTCAAGCGATCCATGATCTGATATTCCATCTCATCATCGCTCAAATTATACAGAGATTGCAGAATCAGAATCTTGAACATCATCACGACATCGAACGGTCTGCGCCCGGCATTGCTTTTGCGTTCATGATCGTATATGACCTCAAGTTCTCCGCGAAAATCTTCCCACGGGACAAGTCTTTTCAGATTCGGCAGTATATCACCGTTTTCCGTCAGATACTCCAGACGGTTGTATATGTCAAAAAGTCCGTTCAGCATGTGCGTCTCCAATATTGTTCATAACTGTATATACTCCGATATTCCTTTTTTTGCCAGCCGTATCTCAATTTATCCTTGAATAAATAGAGGTACCCTTA
>NZ_QEKH01000083.1 GCF_003096415.1 Victivallis vadensis | reverse complement strand
ACGTTCTGCGGAGCCAGTTCGCGGGCGATCTGCAGTTTCCGGACGACATTCCCCGAAAGGTATTCGCTTTTGAGCTGGATTTCCCGCGTGACCGGTTCCTCGAAAAACTCGCCGGAGGCCAGCAGCAGTTTCAGGGCTTCTGCCTGATTGAGCTTCACCAGCTCCGCAACGTATTCCATGTCAATCCGGTGCCGGTAGGCGTGGGAGATCAGGCCCGCCTGTACGATGTCCTCTGCCGAATCCGGTTCTTTCCACGGGTGCTGCGTTCGCTTGAAATAGATGTCGCCCTTTTCGTAGACCAGCTTATGCGTTTTGATGCCGTCAAGCGTCGTTTCCACCACCTTGCGGATGTTTTCGGTCGCAGCGAGTTTCAGATAATCCGGATCCTCCTGCATATTGCGGTGGACGATCCGGTTGTTGAGGCGGCCGAACTGCCTGATATGGTAGTCGTATTGACGGTTCAGCAGGGCCCGCTTCCCTTCGATGGCGATGGCGGCGGCCTGCGGGTCGAGCTGAAGCGCCAGCAGGGTGTTCAAGGTCTCCTTGAAGTCGATGAAGTGTTCCAGCTTGCGCCGTTCGTTGCCGGAAAACTCCCGTCCGTTCCTGTCGGTGAACAGTACTCCCCGGTGGTTGCGGCACTGCCAGATGCGGTTGTCAAACTGGAACAGGGTGTATTCGCGCATGGGATACGGCAGTTCGACTTCCAGAGGTTGTTCTCCGGTGTCTCCGAAGAGATCGGGCTCCGGCTGTTCGACCTGCTGTACTGCCAGCTCCGGCACGGTCAGAAGTTCCGCCAGCGGCCGGCTGAACGGCAGGATAGTGGCGTTGCCGCCCCTGCCGTACATCTTCCCGGTATTGGACGGAGTTCCGAGAACCATTTCCGGATGGGCGGCAAAATATTCATTCACCCGCATGATTCCGGTGTGGTCCGGCGTCTCAATCGCTTGGAGTTCAAGGAATTTTTCCCTGTTTTCCGCTCCCTTCTGCAATATCAGGATATCCGCGACCACTTCGGTGCCAACCTCTTCGAATGCGGTGTTCGGCAGGCGGATCGCGGCAAGCAAGGCGGCTCTCGAAGCGAAGTTGCCTCTGGCATTGACCGACTTGGAATCCATCGTGGAGGCGGAGGTCAGCAGAATCGCCAGCCCGCCCGGCTTCAGCGCGTCCAGTGCGCGCGCAATGCAGTAATTGTGCAGGTTGTAGCCGACATAATCCGAATCGTGCGGCCCGACCTGATCGAACGGAACATTGCCGATGACCAGATCCAGCGAATTGCGTTTAATCAATGTTTTGGCGAGATCATCGATGATGATTCGCGCATTCGGATAGAGTTGCCGCATGATCCGCCCTGAGATGTCGTCGATTTCCACCGCCGTGAAGCGGCCGCGGATCTGTTCCGGCATCATTCCGATAAAGTGGCCGACGCCGGCGCCGAACTC
>NZ_QEKH01000082.1 GCF_003096415.1 Victivallis vadensis | reverse complement strand
GGAGGACTACTGGCAAAAACGTATGCAAATTATCGGCAACGTCGTTATCGGCGTTGGAAACTACAAGTGTGTTTCACAAAATTTGGGACAATAACGAAATATTTCGTTTTGCTATTGACATTGCGGTTATTTTTTGGTATAATAGATAACGTGTTAAGTTAACGCGTTAATCAATGGATGCGGCATGGAACGGAAAACGAAAAACTGCACGATCCGGGAACTGGCCCGCTATGTGGGTTTGAGCACCTGCACGGTGTCGAAGGTGCTCAACAGCCCGGACGCCGGGTTGTCGATCCCGGAAAGCACGCGGCTCAAGGTGCGCGAGGCGGCGAAAAAGCTCAACTACGTGCCGAACGTGAATGCGCAGCGTTTCTTCAAGCGGCGCAGCTTCGTGATCGGGCTGCTGGTGCCGCCGCAGGAGGAGATGGGGCACAATGCGTTTCACGACACCCATTTCGTGGATATCCTGAGCGGAATCGAACAGGCGTTGAGCACGACTTCATACAATCTGCTGCTGCTGTTCAACCGGCCCGAATACAAACTGGAGAACCGGTACGAAGGTATGTTCAGCTCCGGCTTTCTGGACGGGCTGCTGATCTGGGGCGCGCACCGTTCCGAAGAATACTGGAAAGAGCTGGTCGAGGTGACCGGGCCGCGTATTTTCCTGACTTCGACGCCGGACTTCCGGGAGGACGAACCGCTGCACTACGTCGCAAGCGACTACGGGCAATCCGCCGACGGCATCGCCGGACGGCTGAAAGCCGCCGGCTGCCGCCGGTTCTGCTGGCTGGCGGGCAAGCCGGATACCTCGATCATCCCGCAGCTCGAAGCCGGAATGGCGCGGGCCGGAGTGACGGTGGAGGAAAGCGCAATCCGTTACAGCGACTACACCGAAGCCGACGGCGAACGGCTCGCGGCGGAACTGCTGCAAGACGGCAGATTCGACGCACTGGTCGCAACGGCTCCGCAACTGGCGCGCGGCGCGGGGAGGTATGTGGAAACGCACAAGTTGCCGGTGCGGATCGGCTGTTTCGACGGCCAGCGGGGAACGCGGAGTAAGACGGATCATTTTATTTCTGCCCTGACTAATGATTTCGAAATCGGCTCCGTCGCAATTACTCGCTTGTTGGCATTGATCGAAGGAAAAACGCAACATGTTCAAGTCAGAATTCCGGTCGATTTCGCATAATGCCAAGTATGTTAAGGCGGCAAGGTGGCGGCAAGGTGGCGGCAAGGTGCCGCTGCCGGGTGCGTACGCCAATGCTCCTTCGGGGGGCGTGCGGCGGCTGACACTGGCAGGCCTTGGTTGGGCTCCAAGACCATTTACGCGGCGCATATGTAAGGCCACGTTGCCTTTTACGCGGCGCACAATAAGCGCGGTCAGCGCCGCGAACGAATGTGAGGGAATTACTTGCGGCAGCAAGTAACGAGGAACGATAGTGACGAAGCC
>NZ_QEKH01000081.1 GCF_003096415.1 Victivallis vadensis | reverse complement strand
GTTATTGTCCCAAATTTTGTGAAACACACTTGTAGTTTCCAACGCCGATAACGACGTTGCCGATAATTTGCATACGTTTTTGCCAGTAGTCCTCCCATGCACCGGCGTTAGTAAATCGTTTCAATATGATTCTCGCAACTTTCGTTACGCCTTTGTCACTCCATCCGTAAGCAATCTTTTTGATTCTGCGTCCGAGTTCCCGCATCACCCTTTCGACCATCGACGAAGCTCTTGGGGAAATCAATCCCCATTTCAGCCAACGCCGAATATAACCGAACATGCCGATTTTAGCCCGGTGCATATAGGTTGCGGCGGCCTCGTATCCATGCCCTTCAAAGTATCCGATCAGCTGATCTATGGCCGTTTCAGTTTTCTCCATTCGTTCCTCAATATCGTCTTTCTCTTTCTCAGACACATATTTGAAATCTTCCTGCGGCAATTCGATCGCCAATGCTCCAGCTAAAGCCTCCTGAATCGATTTGGAATCTGCCTTGCGCCCGCCATCCTGATACATCGCGTGATACAAATCCCGATTAATGTGCCAGTGGCAGCGTTGCTGTTCCGAGGCATATTCCGCGAATGCTTCGGACAGCCCAAGTTCGCCATCGCAGATCAGAATACTTCCGTCATGGAACTTCACTTCTTGCTCTTTCCATCGTTGATTTATCGCATTCCAACTGGTGTTCGCCCAACTTCCCAGAGGAAAGATTTCTCCGGATTGCGTTATTCCGATCACCACTTTCAAATCACCTTTGCGAGCAACGCCGTTTCGTCCCTCGCCCTTGAAACCGGTTCCGTCAGGCATAATCTGAATCGGTGCGGAACCGATTACCCGCCTGGATATGTCGATTTCATCACAATCCGTTCGCAACACCCAGCCATGCGCAGTATGAAACGACACAGGCAGTTTTCCGTCACGTGCCAATTCCTGAACGGCACGCCGATAATTCGTCTCGCTCGCTGCTTCAACAATCAGCTGTTCCAGTTCATTGGTTTTCGTCTGATAACGCCCCAAGTGAATGAAGCGCTGCAAAGGCGAAAAGCTTTTTCCGCACGCAGAACAACTCACGCGCCAGAACCTCATTTTGAACTCCCCCAAGCTGGTTCGAATGCGACGCTCAAAGCTGCCGTTCTGACGAAGATGACCACTATCGCAACACTTCAACGCATCTGTTTCGCCATGAAAGATTCGATACATCAGGAGCTCCTGAACCATCTGCAAAATCATCTTCAGCAGTTCGGCGAAGGCCTTGCGGTCATACACTTCTGCCAACTTTGTTACAAGTTCGTCCAAAGAAAAGCCATTCTCCGATTGACAAAACGACAAGTCCATGCTAATTTTACCTTGCATCTGCATTCCCTTTATGTTGAGATTTTGAGTTACTCAAAATAAAAGGCAGATGCAACCTTGTCAAACAACACATCCCATCACAAAATTTGGGACATTATC
>NZ_QEKH01000080.1 GCF_003096415.1 Victivallis vadensis | reverse complement strand
TCCAAATTATGGTTTATTTTAGAAATGTTTTCTATCTTTTCGTCTAAAGCAGATAATACAGAAACTATACGCGATTGTTCATTCTGCGCAGGTACCCAGACCGGGAAATTCATTATTTGCCCTTTATCACCTCGCGGCATTTTAGTCCCCTTTGCTCCTGCCATCATATAATCAAAAAAAGAATCTGAACTCAAAAGATAATACAAGTAGCGTGGCAAGCAACCGTTTTTTGCAACAAAGCAAAGAACATCATTTGAAGCTCCTGCCAGTTCATTGGCAAAATAGATTTTTTTGAAATATGGACGAATATTAGAAACCAAGACATTTTCTGGCAAAACCTTTGTTACATTGTCTTGAGTTGGCAAACCTGCCGCTTCAGTAACGCCGCCTTTATTGGGGAGCATATTTTCCGTTGAAAAATAGCATTTAGTATCTATTTCAGCAATAGAAATTTTTGCTTTGCTATAATCGGCATAATCCGACAGCTTTTCAAGTTGATTATTCTTCATCCCACATACCTCCGGTGAGCAATTTTTACGTTACTTTGATTGACCAGAGCATAACACATGGTCGTATCAATCTTTTTATGCCCAAGCAGACGCTGGACTTGTTCAATGGGCATACCTTTATCAATCGCACGTGTCGCCAGTGTTCGCCGGAAACGGTGCGGATGTACATTTTCAATAGCAGCGATCCTCCCCAGCTTCCTGAGCAGAAATTCAACTCCGCCGATTTCCAACCGTTTGTGCGGGGATCTCAGCGAAACGAAAAGAGCCGGGTTATCGTCTGTTCTGCTGTTCAAATACTGCCACAGATGAATCTTTGTCCGGGCATCGAAATAAACTTCACGTTCGCTACTGCCTTTCCCGAAAACAATGCATGATCGTTCGTTGAAGTTAATATCTGTTCGGTTCAGCTTGACCAGCTCTCCGACACGCATCCCGGAGGAAGCCAGTAGTTCCACCATTGCCAAGTTGCGAACTTCCGAACAAGTATCCCGTAAAACCTCGATCGTTTCGTCGGTAAACGCTTCTTTAATGATCTTAGCGGTCTTGATCCGATGGATACGCCGCACCGGACTTTTAACGATATAATCTTCATCCTCCAACCAGGCAAAAAAGCTGGAGAGAATCCGGCGTATATTGTCAATAGTAACTTTGCTGACATTCCGTTCCTGTTGGTATTCTGCCAGATACAGACGAAGATCGTCGGTGTCAATCAGCGTTATTTCTTTTTTTATCCATGCAAAGAAGCGACCTATTGTTTCCTGATAATAAATGACCGTTTTCCCGGAACAGCCTTCTATCTGCTTTGCCGAAATAAACATGGTCAACAGGCGATTATTCGCTTCTTGTGTATTTTCAACAGGCGAGACCGGTTCGGAGATCTGGTATTTTTGCAGACAGCTCCGCATAGCGGTCACCAGCTGTTCTTTCTGGCGATCGCTCAATTTTCCGTTCATAGCCTGTTGAATTTCCTTCATCAATTTTTCTTTCATATTGTTTCTCCTGATTTATGATGGTTAAGGTAAACTGCACATATTATATCAGGATACTCCGCTAAATTGCTATTTAGA
>NZ_QEKH01000079.1 GCF_003096415.1 Victivallis vadensis | reverse complement strand
CCTGAATCCGTGAAATTTTGTCCATGTGTTTTTCATGCGGATTCAAACGTTGTTTTTTGCCAGATTTTCCGGCGTTTTCTGTTCTGATTTTTGTCTCGGCTTCCGTCAACTTTCGTTATTCATCGACATACATGACCGATTTTACAAAAAAAGTTGAAACTGATTCAAAAATCCCGATTTTGAGGCATACGCCTCCAATGATGTTTCAAAACACCTCCTTCCAAAATTCTGTTTTGATAGCGTTATGGTTCAACATCGCGCATACAAATCCTTAAAAATCCGGTAATGCGGATTACCGCGACCGAATGAGAGCCAAATATATCCAGCGTGTTTCACAACTTTGCAGGCGATATAGATCAAGTCCTGCATCACGGAGCGCAACCGGCGGCGCGCCACCTTATATTCCCGGTGAAGCAACTGCGGTTTGTTCAGAAAACGCTGCCCCATGATCCGCAAACAATTGAATGCCAATGCCGCAATGTTTAAAATCAAGGCATTTGTGGCAAATTTTCCACTCGGCAGTTTTTCAATGTTCATATCGGTCTTCAGCTCACTATGGAACTGTTCACTGGTTCCGTGATCGTGATATCCGGCGATACATTCTTCTTCCGTGCAGTCAATATTTGTCCACCACGAATCAATCTCGATTTCAGGGAACAGAAAGACTTCCCCCGTCTTTGCATGGGTCTGGCGTTCGGTCGCGGCAACCACCATCGTCATGGTTCCCCGCATGGATTCTTCTTCCGCATCAAACAGCTCATCCGACTTGTCGATAGGAATATTTCCCCATGAATAATGCCAGACATTTTTCCCTTCGCGAGACGGCTGTTTTGCTCCATATTGTTTCCCGAGTTCCAGATAACGCTCACGAGGTTCCCCGCGGAGATTGCGTTTTATGATGAATTTCACACCGTATTCAGCCAATACTTTGATGAATTTCTGGTCGTCGTGACCGGAATCGACACGAACCACGATTTGCCGGAGATCAATTTTCAGTGCTTTTACCTGTTCCAGACAGCGCCGTAGAAATTCTACCGCTCCATTCTCGCTGTGCTGACTGCCGATCCGCAATTCGTTGGCAAGCATATAGCCCTCACTTCCCAGATAGGCAAAAATCGGCGCATATCCGTCAATTTTATGGTAGGTTCGGGCAATTCCTTCTTTTTTGCAGTCGGGATTCAACAGCGCAGCAACGTCGATGTCCAGTGGAATCAGTTTGTATTTCCCGATTTTCACGGTTCCGAACGATTCAACCTTGCGCAGCAGATCACGCATGGCGTAATCCAACAGCGTCTGCTGGGAATTGAGTTTCGCGATCAAATCCAAACGTTGACGCAAGGTCTCTTCAGACGGAACACGTTCCAGTTCTAACGCAAGCCGAAATGATAACTCATCTCGAAACATGGAAATATCGGCAAAATCACTGCGCCCAAGCGTGAACAGACCGACCACGGACTTGATTATTCCACTGTTGGATATCCAGCCTTTTTTGATACGATCCGTTGTCAGCTTGTCCACACTTGCCAAGCCACGATTGTCATTCAGCAAGGCTCCAACCATGGCGATGCCGCCAGTGGCTATCAG
>NZ_QEKH01000078.1 GCF_003096415.1 Victivallis vadensis | reverse complement strand
ACGAGCTCAAAAGAGAAGAAAAAAGAAAAGAAAAAAAAGAAAAAAAGAAAGAAAAAGAGTTGAAGCCGAAAAACGGGGTAATTCAACTCTTATTCAAATATCAGTTGTTGAAATGCTAGTTTTATTTCTGTAAGTTGGTATATCTGATGTGTAACTTCTTCAAGAGGATATTTTTCATCTTGTATTTTTATGTAATTTGCTCTTGTTGCCTTTAAGCATGTTGCTATAATTCCTGCTTGGCCTGATATACACCATCTTTTTTTCTGTGGTTCCATCCATATTTTTAAGCCATGCGCTTGGAAAAGTTTTATTATTTCTTCATCTGTCATAATTCTGTATTGACTTTTGATTCTTTGGTCAGAACGTTTTTTTTCGCTGCTCGTTCTCTTTCAAGTTGCAATACTTGGCTGTATGAAAGTAGTCCTTTGGGTAGTTGAGGGTGTTCGTAGACGGTAAGTTTTCCGTTTTTAACTTTCCGTGATATTTGGCTTTCTGATATACCGCTGATTAATGCCGCGATTTTTTGCGTAATGAGTGCGCCGGCAATCGCGGATTTTTCTATATACCATTTTCGGAAGTCGTTTTCTTGTTCCATATTTTCCCTCTGAAGCAATATACTACAAGAATAAAAAAACACAAAATTTATGCAATTTTACTTGCACAAGAAAAATTGCGTGCTATTTTGTTCTTAATGCAAGAATAATTGCATTGTTGATAATAAAAAAACTTCAACTTTTTTTGAAAGGGGTATCGAAAATGGCTTTTACCGGAACTTTGACTGAATGTCGAATCACTTCCTTTGAGCAGATTGTGGATGATCGCGATAAAACAAAAGTCACGCATTTCGCCATTATTCAAGAAAAATGGGGAGATGCGAAGTGGATCAAGCTGCTTGATCCGAATCAGCGTGAACTCTTTCCCGTGATGCACGAAGGAACTGCAACTTTTGAACTGGCCTTTGTACGTCAGAATGTGATCACTGAAAGGGATGGTCGTGATAAGGCCAAGTCGGAAGTAAATCCGAAGATTCTTGCTCTGTTGGATTTCAAACCTGCGAAGTAAGGGGGCAGGGGGTATGCCTGACGCTAAAGCAATGTTCCGCGATGCAACAAACATCGGAGCGTTTATTAAAGAATTTGGCTATGGTGAAGGGCATACCTTTTTCATGACTACAACTTTTAAAGATAATATCGATAAATTGGTCTGCGCAATGGCGTTTAATGTGTTTCGTACCTTCCTGAATAAAGAATCTGTACGCTATGCGCATGGCCTGACTGATGCGCCATTTCACTATATCGCAGTATGGGAACAGCATAAAAAAGGCGGTTGGCATCTGCATATTTTAGGTCATATCGATGGTGCTACAACTTCAAAACTCCGTGCCGTGATTCGGCATTTCTTGAGCGTTACGTCAACTGCTGTCGGGTTTATTAATGTAAAGTGGACGTATGGGCATGACGCTTGTGGTATCAAAAAATATATGACGAAATATCTGTTTAAAGATACCGGGAAGCGTATTAAGGGGGTTCGATATATCAACTATTCTAGAAACTGGATGCGGCAATGTTGCTTGCCTTTTAGCTGGTTCGGTGGTCAGGCGGCAAT
>NZ_QEKH01000077.1 GCF_003096415.1 Victivallis vadensis | reverse complement strand
CTAAAGTTTTCCTGAAACTGGTTCAATGAGAAGTACTATACAACGGAGAAAATGGAAAAGCAAGCAGAAAATCCGTGGGAGCTGAAAGATTTTCTGCAACACCCTGCAAAAATGTCACTCGAGGAAATTTCGGAAGCGATTTTCCTGCGAATGTCGGCGAAAGCAAAGGCATTGGATCGGCGTGTCGGATGTCTTCGAGGCGGCGCGAGTGGAAGTTTGGAAGCGTAAACCCAGGCAATGGAAGTAGCGAAAAGGCAAAGTTGGAAATGGTTATCGACGGCGGACAAGTTGCGGCACTGAGAATCAAGAGAGCCGATTTCGTGCTTGATTTCCTTGAATCCGCTTTCGATTTTCCATCTGGCGGAATAATATTCGATCATCCGTTCGGCAGGGAGCGAAAGATCGGTCGTGACCAACGGGAAAGCAAAGTTGCGGTAGTAAACGAAGATGACTTTGACCCGGCATTTCAATGCTTTGGACATGCAGATGATCTCGGAAAAAGAGATCTCGCGTTCCTTACCGTACACATGAATTTCAGCAGTCCGCGCCTGATTTCGGAGTTGAGAGGAAAGTTCTCTGACGTTCGGGAGTCTTTTCCCATACCTGGGAGCACGCCCGCGCTTTTTTACGCGCGGGCCGGGAAGATCGAAAATGGCTGCGGAAACCCGCAGCCTGGACAGGATATGAACGGAGCCGGAAATATGCGCCCGGACTTCTTTGATGAGCGGAGCGGAACAAAACCAGGAATCGGAAACGATAAGGATGCTGTTCTGCGTGAACTTTCCGGCAATGCCGATGATCCGTTGGGCGGCGATGCCGGATTTGGTCTTGAGCCATTCCGCATACGGCAACTTGGCGCTGGATTTGACCTTTTTTGCGAGAGGCTTGTAAAGCCCCTGTGCGAGGGGCAGGAATGCCCAGCGGTGGTGGATAAAGCGAAGCAGCCCGACTATGACTCGGCAGTTTCCCCAGATGTATTTGGCCGAGTTCATTTTGGCGGCATGATCGAAATGAGTTGCGCAATCCTGAATCTTTTTCCCGGTTTTCGGGCTGAGCTCGTCGTCAAGCGCCAGAAGAATACGCCCGTCAACAGACGGATCGCCGAGTTCGAGGAGCAACGCATCCCAAAGTTTGCGCCACGGGATTTTTCCGGAATTGATGAAATTGTAAAACCGTTTGAGCGTGAAATGGCTTGGAATGAAATTGGAAAAACACCGGAATATCGAGCTGATTCTTCCGGGTTGAACTCCGGCGACAAGTCCGATGATGATGATTTGGAAAATGGGTTGACGATAAAATGGGATTTCGTTGGTTGCCTTACCGAGCAATTCGTTGAATTTCATCACTGTTTCCTCCAGTTGGTTGCGATCTGTGGTAATATAGCACAATCGACTTTTGGAGTTGCCATTTCAGGCATTGATAATCAACGACTTACGTTGGAAATTTGACACACGGAGAGGGGCCTGTGAGCGATGAAACCAAAATTTTCACCAAAAATGACAAAAACGGCGACAAGTGCGCCTCAGGAGGGCAGGAATCAGGCTTAAAATTGATTTTTGAGCGGGGAGTCGCAATTTTAGTCCGTCCTTGGCGCTTCCCCGGTCAGCCAAAAAAATTCGTGTTTTTTTCAATCAAGGTCGGCACAATAAATTCAGGAACTTCTCTCGATTCGCGGGAGCAGTTCAAAAAAACAGGAAAACTTGAA
>NZ_QEKH01000076.1 GCF_003096415.1 Victivallis vadensis | reverse complement strand
GCTTTTGTCAAAAATTTTCATTTTATGACAATGTTAAATACTTCTATTTCAATGAGGAAACTACAAATTCAGTAATTTCCTCTCTTTTTTCGGATTTCAAAAGGTTCAAGAGGCCTTTCTTGTGGCATGTTATTTTGGCTAAAACTTCCAACAAGGAGGTCCTCTTGAAAAACTCTCTCGATAAGCTCGCGAAATGGCTTTGCCGGCAACTCACTTGCGATGAATTTGCTTCCATCGTTCCGCTCTTTCTTGAAATACTTTCCGGGACACGGTCCGGATTTGAATTTAAACCGGAACCTAAAACAGAAAATTATCGCAAATTTCTTGTTGATCTCCCCCCGCCACTTTCAGCGCCTCCCTCTCGCGCCCAAGTCGACTGGCGCGAACTCAAAGATGCAATCGAAAAACAAACCGGCAAATTGCTAAAGCCGGTTCGGCGTCGCGGCGGCTTCAGCGTTCCGGAGCATTGCCGGTGCGAACGCTGCAATGCTCCCGCCGACTTCCTTTACCTCAATGATGGCCAAAAAGGCAATCAAGTCCGTTGCAAAATCTGCAATCATCTTGGAACTACCGGACGCATCCGGCAAAGAAGCGGCGCCAAATATTTTTGTCCGCATTGCGGCTCGGCGCTCTCCGTCTGGAAGCAAAGCGCCCATGAAACCATTTACAAGTGCTTCAGCTACAAGTGTCCGCATTATCTTACTCAAGAAAACCGATTGACCGGTGAGGAACGCGTCAAACGACAAGCGCAAAAGTTCGATCCGAACTACAAGCTCCATTATCAATATCGCGAATATTACCTGAAACCGGAGGATTTGCTCTGCCGCCGTCCGGAGTCCTCAACCAACGTCGATTTGCGGAGCATTCACAACTCCCATCATGTCGTCGGCCTAGTGCTGACCTTTTTCGTCAACGCCGGAGTGTCGTCCCGACTGACCCGCGATCTGCTTTGGGGACTGTTTGGAATCAAGCTTTCCCATCAGACCGTCATCAACTACGTCAATGCCGCCGCCGCTCGGATCGCTCCGTTTCTCGATGCCGATTTACCGAAACCCGGCCCCATAGCCGCCGCCGATGAAACCTACCTTATTGTCGAAAACGAATGGCATTACACTTGGTTCATCATCGATGCGGCGTCCAGAGCCATCTGCGGCTACAACCTTTCCGATACGCGCGGAACCGTTCCGGCACTGGCGACGTTGCACGATGCTTACGGCAAGCCGGAAACCAATCAAGGCAAACAATTTATCCTGGTTCGGGATGGGCTTCCGTCGTACGATTCGGCATTGCTGGCATATAACCAAGGCTTGGAGGCTCCGGTTTTGACCGGACCGAAAGTCATCGGCCTGGAAAACCTCGACGAAATCAGCAAGGAATTCCGCCCTTACAAACAGTTGGTCGAACGCCTCAATCGCACTTACAAATTCCATACCCGGCCAAGGGCCGGAATGAAAAGCATGGAAGGCGCAACTTGCCTGACCACTTTATTTGTAGCATATTACAACTACCTCAGGCCGCATGGAGGATTGAAGCATTCACCGCTGATCCGGGAACCATTGCAAGGCATTGAGCGTTATCCAAAGCAGTGGGAAACCTTGCTGGCTATGGCCGCAGCATAATTCTGAAATCCGATTTTCAAACAACACTGGAAAAACAAATCCAATTTGTTTTTCCGGGACATTTACGTCCCCACATCCGGTTCCGGGAGCTGTCAAACGAAAAACGGAATAAAAAGGAGCGTAAAACGCAACCGGTTATGCCGGATTTTCGCTTGAACGCGGACGGGTTCGGATGTATTACCCGCCGCAAAAACAAAACTTTCATTTTTTCATATTACTTTTGACACTACC
>NZ_QEKH01000075.1 GCF_003096415.1 Victivallis vadensis | reverse complement strand
ATTCCCTTTATGTTGAGATTTTGAGTTACTCAAAATAAAAGGCAGATGCAACCTTGTCAAACAACACATCCCATCACAAAATTTGGGACATTATCAATATTTCCGGAAAAAAGTTGATGGATGCCGTCTCCGGTCCGGCGGAGCTTTCAATATTCACCGTAAAACTCATCCGGGGCGCCGCCGAAATCGACCTCGTCGAACAGCTCCCGGATCACATCCAGCGAAAAGCCGCGGCTGATCAGGAAACGGAAGGCTTTTTCCCGTTTTTTGCGCGGATCGGTTTCGCGCGACAGCAGCCGGAGCTTGTACTCCAATGCCCGGCGGGCGGCGCCGGGTTCGAGTCCGGCGGTTTTTTCCAGAGCGGTTTCCACATACTCGGCGGAAAGGCCGCGCTTGCGCAGCTGCAGCTTCACCAGCCGGGAACCCGAACCGCGGTTCACCAGCGCGTGGGCGTAATCTTCCGCCAGAAGTTCGTCGTTCAGGTAACCCCGGCGGCGGCACTCCGCGATCGCCTCGGCCGCCTCGCGCGCCGGAATCTTCGCCAGACGCAGTTTCTTCATCAGCTCCCGCTCCGAATACGAACGCACGCTTAACAGACGCATCGCTTTTTCCAGCGGGTTGATCTTCTTTTCCGGCTTGCCGGGGGGACCTGAAAACACCTGACTTCTCCTTCAGCGGTTGGCCTGAATGATCTCCCGGTAGACGTAAAACGACGCCTTGGGGATGCGTTCGAGGTTGCCGGGGGTCACGCGGATCAGGCCGAGGCGCTTGTGATAGCCGTGCGTCCACTCGAAGTTGTCCATCAGGCACCAGCAGAAATAGCCGCGCACGTCGATCCCGTCCTCTTTTCTGGCGGCCAGCATCGCATCGGTGTAGCCTTTCAGGAAACGGCAGCGCTGGTCGTCGTGCTGCGCGGACATCGCATCCGGCTCCGGGCACGCGCAGCCGTTTTCGGTGACGTAGACCGGATATCCCTTGTAGCGGTCCGCGATCCAGTTCAGCAGCTTGCGGAATCCCCACGGCACGATGTTCCACTGCATATCCGTCTGTTCCCAGTCGGGCGAAACCGACAGACAGACCTGCTGGTCGTCGCTCATGCCGCCGTTGCCGTTGGCGCCGATGTCGTTGCCGTTTTCGGGAGGCGTTTCGGAGGCGTACAGCGTCGAATAGTGGTTCAGGCCGAGAAAATCGGCGCTCCCTTTGACCAGCGCCCGCTCTTCGGCGGTGAATTGCGGCAGCCGCGCGCCGACCCGTTCGCGCATCACGGCGGGGTAGTCGCCGAAGACCACCGGATCGGTGAACCAGCCGTAGAAGAATTCGACGGCCCGTTGCGCGGCCGCCCGGTCCTCGGGCGAATCGGTCAGCGGCTCGCGCCAGTCGCAGTTGTTGGAAATGCCGATCGAGCCGCCGTAGCCGCCCTCGCGGAACCGCCGGACCGCCTTGCCGTGCGCAAGCAGCAGATGATGGGCGACGATATAAGGTTCGGTGTCGCCGGTGCGTCCGGGCGGGAAGCCGCCGGAACCGTAGCCGAGCACGGAGACGCACCACGGTTCATTCAGTGTGATCCAGTGCTTCACCCGGTCGCCGAACGCCTTGAAACAGAGCTCGGCGTAGGCGGCGAAGTCATCGGTGATCTGCGGATTGAGCCAGCCGTCGTGGGCCATTTCAAGGTCGAGCGGCAGGTCCCAGTGGTACAAGGTGATGAATGGGGTGATGCCGTTTTCCAGCAGCAGGTCGATCAGGCGGTTGTAGTAGGCGATCCCGTCGGGATTCGCTTCGCCGCGCCCGGTGGACTGGATGCGGGGCCACGCGATGGAAAAGCGGTAGGCGTTCACGCCGAGCTGCTTCATCATCGCGACGTCCTCCGGGAAACGGTGGTAGCTGTCGCAGGCGATGTCGCCGTTGCTCATGTCGCGGACGCGGCCCGGAATCCGGCAGAAGGCGTCCCAGACCGACCAGCCGCGCCCTCCTTCCGACACTCCGCCTTCGATTTGATAGGACGACGTTGCGGTTCCCCAGAAAAAATTTGTTATTGTCCCAAATTTTGTGAAACACACTTGTAGTTTCCAACGCCGATAACGACGTTGCCGATAATTTGCATACGTTTTTGCCAGTAGTCCTCC
>NZ_QEKH01000074.1 GCF_003096415.1 Victivallis vadensis | reverse complement strand
GCGGTGAACTGGCCTGCCGATTTCTTTGGCGCGGATGCGCCGGCTTCGGCGGAACAGCTTGTGCCGGCGGCGGACCGTGCGACGTTCGGCACCGGGAACGACGCGGTGGTGAACTTCACTTCGGACTACACGCTCTACGGAACCGCCGCGCAGGCTTCGGACGCGGATGCGAAAACCTGGCTCTATGTGCAGAATTCGACGATTCGGAATGGTGTGTTCGGAGGCTCGCTGGCGGGCCGGGTGGGAACCTCGAACATCTACGTGCAGGATTCGAGCATTTCGGCGGTCTACGGCGGCGGGCAGTCTTTCCAGGCGCTGGACGGCACTTTCACGGGTTCGACGACCGGCGCGGCCAATGTGTACGTGTCCGGCGGTGAAATCGGCGAGGTGTTCGGCGGCGCGGATGGCGTGGGTTCGACGGTGGGCGCGGCCAATGTGATGATCGCCGGCGGCACGGTGCGGAGCGTCTACGGCGGCGGCGTGAACGGCGCGTCGACGGCCACGAGCAACGTGACGATCACCGGTAACGCAGATGTGACCACGGCGTATGCAGGCGGCCTGAGCAGCGATGTCGAAAACGCGACCCTGACGATTTCGGGGCCGGATGTGCAGGTCTACAAGGTTTACGGGGGCGGCTCCCTGGCGTCGACGGTGTGCAATTCGGAGCTGAAGATCGAAAACGGCGCGACAGTGAACTACGTCTACGGCGGCGGCGACAGCAACGGACACAACGTGACCGGCAGCATGAACGTGACGGTTTCCGATTCGACGGTTTCCAACGTCCTCTACGGAATCGGCCGCAGCTGCCTGAGCTGCGACGGCACGGTCAATGTGATCAATTCGGATATCGCGATGTTCTACGTCGGCACCTATTCGAAGGACGGCTCCGGGGTGAACCACATCACCGGCACGCTGACGGCGAACCTGACGGATTCGCGGATCGGAAACCAGCTGATCGTGGCCGGCCGCCTCGGCGGCACCAGGGACATGGGCGTCACGATCCATGAAGTGATCGTGAATGCGGCAAACTCCAACCTCGGCAGCGGCAACGTGATGCTCGGCGGCTTCATCGAAAACGAAGGCGCCGACCTTGCGACCGGCAAACACACGCTGACGGTCGACCGGGTCGAATTCAACGCGACCGCCGGAACCGTGATGCAGCATTTCTACGCGGGCGGCCGGGCCGACAACGGCGTGCTGACGGTCAAGGAGGCGGTAATTTCGCTGGAAAATTCGACCTCCGGCAACATCTACGGCGGCGGATACAGCGACGGCTGCGGCAAAAACATTGTCGAAAACGTAACGATCACGGTTGGAACCGGTTCGACCGTCCGGAACGTGATCGCGGGCGGACATAACGCCGGTTCGACCGTCGAAAACGCGACCGTCGAAATCGCCGGCGGAACCGTTCAGTACAGCGTCTACGGCGGCGGCAACAATGCCGCGGTCGAAAACGCGACCGTCATCCTCTCCGGCGGCGCAGTCGCCGGCGACGTGAAGGCCGGAAACGTCGCGGGCAGCCAGTCCGTCGGCTCCGCGCAGGTCGTCTTCAAGGGCTCCGCCTATACCAGCGTCGCGGGAACCGTTTCCGGCGCCGGAGCCGACAGAAGCACACTCGTATTCGACGCCTTCACCGGAAACCTCGACCTGAAGGTTCAGGGCTTCACCGGGGTGGAGGTCCGCTCCGGAAGCAAGGTGACCTTCGGCGACAACGTCGACCTCTCCACCGTGAACAGCCTTGCGATCACGATCGACGCGGCTCCGGCGGAAGCGCTGGTTTCCTTCGGCGACAAGCTCGACGCGCTCAACGAGTTGGCGGTCACTGTCGGAACCCTCGCCGCCGGAAACTGGATTCTCGCTTCCGGCGTCACTCTGGCTTCCGGAGCCGTGATCACCCTGAACAACACCGCTGTCGCGATCGGCGCGGAAATGATCCTGCTCCCCGGCGACATGCTCGGACAGCTCCTGCTGGTCGACGGCAACCTCTCCATCAACGTCGAGGCGGCCCCGCAGCCCACCCTCGACCATATCGCGGTCTCCCCGGCGTACACCACCGCGGACGAAACTTTCACCCTCAATGGCGAATTCTACAAAGTCGGCACGAACGCGTTCAGCACTCTCTCGGAAGCGGTCAGCGCCGCAGAGGAGAACAGCGTCCTGACCGTCGCGGG
>NZ_QEKH01000073.1 GCF_003096415.1 Victivallis vadensis | reverse complement strand
ATTCCCTTTATGTTGAGATTTTGAGTTACTCAAAATAAAAGGCAGATGCAACCTTGTCAAACAACACATCCCATCACAAAATTTGGGACATTATCAATTTTTTGCGGCGTTCCTGAGTTTCCTGAAGATGCCCGGAGTGGTGGGGCTGATTGTGTTTCTGTTCTTTTTCCGGCTGGCGGAGTCGCAGCTGGGAAAGATGGCGGTCGCGTTTATGAAGGATGCGCGCGAGGACGGAGGACTGGGACTTTCGACCGAAGCCTTCGGAATGCTGTACGGCACGTTCGGGGTGCTGGCCCTGATCGCGGGTGGCATCGCCGGCGGAGTTCTGGTGGCGCGTTACGGGTTCGGCAGGACGGTCTGGCCGCTGGTGGCGGCGCTGAACGTGCCGGATCTGGTCTATGTCTATCTCGCGACGTTCCGGCCGGAATCGCTGTGGATTGTCGGCGGCTGCGTGACGGTCGAACAGTTCGGCTACGGCCTGGGCTACAGCGCGTTCATGCTGGTCACGATCGCGTTTGCGGAGCACTCGGGGCCGTTCAAGACCAGCCACTACGCGATCATGACCGGAATCACCATCCTCGGGTTGAACCTGACCGGAATGCTCTCCGGTTACGCCCAGAAGTGGCTCGGTTACGTGCCGTTCTTCTGGTATGTGATGATCTGCACGATTCCGAGCTTTCTGGTGATGATTCCGGTGGCCCGCCGCATTCCGGCCGACTTCGGCTGCAAGCGGCAGGTGGAATAGGGGTCATTGTTTGAGCCGGGCCGCTTCGTAATCGAGCATTTCCCGGACCCGCTGCTCCGCGGCTTCCGGCGTCGAGGCGGTGAAGCTCCAGCGCACGTTCACGGATCTGGCGTCGGAATTCCAGATGCTGGCGCTCTCTTCACGGCTGTACTCCGCAGCGTCGGGCACTTTGCTCCCCGCCGGCACCGAAACCACATTGGACCGGTAGTGCAAACTGCCGGTCATGAACAGGACTTTGGGCGTGACGCTGCCGGTCACGGGATCGTATCCGGTCTGAACATTCTGCACGGACAGAAGTCCGGAGGCGTTGACGTTTTTGGCCGCCGCCGCTTTGACCGCCTCGTTGGCGGTGGTGCAGCCGCCCGCCAGCAGCAGGATGGTGCCGAATATGGCCGGGGTCGTGAATTTCATGGTTGATTCCTCCTGATGATTGGTTTCCCTGTATCAATAGGCGGAATGTCAACATTTTTTGCTTGCAGGAAGAGCCGACGGCATGTATGTTGAACGGAGGGCCGATGCGACTTCAAAACAAACGGGAGAAAGAAGATGAAAAAAGTCGGAATCCTTTGTACTGTTGTTTGCGGACTTCTGCTGTCGGCGGCGTTCGGGGCCGATCCGGTCAAGCTGCCGCCGAAAGAGAAGTTTTATCTGGTGCTGCTGGCCGGGCAGTCCAATATGGCCGGGCGCGGCAAAATCCAGCCGGAAGACAGGGCGCCCTACCCGCGGGTATTGATGCTGAATAAAGAGGGGGAATGGGTTCCGGCCTCCGCTCCGATCCACTTCGACAAGAGCTTTGCCGGGATCGGTCCCGGCGATGCGTTCGCCAAACTGCTTGCCGGGAGCGATCCGTCGATCACGGTGGGGTTGATTCCGGCGGCGTGCGGCGGTTCGAGCATTCGCCACTGGAGGCCGGGCGTTTACTGGGAGCAGACCCAGAGCCATCCCTATGACGATGCGGTCGCCCGCACCCGCAAGGCGCTGGAATCCGGCACCCTCAAGGCGATCCTGTGGCATCAGGGAGAAGCCGACTGCAATAAAAACGCCGACCAGTATGCCCGGTGGCTGACGGAACTGATCCGGGATTTCCGGCAGAAGTTCAACGCCCCGGATGTGCCGGTGATCGTCGGCCAGTTGTCGCAGTTCCCCGGCGCGAAATGGAGCGAAGCCAGGCGTAAGGTCGACGCCGCCCAGCGCAAGGCGGTCGGGGAGAATCAGCCCGCCGCTTTCGTGACTTCGGAAGGGTTGACCTCCAACCCGGACAAAGTCCATTTCGACCGCGCCAGCCAACTCGAATTCGGCAGACGCTATTTTGAAGCATGGCGAAAGTTAACCGCCAAATAATACTGCCGGGGATTTCGCTGTTTTTTTATCATGTCGTCTGTGAAACAGTTCTTTATAAACAGAGAATTTATGATGAAAAAAAGGTTTAAACTTATTCTGGCGATATCAGTTGCCGCGGTATTATTGGGGGTATTTTTCGGAGGTGAAATACTTTTTAATGAAAAGTACATAGAGGGAAATGTGTTTTTACTCGGCCTTGCATGTACCAGTTTTGAACAATGGGAATCAAACTTTCCATATTTACGCCGTGTGCAAGTTTTATTGGTAAAAAACGAAAAAGAGCATGCTTGGGCTATTAATAGCCGAAATATCGATTAAGTTAGGTTAGCTACAACCAACTTAGAAAGGTATTCAAGCATGCTCACGGAAGACTATATCACCGAAGTGTATTGTTTCATAGACGACATGATGAAAGAATGTTGGAAA
>NZ_QEKH01000072.1 GCF_003096415.1 Victivallis vadensis | reverse complement strand
TATGCCGGATTTTCGCTTGAACGCGGACGGGTTCGGATGTATTACCCGCCGCAAAAACAAAACTTTCATTTTTTCATATTACTTTTGACACTACCGTGTTGGGACATGTACTGTTGCGCTGCCCGGAGGAGATGGAGATCAAGGAACTGCCCATCAACCGCCGGATTCATGTCGCGTTGAAATACATTTCAGAGCATTTGAATGAAAAGCTGGACAACAATATGCTGGCGAATCATTGCGGCCTGGCGCGCAATGCGTTTGTCCGGCTCTTTTCCGCGACGATGGAGGAGAGTCCGCAGGCATTCGTCCGGCGCCGGAAAATTGAACGGGCCTGCTATCTTCTGCACTTCAGCAATCTTTCCATCAAGGAGATTGCGAAGGAGCTCGGTTTTGCCGATCAGTACTGTTTTTCCAAGACATTCGCCAAACTTCAGCACAACTCACCAAGTCGCTTCCGCAAATCACATATGTCGTTCAAAAGCGATTATAGCTGCTGAGGCTCCAAGGCTATAACTATTCTCCTAACCTGAATATTGCATGAATTTTCCAGTTTTGAGAAAAATGCTTTTCCAGAGCCTTGCGCTTGTTTTTTCAAGAATATTCAGCCTTGTATTCCATAAATTGGCCATACCTCTCCCTTTCCCCCGTTGTTGATCAGCAAGCCGGGAACAGCTCTCCTGACGATTATTCCATGGCAATGATCTTTGCAGCGATCAAGCGCAACAGTTCCTGATTCGGACAAGCGCTTGAAAGAGCGACATAGATTTTTCGGGTATTGCGACGAATGACAGCACCGATTTTCACTAGGTATAATCGGATGCTGCCACAGGTTACTTCAGCAAATTTTCTTCCATTCAGAAGGAATGCCAGAAACCTTTCCATAAGAATGTAAGCACACAGAAATTTGGAATATCCACATTGTATTTCGAAAGGTCTTGAAATTCTTTATTTTCAAAGATTCGATTTTCATGACTGCTGTTCCTTGTCCACTTCTGCTTCTTTACAATAGTGATTGGATTGGAAAAAAGCAATCTCTGCGATACGAAATATTTCATACTCCCACCCAATTCCCTTGAGTTTCAGGTTTCTGGGTTCCGGTGTTGACGAAAGACATATAGCCGGTAGTTTTCAAGGGAAGAATACGCGCCAAAGAAAACTCCCGGATTTACAGGTAGTCAATTTTCCCCGCCATTATTGATACACAGTTATCGGATATCGGTTATTTGGTAATAGGACAGGTAGAATTCATCTTTTTCAAAGAATGATTTTGAATTAGCGTAAAGAGGCTTGAAATATAAATTAATGACGCTATTTTAAAGTTATACTTTGAAATTTGGAGGATTTTATGTATATCAAGAGGAGTTTGGAAAAACCGTTTCTGGAAGCAAGCCATTTTTTTCCTGCGTTGTTGATCACCGGAGCTCGGCAGGTTGGAAAGACGACGTTTTTACGGGCCATTGCGGAAAAAGAACGGCGCTTTGTATCTCTCGATGCGTTGGATGTGCAGATGCGCGCCAAAGAAGATCCCCGGCTTTTTCTGGCGGATAATCCGCCTCCTGTCATTATTGATGAAATTCAATATGCTCCGGAGCTTCTCCCTTATATCAAGGAGATCATTGACGCTCGCCGTCATGAAGATCCGGAACATGCCAGGGGACTTTACTGGCTGACCGGCTCTCAACAGTTCCAGTTGATGAAGGGGGTGACGGAATCGCTGGCCGGGCGTATCGGTATTTTCATGATGTACGGACTTTCCAACCGCGAACGGAACGGGCAGCCGGAACGAGCATTTCTGCCCGACACCTTTTCACTTGACAATATGCCCTCAAAAACGCCGTCTGAATTTTTTGCAGCACTATGGCGGGGGAGTTATCCTGAACTGGCGGCTTCGCCGGACGGGGACAAATTCCGGACGCGATTTTATCAATCTTATGTAAGGAGCTATCTTGACCGGGATGTAAGCCAGTTGACGCAAGTGGCCGATCAGGAGAAATTCTATGCTTTCTTGAAATCGGTCGCCGCCCGTTCCGGCCAGATGCTCAATTATTCCGACCTCGCCCGCGATACCGGAGTCAGCCAGCCGACGGCCAAAAACTACCTGAGCATCCTCCAAACTTCCGGAATTGTCAAATTGCTGTATCCTTATAAAGCAAGCTGTGCGGCGGCGATGGTCTCCACGCCGAAACTCTACATGCTGGATACGGGTTTAATGGCATATCTCACGGAATGGACTACGCCGGAGGTGTTGGCGAACGGAGCTGCTGCAGGACACTTCTTCGAGTCCTGGTGTTTCGCGGAAATCCTGAAAAGTTACGCCAACGCAGGGATGGAAGCGAATTTTTACTATTACCGTGACAAGCAGCGTAATCCCGGCGAAATTGATCTGATCATCAAGCAGAACGGCACACTCTACCCGGTGGAATTCAAAAAAGCAGCGACGATAAATAAGGAGGCTATCCGGCATTTTTCCAAACTCGCGGCCTTCAAACAACCAATTGGAATGGGTGCGCTGGTGAGTCTGTATCCGGATATAATTTCCTTGAGTGCTGAAGCAAAAAATATTCCAGCCGCGGCGCTGTAAACTCGACAATCACATGGGAAATCGCCGCCAAGCGTTGTGACGCTTGGCGGCGTTTCTCCTCTTCATCGCAATGAAAGCTCATTGCGCTATTTTATTTATCAGCAATACAAAGAAGTTACGATACCAATTTACGCCGTGTGCAAGTTTTATTGGTAAAAAACGAAAAAGAGCATGCTTGGGCTATTAATAGCCGAAATATCGATTAAGTTAGGTTAGCTACAACCAACTTAGAAAGGTATTCAAGCATGCTCACGGAAGACTATATCACCGAAGTGTATTGTTTCATAGACGACATGATGAAAGAATGTTGGAAA
>NZ_QEKH01000071.1 GCF_003096415.1 Victivallis vadensis | reverse complement strand
TCAGGGGTCATTGTATTTGGTCTTGCGTTGGGTATGATGGTTGGGATGCTTGGTACCGGCGTTCGAGCTGTCTTGCTAGCAATCCGACGTGGGGGCGATACTGACTTTTGGAATATCAAAGACAAATAACAACAAAAGGAGAGAAACATCATGAAGAATTTTTTCAAGAAAATCGGTGAAGGCGTGAAAGCGGTTGCCAATAAGGCGTCGTTGTTCGCTGTCGCGGCGCTTTCGATTGTGGGCTTTTCCGCTGGTGCTACGGATCTCGTGACCGAAGGTGAATCCGGCGCGGTGACGATCAATGCCGATGCCATTGTCGATCCGGTTCGTACTGCCATGACTTCCGCTATTACCAGTTGCGTTACGATTTTCGTTATCGTGCTGGTGGTTGGCTTCGTGTTCTGGCTCATCAAGCGTTGCACCAAAGGCTGATGAATCGACCGCCGCAGGGCAGGGGGCCACAGTGCCCCCTTTTTTGTTGGGAGTGAGTTATGGAAGAAACTGTAGTATTTGAGGAACTTCTTTTTGCCGTCAGGGCTGGCAATGTCTATTTATGTATCTTGGTTGGCCTTGTAATCTGGTATATTTTCCAAGCTGCTATCAGTGGGAGGTGATTTTATGCGTAGGTTATTGGTGCTGTTTTCGTTTATTTTTGGGATTGCTTGTTATTCTGCAGACTGGTATACTGGTCCTGAGGTAGATGGTTATGAACGTTATGGCTCGTATTCTGATATGTCTGGTTGGTTTGAATTTCCACCAGGAGAATATTTTGCTATTTGGTTAGATGCTTCAGGGGATCATGGTCATGGGCATGCATTGTTTTTGGATCATGAATGTTATGATCATGTTCATGCGCCTGAGGGGCATACCTGTCCTGAAACTGGTATTTGTCCTTATTCAATAGGACATCATACGTCTTATTCGTTTAAGGGTAAATTTTCTGCTGGTCGTTATTGGTTTTGGTTTGATGATGGAGATTTTCAAATTTTTAGAAAAACAACTTGTGATCTTTGCGGTAAAAAGATAGAATCAGGTTCAAAGCATAAACAAGTTTGTCCTGTTGTTTCTGGTGCGTTTTATTGTGGTGAAGAATCTGAGCACGTTAGTACTTTTACTTGTCACAATGGAATTGCACATAAGGTTTGTTCTCATATATCTTATCAGTATCAGGTTCCTTGTGGTTATCCTCTTAAGAACTTGGAAACTTGTCAGATTACAATTTGTCAGCTTTGTGGTGAAACTCATGAATCTGCGAAACATGGAGATGGGGATACTGGTGGCTCCGGTGGTTCGGGCGGCTCCGGCGAGGGCGGCTCCGGCGAGGGCGGCGACGGTGGTGGCGATGATACCGATCCTCCTGTTGATCCGCCTCCGGAACCACCAGAGGAAGGAGAAGGCGGCGGCGATGGTGGTGGCGATGGTGAAAGCGGAAACGGTGATTTTAAGGGTGATTCAGTAGGTGAGGGGGAATTTTCAGAAGTAGACAAGGGAAATTTTAATGCTTTTAAGGGTGATGGGCCTGATTTTATAACTGATATTGTTCCTTCAAATGTTGGACAAAGTGCGCCTGTTGTGGTAATTCCCTTTCCTGCTGTCGTCGGCGTATCTCAAAATATCGTTATTGATTTTGGAGCTGAACCGGGAGCAACGATCTTTAGAACGATTCGTGAAATTCTTGCCGGTCTGGTCTACGTTGGGGCTTTCATTATTTTAATAAAGATTCTTCGTAGCTTGGAGTATTGATATATGGCTTCTGTCGGTTCGCTTCTTTCTTCTCTGTGGGACAAGGTAAAGGAAGGATTTGACTTTCTGATACAGTCTTTGGTCGATGGGTTGCAATGGCTCTGTGATATGGCTGTATCTTTAATTACCTCTGGTTATAACTGGGTAAAGGATGATGTTTTTACCCCTGCATATGAATCGATAGTAAAAAATCCTTTTGGGAATGTTACGTTTCTCGATTCTACATATATGTCATGGGTAAATTACTTCTTGCCATTGTCTGAAACTCTGCATATTCTCGTTATTCTGTTGGGTGTGTGGTTGGCTGTGCTGGCCTTAAAAATCATAGTAAAGTTGATCCCGACTGTCTATTGAGGGGAGGGGAATTATATGCTTTATGTGATTACAGGCAAGCAACGTGCCGGGAAATCGTATTTTTCAGTTACGATCATGCAGGACTATTTAAAGTCTAGCAATCGTCCTATCTATACGAATCTTCCTTTACATCCTGATATTATCTGTAAGGGGTTGTTTCGCAGTCCTGCGAAATATTCCCTTGCTTTGCGTCGAATCTTCCTGTTTAAGAAATTTCGCAGCTTCGGAGAAGCAAGAGAGTTTTATAAGAAAAATCCTGACTGGTGCAAACTTCATCAGGTGATTGAAGAAAAGAAGATTTTGCGCTTTTGGCAGGTGACGCAGGCTAACGCTGTGATTGTACTGGATGAGCTTTACCAGTATTTCAGCTCTACAGATTATCGTGATAAATCTGATGATACTGCAGAACGTCGCAGGGAACTGCTGGCTTATACGCGCCAACATGGCCACTATAAAGATGACATGTTTCTGATCAGCCATTCAGAAAGCGATCTTGATGTAAATATTCGTCGTGGCGTTCAATATCTGTATGTAATCAGGAACGCAAAGTATTCCAATATCTTCGAGCGTTTTACTTGGCTGAAAGGTTTGAAATGGCCTGTTCAGTTCTTTATTATTCGAGGTTATGAGCATGGCGATAAGGAGTATTCTGATTCTTGGTCTTTGTTTCCTCGAAAACATGTTTTTCAGTGCTATGATTCATTTAGTCGCGCTGAATCTGTTCCCGGCAAATCCCTGCCTGATGAAAATGCAACGAGTACAGATACAGGCACGAATGTTTTAAAGAATCTTTTGCATTTCGTGAGCTGTTTGTGGCTTCCTCTTGCTTTCGTTTCCTGCATGGTAATAGGTGGTTGTGTTGGATGGAATGAATATTTAAAGTTTGTCAAGGGGCAGAAAGTGGAAATTTCGACCGGGGCAGGGGGGAAGCAGATAAAGAAACTGCCTGAAAAAACTGTTGAGCAGGTTCAACAGGAAAAGCAGCCAGTTTTGTATTATTCGCCTTTGGCCGTTTCTCCTAATCGCTTGGTCTATCCTAATGGTATTGTTTTAAAGATAGGTGATGTCTATGAAGATGAGAAGATTGTTCGCTTTGATCGCAGGTTTGTTTATTTCGTTGGGGGCGGTCGCTGCTCCCTCTCCTCGTTCGTCAGAGTTCCAGCAGCAGGATCAGCAGGAACAGCAGGAACAGCAGCAGGAAAGCAACCCTAAAGATTTCTTTCTATCTTGTCAGGGGGTGCCATTGTGGCAAGTCTGCCAGTCTATCAGCGAATACTATAAAGTTAACGTTGTAGTATTCGATGATCTTAAAGATAAGCCTATTTTTGCTGACGTTTCAGGCTGTGATCTTGCAGATGTTCTTGATTTGATTACTTGGCTTTTGGGGGTTGAGTGGGTAGAAAGGGCAGGGCAGTATTATATAGGTGGCAATCAGTCGAAAATAGAGGTTCTACCGTCTTTGGGGATTGATTCCAAACTTGAGCAGGTTTTTCCTAATGCTGTGA
>NZ_QEKH01000070.1 GCF_003096415.1 Victivallis vadensis | reverse complement strand
TTTCCAGAAGTTCCAGCAGCCTTCCCCGCAACTCCCGACACTCTTTTCTGCGTTTGGCGTCCATCATCATCAGAGTCATGATGGAGTGTTTCCGTCGATAGATCGCGCGGGGCTCGAAGCGGCCTTCGATAAAGTAGGGCAAAATGTCCGCCAGAGAATCGCTCTGAACTCTGACGCGGTGATTGTGGATGATTTTGAAGAAACGTTGTCCATCCTTTTTCCATGCGGCGAACAGATACGGACTCTTCAGGCGGCGGTCCAGGGCGTTCTTGGTTCGGGATTGAACTTCCGCCCGGTCCTGCATGAAGTAGAGCGTGGCGTCTTGCTCGCCTCCATTCGGCTTGTGCCAGACTCCGCGAAGCGTTTCCAGCGGTACGGTGTTTCCGTCGAATTCGGGCCGCCACACCAGACACAGGGCGTAACCCTCTTTCAGAAGTTCCGCCGGATCGTGAACCGGCGTGATCGCGTAAACATCCTCCTCCGAAAGAAACTGCGGATTTCGTGTGAAAGTGAAGTGAAGCTGCATCGTTTTTGCCCTCTGTCTGATGGTTGAATATGAAAGTCCCGATTTATGATAAAGATTTTCCAGGCTCCGTCAAGTTCCCGGAATTCGGACTTGACCTTATGTTCCGGGTATTTATCCTGCCCTTCGGACAAAAGACCGAAAAAAGGCGACGGCAAATGGACGATTTGAAAATCTTTTACGAGTGCTTGCCGCATTCACTGCGCCGCAACTGGTGTTGGCAGATGTGGAAACCTTCCATCATTTCCGGGGACTGGCCGCGACGTGTCAGACGCCAGGAACAGGAGCGTCGCTATCTGGATTTGCTGAAATTCGGTTTGGAGAATCGCTTTAAGGCGCTTTATGGGCCGCTGGCAGACAAAAGCTACCCCACGTTTCTGTGGAATCTGGCGCAGGCCGTTGAGTTTCGAGAGGTTGATCTGCGTTCACCGCTCCATTTCAATACGCATAACGCAGATCGTCAGCTTCGGGCATGGCTGGACCGGAGTTTTCTGGATTTTCCGTTGCCGGCATGGTGCTATGGACTTTGGAAACACCCGATGTCCCGTTTTGAAGTCAAGGCTCTGTGCCGGTTGGGGCAAGGAGTTTCGCCGCGCGACGTGTTGAAGTTGAGCAAACAGGAAAACTGTTGGTTTCATCAGCTTCCGGAGCGTTTTTCTTCCCTTTCGACAGGGTGTTGCTTTTGTATTCTCCAAAGTCACCGCCATTCAACCGCTGAGGCGATGGCAATTGCTGAAGTGCTCAACGGGGCCTGCCGTTATCTTGAATGGCCGGTTTTTCTTCATGTTGTCCGCACTGTTTCCGAATGGCTGGCTTGTCAGAAGTTCACGCTGAGGGAATTTCAAATTCCGGTGTACTACTGGCGGACACAGGGACTTTTCAACGAACATTTTACCTTAAAGGACCGGTCTTTCCGTTCGGTATGTCAGGAGGCTGACGAGTGGCTGTACGGAATTCGCCGTCCGGAAGTCCTCCGGTTCTGGCCGTCGCACGGGTTCTCGTGGGTGCGGGAAAATCCCGACATCATCTTTGACGAACTTCTCAACTCGGATGCGCTTTTCCGGGAAGGCCGCCAGTTACATCACTGTGTCGGCTCCTATCTGGATGCCTGTCGGCGCGGCCATTGCGCCATCGTCTCGATGCGTTCGCTGGATGGGAAACTCTGCGCCACCCTCGAAATCGAACTGCCCGGCAGGATTCTCGTCCAGGTAAAGGAAAGCTGCAACCGGCAGCCTTCGGCAGTTGTCTGTCGCCACATCAAAGCCTATGTCGAAGCTGTGGGATTGTCCTGGAAAAAGTCGGCATGAAATCCGGTTTCCTGGGCAGCTTTCGCACCTGCGAACTCTCTTCTTCCGGAGCGTCAGCTTCCGCCCCCTGAAACGGTTCGGACGCCCTGAAAGGACCTGCCGATAAATAAAAAACGCCGGGAAAGGCTTTAAGCACCACTTCCCCGGCGGCAAAAGGTCAATCGTTTTGCGGTTCATCAGTTTGCGGCTCGTTCCCCGGAGGGTTGTCGCCCTGCGCTTCGCCGTCATCCTGCGGCTCTTTGTCCTGCGGAGGTTCTTCCTTCCTGGTCCTCGGTTCTCCCCAGGCGAAAATATCGACCAGATCGTCACACAGATGCCAGCGGCGAGCACGGACATAGCGCGCCTTTCGCGGCTTGGATTTGATCACAACCTCTTTGGTGTGATCGTTCGGGTGAACTCTCACCTCAATACCGGGACCGCGTTCCAGAATGCCTTGCCGGAAGTCCCGATCGGCTTCCTCCTTGCTTCTCCGGTAAAACTGCGGCTTTTCAGGTTCTTCGTCTGCCGGAAAGCTGCAAACAGATTTTCGATTTCTGACCATGATAAATTCCCCTGTGTTTAAGTTTTTTGGTTGTTGAATAAAAGTTCTGTCAATTCTACCTCAACCGTCCATCTTGCTTCCTCCTCTCTGGTTTGAACTCCTGTTGACGGCAACCACTGCAACAGCTTGCCCGTCTTGGTATTTTGGAGCCACGGGAAGGGCCATAGAGACCGCAATCCCGGCATCGACCCCGGCGAAGGCTTTTGCGCAACGGAGACGGTTTTCTGGTGTCTTTTCGAGCTCAGGCTTCCTCATGAAGCGGTCCTCCAGTCGCCGGATTGAAGTTCAAAGCCTCCTCCCAGTTGAGCGGTTCGTAACCCCAGGCCGCCCAATCTTCATCGGAAATCGAAAGGTCAGCGGCGTCGAAAGCGGCCTCTTCCGCCAAAGTCAAGGCTGAAATCTGATGCTGCTGAAGAAAGCCTTTGGAAAAGCCGAAGGTCTTCTGGCCGAAAGGAGCCTCCTTGGTATCGACCTTGGCGATGTAGGAAACCCACTCGATCGCGTCGGCGAGATTGTCGAGCTTGGCGGAAACCTTCTTGCCCCAGAAGAAACTGTCTCGCAATGGAGGATTGCACCTGACCCGCCTGACATCGTCCTGCAAACGCCTGGAGAGCAAGCAATTCAAATGGCTGGCAATCCCGGAAGCGGACTGGATGAACTTGCCGTGGATGATGACGAAGATGTGGAAATGAACGTGGCCGCCACTGGCAAAATCGCCTTTCTCGCGCCCCCAGAGATATTCGGCTGGAACTCGGTGGTTCTGCATGGTTCGCCGCCAGCTTTGAAGGGTTCCGGTCAGAAAGTCGTTGGCCTGAAGTGTGAAAGTTGAGGGGAAGTTGACCGTGAAGTGGCAGACGTAAAGTCTTCCGTGGCTGACACTCCACATGTAATCGAAAATCTGATGGATCGCGGCCAAGATTTCCGCCCGGCTCCCTGATGGACTTTGATAGATTCGGGTTTCGTTGTAAGTTTCTTCCCGATGGATTCTGGGTTTTCCCATAGTTGCTTGCTCCTGTAATGTTTTGTTTCTTTCTCAATAAAATAATAACAACAGTCAGAGAAGTTTTTGTTTTGATTATGGTTTCTTCTGCTTGCGCTTTAAGTCTGTTTAAAGTTTGTTTCAGGTATCGGCTTAGGGGGGGCTCCTTTGAGAGGTCTGCTTTGCTTTTTGGTGTTTTCTCTTTTTGTGCTTTGTCTTGGGTTGTCCTTTGTGTGTTGTTTTGCCTTTTCTCTTGTGCTTTGCTTTGGATTTTCTTGCTTGTGAGATGCTTATTTTTTTGATAGATACAATTGATACAATAAAAACAACAAACTCTAAAACCCCCGCTTTCTCCGCCTGAGTTTGAGGGGAAAGCCTTTTCAACGAAAGTATCTGAATCAAGGAGGTCTGAAAATGGATGTCAGGATCAAGGGAACGACGGTCAATCTGATCGCAAAGCTGCTGCACCCGCTGGCCGAAGCCGGAGTGTTGAGCATCCCGGAGGAAAGGGAGGTGATCGCGCAGTTGCGAAACCTGGCGAAGAACGGCGAGACGATTCCTGCAATACTGCCGAAGCTGATCGACCAGCCGGAAGCTGCCGAAATGCTCGGAATCAGTCTGGCGAACTTCAAAAAGCTGGAACGAAACGGAGCCTTTCCATTTCGACGGAAGAAGATCGGCACAGCGGTACGATACCGTAATTCCGACATCATCAAGTTCATCCTTACGGAAGAAGACTTGTCTTCCGGCAGTGGGACGGCTGAATTTGAAATATAAGTGAACTGAGACACTTGAGACACTTGAAATTTACCTTTAAGAGAACTTTTAAACAGGGGCGGAGACAGTTGAGACGTCAGTAAATTATCTTTGGAAAACGCTTGGACAAAACGAACCAAGTTTCCGTTAGAGTTTTAAAGGTGCTGAAGTAACGTCTCAACCGTCTCCACAAGTTTTAAGTTGTAGAGCCCCTTGAAACTTTTCCCACAACCTTCTTGCTTTATCCTGAGGGTAGAGACTCTTTACATACGGGAGGACACAAGAGTCTCTCCTTCCACAAGAATTTCTTTAAGAAAGCAAAAAAATCGAGATCAACAGTCTTTCCGAATTCTGATTCCCTCATAGCCGCGCTTCAGTGTGTTGCCCCGGCTGATTCGGTGGC
>NZ_QEKH01000069.1 GCF_003096415.1 Victivallis vadensis | reverse complement strand
AAAAAAAACCTCAAGTTGTGTGCGAAGCAACTTGAGGTAAAAAAATTTCCGGCACCGTGCTACTCTCCCATAGTCAATTATACAGTACCATCGCCGCTGGAGCCCTTAACTACCGTGTTCGGGAAGGGAACGTGTGTTTCTGCTCCGCTATCAGCACCGGAAAAAATCACAATTAAGAAAACATCTCCTGGAATCATCTCCAAGATCCAATCATCGAGGCTTTCCAACATCTGTTGAGTCAACCTTTTTCTCAGCGCTCCATGCGGAACTTTGAGAAAAAAGGTGGTTAAGCCTCACGGCCGATTAGTAATGGTAAGCTGAATACATTGCTGTACTTACACCGCCATCCTATCAAGGTCATAGTCTTTGACCGGCCTTCAGCCCCTTGCGGGGAGGGATATCTCGTCTTTGGGTGGGCTTGGCGCTTAGATGCTTTCAGCGCTTATCCGTTCCCGACATAGCTACCCGGCAATGCAGCTGACGCCACAACCGGAACACCAGAGGTCAGTCATTCCCGGTCCTCTCGTACTAAGGAATGATCCCATCAAATATCCTGCGCCTGCGGAGGATAAGGACCGAACTGTCTCACGACGTTCTGAACCCAACTCGCGTACCACTTTAATCGGCGAACAGCCGAACCCTTGGGACCTTCTACAGCCCCAGGATGTGATGAGTCGACATCGAGGTGCCAAACAGCGCCGTCGCTATGGACGCTTGGGCGCTATCAGCCTGTTATCCCCAGAGTACCTTTTATCCGTTGAGCAACGACGATTCCACATTCCATCGCTGGATCACTAGGCCCTGCTTTCGCAACTGCTCGACATGTCTGTCTTACAGTAAAGCACACTTCTACCCTTACGCTCTTCACACGATTGCCAACCGTGCTGAGTGTACCTTCGGGCTCCTCCGTTACAATTTAGGAGGAAACCGCCCCAGTCAAACTGACCCTCTGACACGGTCCGGAGCCCGGATTCACGGGACTCCGTTAGATATCTAATTGCACCAGGGTGGTATTTCACCTGTGGCTCCACCGGTACTGGCGTAGCGGCTTCACAGCCTCCCACCTATGCTACACAAGAACAATCAAATACCAATATCAGATTACAGTAAAGGTTCATGGGGTCTTTCCGTCCTTCCGCAGGTATCCGGCATTTTCACCGGAATTACAACTTCGCCGAGATCCACGTTGAGACAGTGCCGGCATCGTTACACGATTCGTGCAGGTCGGAACTTACCCGACAAGGAATTTCGCTACCTTAGGACCGTTATAGTTACGGCCGACATTCACCAGGGCTTCAGATCGAAGCTTCGCTTGCGCTAACCTCTCCCATTGACCTTTTGGCATTGGTCACGTGTCACTCCATATACATCCTCTTACGAGTTGGCATAGAGCTGTGTTTTTGTTAAACAGTCGCACCGGCCTCTTTATTGCAACCGCCCTAAGCTCGGGGAGTAAATCCCTTCACCAGAGGCGGCACCCCTTATTCCGAAGTTACGGGGCTAATTTGCCGAGTTCCTTAACGTTGGTTTCTCTCGCGCACCTTAGGCTTCTCGCCTCACCCACCTGTGTCGGTTTACGGTACGGATACCCTGTCATCATCGTTTAGAAGCTTTTCTCGTCAGTGCAGTCGCAGTGAATTCGCCAAACTTGCGTTCGGCTACCTTACGCCTCTCAGACTAGTGTGCTGCGGATTTGCCAACAGCACGTCCCACGGGCTTCGACCGGCATATTCAGCAGCCGGCTCACCTGACTCTCTGCGTCCCTCCATCACTCCGACAAGGCAGTACAGGAATATTAACCTGTTGTCCATCGACTACGCTTTTCAGCCTCGCCTTAGGATCCGACTAACCCCGGGCGGACGAACCTTCCCCGGGAAACCTTGGGTTTTCGGTGACCGGAATTCTCATCCGGTTTTTCGCTACTCATGCCTGCATGGTCACTTGTATGCAGTCCACCTCAGATCCCTCTTCGGCTTCAACCCGCATACAACGCTCTTCTACCACCGTGAATAAATTCACGATCCGCGGCTTCGGTTCTGAACTTCAGTCCCGATCATCTTCGGCGCGATATCACTCGACCAGTGAGCTATTACGCACTCTTTAAATGATGGCTGCCTCTAAGCCAACATCCTGGCTGTTTATGCAACATCACATCCTTCAAACCACTAAGTCCAGATTGGGGACCTTAGCCGGCGGTCTGGGCTGTCTCCCTCTCGACCATGAAGCTTATCCCCCATAGTCTGACTCCTGCGGTACGGTTTATGGTATTCGGAGTTTAATAGTTCTTGGTACCCCGGTAAGGGCCCGCGAACAATCAGTAGCTCTACCCCCACAAACTATTTACGCAAGGCTAGCCCTAAAGCTATTTCGAAGAGAACCAGCTATCACTGAGTTTGATTGGCCTTTCACCCCTATCCACAGCTCATCCAAACATTTTTCAACATGAACTGGTTCGGTCCTCCACTGCGTGTTACCGCAGATTCAACCTGGCCATGGATAGATCACTCAGCTTCGGGTCTACTCCAACGAACTAGACGCGCTATTCACACTCGCTTTCGCTTCGGCTCCGCACCAGGCTTAACCTCGCTCGTTAGAGTAAGTCGCAGGCTCATTATGCAAAAGGCATGCCGTCGCTTGCGCTCCGACACTTTGTAGACACATGATTTCAGATACTTTTCACTCCCCTTCCGGGGTGCTTTTTCACCTTTCCCTCGCGGTACTATACGCTATCGGTCACTATCGAGTATTTAGGCTTGGAGAGTGGTCTCCCCGGATTCAGTCAGGGTTTCACGTGTCCCGACCTACTTGGGATACTTCCAGGCTTCGAACCGATTTCGCTTACGGGGGTATCACCCTCTATGCCGGAACTTTCCAGTTCCTTCTGCTATCGATTCAGCTTGCCATATCGAAGTCCCGCAACCCCGGTCAGTAAACCGACCGGTTTAGCCTCTTGCGCTTTCGCTCGCCACTACTGACGCAATCTCTTTTGATTTCTTCTCCTGTGGGTACTGAGATGTTTCACTTCCCCACGTATCGCTTCCTTAACCTATGGATTCAGTTAAGGATGACTGAACATTACTCCAGCCGGGTTTCCCCATTCGGACATCTCCGGATCAAAACTCGCGTGCAGTTCCCCGAAGCTTTTCGCAGCTTACCACGTCCTTCATCGCCTGATAGTGCCAAGGCATCCTTCATGTGCCCTTAGTAGCTTAACCACCAAGAAACATAAATTTTGTCTACTTGTCTCTCAACAAAAGTTGGTTAACGATCACACTTCCGTGTGTCGATAACTTTTTCTTGCAGATTTTCTTCAAGATATTTTCTTTAATTGTCAAACAACACGCAGTCCGAAAACCGCGATTTTCCCGCGTCCGTAAACGCGGTAAAACGTTACCAATCGCATTCAAATCCCATAAGATGGTGGGCGTACTTGGATTTGAACCAAGGACCTCGTCCTTATCAGGGACGCGCTCTAACCAACTGAGCTATACGCCCGATTCCCCAAAAAATCCGGTCCCTCCGGTCACGACCGACCGTCGGCACCGAGCCTCGGAAAAGCCTGCAGCTTCAAGCCGCCTCAATCTTCGGTTCAACTCCATCTTCAACACCGTAAAGTATTGACTGGTGGAGCCGAAGGGGCTCGAACCCTCAACATCCTGCTTGCAAAGCAGGTGCTCTAGCCAATTGAGCTACGGCCCCTTGAATGCTTCATGATTTTTAAATCAACCCGCGGAATCCCTTCCGCAATCGTGATTGAACTTTGAATAGTGCGATGTAATCCGTTGTGTTTTGCCGGCCATTGCTGAACCGGCGCATCCGGTGTTACCCGGAGTTTAGCCATAACCTCGAACCATGTGATGTCACAACCGTGACGGTTCGGGCTTGCTCCTTAGAAAGGAGGTGATCCAGCCGCAGGTTCCCCTACGGCTACCTTGTTACGACTTCATCCCAGTCATCGACCACACCTTAGGCGGCTTCTTCCTTTGCAGGTTAGATCACCGATTTCGGGTGCAATCAACTCCCATGATGTGACGGGCGGTGTGTACAAGGCCCGGGAACGTATTCAATGCGTCGTAGCTGATACGCATTTACTAGCGATTCCAACTTCATGCAGTCGAGTTGCAGACTGCAATCTGAACTAAGAGAGGTTTTGTAGATTTGCTCCGCCTCGCGACTTCGCTTCTCATTGTACCCCCCATTGTAGCACGTGTGCAGCCCTGGGCGTAAGGGCCATACTGACTTGACGTCATCCGCGCCTTCCTCCTGCTTAACACAGGCAGTCTCATTAGAGTCCCCAGCATTACCTGTTGGCAACTAATGACACGGGTTGCGCTCGTTGCCGGACTTAACCGAACACCTCACGGCACGAGCTGACGACAGCCATGCAGCACCTGTATACCAGCTCCGAAGAGAAGACTGCTTTCACAGCCGGTCCGGTATATTTCAAGCCCAGGTAAGGTTCTTCGCGTTGCCTCGAATTAAGCCACATGCTCCACCGCTTGTGCGGGCCCCCGTCAATTCCTTTGAGTTTTAGCCTTGCGGCCGTAGTTCCCAGGCGGTCAACTTATCGCGTTAGCTTCGATACGGACAGGACTAAATCCGCCCACATCAAGTTGACAACGTTTACGGCATGGACTACCAGGGTATCTAATCCTGTTTGCTCCCCATGCTTTCGTCTTTCAGAGTCAGTTTCTGTCCAGCAAGCTGCCTTCGCTATTGGTGTTCTACCAGATATCTACGCATTCCACCGCTACACCTGGTATTCCGCTTACCTCTCCAGTACTCTAGTTCATCAGTCTACAAGGCAATTCGGAAGTTGAGCCCCCGGATTTCACCTCGTATTTAACAAACCTCCTACAGACCCTTTACGCCCAATAAATCCGAACAACGCTCGCCACCTACGTATTACCGCGGCTGCTGGCACGTAGTTAGCCGTGGCTTCCTTCCCCGCTACCGTCATTATTCGTCACGGGAGACAGCATTTTACGACCCGAGGGCCTTCATCATGCACGCGGCATTGCTGGGTCACGCTTTCGCGCATTGCCCAAGATTCTCGACTGCAGCCTCCCGTAGGAGTCTGGGCAGTGTCTCAGTCCCAGTGTGGCTGACCATCCTCTCAGACCAGCTACCCATCGTAGCCTTGGTGGGCCGTTACCTCACCAACTAGCTAATGGGACGCGAGCTCATCCATAAGCGATAAATCTTTAGCCAAAAACCCATGCGGGTCAATAGCCACATTCGGTATTAGCAGTCGTTTCCAACTGTTGTTCCCAACTTATGGGCAGATTACTCACGCGTTCCTCACCCTTTCGCTACTCACTCCCGAAGGAGTTCGTTCAACTTGCATGCCTAATCCATGCCGCCAGCGTTCGTTCTGAGCCAGGATCAAACTCTCCGTAAAATAAAAATTTTATCAGAGATATCTGATTTAGCTTTATTTATTCGACTACTGTAAGACTTCCGTCTTATCAAAGTCATTTTCAGGTTTACATCGCACTATTCAATTTTCAATCAACTCTCAACCAGCACGCAGCGCC
>NZ_QEKH01000068.1 GCF_003096415.1 Victivallis vadensis | reverse complement strand
CCCCCAAACTGGAAGTCTAACACCAAATAATTTTTCAATTTTTCCCTTTCAAGACACCGGAAATGCCTCAGACATGTAGCTCATTGGGCGCATACTTAGCGATGAAAATTTTATGACTGCGGATGGTGTGACGATTGTAAAAGTAAATGCACGGTCTTTTTCAAAGGTAGCGTGCATTTACTATAACAAAAGAAGTATGAGCGTTAATCATTTTTTGCTACCGAATTTTGAAAGATCACCTACTTCATTCCACCCTATTTTTATCATATTGAAACTGATAAAGTCATCCAGCAAATATGCGTTTTCTCCCGGCGCAATAAGCTAGGCGTTTGTATACTTTTTCTCAACCTCAGACCATAAATTCTGAGAAAAAGAAAATATATCTGTTCCGCTTGGTTTTCGTTCAAGTATTTGTCTGTAGATTTTCGACGATTGAATATCTTTTTCAAAACACTCCGCGTATGCTCTTAACCTATCTTCCAAGTAAATGCAGGGAATTTTTATGTCAGTTTTCTTTTGATATAAAAAAGCAATTTTTCATTTTGTGGTATGCCCTAAATCGGCTGCATCAATAACAGAAAGATTCCCTTCGACAGCAGCGTTTACAATGGAAAGGATTATTCCTTTGATTTTTTTTAAGCCTCGCTCGCTGATTTTCCGTATTTTTCGAGCCATTTGTATTTATCACTTTTCAAGAAACCTGCACCTTCATCCTTTGCGCTTTTGCGTTCGGATCGAACCCAAAAACACCAAATTTGAAAGCAGAACTGTCCCAAATAGAACCCAAATCTTCGGCCTTTTTTCCACAATAACAAAAGCTATCTTTGCTACCGAGTGTGTTATATTCCTCCACTGTTATTGCCCACAATTTTTCTATAGGCCAGCGTTCAATGAACTGATCCCATATTTCAAAACGTTCTTGTGATATTAATTCAGCCATTCAAAAAATCTCCTTCCCTGTGTTATCCAATTACCAGTTCAGTATTATCCGTCCACATTTCGCACTGGCTGATTACGGTTTCCAGAGCTTCTTCCTGACCTTCGGGTGGATATTTGTATTTTTTCAGCAAGCGTTTTACCATTGAACGCATTTTGGCTCTGGCTGTCTCTTTTTTCTGCCAGTCAACGGTTCTATTTGAACGGAGCATTTCTGTCAGCTCTTTGGTGATTGCCACCAGCTGATCGTTGTCATAAAAATCCTTCACCGCTTGCGGTTTTGTCAGAGCATCATAAAAAGCAATTTCCTCAACGGACAATCCCAACTGATTACTGCAGTCAACGGCAGCTGCGATTTCGGCAGCCATCTTTTTGAGTTCTTCGATCACTTCTTCATTGGTCAACATACCATTGAGATATGCGTTCATAGCTCTCTGGAGTTTCTCTGAAAAGAGCTCTGATTTTACGACGTTAGTGTGACGATAAACGGAAACCTGTTCTGCTATCAGTTTTTTCAGAATTTCAATAGCAACATTCTTTTCCTTCATTTTGGAAATCTCTTCCAGAAACTTCGGATCAAAAAGCGAAAATCCCTCTTTTATGTCAGCAAAGAGGTTGATGACACCATCGCTTTTGATACTCTGTTTCAGAAGCTCATTGATCCGTTCATTGATCTCCTTCAACGAAAAGTGCTTGGGATTGCTGGTGATACGGGTAAGCATGGTTCTAACGGCTTCAAAGAAAGCCGCTTCATAACGCTCGCTATGCGGAACGATACTGCGACAAAGTGAAAGAGCCTGGCGGAGCAACAGCCCTTCTTTGATAAACAACTCTTTCTTTTTCGGATCCTTGGGATCAGAAAGGAAGTTCATGCCGCCAATAATAAGCTGGGAACGCTCAAGATCTGTTCCGTCCATAAAGTTGGCATAATCGAATCCATGAAAAAGATCCCGGCAGACTTCCAGTTTTTCCTGAAACTTGGGAAGTGCGGCTTTGCCAATATCGGTGTCGCCGTAATTGCTCTGGTCGCGCTTGGAATAATCGTTCATCGCCTGTTTCAATGCGCTGGCAATGCCGACATAATCGACAACAAGTCCGCCTTCTTTGTTTTTGAACACACGGTTCACGCGAGCGATCGCCTGCATGAGATTGTGTCCGGACATGGGCTTATAAACATACATCGTCGCCAGAGAGGGAACATCGAAGCCAGTCAGCCACATATCAACGACAATGGCGATTTTCAAAGGATCGTCGTTGTCTTTGAACTTCCGAGCAAGTTCATCTTTGCGGGACTTGTTGCCGATGATGCTGCGCCATTCTTCCGGATCGTCGTTGCCTGAAGTCATCACAACTGCGATTTTTTCGTTCCACTCCGGACGCATTTCCAGAAGTTTCCGGTAAATATCCATTGCAATCGGGCGGGAATAAGCCACGATCATCGCTTTGCCGGTCAATTCCTGTGCCCGGTAGTTTTCGTAGTGATCCACAATGTCGTTGCAGAGAGCTTCTATGGTCTGCGGAGCACCGAGGATACTTTCCATTTGCCCCAGTTCTTTTTTGCTTTTTTCGATGGCGTGAGCTTCGGCGTTTTGAGCCAGAAGTTCATATTCTGCATCAATCCGTTTCAAGATATTCTGGTCAAGGTTCAGATGGATTACGCGGCTTTCATAAAACACTGGGCGGGTAGCGCCATCTTTGACAGCCTGAGTCATGTCGTAAATGTCGATGTAATCTCCGAAAACCTCGCGGGTGTTGCGGTCTTTTTGTGAGATCGGAGTACCGGTGAAACCGATAAATGTGGCATTTGGGAGGCTGTCCCGAATGATCCGGGCGGTTCCGATGTGGATTTTACCGTCCTCATTGATTTTTTCAAAGCCGTATTGTCCCCGGTGAGCTTCATCGGCCATAACCACGATATTGCGCCGTTGAGAAAGGGCTGAACCGGATTCCTCAAACTTCTGCATGGTGGTGAAGATAATACCGTTTGCTTCCCGGTTGGTAAGAAGTTCTTTCAGGTTCTCCCGGCTTGAAGCCTGTTGCGGAATTTGCCGGAGGAACTCCTGACATTTGGAAAACTGCCCATAGAGCTGATCGTCAAGGTCGTTGCGGTCGGTCAATACAACAATGGTGGGACTGTTGAGTTCCTGTTGGAGCAAGTGAGCATAAAAGACCATTGAGAGAGATTTACCGCTGCCCTGCGTGTGCCAGAAAACGCCGCCGCGACCATCGGTTTGGGTGGCATTAACAGTGGAAACAACCGCTTTGCGGACAGCATAAAATTGGTGGTACCCGGCAAGGATCTTCGCATCATTGCCATTGTCGCGGGAGAAGCAAATGAAGTTCCGCAAAATGTCAAAGAATCGCTGTTTTTCCAACATACCTTCAAAAAGCACATTAAAATCGGCAAAGGCAGTGCTTTCGGTTTCGCCGTCAACGGTTTTCCATTGCATAAAACGATCTTCGCCGGAGGTGATCGTTCCGACACGGGTTTCCGCCATATCGCTCATAACACAGAAAGCATTGTAAACAAAGAATGACGGAATTTCCAGCATATAGTTGCGGAGCTGCCGGTATGCTTCCGAAGCATCTGTTTCTTCCCGTGACGGAGATTTCAGTTCAATAACGACCAGCGGCAGACCATTGACAAAGATTACCACATCGGGGCGTTTTTCGGAGTGTTCCTGAAAGGTCCACTGATTGGCAACAATAAAACTGTTACGGTCAATATGGTCATAGTCGATCAGGTGGACACGCTCATATTTCTGCTCGCCATTGTGAAAATAGGCAACTTCAATACCATTTTGCAGATAATCAGTAAAGATGATATTCCGCTGTTCCAGTTTGCCGTTTTCGATATTGCGGAGTTTGAACAAGGCTTCATTGATCGCCGCCTGCGGGGCACCCGGATTGACTGCGATAAGAGCCCCTTCCAAAACCTCCGAATACAACGGATCGGTATAGTCCCGAACAACGTCCGGCCCGTGAACATGGGTATATCCGAGCTGCTCAATCAGCTGGATCACCGCATTTTCATAATTTGCTTCTGTATATGCCATATTTTATACTCCGCTAAAAAATTCAGTTCAATTAAAAAGAGAATTGAATTCTGTTTCATCAGACATTTTTTCTATCAAAAGTTCAACCCATTTTTCTGTATAAAAATATTGTTCACAAGGTTCATCGTAAATACAATACTCTGCTTTGGTTCTTTCTGGATGTTCTGACTTTGAATCAGGTCGAACCGCATATTTTTTCCAACAACGCGTATGCGTATCAAAATTAAACTTGTCTATCAGTTTGTTATTTTTTGTCAATTTTACATTTCCAAGTGCCTCTTGAACCCTTCGAACAACAGCTCCAGGCTTTAATGTTCCCTTATTGGCAACAGAATAAGTAATATGCTTTTCTTTTACCAGAGCTGCTATACGTTGAACCTTATCTTTTTCTGCATCAGACATTTTATCAAATGGATAAAACTGAATAGGCATTGCATCCGCAGAAGAATGATTGGCAACTTGAATCAAAAAAGCCTTAAAAGCATATTCACCACTTTGTAGAATGTCTGTTGATATTGCTGATCTGTAAGTATCAATAAAATCTTTTACATTTTTTAGTTTCGCACTATTTACTACAGCGGCACGCATATTTGAGGGGGATGGAAACATCTGCAATGAAAACGATAATGATTCTCTTAAACAATATCTTTCTCCAAACTCTTTTTCTAAAATTTTATCAAAATTCAACAAAAAAGACTGACATTCGGCGAATATATCTGTATCAATTTCCGGAAATGATTTATGCTCTATTTTATTTCGTAATGGGATGAAAAATTCTATATTTTTTCTTATCGCACAATTCTCTGTTTTAAAATATTCATCAACACAAGTTTGCAACTCCCAATACCAATATTCTCCGTCAACTTTCTTGAATTTTGATGAATTTTTCTGCCGATAATATGGTTTGATTCCTTTACGGAAAAATATTGCATGAAAAAGCGATGTCCAAGCAATTGTCATTAAAACAATATATCCACCAGACTTAAATTTCGTTGCTGGTTTATTATATGTTTCAACAGCAAGTAATGCTGAATCTATTGCTTTCTCAATACTCATTTTTACCTGAAATGGTAGACCTCGTGACATATTTTTTTCTCCGCTAAATTGCTATTTAGACTTCCTTTAGATCCGGCAGAAAAATTGTCCGATCGGTTACTTCTGACAGAACCTTCATTTGAGAAATCGCCACTTTGTTTAATCTCATCAGCCGTTCAGATTGAGGCAGTCCATCATTGATAAAAACAGAGTTCAGACTTTCAAGGTTGGAAAGACAGATCAATTCATTGATTGTGGCATAGTCCCGGATGTTGCCTTTTTTATCCGGATTGGCATCTCTCCACTCCTGAGCAGTCATTCCAAACATTGCCACATTCAACACATCTGCTTCGTCTGCGTAAACAATAGAAACTTTTTTGCGGTCCAATTCCGGCGGAATAAGATTTTGCTTGATTGCATCAGTATGAATCCGGTAATTCAATTTGGCAAGTTCCCGCTTTGCAGACCAGCCCAGCAGTTTTTGTTCTTCATCTTTTAAGCGTTGGAATTCACGGATCAAATAGACTTTGAATTCTGGACTGATCCACATGGCAAACTCAAAAGCAATATCTTTATGGGCATAAGTTCCGCCGTAACGTCCAGCTTTTGAAATGATCCCGATTGCGCTGGTCTTTTCCATCCATTCCTTTGCACTCAAGCGATAACTGTTGAGCCCAGCCTGACTTTTTATTATGTCGAATTCGGCACAATTAAAATCCGGATTATACACTTTCTCCCATATTCCCAGAAATTCAATGGTATTACGGTTTCGCAGCCAGTTGGAAAAGAAATATTCCCCATCCTTTGCTTTCAGCATATCAGTCAGAGAAATATAATCTTCCTCATTGAATTTGATTGTACGGATTTCTATTGCATTTACAAGTATTTTTGCCATAAAAGTTTCTCCTGAAACGTATTTACACCTGAACTTTCGATACGTCAATCTCGCCCGACATCAGTTCCGGCAATAATGCGTCACGCAGTTGCGCCAGTTTTTGCATTTCCATTTTTTTTGTTTCAATACTTTCCCAGAAAAATGAAGTTAAATAGTCAAAATCTTTTAACACTTTGTCCGGCGGAAGTATTATTTTTATTGCATTGAGTATATCTGTTGTCATACTTGGTACAGCAGATCCACTGTTCATGGAAGTAAGATCCAGTTTTGACAGTATGTGGTACAAATATTTTGCAGCTCCTGTTTTTCGAGGAACAGAATAAAACATTGTGTCAACAGTCCAAAACTCGCCTGTTACACGCATGACATTATTTAAAGTGCCCTTTCGAGGTATTAACACAGATTCACCATTGTAGAGCGCTTTCTCAACATGACGCATTAGTCCGCCAGAACCATAAACAGGAATCGCGCCGTCTGCCAACTTTTTGTGCTCCTTTCCGTATCGAACCTCAAGCATATCTTTTAAAGTGCCGACTTGCCATCCGGCAGGAATCTGACCCAGCTCTGAATCGACAAACTCGCCATCTCGGAACGGTTCGAAATCTATAAACCAGGACTTGAAAATCGCCTTTGCCTGTTCTTCCAAATTATGGTTTATTTTAGAAATGTTTTCTATCTTTTCGTCTAAAGCAGATAATACAGAAACTATACGCGATTGTTCATTCTGCGCAGGTAC
>NZ_QEKH01000067.1 GCF_003096415.1 Victivallis vadensis | reverse complement strand
ATCCGAAAAAAGAGAGGAAATTACTGAATTTGTAGTTTCCTCATTGAAATAGAAGTATTTAACATTGTCATAAAATGAAAATTTTTGACAAAAGCGTCGAGGGAGAGAGGTAGTAATGAATGAAAACGGCATTCGCTCCGCTCTTCAACGCCGGAACACGGTAGGTGAAGGTGAGCATCTCCCCAGGTGTCGCGGTTTTGGTGGCTCCGCCCCAAGCGCCGTAACCGACATAGGCACCCGTATCGGAATTCTTGAGGTGGATGTCACCCCCGACCTTCATTCCGGCCGGAATATCCTTTTTCAGCGTGAGTTTGACGTTGAACGTGCCGTCCTTCGCCACCTGAGCTGGCGTTTCAATGGTACACCAGGAACCCTCTTTTTTCCGGACAGCCGTCTCTGCCGCAGCCGTCTCCGCCGCTGGAGCTGATTGCGGCGCGGTCGAGGTAAGCCGGATGGGAGCGCTGCGGTGCTCCTTGACCTTCTCCTTCCAGGTCGCGGGCGTCAGAAAGAACTGCGCAAACACCGTGCTGACTCCCTCTTTCAATTTGGGGATGCGGTAACGGAACGTGGCTTTCCGGCCGGGTTCCAGCGGTTTGGGCTCCCCCCCCCAGGCGGCGAATCCGAGATAGGCCCCCTTGTCGTTGGAGAAATGCAAATCGCCGCCGATTTTTAGTCCCGCCGGAGCGTCGTTTTTCAGGGTGATTTCCACTTCGATCACGCTGTCCGCCGCGATCTGTTCGGGAGAGTTGATCGTGCACCACGGGGAGTCCACCGTGGCGGCGGCTGCGCCGAAGGAAAGTGAGATGGCGGCAGTGAGAATGTGTTTTACCAGATTGTTCTTCATGTTTGATTCCTTTCGTGTAACAAGGGTTTTCCGGGGGGACGAAATTCCCCGGCTGATTTCTAATCGGTTCTTCGGACCTCCTTTCCTGAATCAGTTACAATTGGAGAAGCAGAAAGCCGCCGGCGGAAATTTCCGGAAGCGTCAGCCTGCAGCCTGTTTTCTCATTGCAGAACGGCACCGGTTCCTTCCTGCCGGGGACGAAGAACCACGCTTCCTTCACCGGCCGGCGGCAGAACGGCAGTTTCAGGGCGCTCCCCCCCGGAATCGGTCGTTCGAAGAGATCGTGGTTGATCAGGGAAAGCAGGAAATAGTCCTTGCCGGCCAGAACCTTCCCGTCGAGGAACGGCGCTTCGGCTCGAAACAGCGGTTCAATTCCGGCGCGGAGCAGAAGGTGTTCCGCCTCCAGATTGCTCCGAAAGGAGCCCCATGCGCTATCTGTCGGAGCGTCGGGGAGTGCATAGCCGGCGTCGACGCAGAAATGTTCCAGCATTGCCACCCAACCGCCGCGTTTCCGGAAGGCGGCCAACTGTTGTTTTTCCTCGTCTGAAAGGCCGGCCTCCTGCGGAACGATGAGAAGGCGTATATTCAGTCTGTTGTCTTCCAGATCGCAGGCCCGCACGAAATCGGGCGAAATGCCCGCGCGGGCGAAATCCTTCCAGCAACGGAAGGTCCGCTCGGTATTGCTTTCGAGGTTGGCAAACGAGGCATGATCCTGCTTTCCTTCCGGGTCAGTGTTCTCGACGGCGTCGCACCAGGCGTTGACGTTTTCGGAAAAGAGCACGGCAACGCCGCTGCGGAATTTTTCCGCATTCACCAGATAATCGCTCAACTCCCGGAGCAGCCGGGTCATGGCAACCGCCCGGTCGAACTTCTCAGTTCTGCTGCGATCGCTGTGAAGCATGCCGAAGATGCCCGGCTCCGGGGAGTCCGGATAGGCGTAATCGGCCCGCCACTGGTAATAGAGGATCCCTTTGATGCCAGCTCCCGCAGCGGTGTACGCGTCGCGCTCCCATGCGAATCCGCTCAATCCGACACCCGCGTTGTATTCCATGAGCCAGGCGTGTTTGCCGTAGAGCGCGGCGGCGCTTTCCGCAAGGGCCAGAATTTCGGAAGTGTAATAGTAGTACGCGCCGCATGTAGCGAAATAGAGTGTGATACCGACCAGATCCATCTTTTCGGCGAGGCGGAAATAGTCCTCGCCGCGCAGACTGTTCCCGGGCATCAGCGGACAGGGCATGCAGCAGGTCATGACCTCGCGGGCAGGAGAGATGGCCTTGGCTTCGGCCGCGAGCAGATTGAGGTAATCGTTCAGCCGCTGCAGATGGAAGAGTCTCCACGAGATCCAGTCGGTGGGATCCTGATCTCGTTCCGGGTAGCGGCGAGGCGGTTCCATCCGGGCAGCGGCCTCCGCCGGCTTCCGCCCGGTTTCCACCAGCCATTTCCGCCAGGCGACGATCGACGCCGGATGATAGTCGTACAACCCCTTCGACGGGTAGGCCGGTTCATTGTAGATCTGAAAGCCGACCACGTTGTCGAAGGCGTCGAAGTGGGCGGCGCACGCCTCCGTCGCTTCGCATTCGTCGCGAATCACTGCGGGGTGGTTCAGGCAGTGGCGGACGAACCACCCCCAGTGAAATGGCATCGTTTCGTCATGTTCGTTCCACATGACGACCTCTCGAGAGTCTGGCAGGTCGTAGGAGTAACCCTGCAGCCGCACGATCGCCGCAAGACCGGCTTTCTCCGCTTCGGCGCAGAGCTGGTCCGGCAGCGGAAAATCGATGACAATCTTTCCGTTGTCGCGCCGCACCCGGCCGATCGCCGCCAGCCGTACCAATTCAAATCCGGCTGCGGCCATGTCGGCAAAATCTTTTTTCATTTCACCGACGCGGTCCTGGTCTGGCGGCACCGGATATTTCTGCGGATGAAAGGAGGGGTAATAGGACTGCCCCAAGGCGAAGATCTTCCGGTTCGCCAGATGGAGGATGCCGTTTTTCAGCTGATACATTTCTCCGTGGTCCTTTTGTTAATGTGATACGTGAGAATCCCTGTGTCGACCGGTTACGGTCCCCACACCAATTCCTCATCGCTGCTGAAGGGATAGGAGGAACCCGGATTGGGTAGATCGATCCGCTGCATTCCGGCGTTACCGCCGACGTAGAGGATGCCGCAATTCCCGGCGTGCCGTGCGGCGGGATATCCGAGATCGGTCTCTTCAAAGGGTTTGGATACAAGCTTGTTTCGCGGAGCGAGACGATAGACGCCCCAGGCAAAATCCGGAATCCCCCGGGCGCCGGTTCCCTTCCAGATTTCGGTGAGAAGAAACTGCGTGGAGGGATAGCGGAACCGGACAAGTTTCTGCGCCTTCTGATAATCCTGCATGGCGTAGTTGGGGTGTCTGGTCCATAGTTCATATCCGCCGCTCTTCCCGTCGAGAACCAGCTTGCCGGTGTATGACGGGCAGACAAACACCTTGTTGGAGACATACAGTCCGGAGGTGAGGTTCTTCACCATCTCCGCCCTAGTCGGCGCGTCGCAGTGCCAGCCGGTCAGCCGCACCGGCCAGTAGTAGTTGAATTTTGCATCCGACTCCCATGCGGCAGGAATGAAATCGTTATTATCACCCGCATAGGAGGTCATTCCGACTCCAAGCTGCTTCAGATTAGACGTACATCGGATTGACTTCCCGCTTTCTCGCGCTTTATTCAGAGCCGGCAACAACATTGCCACCAAGACTGCGATGATCGCTATTACAACGAGCAACTCAATAAGTGTAAAAGTATTAAAAGAAAAGTTTTTCCGGAGGAAGTGGAAACTATTCACGCCATAAACGTGAATTTTTTCAAAACCATCCCCTTTTCTATTAGCTCCTGCTCGAAACTTCATTTCCCTTTTCTCCTTTCTGAGGAATCATCGTCCCCAATGTAATACCATTTAATCTGTAACCAGCTATTTGTCATATCATTTCCTTTGATTTTTGATGGATGGGCATTTAGCGACAGACTCTCTCAGGATGAGTTTCCCGACAAATCTGAAAGTTCTGGGCATTCCAAACTCATTTCGTTTTTCGATTCGATCCATCAAAAGTTTGGCGGCATGCTTTCCCATTTCCTGATGGTCAGGACGCAAACTTGTCAACGGTGGGATGGAATACGCCGCATTTTCTCCATCATCAAAAGATACCATACTTAACTGTTCAGGAATGGAAACCTGTTTTCTCCATGCCTGATACAATAACTTTTGCGCCCATTCCTGACCATATGTCAGAATTGCAGTTGCCCGTAATGTTAATATTTGTTGAATCACTTCTTCTGAATAGATGACCGTCGAGGCTGAAATGCCGAATTCGCCGCACAGTTTGCGAAAACTGTTTAACCGCTCCGAAACGCTGTAATGCATTCGCGCAAATGGGGTATCCACATAAAGGATTCGGCGATGACCATATTCATAAAGGCAATTTATCAACAACTTGGTGTTTTCATATTCATCATTGTTGATGATGTCAAGTTGGTGCGAAGAAGAACCGTTTAGAACCAAAAGCGGACATGTCGGTTTGCCAAGCGGAAGCAATTGTTTATCGGAGAGAACGTCAGGAAGTACTAATGCGCTCGTTTTCCAGAATGGTTTCTGATAGAAACTTCGGTTTGGATCTGGAGCGAATGAAAAGTTATATTGATATCCTTTTTCCTGCAATATAGGAATCATGGTCTCAATAATAGACATGGTAGTACCATAACTAAAACGAATATCGGGAGTACTGAAAAGGCAGGAAATCGGAGTATTGACATTAGTACGGAGTGTTTTAAAGAGCATGTTTGGTTCATACCCTGATTGTTTTACATAATCAAGAATTCTTTGCCGTAATTCTGGATTTACTGAGAAATTTTTAGTATAATTATTCAGCACCCGGCTGACTGTTGCAGGTGAAGTACTACATGCCTGAGCTATTTCTTTAAGTGTCATATGAGTTTCCTTCTCCTAGAAATCCGCTTTTCTAAAAATAGAATAGCATAAAAATCACCTTTTGTCAAGAGCTTATTTCATAAAAAATGAATTTCCCCATCTTTTAGATTATATATTCCGTAATGGATTTTTGAAAATGGGCAGAAAGAGTAACATCATGAGATATCGTTCATCAGAACAAGCTGTTCAGTATTGTGACAAAAAGAACGCGGTTCTTTTCTGGTTCCAGTCGATCAAACGCATTCTGGCTTACGCTTTTCACTCTACTTGGAGTATTGCCCTGATCGCGTTTGCCGCCTCACGAATTCTGATCTGGTACAGTACCCCCACTTATATCCCTCTGGTCTGGAGCGCGGGGCTACTTCTGGTTCTGTCATTGATCGCCTGGAAAATCATTCATATCATTCTGCTGCGCAAAGCACAATTCTACTCCATTGCCGAAAAACGGATCATCAGCCGCGGCGGCTTTTTCGTAACCTATCACAATGAGATCAGAGGCAGGGATATCTGAAGCATCCGGTATACTCAATCACTGCTTCAGAGGCTCTTCAATGCCGGAACCGTAATCATCAGCAGCTCAGCCTCACACAACGATATAATTGTCCTGGCAGACATCAACGCCCCGCAGAAATTTCTCCAACTCGTCAATGAGATCAGGCAGTAAATCGCCTGACGACTTGCGGGATCAATAAGAAATCACCCTCCGTTTCTTCAAGTTTGCGTCTCATTTCACCTTGGTTTAAATTCTTTCTACACCAAAAACGAAATAGCCTTTCCCAATGCAGCAAACTACAGCAATACAAATTTTCATTTAAAAAAGTGTTGTTATTATTAATTATTGGTTTGAAATAATGTTGCTTGATGTTATGTTATCTTATGAATATGGGAGAAGCGTATAAATGAAGAGACAAGCAATTGAAAAACTTTACGAGTGGAAGAACTCCGCAGGACGAAAACCGCTGATCATCCGGGGGGCCCGTCAGGTCGGCAAGACCTGGTTGATGAAAGAATTTGGACGGCTGGCGTTCAAAAATATTGTTTACATCAACTTCGACAGCAATTCGGATATTGCGCAATTGTTTGCCGGCAACCTTGATATTCCGCGTCTGATCTCCGGCCTTGAAATCTTCAGCCGGAACAAAATTGTTCCGCAGGAAACGCTGCTGATTTTTGATGAGGTTCAGGAAGCCCCCAGAGCGCTGACCAGTTTGAAATACTTCTGCGAAGAGGCCTCGGAATACGCGATTGTGGCAGCCGGTTCATTATTGGGCGTGGCCATGCACCAGGGAACCAGTTTCCCGGTCGGGAAAGTGAACTTCCTCGATCTTTATCCTATGAGTTTCACGGAATTCCTCAACGCGACCGGGAACGAACAACTGACCGAACTTCTGCAGAAAGGCGATTGGCAGCTCATTACCGGTTTGAAGGATCGTTTTATCGATCTTTTGCGTTTGTATTATTACATCGGCGGGATGCCGGAGGCGGTCCAGTGTTATTTGGATGAAAAAGATGTTTTCAAGGTGCGGGAAGTTCAAAAGCGCATTCTGGATGCCTATGAACAGGATTTCTCCAAACACGCTCCGGCAAATGTGGTTGCTCGAATCCGCATGGTCTGGCAATCAATTCCTTCCCAACTGGCCAGAGAGAATCGAAACTTCATCTACGGTTCGCTGCGCAAGGGCGCGCGCGCCAAGGATTTTGAACTGGCGATCCAGTGGCTCAAGGATTGCGGCCTGATCGATCAGGTGATCCGCCTCGCCAAGCCGGCCATTCCGCTTCCGGCATATGCGGATAACGGTTTCAAGATGTTTCTGCTGGATGTCGGGCTTCTGGGGGCCATGAGCGGTCTTGACGCACAATCGTTGTTGAAGGGCAATGAACTGTTCTCCGAATTCAAGGGAGCTCTGACGGAGCAATACGTGGCGCAGCAACTGCGTTCCGAATCGGGATTGACGCCGTTCTATTGGAGTGCCGAAAGAGCAACCGCGGAGGTGGATTTCCTCTTCCAACAGGGAATGGAACTTTACCCTCTGGAAGTAAAAGCCGAGGAAAATCTGAAGGCCAAAAGTCTGAAGGTTTACTTCGATAAATTTCAGCCGCGTCTGGCCATTCGCTCGTCCATGTCCGATTACCGCAGGGAAGACTGGCTTCTGAATTTACCGCTGTACGGACTCAGCCGTCTTATTCAGGAATGCCAGACGTTGCAATAGATCGGTTGTTTCCAATGAGATCAGGCAGTAAATTGCCTGATGACTTCCCGAAAAAATCCTTGCACTAAATTTCAAGTAGTCCGGCATCCCGGACAAACAGCGGCACGTCTGCCTTCATTCGATATTATTGCATCACCAAAAGTACGTTATTTTCGTACTTAACGCCGTGTGCAAGTTTTTTAACAAAAAATCCGTTCAAATTGTAGAAGCGAATTCCCATATTTCTGGTTGATACAGCAATTGATGGAATGTGCCAACAATTTCCTGCTAATCCGAACAGTCAAATGCCATAAATCTCGGGCTCTGATTTTTTCGGCATTGAA
>NZ_QEKH01000066.1 GCF_003096415.1 Victivallis vadensis | reverse complement strand
ATTCCCTTTATGTTGAGATTTTGAGTTACTCAAAATAAAAGGCAGATGCAACCTTGTCAAACAACACATCCCATCACAAAATTTGGGACATTATCAATATAATTAGCTAGATTTCCCTAAGCGGTTCAAATCTGCTTTCTTGATGAATCTTGCCTTTCTTTATACAATTTCATTCCAGACGGCGACATTATTTGAGGAATTATTCTTTCATTTTTAGAAAACTTTACCTTTTTACTGTGCAAAGTATATTTTTGCTCCTCATCGCCAGTACCTGACTTTATACATTTCCAATTATGATCACAAATGCAATAAGTCTTTGCTGTGGCTGGTAAAGTAATATTTTGAGCAAAGTTCACAGCATTTTCATAAGTATCAAAAATTCTTATGCTTTCTTCATTTCTGTTTTTTTCTTGGATGAACGGCTCACCGGAAAAAAGTAAAATCTGTCCATACGAATTAATGATAAATACAGAAAACTGCCCGGACATTAAATCCATATCAAACGGATTTCTCTTATTACTCATCTTTTTGATCATGGCAAAATGGTTATGAACTGAAATGAAAAAGGGGGGAGAGTTTGACCAGTTTGCAACCGCCGTACACGTATTATAGTTACGGCGTGTATGTGATTGGTTCCGGCTCCGGGATTGATTTTTCATCTTTGTATTCCGGCATTTCCCCCAAATCAATTACAACAGCAGGATCTGGAATTTCTGCAATCAATCGTAATTCTTTATAACTCTTATCGCGTTCTATTGGATCCGTGTATTTATCTATGTTTAAAAAGCATGTGGCTTGAATATTTTTAAAGTGTCCATTTAATATTCTGACTTTAACAAAAAGAGTACTATGTTCAGGATTTATACTCCGTATTAATTGCTCAACTCTGAATAAAGTCCCCTTAGGCAAAGCTACCATTCTGTTTTCTAATGATAAATACTCATCCATATCTTTTTTGCCTGCCTCATTTATTTTACTAAGAAAATAAAGAGTTCTGAAATCAGATTCCTTTTCCAGAATTGTTTCATCAATCGTTTTATATACATGGTTATATTTGAAGCCATAGTTATACTGTGGGTCCAGAGAAACATCTTTTGTACAGGAGCATAACATTTCCATGACTATAACTGCGAATACGAATAGCGGTAACGATTTATTAACATAAAATGATTTCATTTCCACTCTGCTCTGGCGCTATTTTCTCTACTTCTTATTCTTCAACCATTTTACAAAGTCTTTTATTGTCGCTTTGAGGTGAGAGTCAAAATAGCCCGCGCACTCGTTCCAATCAAACGGCGTTCCATCCGCGAGAACATAATTTCGTTTACGCCAGATTCTTCTGTCGAGAATCCCTTCCGGTTTATATTCCTCTCGATGAAGTCTGTGGGAGGGACCGCCGTCATCACTCCCCGAATACTTCGGCCTGAAAGGTGAACAGCCGGGCGTCGGCGTTCCGCCACGCATCGGCGGGCAGTCCCGCTTTGCGGGCAAGATAGGTCAGGGTGGTTTCGCGGTCCCAGTGCTGTTCGGGCGCGACCTGCGGCAGGAATACCGCGCCGCGGTTCGCGGCCCGCAGGATGATGCCGTCCCGCCCCACGACGAACTCCTCCGGGGAAGCGATCGGTTTTGCGGAAGTCAGGATCGACAGCTCCAGAGTGCATTCGGAAAACTCTTCCCAGTCCACCGCCGGAAAGCGCGGGTCTTCCGTCGCCGCGTTCACCGCGTTGCGGATCAGGTTCTCCCCGAGCGGCTCAAACGCCTCGATGTTTCCGATGCAGCCGCGCAGGTTGCCGCTGAAATCCTTCAGCGTCACAAAGCAGGCCCCCGGCTCCGACAAGTGCGGAATCGCCGGAATTTCAGGCAGCTCGCCGTTGCAGAGGTGGCTGGTGATGACCTGCCGGACGAAGTTCAGCAGTTGACGGCGTTCTTCCGGTGAAAAACGGTTGTTGTCCATGGTTCGATCCTCCTGAGCCAGCCGTTCCTTTTTGTTTCTTAATTCCGGTCGTGGAGGATGCGGTAGGCTCCGCACCCGATGAAAGCCAGCGTCGGCGCCAGCCCCGCGAAGACCGGATTCAGGATGCCGCCCTTGCCCAGCACCAGAAACACCTGCGCCACCACGATGTACACGATGATGATTCCCACCGCCGTGATGATCGCCATCAAACTGCCGGTGCGCTCGTTCTTGGTCGCCAGCGGAATCCCGAGGAACACCGCCAGGAAGCACGCCCACGGGAAAGCCAGCCGGTAGTAGAACACGGTCATGTAGATCGAATAGACCCGGTCCGGCATGTTGTCGTTGCGGCGCACGAGGTCCCAGATCACCAGCGTCGGCAGGTCGTCTTTCTCCTTGATCGAATTCATGATGTCGTCCGGCGCTTCCGGAATCTCTTTTTCATTGAATACGATGCTCTTGTACGGCTGCGGATCGTGCATGGTCGAGGTGCCGCGGCTCGCCTCGAATTTCGTTTCGTCGTTGCGGTCGTAGCTGGTGAAGTTGCCGTCGCTGAACGTCCACGCCTTTTTACCGGCGTCGTAGCTGACCCGGTTGGCGAAGAAATCCACTTTGCGCCCCTTGAGCTCCTTGCGGATCTCTTTGGCCCGCTCCTCGCGCGACAGCGCCAGAATCCGGTCCGCCTTCAGCCGGAACATCTGCCGGATCAGCGCGTCGAATTCGGCATCGCCCGCGCCGAGCACGATATCGTCGATCATCCCGTCCGTCCAGAAAGTCTTGACCGTCACATTCTGCTGCGCTTCGTCGGTGGTGAAGGTTTTGAACAGCCAGTGGCGCTGCTGGTCGGTGCTGCGGTAGGTGAGCAGGTTCTGCACATATTTGCGCCCGTCCGCGACTTCGGAGCGGATCTCCTCCGCCCGGCGTTCGGTATAGGGCACCAGCGCCTCGTTGAAATAGATGTTCACCGCGGTCACGATCAGGCCGACCACGAAGATCGAACCGCCGCAGCGGAACAGCGACACCCCCGACGCCCGCATCGCGGTGATCTCCATATTCTTGCCGAAGGTGGCCATCGTCCACATGCAGCCGAGCAGCATCGAAATCGGCAGGATGAACCGGACGTTGCCCGGCAGTTTGTAGCCCAGGTACTGCAGGATGCTCCGATACGACGCCTTCGCCTCCAGAAAGTCCGAGATGTCCCGGTAGACGTCGCTCAGGATGAACAGGATCACGAACACCAGCAGGAGCACGCTGTATTTGATCAGGAACTCCCGCAGGATATAGCCGTCCAGCTTCGGCAGCGGAAACCACCGGCGCGGAAGCAGGGTCAGGTCTTCATATTGTAAATTCTTCTTTTCCATAGTGACGGATACTATACACCGCCAATCCGATAAAAAAAAGCCGGGCGACGGATTTTTCAAAAGAAAACCTCGCCGGCGCACGGTTTCGGAGATCGGATTTCCGAATCATGCGGGAAGTTGCCCATAGCCCGCGGTTGTCTCCGGCAGGCAGCATACCGCGCGAATCGCCGGCAAACTGAATCCTCCTTATTATTCTCCCCGGTTTCGGTACTTTGCCGCGCTACCGTTCTTCCCCGGTGCTTTGGCGCAATATGACTTCGCAGGCGAGGAACTCCTGCCGGACCGCCGGGCGGTTTTCGAGCAGGAATTCCACCGCGCGCGTGCCGATTTCCGCCATCGGCTGGCGCACGGAAGTAAGCTCGAACAGGGGCGAATAGTAATCGGTGTCGCCGAAGCCGGCCACCGCGATATCCTCCGGCACGCGCCGCCCGAGTTTCTTCAACTCGTCAAGCACGTTCATCGCGATGATGTCGTAGCTGCACAGAACCGCGTCGGGCGGCTCCGGCAGCGCCAGAATCTCCCGCAATTGTTTGCGTCCCTGCTCCGGCAGGGGGACATCGTCGATCACCCGGTGCAGCTCCGGTGAGACCGGCAGCTGCCGGGCGTTCAGCTCGTCGACCAGCCCCTGCAGCCGCCGGCTGGCGGAGTAGACGCTCGCGAACACCCGGATGCTGGCGAACCGCCGGTATCCCCGCCGTATCAGCCGCTTCACGAGTTCACGCATTGCGCCGTAGTCGTCCTGTCCGACGAAGTCGCCCCGGATCAGATCGGCACGCGTGACCGGAGTGTCGATCACCACACAGCGCAGTTCATAGGCCTCGAACAGATCGAGCAGGCGATTGTTCACATCGGAATAGTTGTTGCGGATGAACGGGATGAATACGACGCCGGTGGTGCCCAGCCGCTTCAGGCGCTCCACCGTCCGCCGGACCGTTTCCGGTTCGGGCGGGATCGCGAAAAGCCCGAAATCGGCACCGTGGCGGAACGCGCTCTGTTCCATCGCGGAGATGGTCCGCGCATTCAGCAGCGTGGATTCGGGGTACAGAAACACCACCGAGCGGTGTCCGTCCTCCAATTCCTCCGCCGCCGACCGCACCACGCAGCCGACGCCGGGGCGGCGTTCCACCGCGCCGGAATCGGTCAGCCGCTGCAGGGCGCGCCGCACGGTGCCGCGCGAGACCTCGAATTCGTCGGCCAGCAGACACTCCGTCGGCAGCCGTTGCCCGACCGGATAGCGGCCGACCACGATCCGCCGCTGCAGTTCCCGGATGATCCGATATTGGGGATGCATGATAACCTCGTCTATTTTACCGTGATTGCCGCGACGCTGTTGAGCTCCATCGTCAGCGGAATGATCAGCTTGCCGTTTTCGAACCGGTAACCGGTCAGCGGTTCGGTCACCAGTCGCGCCGCTTCCTGCCATGTCGCGGTGTCCCGCTGCTGCGCCACGGGCGGACTGCCCGCCCGTTCGAAGGCGGCGTGACTGTTGGCATGCTCCGAATCGACCCGGATCAGCTCCGCCGTTTCCAGCGTTTCCGTCCGTCCTGACCAGTCGAGCTCCAGCGTGACCGGCACCGGCCTGAATACATCCGGCTCCTCCTCGCTGAAGGTCGTCGCCACCACCCGGACCGTCCCGTCCGCATCGGTTGCCGCCATCGCGTCGAAGGGTTCGCTCGAAGCCTTGACCGGCAGCCGTTTTCCGGCGAGCCGGTTCAGCAGCGTCAGCGCGTTGAAGGCGGGTTTCGGCACTGCATCGTGGTGGGTCATGTAGCCCAGGTCCCCGCAATAATGGCGGTCCAGCTTCAGGTAGGGATGGTCGATCACGCAGTAGTAATAGCCGCGGGTCACGCCGCAGTCGGCCATGATCCGGTTGGCTTTGACCAGAAACGCCGCTCCGGTCTGGGTGTCGAAGTGCCCGCTCACCATCGCCGAACCGTTGAATTCGGTCACGTGAACCGGCAGGTTTTCGCCGCCGAACGGAGCCATGCGGCCGCGCGCCTCCTTTATGCCGTGCGGATAAAGCGCCAGTGAACCGTCATAACCTCCGTAGATATGAATGCTCACGTCGGTCACTGCCTTGTCCAGTCCCGCCTTGCGCGCTTCCTCCATGCAGAGCGACAGCAGGCCGTTCATGGCGCCGGAGGGAGTGCCGATGCGCAGTCTGATTCCGTTTTCCCGCTCCGTCTCGGTCAGGGCGCGCAGATAGGTGACGAAAAGCCGGCAGAATTCCTCGTCGGTGCCGCGGAAGAAATCCGAACCGGGCTCGTTCCAGCACTCGAACACCCATTGCGAAACGGTCTCTCTGCCGTAACGTTCGATCCAGTGGCGCACCAGTCCTTTCAGCGTTTTACCCCAGAGTCCGTAGTCCTTCGGGACATGTTTGTTGTTCTGCGTCTGGAGCTGGGGCGGCACGGTCTCGATGGTCGGAACCAGTTTGACGCCGAGTTCGCGCACCAGAAAATCCACGCACCGGTCGACGCCGGAGAAGTCGAATTCGATCTCTCCGTCCGCCGAAATCGACTTGACCGGGAACGGGCCGTTGAAAAACTCCCGGGTGCGGACGTATTCCACGCCCCCCTCTTCCTTCAGCTTCCGCAGTGCGGTGCGTACATGGGGCAGGACAATCTGGCTGCAATAGGAGAGGTCCACACCGTTCCAGACGCGGTCCAGCCGGTACGCTTTTTCTGCCGGTCCGATTGACAGCCTTCCCTTTGACGCATCGTAGTTGCGCGCTTCTCCCGCGCCCTGGCGGATCACCGCGATATCGTCGAAACAGGCTTTCCCGGTATTGCCGCCCCACACGCGGAGCCAGACCGAAACCGATTTGACCTTGGGGCTCAGGCCGCCGGCCGGAATGTACACGCAATGGTATTCCCACGGCCGGTCGCCGTCGAGCAGCCGGGAGGTGACGTCGCGGTGGCCGATCGGTTTGTCGTCGGCGTCGAGATAGACCAGCTGGATTCCGGCGTTCGCCCACGGCGGCGCACCGGCGGCACGCCGGATTCCCTGCTGCATGTACCAGCCGCCGACCACCAGAGCTTCGCCGTTATAGGGGAACTGCCGGCCGGTGACGGTGCCGGCGCCGTCGAGGACGAGGGTCTTGCCCGGAGACGGGAAGAGGCCGGCTTCGACGCGGGCGCTGCCGTGACGGCCCAGACCGAGGCCGTCCCAGTCTTTGCCGCCTTTTCGGACAAACCAGTCATTGATGCCGAACATGCCGGAAAACGAACCGTCGCGTTCCAGATTCCGGCCGGGCACGTCAAGAGCGACCTTCAGGTTGGCGATCCGGAATTTACCGGTCCTGCCGTAATTGCCGAAGCAGAGACGGAACCCGCTGTTCTTCAACGGAATCGAGCGGCTGACCCGGTGGCGTGCCGTCGCCTTGCCGGTATTGAACAGGTCGAGGTGCGCCTGTTCTTTGTCTCCGGTGAAAAGCCCCAGCTGAACCGCTGCGGTGCGCCACGCCGCGCCTGCGGATTCGATATCGGTGGTTTCGGCGTCGAATTCGATTCTGACCGTGCTGCCCGGCAGGCAGGGAATCAGCGGCAGCGCGGCGAAAGAACCGGGGCCGAATTCCAATGCGTCCCCCGCAACCTGCGGTCCGGCGCCCCACAGCGTTTTGACCACGGCTTTCCAGGCCGGCCTGGAGAAATTGATGTCCAGCGCCATCTGTTCGACCGCAACCGCGGCCGTCAGGCAGCAGAAAGCCGCCACGAAAATCAGGATTTTTTTCATCGGTTCACGATTCCTGTCAGTTATTTGAGAGTTCGGCACAGTCAGTTCTGCGTCGTATATTGGGCCGGGGCTTCGAAACTGTCCTGGTCGATATCGTTGATTCCGACCGAAGCGACGTGGCCGTCGGCATAGGCGGCGGTCATCCTCCCGCCGTGGTCGAATCCCAGCTGAGCAAGATAATCGACCCGGTCGCCGCTGAGCCGCAGCGGCCAGCTGTCGCCGGTCATCGCGAAGGTGCCGGGATTCAGGGAGGTCAGGTTCCCATGTTCGGAACTCCCTTCCACCAGAAAAACGGTCGTGGAAGGACGGGGCAGCGCGGAAAGCCGGTACCATTTCCCGGTTCCCGCCCACGGCCAATCCTTGTTTGAGACCCGGTTGACGGTACAGACGAAATTCTTGCGCGGCGCCAGAGTCGGGCACTGCCAGCAGCCGGAAGTCCACGGCAGGTAACTCAGCGAATCCAGATTCATGAACCAATACTGGCTGTTCATTCCGCTGTAACTCTTGGGATAATTCGCGGCAAGGATGTTGCCTTTGTGATCATCGCAGTAGAACAGTGACACCTGCGTGATCTGCTTGAAATTGCTCATGCACCTGGCCTGCCGTCCCCGTTCCCGCGCTTTATTCAATGACGGCAGCAGCATACTCGCCAGAATCGCGATGATTGCGATCACTATGAGCAGCTCAATTAAGGTGAAACAGTGTCTTTTCATTGCATTCTCCAGGTTGACTTTGAAAAATCCGGGGTTCTTTTCATATTATGGCCGGACAACCGGATTGTTCCAAAAGAGAATCACTTTAAAAATCAGAAATGATACAATATTGTACCATTTAACAATATATCACGGTTCCAAAGTAATACCGGAAACGCTGTGTGCAAGTTTCCCTGAGGAGGTTTAATTGAAATTTTATTGAAATTTTTTTCTGGAAAAAAACATTTGGATAATGTCCCAAATTTTGTGATGGGATGTGTTGTTTGACAAGGTTGCATCTGCCTTTTATTTTGAGTAACTCAAAATCTCAACATAAAGGGAAT
>NZ_QEKH01000065.1 GCF_003096415.1 Victivallis vadensis | reverse complement strand
TTCACGTCCCATGTCGTCCTCCCATTATTCTGGTTTGTGGAAGAACATAACACGCATGCAATCTCAAATCCAGATGTAGCTCACCGGGCGGTTACATTTTTATGTCCTGATTCAGGCGAACAGGGCGGAGAGCTGGTTCTTCAGGATGATCAGTTCGCGGATCTGGTACATCTTGGAGGAGGAGTAATTCAGGTACATCGCTTCGACCTTGATGAAGTCCATTTCGATCCGGCGGAGGTCGCCGTCGCACATCATCACTTCCAACTGGTTCGCGATCAGCGAGGTCTGCTGCTTCTCCGAAAACGCATTGCGGATTTCACGGAAAAAAGTTTCTTTCGGCGTGCTGTTGTAATAGCTCAAAGCCGTCGCCAGCACATTCGACGGAATCAATTGATTGATCAGCCGTTCCTGTTCTGGCGAAAACGCCCCGTCCGAAGCCGCCGCGTACAGCAGCCCCGCCGCAAACAGTTGCAAAGACCCCGAAGAACCGGAATTGCCGGAGGACGGGATTTCGATTTTCGGCTTGCTTCCCGGAACGGAAGCTGCCAGCTGCGGTTCCGGTTTCACGGTGGCGGCTGCCGACGGCGCAGGAGCCGCAGAAACGGCGGGAGCAGCCAGATTCAGGGCATCCAGCAGTTTCCCCAGTGCTTCCGCCTCCGAGAACGTCGCGGAGGAGGAGATCGGGCCGGAAGCCGTGTCCAACGTAAAATCCAGTTTGGTTCCGTTCTGTTCGCGCTTCAACAGCGAAAGCTCATCCGGCGCCAGTTTCCGCAGTTGGAACTCCTCGCCGAACTTCCGGTCCAGCGCCGCCAGACAATCCGGGTAAAGCAGGAAATACCCCTCCCCCGACTCCCCCGAAAAGGCCCGGCTGAACCGCACCGCATGCAACGGTTTCCCGGCGATTCCCGCCGCTTTCGCCTGATTCAACAACGACTCCGAAACAAATCTGACATCCATACTCCACCCCTGCGGTTCGATTTCCGGTAACAGAATCCCATCACCCGTAATATATGGGACGGTTTCGGAAAATCAACCTGCAAACGGATTGAAAACCGTTTCTTTACAGGATATATTACTCCAACCTCTCAAAATTCAGGAGATTCAATCATGTTCAATATCATCGGCGTGCTTTCCATCAATCCCAACTCCGGCGACAAGCTCGCTCAGCTGCTGTCCCCCCTGATCGCCGCCTCCCGCAAGGATCCCGGCTGCATCGGCTACGACTGCAAGCGCGACGAACTCAACGCCGACACCTACTTATTCATCGAAACCTGGAAAGACGACGCCTCCCTCGACGCCCACATGCAGACTGCGCATTTCAAGACCTTCGTCGAGCAGGTCGACGCCATCCTCGAAGCCCCTCTGGAACTGCACAAAATCATGCTCGACTGAAGTCGCGGGATTTCGCCTTCGGCGACCAAGGCGCTTCGCCCTTGGAACCCGACCGGCAAGGTGCCGGCGCCGGGTACTTAGAGCCGGGAAAACCGTTCCGGTTTTCCCTCCAGGTGGGGGAGACTCTACTGTGGACAGGCAAGCGGGTACCTGAGCGGCACACCGCTCCGGTCGGCACAGAGCCTGCTTTTTTGCAGGCTCCAGGCACTCCCTGCGCCTGCTGCCGCCGGAGGTCACGCTCGGAACTTCCAGATGCTGACCATCTGATGTGAAATTACTCTCATGGAGGCTGAACTCTACTTGTCTTTTTCTACAGGTAAGATCCAGTAAGGCTCGTACTCAAAGATATGCTTACCTGTGATATGACAATTGCATTGTTGCCTGACCTCGCTTTGCGTATATCGGCAGACAAACTCTTATCAGCCTCCATCAGAGTATCTGTCTATTACCCGGTCAGCATCTGGAGGTTCCGCGCGTGATCGGTGCCGACGGTCGGCCTCCGGCGGCAGCTTACCGCAGGGAGTGCCTAAAGCCTGCAAAAAAGCAGGCTCTGTGCCGACCGGAGCGGTGTGCCGCTCCTGTACAACCATGCCTGTCTCTATCAGAGCTCCCCCCCTCCCCGGAGGGAAAGGCGAAATGCCTTTCCCGGATCCCAAGTATTCGGCGCCGGCACCTTGCCGGTCGGGTTCCAAGGGCGAAGCGCCTTGGTCGCCGAAGGCGAAATCCCCGATGCCAGCCGGCTTATTCGGAGTGAGGTACAGGCAAAGTGGGACTTACTTCGCCCACTCCGGCGACTTGCCGAAGATCGCTTTCAGCATCCCCTCCGGCACCTTCGCGGTGCGGTCGTAGTTGTACAGGCCGTTCTGCTCCTGTTCCACATCGGTCAGCTGCGTGTAGCAATAGCCGGAGAGGTTCGGTACCGTCAGCATGTAATCGACCTGTTCGGCAATCTTGGCGCACAGTTCTTCCGGCGATTTCAGGTCAAGGCCGTGGTATCCCCAGGTATTCGCGGCGAACTTGGCCCGCTCCGGCGGGATGTACATGAAACCGCCGAATTCATCGTTCAGGTAGGGCTGCCCGGCGTAGGGGACTTCGTGGTCGGGGCTGGTGTGCCACACGCCGCCGCCGGCGGGAGTCAGCGCCTCCTTGAGTTCCGCCGCATCCTTGCGGTAGAGGTGAACCGTCCAGAGGTCGGTCTTTACGTGCTGGTAGCCGCTGGTGTCGTTGACCGGGCGGGTCGGGTCGACCTGTCTGGTCAGGTCGTACACCTCGGTCATCACGCCGCGATAAAAATCGAGATCGACGGGACGCTCCGTTTCATTCAGCGGAGTCCACGCGATGATCGACGGATGGTTCGCATCGCGTTCGACGGTTTCGCGCCATTCGCGCAGGAAGTTGAATACGCCGGTGTAGCGGTCCTGCGTATACCACTGCGAACGGGTCCAGCCCAGCCCCCAGCAGGCGGATTCGCCCCAGGTCAGGTAGCCCATGCGGTCGGCATGGTAGTGGAAACGCTCCTCGAACACTTTCTGGTGGAGCCTCGCCGAATTGAAACCGGCCGCCATCGAAAGCTCGATATCGCGCACCAGCGCCTCGTCGCTCGGAGCGGTCCAGACCCCATCCGGGTAGTACCCCTGATCCAGCACCATGCGCAGGAAAAGCGGCTTGTTGTTCAGGAAGAGCCGGTCGCCCTCCACATGGATCTTCCGCAACCCGCCGTAGCTCTCGACCCGGTCGAGCAGCTCGCCGGAGGCGTTCTTCACTTCAAAGACGATCGTGTACAGGAACGGGTCCTCCGGGCTCCACGCACGCGGTTCCGGCACCGTGACCGAAAACGGCCCCCACGCCGAAGCCGGCACCGTCTCCACAGCGACTTCGCGGCCCTCCGCCAGAATCCGCACGGTCAGCGTATTGCCGGGGCGCTCCTCAAAATATTCCGGCAGGAAGCCGAACGCCCCCTGGTCGAATTCCGGCACGATCCGGCATTTCTTCAATCCCTGTATGCCGGCGGCTTCGAGCCAGACGGTCTGCCAGATGCCGGTCACGCGGGTGTAGCTGCAGCCGCACGACTGGAACTGCGGGCACTGTTTGCCGAAAGGCTGGACGAAACTGCGCTGGTCGTCGAGCACATGCACGACCAGATTGTAGCTCTTCCCCGCCTCCACATGCCGGGTCAGGTCGATGGTAAAGGAGATGCTGCCGCCGGAGTGACGGCCGACTTCAACGCCGTCCAGATAGATCACGGCGGTGTAATCGACTGCGCCGAAGTGGAGCAGAATCCGCCTGCCGTTCCATGCGGCGGGAATTTCCAGCGCGCGCTGGTAGAACATGCTTTCGATGAAGTCGGTATGGCCGACGCCGGAGAGCGGGCTTTCCGGGCAGAACGGCACGGTGATTTTTCCTGCAAAACCGGTGGAATTCTGCAGGCCGCGTTCGATTCCGGACTTGCCGAAATCGAATTCATAGCTCCATTCTCCGTTCAGGTTGACCCAATCGGGGCGGTAAAACTGCATTTTCGGGTGTTCGGGACGCGGAATCGACATAATCGGCCTCATTCCTTTTGGGTTGTTTCAGGTTCGTGTTATTAGTATAGCACGTTTTTTCCGTCGGAGAATGCCGATTCTGATCGAAATGATGTATAAAATTATCATTTTACGAAAAATCAAGCACCTTTTCCAGCAGCGAGGAAGCGCAGGGAAGCCGTTTGAGCCGGATCACCGCCGCCCACAACAGATCCAGCTTTTTCCATGCGGCCGTGTAGCAGAAATGGCGGAGCTTTTTGACCGCGCTCCGCTGCCGGGAGGCGCTTCTGAAAATGCTGCGCCAGCGATAGAAATTCCGGTAGCTGCGCCAATACCCCTCCTCCAATTCCTCCGCGCTCATGTGGTCGTGGCGGATCACCGCATGCCGGGTGTCGTAACGCTCCCAGTCGCGGTGGAGCAGCCGGCCTTCCTTCTCCATTCTTTCAAAAAACGGCGTGCCGGGATAGGGCGTCGCCAAATGGAAAGTCGCGGTTTCGATGCCGGTTTCAAGGGCCCACTCCACGGTGCGGTCGAACACCTCCGGCCGGTCCGCCTCCAATCCGAATACAAAACTTGCATTGACCATGATCCCGTGGTCGTGCAGCCGCCGCACCGTCAATGCGTACTCTTCAATCCGGTTGATCGCCTTGTTGCAGGCGGCCAGCGATTCGGGGTTCAGCGACTCAAAACCGATGAAAAGGCTGCGCAATCCGGCGCGGACAGCCGCCTCAAGCAGGGAATCATCCTGCAAGGAACGCACCGTCGCGGCCCCCTGAAATACCCGGTTCATCCCCTCCATCCCCGCAAAAAGCTCCCGGGCGAAGCGCGGCGCGCCGAACAGGTTGTCGTCCAGAAAAAACAAATGGCGCCCCGGCAGCGCGGCGATCTCCCGCAGCGTCCTCTCCACCGGAGCCGTATAGAACTGCCGGCCCCCTGCGAAAAAATTCCGCGTATAACAGAAGTCGCAGCTTTGCGGACAGCCGCGCGACACCACAATCGAATTCGGCACCAGATAGTTCCGCCGCCGGATCAGATCCCGGCGCACCGGCGGAATATCGTCGAGGGAACGGCAGTTGTCCGTGTAGATTTTCCGGCAGCGCCCGGCGCGGAAATCCCGCAGGAACTCCGGCCATGCCTGATGAGCGGGGCCGAGCACCAGCGCATCGGCGTGTTGCAGCGCCTCGCCGGGCAGCGAGGTCGGATGCAGTCCGCCCAGCACCACAAACACCCCGCGCCTGCGGTAGTCATCCGCCATCGCGTAGGCCCGGCCCGCATTGGTGATATAAACCTGAATCGCCACCAGATCGGGTTCGTCGTCCGTCGTCACCGGCTCGACATGCTGGTCACCCAATTCCGCCTCGTCATCCGGCCGCAGGTATCCGGCCAGAGTCGCCAGTCCCAGCGGCGGAAACAAAGAGTATTTGATCGGCCGATAGTTCCCGGTTTCCGCCTCGGCCAGCGCCGGAAGAATGAACTTTACCCGCATTGCCCCTCTCCGCTTGAAATCCAGACCACGATTCTTTACGGTAATATGCCCCCGGAAATCCGGCGTTTCAAACCGGAAACTTCCCGGAAAAGAAAAAAGGCGGAATTTCTTCCGCCCCTTTTCCGCGCCCGTCATTCCACATTCAGGAATGCGTCTGGCACCCACTGCATCGTATCGCCGTAAGCGACGCCGACCACCCAGTCGGGGCGCGTGCCGGACGGCACGCGGGTCAGCTCCGCCTCCAGCACATGCACGCCCTGCTTCAGGTCAAGCATCGCCGACTGGTTCCACGGCACGCGGTGGAAGCTCGGCGCCATGCTGCCGGGTTCGCGGCGGAACGCGAGTTCGCCGTCCACCTTGACCTCCGACTGCGATTTGGTGTTGAACATCACGCAGTAGCGCCCGTCCGCCGGAACCTTGAATTTGAACGTCATCTGCAAAGCGTGGTGATTGTCCACCGGCTCCGGCCACACGCCGAAGTTTCCGTCGAAAGTCACCGGAACCGGGACCGGAGTTTCACCGCCCAGCGTGCGCACCGTCGCCATCGCCTTCACCGGAGTCGGCTTGAATTCCGCCGCCGGATGCGCATCGAGCCGGATCACCTTGCTCATCTCGCAGATCAGGTCGGAAAATTCGTCGATGGTCGCCGGGGGCGTGATCCCGGTGATGCCGGGGCTGAGCACCATGTTGCGTCCGATCGGGGCGAGCCAGCGGTCGCCGATGCCGTCCGGGTTCAAGATGCCCATGATCGCCCCGGCGGTCGCGCCGGTACAGTCCGAATCCTCACCGAAGTTCACCGCGTCGCAGATTGTCCTGCCGAAATCCCCGTTGCCGAGCAGCAGCCCCGCAACGATGATCGGGAAGTTCACTTTTACGTCGGTGAAGTTGTCGCTGCGGTACTTCGCCATGATCTTTTCAAACAAATAGTCGAATTCCGGCTTCTCGTCGAACCAGCGGATCGCATCCTCGATCCCCTGCCGCAGCTCGCAGTCGGCGGGGATGCAGGACTTGCCGATTTCGATGATCCGGCGCACGTCGCTCTCGACGAACGCGGCGGATTCCATCGCCGCCAGAAACACTTCGGCCCACATCCCGTTGCCGGCGTGGTCGACGCAGGCGTCCTGATACGCGAACTTCGCGGCCAGTTCCGGATTGCCGGGGGCGAGGCAGGCCCAGATTTCGGAACGGATCGCCGCGCCCATCCCGTCCACGAACCAGTTGTCATAGCTGCCGGAAAACGGCGGCCGGATGCCGTTCTTCAGGTTGCGGATCGCGATCGCGTACTCATCCCACGGAAAACCGACGTTCTTCACCCACGCCTCCGCCAGCACCTGACAGTCCACCACCGGCTTCGCCAGCTTCGCGATGGTGCAGAACCAGACCACCTGCAAATCGAGGTCGTCGTTCGGCAGCATCGTGGCCGGCACCGGATCATAGAAATCGAGATGGTGCGGTCCCGGCCACCCTTCGATCGGCGCTCCCAGCGTTCCGCCCACCGCCTTGCCCAGCCAGCAGCCGAGCACCTTCCTGCGATACAATGTTTCGTCGAGCATACTATGTGTCCCCTTTCGTGGTTGAGTCCTGAAATTAAGATAACATATTATCCCCGTACATTCAAGCACCTGCAAAATGAAAATTGATAAAAGTTTTCTTCCGTGTCCGCCTGCCGCCGCGCACATTTCCCCATCTGAAGGTTGACAATTATTCCATAAACAACAACCCAAATCATGACACAGGAGGAAACGCATGGGCAGTCAGCAATGGCAGTGGGAAGAATCACAATGGAAAAGCAACAACGATCAGATCGTGTATCATTGCCGGGTCCGCACGAACCGCGACGATTTGCCGTGGCAGGCAACCCGAATCTATGATATCCCCAGCGACGGTCATCAGGCTTTGGTCCGAAAAACCGGACTGTCCCCCTATCGTATTTATGATTGGGCCAGAGTGACGGAACACCGGGAAAACAATGGTTATCAGGATATTTACGTATCCATTGAGCGCATCTGGTTCAATCGGTCGGAATGGGAATGGAAAAAAGACAGCCAATATTCCAATCGGAAAAAGCAAGGATACCGAAGCCGGTTCAGTGATGAACTGACCGGAAGCCTTCTCCAGAAACTTCGCGGCAATTATCTGCGATTGGCAGACCTCAGCACAATTGCCAAAGAGAATCTGGCTGTTGCAGTCGATCTGCCGCAACATGAAATCGACGCGTGGTGCCAGATCGAAAAAGTAGAGAGAAAACCCGATCACTTCATCATTCATGTCAGCATCCTCAATGCCTGGTTGAAGGCTCCCCGCCGGGACGACTGGGAGTGGGTTGCCGAATCCTCTCCGACCGGTGATAACTCGCTCAAATATTACACCTGTAAAGGCCGGGCTGTATCCAGCCAATTAATGATCGCCCTGAACTCTCCCCGCTCCAGCCGAAAACAGGTTTCCGCCGATGGCTGGCGGAAATTGGCTGAAAAGACGGGATTGGATGTCAATGAAGTCGAACGCTGGGGCCAGGATTTCAGTTACACCGCTTCACCGGATGGCCTGAAGGTTCGTGTCGGAGTTCCGAACGTCTGGATCTGCGCCGACCTCCTCCAAGGCGGCAACCTGTGGAACCGGGGAGTCGTCAACTGGGGTGGAACCTTCGGACAAGCAATTTCCTATCTTGGGACTTGGGGTAAAAAGGAGATCCATTGTTGGGACATAAAGGATTTAATAGATACTCTTATTAAATACAAAGGTCGGATCTGGGGAATGGTTCTATATGCTCATGGAATGCCAATAGGTCAAATCAGCGAATCTAGTGAGGATAGTTTCAATCAAGCAACTTTGATTACTTGCGTAAAAAAACAAGATTTCAAACTTGCTAAACTATATCTTATGCAATGCTATAGCGGCTATCAGGGTAATGTATCAATCCTATGGAATGAATTAGACAAATTCATAGAGACAAGAAAAAGCAAAGAACCTGAAAAACATAAGTATATGAATAGATCTGAATTTTGATAATGTCCCAAATTTTGTGAAAGAATGGATGTCTTGTCAATGAGCATTGATTTGCCCTGGTTCATAATAGCACATGGAATTCTATTTTT
>NZ_QEKH01000064.1 GCF_003096415.1 Victivallis vadensis | reverse complement strand
CCGTCCCGTCGGCTTATGGAAACGGCAAGCTCCGCTTCACGGCGGATACCGCTTCGCGGCCCGGCGGGGTGATGGTCTATCTGCTGACCCGCTGAGCGCGGCGCACAGTTCCCGGGAAAGGACAAACCATGTCCAATCCCGTTTTTTTTCATTAAGAATGCCGATAAAAAAGACGGTTACGAAAACAACAGCCATGTATGAGAGGTATGATGAAAAGCCTATACTCTGACGATCAGAAAATTCCATTTTCCCAACTCTTCGCCAATCCCGGAGCGCTCTATCGCGACACCCCTTTCTGGGGCTGGAACAGCCGCCTCGACGGTGAGGAGCTTCATCGTCAGATCGGAATCTTTCACCAGATGGGCATGGGCGGATTTCATATGCACGCCCGCACCGGCCTGGGGACTCCGTACCTCGGCACCGAATTCATGAAGCTGGTCCGGCAATGCGTCGGCGACGCCAAAGCCGGATCAATGCTCGCCTGGCTTTACGATGAGGACCGTTTCCCTTCCGGCGCCGCCGGTGGGCTTGTCACCCGCGATCCGGCGTTCCGCGCCCGTCACTTGCTCCTGACTTCCACTCGCCGGACCGAAGTGCCCGACCCGGCCAACGATGATTCCGGGAAGCTTCTCGCCGTCTATGCGATCCGTTTCGATCAGGAACACCGGCTGGCGGATTACCGGCTGCTTGCCGACGGGGATTCCGCCGTGCCCGGCTTCGAACTGCTCTACGCTTATTTGATCGTCGAGTCACGCAATCCCTGGTTCAATGACCAGGCTTACGTCGACACCCTCAATCCGCGCGCGATCCGCCGGTTTGTCGAGCTGACCTATGAGGCTTATTTCAAGGCGGTCGGCGACGAGTTCGGCAAATCGATCCCCGCGATCTTTACCGATGAACCGCACTTTACCCATAAAACCGTGCTGCGGTTTGCCGCCGAACGGCGCGATATCCTGCTCCCCTATACCGATGACCTGCCCGAAACCTACCGCCGTGAATACGGCGCCGAATTCTTCGACACCCTGCCGGAACTGGTCTGGGAGCGGGCCGACGGCGCCTGGTCGATCGCCCGCTACCGGTATCACGATCACATTGCGGAGCGGTTTGCTTCGGCGTTTGCCGATACCGTCGGCAGCTGGTGCGAACGCCACGGCATCCGTTTCTCCGGACACCTGCTGGAGGAACCGAGGCTGGAGTCGCAGACCGCCGTCCTCGGCGACGTGATGCGCAGTTACCGATCATTCCAGCTGCCCGGGATTGATATGCTCTGCGACTGGGTCGAACTTTCCACCGTCAAGCAGGCGGCCAGCGCCTCCCGTCAATACGGCTGCGGCGGGGTCCTCTCCGAACTGGACGGGGTGACCGACTGGGATTTCAGCTTTGCCGGTCACAAGGGCCACGGCGACTGGCAGGCCGCGCTCGGAGTCACTGTCCGGGTTCCCCATCTGGCATGGCTGTCGATGGCCGGCGAGGCAAAGCGCGACTATCCCGCCTCCATCAGCGACCAATCGCCGTGGTGGCGGAAGTATCCGGTAATCGCCGATCACTTCGCGCGTGTCAACACCGCAATGAGCCGCGGCCGCGCCCTCTGCCGCGTCGGAGTGATTCATCCGGTCGAATCCTATTGGCTGGTCTACGGACCGCAGGATCAGACCGCCGGAGCCCGCCGTCAGGCCGAGCAGGATTTCAGTTCGCTGTGCAGCTGGGTGCTTCACGGGCTGATCGATTTCGACTTCATCGCGGAGTCGCTGCTGCCGACGCAGAGCCTCATGGAATCCGGCGCCGCTTTCAAGGTCGGACAGATGAGTTATGAAACCGTCGTCGTCCCTCCGGCGATCACGCTGCGCGGCACGACGCTCGACCGGCTCGAGGCGTTTGCCGACGCTGGAGGCGACCTGATCTTCGCCGGCCGGATTCCCGTCTGCTGCGACGCGGCGCTCAGCGATCGCGCCGCCCGGCTGGCCGCCCGTTGCCGCCGGACCGATTTCTCGGAAGCGGCGTTGCTCGAAGCGCTCCGGCAGCGCCGCGATGTCGAAGTTGTGCGCAGCGATGACGGTTTCCCTGCTTCCTCACTGCTTTATCAGTTGCGCGATGCCGGAAACGAACGTTTCCTTTTTCTGGTCAACACCGAACGCCTCGGCGAGACGTTCACCGGGCGGGTGCGCATTCGCGGCGGCTGGCAGCTGGAGTTCCTGGATACCGTCACCGGCGAACAGAAGCCGCTGGCCGCCGCTCATGAACACGGCTGGACGGTATTGGAATACGATTTCTATGCGCATGGCCACTTGCTGCTGCGCCTGACTCCGGCGGGGGCGAGCATCGGCGGAGAGTTGCCGCGGCCCCCTTATGCCGATGCGGAGGTGGAGGCGCGGATTCTCGGCCGTCTGAACGGTTTCGCACTGCCGGTCACGCTGGACGAACCGAATGTACTGGTGCTCGATCAGGCGCAATGGCGCACTGATGGCGGCAGCTGGGAGCCGACGGAGGAGATCCTGCGGCTCGATAATCTTGCCCGGGCCAGATTCGGCCTGCGGCCGAAGAGCGGCCATATCGTCCAGCCGTGGGTCAACCCGCCGGACGGCAAGACGTACGGCCGTCTGGAACTGCGTTACCGGATCGAATGTGCAGTCCCGGTAACCGGCGCAATGCTCGCGCTGGAACAGCCTGAAAACACCGAACTGGAGCTTGACGGGCGACCGCTGACCTTTGCGGACGCCGGATTCTGGACTGACCGCTCGGTGCGGAAAACCGCGCTGCCCGAATTGGCGGCGGGAATCCACACCTTGATTCTGCGCCGCGATTACCGTCTTGATACCGATATCGAACGAATCTATCTGCTCGGCGATTTCGGAGTGGAACTCGGCGGCGACCGGATGCGGCTCACTGCGCCGGTGCGTACCCTGCACTGGGGAGACGTCACCCCGCAGGGGTTGCCGTTTTATTCCGGAAACCTGACCTATCACTGCAAGTTCACGCTGGCGGAAGCCGGCGCGACGGCTCTGCGCTTTCCTTCGCGCGGCACCCGGTTGGCGGAGGGACTCCGCAACAACGATGTGGCGCGTGAGTGTGACTTTGCCGGTTTCCGGGCGACGGTGATCGGAGTATCGGTCGACGGCGGCGAAGAACAATCGGTGGCATTCGCCCCGTTCCAGTGCGAACTCGGAACGCTTGCCGCCGGAGAGCATACGCTGGCAATCACCGTCTACGGCAGCCGCGTCAACAGTTTCGGCGCACTCCATCTTTCATGGCAGATTCCGTGGATCGGACCGGAGGCGTGGCGTACCGAAGGCGACCGTTTCACGCGCGACTATCGGGTACGGAGGTTCGGCGTGATGATCGCTCCGTTGCTGGTCAAAGGTGTCGGCGCCGGGAAATGAAACCGGTTCTTCGACGCTCTTTGGCAGACTTGAGCATAAAAATACAACGATGAATATGGAAAAAAGACTGCTATTGCGCCTGATCGCGAATCCGGCGGAGAGCAGGTGGAAGTTCGCCGAATTGCGGGAAAACCGGTGGAGCCGGAGGTATGTGTTCCGTTTCCGCCATTGTATGGGGCGGACATTTGTCACGGCCGCCGCAGCGCGGGCAGTCCGGCGGCGGTCCGCGCCGCGTTCACGTGAGTCCACAGCGCCGGATCGCGGGCGAAGAGCTTGACCAGCGCGGTCGGCGTCACGCCGAGCCGAGCGGCGGCCGGTTTCAGCTCCCAGCCCTGTTCCGCCGCCACGTCGAGCAGATGCGCGAGAAAGAGCGGGTAAGAGGGGTGGTTCAGCGCGCACTCCATGCGTTCCGGCGGTTCCGCCGGAGTTTCCCGGACCGTCAGCGCGAGCGAGTGGCGCAGCTTCGCCAGTGCATTGGCGCGGTTGCGGTGCTGGCTGCGTTCGGTGCAGTCGGAAGCCGACAGATCAAAGGCTTTCAGGTGTACGCGGACCGCGCTGGAGGTCTTGTTCCGCTTCTGCCCGCCGTTCCCTGAACCCTTGAAGAATTCCAGTTCACAGCAGGCGGAAAGGGCGGAATCGTCGAGTTTCAAAAAATCGTCGCGATTTTCCATGGAATTTACTTTAACTTTCCGAAATTTGAGCTATTGTTATAGTAATGTGCATACAGGAATAAATCAAGCGGTTTTTGACGGATTTGCCGCACAATTCGATGGAGATTACGGATGAAGGTTCTGGTCGTCGGTTCGGGCGGGCGCGAACACGCGCTGGTCTGGCAGTTGAAACGAAGCCCCGAAGTGGAAAAGGTTTATTGCGCGCCCGGCAACGCCGGTATCGCCGCCGATGCGGAGTGCGTCGCGATTCAGGTGGATGAACTGGAGAAACTCGCGGAATTCGCCGCCTCCAACGGCATCGGCCTGACGGTGGTCGGGCCGGAAGCGCCGCTCTGCGACGGGATCGTCGATGTGTTCCGCAGGCATGGACTGCTGGTGTTCGGCCCGGACAAACGCGCCGCGCAGCTCGAAGGCAGCAAGGATTTCGCCAAGGCGTTCATGGTCAAATACGGCATTCCGACCGCGAAAGCCGCCACGTTCACCGCTGAGGCTCCCGCCGCCGATTACATCCGCGGGGAGTTCGCGGCCGGCGCGAAGGGGATCGTGATCAAGGCTGACGGCCTCGCGGCTGGCAAGGGTGTGCTGGTCGCCGACAAAGAGGCTGACGCGCTGGAGTTTCTGCACGGCTGTTTCGACGGCATGTTCGGCGCCGCCGGCGCAAAAGTGCTGATCGAGGAGTGCCTGGTCGGGGAAGAGGCTTCGATTCTTGCCCTGACCGACGGCAATACGATCGTGCCGCTGGTTTCCTCGCAGGATCACAAGCGCGTGTTCGACAACGACATGGGGCCGAACACCGGCGGAATGGGGGCGTATTCGCCCGCTCCGGTGGTGTCGGATGAGGTCTGGAAGAAGATCGACGCGGAGATCCTGAAACCCTTCCTCGCGGGCATCCGCGCGGAAAAGCTCGATTTCCACGGCGTGATTTTCGTCGGTGTGATGGTCTGCGACGGGCAGCCGAAGGTGTTGGAATTCAATGTCCGGTTCGGCGATCCGGAAATTCAGCCGGTGATGCGGCGTTTCGACGGCGACTGGTTCGACGTGCTGAAGAAGACCGCCGAAGGCAGACTGGCCGACGCGAAACTGGTCTGGTCGGAAGACCCGGCGGTTTCGGTGGTGCTCGCCTCCGGCGGCTATCCCGGGAAATATCAGAAGGGCTTCCCGATTTCGGGGCTTGAGGATGCGGCCGCGACCGGCGCGGTGGTGTTCCATGCCGGGACCGCGTTCAAGGATGGCGCGATCGTGAATGCGGGCGGCCGGGTGCTGGGGGTTTCCGCCCGCGGCAAAAGCATCGCCGAAGCGATTGAAAAGGCGTATGGGGCGGTCGACAAAATTCGGTTCGAAGGCGGCTTCTGCCGTCGTGACATCGGGGCGAAGGCCCTGAAATACAACAAGTAAACAGGGACAGGAAAATATGAAGAAAAGTTTGGTTTCGTTGTTCGCGGCCGCTGTTGCGGGTGTTGTGCTGATGAGCGGCTGCACCACGGTGGAGTCCACCCAGAAATTCAATGCGGTCAATGTGTGCAACACCTCCTCGGAGCGTCCGGTCTGCCAGACCCATGTGGTGATGACCGGGTATTATTTCCTCGGGTTGCCCACGCTGGTCGGCAGCGCTGCCGGTGACGGCAAGGCGTCCATCTTCCAGAATACGCTGACCACGGAGAATGTGGTGAGCCTGCTGACCCGCGAAGTGAAGGCGAAAGGGGCGACCCGGCTGTTGAACGTGCAGGTGCAGAGCTCCAGCCAGTCGATGCTGCTGCCGTTCTTCTCGGAGCGTTCCATTCAGGCGTCCGGCACCGGCGTGCGGCCGGCAGGCCTGCCGGCGGGCGCGACCGTCAACTCCTACGGAATGCCGTAATTGCGGTGAAGTCCGTGGAAAGCAATTGAATTTTGATCCGGGGGAGTGCGGGCATTTCCGTATTTCCCCCTTTTTACTTTGACGGAGGCGGCAGATGGCGATTAAGACATTTGTGCTCGATACCAATGTGCTGCTGCACAGCGCGCAGAGCATCGAGTCGTTTCAGGACAATGACGTGGTCATTCCGATGGCCGTGGTGGAGGAGCTGGACAAGTTCAAGAAGAACTCCGACGAACTCGGACGCAACGCCCGGCAGGTGATCCGCCACCTCGACCGGCTGCGGCAGTTGGAGCTGCCCAAAACCGGCCGGCTGAAAAAAGGAGTGCCGCTCAAGAGCATCAATCCGGCGCTGGCCGGCCGGCTGTTCGTGCTGACGGCGGCGGAAGTGGAGGACGAACAGTCGACCCGCGAGGTCAATTCGGTTTTCGGCAGCGAACTGCAGCTGGATTCCCCGGACAACCGGATTCTGCGGGTCGCATACGGCCTGCATCAGCAGGGGAAGATCGTCGTCTTCATCAGCAAGGACATCAATCTCCGGCTCAAGGCGGATGCGCTGGGGCTGCGGGTGATGGATTTTGAACGCGGCAAGGTGAACTCCTCGTCGCTCTACACCGGGTTCCGCGAAGCGGAGACTACTCATGCGAAGCTGGATCAGCTCTACCGCGAACATGAACTCCCGGCGGCCCCTTTCGAGCTGTTGCCGAATGAATTTGCGGTGCTTCACGCCGACAACGGCGGGAAAAAGCAGAGCGCGCTGGCGCGCTGCCGGGCGAATGCGATGCTGACGCTGCTGGACCACAACCGGACCGATACCGTCTGGAACGTCTCTCCCCGCAACAAGGAGCAGCGCATGGCGCTGGATCTGCTGCTCGACCCGGAAGTCCGGCTGGTCACGCTGGTCGGCGGCGCCGGCACCGGCAAGACGCTGCTGGCGCTGGCCGCGGCGATGCAGCAGGTGATCAACGAAACGCTGTACGACCGGATTCTGGTGTCGCGCCCGATCATCCCGCTGGGCAACGACATCGGCTATCTGCCGGGCGACAAAGGCTCCAAGCTGGCCAGCTGGATGCAGCCGATCTTCGACAACCTCGATTTCCTGCTGGGGGGCGAGGCGGAACGGAAAGCGAAAAGCTCGTCCCGACACTCCGCGGAGGGGCTGATCAACTCCAAGAAACTGGAGCTGGAGGCGCTGACCTACATCCGGGGGCGGAGCATTCCGCGCCAGTACGTGATCGTCGACGAGGCGCAGAACCTGACGCCGCACGAGGTCAAAACCATCATCAGCCGCTGCGGCGAGGATACCAAGATGGTGCTGACCGGCGACCCGCATCAGATCGACAATCCCTATCTGGACGCTTCCAGCAACGGCCTCAGCTACACGGTCGAACGTTTGAAGGGGCAGAACCTTTTCGGCCATGTGACGCTGGCGCGCAGCGAACGCAGCGAGCTGGCGGCCATCGCGGCCCGGCTGCTGTAACCCTCTTTTGTATGCGGCCCGGAATTTCCGGGCCGCTTTTTTGTTCCGGCACTGGACGGCGGAGAAAAACGATGATATATTAAATGATATTTATAATATGATCGAGTCTGTTTGTTCAACAACGGTTCCTGTATGATTTTCGGTATTGTTGCGGGAGTGCTTTCCGCGTTGTTCCAGTCGGGTTCCTATGCGTTGTCGCGGGCTTTTATGCTCAAGCACAAAAGCAGGTTGAACCTGCTGTTTTATTCGCAGCTGGCGATGGGGGCGCTGGGGATTCTGACGCTGCCGTTGATTCTGCCGGTGGTGCGTTTTCCGTGGAGCGGGGCGTTCTGGGGATTGATGGCGGGGTGGTTTTTCGCATTCGTCATCGGGCAGTTCAGCTTCTTTCAGGCGCTGCGGGAAATCGAAGCCTCGCGGCTGTCGTCGCTTTTCGGACTCAAAATCGTAGTGCTGGCGGTGATTTTCATTGCGGTCGAGCAGCGCAATTTGAACTTCCTGCAATGGATCGCGGTGGTGCTGAGCGCGGTCGCCGCGATGGGGATGAACCTGACCGGGGGACGGCTGTCGCTGAAAGGATTGGCCTGGCTGGCCCTGACTCTGGTCAGCTATTCGGCCTGCGATATCGTGGAAACCGGGATGATCAAAATGATGCCGGGCAAGTCGGTGATGCTCGAATCTCTCGGCATCGTGGCGCTCTCCTACGCGCTGCTCGGATTCTGTACGCTCCCGGTACTGGCGCTGAAAAACGATCACCGGCGGCTGCTGATCGACGCGGTGCCGTTTTCGGTCGCGTGGTACGGGGCGATGATCTTCATCTACGTCTGTTTCGGGTTGATCGGCGTGGTGTTCGGCAACATCATTCAGGCGAGCCGGGGCATTATTTCCGTGGCGCTCGGCGCGGTACTGTTGCATTATGGCTTCGACCGGCTGGAGCCGCGCGTGGGGCGCAAGGCGTGGATCCGGCGGTTCCTGATGGCGGTGGTGATGTTGGCCGCGATGTGCCTTTATACTTACGCACGCAACCGGATGCAATGATTTTGCGCTTTTCCGATTTGACCTGCTGCGGCAAGATGCTATATTGTTTTCAGGAGCAATTCAGGAGCAGGAGGAGAGGTATGAGCAGATATCCCGGAGTTTTTGCAGCCGGTGCGGCCGTGCTGTTGTGTGCCGGAGGGATGGCGGCGGAATCGGCCGTCAAGCCGAAGACGGTGGAGCCGGTCGCCGGATCGATGGCGCTGGAGCCGGTGGACACCCTGAAACTCGAAATGGAGGGCGTCGTCTGCCATGCGCGCAGCGTGGTGATTTCATTCGAGGGGAAGGGGCGGCTGACCTACGTCGCCCCGGTGGGAAAGTATGTATTCAGCGAAGTGCTGAATCGGGAAGGGGAGGTGGTGCGGCAGGGCGATCTGCTGGCGCGTCAGGATACGGACATCCCGACCAGCGATGTGAAGATCGCCGAAGTGATGCGCAAGCGGGCCGAAGTGGTGCTGAAAGAGCGTGAGGAAAATTTTCGGCGCGACCGGAACCTGGCCGAAAAAAGCGCCGTCAGCGCCCGGCAATATGAAGAGACCCTGATGCTGTACAACACCGCCCTGATCGACAAGGAGAAGGCGGGGCTGGACCTGGAACGGGCGCGGCAGGTGCTGGACGCCTGTTTCATCCGGGCGCCGTTCAATGCGGTGGTCGAGGAGATCTACCGTTCGGAAGGCGGCGCGGCCGATGTCGGGGACCCGGTGCTGAAGATCAGCATGGTCAATCCGATCAAGATCGAAATTCATCTGCCGGATGAGGCGTTGCCGCTGTTCAACCAGATGACCCGGGTGCTGGTTTATCCCCGGGGGCAGACGGAGCCGGTTCCGGCGTGGTTTCAGGGGACCAGCCCGGTTTCCGGCAAGATCGAGTGTTTCGCCGCCAACCCGCTTGAGACGGATGATGTGATCGGGCCGGACGGCAGGCCGTTGCCGGTGATCGACCAGTTGAGCGTGGTTCATATCCTGCCGGAAAAGGCGAAATTGGCCCCTTTCTGGATCGAAAGCAGCGTAATCCGGTACGACGACGGCGGCGCGTATGTGTGGCGGCTGGCGGGGGCGGGCGGAACGGACCCGAACCGATCGATTCCGAATATCACCACGCTGGAGAAGGTGCGGGTCTCTCCGCTGGATATGCTCGTCCAGTATGGGAATGTGCTGCTGGAGGGAATCAAAGGCGGAGGCGCCCTGCGCCAGCATGATGTGCTGGCCGGTGATGTGCCGGATTCCGTAAAACCGGGAGACACCGTGGTTTACCGGAAGAAGCGGCATCGCTTCCAGATCGGTGAAAAGGTGAAGATCGTGCTGTCGGCCGGCTATGGCGGGCATCGTTTCATCGTGCCCGGTTCAGCGGTCAGGCGCGATTTGGAAACCGGCGGATATTTCGTGTGGATCAGTGACGCCGGGCAGGTGCGCCGCCGTCCGGTACTGCTGCTGAACCGGAGTGACGACACGGCGATGATTTACTCCTCGAAGCTGGCCCGCGGCGACCGGCTGCTGTTGCCGAAGCCGGAACAGAAACTCGAAGAGGGAATGCTTTCCGGAATCTGAGAGGCTTTGGGGAATCGGACTTGAAAAAACGGCGGAAGCGGTTCATATTACTGCAAACGCAGACAGGGAGAACAATATGAATAAATGGTTGATTTGCGGCATCGCCGCGGTGATGGCGACTCTGGCCGGATGCGCTACCGGCGAACAGGAGTGGAAGCAGTTGCCGGAGGCGTCGAGGACGCTCGGCGCCAGTGAAAGCAACCAGACCGTGCAGGTCCGGGTCGGCGAATATGTGAAAATCTCGCTGAAAGCGAATCCGACGACCGGTTATACCTGGTTTTTCCGGGTCGACAAAGACAGGAAGCAGACCGGTTCCGCCGTAGAACTGGTGGGCGAACGCCTTATCATGCCGGAGGAGGACAATCAGTTGGTCGGCGCCCCCGGCGTCAAAGAGGTGATGGTTCGCGCCGTTGCACCGGGTTTCGCCTACGTGATCGGCGAGTGCAAGCGTCCGTGGGAACACGGGCAGCGTCCCGCCCTGACCGTGAAATACGGCTTTGTCGTCGTCCGATAGAGCGGGGATTTCGCTCCTATTGGAGCGACCAAGGCGCTTCGCCCTTGGAACCCGACCGGCAAGGTGCCGGTGCCGAATACTTAGAGCCGGGAAAACCGTTCCGGTTTTCCCTCCGGGTGGGGGAGACTCTACTGTGGACAGGCAAGCGGGTACCTGAGCGGCACACCGCTCCGGTCGGCGACCGCGTCGGCTTTTTTGCCGACGCCGGGCACTCCCTGCGCCTGCTGCCGCCGGAGGTCACGCGCGGAACCTCCAGATGCTGACCGGGTAATAGAAAGATACCCTGATGGAGGCTGATAAGAATT
>NZ_QEKH01000063.1 GCF_003096415.1 Victivallis vadensis | reverse complement strand
TTCAATGCCGAAAAAATCAGAGCCCGAGATTTATGGCATTTGACTGTTCGGATTAGCAGGAAATTGTTGGCACATTCCATCAATTGCTGTATCAATCAGAAATATGGGAATCCGCTTCTACAATTTGAACGGATTTTTTGTTAAAAAACTTGCACACGGCGTCAATTTATAGTTCTCTACTGATAGTATAGTCAATAATTCCTAAATTACAAACGGCATTTATTACTTTTCCTCATTTCTTTTTCCATACAATTGAATTTCTGCCGTTTCTGCGCTTCCATGGCTAACTTCTCTTTCCTGTGGAGAATCTGAATTCGCGGCGACTGCCAATTCTTCCAGAGAGCAGATAATGTCTGCATTTCGGAATAGGTCTGTGAAGTAATGTTGTTCCAAATATCAAAGAATATGGTATCGAACTGGCCTGTGATACCGCACTCTTCAGGAAGAAAAGCGTCTCCCTGAAGGATGGTTACTTTGCCCTCCGGAAACGCCGGGGCGATCATATTGATAATCTCAGGTTCTTTTTCAACTACTACGATTTCAGAAATATGGTCATTGCGGCATAGCTGATGAAGAATCATTCCCAGGCCCAACCCGCAAATCAATACCCGGCCATAACTTTTCTGACAGATTTCTGTGTGATCATAGATTTCCGCCGGGATATTGCTCATGACGACTTCATCCTTCTGCTTATCCAGAAGGTGTACGTAAATCCCCGGCCTGATGCATTGGGCAGAAAGATTCTGTGCCTGACATCTTTGGTTGAAGTAGAAAGAGTCCGCTTCTGTAACACTGAATTCTTCAATCAAATATTTCGGGGATTCTGCGTGTTTTACCCGGACATATCCGAGAGAATTTTCTGATTGTATCATATGATCTGTTGTCATTTGGTTTCTGTGAATTTATGGGTACTTTTCTGCTGGCTACGTTTCTGGTCATATTCACGGGCTACTTCGGAGGAATCGCGAACCAGTACCTTCTCCAATGCCTGTAACCGTGCATTCAGTTTTTCCGATGAACGTGAGGCTTTTGCTGATTGCGTCCGTTTCTTTTGCGGTTCTGCTTTCGGATCATATTTGCTCTTGTGCCGCTTGATGAAAAGGGAAATCCCCGGCAGAGAGATTGTGACGCCGTGCTTCTGCAGCATGGCCTGAATTTCTTTCAAGGTCTGGCGCCGAAACCATGCCTTCAGAATCTCGTTCCGGTATGGCGTCACCGTAACCGGTCGGCAGTTGCGGATTGATTCCGTGTTCCAGCAGGCCCGGCTGTCACCGGATGAACAGCGGATGATTCGCCAGGAGATTATCGAACTTGTTGATCGGAAAAATCGGCAATATCCTGAATTGCGGTTTACCATTGAAGATTTCCAATTGACGCAGGAAGCGGGGTCCGTCAATCTGACCGTGCGCCTGGGGCAGGAAATGCCGCCGCCGGTTGTTCCGGATATGTTTTTGCTGACTTCGGAGCCGGAGATTGTTTCACCTGCCTCAATGCCGGGTATTCCGGAAACACTCCGCAGTCGTCGGAAAGCAAAAGGCTTGTCCCAGATCAAGCTTGCTGAAGTTCTCGGCGTTTCCGTTAAAAAAATCTCAGCTTGGGAGCATGGAAAATCAGTTCCGACTGCCGAAGAACAGAAGAAACTTGACGCTTTCATTTAAAAAGTTACGGCGGCGCCATTTGTCTTTGCCTCGCTCGGAAAACATGTTATCTGAGACGGCAATATTTTGCTTACCGGTTATAGCTGATCGCCTTATAAATTTCCTGCACGTGATCGATATTGGTCAGAATGATTCCGCCTCGGCTGGAGGCCGCGGTGCTGACCACGATGTTGCCGCAGCCGAGGAGCTGCTGGATCAACGTCTGCGTGTAACTTACGCTTTGAATCTGGTTCCTGCGGAGGGTGTGATTGAAGCGGATCAGTACCCCGCCTTCGCTGGTTATGCTTTGGGTGCTGATCGTGTAAAACTGATTCTTCCGAAGCAAGATGATGTGGAGGATTATGACGGCGATCGTCAACGGAATCAAGGACGCTCCGAGATAAATGACCGGCAGATTCGGTTTGTTGTCATTGCAGAGAAAGCCGAGAATTCCGCTGAGCAGCAGAGTTCCAAGGCCGATACTTATCGTGGTTCCAATGCTGAACCAGATGATGTCCCAGACAGCTTTGGCGACAAAGAGGAAACGGTTGCTTTTGACGCGGTAGAGAATTTTTTCATTTTTGTTGTTCATCTGAATTTTCCTTTCCGAGTTTTGTCCCTCGCTCCCAGCGGGGACAAAACTCCATCAGAAAAAAAACGGGCGGTGATAAAACCGCCCGGAGCCGGATACATTGTGAACCACTGCAATTTGAGCAAACTTTCACGGTTCCTGTTCGCTGATGTCAGAGGCCATGTAGATGGTTTTATCCAGCGGTGCTTCCTGACAGCATTCGGAGGCAAGAGCATGGCGAACGAAATCCTGGCAGATCATCCGCAGGTCGTCATCCAGCGACGGATCGGCATCCGGATAAGTTGTCGGGCAGAGTCCCGGCAGGAAGAAGGGCGGCATACTCCGTTTCACTTTCAGGTCCAACCGCCAGTTGCAGAATTTTACCGCCTGATGCCCAGTCTTCCGGATGAGCTTGAACATCTCCTCTGCATAGTCCGGGAAAGCATCCGGAGTTTGCGGTCGCTGCCGCAGCCACTTTTCCAAGACGCCATCGTCAACTGGATTGGGCGTAACGGGGAGCCGCCATCCGCAGTTGCTGCATTGGTAATGAGAGTTCAGACTGTCATGGATTTTCGGAAAACCATAAACCAGTTCGCCATTTTGATAATGGATTTCTTCCGAAACGATGCAGTCGGTCATCACGACTTCGATTGATCTCGTCTTGCAGCTCGGGCAGATGAACACCGGATCATCAGACACAGATGTGGATTCCGGCAGATACATATTTTCGGCATATCTGCGGATGTCATTGATCTGTTCCACCGTATAGGTTTTCAGCCAGTTCAAAGCGGCATCGGAAATTTTTCCTTCAGCGATTTCACATCGAAAATCGCCGTCATCAACCTCCAACTGCCAGTGGCCTTTCAGACGGAGGTTGAAATTCTCGTAAAGCCAGCGATCAAGTTCCAGAAGATAATTGTCGAGATTGCGTGATACTTCACCAGAGGGGAAATCGATGTCGATATACAGAGGCGAACTTGCCGAAAGCAGTTCAGCAATAAACTCTCCCTGACCCGGTTTCTCTTTTTGAAAGCGAGCCAGCAGTTCATCCCGTTGCTTCACTGTTTTGCAAATGACAAACAGCGAGCTGTAAGCAGAGCCATAACTCATTGTGATATTTTCCTTTTGAGTAATTTATTGTTCAGCGATAATTGTACGGTCTCCATTGGGGTCTATGGCTTCAAGCATATCGCCGTTTTCTTCGATACAGGTATAGCCGAGTTTTTCGGCAGCGGAGATAATCTTCCGTTCCTCATAAGTCCCGCACCGATTCAATTCGGCGGCGATATCACTTGCTTTGATGTTCCAGATTGCATACATGGAATTAGCCCTCTTTGTTCTCTTCTGTTTCGTGCCAGTCGTGTCCGCACGACCAGCAGATACAGCGGTTTTCATATTCGCGGGTTTCCTCGTTCAGGATGCGGTCGATGACCTGAATTTCGTTACCGCCGCATTCCGGGCAGTGCTCCGTCAGAGTATAAATTTGTCCCATGTCATACTTCCCATTGCCGAGTGGTTTCTTCTGAAATCCGTGTCCCGCCAGCGTTACAGATATGAACGACGATTCCAGCCTTCAGCGGGCCGTCCGGCTTGCCGGTGGAATCCAGCCCATGCCAATATCCGAACCGGTCCTGCAAATATTGAAGCTTGGGGTTGCATAAACTCCGATAGTATTTGAATCCGAAATCCGGCACTTCGGATTCCAGCGTTACGAAAAGATGGTGACGGGCCGGCTCGGACTGGCCGGAAAAACATATCCCGGCATAGAACCATTTTCCTCCCTGCCGCTTCAACGTGGCAAAGACCGGCCGGTATTTCCGGTCTTGATCCCGGAAGTGATCGTGCGGTTCTCCGAGCTGAATCAAGTCGGTGGTCATGGTTTTCGGCGGGACTGCATTGATGAAGTAGTCGGCCATCTCCTGATCGACCTCGTCACCCGGTTTGAGGAAAGAAGTCAATGACATGGCCGTTGCTGTCCAGTTTCGGAAAGTTTTCATGCGGCTTTCTCCTGCGTTTGAACAGGCTTGAGAATGTAATCCACCGCTTTCTGAGCCTTCTGGGCGGCCTGCAATACCAGCTTTTTATCGTTGCGCAGATGTTCCAGCCAGTTCTGGATGTAGGCGGCGGAGTTTTTGATTGTGGCGTGTTCGATTCCGGTCTGCGTACAGAGGAATGCGGCGCCCATTTCGGCGATCAGCTCCTCTTTGGAGTAGACTTCGCTGCCGAAACTGATGTGTTCCATTCCGGGGCGGTTCAACCGGGATTTGTGTCCGGTCGAATGCGTGGCTTCATGAAACAGGGTGCTGTAGTATTCCTCCTCATTCTCAAACTGGATGCGGTTGGGCATTCTGATCCGGTCCTGTGACGGGCTGTAGCTGGCGCTGTTGCCGCCGTGGATGATCGGCGGGCACTCCTCATACCCTGCGATGATCTCCTCGGCGGCTTCGATCGGATTGAATTCGATGATTGCCCGTGGCGGAAGCTGCGGAATGTGCTTTGCCGGAATACCATATGTCTGTTCGAGATTGTAAACGGTATAAAAGCGCAATACCGGCAATACGGTGTCCTCGTCTTTTTCAAACAGTTTCCAGAATACGACAGCCGTGCCTCCCTCGTTCGGACGCAGTTTGCCTCCGAGTTTCCGGAGCTGCCGCATGGTCAGCCAGAACGGCGAAGCATACGGACTCATCGCCAGCAGAATCGCATTGATTCCGCGATAGGGTTTCCCGCTGATCAGATTGCGGTGACGCCATTCTTCCGGGCGCCACGGACAATGCCACGGAATCTTGCCCTTTTCGAGTTCGGCAATCATCCGGTCGGTGATTTCCTGATAGATATCCTGCATGATTTCACCTCACGCCGCGTCGTCCGGATAGTCGTCATCCTCATCCGCCAGTTCCGGATCGTGCTCCAGAACGAACTGGTAGGCTTTCAGTTCGCGCGAGCTGTTCCAGTGGAAATACACTTCGCCCTTCGCTTTGCGCATCGGGAAGCCGAGCTCCACCGCGCGGTTCACGATCTCCGTCATGGTCATTTCATTGATTTTCGTACCCATTCTGCACCTCCTGTGGTTGGTTGTTGATTTCACCTTTCACTGACGAAACGCCCGCCCGTCCGCCCTTTCGGCGGCGGAGCGGCGTTTCCAAGGTGAAATCAACACCGGATTCGATCCTCAGGCCGCTTTCGGCACGGGGTGTTTCGCCTCGGCTCTGGCCAACGCCTCCCAGGCTTTCGGATCGGGCAACAGGACGGTAGCTTCTTCGAGCGCCTTGGCCAGATCGAACTGTACCAGCCCCGCGATCAGCTCCGCTTCCTGCCAGCGCGGTTCTTCGGGGCCGCTCTGCCCATACGTGAGTTCGGAAAAGATATTTTCGCAGACCCGGTTCCAGAGCAGCTCGTCGAGCTGCCCGGAGGCGGTCAGTTCCCGTGCATCGAGGGAGCAGTAGCTTTGAATTTTGTCCGGCAGGCCGGCTGCATTAACATGCTTTTTCGTTTTGTAGTCGAACTGGCTGCCGCAGGCCGGCTTGGTCCCTTTGCAGGCGATCATCAAATAAATCGCGGTTCGGGAGGGAGTCGCGGATTTGCCATCCCTGATCGCGGTCATCAGCATGTCGATGGCCTTGCGTTTGCGCTGGCGCATCTTCGCTTCCTTGCGCTCGGCCAGCGTTTTGCTCTTTTTCGGAGCGGCTTCCTCAGAGGCTTTCGGACGCTGGATCGTGATTTTCGTTCCCGCGCGCGGCCCGTCCGCGATGATCGCCGGAACACCTTCCTCCGGTTTGTCGGTTTCCCGCCAGTCGCCGGGACCGAGAACCGGATTTCCTGCCAATGGATCTTCATCATCTTTTTGGTCATCCTCTTCCTGAGTGTGGTACTTCTGCGAAACAAGAACCGTCTCCGGCTCCTGTGCGGCAAGGCCGGCCACATATTCCTTGCGCTTCTTTTCCAGATATTCCCGGTTCATGCAGCGAGGTTCGGGGAGCAGGTTGGCGAACAGGAAGCCGGAATCACGGCGTTCCCGGCAGGCCGGACATTCGCCGCACCCTTCTTCCGGCCACGGCAGGCTCGACAGCAGCGTGGCGAACCGGTCATACAGCGTTTCGCTGAATTTGCGCACGCTCATGGTTTTCAACTCCCGGCCCTCGACGCCGCGGATGTAATCGAAAATATTATCCTGAATCTCCGGCGGAAATGTCGCAATCGTTTCGTAGTGCGAAACCGTCATATAGCCGAAGGTCTTGCCCTCCATCGCCTTCTTCCAGAGTTCGGAAAGATTCAGCAGATTGAGCCGGCGCGCCACCCAGCTCGGAGAGTGGCCGATCTCCGCGGCGAGGCCGTCCAGCGTCGGGAATTTTTCCCGCATGGAATAGAGTTTGGCGATCTCTTCCGCCAGCGAGAGGTTCGTGTGCTGGTTCGCCAGATAAGCGTTGATTTCCGAATCGCCGTCGATCAGGATCGCATCCTGACCGAGTTCGAGTTCCGTGAATTTGAAGTCGAGCAGCACCAGAAAACGGCGGCGGCCGTCGTCCACCGCATAATCGTAATCGGGATTGTTTTCCAACTTCTTCAGCGCGACCGGCTGCAGCAGCGGCTTCAGGCCTTTGTCCAGCCGGCTCCTGATGCTTGCACGCAGGTGCATGTCATCCGCTTTGTTGTAGGTACGGTCCGGTTCACACTGAATTCGACTGACGGGAAGTTTCGTGTTCATGTTCTGCTTTCCTTTCGCGTTGAGGATATTCCGTCGGGAATTTCCCGGCTCACCTCGCAGGGCCGGGAAATTCCTTGCTTCGCAGACAAATCACCCGGCGCTTTGCGCCGGAGAGATAATAGATAAAAGGTTGCATCTTATGCTTGGGAAATCGTTTTGGTCTTTATTGGGGAGCTTATTGATGAAATAGATGGCTATAAAATACCGGAAAACTATTTTTGTAAATCGGCAACAAGCTGTTGCCGATTTACTCTTCAGCTCTGAAAACATAACATTGAGAATACTTCAAACACGATTTATCGATGTTGAAGAGATTAACTTTGAGAAGAATATTCTCTTGATTTTTTATCAATAAAGTGTATAGTTGTCATGTACACTTTGGAGGTATGCAATGGAAGCAAGTATCCTTGATCTGAGAAAAAATATGAAGAAAGTCATGTCGGCGCTCGAACGCAATGAGCGTGTGACGCTGACTCGCCGCCGTCGCAAGATGGCGGTTATCGTACCTGCCGGTGAAAAGCAGGCCAGGAAGATAAAAGCTGCCGACCTTGCGGCATTCGGCATGTGGGCCGACCGTGAAGATATGCAGGATGTTTCCGCGTATGTTCGCGAACTTCGTAAGCCGAGGAGTTTCTGATGCTCTTCGATACCGATGTGTTGATCTGGGCCTTGCGCGGTAATCCGAAGGCGGCGGCAGTGATTGACGGTGCGGAAGACCGTTTCATTTCCGCCGTCACTTACATGGAGCTGATTCAGGGAGCACGAAATAAGGCCGAGCAAAAGCTGATCAAGGATTTTCTGTCCTCGCTGGGCTTTCAAACCGTGCCGATTGATGAAAACATCTCGCTTCGGGCGACCGTTTTCATGGAGGAATTCTGTTTAAAATCCGGCATGGGACTCGCTGATGCTTTGATTTTTGCGACTGCCTGTGAGCATACAATGACTCTTTGCAGTGCCAATAAAAAACATTATAAGGAAATCGCTTCATTGACGGCGAAAGAATTTCGACCGTAGATTAAGAATATACAGATATAGAAACTTCCTGTCTTGCTTTTGAAATAATTCTATATCATTTGATTTTTTGTTCTTGGAAAGTATATTATTGTCAAAGTAGGAAATCTTTGGAGGTTTATTATGGCAAAAACTGCTGACATGCAAAAAAAGACAATCGCAGCCAAAGGAACTTCCATATCCGCGCGGGAAGTAAGGGCATGTTTTGCTCAGCTTTCCCGCTCTCCGAAATCTTCACGGGCCTTTCTGCAAAAAATAGGTGTAACATCCAGAAAAAGAGAGGCCGTTTCCAAATGAGAAACTCCCTGCCGCAGTTTGTTCTGGGGTATCATGGGTGTGATTTATCTTTGGTTCGGCAACTGCTGAATGCAGAAACTCAATTAAAATTCAGCAGAAACTCCTATGACTGGCTGGGCAGCGGTATTTATTTTTGGGAAAACGCCCCTTGCCGGGCCATGGACTGGGCGCTTGAATGTCAAAAAAATTCCCGGATAACAAAGGGAAAAGTAATTGAACCGGCTGTGATCGGGGTTATTCTTGACTTGGGGAATTGCCTCAATCTGACGGACTCCCGCCATCAGGATGTAATACGGGAAGCCTACCGCGGCATATGTGACCTTTGTGCGGCACAGTCGGAACAGTTACCGAAAAATACGGAAAAAAGCAGGAAATTGGACTGTGCCGTCATTAATGCGGCGGTAGAACTGAACAAGGAAAAGGGATATCCTGACTTCGATTCAATCAGGAGTCCCTATTTCGAAGGGGAACCTATTTATCCCAACGCATATTTCATGGAAAAGACTCATATTCAAATTTGTGTTCGCAATCCGGAATGTATTAAAGGATACTTTTTACCAAGTGATTTTCTGGAAAAGTAAATCCGTATTTGGTTATGCACTCTTCTCCTCGGCTGTATCTTCCTCGCCGCCGTCGAGGATTTCGACGTTACCGAGGGCTTTGACTTTACCGAGCATGGGGAAGTAGTCAGAGAGAAGCGGTTCCTCTTCAGATTCATATCGTTTGCGCATTCCTTCGCTGGTTTTGTTGAGTTCGTAGATGATTTGTTCGAGCTCCAGCGACAGGGCGCTGCGCTCGCCGGCCGCATCGAACTCTTCGGGCGGAGTTGACCGGAGCTTGGCGAGCCGGGCGATCTTCGCCGCCAGCTCCTGACGGCTTTTTTCCAGTTCCCGGACTTTGTTCGCGACGAGATTACGGATGCCGCTGAGCAGTTTTTCGGCGTCATCCGCTTCTTTCTGCAGTTGCACCGGGAGATGAGGCAACTCCAGGTCGGCGAACTGATACTGCACGCATGACTGCTTGGTGTCATAATCGAGCCACCCCCTGCACCCCTTGGCGACCAGTTGGAATTTGAGCGTACCGATGGTCAGCGGCTTCATGATCTGCATACCCTCCGGATCTGCAAACGAACTGTTCCTCGCGGCAGCTCTGAAAGCGTCGCGCAGGATGTTGTCCAACACTTCCATTTTGTTTTTCAGCGTCCCGGTCAGCTCCCGGTCACCGTAGTAGATCGGAAGGCTGCCGAGTGGGAGCTCCGGATAGGCTTGAATGAATTTTTCCAATTCGGGGATCTCTTTTTGCATCTCGGGGATCTGCCGGGCCAGCGCTTTCTGCTGCTCCTGCCGGCTGCGGAGATTCCGCCGGTATTGGAACTCCAGTACATCCAGCTCCTTGAGGCGGGTTTCGATTACGACCTTGCGCCTGAGTTTCGGATTGCCGGAAATCGCTGCCGAAAAGCTGGCGTAGTCCAGCGCGCAGTCATCGTTGATCTCCTGAACGGTACGGGAACTGCGGCCTTTCATCGCGTCGTTGATGAATTTCTGTTTGCGTTCGAGAATCGCGTACATTCCGGCGTCAAGCGTCTGCTCGATTCCATAGCGGATGATCTCCACCTCTTCGAGAATGTTGCCCTGACGGACGATGCGTCCCTTGCGCTGCTCTACGTCGGCAGGCCTGAACGGACAGTCGAGGTCGTGCTCGACCGCAAGGCGTTCCTGAATGTTGACGCCGGTTCCGAGCTTCATGGTCGAGCCGATGATTATGCGGACCTCTCCCGAATTCACCCGCTCGAACAGGTCGGCTTTCTGCTTGTCGGTGTTGTAATCGCCGATCACGGCAATCTCATCGGCGGGGATGCCGTTGGCGACCAGTTTGCGCTTGATTTCCTGCCAGGCATTGAACAGCTCGACGCCGTTGCAGACATTGCGGTAAAGGTCGCAAAAAACCACCTGCGCCCCTTTGACGGACTCATAGGTCCGGTATTTGTCAAGAATATTGCGGACGCAGACATTCAGCTTGGATTCCGGGTCATCCTGAAAACGCGGATCGATCAGCCTCGGATCGATCGTCACCTTGCGGCTCATGCCGTAGATCAGCAGAGGAATATGCGAAAGCAGCCGCTTGTCCGGGTGATCCTCATACCATTCGTACAGGTCGCAGAGGTAGTCCATGAATCTGGAAATCACCGGGCTGCGGGGAATATTGACCTGTTCGGGACGGCCCCCTTTGATCGGAGGACGCTCCACTCCGGCCAGATCCTCTTCCAGAATCACGTCGGCGACACTTCGGAACATCTTCGAGAGTTCGATCACGTTGCAGTATTTGGCGAAACGCTGTATCATCCGGAAGCGTCCCGCCGCATCCTGTTCCAGCGCCACCTCCACACCGCAGAATACCGAGGCGAAACGGTCGAAGGTGCTGATACCGAACTCCTCCAGCGTCGCGGGGCTGATGTAGCGGATCATGTTCCAAAGTTCCGCAATGGTATTGGTGACCGGCGTTCCGGTGGAGAAGTAGATGTTGCGGCCGCCGGTTTTCTCCATGATATGACGGATTTTCAGACACAATGAGAACGCCCTCTGGCTGGCGCCGCGGTCAAGCCCCCGGATGCGCTGCAGCTTGGTCGGGAAGAAGTTGCGCTTGTAGGCGTGCGCTTCATCAATCATCAGCGCGTCGATGCCGAGGTCCGAGAAATAGATGATATCCTCTTCGGCTTTTCTGTCGTTCAGCTTGTCGAGCATCTTCAGCAGGCGTTTTTTCTGCCGCTCCACATTCTTGATGGTGGCCTGATCCTCGCTCTCTTCGATGATCTGTTCAAGCTCGGCGATCTGCTCTTC
>NZ_QEKH01000062.1 GCF_003096415.1 Victivallis vadensis | reverse complement strand
ATTCCCTTTATGTTGAGATTTTGAGTTACTCAAAATAAAAGGCAGATGCAACCTTGTCAAACAACACATCCCATCACAAAATTTGGGACATTATCTGAGGATGATGGACAATATCTTTATGAAAAAGTCTATTGCGCCCGAGGAGAGATGGAAAACAGGATCAAGGAACAGCAGCTGGATCTTTTCGCTGATCGGACGAGCTGCCATGACTTTGCGGCAAATCAATTCCGACTTTTGCTTGCAAGTTTGGCGTACATTCTTATGGAACGGTTTCGAACCTTGCTTTTGAATGGAACAAAATTGGCTCAGGCAACCTGTGGCAGCATCCGATTATACCTGGTGAAAATCGGTGCTGTCATTCGTCGCAATACCAGAAAAGTCTACGTCGCTCTTTCAAGCGCTTGTCCGAATCAGGAACTGTTGCGCTTGATCGCCGCAAAGATCATTGCCATGGAATAATCGCCTAGAGAGCTGTCCCCGGCTTGCGGATCAACAACGGGGGAAAGGGGGAGTATGGCCGATTTACGGAATACAAGGATGAATATTCTTGAAAAAACAAGCTACAGGCTCCGGAAAAGCATTTTTCTCAAAATTGGGAACTTCATGCAATATTCAGGCTAGAAATCCTCCCGATGTGAGATTACCTTGCCTCCGGAACTCTAAATTTGGAGGGTAACCGCCCAGCCAGCCCCATGGTGTAGTATATGCAGGATGAAAATCTTGATGGAAAATAGCAAAAGATTGCCGTCTGGCGGTTGACCGCCAGACGGCATCATTTTCTCCTAGCTCTAATTTTTTCCAAAGCTCTCCGCGATATCTCCCCTCACCATGGGGCTCACTGGGCATATACTTTTCTAGGAAAACTTTTCCTAGAAAATTCAAATATGCAAAACCGCAGTTTATTTGTTGTATTTGATCGCTGTAGCGGTCATCGTCACAACCACGGTATTGATGCCGCAGATGCAGTTCTGCTTGTAATCCATCTTTACATCCGTGAGATCGGTCGCGCCGGGCGCCTGTTCCAATGCCCTGGCTTTCAGGGTCGCATAGGAAGCATCTCCGAAGTTGAATGCGGTAAAGATGCTTTTCAGCTCCGCAGTCGCTTTCACATCGCGCTTGACTACGGTATAATCCTGCGCGGCATACTGCGGAATCATCGCATTGCTTGAGAGTTCACTGTAAATGTTCATTCCGGCGCCGGTAAGGGTAACCGCGCCGTTGTTGGTACCGACTCCGGCGCAACCGGAGAAAAGAACCGACGCAAGAACCGCGCCGCCGACGAAAAGAAACGATTTTTTCATACTTGTGCCTTTCCTATATGTTAGCACGTTTAAAATGCGAAATGGACGAATTCCTTTTCGCGTTTTCCAATAAAACCGATATCGCCAGAGACATGCCTTTTGAATGATTGTTTCCTGAAATATTCAAAAGCAGGATTCTATCATCAAATTACTGTTGGGCAGCTTCTTGCAGCAATTTCCGCGTATCGCCGCCGGCATAGTCCAATACAGATTGGCCCTTCTTATTTTTTATATCCGGCTTTGCGCCGTTTTTCAACAACAGATTTACAATTGCCGCGTCTCCCCGGTTCGCCGCAAGGAAAATCGGAGTTTCCCCTTTCTTATTCTGCCTGTTGGGATTGGCATTTTTGGCCAGCAGCGCTTGGGCTGCCGCAAGATTGCGGCAGCGGGCGGCGTAATGCAGCGGGGTATCGTTGAACATATCCGTGGAATCGGGGTTTGCTCCTTTTTCAAGGAGATAACGTGCCGGCTCGCCGTCTCTGAAGTTTTCAATGGCGAAATGCAGAATTTTCATACCTTTGTCCATCACATCGGTTTCCAGATCAACGCCGGAGGCTGTCAGAAAATCACGCATTGCATTTTTTCTTAAAGCCAGAACCAAAGGAGTGGCTCCATCGCTACGTTTGACATTCAAATCAGCTTTTTTACTGATCAGTGCTTTCAGCAGCGGAATATCATTCCGCTGAGCGGCAAGCAAAACCGGACAGCTGCCGTCATTGTGTTTCAGATTGGGATCGGCACCGAATTTGTCAAGCAGCAAGTGAACGGTCCGGGCATTGTTTGCCTCAAGCGCCAGAAACAATGGAGTCCGCCCATATTTATCCTGGAGATTCGGATTTGCCTTCTTTTTTCCAAGAACATCAACGACATAGGAGGCTTCTTGCTGATGGGCACGAAACGCGGCGGCAATATGCATGGCGGAATTGCCGTCTTTATCCTGAATATCCGGTTTGATTCCGGGGATGGCGAGCATCGAAGCCGGAATCCGCGGATTCAGTGCGGTGAACTTCCGGATGCAGAGCATCAATGCAGTTTCTCCCCGGCTGTTCTGTGCGTTGACGTCCGGCTTTGCATTGAATATGGCGCTGATGACTTCTGCATTGTAGCTGTCGGAACTGTTGACGAGCATGAAGGGCGTTGTCCCGCTGCTGTCCTTAGCATTGACATCAGCCCCGTTTTTCAGCAGCAGCGTGATGATTTCCGGTTTGGGATCTTTTCCCCGGCAGGCAAAGTGGAGAACGGTATTCTGCGCTCTGTCCGTTGCCCTGATGTCGGCTTTTCCTGCAAGCAGTTTTTCCACTGCCGCTGTATTCCGGGCACTGACGGCGTGATGCAGCGGGGTCATTCCGCTGCCATCCGCAGCTTCTATTGCGGCTCCTTTTTCCAGCAACAGCGGAATCAGCTCGGCATTGGCAATCGCCGCCCAGTGAAGCACTGTCCTGTTGTAACGGTCTGTCGCTTCCAGATCCGCACTGCCGGTTTCCACCAGATGTTTTACCTGATCGTACTTCCCCGTCTGCATCAGAGACGGAAGATTTTCCGCTCCGCACAGCGAGAAGCTGACAGCCAGCCAGCAGCTCAATCCGGATAATATTCGCTTCATGACAGAATTGCCTCCCAGTTTCATTTTAGTGAACCGGAAACTGATCCTTTTTCTGAACCAGTTCCGTTTTTGCAGAATCAAGCATGCTATTTCGTTAATTCCACTGCCATGAACAGCAGCCGGGAACTGGTGAAATTTCCGGTATATGTCAGCAGGCAGTCCTTGGCATCGGTTGAATTACCGCGATATATCCTGTTGTTTTTGATGGTGTAAAGTACCTTGCCCGGCACATATTTCCCGTCCTTCAGAACGTTATATTCGGTAAGGATCGTAATATCGCCGGCTTCGCGTTTCTCCTCCGTATCCTTGAACGTGACGAAACCGTCGTAGATCACGGCCTCAAGGACATTCCCGCGCTGTGTTTTCGTTTCGAGCAGCGTGCCCAGGCAGTCCGCCCGGTTAATGGAGTACCCCTTGTAAATCCGGTTGCCCTGCAGCCGGAAAATGCAGTTGGCGGAAGAAGCCTTCGGCGCTTCCCTGGCGACCATGTTTCCCGGATGCGCGTAAAGAATTTCCTTCCGTGCCGCGTCGCGGTAAAAGTTTCCGCTCTGATAGTAGCAGATGACATCTTTTTTGTCGGTGGAGTCGCCGCGGTAAATGGTTTCCGCCGCAAAACATCCCAGAACAAGGGAACAGAACAAAGCCAGCGTAAGATTTCTTTTCATTTTTTCTCCAGAATATTTTTCTCTGTTTTTCAGTTGGTCGGAGAACCGAACCTGTTGTCGTTTCTCTCTCCTTCCGGAAGGCACATGAGCAGAAGAATCAAAGTGCCGATGAAGGGAATAAGGCAGACCAGAATCATCCATCCGGATTTATCCCGATCATGCAGACGCCGCGCAGTTACCCCCAGGCTGGGCAGAAGCATTGCCAATGTCCAGATCAAACCGAGGATGGCTCCGATTTTGGGAATGAATCCGAGTACTGCACTGACAAGGAACATGACCAGAATCCAGAGCCAGAATTCCGCTCGTCCGGCACGGCCGTTGAAACAGAAATATTTCCCGGTCACGATGTTGATGAAGTTGCTGATTACTTTCTGAGGCATAATTGTTTCCTTTTTGTTTAGATGGATTCCGTTATGAAATCGATAATCGCTTCATTGAAACGATCAGCCGTCTGCTGCTGCCGGTATTCCCGTGCTTTCCGATCTTCCGGCGGGGGAGGCACAGCCTGCCGCAGAGTGCATGACGGCCGGCTGTACGGCTCTGATCCCAAATGAACCTTCGGCCTTTTTCATCGCCTTTCCTGCGGAGGTTTCTGAGCCCCGATGTCCTGAACCGCTCCGAAAAACTTGATCGCGCTGTCAAATGGATAGGGATTGGCGAACATGGATACTTTGGAGGTGATTTTTCCCTGTTTATTCAGTCCGAGCGCGGCGCGGAATTGGTTCATCGGTGAATTTTCATCGTAATCGATCTCTTCGGAATAGGTGGCATTCAGGAATGCCTCCAGATACTTCATGTCGATGACGCCTTTGAACAGCTCCGGATCTTTTAACCCGATATTGTCTTTGACGCTCACCATGCCGTCTGCATCACCCAGGTCGTCAAAACCGTCGTCTTCCACCTTCATGAATTTGATGGAAGGGCTGATTGTAACGGTGACATCCGCTGCCTTATTGAGAAAAAAGATATTATTGTCCAGCCTGACCTGTTTGGTCTTGTCGCTGCCTTTCGTGTTGTCGAAGCCGGACATGGTGTTCAAGCCGATGATATTGTGATGGATATTCGTCGACATATCGGCATTGGCCCGCACTCCGAATCCCATGTCCTCAAAGGCCTTTGTCCGCGTCCATGTAAAGAGCAGCGTGTTGTCGGCGAATTCAAAATCCACCATTCCGGGTTTGCCGTTGGTACTTCTCACGTCAGCGGCCGTCATGCGATTCCCGATGAACACATTGTTCAGAATTCTGACCGTTCCGGAAAAATGCGCGGCGAGGATCGCGTAGTTGCCGCCGTTGAGAAAAAGACAGTTCTGAACCGTAAGCGAACCGTCCGTTTCCGCATTGAGCAACGCTTTGTCAATGGAGGGATACCTGGTTTTGCCTTTTGCCGGAGGAATTGTCAGCATGCCGTCGGAAAACCCCTCCGGTTTTCCCTCCGCCGGATGATAGCTGTTTGCGGCGGTATGATCGAAAATGAAGCCGTCAATCAGTACACTGGCGTTTGCTCCGGATTTCCGTGTTTTTACAGTCAGCGTCCCGAAAGCAGGTTTGGTGGCATTCTGTTCGTTTTTCGGGCGGAGCATTGTGTGGTGAGCCAGCGGATCCCGTGTGGAAAAATCGGCATTGTAGCCGCCGATCAGACTGACCGGTTTCTTCAGGTCAATCCAGCCGCAGGACATTTTTCCCGGATAATTTCCTTCCGCCACATGGATTGTATCGCCGCCGGCCGCCATTTCGATTGCCTTCCAGATATTTTTCAGCGGAGCCTGTCGGGTTCCGGAATTTCTGTTGTTTCCGGTTGACAGCGATACATACCAGTCCGCCGAAGCCGCCTGAAAAGTCAGGCTGCTCAGCGTCAATGCCGTCTGCCACAATTGCCGTAAATTCATTTCTCTTTTCCCCGGATAAGCTGTTGCCGCATTTCAATCCTTTGGCTATAATATACTGTATCAGCAGGCAATGTCAAGGGCAATAATATCTAAAATAGTTATTTTTGTATTTTGATGGTCCGGCACTTGTATTTTCCGGAAGCTCTGCTATATTGTAATAATAATGAATCAGCAGGAGGAATTGTCCGTTTCTTGTGAAAAAAAACGCAAATCATCAGGAAAATCTGGGTTTTCGTCCACTCTATAAGCGGCTGGCGGAGAAGGTGTCGGCTCAAATTTTGGCGGCAAACCTGAAAGACGGGGATTTTTTCTGTACATTAAATGACTTGTGTGAAAAATATATTGCCTCCATCACAACGGTCCGCAAGGCCGTCGCTCTTCTGACTGCACAGGATATTATCTCATGCAAAGCAGGCGAAGGCATTACCGTCAGAGATATCGAATCATTGCGGAGAATGGTCTCCCTGCGTTGCCGTGTCCTGCTCCTTCACCACCATTACCGCAAAAAACTGAACGATTTTTTTGAATTGCGCCTGAGTGCGCTTGTACAGGGATTTTCTGCAAATGACGTAGCCGCCCAGGTGATTTATCGGGAGGCGCTGAATGATGAAAGCGCGTTGGCTTTCTACTGGCGGTCAAGCACCGGAATCGTGTGCGGAAATTCCCTGGCCGGCGATGTCCTTGCTGCCTGCCAGGAGTACGGCATGCGGCAGATTCTGGTGATTAATCCGCCGGCGAATGTGATGCTCCCTGCGAATTTCCATCCGGTGTTCTATGATTTTGCCGGACTGGTCGAACAGTCCATGCAATTCTGGCGGACGGGAAATTGCCGGAAAATCATCATGCTGCGCAACGAATGCAGCATCATTCCGCCGCCATTCGTCGAGGTGATTGATCTTAAGGAATATCCATCCGTTGAAGTTGGACGCGCCTGGGCGGAACGGTTGGCGAACGAGCCGCCGGACACCGGATTCTGGGTGACGGATGATTTCGTCGGTCTTGGACTGTATGATTATTTCCGCAGCCGCGGAGTCGATTTGAACGGGTCCAGACGGCTTCTGGTGAATTCCTCCCCGTCCCGCGTGCTGACGGATGAACTGGGGATCGCCACTGTCGGATTCTGTCCGATGCATGTAGGAGAGGAAGCGGCCGCACATTTTTCCCGAATCCTGAAAGAAGCGGATGATGAGAAGAAGGTCTCCGCACCGCTGATTATCGGCGCGGAGGCGAACATGTCCGCCCGACGGCACGATGAACTTCCGGATACTTCAACATGATTCCGACGGCATCCTGTTCCGCATAAAACCTGAATCCGCATTCATTTCGGGGAAATTCGAGTTCCAGTTTCACCGGCTGTCCCGATTTTACCTTTCCGCTTTGAACAACGGTTCCGTTATTTACCAATTCAAACAGACAGAAGCCGTCGCCGGGCAGGGACAGTTCTGCCGAGAGCAGCGTGAAAATACCCGCCGGGAAACGATAGAGCAGATGTTCTTCTGTCATTACCGGAAAAGCAAGCGATTGACCGGAGTCCGTTTCCATCCCGCGGCCCGGCGGCTCATACGGCTCGAATTCATTCAGCGGCAGCGGTGCTGCCTTCTTCTGCCGGCAGCGGCTCAATTCAAGGATTGTCTGCAGGACATCCGCACAAAGCAGAACAGAAGCCGCAGTCATCGGGGAAATATCCGCGTCGCCCGCCAGCAGAACTTTTACGCAGGATGTCCTGCCGAGCCGAATGGCGTCGCACCAATGCCGGTAAATGCGCAGAGCCGCTTCCTCCGGTGAGTTCCCAAGCGAAACCGGGGAGCGCGGCAGAATGGGAGGCGTACTGCTGCAGTCAAGCCGGCAAAGCGTCTCAAACGGCGATTTCTCCCACAGCTTCAGGCGGTCGAAGAAAAAGACATCGGTACCTCCCGGCCCTTCCAGCGTATGAATTCCGAAAGAGTTGTCCTGAAGCACATGCAGCAGAATTCCCGTCGGTTTCATCGCATCGGCGATGCGGTTCGCCCGCAGCAGTTTCGGAATCAGGGTCAGATAATGCGTCAGGCCTGCCAATGCAGATTCATAGTGCGGATTGACAAACGGGCGTGAACGTTTCAGGCGGCCGTCTGTTGCCGCGCGATAATGCCGGTAAAGATTCTCCAGCGGGGCATCCGGCAGATAATGGAATTGAATTCCATCCCTTTCAAAAAGAAAGCGCTGCGCTTCCGGATCACCCGTCATGGCCAGATCGGGAAGGCGGCAGTATTGTTCCGAAAGAGCTGCGGTATTGTTTCCCGCGAACAGCTCCGGCACAAGCCTGAGAGCAAAACGGGTCAGCTTGCGATGGATTTCGGAAGACGGCACGGTTATTTCCCTCTTTCGTCCGGGGGCTGTCCGGCCTCCGCCATAAACGGCACCCATTGATGATTCCGGAAGAGTTCAACCCGGCGGCGGTAAACGCTGTCTTCTTCCGTCTCGGAGACGGCCTGCGCGAACAGAGCGTTTATCTGTGCGATGATATCGGGCGGATAACGCACCGAGTGAATATAACCGGCTTCGTCGGCATCCGGCTGCATCGCGAATTTTTCCCACCGTTCACAGAAGATCCGGTAAATTTCCCGCATCGTTTTCCCTGCCGGGCCGTAAAGCTTGCGGGTGTAGTCCTCGAGCAGGGCGTCGATATCCGCATCGGGATTCCAGAGCAGACGGCTCTGAAGATAGACCATCGGATAAGTGGCGATCGCTTTTCTGCGCGCTGCTGCATTCAGCCGTTTCAGATAGGGATTCAGGCCGTTGATGAAATAGCTGTCGCTGTACTGCAGATTGGCCCGCAGCCATTTCCGGAAAAGATGCGGATAAAAAAGCGGCACTTGCGATGTGTATTGGGCCGGGGCAACGATATTGAGCCAGATACGAAGACGGTCCGGATCGTTTTTCAGCAGGCGTGACCATTCCCTGATGTAAGAGGTCTCCTCATCCCAGCGGTCCGGGTGATTGGCATAATGCATGTATTTGGAAACATAGGTTACATTTACATTATCTGGAATCGCACTTTTTTCCGGCGGTTTCCGGTAATGATGAAACGCCAGCGTCACCAGCGAGCGCTCCGGCCAGCGAATCTGAATCGCCTCCGCATAACGGCGGATGAAATCGAAGACCAGCTCGCTGGCCTGGCCTGCCTCCGGCGCGTCCGGCCGCAACAGCCGTATGCACGTTGAACAGTGGCAGGTCTTCGGCAGCGTCATGCCGTCGTTGAAGGCAAAATAAACGTAATTCTTTTCCGGCGGACACGGTCCCCAGGCTTTTTCCGGAGGTTTTCCGGCGTCCGCATCGGCAATATTCTGTATCATCTGCGCCAATACGCCCGTTTCGCCGGGGCAAATATAATTGCGGTGCGGGAGTCTGGTGTTGAATACAGTCTTTCCCGCTGCATTTTTTGCAAAATATTCCGGATGGGTTTGGTGATAGAGATTGTACCAGTTGATCTGCGTGTGATTCGCGTTGCGGTGCGGCCGGGAGGAGCCGAAACGCAGTACCGGATGCCAGAGCTTCTGTACTGCGGCCGGTTCGTAGTAATAGCTTATGCCGCCCTCCCGCTGCCGGCAGCGGGGAAATTCCCGGATATCCCAGCCGGTGAGCTTCAACCCGTTGCTTTCAGGAATCTCCGTTCCGAGGCCGTTCGGATAAAGCTGCGGAATATCCGCAAAAAACCAGCGTATGCCCAAAGCCCGTTCCAGATACTCGTAAACAGCGAATAAGGTGCCCCGGTCCAGGCCGTCCGCCGTGGTTTCCCCGCATAAAATCAGATCGTTTCCGAGTGAACGGATCAACAGTTCCTCCGGATGAAAAGAGATTTCTTTAAGATTTTTCGCGGCAAACCGGGTATTCCCGATCCAGATCCGTGCCGGATGACGCTCCGCCTCGGATTCCGGAATGATTTCAAGTTTCTTCCCGGTGGCGGCCTCAATATGAAACCGCAGAAATTCTGCTGCATAGCGCACCGTTTCTCCGGGCGGAAACGCAAGTGCGGACGGCCGTTCCGGAGTAATGATTACCGGCTCTGTTGCAAACAACGATGCCCAGAGAGCCGGTAACAGGATGAGCAGCGCTATTGGTATTTTGCTTTTAATTGACATGCCTTTTCTCTACTTCGTAAACACTGTTTGATTGCGAAACATTTACCTAAAGCGCTGCATGTTCCGAACATGGATTGGGACAATAACAATATTTGGGACATTGTAATTTCTGCAATTCCTCTCCTGAACACGGTTTTACATGACCGTCCATAAAACCGACATTGGCTTTTCGGCTATGGCGGCAATGCACTCTGTTTTTGTATTGTCCGACAGTTCCATAGAAAATAAAATATTGTTTCATGCCATCTTTCGTATCCGTCGGATCAAGTCGGATGGAATCTGCCAGTAAAACATGGGTGGATGGGTTATCGATTTTTACAAACGAATACGTCAGTTCCTGGGTTTGGCGCATCCCGTACATTTGATGATGGTCGCCGAGTTCCTTGCGTGGTTCCCAATCCGGACAAATTAAAAACGAATAATTGTGTTCGTTGATATATCCAGCCGCCAACAGGGATTTCGAGTAATACTTGATCGGAATTTCTGTATAGTCGATGCTGTACATCTGGAGCATCGTCAACGGCTGCTTCAAATTATTGGTGCAAACGATAGCGCTTGCTTTCTTTCGTGCCTGGTTCAAGGCAGGGAAAAGTATTGCCGCTCCAATGGATATGATGAAAATAACAATCAGCATTTCTATAAGTGTAAAGCAAAAAAACTTCCTCATCTTTTTGCAATCATTTATCCATATCATTAATATCTAAAATAACAACTATAAATATGTATTGATAATATACCATGCAGACTACCTGTTTTCAAACGTCATTTTTGGGACAACTTGACTTGGTGTAAAATGCCCGTTAAATTAACCTGGAAAGGGAGGAAGGGGAGTATTAAAGTCGTATAGTTCCAAATTTAAACGCCGTGTGACGTTGGAAAGCGCTGCGTGGAAACTGACCATGATGGAAATCACCGGGAAATATCTGGTTCATCCGAAGCAGGTTCAGCAGTGGAAAAAGAAACTCATGGAAGGAGCTTCCGAGATTTTCCAGTCCAAAGCTGAGTGGAAAAAGAGTAAACCGTATACCGAGGATGATCTAAGAAGAAAATCGGGCGTTTTAAAATAAGAGAATGATTTTTTTGCGAAATGTGTCCTTGATCTGTAACTTGAATCCAGAAAAGCTCAAATAAGCGATCGGAATTCGGATTTAAGCGTGAATCGTCAGTTGAAGCTACTTCAGGTCCCTCATTCTGGTTTTTATTACAAAAGCTGGCGGGAGATATTCCGGACAGCTTCCGATGAAGGGCTCAAGAACGAAATGATGGAGATTTATATGGATACGCTCACACCTGTCCTAACAATTTTCAAAATGGCGTAATTTTCTGATTACGCCCCCTCATTTTCATCTATTTCACACCAATTCTCAAAAGTAGCCCCCCTTTGTTGTAAATCAGCTGTCCTAAAAAGCGAACTCTGGTTGAAATAAATCCGGCTCCGGTGGTTTGGTAAATGGTTGATCCAACCATTGCTGTAAATCCCGATAGACGAAAAGATTCCACTTCAGAAATGTCACCAGCGTGGAGAAATGCCACTTGGCCTTCCACACCTGTCCTAACAATTTTCAAAATGGCGTAATTTTCTGATTACGCCCCCTCATTTTCATCTATTTCACACCAATTCTCAAAAGTAGCCCCCC
>NZ_QEKH01000061.1 GCF_003096415.1 Victivallis vadensis | reverse complement strand
ATTCCCTTTATGTTGAGATTTTGAGTTACTCAAAATAAAAGGCAGATGCAACCTTGTCAAACAACACATCCCATCACAAAATTTGGGACATTATCTTCTTGTTATGAGCAAAAACGATATTTCCAGCAGTCTGGAAGATTATCTCGAGGCAATCGCCGAGATCATCGAGCGCAACGGGCATGCGCATACCAAAGATATCGCCGACCGGCTCGGCGTGAAAATGCCGTCGGTCACCAATGCGCTGCAGGCGCTTTCGGCGCGCGGGCTGATCCATTACCAGTCGCACAGCCCCGTGGAGTTGACGACCGAAGGGGCGCAGACCGCCGCGGTGATCCGTCACCGGCATACGGCCCTCAAAAAGTTTTTCTCCGAGATTCTGAAGTTGGAAAACAAAGAGGCCGACACAACCGCGTGCAAGATCGAACATGTGATCGGCGAAACGGTTCTTTCGCGCTTCGTGGCGCTGATCGACGCGATTTCCGACCGGGAGGATTGCGCGCCGCTGCGGGAATACCTCGCCAGCACCATGCCGAAAATCTGCCCGGATGAAACCGAGGAGCTGATTTCGCTGGACCAGCTTCCGAAAGACAAATCCGCCGTGGTGGTCAAAGTGGCCGAAGGGCTGCGGGGCCTGAAGAAGTTCGCGGATCTCGGGCTGGTGCCGGGAACGTTGCTCCAGTTTGAAGGCCGTGCTCCGTTCGGGGATCTGTTGCGGATCAAGGTGATGGGCAGCAGCCTGTCGCTTCGGGCCGGAGACGCCCAGTATATCTGGGTCAAGCTCGCCGACTGACGGCGGCTTTTTTTGAATATGAATTTAGCAGCATCTAACAAAATCAGGATTGCTTTTTATCATGGATAAGCATATTTACCGGATCGCGCTCGCGGGTAACCCGAACTGCGGAAAAACCACGATTTTCAACCAGCTGACCGGCACCCGGCAGCACGTCGGCAACTACCCCGGCGTGACGGTCGAACGCAAGAGCGGCATGTGCCGGATCAACGATTTCCAGATCGAGATCATCGACCTGCCGGGCATTTACAGTCTGTCGAACTCCTCGCCGGAGGAGAAGGTCGCGTTTCAGGAGCTTCTGAACGGCGGGATCGACCTGATCCTGAACGTCGTCGACTCCGGCAACGCCCAGCGCAACCTTTACCTGACCACGCAGCTGGCCGAACTTGACCTGCCGATGCTGCTGGTGTTCAATATGATCGACGACGCGAAGCAGCGCGGGCTGCACTTCGATTTTGAAAAGTTGAGCGGTTTCTTCGGCGCTCCGATCGTAAAGACGGTCGGTTCGACCGGTTTCGGCATGAAGGAGTTGCGCGACGAGGTCTACCGCATTGCGCATGAGGCGACGCCGCAGCGGCCGGTCAAGCCGAAGTACGGCCCCAAGACCGATCAGGCGATCCGGGCATTGACCGACGAGGTCGCCAAAGTGCAGCGGCCGGAAACCCGGCTGGTTCCGGCCCGCTATTTCGCGATCAAGCTGCTGGAAAACGATCCGGAAATCTGTGCGCGGCCGGAATTCGCGTCGCTGCTGGCGTCGGCCGAGGAGTGGCGCGAGGCGATTACCACCCGGAACGGGATCAACAGCCGCACGCTGATGGCGGACTTCCGCTACGGCGTGATCGCCGGAGCCTGCCGGGAGGCGATTTCGATCAGCAACGAACGCCGCCGCCAGCTCTCCGACACCATCGACAAATATGTGACGAACCGGTTTCTCGGCGTGCCGATTTTCCTGGTGATGATGTATCTGGTCTTCATGTTCACCTTTACGGTAGGCCAGTATCCGATGGACTGGCTGGAAATGCTGTTCGGCGCGCTCGGCAACGGGATCAATTCGATCTGGCCGGCGGGACAGGCGGAGTTTCTGCGGGCGCTGCTGGTGGACGGCATCATCGGCGGCGTCGGCGGCGTGCTGGTGTTTCTGCCGAACATCCTGCTGCTCTTCATCGCAATCGCGTTTCTGGAGGGGACCGGTTATATGGCGCGGGCGGCTTTCGTGATGGACGGCTTCATGCACATGTTCGGGCTGCACGGCAAAAGCTTTATTCCGATGCTGCTCGGTTTCGGCTGCTCGGTCCCGGCGGTGATGGCGACCCGCACCATCGAATCCGAACGCGACCGGCTGACCACGATTATGGTGATCCCCTTCATGAGCTGCGGGGCGCGGCTCCCGATCTACGCTTTGATCATCCCTGCCTTTTTCGCGCTGAAATACCAGGCGCTGGTGATGTGGCTGATGTACGTGATCGGCGTGGTGGTGGCGCTCGGCGGCGCGCTGCTGTTGAAATCCACGATTTTCAAAGGGGAAGGGGAGGTGTTCGTAATGGAGCTGCCGCCCTACCGGATGCCGACGCTGCGCAGCATCCTGATCCAGATGTGGGAGCGGGCGGTGCTCTATCTGCAGAAAGCGGCGACGATCATCCTGCTTGCGTCGATCGTGATGTTCGTGATCACCACTTTCCCGGAAAAGAAGGAGTTCTCCACCGATTTCGAAGCGAAGATCGCGCAGGTCGAGGAGTCGAAAAAACTGACGCAGGAGGAAAAAACGGAACAGGTTTCCGCATTGAGCGGAGAAATGCAGTCCGAGAAGCTGCAGTATTCGATCGCGGGCCGGATCGGCAAGGGGCTGGCCGTGGTGCTCAAACCGCTCGGCTTCGACTGGCGGGTCAGCTCCGCGCTGATCGGCGCATTCGCGGCCAAGGAGATCTTCGTCGCCCAGCTCGGCGTGCTTTTCTCAATCGAGGGTGCCGATGAGACCTCCGAAACGCTGCAAAGCCAGCTGCGCAAGGCGTATACGCCGCTGCAGGCTTTCTGCATCATGCTTTTCTGTTTGCTGACCGTCCCCTGCATGGCGACGGTCGCGGTGGTCAAGCGGGAGACCAACTCGTGGAAGCTGACTTTCCTGCAGATCGCCGGTTTTACCGCGGTTGCCTATGTGCTGACCCTGATCGTCTATCAGGGCGGTACGCTGCTGCAGCTCGGCACGAAGCTGTTGCTGTGATGATGACGGCGATGGAATTTGACGAGGCGTTCCGGCGGCTGGCCGGAACGGTGAGGGAGAAGCTCGAACGGGCCAGCGGCTGCCATGATTTCGATCACACCCTCCGGGTGTTGCGCAATGCGGAGCTGCTGGCGAAGGAGCTTCCCGCCGCCGATTTGCGGATTGTGCGGCTGGCGGCGCTGCTGCACGACTTCGCCCGTCCCGAGGAGATGGCCGCGAAGGGAAAGCTCTGCCACGCGGTACTGGGAGCGGAGCTGGTCCGGCCATTGCTGGCCGAAGCCGGGTTTGAACCGGAAACAGTCGACCGGGTGTCGCAGGCGGTGTTGACCCACCGCTACCGGGCGAACCGGATCCCGGCGACGCTTGAGGCGCAGATTGTCTATGATGCGGACAAGCTCGACTCGCTTGGAGCGGTCGGGATCGGCCGCGCTTTCCTGTTTGCCGGACGTGAGCACGCGCGGCTCCATAACACCCGCGAGGAGGCGCTCGGTTCCGCGGAGTACAGCCGCGAGGATACCGCCTACCGGGAATATCTGGTGAAACTGAGCAAGCTGCCCGGCTGCATGCTGACGGCCCCGGGCCGCCGCATCGCCGGGGAACGGGCCGGATTCATGCATGAGTTCTTTGACCGGCTCAACTCCGAAACCGGCCTGTAATACCGGTTCCTTCTGACACATTATCCCGCATTCCCGGCGGGATTTTTTTTGTTCACTTGTTGAACATTAAAGTTCATCAGATAAAATATTGTTCAAAATTTTTGGTTTTGCTATTGACATTTACCGCATTGTTTGGTATAATTAATCATAGTTGAACGATGAACTTTCAATGAACGGAATAAACTCATGGCGGAATATTCGATACGGGACATCGCGCGGATGGCAGGTGTTTCGGTGGGAACCGTGAGCCGGATCCTGAACAACGCCGACAACGTCAGCGACGAAATTCGCAGGCGGACGCTGGATGTGATCCGGCAGGTGAATTATCAGGCGGGCAGGCGCGGACGCCGCCCGGTGCACACATTCGAACGGGTTCCGGAGAGGAACGGCCGAAAAATCCGGACGATCGCGATGCTTTCGCCGGGCATGTCATCGGCGTGGAAAGGCAATGAATTGTGGACCACTTTCCTCTCCGGCATCGAACGCGCCTGCGGCGAACGCGGCGCGCGGCTGGCGATCTATATGGCCGACATGAATCCCGACGAGATCGTCCGGGAGATTTCGCAGAGCGCCGACGGCGTGCTGATCAAAACCAATCAGGTGATGCCGGATTATACGGAAGAATTGATTTCACGGCTTCCCTGCGTCGGTTTCGGCGCGCTTCCGACGCCCGGGGCATACCCGCAGGTGGTGCTGGACAATCACGCGGGCGGTGCGATTGCGGTGCGCGAACTCCTGCAGATGGGGCATCGCCGGATCGCGTTTTTGAATCATGAAGCGCAGAACGGCATTTTCATCGCCCGTTCCAACGGTTATATCGAAGTGATGAAAAGCGCGGGATTGTTCCGTAACGAATATCTGCTGGAGCTGCAGCTCGCCGAATATCACAGCATCACCGCGCCGGAAACGGTTCCGCCGGACCTCTCCGGCGCGCTCAGCCGCCTGATGGCGCTGCCTGAACCGCCGACGGCGGTGGTGGTCGGGAATGACTGGGGCGCATTCGGCCTGCTGCGCGCCTGCCGGACGTGCGGGATGCGCGTTCCCGAGGATTTGAGCATAATCGGCATGGATGATTCGGGAAATCTGCCGACACTGGTGACGCCGACACTGGCTTCGGTGGCGATGCCGTTCGATCAGGTTGCATATTTCGCCTCCTGCACGCTCTGCGACCTGATGGAGGGAGTAGGAACCCACCAGCGCAATGTATCCTCGATCGTGCAGATTGCCGGTGAACTGAAAAAACGCGATTCGATCAGGCCGGAAAGCGTATAGTCCCATAATAGCAAGTATGTTAAGCGTGCGGCAAGGTGCCGCTGCCGGGTGCGCGCTCTACGCCCTTCGAGGTCGCGCGGCGGCTGATACAGACAGGCATTGGTTGGTTTGCAAAGCCGTTTACGCGGCGTACAATAAGCGCGGCAAGCGCCGCGAACGAATGTGAGGGAATTACTTGCCTTTGGCAAGTAACGAGGAACGATAGTGACGAAGCCGAACGTAGAGAGCGAAGCCCCTCCGGCGTAGTGAGCGCAGCGAACGTTGAGGAGTTGACGGGCGCAGCCCGGCAAGTAAGCGGCGAAGCCGCGCCCGCGAATGGAAGTGCTTCGCAAGTCAACAGGAGGTCCGGACGGGCGATCGTGCACGCCGCAGGCGGGCAGGCTTTGAAAAAGCCCCTCCGGAGCCATCCGCATAAGACATAACAACCAGTTTGTGACTGGCAACGATACGGAAAGGCGAATTAAACTTAAGTATAATTACATGATCACGTGCGACTGAAAAGTGGAGCCAGAAGGATGCTTCGCGTCGGAGAAAAATCAGGAGTAAACAGATGATTATAAAGCGGTAAACACCACAATCATATTAACATACTTGCTATTATAAGACGGAGGAAAAAATGAAAAAACAAACTTTTACCTTAATTGAGCTGCTCGTGGTGATAGCCATTATCGCGATTCTGGCGGCGATGCTGTTGCCCGCTTTGAACCGGGCGCGTGAGGCGGCGCGGCAGACATCCTGCCTGAACAATATGAAACAGATGGGAACGTTCATCGGTCTGTACGGCGCGGATAACGAAGATTTGCCGCCAACCTCGCGGCGCGGCGATTACGGCGTCGGAAAAGTATTGTATGATGCCGGATATATCAACACTTCCGGACTGAAGTTCCTGCGCTGCCCGGGAACGCAAGGCAACCGCATCCGTTCCAACGACGGCGGGGTGGATATCAATGGGACGAAAACCTATTTCGGCATCACGCTTCAGCCGAATCTGTTCTTTATGCCGATGGAAGATAAAAGCATGGTGGGATCGACTCAGTTGAATCTGTATGACGGGCCTTATTACAAAAAGATTTCCTCTTTCCGCAATCCGAGTACGACTATGGCGATGGGGGAATATTTCAGTACCGGTTGGGATGCCGATCCGACGGTGGTTGCCTGGGTTAAGTACGTAGAAATGCACGAACCCTCCGGTTTGCTGCTGATCAATGCCAAGACTGCCGCCACCCATGACGGTACTGCTAAAAATATGTTATATATCGGCGGTAACGCCGGTAAATTCCGGCTGAGTCCGAACCGCAGCGCAATCGCGACCAAGGAACTCTGGGGCACTAAGACCAATATCTGACAACTGAAAGAAAAGATTGATTCAATATGAAAAAACAATATGTTTGGTTAGCCGGCATGGCGTTTGCTTTGGGAACTGCCGGCTTGGGGGCAGCGCAGATCTTTCAGGAAAAGGATTTGCAGTTCAAACCGTCGGATAACGGTTCTGATACCGGCGCTTTCCAATCGAAGGTGAACGACGGTGTGATTGAAATCGACTTCACCGACCGGACCAACCAGGATAATTATCTGCATATCGATCTTGGGAAATTCGATCTCGCCGAATATCTGCCCGGCGGTTATCTTGAAATTGACGCGGAGGTGGATCGGCCGATCCTGCGGATCGCCGCTTCCCTTTCCGAACCGGCCCGGTTCTGGCCGACCCGGCTGTTTGTGGAGCAGGAGGCGACGATGAAACCGGGACGGCGGGCCTACCGTTTCTATTTCGACACCCTGCCGGCGAAGCGGCTGAAGGCGAACCGCGACCATCTGTATATTTTCCTGCATGATATCGGCGGCGAATCCAAAGGAAAGGCCAAGGTCCGCATCCACGGCACCAGACTGGTGAAGAACGCCCCCGATTACACGCAGCAGAAGAATGCGTGCTACCGTGAACAGTACAACTGGCGCAATTACCCGGAACTGGGCAAGTTCTACCGGGGCAAATACGACCGGCTGGTTCCGGCTGAGGCGCTGGACGCCAATCCGTTCGTCTCCTCCGTGAGCTTGAACGGCGAGTTTCAGAAGAGCTTTATTGGCGACATCACCTGGAAGTACGACCAGCTCACCGACACCTCGTTCGCCCGTCCCGGCGAACCGTTGAAAGCGGCGAAACGCGTGACCGTGCCGGAGGCGCCGGTGGCGGATCAGCCCGGCGGCTACTATCTGTACAAGAAGAATTTCAATTTCACTCCGAAGGCGGGCGAAAAAGTCTACCTGCGCATCGGCGACCTGGCCGACAGCGCCGAGATCTACTTGAACGGCGAACGGATCGGCACCCAGTCCGGTGCGCGCAAGCGGCATGAGTGGGTGTTGGAAAACGGTTCGCGCCAGACCAACACCTGGGGCAAGCCGGTCAAGGAGGTGGTGAAATTCCAGCACTTCGAGCGCATGGGGATCAAGTGCCCGTTCAATCCGGCCGACCTGCCGGATGCCGAAGTGATGATGCTGCCGATCTACACCGGCGAATATCCGTGGAACTATGCGTTCGACGTCACCGATGCGCTGAAAGCGGGTGAAAACACGCTGGCGATCCGGCTCTACGGCAATCCGGTCAAAGGGTGGTGGATTTACCGGCACACCGAGGACCGTTCCTATAAGAATATCTTCGGTCTGCTGGGCGATGTCGAACTTCTGGTGGAGGCGCGCCCGGCTTTCGTGCAGGCGGAAAGCACCAACGCCGGACAGGTCGCCGCCGACGGCACCGTGGAACGGGTGTTCAGCGGCAAGACGGTTCCCGGCGTGAAACGCGTGACGGTGACCGGTCACGACCGCCGCCTTGAACTGCCGGTCGACGGGCAGGGCAATTTCCGCGGCTCGCTGCGGCTTCCCGCCGGTTTCGACCGCTGGAATTTCACCTTGACCGCATTCGACGGGGAGGGGCGCGGCGTGGGCAGCCGGGATATCGCCTTCAACGGTTCGGTGATCGAACTGCGCGACGGGCGGCTCTATGTGAACGGCGACCGTTTCGTGATCCGCGGCATCAACGGCGAGGTCGGGATCGAGTGGGACAACGACCGCCGCCAGACCCGCCGCCGCTGGCTCAAGATGCTGGGCACCTACAAGCAGCTCGGCTTCAACGCGCTCCGGATCGAGGGCGCGACGCCGCAGCAGTTGCAGGATGCGCAGGACTACGGCCTGATGGTGATGCCGGTGTACGCCTCCGGCTCCTGCAACACGACCGAAGTCGCGCTGGGCAACCTCGAAGCGCCGGACCATGAGTTCAACACCGATGCGCACAAGGAGATGGCGCTGACGCTGTCGCAATACCCGAACATCCTTTTCTGGAACTCCGGCAACGAGAACCACCATACCGCCGGCTACAACGACAAGGTGCTGATGGACCGGTATCTGGAAACGGCCGAACGGTATCTGCACAAGTTCGACCCGGACCGCCGCCCGGTCACCTACGCCAATCTGGATACGTTCGGCACCGACTGGTTCTTCACCGCGGGGCAGGGGGTGCTGGGCTACAACAGCTACCGGTTCCCGGATGACTTCACGCAGATGATGAAGGAGATCTATCAGGAAACCAGAATGCCGGTCGTTTTCTGTGAATGGGGATTGACCGAGAATGAGACCAAAGGCACCGCGCTGCGGAAAAAGGATATCGCCCAGTGGGAAAAGGATATGGAGGCCAAGCTCGCTTCGATGCGCAACACCGAAGGGTGCGTCGGCGGCTTCCTGTACGCCCACCACGGCGAACTGCTCGACGTGCGGGGCCGGGAGTTCCTGCAGAAGGTGATGGCGCCTTTCCGACTGACGCGGGAAGGCAATACGATCAAGTTTGAAAATCAGGATGTCGCGACACTGCGCAAGGTCAGCATCCAGCTGGTTTCGCCGGACAATGTGGTGGAGTCGGAGTGGCTCGACGAATTGAAGCCGGGCCGTTCGCTGCGGATCGCCTGCCCCGCCGAACTTCGCAACGACGCTTCGCTGCGCCTTGAAATCCGCTTTGAAACCCACCGCGGATTGAAGCACGCTTATACGAGAATGGTCAACCGGATCACCGAGGCCAAATAGGAGGAAAACGAAAAATGAAGAATCTGTACATGACGTTGGCGATGTGCGCCGCCGCCGGAGCGATGGCCGGAGAGTTCTACCGGCTCGACCTGAACAACATGGAGCCGGGGACGGTGCTGGTGAAAACCGATTCGTCCGGTAAGATGAGTTCTCTGCGCCCGACGTGGGGCATGTGGCCGCGCACGCCGGATTCGGTCGGCGCGAAAGTCGTCGAACGGGACGGCAGGAAAGTCCTTGAAATCGAAAAGGGGTTTCAGGTCAACGCCGCGGAGTGGAGCGCCAAAGAGAATGACGCCCAGCAGAGCGTGGTCTACTGCCGCGCCTCTTTCCTGATCCCGGAACTCGCGGGCAAGGGGATCGTCGGCTCGCTGCGGCTGCAGCAGGTCAACAACCGCACCGCCGCCTTTATCGGTTTCGAGCCGAAAGGGGACCGGTTCGATGTGCTGGTCAGCAACGGCGACGGCAACGGCAAGGTGGAGTGGCAGAAGGTCGGCCGGGTGGAGCCGGGCAAATGGTTCACCGTCGATATCAGGCTGGATTTCAACAGCAGAACCTGCGATGTGGCGCTCAATGGCGGCGGCTGGCAGACCGGCAAGAGGTTCCGCCATGCGTCGAGCTGGGTCGGCACGATGTGGGCGCAGGATCTGGGCAGCCGGGATTACCGTTATGACATCGAGGCCGGCGGCGTGACGCTGCTGGTACGCGATATTGTGTTCAGTTCTGATCCGATTGGAGAATAAGTTATGACAACGCCGCGCGGTTCGCTCCGGAATTTTCTGGAGGAAAGTCCTTTCCATGAGTTTCTGGAAAGCTGCTGGAATGGAAGTTACTATCTGAATTTTCCGGTTTCCTCCGGCAATCCGGCCTATGATCCGGGCGGCGTCTGCGCTCATGCGCTCTACTATCTGGTCTATGCGGAGAAACTCGGCCTGAAACAGGTTCGTCCGGGCCGGGCGGCGCAACTGGCCGCCTGGCTCGCCACGCAGGTGCGCGAGGACGGCTACTGCCTGACCGACAACGGTTTCACCGACCACCCCGCCTACGCCTCCACGCTGGGCGACGCATTGGGAACCAGCCTTTGCTACGCCTCCGAAATCGGTTTGCCGGAAGAGGAGCGAAAGCAGGTGCTTGCGGCGCTGACCCGGCTGGCGGAGCGGCATCCGCGCATCCGTTTCCCGGAAGGGGCGCAGGGCAAGACCCAGCAGCTCCGCTTCGAACTGCGCATCTATTACTGGATGGCGCTGCTTTCCGGCGATCCGGTCTGGAAAGAGCGGTTCAAGCTGGCGCTGGACCGCGGCATTTACCGCTATACCCATGCCGCCGCGGTGGACGGCCCGCTGCTTCAGCCGAGCCTGAACCCGGACTGGACCTGGAACTACGTCTGCGGCGGCGGCCTGACCGACCGGCACGCGACCAACACCCACACGCCAGCCTACTATTGCACGGAGCCGAACGGATTCATGTTCGTCTATCTGCACGCCTTGAAGCACGGCGTATTCGAGCGCCGCGACGATTTCGACTGGCTGTGCCGGAACTATATCGCCGGACTGCCGCGCAACCTGAGCCGGGCCGGGAACCTTTCTAGCGACCTCGACGGCTACGGCATTCACCGCGCCTGGTACGGCCCGGTGCTGGTGGAGGGGATTCCGCTCGAAGCCGCCGCGCTGGCCGAAGTGCTGGGATTGCCCGAACTGGCGGGGTACTGCCGCTGGTATGTCGACCGTTACATGGAGTTCGTGAAGCGCCGCCCGACCTATGCCGGAAGCGGCCTGCCGGAGGCGCAGCCCTACGGCCACAAGATCAATATCGAAGCGCAGTTTTCGCAGCTGGCGAGCGCGCGTTTCTACGGCTCGATCGCGCGGGCGCTGGCCGAGTTCGGCGAGGTTGACGCGATTGCTCCGGTTGAGCCGCCGGCCTATGGTTCGTTCGCGTGGGAAGCGGGCTGGCTGCGGATCAGCACTCCCGAATACGAGACCTCTTTCGCCGGGCACACCTGTCTGCGGAATATTCCGGTGGTCCCCTGTTACGGCGACCCGAACCTCGGCACGCTGATCGGCGGCGCTCCGCTGGCGACGCTTTTCTCGAAAAACGAACTTTTGTACGCCGCGAGTTTCCCGGCGGCTTCGCTGTGGCATATCGAATTGGACGATCACAACGGCCGCCGCTTCCTGAGCTGCTCGACTTCGCCGGAGGACGATACCTCCGTGACGGTCCGGCGCTCACCGGATGGAGCGATGCTCGATTCGACCGCGTTCGATCCCTATGACGCCCCCTGCAATCTCTTCCTGAAAGACGGGGAGTTTCTCGAACTGAACTGGCAACGGCGGGATCGGGCGAACCGGTTCGATTTCTACGTGCACAACCGCTATCACGCGGACCGGATCGAACTGGATTTCGGCCTGAAGGGGATGGCGGGGCATTACTGCGACCGGGTCACATTCGTGCTGCCGATCCCGGATGAAACGGCGGAGTTCCAAGATGCTTCCGGCGAATTTCACCCGCTGGCGGAACTTTCCGGCCTGCCGGAGGCGATCCGCTGGCGGCGCGGGAACCGTACCTGCCTGATCGACGCGCTGGAGCTGACCGGAGCATCGGGCGGCGCCAGACTGGCGGTGGCGGTGCGGAAACTCCCGGCTGATCCGGGAATGCCCGGCGGCGTGAACAGCTTTTCGCCGTATTCGACCAAGTCATTTTTCTGCGTGGTTCGCAAGACAAATATCCGGAACGTCTCCGCAAAGTGGTCGTCTGCGATGTGGAAAACCATCGGACATTGACCTTG
>NZ_QEKH01000060.1 GCF_003096415.1 Victivallis vadensis | reverse complement strand
GGAGGACTACTGGCAAAAACGTATGCAAATTATCGGCAACGTCGTTATCGGCGTTGGAAACTACAAGTGTGTTTCACAAAATTTGGGACAATAACCATATATTATACCCGAAATGCCTTTGAAAAAAAATGGACGCAAACCGTAAATTTGTGTACGTTTGTCACATTGCGGGCTTGTAAAAGCGCCCGGACACCGGTACAATACGAAAAAGAGGAGAACACAGAATGGAATCGTTTCAGGTCAGAACATACGGCCCCTCCCCCTGCCGGGCGGCGGTGCTGCACGGCGGTCCGGGCGCCATCGGTTCGGCGGCGGGGCTGGCGCGCGGCCTCGCCGAATCCTGCGGCGTGCTGGAGCCGCTGCAATCGAAATACTCCGTGACGGAACAGGTCGAAGAACTGCACCGGCAATTGACCGCCTACGCCTCCCGGCCGCTCGTGCTGATCGGACATTCATGGGGCGCATGGCTGGCGGCGCTGTACGCCGCGCGCCATCCCGGTCTGGCCGCCAGGCTGGTCCTGATCGGCTGCGGACCGCTGGAAGCCGCTTACCTGCCGCAGCTTGAAGCGCGCCGCCTCGCCCACTTCACGCCGGAGGAGGCGGCCCGATACCGGGAGCTGCTCGCCGCGTTGAGTTCTCCCGGTTCCGCGCCGGATGCGCTGCTGCGACAGCTCGGAACGCTCTGTGAAAAGGCCGACAACTTCCAGCCGTTTGAGGAACCGGACGGGGATTCCGGCACGATCGACGGCGAGATGTACGACAAGGTGTTCGGCGAAGCGGCGGAACTGCGCCGGGACGGGAGGCTGCTTGCCGCTTTCGACCGCATCTCCTGCCCGCTCGAAATCATTCACGGCGTCTACGACACCCATCCGCCGGAGGGCGTCACGGAGCCGCTGTCCCGGCGCGGCATCCCGTACACGTTCCATCTGCTGGAGCAATGCGGCCACACGCCGTGGCGCGAGCGGTATGCCAGAGACGAATTTTTCCGCCTGCTGAACGATGCGGTCAAAAAGGAAGCACGATAAACTCTTCCCGCCGACACCAGACTGATGCAGAAACAGGAACAATTTACAGCACCTTTGAGAAAAACTCCTGCAGGCGCGGATTCTTCGGGTTGTCGATCACGTCGGCGGGAGTTCCCTCCTCGACCACGCGGCCCGCATCCATGAACATCACCCGCGAGGCGACTTCACGGGCGAAGCCGATCTCGTGGGTCACCACCACCATCGTCATCCCCTCCTGCGCGAGATCCTTCATCAATGCCAGCACTTCGCCGACCATTTCGGGGTCGAGCGCCGAAGTCGGCTCGTCAAACAGGATCACATCCGGATTCATCACCAGCGCGCGCACGATCGCGATGCGCTGTTTCTGGCCGCCCGAAAGCTGCTGCGGATAGACGTCGCGCTTATCGTAGAGGCCGATCCGCTTCAGCAGCGCGTCGGCTTTCGCCGTCGCCTCCGCCCGGGAGGAACGGCCGGTCTTGACCGGCGCGATCGTGATGTTTTCGAGGATCGTCAGGTGCGGGAACAGATTGAAGTGCTGGAACACCATCCCGACCTGCTGCCGGAATTTGTTGATGTCCGCCTTCGGCCGGTTGATCAGCCCGCCCTTGAAATAGATTTCGCCGGAGCCGGGTTCCTCCAGCAGATTCAAACAGCGCAGGAAAGTGCTTTTGCCGGAACCGGATGGCCCCAGCACGAACACCGCCTCGCCCTGATGGATTTCGGTGGAGACGTCATTCACCGCGCGGAGGCCGTTGAACTGCTTGACCAGATGATTCACCCGGAAAACCGGGTCGGCAGGATCGACATTACTCATTGTTTTTCAGCCTCCGTTCCAGTTTGCCCAGCAGCCAGCTGAACTGCATCACCACCGCCAGGTAGATCAGCGCCACCGCGATCAGCGGCATGAACGCCGTATAGGTCTGGCTGCGGATGATGTCGCCGCCTTTGGTCAGGTCCTGCAGCGCGATGTATCCCGACACGCTGGTTTCCTTCAGCAGGACGATGAATTCGTTGCCGAGCGCGGGCAGCACGTTCTTGAACGCCTGCGGCAGGATGATGTAGATCATGGTCTGGATATAGCTCAAACCGAGGCTGCGCCCCGCCTCGAACTGCCCCTTGTCGATGGACATGATCCCGCCGCGGATGATTTCGGCCACATACGCGCCCGAATTCACGCCGAAAGCGACGATCGCCACGAGAATTTTACTGATATTCACCGAGCCGAAGATCACAAAGTAGATGATCAGCAATTGCACCACCACCGGCGTGCCGCGGATCACGGTCAGATAGAGCTTGCACAGCCAGTTGAGCAGCCGCAGCTTGCCGGTCTTGTCGTGGGTGGAGCGGATCACCGCGACCGTGAAGCCGAGCAGCACACCGAGCAGCACCGCCGCGAACGAGATGCCGATCGTGGTCCAGAAGCCGTCCCACAGATACCGCCAGCGGTCGTCCTTGATGAAGTTCAGATAAAAGGAGTCGCAGAAATCCGTCCGGCAGCCTTGCAGCCAGTTCCAGAAGTTGTCCATCGGGATTCCCGCCTACTTGATGTATTTCGCCCGGATCGCCGCCATCCCGCCGTTTTCCTTCAGCTGCCGGATCACGCGGTTCACCTGCTCCAGAAGTTCGGTGTTGCCCTTGCGGATCGCAATCGCATACTCTTCGACGGTAAGCGGTTCCGGCAGGATCAACAGGTTCTTGTGCCGGTCTGCGAAAATCTTCGCCGGTTCGCCGTCGATCACGATCACGTCGATCTTGCCGGCATTCAGCGCGGCGACCGCCAGCGCGCCGTTCGGGAAGCGTTCCGGCTCCTGGATGTTCTTCGTCACATAGGCGTCGCCGGTGGTGCCGTGCTGCACGCCGATGCGCTTGCCTTTCAGGTCGTCCCTGCCCTTGATCGCGGAATTTCCCGGCACGATGATCACCTGCCGCGCCTCCACGTAAGGCACGGAAAAATCGATCTGCCGCTTGCGGTCCTCGGTCACGGTGATGCCGGAAGCGGCCACGTCGGCCTTGCCGGACTGCACCGCCGAAATCACCGAGTCGAAACTCATATCCTCGACGACCAGCTCCTTGCCGATTTCGCGGGCGACTTCGGTCATGATATCGACGTCGATGCCGACGATCCGGTCGCCTTCGCGGAATTCGTAGGGCGGAAACGTCGCCTCCGCGACCATCACGAGTTTATTGTCGGAACGGCCGCAGGAGCAGAGCACCGCTCCCAGCACCGCCGCCGCGCCCAAAGTTTTCAGAAAACGTCCGAACTTCATAGTTTCATCCTGTGTTATTTTCCTGTAAAAGTTATACTATAAATCCCTTTCGGAATAATTGCAACAAAAATTTTCCGTTTCCTCTCCCGGAATCCATCCCCGCCCGCAACCGGCAGCGCATTTGACTTTTTTCATTTCGGATGTACAGTGATAAAAGTTTCATGCACAGTGAAACCGGATAAAACCTGAAAATTTTGAGGAGGAAACAACATGTTCAAGAAACTCGCCGTACTCGGATTCGGACTCGCCGCTCTGGCGTTCGCCCTCGTCGTCGCCGGCTGCGCCAACTGCCGCCACGCGGAGCGCGACCGCCAGATCACCGGCATCACCTGGCAACTCGACCTGTCCAGCCTGAAAGGCGTGCAGAATCCCAGTGAAAAACCGATGCGCCCGATCACGCTGCTGATCGCCGCCGACGGCAAGGTCAGCGGCTGCGCCGGCGTCAACCGTTATTTCGGCACCGCCGTCGTCGACGAAGCCGAGGAGGACCTGAAGTTTCCGCCGCTCGGCACCACGCGGATGGCCGGGCCGGGCATGAACTACGAAACCGCTTATCTTCAGATGCTCGCCAAGGTTGAGGAGTACAAAATCACCGGCGACCTTCTGACGCTCTACGGCGACGACGACGTCAGGCTCGCCCAGTATGTGAAAGCGAAGATTGCGGAATAATCCTTCCGCTGATTCAACCGGAGCCGGTCGGACTGACCGGCTCTTTTCATGAAAGATTTCACCATGACCTTTGACGAACTGTACCGGATCGCCCGCGAAACCTTGAATCCGCGCGAACTCTCCCGCAGCAGCTCCGCCGGTTCCGTGGCGGCGGCGATCTTGACCGACCGGGGGAACGTCTACCGGGGAGTCTGCATCGACACGCCCTGCTCGATGGGCTTCTGCGCCGAACACGCCGCGATCGCCGCGATGGTCACCGCCGGAGAGAACCGGATCGTGAAACTGGTCGCCGTGATGGAGGACGGTTCGGTCGGTGCTCCCTGCGGGCGCTGCCGTGAATTCATCTGCCAGATCCACGACGACAACCACCGGTGCGAAGTGCTGCTCGAAGCGGGCAGGACCGCCACGGTCGGAGAGCTTCTGCCGATGCGCTGGAACTGATCTTTTCATCTCCATTTTACCGGAATGCCGCCTGATTTCCACGGCATTCCGGTATTTTTTTGCCGATTTCTGTTGACAATTCCTGTCATTACTGGATAGCACGCCGATTTCCCGGAAGCCCGGAGCTTCCGATCGGAGTGAAATAACCGGATAACAACAAGGAATCAATTCATGGCCAACCAGGATCCCCCCAAAGTTCCGCGCGAACTCAACATCAAGATCGACCAGTGCCTGCTCAACGACCTGGTCAGCAGCGACCGATCCATCAAGATCGAGGACAAAACCGACTCCTCCGGCGACGACAAAAAGCCCTATCTGGATCTGAGCATCACGATCCGGGCCGGAGCCTCCGTCGGCGAAGTGTTCCGGACCGATCAGGACAGGCCCGACTCCCTCCGACTCGCGGAAAGCGTCACCGGCCTGCTCGTCGCCGAAGTCGAGGGCGAAGGCGACAACCGGAAAGCGAACCTGACCGCCCGGCCCGCCACCGGAAGCAGCGCTCTGCTGACGGCCGACAAAAACGGCGAATGCAACTGGCTGCCGGCCTCCGGCGGCAATGCGCTGCTGTTCTCCCCCGAAAGCGGCGACCTGACCACCGAGCAGGTTTCGAGCTGCGACTGAATCCCGACAATCCACTTATTACACGAAAGAGCAATACATCATGAGCTGTTCCTGCAAGAAAAACACCATCGCCGACAAGCGCCCGGACGAACCGTGCATCTACTGCGCCCACAAACACATCTCCACCGCGCGTGCATTGTACGACCTCGAAATCGGCTACCGGAGTTTGAATAAATCCGACGCGATCGGCCAATTGATTCTGGCCGCGTGGCACTACGACAAGGAACACCACGACCTCGCGCTGAAATGCCGCGACTGCTGGCTCAAAATCGAACGGCTTCAGGATTGCCGCGACCAGCTCGCCGCGCTTCAGGAAACCGCATGGAAACTCGTGACCGAAGACCGCGGCCGCCTCGCCGCCGACGGCAAAAACAACTGAAAACGATTCAATACAAAGGAAAATTCATCATGGCAGACAATCAGACGATCCCGGCTACCGCGTTCTCCGTTTCCGGCAGCGCCGACGGCTTCAGCGTGCAGGGTTCCTACCCGTTCATCAATGAGATCAGGAGCGAAGACACCACCATCGCCGTGTCGAACGGCGACAGCAGCCCGGTCAACATCCAGGTGACGATCCGGACGAATGCGAGCACCGGTTCCGTCCTTGAATTCATCCGTCCCCGGCAGGAGAACGAACAGGGGCAGACAGAGGAGATTCCGGGCGTGCACGAACTCGCCCTGAATCAGAATGCCGACGGCATTCTGGTGGCCGGCGGCGGCGTGCTGAGCACGGTGGCCTTCCCGGAAACCAAGGCGGTGCTGGTCGCCGACGGCCCGGACTCCTGCCACTGGGAAACGGCCCCGGACGACAAGGATGTGGTGCTCGGCATTCAGGACGGCAGATGGCACTGGTACGAGATCGCGACCTGCGAAAACGCCTGCGACGACGCTTCAGGCGCCAACTGATTCATTTCCCGGAACTCAATTGAAAAGGATGATGCACCATGGCATTTCTGACAGTAAAACCACCGGTCAACGCCCAGTTCGCCGAAGCCTACAACGCAATCGTGGAAGGGTGCTGGAAACGCGGCTTCGGCCTTGACCTCAAAAAGAAAAAAATCGGCGGCTTCGACGGCCAAAATCGCAAGAAACACGAAATCACCTCCGAGGATATGCAGCAGCTCCGCGATATCATCAAGGAGGGCAAAGATCAGTTCTTCGATCGATCAAAGCTGAAACTGTCGCTGCCGGACCCGTTCAGCGACGAGGAAGCCAAGCCCGAAATCAACGGCGGCAAGGGATTCCTGCTGATGCCGGGAGCTTACACGGAATCCGGTGAAAGCATCTACAGCGAGGAAGGGAGCGCCTCCGGTTCTCTGCCGGTGCTCTGGGAACACTTCACCGACCTGAAAGCGGTGCTCGAATCGCTGACGACCCGGAAATACGACTATTCCGTCCACATTGCGATGAATAGCACCGACATGGATGTGCAGGTCGATTTCAACCGGGGCGAGCTTTCCGGCGAAACCCACGACCGCGACTGCTCCGGCCGGCGCGCCAAGGACGACTGGAACATTAAATACAATATCATTTCTCAACCCGACGGCGAAGGGGAGTGCGACTTTCTACTCTATTTCCGGTCCGCCTCCGAGGAAGGGACTCCGGCGTGGAAACTCGCGGACGGAACGTTGAAAGCGGCGGACGCCTTCAAGGTCAACATCGCGCGGATGACGCAACTGGTCAAGATCACCGATCCGCGCGCCGCCGGCTGGAATACCGAGTGCGACATCCAGCCCGTCTGCGCGATCAGCCACCGGATCAAGCTGGAAGCGCCCGACTATATCCCGGATGAATCCGTCAACGGCGTCGCGGTCGAGGCCTGCAACACCTGCTGCGGCCAGTTCACCAGCCCTTACGCCTATCTCAAGGATGCGATGAGCGCCTTTTCCGGCAAAGTTCAGATTCCGCTGGCGATCTCCTCGAATATGGGCTGCCGCCTTCAGGTGGGGCACTATATGGCGGTGTTCAACTTCGCGGACGACCAGTACGGCCAGTACAACTGCGACAGCTGCATCGAAGATGAGTTCTCCAGCTCCGGCAGCACGAAGGAGGGCGGCTCCACAAGCTGGAAATTCGTGTACCTGCGCCGTCCCACCGGAGCGTTGGTGCCGTTTTTCCGCAAAGGGGGTAAATATCATTCCATGAACAACGCCGGGCATTCGCTGCATGACAACGAAGGCGCCGGTAATTATACACTGCGTTGCGCCGACGGTGTTTCCCACATTTTCCGTGGCGGACAGTTGGCTCAATGCTACAGCTTCCTTGATGCCGCCTATCAGCTCACCGGACTGCCGGGCGAACATGTCAAGCGCAGCGGTTCCAAGGACAACTATAGTTTCACGAGTTCGTGGGGAATAGTCAACATTCACGTCAACGGTCGTTCCGAACCTTCTCTCATAGGTTATACTCATAACTCCACCGCGAACAGCCGCCTCCGCCGGGCCTCCGTGCGCGATACGGAGTTTCAGGATCAGGAGCCGGTCGGCGGCTTCACCCGCAGCACCGATCCGGCGGATGCAGAGGGATTCAGTCCCGCCGATTTCTTCCCGGCAGGCGAAGCGCCCGACTACGGAACTCCGACTGCTTACAGCATCATGGACTTCCAGAATACCTCCGGCGCGCTGTCGGCCAAATACATCGAAATCACCTTCGATACCGGAATCGTCGCCAAAGGGTTCTGGAACAAGGAGGGGAATACGCTGATGCCCGCCGAACTGACCGTGTTCGAGCGCAGCGCGCCCCCGGCGGAGGACAATCCTAATCCCGACGCGATGCTGATTCAGGAAAAACAGACCCATATCCGCTACAGCGCCAACGGCCGCAACGAAGCGGTCAGCGTCCGGTTGAAGCAGGGTTTCCCGTTCGGGGAGCGGACCGTCGCCGAATACCGCAACTACGGCACGGAACAGCAGCGCGAGGCGGTGACCCGGTATATCGCCGCGCCGGGAGCCGCCGGTTACAGCCGCCCGGAACTCGTCACCGATTTCGACGGCGGCTGGACCCGTTACGAATACGATTCGCTCGGGCGCACCGTCAAAATCGTCACCCCGTTCGGCGACGCGCTGCCGGACGCGCCGGAGGACCAGTGCCGCGTCACTGTTTACGACTACACCCCGCTCGCCGAAAACGAGGAGGTAATGGAGAACGACCAGCGCATCCGCACCACCGTCGAAACCACCCTCGGGCAGGAGACCGCCCGCCGCTACCGCCTCTACTTCCCCAACGAATCGTGGGATGTGACCGCGGCGGCTCCGGGCGCCGCCTATGACGATCCGGCCAACCGGGTCACGAAAAGTTTCTCCTACGCCGACGGCGACTTTGAAGGCAAGGTGCGACGAATGGAAAACGCCGACGGCACCGTCACGGTAACGTCCTACGCCAAGCTGAATCCGACCGTGGACGAAGACGGTCAGGAGACCTTCGAGCTTCAGACCACCACCGAGAGCGGCCATCTGCCGGATCACGGCACCCGCACCGTCACGGTGCAGAACCTGATGGGCGACACCGTCGAACGCACTGTTTACGACCTCGAAAGCGGCCTTTTGATTTCCCAAAGCAGCTACACCTACGACCAGTACGGCCGGGTGCTGACCGAAACGACGGCGGACGGGGATGTGACTTCGACCGAATACAACTGCTGCGGCCCGCGCCGGATCGTCGCGCCGGACGGCTCCGAAACCGAATACGCCTACGACAGCTTCAAGCGGCTGAAGTTCGAGAGCCGGGCGGGCGTGACCACCTACCACACCTACGACGCGAACGACAACGAAACCGTCGCCACCGTCGTCGGCAGCGCAGGCGGCGAACTGGTGACCACCCGCGTCTACGATGCGGACGGCGAACTGGTCAGCGAAACCGATCCGGCGGGGGCGACCACCGCCTACGCCCGCGGCGCGGGCTGGCAGGAGACCACCGACGCGCTCGGAAACACCAGCCGCACCGAATACTTCCGCGACGGCAGCGTCAAGCGGATTTCGGGAACCGCCGCCGTGCCGCGCAGCTACGAATACGGCGTGGAGAACAACGAGCGTTTCACGCTGGCGCGCAGCTCCGAAACCGAGTGGAGCAAGAGCTATACCGACTTCATGGGCCGGTCGTACAAGACGGTCTATTCGGACGGCTTCACCGAAACCACCTCGTTCGACGCCTGCGGGCGCGCGGTGAAACATGAAAATTCCGAGGGGCTGAAACAGCTGACCGTCTACGACGACGCCACCGGCAAGCAGAAGTACCAGGTGACCAAGCGGGCCGACGCGCTCGACGAAATCAACTGGAGCGGCGACGCGGTCACCGAGTTCGAGAGCGGCTACCGGCTGCGCGACGGCCTGGTGGTCAGCTTCGACCGCACCTTCCTTTACCACGGCGGCGAACGGCAGCTGTACGCAGTTCAGGAGACCGCCCGCGACAACAAGCACAGTTGGGAAACGCAGCAGGGGCGCACCGCTTCCACCGTGCGCACCTGTTCCGGCGACGGCGAAATTGAGGAAATCGTTACGAATTTCGACGGCACGGCCTTGAAAAACACCTATCGGAATGATATGCTGATTACAGGGGCACACAGTGTGCTCGGCGATACGGTTTATCTGTACGACGAGTTCAACCGGGCCGTCGGCAGCGATCACAAGGAGGGCGGAGTGCTGCGAAGTGTGCGTTACACGCTGGATGCCGCCGGGCGTCAGTTGGCCGTGACCGAATCCGCGCCGGATCTGTCGCGCACCGTGTCGTACACCTACGACCCGCTCGGCAACAAGCTCACCGAAACCACGCCGGAGGGAACCGTCACGAACTACGCCTATACTCCGCAAGGTCAGGTCGCCTCGATTTCGGGCGGCGTGTACCGTCAGGAGTACGGCTACGACGCGCAGGGGCGGCTGACGGCGCTGACCACCTATCGGGACGACGACGCCCCGCAGGTGACGGCTTACGAGTACGACGCGCGCGGACGGCTGAAAAAGAAGAGCTACCCGGATGGGAACAGCCTCTCCTACACCTACCGCGGCGACGGCAAGCTCGCCTCGCACACCAACGCCCGGGGACAGGAGTTCACCTGCAGCTACAACCGCGCGGGCGAACAGCTTGCGGTGACCGGCATGGATCAGAGCTTTGAATACGACCTCAACGGCAGGGTAGTCAAGGTGACGGACCGCGCCGGGGTGCGCGAATTCACCCTCGACGCCTTCGGCAACGTGCTGGCCGAAACCGTCCCGAACCTGCCGGGCAAGGTCATCATGCGCAGTTACGACGAATTCAATCGGCAGACCGGCCTGACGCTGGACGGACATTCGGTCGCCTACGCCTACGGCGCGGACGGGCGGCTCGCTTCAATCGCCGACGGCGCGGCGACGCTGCGTTACAGCTACCGCCCCGGAACCGGGCTGGTCGAAGCTGCCGCGTGGCAGGTCGGCGAAGCCGCCCCGTTCCTGACCACCGCGTTCCGATACGACAGCCACAGCCGCCTGACCGGAATCACCGCCAACGGTCAGCCGGTGATCGGCTACACGCTGGATAAGGACAACCGGCGCACGCAGGCGGCCCTCTCCGACGGCAGCCGCTGGGAGTACGGCTACGACCCGCTGAACCAGCTCACGAGCGCCGAACGCGCGGATTCCGACGGCGCGGCGCTGAATGCGATGAGCTACCGGTACGACGGCATCGGCAACCGGACCGCGGCGGAGGAGGACGGCGAAGCCTTCGCCTACGCGAGCAACCAGTTGAACCAGTACACCGCCGTGAACGGCCGGGAGCTGACCTACGACGCCGACGGCAACACCCTCACGACCGATGACGGCTGGCTCTACACGTGGAACAGTGAAAACCGGCTGATCCGTGCGGAAAAGGGCAGCGTGAAGTTTGAAGCCGCCTACGACTACATGGGCCGCCGCTTCGAGAAGAAACTCTACGACGGCGAAACGCTGACCGTCCACCGGAAATTCGTGTACGACGGCTACAAGCTGATCGGGGTTTACGACGCGCTGAACAACGATGCGGAGGAACTCTCCTTTGTCTGGCAGCCCGAAACCGCCGGTCTTGATGTGCCGCTCAGCATGAAGCACGACAACGCCGCGTACTACTACGTGACGGACGGCAACAAGAACGTGACCGCCCTGTACGACGCGACCGGCGCGGAAGCCGCGAACTACGTCTACGGCCCCTTCGGCCAGACGCTGGCCGCCAACGGCCGCGGCGGGGAAAGTCCGGCCGCCGTCGACTATGAAGGCGGCAAGGTGGCGGCGATCTGCAACCTGCTCAGCAGCAACGGTGATGAAATGCACCGTCCCGAAGACCTCGACCTCGACATGCTGTTCTGCATGGAACTGGGCGGCGACTCCGGAATCGGTGGCGACGGCAACGCCTCCGCGCTGCGCACGGTGTTCGGCATGGAAGCCATGGACCGCCGCCAGTACGATACTTCTACTACCCCGCCCCTGCCCCCCGGCGGCCTCGCCCTAGTGAACCCGTTCCGCTTCAGCAGCGAGTTCCACGACGACGAACTAGGCCTCGTCTACTACAACTACCGGTACTACAACCCGCAGTTGGGAAGATGGACCAAGCGAGATCCGATCGGGGAAACTAGTGGCCTCAATTTCTATAATTTTGCCACAAACAGTATTATCAACAAAATAGATCATCTGGGCTTGGCAAATTATATAGTAGGAACTCAACTCCCTGAATATATTCCTGATGAAGGAGCGGGTGCTTGGGGGTCTTTGATGTCAACAAATGACAAAGAAATGGTAGAAGCATTTGAAAAACTGACAGTGGCAATACTCATGGCCACCAATTTTGTAAAGTATCGATATCCAGATGCAGCTGCACATTTGAGATATTATTTCACCAATACAACCGGAACTCCGTATCAAATACGGATGAATGAATTTATGAAAACCAAAGCAGCTCAATCAGTTCTAAATGAAGAACTGAAGGATGTAAAGAGGCTAGCCGACAAGCTACCGCCTAATATATACAATATCACATCAACAAGTCATACAGAAGGATATGTCGAACAAGATGAGGACCCCAATTGGTATTTTGCTGTTGGAGGCTTCTTGGGATGCGGAAAAGGAAAACTTACTATCCCAAGCGCACAATGCTATGAGCTGGAATTTACATTTTATATGATAGATAAATATAATTGGGATAATGGTAAATCTGCAGATTTACCAATAGTTGGCAGGGTTGATGATATTTTAATGGGAACATTCCACAAGCTTGGATTTGCTCGAGAATTTCTAATGTATGGTATCAAGAAATATAAAGTTCGTTGGGATAAAAATGGTAACAGAACAATTGAAGAAATGCAATAAAATTATATTACTGACAGCCAGTTGCGTAATTACAATATCAGTCTTCTTTTCGCTGTTTGGTTGCGACATCAGCCCTAACAATTCAACCGAACCCAATGAACAAGATATTAAGCTTTTAGGTTATTCTGAAATAGTTTTTCCAGAGAAATATGAAACAGCTTATTTCAGAAATAATAATCTAAAGAGAAGTGACTTTTGTACGACCTGGTTTTTCTACTCAAATCGGGAATTTCATTTCCCCTCATACGCTTCAGTTTCACAGCAGAAATCTTTGGAGTCATTATTTACAAAGGAGGATATAATTGAATTTATATCAAAATTCTTAACTCGTTCTCAAATTTCAAAATATAATCTTTCTTCGGAGAATTTAAAAGATTATCAGTTAGTTCACTGGTATTCAAAGGGATTTGCATTTACGTCATATTCAGTTAAAACCGACCATGGTAATTTAATTTATCTACAAATTTTGGAACAATATAAGAAGAAAAAATAATTTCAGCTCCGGCGCTATTAACGCCAAAGGAAAATTTCCTCAATCTAGAAAGTAAGAGAGATGAATATAAAGAATAGTAAAACTTTTTACACAAAAACAATCATATATATTATTGCTATACTTTATATATTCACATTCTTCTTTTTGCGTTTCAATGGAACTCTTATCTTGCTATGTTCAAGATCATTAGGCAGCAATGATTATTACTTTATCGAGGCAAAGATCAATGAAAAATACGACACTCCTTTTACAAAGATCATTAATACAATGTTCTATATCCCAAATAGTATTGAAAGCTTTCTACGAAACCAACATTTCATAGGCAAGTAAAAATACAATTATAACTTAATAATAATTCTCAAAAGTTATAATTTCTTATAACTTTTGAGAAAAAGTTATTTTATTAACGCCGTGTGCAAGTTTTATTGGTAAAAAACGAAAAAGAGCATGCTTGGGCTATTAATAGCCGAAATATCGATTAAGTTAGGTTAGCTACAACCAACTTAGAAAGGTATTCAAGCATGCTCACGGAAGACTATATCACCGAAGTGTATTGTTTCATAGACGACATGATGAAAGAATGTTGGAAA
>NZ_QEKH01000059.1 GCF_003096415.1 Victivallis vadensis | reverse complement strand
ATCCGAAAAAAGAGAGGAAATTACTGAATTTGTAGTTTCCTCATTGAAATAGAAGTATTTAACATTGTCATAAAATGAAAATTTTTGACAAAAGCCCCAACACCGTATGCGCAATCATCTCGCAGCGGATTCGTTTCTCATGCCGTTCATACAACTGAATAAACTCCTTGATATGCTCCGCCATGAGCGGATCTTCGGCGATCTCGTAAATCCGCGTGCCGGTGACTTTCACTGAGTCAATGAAGTTGAAATGAATGAAAAACTGTTTGAACGGTTTTTCCGCATGCGTTGAAAACTCATAATAAGCCGGAATCAGGTAGAAACGTTTTTTCCGCATGCGCAAACAGCCGTCTGCGCTTTCGATAATTCCCCCTTCCTCCATATTGTAGAAAAGGCGCCAGAAGGGGGTATGCAGCTTAAATTGCATCCAAGGATAAATGTCGGTCATCCAGCCGCAAAACTGAATTTCGAATTGACAAGTCAGCGTTTCGATCTCATGTATCGCAACTGAATTTTTCATAAAGCTCCCCTGAAATCCTTCATATCATAAGATCATGGGCAAAATATAATACATCCACGTTGTTTTTCAAGATTCAGGAAATATCCAATCCGGATTTTGGCATTTGATAATTTTCATTATGTTACAAACAGACATCTTTTCTTGTTCTTCAAACATTGCAGATTTGAATCCTGTTATGTATAATAATAAAAAGAAAGTAAGTTTAATTCGAAGGAGCCAATTTCAAAAGTATTAGCTCTACCAGCTACGAACAAGGCAGCAGAATGCATTTTTTTACCCAACATCATTTTTGGACAATACCAGTTTGCAAGACTGCGCCGGAGACCGTTTTCAAAATCTCCGGCAAAGACCGCCAATATGAATATGCCTTGAAAATCCGTGCCGCCGCGGTGGCAGACGCGGACTTTGTCGCCACTTCTTCCATACCGGCATATTTTGAAAGAGAATTGAACATCGAATGTGACAATCAAGCCCTGCTCAACGAAATCCGGCTGACCGATTCCCCGTTCGATTCCGACGGATACGCTGGTCCCCACCGGCAACAGTTTCACTTTTCATCGCGTACCGGCTTCCTGAACGACCCCAATGGTCTTTTTTACTTTCAAGGGACTTATCATCTGTTCTTTCAGCATCATCCGTTTGGGGTTTACGGGGCGCAACAGCATTGGGGGCATGCAATCAGTTCTGATCTGGTGCATTGGCAGGAGAAAGGACAGGCATTATTTCCCCGGGGCACTTCTGCCTGCTGGTCCGGAAGTGCGTTTGTCGACACCGAAAATGTTTCCGGTCTGGGAATTCCCGGCGGGCCGTCGCCGATCCTGCTGTTCTTTACTTCAGCGGATTCAGGGTGTTTTTCTCAGAATATCGCTTACAGCGTCGATGGCGGGGAAAATTTCATCCCTTACCGCCGGAATCCGGTTCTGATTTCACAAGGGGATGGCGATGATCGGGATCCGTCGATTGCGTACGATGCGGAGTGCAGAGAGTTCCTGATGTGCCTGTTCCTCGGGGAAACAAGCCGACAATTCGGGATGTTCCGTTCCGATGATTTGCTGCACTGGCAGGAATTTCAACGTTTTTCCTTTTCCGGAGAGGGGTGTGAATGTCCTGATCTCTTTTCCATCCGCGATGAGGCGACAGGAAGAGTGCGCTGGGTTCTGATTGAAGCGAACGGCCATTATCTGCTCGGTGACCGGAATGGGAAAGACGGCACTTTTGTCTGGAACACCGGAGGAACGATTCTGAACCGTCAGGATTATCTGGGCCCTTATGCGGGACAGAGCTTTCAAAACGTGCCTGACGGCAAACGTTATTATATGGCATGGCACTGGGATCACACCCGTACCAGAGAAACGTCGCAAGCAATGACGCTGCCGGTTGAATTGAAGCTGCGCGGGGAACGTCTGCTGGTATTTCCGGTGGAAGCATTGAAAACACTGCGGTGTGAAACCTACCGTTTTTCAGCTCCCGCCTTTCAGGTCCGTTTGCGGGAACTGCCGGTGGACAGTGGCGATTTATGGGAGTTGGAAATCGTAACCCCGCCGGATGAAGAGATTCATCTGAATTTTGGCGGCGTGCCGATTGCCTTTGACGGGAAACGCCGGGAATTGAGAATTGCCTCCAGTGTCATAACCTATCCAGACGGAGAAACATATTTTCGTGGCAGGATTTTTTTAGATCGCAACACGGTGGATCTATTCGATCACGCAGGCCGTTTCATGCTGTGTGTTTCCGTCGATCGTCACAGCAGCCGGCCGGTCGAATTCGGGGATCTGTGGAAAACGAACCGTCTGCGCGAACTCACGGTTCATCGTTTGAAATCCATTTGGCAGTTTTGAAAGCATTCAATACAACAGGGAGGCGTTGTCAATCGCTTTTTCTTATACGATCCGTTTAACGGACTTTTCATGAATGAAAACGGCATTTGTTTTTCTTTTTCAAGGAATTGGGAATCGGCATTTCGCAAATATCTGCGTTGGAAGGTTGAATTAAAAAATAATGAAAATAACATTTAGCACTATTAAACAGGGAGGAAAGATGAGCCTGAATTTGAAACAATCTCTTGCAATCGGAACGGTTGCGTTTTCTCTGCTTCCGTGTTCCGGTTTCGCCGGCGAGACGGCCGGCCGCAGTATGGTATGGGCGCATAATACGCCATGGTTCCGGCCGGAAGATTATCCGCTCTATACGCAGGGATTTTACAACTTCCCGCTGCAGCCTGCACCGGAAACGGGGCACAAGATGGAGGATTCTCTGGCGGAGGAGGTGAAGATCGCCCTGAATCACGGTGTTGACGGATTTTTTCTTGATTTCGGCGGCGATCCGGGCAAAGGTCCGGCGCACTGGAGCCATCTTCTGCCTTTCTATCTCAAGGCTGCCGAGGGGATGCCCTTTCAGGTCGGTATCTGCATGGACACCAAAATCAGCAAAGATTACTGGGTGCGGGAGTTGAAACGTCTGCTGAAGGCAAATGGCGATCATCCGAATTATCCCCGATACAACGGCAAATATGTCGTCTGCGCCTATCAGTTTCTGCAATGGGAAAATCAGCAGCCCGGCGGCTGGACAATCGAGGAGTGGAAGCAGTTGCGCGCCGAACTGAAAGAGGCGGGGATCGAACTCTACATCGTCGCCAACGCTGCCCCGCTGCCGAATGAGAAACTGGATCTCGATCGTCTGACGCGCGCACTAGACGCTTATGACTGCGTTTTTCTCTTTGATGCCCCCGGACATGCCGATGAAACACCGGAGGTGAACAATGAGAAACTTGCCGATTTCTGCCGGAAGAACGGTAAACGTTTCATGGCATGTCTGCACCCCGGCTACTATGGCGCATGGCTCTGGGGCTTCAATGATTTTTACAACCCCTTTCGCGGATTCGACATGTTTTACCGGATGTTCGCCTCCGCCCGGAAGCATAAAGCGCACTGGACGCATCTCACCACCTGGAACGACCTCGTGGAAACGGCCGTACTGCCGCGCGTTTTCACCTTCGGCCTCGCTCATACACTGACGAGTTACAGCAGTTATCTGAAAAACAGTCCGCAGCCCTCCGAAACTCCGGATGTGCTGGCGGCTTACCTGCGTGAACTTCTGCCGGGGGAAGTGCTACGCCTGGAACTTCACAGCCTGCCGTCACAGGTCAAGTCACCGCTGACGCTCTCCGGGAAACTCTATGATCTCAGCGGCAAAGCCGTTTGGACACTGCCGCCCCGGAGTGTTTCCGCGGATCAGTTCGCCCGTGCGGAGTGGGTCGTTCCCACGGCTGAACTTGCCGCCAGCCCGGTATTGATCCCCGAATTCACAGTGACGGCAAAGGATTATTCCAGAACAGTCCGCACTCCGGCTGTCTATCTGGTCACGCCGTGGCTGCAGAACGCGGTTACGGTCAATGTTCCGCTTGCGCAGATGCTTGAGGACTTCCCGAATACGCTGGCGGTCGGCTGGAATCAGGGGATACTGGAAGCCAGTGTTGATTTTGACGCCCCGGAGGAAATCAGAAGTATTCTGCTCTTCCGCAACGACCGACCGATCGCGACCTTTTCGCCGGAACTCAAAGACGGCGAGATTCAACTGGTTTCCGCGTTAAGCGATGTTCCCCGGGCTATTACGGTCACGGTTGAAAACGGCAGAATCCTGCGGGCGGTGAAAAAAGGACAGCAGAACAACTCCGTCTGGCAGAATGAAGTCCTCTTCCGCTGGACGCCGGATAAGCTGGAAACCGCAAATGCCAACTTCGGCCCGCACGGCGTCACCTTCGCCGGTTCTGAAGATATGAAAATCATCGTGACCAATGCCAAAGGTGAAAAGAGCGAATTCTCTCCGGTGGAGATCGCGAACCGGCGGCGGGTTTCCAATGCCGATGCGTTGTTTGCCGCTGAACCGGAGATGACCTGGCTGCTGGATTCTCCGCTTGCGGCGAAAAAGGGAAAGAAGACCATCCGTCTCTTTGCACAGCCGCCCCGGGAGACGGACAACTTCTTTGTCCGCATTGAAACAGCTTCCGGCAAAGTCCACTTCAGCGCGCCGATTTATCCCTTTGCGAAGGAGAACAGAATTGAGCCGCGCAAAATTCTCGGCACGCTCAACACACTGGAATCCACTTCCGGCGGTTCCGGTTACGCATTCCGCAACGAACCGGAGTTCCTGACCCCTGCCCCGAAACTGCCCTACCGGAAGAACCTGCTTCTGACGCGGCCGGTTTCGGCGTTGAGCGTCCGCTCCGGCATCTGGCACTTCGACGGCGCGGTCAACGGGATGGAAACCGATCGTTACGGCGACCGGGATCTGGCGATCACTCCGGAATTTTATGTCGACGGCGGTTTCGACGGCAAAGGCAAGGCGCTTTCATTCAACGGGGAACGCAGCTTCCTCTTTCCGGCACGCATCTGGCCGCTGAGCGGATTCGGCACGATGAGCTTTTATCTGAAGCCGGAAAAAAACGGCGTCAAACAGTCCGTGATCTTCAAGGACGGCTGGTATGACGGCCTGAGCGTCAACCTTCTTGAAGACGGCAGGGTCGAAATACTCCGCACCTATCTGCCGGATCTCACCGAACAGAACCGGCTTACTTTCCAGCGGCTGACCGGCAAAACCGGATTGAAACCGGGCGAGTGGGCGAAGATCGAAATCAAAGGCGATGCCGAAAAACTCTCTCTCTATGTCAATGGAAAGCTGGACGGCACGATCAGGCAGGGAGTGTTCCGCTCGCACGGCAACGGACGTGTCAGCATCGGCGGACGCGAACATCTGGGATACATTCCCTACCGCGGTTTGTTCGATGAGCTGGTCATCCGGGGATGGTGACAGCAAAACTGCCGGAAGGTTTGAAATCATGAAAACAGACATGCAACGATCAACCAAACGAAAAGGAGCCGCAGCATCAAATAATTATCGCCGTTTGCAGTTTTACAACTTATACCATGAAAGGAATTAAAATGAAGAATAGATGTAAATATTTTACGCTTACTGAGTTGCTGGTTGTTATAGCGATTATCGCAATTTTAGCGGGGATGCTGCTGCCGGCATTGAACAAGGCGCGCGCTTCCGCCAAAAACATCAGTTGTCTGGGAAATGTCAAGCAGCTGGGAGCGATGTTTCAGTTTTATGCCAACGATAATGACGACTTCTATGTGACGGCGGTGAATAATTATGAAAAATTCGGCACGCTCGGCATGATACTGGCCCGTTATCATCAGTATGATATTTATGACGGCGTCCCCAAAATTTCCCGCTGTCCCGCTTATACGCCGGCCAACAACGGCTACGAAGCCGGAATTTTCGGATATTCGACTTTCGCTCCGGACTGGAATAACAACGATCCGAAATATGGTCTTTCCGGTACTTCCTTTGGAGACCGCACGATAAGCGGCTTGATCATCCCGAGCCCCCAGGCCGCTGCCGCAGGATGGACTCCGAAAGTCGACGGCGCAATTCATTACGAGAGAATTGCAAAACTGTCGAATTATACGGCTGCGGACGGAAAAACAAAATTGAATATCCCGCTGATCGCCGACAATCCGTCTTTCCCGGCGCATTCTCATGGAGATTCTTATTCAATCAATGCGTATCGGGCTGACGGCAGCACCAAAACCTTCTCTTCCCTGAATCAGACACTCATGCCGAGTCCGCGGCCGGATGGCGCGCATGCGCAGGCCATCGAATATAACAGGGTGGCGATGATGGCAATCGCCGACAAAGCCCTGAACTGACCCAAGCCGATTTGTAAAACCGCGGCAGACAGGGCGGAACGATTCAGCGCATCCGGCGGAACCGCACGGATGCGCGTTGTGCCGCAGACTGCCGCAGTCGTCCCACGGAGAACTCTTTCGGAGAAAGACAGATATATCTCCTTTCTCCGGAACAGTCCCATAATAAAATGACTCCATTAAATTTTACTTTCTGAATATCTATGCCCACCCTGACTCCCGGAATCTTCTGGTATTGGAATTCTGATCCTTCCCCTGCCGGCATCAAAAAACAACTTGCCCATATGCGTGACGCCGGTTACCGCTGCGTTTACCTGCACCCGATGCCCGACAACTATCACAAGTATTTTTTCTACAAGGGCATGAAAATCGCCTATCTCGGAAAACGGTACTTCGAACTGGCCCGAGTGATGCGGGATGAATGCCGGAAACTGGGCCTGACCATGATGCTGTATGACGAAGGCGGCTGGCCCAGCGGCGGCGTGGTCGATACGCTCGTCATGAAATATCCCCAGGCCAGAGTACGCGCCCTGCGCAAAAATCCGGATGGCTCCCTGGAGGAATTCCGGCTTGAAGTCCCCGACCTGACCGATCCCGCCGTCACCGACCGCTTCATAGAAATGACCTATCAGCGGTATTACGAAGAACTGGGAGAATCCTTCGGGAAGGAGATCAGGGGAATCTTCACCGATGAGCCTTTCTGGGAGTGTTATCTGCCCAAAGGTTACGTCGCCACTCCCGCCGGACTTGACGCCGAACTGGTCAGATGCTACGGCATCCGGCTCCCGGACATTCTGCCGCTGCTCTTCGACGACGCCGCAGACACTCCCGGGACCAGGCGGGCCAGACAACAGTATGTGGACTGCTGTACGGCGCTTTTTGCCCGTAATTACACAGGGAGACTGGCGGAGTGGTGCCGGAAACACGGTCTGGAATTTGAAGGGCATTTCCTGTTTGAAGACCTCTATTTCCGCACCGGATTTTTCTATGATTTTCCGCGAATCCTCGATGCGATGGATGTCCCCGGCGTCGATGCGATCTTCCGCATGGTATACCCGCACGGCGGACGCGGCAATTTCGCCCGTTTCGCGCAGTGCGCCGCAATCCGGAACAGACGCCCGGAAACGCTGGCGGAATGTTTCAACGTCTACGGCTACGCGATGAGCACCCCGGCCATGGCGTATGTGGCCAATCTTCTGCTGACCAAAGGGATCAACCGCATATTGACGATGCCGTATCTGTACAGCGACCGCGGCTTGTGCAAGGTGAGCTGTTCCACCGATTATTCACCGCGCACCCCGATCTGGCGCCATCTGGCGGCGCTGAACCGCTATCTGGAGTTCGCCGGGCAATATCACGCGGGCATGCTCGACCCGGCAATCCGGGTGCTTGGCGTCACCAACTGCTTCGGCGGCAGCGACTATCAGAAACCGACGCCGGAAGCGGCGGCGTTTGCCGAAAAGGTCGAGCGAATGCAGGAGAATCTGGACGATGCACTGGTCTTCTGGCGCATCTGCTCGGTCGACGAACTGAAGTCGGATGAAAACCGCCCTGAAGTTCTGATCGTGCCGGGCGAACTGGAAATTCCGGAGATCAAAGCCGCAGTGGAACGCTGGCGGCAGGCCGGTACGCAGGTTATAGACGGCTTTCAGCAGCGGGATTTCCATTCTCTGAGCTATCTTGCGACGGATACAGCTTACCGGGATGTCCGGATTCTGCCCTGTCTCCGCGAGGAAGGCATGAGTCTGCTGGTCTTCAACGCCGGCGACAAGGATATCACATTCTCTTTCGCCGCCGCCGGAAAACACTACCGCGAATTGCCGCCGCCGGACGGAACGCTGGCGGCGTTTGCGCCGCTCCGTTTTGAAAACGGCCGCTATCATCTCCCGCTGCCGGCCTGGAACATGCGTATCCTGACCGTTGCGGACACCGCGCCGGCGGCACAACCGGCGCCGCGCGAGTTCCGGAAAATCCGTCTTGACTGGAAACTGAAAAAGGTCGAGCGTCTGCGTTACAGCAAAGACGGCATCACAAAATATGAGAAAATCACCGAAAAACGGCCGCTTCCGTCAAGCGGCATGTACACAGAACTTGAACCGGAGTTTTCCGGTTCGATCGAGCTTGCGGCTTCATTTGAATCCCCCCAGGCCTTTTCCGGCTTTTTGAAATTCGACGATATCTGTTCCGGCGGTGAACTGTTCTTCAATGGCGTCAGCGCCGGAATGCGCGCCCAGCCGCCGTGGCTCTGGCGCGTCGAAGTCAGGAGGGGAACCAACCGGATTGTTTTGAACATCAATTCCACCGCGGGCAATGAATGGAAACGCTGCTTTCGTGAGGAACTTGAACCGGCCGGATACTATAATGATTATATCAAGGAAATCAGAACCTATGAAAACGATTTTGCCGAATGCGGAGCGGCCCCCCGCCTCACACTCTATTGCTGAAGCCGCCCCGCTGATCATCGAAAAGGAAAATTTCCCATTTTTCGCAGCCTGGATCACCCACCCGGAAGTCGCGGAACGGCGGCAGAAAGAACAGACCTGCGAGGAAAACCTCTTCTGTGAATTCTACAGGCAATTCGATTGCAGCCGGATTCCGGAATCCATTCTCCTGCGAATTACGGCGGACAGTTGTTACCGCCTGTCGATCAACGGGAAAGAAGCCGGATTCGGCCCGATCCGGGGGAGCGCCGCACTGCAATATTTCGACACCAGGGAAATCGCCGGACTTCTGCAGCGCGGACGCAATGAGATAAAAGTCCTCGTCCACTCTCCCGTCCGGGAGAATTTTACTGCCGTAACCCGTTTCCCCGCACTGCTGGCGGAAGCGCCCGGATTATTCAGAACCGACGAAACCTGGCAGGTTTCCCTGTGCCCGGAATTCCGGCGCGACGTGCCGGTTTATACGATGCAGATCGGTTTCATGGAGATGTGCGACCTGCGCAAACGCCGCGAACGGGAATATCTGCCGGCTGCTGCCCTCCCGGAACCGCTCCCCTTCGGCGCACTGACGCCGCGTGACATACCGGCACCGGAAATCACGGAATGCCGTCCGGAAAAACTCACCGCCATGGCCGCGCTTCCGGCAGGCGACGCCCCGGAACTTTCCCGCCTTGCGGAATTTCTGAACCATGAACAATGGACTGCGCTGAATCCTGAAGATTTTAACGGAAAAATCCTCCCCTCCGGCAACAGTACGGCACTGGTCTGGGATTTCGGCAAGGTACTGAACGGCAGAATACAACTGGAAGTCAACGCTCCCGCCGGAACCGTCGTCGACGTGGTTTACGGTGAAACCCCATACCGGGAGGACGGACGGCTCCGGGCGGCATTCCCCGGCGAATTTTACCGCTTTACCGACCGCTATATCCTTGATGCCGGATACAACCGGATCGGCACGACTCTTTTTGAGCGCGGTTTCAAGTTTGCAGAGTTCATCTTCCGCAATGTCGCCGACGCTATTGAAGTGATCGACATCCGGGCGGAAAACAGAGTTTATCCATTCCGGCAGAAATGCTTCTTCCGATGCAGCGATGAACGGCTGAACCGCATTCACCAGCAGTGTGCGGAAACATTGCGCGCATGCACGACCGATGTCTTCACGGATTGCCCGTGGCGGGAGCGGGCGTTCTGGATCAATGACCTGCTTGTGGAAAATCGCACCTCACTCGTTCTTTTCGGTGCAACACCGGTACATGCCAGGGCTCTCAGACTGGCGTTTTCCCAGCAGCGCCCCGATGGGAGTGTCCCGAGCCTTTGCCCGATGCCGAAACATGAGAATTTCGTATTCCCGGCAACCGGACTTTTCCTTGTGCTGATGCTTATGGATTATTACCGTTACGGCGGCGATCCGGAAACGGTCGGAGAACTCCTGCCCAAAGCGGAACATCTGCTGGAACACTTCAATACTCTGCTGGATGATGACGGATTGATCGGAGCTGCACCGGGAATCTGGAATTTCATTGACTGGAGTTTTGAGTTGAACGGTTACTCCTTCAACAATTGCCGGGAATCCATGACCAATTCGCTTTACGTTCTGGCACTGCGGGCGCTTGTCGCACTGGCGGAACAAAGCGGCTGCCCGCTGAAGCATCCCCCTGAATTCCATCTGGCGCAGAGTGAACGCACGGCAAAGGCAATTGTGAAAAGGTTTTACTCCCCGGAAACGGGTCTCATGATTGATGACGTGCTGTTTCATTCGGAAAAACAGCAGCTCCCGAGCCTGATCGCGCAGGCTTTGGCATTGCTCGCCGGAATCGGCGATGCCGCAGTACGGGAAAAGTTGAAAAATTCTCTGGCCGATGAATCGCTGCTGAAACCGGAACTCTATTCATATTCATTTGTCCTGCAGGCGATGGCACGGCATGGGATGATCCGAAAGGCATTGGAGATTATCCGCCGTTACTGGGGCAGAATTCTCGACAGCGGTTATCCGACCATCTTTGAAGCCGGTGTTCACCAGTTCGGCAAGGAAGCGTTCGGCGGCGCCGGAAGCATGTGTCACGGATTTGCAACCGCTCCGGCGGCGTTTCTGCCGGAAAACATACTGGGCCTTACTCCGGCCGCCGGGGGGAATGGGAAACGGTTTGCATTCCGCCCTGCCCTGGGGGATCTGGAATGGGCGGAAGGGGAATTGAACCTCTCCGCAGATGCGGCGGTGCAGGTCAGATTAACCGGGAAAGAGATCCGGCTCACCCTGCCGGAAGAGTATTCGGCTGAACTGCCGGACGGCCGCATACTCCAAGCCGGAACGCATCAACTTGGCTGGCAAGACATCAACAGAGGAATCATATCATGAAAAAACTGAAATTCGGAATCATCGGAACCTGCTGTCGCGGCGAACTGGGAGACTACGCCCACCAGACGGCAAACGGCGTGGAGATCGTCGCCGGCGCGGATATCTATGAGGAACAGCGCCGGAGCTTTGCGGAACGCATGAAGGCAAAGCAGGCCGCCGTCAACATCTACGCCGACTATCGCGAGATGATCGAAAAAGAAAAACTGGACGGCGTATTCATCACCTCCCCCGATTTCTGCCACGAGGAGCAGGCCTGTTTCGCCTTGCGGCACAAAACCGCGGTTTATCTGGAAAAACCGATCGCCATCTCCATCGAAGGCGCCGACCGGATTCTGCGGACGGCAAAAGAGACCAGAACCCATCTGATGCTCGGCCACAATATGCGCTACATGGAATTTACAAACCGGATGCGCGAAATCATTCTGTCCGGCATGATCGGTGAAGTCAAGGCGATCTGGTGCCGGCATTTCGTGAGCTATGGCGGAGATGCCTATTTCCGCGACTGGCATGCCGACCGCAGGAACACCTGTTCGCTGCTGCTGCAGAAGGGCGCACATGACATCGATATCATCCACTGGCTGGCGAATTCCCGCTCCGTCAAGGTGAACGGCATCGGTTCCCTGAGTGTTTACGGCAGCATCCCCCGGCGTCCGGCCGGATGCGAGCGGCTTGACACTCTGACGGTTCAAGGCGTCTGGTCCAATTCCCACTGGCCGCCGGAGGCGCAGAAAGATTACTACCCTGAGGTCAACAACGAGGATCTCAATATGATCAATCTGCAGCTTGCCAACGGCGTGCAGGCGTGTTATCTGCAGTGCCATTTCACCCCGGACACCTGCCGCAATTATACGGTGATCGGTACGCGCGGCAGGCTGGAAAACTATGGCGATTACGGCAAAGACTGCTCCATTCAGGTGTGGACAAGACGCACGGACCGTTTTCAGCTCGAAGGCGATATGACTTACCGTATGGCTTCCCCGGAAGATCAGCCCCATGGCGGCGCCGATCCGAAAATCGTTCAGGGCTTTATCGATCTCCTGCGTCATGGGACGCCGCCGGAATCGACTCCGCAGGGAGCGCGTTATGCCGTTGCCGCCGGTGTCAGAGGGGCGGAATCCATCCGCAGCGGCGGCATGATGCTGGATATTCCGGCATTGCCGGATGATCTGGAGAATTATGATTTCGCCGCATTGCAATAATGGATGGAACCGGTTTATCTATAAAGGATTGAAAAATGGCCCGAATTGAGAAATGTTATGAATTGGCGCGTGAGATTTACGCGGAGCATCAGGTGGATGTCGACGCCGCGGTGGCGCAGCTTGAAAAAGTGCCGGTTTCCATCCATGCCTGGCAGGGGGATGATGTTGCCGGTTTTGAAAACACCAGTCATGCGCTGACCGGCGGCTGCCAGGTTACCGGCAGTTATCCGGGACGCGCCCGCACAGCCGATGAACTGCGTGACGACCTTGATGTCGCTTTAAAGCTGATTCCGGGACGCCACAGGGTCAATTTGCAGGGGCATCAGGTGGATAAAATGCTTCCGGGCGTTGATCGTGACGGCTTTACCATTGAGAATTTTTCCGGGTGGCTGGACTGGGCCGCGGCACGGAATTTGCCGGGGCTTGACCTCGCTCCGGCGTTTTATTCTCATCCGAATCTGAAAGACGGGCTTTCGCTTTCGCATCCCGACGCAGGCATCCGCCGCTTCTGGATCGACCATGGCAGGGCCTGCCGGAAAATCGGCGCCGATTTTGCGGAAAAGCTTGGTTCTGCCTGCATCTGCAATTTCTGGGCCCCGGATGGTTTCAAGGACACCCCTTCGGATCGCCTGGCGCCGCGGCGGCGGCTGCTGGCCTCGCTGGATGAATGCTTTGCCGAGAAAATCTCCGGTGATCTGGTACGAGACGCCATTGAATCAAAACTTTTCGGCATCGGGGCGGAGTCCTGTACCGTTGGTTCGCATGAATTCTGCATGCTTTATGCCATGCGCAAAAAGAAAATGCTTTGTTTTGATTCGGGGCACTTCCATCCGACGGAATCAATTGCCGACAAACTGTCCGCCATTTTCTGCATGATGGATGAAATCCTGCTGCATGTCAGCCGGGGCGTCCACTGGGACAGCGATCATGTGACCGTGCTCAACGACGAACTGCTCTCCATCGCCCGCGAAGCAGCGGTTTACGGTTATCTGGATAAGGTTCATCTGGCGCTTGATTACTTTGATGCCAGCATCAACCGGATCGCCGCCTGGGTCATAGGCTGCCGCGACCTGTTAAAGGCGCTGCTGATTGCATTTCTGGAACCGCCCTGCGCCTGTCAGTTGGAAAAGCAGGGAGATTTTACCGGACGGCTCGCGGCACAGGAAGACGCCAAATCGCTGCCCTGGGGAGCCGTCTGGGATTATTTCTGTTACAGACATGACCTGCCTGCCGGCATGGGCTTCATGGACGAGATCAGAGCTTATGAGAAAAAAATAATGGAAATACGCAAATGACTTTTATCAAAGGAGAAACCGTGCTGTTTACCGCTTCGGCCGATGCTTCACTGGCATTCCCGCCATTGAAAATACAGCGAATATACAACTCGGCAATCGGAATCGATTTTCGGACCGGCAGAGATATCGAGTGGACGCCCGGCTGTCTCCGGCTGACGCGTCCCGCAGGGTCGGCGGTGCCGTATTTGACGCATGATGATTTGTATCCTCCTGCCGATCAAGCCGTATTTTATCCCGCGCAAGGAGCGAACGCGGTTTCCGGCGGTCCGAATGGTGCGGCCCTTCGCTTCGACAATCGCGATTTTTTTGCCCGACATCAGCTTGAGGTCGATTACTGGACGGAAGCGCCCATCCCGCCCCTGACGGTGTTGACCGGAAAATTACCCCGTTTCCGCAGCAACCCGGCTCTGAAGCTCGCATTCGTCGGCGACAGTATCACCGAAGGCGCAAATGCATCGAAATTTGTCGGAGTTCCTCCCTTTCAGCCATCCTACGCGGAATTGACTGCCGCAAACCTGCATGCGGCGGAAACGCGTAACTTTGCAGTAGGAGGAACCGGCTGTCTGCATGGAATCATGCATCTGGAGTCATGGCTGAACGATTTCCTGCCTGACCTGATGTTCGTTGCTTACGGCATGAATGATCTCACCGGAATGACTCCTGCAAAATTCCGGTCGTCGATCATGGAACTTATTTTGATTGCCCGCAGGTACAACCCGGTTATGGAATTCGTACTGATCGGTTCCATGCCGGGCAATGCGGAATGGAAGTGCACGCCGCCCGCCGCGACACGGACTTTTGCCGGGGAACTTGACGCACTGGCAAAGACAGATGCCGGAATCGCCTTCATCGATATCGGAGGATATTGGGAGAAATACTTTGCCAATAAAAAATTCCGGGATCTGACGGGCAACGGCGTCAACCATCCGAATGATTTCGGGCATCGTTTTTATGCAGAGACGATTGCCGATGCCCTTGCTTTGAATTAAAACCGGCTACTCTTCCCGCCAGTCCCGGCAGGAGTCGCCGGGAACGGGGCGGCCGGGGATGCGTTCCCGGCGCGGTTCGAAATCCCGGGTGCGCATCATTTCGTCCAGCAGCTCCACCGCCCGGGCGCACAGCGGAACCGTCGCCTGTTCCATGCGGTCGAATTGCAGCGGCAGGGAGGCGAAGGTCTCTCCGAGGTCAAAACTGGTGACACTCAGATCAGCCGGCATGGAGGAGTATGCCCAATGAGCCCTATGGTGAGGGTGATATCGGCGGTGGAGCTTTGGAAAAAATTAGAGTTTAAGGTAAGACAGTCGGGAGGCTTTCTTTCTCCATCGCGGCAAGAAAAGAGAGCATCCCGGGAAACACAGCAATGAATATTTCAGGAGTTTCATAGGATGCAGTTGGGTATTTTACTGCTGGTGCTGGCGGGCGTCTGCTGGGTGTTGATTGGCGTGGCGATCAGCCATGCGGCTTTGAAACGGGAGAATCTGAAACGGATTCAGGCCGATTCGGCCATACTCTGTGCAATCCCCGCCGTTGTACTGATCGGTTTCGGAAAAGGCGGAACATTCCCGACCTGGTGGATCGTCTTGCTGCTGCTTCTCGCCGGAATGACGAACTACTTTACATTCCTACTCATGAATCGGGCCATGCGGTATGGCCCACACAGTCTGGTATGGAGTATTATTCAATCTGCCCTGATCTGGCCTTTCCTGTTCGGCGTGATCTGCTTCGGTGCCGTCTGCAATTGGTTGCGCGTGGTTGGTTTTCTTTTGATCCTCTGCGGAATACTGGCAGCAAGCAAAGCCCAAACCGGAACGGCGGAAAATAATGATACCCTTTCCGGAAAACATTGGCTGCGGATCGCACTGGGGGCATTTGTTCTGGCAGGGCTGACTCAGTGTATCAACAACTTCCCGTCCTACCTCGGAAATGCCGACACTACGCCGTATGTACGCGGACTGCTTATTCTGCTCGGCACAATTCTCGGATTCGCGGTTTCAGTCTGTTTTGACAGACGGGCGGTAGCAGGAAAAGTCTGTTGGATGTCGGTTCTGCTGCTGACCGGGGCAAATATCGCCTCCTGCTATTTCTTTTTCTATCGCGGCCTAGACCTGGTGGCAGAAGCAGGAGCGGGGGCCATCGGCTATCCGGTAACGCTCGGTTCATGCATCGCAGGCTTTGCATTGTACAGCGTATTTATTCTCCGCGAACGAATCACTATCGCTTCGGTAAGCTCCTTTCTGCTCTGTTTATCCGGAATGATCGCAATGTCGATACAATAGGGAAGCTCCGCTGCGTATGATAAATATTCACGGCAAAAATTCAGAAACGTTGCCGGCTGTCGGATTGCCCATGCCTTGACAAATTCAGTGACGAAGACTAGCCTGAATATTGCATGAAGTTCCCAATTTTGAGAAAAATGCTTTTCCGGAGCCTGTAGCTTGTTTTTTGATAATGTCCCAAATTTTGTGAAAGAATGGATGTCTTGTCAATGAGCATTGATTTGCCCTGGTTCATAATAGCACATGGAATTCTATTTTTCAAGTCCATAAGGATTTCCCCTCATTTCTTCCTCAAAGAATCCTTGGAAATTCTCTGTTGATTGTTTTCGGAAATCTAGTGGTTTATTTTTAATGCATAGAAAGTTCACTGCTTGAAACAATCGTTATTGTCCCAAATTTTGTGAAACACACTTGTAGTTTCCAACGCCGATAACGACGTTGCCGATAATTTGCATACGTTTTTGCCAGTAGTCCTCC
>NZ_QEKH01000058.1 GCF_003096415.1 Victivallis vadensis | reverse complement strand
GGAGGACTACTGGCAAAAACGTATGCAAATTATCGGCAACGTCGTTATCGGCGTTGGAAACTACAAGTGTGTTTCACAAAATTTGGGACAATAACAACAGATCGGCGCCGTATCGGATTTCGGTGCCGATCTGAAAATAAAATAGACGCAAATCCGATCCTCCGCGGTTGCAAAGTAGCCGGATATAAGTTATATTCTAGAGTAGTCCAGGAAATTTTCACTTAAAAAAGCAAGCAATATTTCAACCTCCGGACACTGTTAATCGTTCTTATTAAGGCAATATTAAATCCTATTGACGGGGCGGTATGAGAAGTGCGATAAGATCTCTGTATTTAGGGTGTATGCTTTGGTGTTGCCTTTCCGTTTCAGCGGCGGAGGCCCGGCAGGGCGCTTCACGCGAAGTCAAACGCCTGCTCTACGTGACCTCCTACAACGCTTCCTACAAGTGGACCAACGACGTGATCACCGGTTTCCGGGAATATTTCCAGCACGTCAATTATCCGGTCAAGATCGACGTGATTGAACTGGACGTGCTGCGCACGCCCGATCTGCTGCCGTCCCCCCGGGATATCAGCGCCACAATCCGCAGTCTCAAGACCGGCAATTACGATCTGGTCGTCGCCGCAGACAACTGCGCGGTGGAACTGATTCAGGAACATCATCGCGATATCTCCGGGCAGCTTCCGTTTGTTTTCTGCGGCTACGTCCACTGGCAGCCGCTCCGCCGCGACCCCAATGCCAATCTGACCGGCCTGGAGCAGCCGAGCAATATCCTGCCCAATGTGAAGCTCGGCCTGCGATTGCTGCCGGGGACGCGCCGGATCGCAATCATCACCGACGGAAGCATGACCGGCCGGGCAATCCACCGGAATCTGCCCCGGCTGCTCCGCGAAATTCAGGGGGTTGAATTTTTATATCTGCACGGCGACGATTATACGGATGAACAGCTGCTGCAGAAGATTGCGGGGCTTCCCCCGGATTCCTTTATTATCTTCACCAACTGGCGCAGCAGCCTCGAAGAAAATACAGGATCATTCCGGCTGATCAACGATAAGATTTTTAAGGCGGCGCCGGTGCCGGTGTTTACCACAATGAATCTGCCGCCCGCGCCCGGAGTTCCCGGCGGTTTCGTAACCGTCGGCACGACGCACGGCAGGGAGGCCGCGGGGCTGGCGGAACAGGTGCTGCTCGGGGAAAAAGCCGACTCAATTCCGATCCTTCCCGGTTCGTCGGCACCGGTCTTCGACTGGCCGACGCTGACGGACATGGGCCTCAAAGCGAAGCAATTTCCCGCCGATACGCAGTTTTTGAACACGCCCCCGCCCTTCTGGACCCGTTACCAGACGGAATTGCTCGTTCTCGGCGGCGGCCTCTTCACGCTGTTCGCCTCGCTGCTGATTTACCTGCAGATCAGCCGCCTCAAAAGCAGGACGGAACAGGCCGTTTTCCGCGCGTTGCCGGTACGGGTGGTAGTCGCGGACGAGACCGACAGGATTTACTACTTCCGGTCCGGAGAAAACTTCGATCAGCTCGGCGTCGGGAACGATCCGCATGAAGAGTTCCGGCCGGAACTCGTCGAACTTTTCCGCCAGACTCTCCGCGAAGTCCTTGAGACCGGCGAAATTCAAACCCGGGAATACGAGTTGCAGGGACGCCGCCATAAAGCGATTTTCCGTCGGCTTCCGGCCGAACTTTTCGGCGTTCCCACCGTGCTGCGTGTTTCCTCCGACGTCCACGACCTCTATCTGGCGCGCCGGGAGGCGCAGGAGGCGGAAGAACAGCTGCGGATCACCCTGCAGTCCATCGGCGACGGCGTAATCGCCACCGATTGCAGCGAAACCGTCACGATGGTCAATCCGGTCGCGGCATCGCTGACCGGCTATTCGCCGGACGAACTGGTCGGGCGCAAGCTGGATGACGTTTTCCACATCATCAGCTACCTGAACCGGAAACGGGTCTCCTCCCCGGTTTCCCGCGCGCTCGCTTCCGGGAAGATCGTGGAGCTTGCCAACCACACCGACCTGATCGCCAAAGACGGCACCTGCCGGCATATCGCGGACAGCGCCGCCCCCATCCGCGACCATTCCGGCAGGATCACCGGCGCGGTGCTGGTATTCCGGGACGTTACCGAGGAGTACCGCAGGCGCGATATGCTGCAAATGCAGAACAGCCTCCTCAATACGGCCCTTCAGATCGCGGAGATGACCTACTTTCACTGCGGCCCCGACGGCAATCCGAAGGGCACCTTTCAGACAGGCCGCTTCTGGCCGCGTGAAAACGGAGTCCCGCTTCTTCCGGAACGCTGGCTGACTGCGGAATACGTCTCCGGTTTTTATCAGGGCTGGGAACGGCTGCTCTCCGGTGAAACTGATGAAATCCATCTGGAATACTCCTCCGATTACTCCGGCAAACGCCGTTATTTCGAGATGCGCGTGAAAAGCGAGCTGCTGCCGGACGGCAAGGCGGAACGCGAATATTTCGGAATCATCCGGGAAATCACTTCCGGCCGCCGTAATGAACTGGCTTATCAGAATACCGATCTGCTGCTGCGCACACTGGTGGACAACCTGCCGGCCTATGTCGCGGTAATGGATGTCTCCAACGATTTCCGGTACATCATCTGGAACCGGGCAGTGGAGGAGCTCAGCGGCATACCGACAATCCGCGCAATCGGCCGCAACGACGCCGAGCTGGAGCGGGAACCGGATCGCCTCTTCTCCAACCGGCAGATGCTGGAACAGGCCTGCCGCGCCGGCACCTTGGCGCTCCAGGAGGAATATCGCTGTCCCAACGGCGAAATCCGCATTTTGAAAACATTCTTTTCTTTGATCCGCCGTACTCAGGACACGCCGCTCCTGCTGCGCCTGAGCGTCGATATGACCGAGGAAAGACGGCTTGACGAAGAGCGCCGGCGCCTGAACGAAGAGCTGAAAATCTATCTGGAACAGCAGGAGGTGATCAACAATTGCCTGGAACGGCTGCTGCTGCAGGCGGGTTCCTCGTCCGTCCGCGCCATTCTGGAGATCATCGGCCGACGGACCGGAGCGGACCGCTGTTACCTCTGCGAATATGACGAGGAGGGCAATCCCGGCTCCGTCACCTGCGACTGGAGCCATAAGGAGGTTGCGGCGGTTCCGCCGCAGCTTCACAACTTCTCCGCCGATTGCCAATCCGGCTGGCGGGAGGAATTCAACGCGCAGCGGCTTATCTATTCTTCCAACCTGAATTTAAGCGATCAGCCCGAAACTTTGCGCGAAATACGAAAAACGCTTCTCGATCAGGGAGTTCAATCCATTATGCTCTCCGGGGTACGTTTTCAGCGCCGGCTGTGGGGCTTCATCGGTTTCGATTTTATCCGGAAGGAGTGCCGTTTCTCCAATATCGAAAAAAATATCATCACCGCCGCCGCGCATATCATCGAAATCTATCTGGAACATGAATCCAACAAGCAGCAGTTGCGGAAAAGCGAATATGAACGGCAGCAGATCTTCGACAACATCAACACACCGATTCTGCTTTTCGATCCGAACTTGAACCTGATCAGGGCCAACCGGGCCGCCTATTCGGCTTACCAGGCGGTCGAAAACAGTTCGGACCTCCCCTGCTACCGGATTTTCTGCAAGCAGCCGCAGGTCCCGGATTACTGTCCCGTCCGCCGCACCATTGAAACGCTTCAGCCGCAGCAACGCCAGGTCTGCGTAGCCGGTCATGATTACATGATTCTGACCAAACCGCTGTTCGATTCCAACGGGAAATTCACCTATGTGCTTGAAAACGCGGTGGAGATTACCCAGCTCAACCAGCGGCAGAAGAAATTAACCGAAACGATGGAGGCGGCGCAGGCCGCCGACCGTGCCAAGAGCTATTTCCTGGCCACGATGAGCCACGAGCTGCGGACTCCGCTGAATGCCGTAATCGGCTTCTCCGAACTGCTCCAGAGCGGCCCCATGCCGGATCAGGAACAGCAGAATGCGCTCCGGGCGATCAACGTCGCCGGCGCCACGCTGCTGGAACTGATCAACGACATTCTGGATCTCTCCAAGCTGGAAGCCGGCAAGATGGACATCATCCCGGAGTTGCTCGATCCGCAGGAGTTCCTGCAGACGGTTTCCGCAATCTTCACTCATACTGCCAGGACCCGGAAACTCAGCCTGACGGTAACGGTGCCGCCGGCCATGCCGCATTTGAAATTCGACCGCAAGCGGCTGCGTCAGGTGCTGGTCAACCTGCTGGGAAACGCGTTCAAGTTCACGGAAACGGGAGGCGTGCTGCTCGAAGCCGCTTTTGAAACAGTCAACGACCATTTCGGCACGCTGATTCTGAAGGTTTCCGATACCGGCATCGGGATGTCGCCGGAAACGGTCCGGCAGCTTTTCGACCCGTTCCGCCAACATCACACCCGCGATTATGAAGGCACCGGTCTCGGACTGGCCATTTCACAGCGTCTGGTGGCCCGCATGGGCGGTTCCATCGAAGTGACCAGCGAGCCGGAACACGGCAGCACTTTCCGGATCGTGCTGCCGGGAGTTGAATACCGGCGGAGCCAGGCCGTCCCCGCCTCGCTCCCGGAGTCGGAAAAGGACTCTCCCGTGCTTTCCGCCAAAGTTCTGCTTGTCGACGATGTGGTTATGAATCTCAAGGTGCTCGGCGCGATGCTGGATAAACTGCATGTTCCTTACCTCGGCTGCACCTCGGGCCCGCAGGCGCTCGAACTCGCGGCCCGGGAAAAGCCCTGCATGATCCTGACCGACCTGTGGATGCCGGATATGAATGGGGACGAATTGGTGGACAAGCTCAAGCAGCTTCCGGCAACAGCCGGCATTCCGGTTATCGCAGTCACCGCCGATATTCAGCTGACTCCGAAACTCAACCGAAATTTTGCCGGTATTCTATATAAGCCGGTCACCATGGACAAGCTGCGGCAAGCGCTGCAGTTCGCTTCCGACGGCGTTCCCTTTGCGGAAAACACGCGCGGCCGCCTGCGGGAGCAGGAGACGAAGGACGAAACGATGACAACTTGAAGCATCCCGAATCGGTAAGGGAAATCACATGGCTGGACGTAAAACATATCTGGGTTATCATGTTCTGACTGGGGCACGGGCGAGGATCAGCGCCATTTTCGAGAACTTTCCCAAGGTCTATGTCTCTTTTTCCGGAGGGAAAGACAGTACGGTGATGTTCCATCTGTGTGCCGAAGAAGCCCGGCGCATCGGCCGGAAATTCGGAGTGCTGTTCATCGACTGGGAGTGCCAGTACCGGCTTACCATCGACCACGTCCGGGAGATGCTGGCGCTCTACAGCGACGTGGCGGAACCCTACTGGTGCTGCGTCCCCCTGAAAACCGTGAACGCGGTCAGCGTCTTTGAACCGGAATGGATCGCGTGGGAAAACGGCAAGGAGTGGATCCGCGAAAAGCCCGATATCTCGATCAAGGACGGTTCGTACTTTCCCTTTTACCGCTATGCGATGACCTTCGAGGAGTTTGTCCCCGCATTCGGGCGATGGTATTCCGGCAATGTGCCGACCGCCTGTTTCGTAGGCATCCGCACGGACGAATCGCTGAACCGGTGGACCACGATCGCGGCCAACCGCAACAAGCAGACCTACCAGAACCGGCGCTGGACCACCCGCTGCGGCACCCGGCTGTACAACGCCTATCCGATTTACGACTGGTCCACCGAAGATATCTGGACCTACTGCGGCCGGTACGGGAAATGCTACAACCGGCTCTACGACCGTTTCTATCAGGCGGGAATCCCGCTCGGAAAAATGCGGATCTGCGAGCCGTTCGGCAATGAGCAGCGGCAGGCGCTCGACTACTATCAGGTGATCGAACCGGATACGTGGGGGCGGATGGTCGCCCGGGTCAACGGCGCGAATTTCGGCTCCGTCTATGCCCGGGAACGCGGCATCATCCTCGGCAACCACCGGATCACCAAACCGGACAATCACACCTGGGAGAGTTTCGCCAAACTGCTGCTGAACTCCATGCCGCAGACCACCGCCGAGCACTACCGCAACAAGATCGCCGTCTATCTGCACTGGTGGACGACCAAGGGAAACCTGCCCGGCGGCATTCCGGACGAACAGCCCAAAGATACCGGCTCCCGCGACGTCCCGAGCTGGCGCCGCATCTGCAAGTGCATCCTGAAGAACGACTACTGGTGCCGGATGCTCTGTTTTGCACCGACCAAGACGGCCGCTTATCAAAAATATTGCGAACTGATGAAGATGAGGAGAGAAAAATGGAATTTGATCTGAAGCAATTTGAAACCGCTCCGCAATGGGCCTTTTATCACCCGGTATCGCAGGTCTACTGGATTCCGGTGGAGCTGATCGAGGCGAACGACTACAACCCCAACGTGGTCGCGCCGCCGGAGATGAGACTGCTGGAACTGTCGATCCGCCAGGACGGATTCACCCAGCCGATCGTGGTCTGGCTACGGCAGGATGAGCGGTTCGAGGTGGTTGACGGCTTTCACCGGTTTCAGGTCGGCAAAAAGCTCGGTCTCACTCACCTGCCTTGTGTTGTGGTCAACCGCCACGAGCAGGACCGGAACGACCGGATCGCCTCCACCGTGCGTCACAACCGCGCCCGCGGCAAACATCAGATTCAGGAGATGAGCAAAATCGTGCTGGAACTGAAGCGGCGCAACTGGAGCGACGCCAAAATCGCCAAGAACCTCGGGATGGACCCGGATGAGGTCCTGCGCCTTTCGCAGGTCGGCGGGCTTGCCGACCTTTTCAAGGACAGAAATTTCTCGGAAGCCTGGAAGTGATTCACGGCTTGCAATCACGCCGTTCCGATGCTATGGTAGCTTTCTCACAACCAAGGGAGTCATCATCATGGTAACTGGAATCGCTCATATCTGCATTCGTACCCGCGATCTGGCGGCGGCCCGCCGTTTCTATTGTGAAGGACTGGGCTGCAAACCGGGATTTGAATTTCTGCGCGACGGCCAATTGGTCGGTTTCTATTTGAAGCTCGGCGGACAGAATTTCCTGGAATTCTTCAAGGCCGACGGCCAGCAGCCTCCGGCGGAAAACTGTTCTTTCGGCCACCTCTGCCTCGAAGTCGATTCCATCGAAGAGACTGCGGAAACCCTGAAAGCGGTCGGCGCCGAAGTCACCGCGCGGACGATGGGCAAAGATCACAGTTATCAGGCGTGGACCACCGACCCGGACGGCATCCGGATCGAATTGCACGAATACACCGCCCGAAGCTGCCAACGCACCGGTGCGGCCTGCATTCTCGACTGATTGACCGGGAATTTCGCTCCTCTGGAGCGAAATTCCCGGATCACCCGGTTCCGTCTGATGAGATTTATTTCTCGGACTTTTTGGAACGCTTCGCCTTCTTTTCCTTGAGTTCGATATCGCTCGAAATCTTTTCGACCCAATCGGTCAGGCGGCGTTTCTTGTCGGAAACCGGCTTCTTTGCGGTCGCGGGAGTTTCCGGCTTGCTTCGGCGCATCGGGCGTTCCGCCGAAGCGGTTTCGGCGGAACGGCGCGTATAGGTACGGCGTTCCGGACGTTCCGCATGTTCTTCACGGCTGCGCCGGACGGGAACGGACCGGTTGGGGCGTTCCGCCGGACCGGCATTCTGTTCATCACTCGGACGCTCCGCCGCAAGCTGGACTTTGGGACCGCCGCGCCGGAAAGCGTCGATGATAGCTTCGGCGTCTTCGAAGTTCACATTGACGAAGGAGAATCTGTCATAACAGTCTATCTTGCCGATCCGGTATTTTTTGATCCGCGCTTTTTCCCAGATCAGGTCGAGCATCTTCACCGCGCCGAAGCCGTCCAGTTTGCCGACGCCGATGAAAAGCCGGGTCGACCCGTGGTCGTCGGCGGAGCTTTCCCACGTTTTGCGGTCGCGTTTTCTGCCGATTTCGACATAGCTCTGCGGCAGCAGCTCCCCCTTGAACCGGAGCTGCAGCATCGCGGCAAGGGCGGCGGAAGCGTTGCCGGTCTTTTCGATCAGCTCGTCGGCAAAGTCGAGGTACTCCTGATGCTGTCCCGCCGAAATCGCCTCGGAAAGCTGTTCGGAGAAATGCTGTTTTTTCATCTCCACGATATCGCGCCCCTGCGGCAGTTCCTCGCGGCGGATTTCGGTATGCGCCTCGCGCTGGATCATCGTGAGCTTGCGGTATTCGGCGGGGGTTACGAAAGTGATCGCCGTGCCGTTCTTGCCGGCGCGGCCGGTACGGCCGATCCGGTGGACATAGGTTTCGGTTCCCTGGGGCATCGAATAGTTGATCACGTGTGTCAGATCGTTCACATCGATGCCGCGCGCGGCGACGTCGGTGGCGATCAGAATCTTGAACTTCTTGTCCTTGAACTGGTTGATCACGCGGGTCCGCTGCATCTGCGCGATGTCTCCGTGCAGGGCTTCGACCCGGTGGCCGCGCAGCTTGAGCTTTTCCACAAGCTCATCCACATCATTGCGGGTGCGGCAGAAGACCAGCGCATAGAGGTCCTGCTCCACATCGATGATCCGGGAGAGCGCCTCAAACTTGTCCTCGCGGCGCACCTCGAAGTAAATCTGTTCGGTGAGCTCGGTGTTGAGCTGCGCGCTTTCGGCGCGGACGGTTTCGTAGCTGCGCATGAACCGCTCGGCGATCTTCAGGATTTCCGGCGGCATCGTGGCCGAAAACATCAACATGCGCTTGTCGGAATTGGTCGCGCCCAGAATCTTTTCGATATCCTCGACGAAGCCCATGTCGAGCATTTCATCGGCTTCATCCAGCACCGCGAACTTGAGTTCGGAGAAATCCAGCTTGCCGCGCTCCATCAGGTCCATGATCCGCCCCGGCGTACCGATCACCACATCGATACCGTCGCGCAGCCGCTGCAGTTGGATCTCGATCATCTGGCCGCCGTAGAACGGGGCGATCCGCAGCTTGCGCTTTCCCTTCAGGGAGTTCAGCTCCTCCGCGATCTGAATGCTCAGTTCGCGGGTCGGCGAGAGGATCAGCGCCTGAGGCTTTTTGCCGCCCCCCTCGCACAGCTCGATGACCGGGATGCCGAACGCGGCGGTTTTGCCGGTGCCGGTCTGCGCCTGGCCGATCAGGTCGACCGCGCCTTCGAGGAGTTTGGGAATCGTCAGGGCCTGAATCGGGCTTGGAGCTTCAAACCCCTTGGCGCGCAACGCCTCCAGCACCTCTTCGGACACACCGAGTTTACGAAAATTGTCAAGATCGCTCATTGAAAAACCTTTCATGCCGCCTACCGTATCACAAATTACAACTCGATCCAATACAGCAGGCGAACTTCACGAAAGGGCGCATAGTGCATGACAAAGTTGTCTTACGCGACGCACCGCCCGGAAACCGGCAAGAGTAAAAACGGCGGAGTCGTCGCTCCGTTTTCGCATTCGGCCGACCCATGCCGGCGCCACATATTAAAATGCGAAGCCATTAATATACACCGGAAACGGCTTTTTTAAAGTCCGGTTTCGTATTTAATCCGTTTTTGTTCAAAAATATCGGAATATTCGCCGTCTTTGCCGTACTCCGGCTGGAGCGCAACCTTGCCTCCCCCTTCGGGGAGGTCGATCGCGAAGGTCGGCACCGCCAGCGACGAGAGCCGGGGGCGGAATGCGCGCAGAATCTGCAGGCCCTTTTCCACACCGGTCGCGAAGTGGCGCACCCCCCGCACCGGATCGACATGAAAGAGGTAATGCGGCTTCACCCGGATCGCAACCAGTTTGCGGAAAAGTTCTTCGAGCAGTTCCGCATCGTCGTTGACTCCCTTCAGCAGCACCGACTGATTCACCACCGGCACTCCGGCCCGGACCAGCCTGCCGCAGGCCGCCGCCGCCTCGGGCGTCACCTCGCGCGGATGGTTGAAATGCGTCGCGAACCAGAGGCCCGGAATCGAGCCGAAGTATTCCGCGATCTCCGCCGTAACCCGCTCCGGCCAGACCACCGGCATCCGGCTGCCGATCCGGATCACCTGAATTGACGGAACCGCAGCAACCGCATCGACGATCGCTTTCAGCCGCCCGAAAGGCAGCATCAGCGGGTCGCCGCCCGAAATCAGCACCTCTTTGACGGCGGGATGGGCGGTCAGATACCCCACGGCTCCGGCCAACTGTTCGTCTGAGAGGTCCGCCAGTTCCATGCCGCTGGTCCACGCCCGCTTGCGGAAGCAGAAACGGCAGCGCATCGCGCACCGCCCCGTCGCCAGCAGCACCACCCGGTCCACGAACCGGTGGATCAGGTGCGGCGTCGGCATCTGTTCCTCTTCGGCCAGCGGATCGTAGCTGCTCGACAGGTCGGCGAGCTCCTGCGGATCGGGCAGCGACTGGCGCGCGATCGGATCGTTGCGCCAGTCGGCCGGATCGATCAAGCCGAGATAATAATCGTTCAGATAGACCGGATAAGTCGGCTCGACCCGTTCCATCTCCGGCGTGATTTCCAGGCCGAGCTTCGCCATCGCGTCCCGGCCGGCGGTATAGAATTTCATGGTTTCATCTTGCAGTTTACTGTTGACGATTCCCCATAATATACCCCCGGAAGCGCGACACTGCAACCGCCCGGTCAGATGAACAGCGTGTTGTTGCTGTGTTTCGCCATCGCGACGAAACTGGCCACTCCGGCGACCTCATCCACCTCGATCAGCTCCTCACGGGTGATGCCCATCACGTCCATCGCCATCTCACAGGCGACGAAACGCACACCGAGTTCGCGAGCCTGCCGGAGCAGCTCCGGCAGCGTCGTCACGTGCTGCCCGGCCATCACGTGCTTCATCATCGCGGTTCCCATGCCGCCCATATTCATTTTGGAAAGCGAAAGTTTCCGGGCGCCCTTCGGCAGCATCCAGCCGAAGAGTTTCGCCACCAGCGTCTTTTCGACCGCGGGAGCCGGATTTTTCCGCAGCACGCTCAAGCCCCAGAAGGTGAAGAAGATGCCGACCTTCGCCCCGGAAGCGGCCATGCCGCACGCGATGATCAGCGCCGCCATCGCCTTGTCGAGGTCGTTGCTGAACAGCACCATCGAGCAGCCGTGCCTGCCCGGAGTTTCCGCGGCGGCGGCGACATTTCCCGCGCCGGCCTTGCGGATGACCGCCTCCAGAAACTCCTCCTTCTTTTCCAAGCTGACCAACGTGTTGCCGCTCGACTGAATCCATCCGGCCAGATCCGGTGCGAAGGAGAGCGGCGCCAGCAGCTTCACCGCCCCGCCCGGCTCCAGCGCATCGACTTTCTGCTTCAGCCGCACCACCGGTCCGGGGCACGCGAGGGCGCGGGCATCCACGACTTCCGCTTCGCCGGAGTCATTTGCCGGAGCTTCCGGCGCGGCAACCGTCCGGACCGGCTTCGGGGTTTCGGCGTGGAACTGCTGCCACGTCAGGTAGCCGCCGGAGAGGTTGTATACGTCAAAGCCGTGCTGCCGCAGAATCCGTTCCGCCACATAGCCGCGCTGTCCGACCCGGCAGAACACCGCGAGCGGACGGCTTTGGTCGAGCTCGCCCAGCCGGGTGCGCAGTTCGCCGAGCGGAATGTTCACCGCGCCCGGAATCGTGCCGTTTTCAAACTCGGCGACCTCCCGCACATCCAGCAGGAACATTTCCGCCGGAACCGCGTCGGCGTGCAGGATGCGGCTGGTCCCGTCCAGCACGTTCCCGGCGATCATCCCGGCGAGGTTCACCGGGTCCTTCGCGGTGTTGAACGGCGGCGCATAGGCCAGTTCCAGTTCCGCCAGCGCGGGCGCGGCCACGCCGTCGCGCATCGCGGTCGTGATCACGTCGATCCTTTTGTCCACCCCCTTGCGGCCGACAATCTGCGCGCCGAGAATTTTCCCATCCGGCGCGAACAGCAATTTCATATCCAGCATGGCCCCGCCCGGATAATATCCGGCCGATGAAGCCGCGTGCAGGTAAATCTTACGGTAATCCAGCTTCAACTGCGTCAGCCGCCGTTCGGTCAGGCCGACGCTGCCCGCCGCCAGCGAACCGATTTTCAAAATGGCCGCGCCGAAACTCCCCGGATAACGGCTGGAACGCCCCGCGAGATTGTCCGCCGCGATCCGCCCCTGCTTGTTGGCGGGGCCGGCCAGCGGAATCGCGGTCCTGCCGCCCGTGACCGGATCGGCCACCTCCACCACGTCTCCCGCCGCGTAAATCGCCGGATCGGAGGTGCGCAGGAACTCATCCGTCACAATATGTCCGCGCGGCCCGAGTTCCAGCCCCGCCGCTTTCGCCAGCTCCGAATTTGGACGGACTCCGACGCTCATGACCGCGAAATCCGCCTCCAGCTCCCGACCGTCCTCCAGTTTCGCAAACAGTGCGCCGTCGCGCCGGAAGGCGACCACCTTGTGGCCGAGTTCCAGCGTGATCCCCAGCTCCGCCAGTTCGGCGGCAAGCGGTACGCTCATCTCCTTATCCACCGTCGGCAGCACCTGAGGAGCCAGTTCAACCACGGTCACTTCAAGGCCGCGGTGACGCAGATTCTCCGCGACTTCGAGCCCGATGAAGCCCGCGCCGACCACCAATGCCCGTTTCGCCCCCTTCCCGACTCCCGCCAGAATCCGGTCCATATCCGGGATGGTCCACAGTTGATGGATGGCCGGATCGTCGCCGCCGGGCAGTTCCATCCGGAGCGGCGACGAACCGGTCGCCAGCAGCAGCCGGTCGTAGCTTTCCTGATAGGCGGAGCCGTCCGCCTTGCGCACGGTAATCCGCCTGGCTTCCCGGTCGATCGCAACCGCCTCGTTTTCCACGCGCACATCGACGGCGAAACGCGCCCGGAACCGTTCCGGCGTCATCACCAGCAGCGAATCCCGTTCCGGGATCACTCCGCCCAGATGGTAGGGCAGACCGCAGTTGGCAAATGAGATATAGCTTCCGCGCTCCAGCAGAATGATTTCCGCCTGCTCATCCAGCCGCCGCAACCGGGCCGCGGCGCCCGCTCCTGCGGCAACGCCGCCTACAATAATCACTTTCATAAATCTTCCTCCTTCATTCCGTTTGCCGTCACCTGAAATAACTTACTGCAAAATCTTCAAAGGTCAAATCGCCAGTCCGCCGCCTGCTTCCTGGCGCATGGATCGCATATTGTTTTTCCCACGGAAGCATTTTTTTGTATCTCTGGTCAATAAATAATATTTTTTGTCAATTGTTATTTCGACGCATCCGGCTATAATAATTGGAGTTGGATACTTTCAGTCAAGACAACAGTACCTTAAACAAGGAGAAAATCATTATGTTGAAACCGTTGTCCGTCCAGTTGTATTCGCTTCGCGAAGCCGCCAGCAAGGATTTCCTCGGCGTCCTGAAACGGGTTGCCGACATCGGCTATATGGGCGTGGAGCCCGCCGGCTTCTGGAACATCCGTCCCTCCGAATTCGTGAAGATCATCGCCGACCTCGGCTTGAAGATGTACTCCTCGCATTCTCCGTGGGCCCGCCGCAACTCCATCGGCGAAGCAATGGACCTCGCCCATATCATCGGCCTTGACAAGATCGTCTGCGGCTACGGCCCGGATGACTTCAAAGACATGGATTCGATCAAGCGCACCGCTGACGACACCAACTATATGATTGAAATCGCCGAACGCAACGGCTTCACCCTTTTCCAGCACAACCACGATTTCGAGTTCCAGCGCATCGACGGCAAGCTCAAGTATGAGATCTACCGCGAACTCTGCCCGAAAGTCAAGTATGAGATCGACTGCTTCTGGTCCACCAACCTCGGCACCGAAGATCCGGTCGAGATGCTCAAGAAGTTCGCCGACGACACCATCCTGATCCACATGAAGGACGGCAAGGTCAAGCAGAACGTCGGCGGCAAGGCGATGGTCAACGGCATCCTCGACCGCAAGGTCGACCTGATGCCGCTCGGCACCGGCGACCTGCCGATCAAGGATCTGGTCGCCGCCGCGCCGGAACAGGTCGAAACCATCGTGGTTGAGCTCGACTACTGCAATATCGACATGAATACCGCGATCGAGCAGAGCTATAAATACATGGTCGAAAACGGCCTCGCCAAAGGCAACAAGTAACTGACCGCAATCGGGAAACTGAAATGAAAAAGACCAAGATCGGCATCGTCGGATGCGGAATGATCAGTGAGACGTATTTCAATGCGTCCAAGAAATTCACCAATATCGAAGTCGTCGCCTGCTCGGATATCATCCCGGAGCGCTCCAAGGCCAAGTTCGAAGCGCACGGCGTGCCGAATATGACCAACGACGAGCTGTTCGCGATTCCGGAAATCGAAATCGTGCTCAACCTCACTCCGCCGCAGGTCCACTCCAAGATCGCGATGGACACCCTCAACGCAGGCAAGCACGCCTATTCCGAAAAGCCGTTCGGCGTCGATGCCGACGATGCGGCCAAGGTCGTGGCGCTGGCGCAGAAAAAAGGGCTCCGCGTCGGCTGCGCCCCGGACACCTTCCTCGGCGGCGGCCAGCAGACCGCCCGCAAGATGATCGACGACGGCTGGATCGGCAAACCGCTCTGCGGCACCGCGATCGTGATGGGACGCGGCCCGGAGAAGTGGGGCCAGGCTCCGTTCTTTTACGATTACGGCGCGGGTCCGATGCTCGATCTCGGCCCCTACTACATGACCGCGCTGGTCAATATGCTCGGTCCCGCCAAGAGCGTGACCGCCGTGACCACCAAGGGCTTCGACTACCGCACCTTCGGCGCGGAAGTCGCGGAACAGTATCAGGCCCAGTACAAGCCCTATGACAAGTATCCGGTCAACGTGACCACCCACCTGACCGGCGTCGTGGAGTTCGTCTCCGGCGCGGTGATCACCGTGATCGCCAGCTTCGACGTCTACAAGCACGGCCATGCCCCGATCGAAATCTACGGTACCGAAGGTTCGCTGCAGGTGCCGGACCCGAATACGTTCGGCGGTCCGGTCCGGCTGTTCCGCCCCGGCTATGAGGATTGGAAGGATGTTCCGCTGGCGTTCGGCTACACCGAAAACAGCCGCAGCATCGGCGCCGCCGACATGGCCAACGCCCTCCAGAGCGGCCGGCCGCACCGCGCCAGCGGCGCACTCGCCAACCATGTGCTGGAGATCATGCTCTCCTTCGACAAATCGAGCAAGCTCGGCGCCAAGGTGGAATTGACCACTAGCTGCGAGCGCCCTGCCCCGCTCCCGCTCGGTCTCGAAGAGGGCCAGCTCCCCGAATAAAGTACAAGTTCCCCAATCGCGTGCGCAGGAGTAACATTCCTGTCGCACGCGATTTTTTTGCCGGAATCCCCGGAAGGCCGCTCGGAATTTGACAAATTTTCTTCAGCCGCTATATTGAATGATGGAGAACCGCAATCAAGCGGAGCAAAAAGAGGAGAACATCATCATGGAAGAGAAGAAACAAAAGAAACAGAACGAGCAGATCATACGGAACACACCGGTGCTGCCGCAGGACATCAACGAAGCGAAAAATACGCCGATGGAACTGCCGGTTTCCGTGCCGGAAGATCCGAAAAAGATTCAGCCGCTTGACTGACGGCGGCGGCGCACGGGAACAGGGCACCCGGTTCCCGTGCACATTGCCGGCCGTTCAGACAAAGAGCTTCTGAATCAGCACCATGTAGACCGCCGTTCCGGAACAGATCGAGAGCAGCGGATTTTTGCGCCAGACATGCAGTCCCACCACCACGGCTCCCGCGATCAGCTCCGGCAGGCCGAACGGGAACTCCGCGACGGAGACCTCCTTGACGCAGTAGACCACCAGCATCGCAATCGCGGCCGGAGAAATCACCCGTCCGAGGTAAAGCACCATCTCCGGCGGCCTTTGGGCGCGCCCGAACAGCATAAACGGGAACGCCCGGATCAGGAAGGTCACCGCCGCCATCACCACGATCATCCAGAATACATGTACCGTACCGGTCACAGCGCCGCCTCCGTTTCCCGTGCCGCTCCGGTTTCCGCCGCGTCAAGACGGCGGCGCAGCACCAGCAGGATGCCGATGATCAGGAGCATCGCCGGCATCAGCATATTGGCGGCACCGAATGCCAGCATCGCCCCCAGCGTGGCTCCGGCTCCGATCACAGCCGGAATCCGGTTTCTTTTTTCCATGCACTGTTCAGTCAGGATCACCAGAAACAGCGCGGTCATCGCAAAGTCGATCCCTCGGGTGTTGAAGGTCAGCATCGAACCGGCAAACGCACCGGCCACGCCTCCCGCAATCCAGTAGAGATGGTCGAGAAGACCGATCAGGAACATGAACGTTCCCCGGTCCACGCCTTCAGGACGCTCATCCTGTACCTGCAGCGCGTAAGTTTCGTCGGTCAATGCGAAGATCATGTAGAACCGCTTCAAGCCGCATTTGCGGAAGGCTTCGATCAGCGCGATGCCGTAGACGGAGTAGCGGATATTGATCAGCAGCGACATCACCGCGGTTTCGGCCAGCGACATGGAACCGGCGATCATCCCGACCGCCGCGAACTGCAGGCTGCCGGAAAGGATCGTCACGCACATGAACAAAGCCCACCACGGCCCGTAGCCGATCCGGTTGAGCAGGATGCCGAAAGCGGCGCCCATCGTCGTATATCCCATCAGCACCGGCAGCGAAACCACGAATGCCGCCCGCCAGGCCTGGGCGGTCATTCCGGAAGAAGCGTGTTTCATTTCAATGAAATTCCCAAATAAGATCATTAATATAGCGCACCTTCCGTATTTTACCAATCAATTTCACGACATGGTCAGCGGGTCAGCAGATAGACCATCACCCCGCCGGGCCGCGAAGCGGTATCCGCCGTGAAGCGGAGCTTGCCGTTTCCATAAGCCGACGGGACGG
>NZ_QEKH01000057.1 GCF_003096415.1 Victivallis vadensis | reverse complement strand
TCGAGCGCGTCCTTGTCCTTGGTCTTGGCGAAGAAGCGGATTTTCTCCCCCCACGGAGTCGTCCACAGCACGCCGTCCTTTTCCGGGATCGCCGAGCTTTCCAGCTGCGGGCTGCGCCACGAAGTCCCGAACAGCCCCGCGTCCGCCGAATCAGAACGGTAGATCAGCTGCACCGGATACCGCAATTCGGGCGAAAAATTGGCTCCGCCCAGCTCCCGGCTCACGATGTAGCCGTTTTCGCTCAGCGAAGCCTTACCCGCCGTCATCGGCGACGAACGAAAGTTCAGTTGTTCCGCTCCATACCCCATCAGGCTCCCCGCCGCCATCGTCAAACCGATGGCCCAACACCGCGCTCTCCGTGTTAAATTCAATTTAACATCTCCCGTTTCGCTTTTCAAATTGGAAACCGGGGCGGCAGCGTCAACTGTCGTCGCACAACAGTATCTAATTATACCATAAAAAAGATAAAAAGGCAATAGGCATAAATTATTTCTTTGAAAAATATTTACCTAAAGATCAACTTAAGTCATCAAAAAAAATACAAACCAAAGTTAAAGTAAAGCGGGACATTCCGGAAAATGTATCAGTATTCCCGGACGAATTCGAATTTGTCCACGTCGAACAGCCCCCGGTCAGTCAACCGCAGATGCGGAATCACCGGCAGCGGCAGGAAGGAAAGCTGCTGGAACGGTTCACGGAACCGGCAGCCCAGCCGGTGCGCCGCGTCGATCACCTCTTTCAGCTTCGGCAGCATGTCGGCAAAGGGCTCTGCCGAGATCAGTCCGCCGATTTCCAGCGGCAGCAGCGCGAGTACCTTGCCGTTCTCCACCGCGACGAAGCCGCCGCCGCATTCGATCAGGGCATTGACCGCAACCGCCATGTCCCCGTCATTCGCACCGACCACGCAGAGGTTGTGGCTGTCGTGGCCGACGCTGGAAGCCAACGCGCCGTTGCGGATGCCGAAACCGTGCACAAAGCCCAAACCGGTCCGAGGTTCGCCGCCGTGGCGGGCCAGCACGGCCAGCTTCAGCACATCCCGGCCGGGGTCGGCGTATTTGACTCCGTCGACCAGCCGCAGCTCCACCGTCAGCCTGCCGGTCAGCAGGATTCCCTCCTGTGAATCGATCACCGTGGTCCGCGCCCGGCCGGAGCGCACCTTGAAGCACTCCGCCTCGACCGGCTTGAGCTTCACGGAGTGGCGGAACACATCCGCCGGCGGTTCGGGCGGACGGTTGGCGAACAACGCGTCGTCCACCAACCGTCCCGCGGCGATCATCCGTTCGATCCGGCAGCCGCCGAGGTCGCTCAGCAGCGCGATGTCCGCCCGGTAGCCCGGAGCAATCAGCCCCCGGTCGCGCAATCCGAAAGAACGGGCTGCCGCCACCGTGGCGGCGCGGTAGACGCTCAGCGGGTCCCCCCCCAACTCGATCGCACGCCGGATCATATAGTCGATATGCCCCTTTTCATGAATATCAAATGGATCGCGGTCGTCGGTACAGAAGGCGCAGCTTCCGGCGGTAATCGGCGTCAGCAGCGGAATCAACGCATCAAGATTGCGCCCCACCGATCCTTCGCGGATCAGCAGCGTCATCCCCTTTTCGATCTTTTCCATCGCCTCCGAAACCAGGTTGGTCTCGTGGCAGTTGCGGATTCCGGCGGCAAGGCACGCATTCAGGTTCCGCCCGGAAACCAGAGGACAGTGGCCGTCCACCGGCTTCGGATAAACCAGCGCCAGTTTTTCCAGCACCCCGGGATCGCCCTTCAGCAGCCCCGGGATATTCATCATCTCCGCCAGCCCGAGGCATTTGGGATGCTTCAGGTATCCGGCGAGCGCCGCTGCGTCCAGAACAGCCCCGCCGCTGTCGAATTCGGTCGCGGGCACACAGCTGGAAAGCTGCACGTAAAGATCCAGCACCATCCCCTCCGCCGCCCGGAAAAAGTAGTCGAATGCCGCCGTTCCGGCCACATTCGCCAGCTCGTGCGGATCACAGATCGCGGTGGTCACGCCGTGCGGCACCACCAGCCGGTCGAATTCATACGGAGTGACCATCGTGGACTCCAGATGCACATGCGTATCGATAAAGCCGGGAACCGCAATCATGCCGCTCCCGTCAAACTCCGACTTGCCGGAATAGCAGCTGCCGATTCCGGCGATCCGGTCTCCGGCGATCGCAATGTCGCCCCGCCGGGTTTCCCCGGTGGTCAGGGCGTAAACAGCGGCATTTTTAACGACCAGGTCCGCCGGTTCGCGGCCGACCGCCACAGCCACCTGCCGTGCAATTTCATCAGTCCTGTGATTCATTCTCCTCCCTCCATCATTTCATTCAGCGGAGCGAAAATTCGCAGCCGCAGAAATTCTGCATATAAAATTCATACTGCCGGGCAAGCTCGCGACTCCGCCGGAAGCCGTCCCGCTTCTTGAAATCATAGGGTTCGAAGTGCTCCCAGCGTGCCCCGGCCTCAAAGATCACCCGGCTTGATTTGTGCGGACTCACCGTCAATGTGGTCGCAAACCCGACGCCCAGTTCCGCGGCCCGCCGGGCGGCCCGCTCCAGCGAAAAGCCGAAACAGACCGGGCAGCGCGCCCCCTTCTCCGGCTCCGCCTCCAGCCCGGCGACGCGTTCCAGCCAGGCGGCATGATCGTAGGGATCGACTTCCAGCGGCAACCGGAAAATCCGGGCCAGCGCCTCGACGGAAACCAGCCGTCGCGCAAACTCCTCTTCCGTCGCGATATTCGAGTTGGAAAAATAGAGCGTCACTTCTCTGTCTTCGGCGATCAGCCGTTCCACACACCCCGCCGCGCAGGGGGCGCAACACACATGCAGCAGCAGACCGGATTTACCCATGACCGACAATTCCTTCTTTCATCAGACCGTTTTATTATTCTACCGCAAAAGCGGGAAAATACAAGTAAAGCGACTTGTTCTTGCCGGGTTTTCGTGGTATTTTATAGGTATGTTGAACTTCATTATCCGCAGAAGCTGCTATTCCATATTGATTCTGCTGGGAGTTGTGCTGCTGACGTTCCTGCTTTTCAACGTCGCGGCGGGCGACCCGGCCGCCGCCGTGCTGGGCAAAAACGCCCGGCCCGACGAGGTTGAATCGCTCCGGCGTGAACTCGGCGCCGACCTGCCGTTGCTGTACGGGCGGCGCTGCCGCACCGAAGCGGTGCCGGGCTATGCGAAAGGCGAACCGCTTCCACCGGGCGCGACGCTCCGGGAGGGGGTGATCGAACTGATCCCGAACTTTCCCGAAGAGAAGCTGCTGATGGCCGTCACCGGCGCCGACGGAAAGGTCGAAGAACGGCCGGTGCGGGCGGATGCACCGTTGCGCTTTGCGCAGGATTCCACCGTGAAAGTCGAATTTTTCCGGCTCCAGTCGAATCCGTTCAACTCCCAGTTCCTGCGGGCGCTGGGCGAGATCATCCGGTTCCAGCCGGAATTTCCCTACGTGCGGGTGCTGGACTTCGGCAAGACCATCACCACGCGCGAACCGATCGGCGCGATCCTCCGCCGGGGCGTCTGGCCGTCGCTGTGCCTGATGATCCCGATTTTTCTCGGCGAACTGGTGATCGGGCTGGTGCTGGCGCTGGTCGCGGCGGCGTTCAAGGACACCTGGATCGACCGGGGGCTGGTGCTGTTTTCGGTCGCAGGCATGAGCATCAGCTATCTGGTGGTGATCATCTTCGCGCAGTGGTTCCTGGGATATTACTACAATCTCTTCCCGGTCTGGGGATGGGAGAGCTGGCGCAGCCTCGGGTTGCCGATCCTGGTCGGAATCGCGTGCGGCATCGGCGGCAATGTCCGGTTCTACCGCACCGTCTTTGTGAACGAGCTGCGCAAGGAGTATCTGCGCACCGCGGCGGCCAAAGGGGTCTCGCCGGTGAAGGTCTACGGCAAACACCTGCTGCGCAACGCGGCGATCCAGATCATCACGCGGGCCAGCGCGGCGCTGCCGTTCCTGTTCACCGGGAGTTTGCTGCTGGAGTCGTTCTTCGGCATTCCAGGACTGGGATTCACCGGCATCGACGCGCTGTACAACTCCGATCTGCAGCTTCTCAAGGCGCTGGTGGTGACCAGTGCGCTGCTTTTCGTCGTCATGAACCTGCTGGCCGACCTCGCCTACGCCTGGGCCGACCCGCGCATCCGCCTGGAATGACCCTTATGAACGAAGAACTCGCCAACTGTTCGAGGGGCCGGGTGCTCTGGCTTCTTTTCTGGAACTTCTTCAAAATCGCGCTGTTCGTGGTCGGCGGCGGCTTCGCGATCATCCTCGCCGCCGAGGAGAGCTTCGTGAAACGCCTGCGCTGGCTCAAGGAAGGCGAACTGCTCGACATGCTGACCGTGATCCAGTCGGTTCCGGGGCTGACCGCCGGAAACGCCGCGATCTACGTCGGCTACCGGGCCGCGGGGCACGCGGGAGCGCTGATCGCGCTGTTCGGCGTGGCGCTGCCCTCTTTCACGGTGATCACCCTGCTCTCGATGGGGCTGGACTTTCTGCCGCTGGACAACCTTTATCTGCAAAGCGCCTTCATCGGCGTGCGGACCGCAATGGCCGGACTGATGATCGCGACCGTCGCCCGGCTCTGGCGCAAGATCATGAGCGGATTCTTCCCATGGTTCGTCATGCTCGCCTGCTTTCTGCTGATGACCTTCACCAAAGTCAATCCCGGCTGGTTGATCGCCGGTTCGATGGCGGCGGGGATCGCGTCCGCTTTCATGCCGCGCGCGGAGGAGTCCCGCGGCGTCGCCACGCTGCTTTTGCTCTTTGTGCTGTTCGTCTACTTCGGGCTGCTCTGTTTCGGCGGCGGCGCGGTTCTGGTCAACTTCTACATTCATGAGCTGGTCGAGCTGCGCCACTGGCTGACGCTGGACGAACTGGCCGACATGGTCGCGATCTCCCAGGTCACGCCGGGGCCGATCGGCGTGAATATCGCCACCTTCATCGGTTACCGCCAGGGGGGGATTCCGGGCGCGGCCATTGCCACTATCGGACTGCTGTTTCCCTCCTACTGGCTGATGATGGGAGGGCTGAAATCCCTTGACAAATGGGAGCACAGCCGGATCGTCGGCGGCATCATGGCCGGAATCCGTCCCGCCACGATCGGCCTGATGATCGCGGTCACGCTGGTCTATCTGGAAATGTCGCTCTTCACCGCCGCAGTTCCGTGGCGCGGCATCGTCGACTGGACGGCGGGGAACAGTGCGGATTTCGGCGGCTTCGGCCTGCGGCTGCTGATGCTTCCGGTGCTGGCCGTTTCGACCTGGGCGCTGTACAAGAGTAAATGCAGCATCATGGCCGCGATCTTCACCTCCGCCGCCGCCGGCGCGCTGTGCGCCCCGTGGCTGTGATGCCGCGAAAAACAGGTGATATATCAACTTTCTTGCAAATGCGGATTGATTTTTTCACAATCCGGCTCTATAGTTAAAGCAATACATCTTGAAAAGACTGGAAAACGCGAATGACAAACGTGAAACATCATACCCTGCCGCCGGTTCCCGAACTGCTCGCGCCCGCCGGAAGCCCGGCCTGCGCGCTGGCCGCCTTCGACGCCGGAGCCGACGCGATCTACGCCGGGCTGGCCAAATTCAATGCCCGCGAGCGCGGTGAAAATTTCACGCCGGAGGTGATGGCGCAGATCGTCGATTACGCCCACAAGCTCGGGCGCAAGGTCTATATCACGCTGAATACGCTGGTCAAGGAAGCCGAACTGCCGGAAGTGGCGGAATACCTTGCGCAACTCTCCGAAATCGCGCCCGACGCGCTGCTGGTGCAGGACCTCGGGATCATCCGCATGGCGCGGGAGTACTTCCCGTCGCTGACGCTGCACGCCTCCACCCAGATGGGGTTCCAGAACTCCGCCGGGCTGAAAATCGCGAAGGAGCTGGGCGTGACCCGCGTGGTGCTGGAGCGGCAGATGACCATCGAGGAGATCGCCGAAGTCAAAAAATCGACCGATCTTGAACTGGAGGTATTCATCCATGGCGCGCTGTGCGCGTCGCTGTCGGGCCAGTGTCTGTTCTCCTCCTACCTCGGCGGCTACAGCGGTAACCGGGGCAAGTGCAAGCAGCCCTGCCGCCGCCGCTATTTCAGCAAAAACGGCAACGGCTTCTTCTTTTCGCCGCAGGATTTGTGCAGCATCGACATGCTGCCGCGCCTGCGTGAAATCGGAGTGGCTTCGTTGAAAATCGAAGGGCGGCTCAAGCAGCCGGACTATGTGAAGCAGACCGTCGGAGCCTACCGGATGCTGCTCGACGCGCCGCCGGAGGAGTTCCCGAAACGGATCGGCGAAGCGCGCAATATGCTCAGCAAAGGGTGCGGACGCAAGTGGTCGCTCGGATTTTTCAGCAAGGATTCGGCCCGCGGCCTGATCCAGCACGACGCGCTCGGCGCGGCGGGACTGCTCTGCGGCACGGTCGAAGCGGTGCGCGACAACGGTTTCGGCCTGACCGCGACCAAGCGGCTTTTCCTCGGCGACCGGGTGCGCGTACAGCCCCAGTCCGGTGATGAAGGCCCCGCCCTGACCATCACCAGGATGTTCGTCGAGAACCAGCCGGCCCGCCGCGCCCTGCCCGGCGAACGGGTCTTCATCTGCTGCGACAAACCGGTCGCCGAACGCGGACTGGTCTTCAAGATCGGCGAAAGTTTCAGCGACTATTCCGGGCGCATCGCGGCACTGCCGCCGCGCCGCGCCCGCCTCGACCTCAATGTGCGGCTGACCGCGCATGAGATCGCGATAGACGTGACCAATGCTCCGGTCGGAAATTTCTTCCGGCCGCTGAACCTCGCCCCGGCGAACAGCCGCCCGGTTTCGGCGGAGACGCTTGAGGCGGAATTTTCCGCCAGCGATTCCGACGCTTTCGAGCTCGGCAATTTCACAGCCGCCGTGGAAGGCAGCTACTTTCTGCCCGCCAGCGAGTTGAAGGCGGTCCGCCGCGAATTCTGGGAGTATGTGAAACAGAACCTGAAGCCGGAGGCGGTGTTCCACAACTCCGCAACCGGGCTGGAGCAGTTCCGCCGCTTTTACCTTTCGCTGAAGCCCGGCTACGTGCTGCCGGAGCTTCTGACCGAAACCGTTGCGCTGAAGCCCAACGGGGCGGAACCGGCCAACCGCAGGGCGATCCGGGCAACCGGCGTCTACGACTTCAACAAGCTGACCAACGAGGCGATCCTGCCGGAATTCTGTCCGGAGGGGAAGCTAGGCAGTCTGGTCAGGGCGATCCGCGCCGCGGCCGACGCCGGAATCAGGCGGTTCCGGGTCACCGCCCTCGGCGATCTCGCGCTGCTCAAGGGTATTGAAGCCGACGAGATCATCGCCTCCGCGCCGCTGCCGGTCTGCAACTCGATGGCGGCGCTGGAGCTGACCCGTTTCGGCGTAACCCGTGTGATGGCCCACCTGGAGCTGGAGCGCGGTTCCGTCGAGGCGCTGCGCGACAAATCGGTGATCCCGGTGGAGCTTTACCGGCTGGGCCGTCCGGTGCTGCTGATCACCCGGGCAAAAATCCCGGCGGACGGGGAGTTCCGCGACGCGCGCAACAACGAATTTTCGATCCGGTACGACCACCGTGACGGCATGACCCGGCTCTATCCGGTCAAGGTGCATTCGGTGCCGCGGCTGCCGGGCGTCTATGACTACTATGACCTGACCAACGCCAATTGGAACGCCCGTGAAACCGGTACGTTCAACTTCGAGGCGGACTGGTTCTGATATCCAATCTTAAACACGGGGCACTTTCCATGAGCGACACCATTGAAAAACTGAACCGGGTCGAAAACGAACTCAACCGGATCATTCGCGGCAAGCCGGAGGTGATCCGCCATTTGCTGACCGCATTCGTCGCGGGCGGCAACGTGCTGCTCGACGACGTGCCCGGCGTCGGCAAGACCACGCTGGCGAAGGCGCTGGCCCGGCTGGTCGACGCGGATTTCCGGCGGGTGCAGTTCACGCCCGACCTGCTGCCCGCCGACATCATCGGCACGAACATCTACAGCCCGAAAGAGGGCAGTTTCCAGTTCCGCCCCGGCCCGGTATTCACGAACATCCTGCTCGCCGACGAAATCAACCGCGCCTCGCCGCGCACCCAGTCGGCGCTGCTGGAGTGCATGTGCGAGCATCAGGTTTCGAGCGACGGCAAAAGCCGCCCCCTCGAAGCCCCGTTCATGGTGATCGCAACCCAGAACCCGATCGAATTTCAAGGCACCTACCCGCTGCCCGAGGCCCAGCTCGACCGCTTCGCGATGCGGCTCAGCCTCGGTTATCCCGAACCGGAAGCCGAGGCGGAGATGCTGGCGGACCGCCGCTCCGGCGACCCGGCCGCCACGCTCACGCCGATCCTGAATTGTTCGGAGATCCTCGAACTCAACCGGCAGATGACCCGGATCGGCATCGAGGAGAGTGTTTCGGCTTACCTGTTGGAAATCATCCATGCGACCCGGCGCGATCCGCGTCTGACGCTCGGCGCCAGCCCCCGCGCCGCGCTGCTGCTGGCCGACGCCGCCCGCGCCGCCGCGCTGCTGGCGGGCCGCGATTACGTATTGCCGGACGAAGTGCGCTCCCTGGCGATGGTGGTGCTGCCGCACCGCCTCGTCACCGATGCGAAAAGCCGCTACTCCGGCGTGACCTCCGCGCAGATTCTGCAGGAGATCATTCAGACAGTGAAAATTCCCCGCTGAACCGGGGACCGGGCGTATTCCGGGGCCGGTGTTCCGGCCGGGGAGAGCCGGACGCGCCCGCAATCAGAAAAACAGAGGAGAAACATGACAAAACCAACCAGAACCTTCGAGGTGGTGATCGCCGTCGACGAGTGCAAAGGGTGCGAACGGTGCGTGAACGCCTGTCCGCGCGGCGTGCTCAGGATGGGAACCCACCTGAACAAACTCGGATTCCCGGCGGTCACCCTGACCGGACAACCCTGCATCGGCTGCGGCGGCTGTTTCTACACCTGCCCCGAACCGGGCGCCCTGACCGTCATCCAGCATACCACCGATCCGGAAAGCGAGGCGTAACGATGGAATACACCAACCGAATGCTGCTCAAAGGCAACGAAGCGGTCGTCTATGGCGCGCTGCTCGCCGGGTGCGAGTGCTTTTTCGGCTACCCGATCACTCCCGCCAGCGAAATCGCGCACACCGCGGCGCGCTGCTTCCCGAAGCTCGGCCGCACCTTCCTGCAGGCCGAATGTGAAATCGCCGCGATCAACATGGTCATGGGCGCCGCCGCGAACGGCCGCCGCGCGATGACCGCCAGTTCCGGCCTCGGCATCAGCCTGAAACAGGAGGGGATCAGCTATCTCTCCGGCAGCGAGCTGCCCGCACTGGTGGTGGATATCACCCGCGGCGGCCCCGGGCTCGGCAACATCGCTCCCGAGCAGTCCGATTATTTTCAGGTGGTCAAGGGCGGCGGGCACGGCAGCTACAAATGCATCGTGCTGGCTCCGGCTTCGGCGCAGGAGATGTGCGACCTCGCGTTCACCGCATTCGACCTCGCCGAAAAGTACCGCATCGTGGTTTACATGATGACCGACGGCGTGATCGGGCAGACGATGGAGACTGTCACCCTGCCCGAACCGCTGCCGGGCCGCCGGGAGATTCCGGAATGGGCGCTCGACGTGACCCGCCCCCGCACGAACATGATCAGCTCGATCTACCTCGAAACCGACGACCTCGAAGCATTGAACATCCGGCTTCAGGAGAAGTACAGACGCATTGAGCAGAACGAACAGCGCAGCGAACTCTATCAGGCCGGGGACGCCGAAATCCTGCTGGTCGGCTACGGCATCTCCGGGCGGCTGGCCCGCACCGCCGTGGCCGAACTGCGCAAACAGGGCGTGAAAGCCGGCCTGCTGCGCCCGGTCACGCTCTTTCCGTTCCCGGCCGATGAACTGCGCCGGCTGCCCGCGAAGCAGCTGATCGCGGTGGAGATGAGCAACGGCCAGATGATCGACGACGTGAAGCTCGCGATCAACTGCGACCGGCCGGTCCACCTGATCAACCGGATGGGCGGCAATATTCCGGGCGTGGACGAGATCGTCGCGCGCACTCTCAAACTGACCGGCATGGAGGTGAAGTAATCATGGCGGATAAAATTCTTTACGGACGCAGCGCCGGCTTCTTTCCGACCTTCGAACGCCGGCCCGGCCCGATCAAAACCAATATGCACTACTGCCCCGGCTGCGGCCACGGCATCCTGCACAAACTGATCGCCGAAGCGATTCAGGATTTCGGGATCAAGGACAAAACGATCATCATCGCGCCGGTCGGCTGCGCGGTGTTCAGCTACTACTACTTCGACTGCTTCGGCATTTCCGTGCCGCACGGCCGCGCCCCCGCGGTCGGCACCGGGCTGGCCCGCGCCAATCAGGAGAACATCGTGATCTCCTACCAGGGCGACGGCGATCTGGCGTCGATCGGTTTCAACCAGATCATCCAGGCGGCGAACCGGGGGGAAAACCTCGCGGTTTTCTTCGTGAACAACGCAATCTACGGGATGACCGGCGGCCAGATGGCGCCGACCACCCTGCCCGGCCAGAAAACCCAGACCACGCCGCAGGGACGGAGCGTCTCGACGGAAGGGTATCCCCTGAAAGTCTCCGAAACCGTCGCCGCGCTGGATGCGCCGGTCTATGTGGAACGGGTCGCGCTGAGTACCGTGCAAAATATCCGCAAGGCGCGCCTCGCGATCCGCAAGGCGCTGACCAACAGCATCGAACGCAAGGGCTTCTCGCTGGTCGAATGCCTTTCGGGCTGTCCGGTCAACCTGAAGATGCACGCCAAGGAGATGAACGAGTTCCTCGACAACCAGATGAGCCGTTACTTTCCGCTCGGCGTCTACAAGGACATCGCCGACAGCCGCGATCCGCTGCAGCGCGCCGAAGGGATCTACGATCCGCGGCAGGTCAAGGAGCTGCTCTACCCGGTCAAAGTCGCCGACGGCGTCAGCGAATCCTTCCGCAACCCGTCGCGGATCTTCGAGGCGGAACGGCGGATCAAGCTCGCCGGTTCCGGCGGCCAGGGGGTGCTTTCGCTCGGCTATATGCTCGCGACGATGGGCAAGCTGCGCAATTTCAACGTGTCGTGGCTGCCGAGCTACGGGCCGGAGATGCGCGGCGGCACAGCGAACTGCTCGGTGGTGCTGAGCCGCCACCCGATCGGTTCGCCGCTGGTCGAACGCGACTGCAATCTGCTGATCGCGCTGAACCAGTCCTCGCTCGACAAATACCTGCCGGAGCTGAAAAGGAACGGCATATTGCTCTACGACGAATCCAATGTCCGGCAGCCGGAAAACACCGGCGAACAGATCCTTTACACCCTGCCCGCTTCCGACCTGGCCACCCAGCTCGGCGACCTCAAGTACGCCAATTCGGTGCTGCTCGGAGCCGTCGCGGTGATGATGTGCGATCTGTTCCTCGACGACGACGACAAGGCCGACTTCGACCGGGTCTTCGAAGAAGCGATCATGGATTGTTTCCGTGAAAAGGAGACGGTGGTGCAGGCGAACATCCGCGCCTTCTACATCGGCAAAGAGAACGCCCGGCGCATTTCCCGTTAGACCCCGAAGGAAAACGAAAATGCATTTCATCGTAATCGCCCTCGTCATTCTTTTTCAGGGAGTCCTCGGCGGCACCGCGCTCTGGCTCGGCGCCAAGGTCACCAAAGACCAGCTGGATTGGCTTCCGGCTTTCCTGATCGCGTTGCTCACGGCGCTGGTGTCGCTGATTCCCCTGCCGGGACTGATCACGGCGGCGCTGGGCTGGGCGGTCATGCTGACGCTGCTTTACAAGTGGTCCGGGATCGACAACATCTGGCCGAGCGGCGTACTGCTGGCGCTGGTCGCCCGCATCATCCAGATTCTGCTGGGAACGGCGGTAATACTGATCTTCCGCTGACTCGGCAGTTTTCCTGTCGCAACATCTTTTATTTCAATGGGGATTTCGTTCCTGTCGGGACGGAATCCCCATTTCATTGCCGGTTGACGCAGCGTAAAACAAAAATTTCCACCCGATCATAATATATTGCGAACGTATAATACCCATGAAACAGGTAGTGTTTGCATTAAGGCTCATGCCTCAAGCCCTTTAAATCAATACCATTCTACTTTAACCTGAAAATATTTCTTTTAAAACTAAATTATTTCAATTTTCTTTTCAATTTATTTTTGCATCTATATCAAATCTAGAGCTTGACATTTACAGTCAGATAAATTATAATTAATACTGAACAATAGGGAAATTTATATTCAACAGGTGCTGTCATTCGGCAGCAGCCTTATTTTTTTACACGGCAATGCGGAAATTTTGCTTTCAGGCGTTTGTTCACTCTTGGATCGCAAACGGAGATTTTTTCGTCATGATGGATATTTATATCACGGGGTCCGCAATTTGTGCGCCCGGCCCGAATTATGACCAGACGATTTCTCCGCACATCCGGGAATTGTTTATTTCCGTTTTCCCCGCAGCGCTTCCGATGCAGGAAATTCCTGTTTTTTCCATCGAGTGCCGTTTGGCTGTCACATTTTTCTGTACCGTTGAATCCGCCCTGATGCGGATCGGTTCGCTTACTGCTGCGGAATTGCCGCATAAAGCAATAAGAATCCCGGCAACGGCAACCAGGCCGCCCTGCCGCCTTCCCTTGCTCCAAAAAGCCCGAAGAGCGGAAACGCGTCCTCATGTCAGATATCAGAAATTTAATCTATAAAACAATTATCATCATTCACACCGGGGAGTAAATCATGGGGACCACAATCTACGCATTCGCCACACAGGAAGCGCTCGAAGCTGCGCGTAACGCGGACAGCAGCCTGAACGACACCAATTCGTTCGTCGGCATCCAGACGGCAATCGATGCCGCCGCTGAAGGCGATTCCGTTCAGCCGGCAGCCGGCGATTATCCGGAAAGCCTGACGGTGAAGAGCGGCGTCACCCTGCTGGGCGTACAGAGCGGCAAGCTCACCGGACTCCTCGGCATCGAAATTCAGGAAGGCGCCGGACTCCTCGGTTCCCAGACCCTGGGCGATGACAGCGCCGTCACGATCAACGGCAGCTATCAGGGCGGAATGGAGCTCGGCAGCGGCATGCATGCATTGGCGATCGGCAAGGACGCCGTGCTCGGCGGCCCCGTCGGCAGAACTCTTTTCCTCTCCAATCAGGGAACGGCGCATTTCACTGAATTCGGCGGAACCGTGAACCTGAGTGGCAGTTCCGTCCAGGCAGGCCCGTTGAGCGTCTTTGAGATGAACGGCGGCCGGAATGTCATCGATCTCTTCTCCGCGAACGTTACGATCGACACCACCGGAAATATTTATTTCAGTGCCGGATTCATCTGCAACGCCTCCGTCTCTCCGGCTTTGGAAATCGGCGCCTTCTCCGGCTCCATGAAGATCGCGGGCGATGCGGCAGCTTACGGTTTTTTCGTCGGCAACGACGGTGCGGCCATCGCCTCCTATCCCTCCGGAACCGTAGAGCTTTCCATCAGTTCCTTTACCGGAAACCTGAATGTCGAATCGACGGATAACGCGGCTTACGCCCTCTCCGTTTACAGCCGGGAGATTTCCCGCCTGTCAATCGGGACCGGCAGTGAAACGGCTTTGATTTCCGTTTCCGGCGTCAACAACGCATACGCTCTGCGCAACATCTCCGTCGGTTCTTCCGCCGGGAGCCGGGCCGATGTCACAATTTCCAGCTTCTCCGGCGATATCCGTGCGCATGTGACCGGAGCGGAATCCCCCGCCAAGCAACAGTCGGTTTTCGGCATTTACAACTATAGCGCCACTGCCGGCGGAACGATTCTGCTTGAAGATTTCTCCGGAACCATCGCCGCGACCGGGAGTGGTGTTTTCCGGAAAAGCACGTCCGGTTCTTCCCCCATGCTGGTCGGCATCTATAATAACGGAACGACTGCATTGAACGACTTCTCCGGTACGCTGCTGGTCAATCAGGCTGTATCCGGCTCATCCGCTACCGGCTCCACAATCGGCATCTACGGACCCGACATCACCCTGGACAATTTCACCGGCACGATTTACGCAGGCAGGTATCTGGATGACGATCTGGAGCTCCGGCTTGCCGAAATGCGGGATCCGGCGAAGCGGCAGGAAGTTTACAACAACCTGGCATCCTCTGCCGCAAGCGGTTATGCCGTTTATGGGACTGCCGGAGGAGCAAACGGTTTGACCTTCAATGACGGTGCTGTTATTTTCGGCAATATTCGATTCGCCGAAGGCGCCGACGCCATCACCGTCAACGGCGCCGATACCCTGATCAGCGGCCAGATCAGCTTGGGAGCGGGCAACGATCAATTCACGGTCACCGGCGGTCAGGTCATCGGCAATGTCTTCGGCGGAGACGGCGATGACCGATTCACGATCACCGGCGGCGAAGTGAACGGCTGGATTTCCGGCGACGGCGGAACGGACACCTTGACTTTCGGTTCGGCATCTGCCGGTTACTTCGGCTCCCTTTACGGCATTCAGACCATTGAAAACATCGTCTTCAACGGCGGCAGTTCGGTCCTCTTCACCGGCGCATCCGCCACAAACTTCGCGGACGAAGCAATCTGCATCAACGTGACCGAATCCCAGCTCGGCGCCGGCTCCGTATACACAGTGATCAGCGGCAAACTGGCGTACGGCAATACCTCCTTTGCTGTGAACGGCGCAACGGTATTCGACGGCGGAGCCGTGAAGATCGGAGGGCAATACCGGCTGCTTGAAGCCGCCGACAGCGCCATCACCCTGACGGAAATCAGCGGAGTAATCGACTCCACGGAAAAACTGCTCGTCAATTCCGGATGGGCCGACAAGAAAGCGGGACAGCCCGTTCAGATCGGCGATAATTATTATATCGTCGGCGTCAATGCGTTCGGCACCATCTCCGACGCAATCCGGAAGGCGCCTTCAGCCTCAACCCTGCAAATAGCCGGCGGTGCCTTCGACAGCTTCCAGTACACCGGGAACTGCCTGCTGGAACTCTCCGCCGGCGCCGGCGTTACCGGTTCCGTCACTCTCGGCGGGCTCGGCACCGATTCCACCTCCCGGGTCAACGTCGCTGGAAACATCACCGGTATTTCCGGCGAGTACAACAGTTCCGGCCTTATTCTGCTCGGCAAGAGCGCCGTCGCCGATTTCTCCGGCGGCATCTCCAACGTCCGGCACGGCATCTACGCCAATCAGGTGGAAAACGTCACAATCAATACCCTCGGCGGCAGCATCGTGACGAGTGACAGCGCCTACAGCTACGGAGTTTACCTGAGATATGTCAAAAATGCGGAACTGAAGGAGATCAGCGGCACAATTTCCGCCAGCAACAACGGCGAAAGCGACGAAGGCGTCGGCATCACACAGGAAAAAGCCACCGACGGCACCCTGAAGATCGGCACGCTGACAAATACGGCGAAGGTTTCCGGTTACAGTGCTTCCGGGTTCGCCGTCGGGATTGCCCATACCGCCGCCTCCTCGGCAGCCACGGAAATCGGAACTCTGGCCGGCACGGTAGAAGCCAAGGGCCAGTATGGCTCTACCGGCCTGCTGAATGCCGCCACCGGCAGCGGCTCAGTATCGACGTTTCACATCGGCGAACTCTCCGGCACCGTGTACGCCGAGCATTTCTACGAAAATCCCTCGAACAGCTATAACAATGATTCCGACTTCAAGGCGGCAGGAATTCAGTCTTCCGCGTCCTCCACGGGAACGGCGACGCTGACGATCGACAACCTTTCCGGAATCGTCGCGGTGAATTCGTTTGATTCCAAAGACACCGACGGCAAATCAAAGGCTTACGGCCTGACCGCCTCCACCAGCGTCAATGCCGCCATCTCCGGTATCGTATTCGCGGGCAGCTGCAAGAACGGCGACCTGCTCAGGCAGCTTGAAAAGATTCAGCAGGGAACGGCGACGGCCGATACGGTGACCGGCAACGCGACCGGATATGCGATCGTCGGCGGCAAAGGTGACGATGTCATCACGCTGAATGCCGGGGCCAAGGTTTTCGGCATGATCGCGCTGAACAGCGGCAACGATATCCTGAATATCGCCGCACAAGCGGAAATTTTCGGTTCCGTTGACGGCGACATTCTGACCCTGACCAATAACGGCGTCATTTCCGGCGATGTTTCCGGCCAGACCCTCACCATCAGCGGAACCGGCTCCATCAGCGGCACCGTTTACGGCGGCGCGATTCTCGGAACAGGCGCTCTGGAACTCGATACCGTTTCCATCACCGTCTCCGGCAACACGGTCGCCGGCGGAATTTATGCCGGAGCCTACGCAGTCGCAGGCAGCGCCGCCCATGTGAAGAACGCTTTCATCACCGTCAACGGCACCGACAATATCATCCATGCCTCCGGCAGCGGCGCCAACAGCACCACCGATAATGTCACGATCACGATCGGCAACACATTCGGCGGCAAGATCCTTGCCGATGACGGTCAGGCGGCGGTTGTGATTCTGAAATCCGGTTCGCAATTCAATGGCACCATGCAATTCGACGCCAACGACACGCTTGTGGTCGAACTCGGAGCCGTTTTGGGCAACAGCATCGACCTCAATGGCGGCAAGTTGAAGATCGTGGTTCCGGCTTCGGGCGTCCGTCTCCGGGCTGCGGTAGCGAACCTCGCGGATATCCTGACCATGATCAGCGGCGCGGGCTCCCTCGAATTTCAGGGAAGCGCGGTAATCGACGGTTCCGACCTGACGGACGCAGAGAAGATTCAGCTTGAAACCAACCTCTCCTCCGTCATCAGGATCAGCGCCGCCGCCGGCAGCACGGTCGTCTTTGACGCCGATGCGACGGTGAAACTCGCCGGCCTGACTGAAATCACCGGCGAAGGTACGGTCAAGCTTGTCGTTCCTCCGGCAAATGACCTTACGGTAGCCGATTCCGCAACGCTGAAGATCGGGGACGGACTCTCCGTCACCAACGGCGCGGTTCAGGTTACGGACGGCAAGCTTACGGTTTCGGCGAATGACGGTGGTTCTGTTACGATCACGGAACTTCCTGAAGGGATCGATTCGATTGAGATTGCGTCGGGCACGAAGGGGGAAGTCGTGGTAGATCCTTCGGTTTCGGACTCGGTGACGGTTCCTTCGGACGTGGCGGTGAAGGTGGCGGTGAACTGGCCTGCCGATTTCTTTGGCGCGGATGCGCCGGCTTCGGCGGAACAGCTTGTGCCGGCGGCGGACCGTGCGACGTTCGGCACCGG
>NZ_QEKH01000056.1 GCF_003096415.1 Victivallis vadensis | reverse complement strand
AAGGTGATGCAGGTAGCCGAAAACGGCAAGACCACGCAGAGTTACAGCTACGACATCAGCGGCCAGCTCGCGACCGCCGACTACGGAGCCGGCAAGGAAACCTTCCTGTGGGACGGCCTCGCGCTGTTGAGCCGCAACAACCTCAAGTACGTGAACGAACCCGCCGTGACCGGAGGCAATCCGATCCTCGCCGGAGACAAGATGCTCTTCGACGACATGCTCGGCAACACCCTCGGAGTAAAAGACGGCGAAAAGTTCAGCGCCATCGACCGCGATGCCTTCGGCGAACTCAAGCCCGGCGAAAAGCCCAACCTCTCCGTAAACTTCTTCACCGGCAAGCCCGAAATCGACGGGTTGGGGTATAGCTTCCTGTTCCGCAACTACCGCGCCGATCTCGGCAAGTGGCAGACCAGCGATCCGCTCGGATATCCTGATGGATGGAACAATCTGACATATTGTAACAATGCTAGTACAGTAGCTTTTGACTCTCTTGGACTCGCTCAAGGATATTGCATTGATTATGTTCCCACTGGAAATTATGACCCATACACAGGAGATCCTATTACTACTCCTACAATTGTAACATGCTCGAAAGACAAATGGAATAATTTTGATTTTACAGCACATTATTTTGTAGGTAACGGAGCAGAAAGAACACTGACAAGCATGGGATTAAAGAGTGCAGTCTGGGAGGTCATTGAAAAGTCTGTTCTTTACCGCAAAGGTGGCTTGGAAGATCAGCTAAATGAGTTAGCGCGATCTGCAGTTAATACAAGTTACAAAACAGGAAGTGTTACTTTACCTACTTATAACACTCGCAATACTTATGACTTCTCAGAGGCAAGTTGGCCTATAAGGAAAGCTACATTAATGACGGCTAGTAGAATCAGCGTTTCTTGGTCATTTGATGAAGCCCGCCAAGTATTTGATTATACCTTTACAGGCGGAATTGATTTTACTTTTCATGATGTATTTTCAGATCCCGCAGATTTAGATTCATTCGGACTGGATCGTTTGGATTTTCCACATTCTAATCCATTTATAATCACTGATAATTGGTCTGTTACTACAAGTGGAAGTGGATACATAGAATGAAACTCTTGCTATGTTGTTTAACTTTGGCCTTTCTAGGCATGGGATGTCAAAAGCAAAAAGCTCTACTTAATGGTTATTGTTGGAAAGAAATTGCACCAAATGAAACAATTATAATTAACCATAATGGAGAAAGAATCATAGGCCCAGGTCTAATTGAACTTTGGGGTAAATACCCTTATATTTTTGGAAGCGATGGTACAGGAAAGTATTTTATTCTTAATATGAATAAACATACATTACTATCCTTTGATTCTAAAGATAAATTTTCAATAGCTCTCAAGAAAAATTCATTACCTGACTTTTTCCCGCGAGTGTCATCTACAACAAGAGTATATTCAAATTCTCGATCAGTAAACTTATATGATCTTACTGATTCACAAAGAGATAAAACAAGAAGTGATCAATTTGAAGATGAATTACAAGAAAAGGAAGCGCAAACCATACTAAATTAACAAATTACAATTACTCTTATTTATTACTTTTTAATTATATAGGAAATGATTCTCCGGGAAACAATCCTCGGAAGTGTTGATTAAAAACTTTGTCTGTCCGCCGGAATGCGATCCGGCACCACCTCCGCAGCACCCTGCGATCCAGACAGTCGCAGGCATCGCCGCACGGCGGACAGACTCCTTCAGAGTGCGGAGCGGAATACGCCGAGCCGATCAGACAGTGGGCAACCGGAATGGGGATACCGGTCATTGCTTCGGGGGAACAGAAGCTCGAAACCGCTTCGCTCCGTACTCTAAAGGAATTTCCCCGGCATGGGGAGAACTCAAAACACAATATAAATTTTAATTCATGAAGATATTTCAGTTGCAAAAATGCTGTAAAAGGGTTATGATGTTTACAGAAGCCCTCAACATGACCCGGAGGTAAATAACAATGATGTTGCAAAGTTCAACAATCCGGCAAAGAAAAGCCCCACCACCCGGCATATACGACCCGGCGGGCAATATCCTGAGCAAGACCGTCGCGGGCAAGACCACGACCTACACCTACGACAAGGCGAACCAGCTGGTCAGCAGCAAGAATGCCGACGGCAAGGTCACGAAGTACGAATACGACGCGGCGGGCCGGATGATCAAAGAGGGCGAAAAGACCTTCGCCTACGGCTGGCTGGACAAGGTGATGCAGGTAGCCGAAAACGGCAAGACCACGCAGAGTTACAGCTACGACATCAGCGGCCAGCTCGCGACCGCCGACTACGGCGACAGCAAAGAAACCTTCCTGTGGGACGGCCTCGCGCTGCTGAGCCGCAACAATCTCAAATACGTGAACGAACCCGCCGTGACCGGAGGCAATCCGATCCTCGCCGGAGACAAGATGCTCTTTGACGACATGCTCGGCAACACCCTCGGTGTCAAGGACGGCGAAAAGTTCAGCGCCATCGACCGCGACGCCTTCGGAGAACTCAAGCCCGGCGAAAAGCCCAACCTCGCCGTAAACTTCTTCACCGGCAAGCCCGAGATCGACGGACTCGGCTACAGCTTCCTGTTCCGCAATTATCGCGCGGATTTAGGCAAGTGGCAGACCATCGATCCAGCAGGTTATCCTGACGGATGGAACAATCTGGCGTACTGTAATAACGGCTTTACAACAAGTGTTGACCCTCTTGGCTTGGAAATTGAATTCAAGATTACCGGAGCTTCAAACTATAATGATACCTCAAATGGAGTCAATGTCACAGGAGAAACTGGGGGAAGGCTTTATAGACTTAAAGTAACAACCAATTGCTCTCCGAGTTCTTCAGGTTGGAGTAGTTCCATTACTGTCTCAGTTAGTGCCAATGGTACTGTTTACACTCGTGACAGCAATGGAAACGAATGGAAACAAGATGTAAGTGGAACAGGTTCAACTTCCATAACTTTCACCAGTGGGCTTGATGGTATAAATTCAAGTTCCTCCAACGGTTATGATATAACATTAAGTCATAAGGGTGGCCAAAAATCAACTGGTTTCTCTACCACTTTAACTCTCAATGTTAGCGGTATTACTTGGAACAGTAAACCAAATGCCGATAAATATATTTATGGCACAATGAAAGTAGCACTTGGTGTCTCAGACGCTAATATTGCAGCAGGAGGAAAAGATAAAAATTCAGAGTTCACCAATAAAGGTCAAACTATTTTTAGCATCTCCGTGAGAAAACCTGAATAACAATTTTTTATGCTCCCTATTAGGGTAATAGGGAGCATAAAAATAAATTTTTATAATAAAACAATTACAATATAATGAAATTAATAATATATATTATACTTCTTCTGTTTACTGGAGAAATATATGCAGGAGCTCTTCCTTTATTATTCAAAGTCAATTTTAAGAACTTAGAAACAGATAAATTATTTTCACAAAAAAACTTAAACTTCTCTGTACAAACCAGTACAATAATAAATTCAAATACAAACGAATGGAACAAAGATTTAAAATTAGAAATAATTGCCAAAAGCCAGTTATGTTATAACTTTTTTAATTTTCCAAACCAATTCGAGTCCTTTGAACTTGTTCAACCCGTAACCTCTACTACAACAATAACCTTCTCTGAAGGTCTGTCAAATACTATCAATTTGAGTTCTTCTAATGGTTATTTATTAAATTTAACTCAAGCTGGAATTTTCCAACAAGAAATATATGTTGAAGTTGAACGTCCTCAATGGGAAGAAAATAATTTACCAAGCAACTTTAAAGTAAATATTTTCTATTCTTCCGTTTTACTGCTGATAAATGAAAAATTATTTATTCTTGAGCCAAATATCCCAAAACAAATCATTAAGATTGATTTGCTAAAGAAATAGAAAACACTTGGCTATTATAGCTGATTTAAGCTTATGAGAATAGTTCTCCGGGCAATAATTCCTGGAAGTGTTGATTAAAAATTTGTCTGTCCGCCGGCACGCGATCCGGCATCACCTCCGCAGCAACCTGCGATCCTGACAGTCGCAGGCATCGCCGCACGGCGGACAGACTCCTTCAGAGTACGGAGCGGAATATGCCGAGCCGATCAGACAGTGGGCAACCGGCATGGGGATACCGGTCATTGCTTCGGGGGAACAGAAGCTCGAAACCGCTTCGCTCCGTACTCTAAAGGAAATTCCCCGATACGGGGAAAGGCTGATTTGAAAATTTTTGTTTGTCCGCCGGTACGCGATCCGGCATCACCTCCGCAGCAACCTGCGATCCTGACAGTCGCAGGCCTCGCCGCACGGCGGACAGACCTCTTTGGAGTACGGAGCGAACTGTTTCAGGTCGATGGAGCTGTGAATGTAAGAGGATGTCATTCACTGTTCGGGAGAAGCGGAAACCCGAAACCGTACCGCTCCGTACTCCAAAGAGATTTCCCCGCTGCGGGGGAAATTCCGGGAACATCCCGGAAAGGCTGATTTGAAAATTTTTGTTTGTCCGCCGAGGAACGAAACGTCACCTCTGGAAGAAAGAATTTCGATTTATTTATTCGGTCGCTCCCGGGTGGGAGCGGCTATTCCGAAAGTCGTTACCGTTTCGCGAATCGGCGGACAAACTCTTTCGGAGTACGCAGCGGTCTCTTTTCCGGAATCGCGGCGGAATGTAAAAGGAGATAGCGTTCACGCCCGGGGATGCCGGGCCCGACACCGGCACCGCTGCGTACTCCAAAAGAATTTTTCGCAGACAACAGGCATGAATCCACCCAAAAATATTCAAAGTATTATATCATTTTCAAAAATATTAAGATATTTCAATTGTAATTTATCCATAAAAGTGTTATTCTATTTATAGAAAACTTCAGCAAATTAAAAACTGAAATCCGGGAAGTCATGACTGCAGCCTCTGTTCCCCGGAAATGTCGGGAGAAATCCCGAAAGCGCTGATTTAAATTGTTGTTTGTCCGTCGATGAGCGGTACGTCACCTCTGGAAGAAAGAATTTCGATTTATTTATTCGGTCGCTCCCGGGTGGGAGCGGCTATTCCGAAAGTCGTTACTGTTCCGCAAGTCGGCGGGCAAACATATTTTTGTTGTTTGTCCGCCGGGAAATACTCCGGCACCTCCCTCCACACCCCACGGCAGATGCTACAAGTCTTGTACCGATGGACAAACTTTTTTCCGAAGCAGCAGCGGCAAAGTGCCGGCGGCAAGGTGCCGCTGCCGGGTGCGCACGCCAATGCCCCTCCGGGGGGCGTGCGGGCTGCCAGTACAGGCTGAGCATCGGTTGGTCGGCAGAACCGTTTACACGGCGCACAATAAGTGCGGCGGGCGGCAAGATACCGCTGCCGGGTGCGGCGGCAAGGTGCCGCTGCCGGGTGCGCACGCCAATGCCCCTCCGGGGGGCGTGCGGCGGCTAACTTTTGCAAGGCAAAGGTCGGTCTCCATAGCCACTTTCGCGGCGCACAATAAGCGCGGTCAGCGCCGCGAACGCATGTGAGGGAATTACTTGCCACTGGCAAGTAACGAGGAACGGTAGTGACGAAGCCGAACGTAGTGAGCGAAGCCCCCCCTGGCGTAGCCCGCAACGCGGGCGTTGAAGGGGTTGGCCGCCGCAGGCGGACAAGTAAGCGGCGAAGCCGCGCCCGCGAGCGGAAGTGCTTCGCAATCGGCCCGGCCCCCGCCACCGGCGAGGGGGTCCGGGGGACGTGCGCGACGTCCCCCGGAGCCATCCGCAGGCCGGAGGTCCGGCGCTCACTACCCTCCGGGCACCCTGCATGTTCTTGCGCTCAAAAGTTGTTACCCTCCGGGCACCTTGCCCGCTCTTGTTGCAATGCAAAGTTCAGATATAAAACTTACGCGCGATTTGAAAGCGGAGATCAATCTCCGCACTCCAAGGCAGCCGCCCGGCATTACCGGCATTGTACCCACGGACTGCCGCCGGCCCGGAATGAAAAAATCGCCGGTCTTATGGAATTTCCCGTCTTGAACGGTTATTGTAAGGAAAAGACATCAACTCATCCTGAATGCCCCGGAGCAGAAAACGATGACGCAATTGACCGAACAGATCCGGCAACAGCTGGTAACTGATATTCTGGAAGGACGCTATGTGCCCGGTTCCGCGTTTCCGACCGAACTGGAGACGGCGGAACGGTTCCGCGTCAGCCGCGTGACCGTCCGCCGCGCTTACGGCGCGCTGGAGGAAGCCGGCATCATCGTGCGGCGGCGGCGGGTCGGAACCGTAGTCAACGACCGGTTCGCGGCCGCGACCGGCCCGATCCGGGTGCTCGGCGCGATCCTGCCGCTCAACGACTCGTTTTCCCGGGACTTCCTGAAAACGATCTGCGCCGAAGCAAGCAAGCAGGGCGTGATGACCGTGCTGGAACCCGGCGGCGACTCCGGGGAAGAGCAGAGCCGCGCCGCATTGCGCCTCGCCGCCGGCGGAGTGCGCAACATCGTGGTGTGGGGAGTTGACCGGAAGCTCGATTTCGGACTCTTTCACCGGCTGCGGGTGCTTGGCGTGAATCAGGTGTTCTTCGACCGGATCCTTCCGGGAGAGTTCGCCGATTATGTCGGGCTGGACAACCGGGGCGCCCTCGAAACCCTGATTGATTGCGCGGTCAAAGACGGAGCCGCCGACTTCATATTCCTCGATGCCGCCGGGCTGGATGTGGACTCCCAGCGCGAGCGGCGCGAAAGTTTCATCGCCGTTTGCCGTAAACGAAAACTGCCGCATCGGATTCTCGAACTGCCGTGGGCGGAGGTACTGCACGAAACGGGGAACTACGGCTGCGATGAATTTTTCCGCACCCTCCCCCGGCAAAAAACCGTTGCGCTGTTCGGCGGCAACGGCCAGCTCGCCCATGTGCTGACCGGCCGCGTGCCCGCCAACTGCCGTTTCTACACCGTCGACGGCGGCCCCGCCGAAATCACCTCCTATACCCAGCCGATGCACAAAATGGCCGAAGCGTGCTTCGCCGCGCTCGACCGCCAGCGCAAGGCGGGAGCACGCTGGACCGCGCGCGACTACCGGCTGCCCGGCGAACTTCACCGCCCGGCGCGGTAGCCGCTGCCGTCAGAAACGGAAGTCGCGCTTGCCGTCGTGCAGCTCTTTTAAGTGTTCTTTGGCGATTTCGCGCACCTTGTCGTTGGTGATGCGCGGAATTTCGGCGGCGATCACCTGTTCGCCTTTTTTCTGAGTGTCCGGCGAGGCGTAATCCTCCAGATACTCCTTGAGCGTCATCAGCGCGTTGGGCTGGCAGCAGTTCGCGATCTGGCCGGATTTCACCAGATGCATGAAACGGTCGCCGGTGCGCCCCTCCCGGTAGCAGGCGGTACAGAAGCTCGGGATGTAACCGAGGTCGAGCAGCCAGTTCACCACCTGATCGAGCGTGCGGTTGTCGCTGACGTCGAACTGGGCGGAATTCTCCTCCTCGGTTTCGGGAGTCACATAGCCGCCGACGCTGGTGCGGGAACCGCCGGAAATCTGCGACACGCCCAGTTTCAGCACCCGTTCGCGGGCCGCTTTCGATTCGCGCGTCGAAATGATCAGCCCGGTATACGGAACCGCAATGCGCAGGATCGCAACGATCTTTTCAAACACATCGTCACTGATCGCATTGGAGAAATTCTCCGGGTCGATGTCGTCGGCGCGGCGGATGCGCGGCACACTGATCGTGTGCGGGCCGACGCCGTGAACCGCCTCAAGGTGTTCGGCGTGCATCAGAATCCCGACGAAATCGTACCGGTAGAGGTTCAATCCGAACAGCACGCCGCAGCCGACGTCGTCGATCCCCCCCTCCATCGCCCGGTCCATCGCCTCGGTGTGGTAGGCGTAGTCGTGTTTCGGCCCGGTCGGGTGCAGCTCCTCGTAGGCCTTCTTGTTGTAGGTCTCCTGAAACAGGATGTACGTGCCGATGCCGGCATCCTTGAGCTTGCGGTAGTTTTCGACCGTGGTCGCGGCGATGTTCACGTTCACGCGGCGGATCGCGCCGTTTTTGTGCTTGATCGAATAGATGGTTTTAATGCTCTCAAGCACGTATTCGATCGGGTTGTTCTTCGGGTCCTCGCCGGTTTCGAGCGCGAGCCGCTTGTGCCCCATGTCCTGCAGCGCGACCACCTCGGCGGCGATCTCCTCCTGCGTCAGCTTCTTGCGGCGGATGTGGGTGTTGCTGCGGTGGTACGGACAGTAGGTGCAGCCGTTGATGCAGTAGTTCGACAAATAAAGCGGCGCGAACATCACGATCCGGTTGCCGTAGAACTTCTGCTTGATCTCCCGCGCCAGCTCGAACATCTTTTCGATCTCATCCGGCAGGTCGCATTCGAGCAGCACCGCCGCCTCGCGGTGGGAAAGCCCTTTGCACTCCTTCGCCTTCTCCAGGATCGAATCGATCAGCTCCCGGTTATGGCGGTTTTCGTGCGCGTACTTCAGTGTTTCCCGGATTTCACCGTCGTCGATGAACTCCTCGGCCTTGAGTGATTTCGGATTGTACATATTCAGTTCCCGTTTCCATGGTTGGTTGATTTGCACTGATTCTCCGCCTTCGCCGGAGAGGCCGGCAGTTTGGCGTACAACGTCTTCACGCTGACCCCCGGCACCATTCCGAGCTTGCCCGACAGAGAGCTGATCACGTCGGAGGGCGCGTCGATCGCAACGCTGATGATGCAGATCCCCTGCTGCCGGTACGGCACGCCCATGCGGCTGATGATCCAGTCGACGTATTCATGCAGGATGCGGTTGATTTCCGCGGCGGCGGCAACGTCTTCGACGATGATTCCGACCAGCGCGATCCGGTTTTCCATCTTTTCTTCCTCCGACATAAAAAAAATCCCCGGGATGCGCCTGAAGCAGGGCCATGCCGGGGACAGTAAGATACACGCCGAAAGAACGCGCCGACTGTTCACGCACCGCCTTACCGCTCGGGAACAACCCCCTTGCAAACTTCAGAACGATCCGCCGATTCCAATTTTCCAGAATTCCTCTCTCAAGGTCAGGCAGGGCCTTTCCTTTTGAGAATCATTCTTATTATAACACTTTTCCCCCTCTATTGCAAGCCGTTTCCGGAAGAAAACGGCGATTTCAGGCCGTCCCGAACCGGCTCCGGCGAAAATCCGGTTCCTTTTCTTCCGCGGTTCCATCCCGGCACCTATTCCTCATTCGGCACATAAACTGTTCAAAAAACGGTACGTTTTTCCGGTTTTACGACCCAATCTTACATCCATCCCTTGCAGATCCGCCCTTTTTCTGTCATAATTATAACTGAAAAAAAAGGACAGCACATGGAGACTTCAATGAACTATCACGGAAAAAGCGGCAGGCTCACTGAACTTTTCCTCGGCGACCTCGCCGCGGAACGCTTCAGCCCGGAAGAGTACCTGCCCTCCGAACAGAAACTGGCCGAACATTACCAGGCCAGCCGCAACACCATCCGCCGGATCATCGGCAATCTGCTCGACGACGGCACCCTGACCCGCTGCGACAACCACCGCGTGCGCATCAACCCCGAAAAGTATCACGAGCTGAAAGCCGCGCGCGCTGTTCCGAGACAGATTACGCTCGCTTTCGCCTACGCCGCCTATCCCGACGCGATGATTTCCGATGTGCTCGCCGGGCTTAAGCGATACACTGCCGAACATGATCTGCGGCTCCAGCAGCTCACCAGCCCGACCGGACACGAACCGATGCTCCGCGCCCTCGCCCACGCCGGTTCACTCGGCATCGACGGAGTATTGGTGCTGCCCTATTTCATGGAGGAATATGTGAACGTGATCAACCGCCTCGCCGACTCCGGCGTCGCGGTCGCCACCCTCAGCGAACTGCCCGGAACCCATTGCAGCAGCATCTGCAGCGACGACTACAGCGGAGCATTCGCAGCCGTGAACCGCCTGATCGGGAAATACAACCGCCCGGTCCACTTCTTCGGACCGCGCGGAGAAGCCTCCAGCACCCTCGACCGTTACAACGCCTACTGCCGCGCGATGACCGAAGCCGGTTTCGACCGGGAAATCAAAACCCACACTTCGGAAATCCAGGCCTACGGCAAAGACCCCGAATCCTGGACGCTGGAGGACAAGCAGGAGCGCACCGCCGAACTCGCGGAAGCCTTCCTGAAAAAGCTGAAGCCCCCCGCCAGCATCTTCTGCATCAACGACTACATGGCGCAGGGAATCTACCGCGCCGCCAAACGGCTCAGGCTCGAAATCGGCCGCGACCTGACAGTGACCGGATTCGACGACCTGCCGATGGCCCGCCGCCTCACGCCGCCCCTGACCAGCGTCCGCAGCCCGCAGGGCGAAGTCGGCTACCAGGCCGCCGCGCTGCTGCACCGGCTGGTCGCGGGCGAACTGAACATCCCCGTCCATCTGCGCGTGCCGATGGAAGTGATCGAACGAGCCTCCTGTTAACCATAATCATACGGAAAAGTCAAACCATGAGAAAGCAAATTTTCACCCTCATTGAGCTGCTCATCGTGATCGCCATCATCGCAATCCTCGCGGCCATGCTGCTGCCCGCGCTGAACAAGGCGCGCGAAAGCGCCAAAACGACCTCCTGCGTCAACAACCTCAAACAAATCGGCATGGCGCTGGATATGTATGTATCAGACAACAACGATTTCCTGCCGCACCGTTACGGCGACCAGCCGCGCCGCGCCGTTTCCGACTGGCACAAACCGATCGGACTCGGCCTGCTGACTCCCCGCTACCTTCCCAGCATCAACGGCACCACCGATACCGCCACCGACGGCTGCGGTTCCAACCGGGGCAAGTGGATCAAATGCGCCGGCAATACCGCCGACAATATAAAGACCAATAATTTCAGCGACTATAACTATATGCTGCTCAATGACTATCAGCGCAAAAACAAAATGATCGGCATTCATCCGGTCTACAAAACCAGTTGGAGCCGCGTTCCGATCGTGCAGGACGAAGCCAACGCCAACGGGGGCGACTACCGCAAGAAAGTGCACAACAACGGCCTCAACGCCCTCTATTACGACGGCCATGTCGGCCATATTCCCTACACCCGTTACGGCATCAAGAACCGGTTTGAGGATTGTATCGAAAAATGAAGAAAAGAATCACCGCCATTCTGGCTTTCTGCGGCATCTTCGCACTGGGGGCCTCCGCCGGCTGGGAGCAGGAGCGGGATGACGCCGCCCGGCTGCGCAGCGAAGCCGAACGCTCCCCCCGGACCACCCCCTACCGCCTCGGCGGCGAAACCATTCCGGCGACGCCGGAGCTGGCAGTCAACATCCATAAACTCGACGACCCGACTGCGGAACTGCTGAAGAAAGCAAACTTCAAAACCGTCCGCCAGACCATTTACTGGTATCGGTATGAGAAAACGCCCGGCGTCTACGACGAGGCGGAGCTGAAACGGCTCGATGAACGCATGGCGCTCTACCGCAGGCACGGCCTGACGCCGCTGGTCATGATCCACGGCAACGCGCCGGGCGCAAACTTTGCGAACCGCCTGGAATCCTACCGCCGGTTCGGCGCATTCACGGCGATGCTGGCGAAACGGTATCCCGACGTGCGCTATTTCCAGCTCTGGAACGAGATGGATGGAGCTTTCACCGATCTCTTCGGCGCCCGCACCCCGAAACTGCCGATGGCGGAACGGGGAAAATATTATGCCGAAATGCTCAAAATCGTGACCCCGATGATCCGCGCCGCCAACCCGGCCGCGCTGATCGTGACCGGCGGCATGACCAACTGGACGGAATTCCCCGCCGCACTCTATGAAAATGGCGCAAAAGAGTACTTCGACATCATGGCCGTACATACTTACGGCATGCCGGTCACGTGGGCATTCATCAGCCGGGGCGTGAAGCTGCGCCGCCTGATGGATCAGCATGGCGACCGCGATAAACCGCTCTGGAATACCGAGTTCGGAGTCAGCGCCGAAGCGATGATCCGCGCCTGGGGCATCCCGAAGGAAAATGCGCTGGAGTATTTCGACGATAAACAGGCCTCCCAGCTCAATGAATGCGTCGCATTCAACCGCAAGGCGCGAGTATTCAGCAAATATTTCATCTATGCCTGGCACGCCGGTTCCGAAGCGCCGAAAGACGTAAAAGAAAAGCTGTCGCAACAGCTTCCCGGCGTAAATTTCGACGATATCAGCTTCAGCCTCATTCGGAAAGACGGCACGCCGCGCCGTTTCCTGAAGGAATTGATTGAAGCCACCCGAAAAACATCTGCCGGACGGGAAAACGGTGGGATTGCGGTGGAAAACGGCAGATTGATCCGCAACAGCGAACCGTTTTTTCCGGTCGGGCTGGTGTTCGGCCGGACCGACGAGGCGATGCAACGGGCAAAAGCGGCGGGGTTCAACAGCATCCATCAGGAGTACAGCCTCCGAGACGTGCTGCCGGACGGACCGGACACCGTCAGCGAAGCAGGCGTGCAGCGCATCCGTGACCTGCATGAAACCGCCCGCCGCAACGGCATGGTGCTGTTTCCGCAGCTAACCGGACATTACATTCCCGGCTGGCTTGCTGAAACCGCCGGTCCGGCGCCGGTTGATCCGAACGGTAAAAAAATCGGACTGTGGTTCCGCCACAGCCTCCACGACCCGGTCTATCAAAAGGCGCTCGAAACCTTCTGGCGCACCGTCGCCCGGGAGGTCGGCGACGATCCCGACTGCGCCCTGTTCGTCAGCTGGAACGAACCCGCCTACGGGCTGGACGCCACGCCCGCCGCCCTCGCCGCCTGGCGCGCCGCCATGAAAAGGGAATACGGCAACATCGGAAAGTTCAATGCCGCGATGGGAACCAATTTCAGGAGCTTCGCCGAACTCGCGCCGCCGAAAACGCCGGATGAAAACCGGACTTTTTTCTACCACTGGTTCCGCTACAACCAGCAGGCGTTCGCCGACTTCTTCGCACGGCAGCGGTCGATCCTCAAGGAAGAGGCCCCCGGCATCAGGGTCACCGGCAAGCATCCGGTCACCGCATTGCTCGGCGACGCATTGTACTGCAACGACATCGCGCTTCAGGCCACGACGCAGGACGTGTATGGCTGCGACTCCTACAACGGCTCGCTGCTGCACTATCGCGACGCGATGGAAGCGGCGCGCAGCCTCTCCGGCGGCGGCCCGGTGATCTCCTATGAAACCCACGCCCAGAAAGGGCTTCCGCCGTTGAAAGGCGAACATGCGGCCCTGCAGCTTTTCACCCAGATTCTGGGCGGCTGCCGCGGCATCTTCTTCTACTGCAACGGCGATGTTCCCGGTTTCGGCTTTTTCAACGACAAGGCGACGCCGCCGGAAGTGCGCGAAAAGCTGACCGCGTTTTTCCGGCTGGTCAACACCCACCAGAAAGAGTTTTCACTGCCGCGCGCCCAAGCCGATATCGCGGTGCTGCTCTCCAACGCCGCATCGCTCCACTACGGCAGCGATGCGGACCCGGCGAAGCGCGACGAATACACCCGGCGGGTTTCGCAGACTTATGACCTGATCCGCAACCAGCACTTCGCCGTCGACTTCATTTCGGAGAGCCAACTGCCGGAAAAACTCGGCAATTACAAGCTGCTGGTGATTCCATCCCGGTCGATCCTGACCGACGCGGAGCTGAAACTGCTGGAAACTTTCGTGAAGAAGGGCGGCAAACTGCTGGCGTTCGGCAAGGCGTTCGACCGTGACGAATCTTTCCGGCCCCGTCCCGTTCCGGCGGTGCTCGGCCTGAAACAGCGCGAACCCGCCCCGTGGAACCGGGGGCAGATGCGCCTCACCGAAGTCGTTCCCGCGCTGTATCCCTATTTTCCGACCGAACTGATCGTGCAGGAGCCGGAGCGGGTCAATCCCGTGCCGATGGAACAGTCGATTCCGGGTTACATTCCCGAAACGAAACTGGAGAAACACCTCCAGCTTGCCGCCAATCAGGACGCCTACGCCTCAATCGTGATGTCCGACGACGGGCAAGTGGTTTACTGCGCCTTCGACTCGCTGTACAGCACGGAACTCAGCCGCCTGCTCGGCGGGATTCTGGAAACCGGACTGGGAATCAACCGGGAGCTGCGGATCACCCGCCCGGGAAGCACCGACGAAGCCGTCGAACTCCTCGCCGCCGTGAACCGGCAGGGAACGGAAGCCGTATTGCTGTTCGCCAACTCCGGCCCGCTTGCCGGCCGCTGGGAAATCAATGCGCCGGCGGAATTCGACGGCGAATGGGAAGATATCGCGACCGGCCGGGAAATCACCATCCGGCAAGGCAGGACGCTGCTCGAACTTCCCCGCTGGGGTTATGCACTGTTCCGCCGGAAGGCGTCCGGCCATCCCGCATCCCGCTGAAACCGGAGTACAAATCAACATGGATTCGATATGACTTCACACCATTAATTATTCAGCCGTCAGTGCCGATTCATTCAACCACAGGAGAACCATATGAAAAGAAATTTTACTTTAATTGAGCTGCTCATCGTGATCGCCATTATCGCAATCCTCGCGGCCATGCTGCTGCCCGCACTGAACAAGGCGCGCGAAAAGGCGTATGCGAGCAGTTGCGCCAACATCCAGAAGCAGACCGGCAACGGCTTCATGCTCTATATGGGCGACAACCAGGACTTCTTCCCGTTGATGAATGCGGACGATCCCACTCTGAGCGGCGCCACGCTCGACACCTCCTACTCCGTCGAATGGTACGACGTGATCCTCCCCTACGTCAGCACCGCGGTCAAAGCCAATCCCGAAAAGGGGACCGGCAACACCGTCTATTCTTTCCTGATCTGCCCGGCCAACCGTGGCACCGCCGCCTTTCTTTCCAGCGGCGCGGACAAGTACGGCACCTACGCCTACAACGCGCGTTTCGTGCGCAAGAAAGCCACCAGCTTCAAACGTCTCTCCGCTTCCGCGATGATGATGGACAGCAACTGCTACATGTTCTACAACGGGCTCAACAATTCGTTGCAGTACATCGCCAAATTCGCCCACTTCCAGCCGATGATTCCCAACGGCCAGATGAACGCCCTGCACGGCGACGGCCATGTCGCCTCCTACCGGCTCGCGGAAGCCCTCGGCACCGGCCCTTACGCCAACGCCGACAGCGGCTACAACCGCAAATATTCCGTGCTGCTCGACCCGACCTCCACCAAGTAACGGAGCCAGATCCACCATGTACAGATACCTCATCTGCGCCGTCCTGCCGGCCGCGTTCGCGCTGTCCGCGGCCGACGTGAAAATCGAAGCCGCCGAGTACAGCTTCGGTTCCCCGGCGCTTCCGCTGGTGCTGCGCTTCGGCGCGGCGGACGGCCTCCGCTATACCCTGACGCTGACCGACACCTTCACCGGCAAGACGGCCGCGAAACAGGAAGGCCCGGTCACGGCGGAACGGCTCCCGCTGCGGCTGGAGCTGCCTTACGGCAGCTATCAGGCGAAACTCGAAGTCGCCGACGGCTCCGGCAGAAAGATCGCGGAGCAGACGCGCGGCTTCCGGGTGATGACCCGCAGCTGCGCCGAATACGCTTCGGAGGCGGAAAGAGAGTATGAATTCCGCTACGGCGTCCCCGGCGGCTGCAGCGACCACACCGCCCCCGCCGACTCCGAGGCGCTGGGGCGGCGCTGGTTCCGCTTTGAAAACCCGAACTGGAAGCACACCGAAACCGCCTCCGGCGTCTACGATTTCACCGCCCTGCGCCGCGCGGCGGAACGGTGGCGCCCCTTCCACGTGCGGCTCAATTCGCTGCAGGCGCTCTATCACCATCCCGCCTTTCACGATCCGACCGACCTGCCGGGCTTTTCGCGCGGTTACGGGCGCTATCTGCAGGCGATGGCCGCGGCGATGGCCGGAACCGTCGACGAACATGAACTCGGCAACGAGGACAACGGCGCGAACAAGAATCTCTACACCGAAGTCGGCCGCCACGGTTCGGCGGGCATCCGTTCCCGCCAGCCCTTCGCGGTGACCGGCAATTCAGGCACCGCCCATATCGACTACGGCTGGCTGGAACGGCAGGGAGCGCGCCGGCTCTTCGACACCGTCGACGCGCTGGCGATCCATCCCTACACCAACAACTCGACCTGCACGGAAGCCGCATCGCCGGAGGCGTTCCGGCTGGATGAACAGTTCCGCCGCCTCTACGACCTCGTCTTCCGCTACGGCGGCATGAAGGAGCTGTGGAACACCGAATTCGGCTGGCCCAACGGCGCAGCCGAACATGAGCGGCACCGCACCAACCTCTACATCCGCATGCTGATCTTCGGCGACGCCGCCGGGATGCGCATGCAGACCGTCTACAACTGGGACCGCGACTACAACACCGTGCATCACGCCGCCGGAGTCGCGCTGCACCAGTTCGCCCGCCGCCGGATGGGGACCCGCTTCGTCGGCCTGCTCCGCGATCCGGCCTGCGACTGTTACACCGCTGTCTACGAGGGGAGCGGCAAGGCCTTCGCGATCCAGTGGACGCCCGGCGAAAAGAGCTTCGCACCCACCATCGCCGGAACATACAGCGACCTGTTCGGCAATCCGGTCGAACAGCCGCAAATTTCCCGCAGCGTACTCTATATCGACGGGATCGGCGGCGACACGGTCCGGGCGGCAGCCGCCGCCCACGCCGGAGAGTGGGCGGAGCGTTTCAAAGCCAAGCTCAAACAGTTCCCCTCCCCCCGGTTCGCCTCCTTCACCGCGATCGCCCCGACCGACACCGCGAAACTGCGGAACGCGCTGCTGGCGCTGTCCGGTCAGTTCCACGCCCCCATTTCAAACACCGATCAGGCGCATTTCGCGTTCGCGCTGCGCTGGTATCTGGCGGCGGCCCGCTATTTTCCGGCGGGAACGGCGGAATGCGCATTTGATCCCGCCCCGGCGGAACAGCTGGTGCGCGAATTGAACCGAGACGGCCTCGACCTGCCTTCGGTGCGTTGGCTGCTCCGCACCGCCGACCGCATCCGGCTCGAACGCGATATGGCCGCCGGAAACCCGGAGTACCGGCAGGAGTGCGCGGCTGAGCTGGCCGTATTGCAGAAAGCAGTGGAGCTTTTCTGCCGCCACGGCGAACGGGTTCAGTTTGCGGTCTTCACCAACCTGTACCGGAAATCCGGCGACAAGTTCGAGGAGCGGCTGCAATTCGTGCCGACCCGCCCCACGCCGGTACAGTTCCGGGTCAGCAGCTATGCCGGGAAACCGCAGCGCGTGACCGTCCGCCCGCTGCTGCCCGCCGGCTGGAAGGGCGAAGCGGTCACGGTCGACGTTCCGGCGGAAGGAGAAGCGTGGGGAGAACTCATCCTGACCGCTCCCGGAGGAACCGGCGCGAAAGAGATTTCCGTCAGCACCGAAATCGCGGGAAAACCGGCCCGCATCACCACCTTCGACAACCTTGAATACATCCCGGCGGTCAACGTGTCAATCCCGCTGATCCCCCGCGATCCCGAGGTGCTCCCGGTGACCTTCTCGAATCAGGAGGCCCGCCCGGTCTCCGGCCGCGTAAAACTCAGCCCCGCCGGAGTCGGCGGCGCGCCGCTGGCGCTGGCCGGATTCCGGATCGGTCCCAACGCCTCCGAAACCGTGAAGCTGCGCCTGGCCCCGGATGAGTTCCGCCGCCTCGCGCAGTCCGGTTACAGCCTCGATGCCCGGCTCAGCCTCGACGACGGCCGCAAATTTGAAGTCGCCGGCATCGACGTCGACTTCGGAATCGCCGTCCGCATACCCGACGGTTTCCGGGCCGACGGCGACCTCTCCAAGTGGAATGGAGCGCTGCCGCTCAAATTGAACCGCGAGGAGTACGCCCGCGGCTCCTACGGCAACAGCTATTCGCAAAACGACCTGAGCGCCGTCACCTGGCTCGGCTGGAATGAAAAAAATCTCTGTTTTGCGGCCCGGGTCACCGATCAGGTGATCCATCAGGTCCACACCGGGGACGCGATGTGGACGCAGGACTCCATCCAGCTTCTGTTCGCCGCGGACGGCTCCGACCGGATCCGGGAGTTCATCATCGCCCAGACGCCGCAGGGAGCCGTCGTCTGGGACCAGACCGCCAAACGCACCGTCGCCGAAGCCCGACTGTTCGTAAACTACCGCAACGGCGAATTCATCTACGAACTTGCCCTGCCGTGGGAGTCGCTGGGCGGCCGGTGCCGCGACGCGGTCCGGTGCGGCAGCCTGCGCTATGCGATCGCGATCAATGACGACGACGTGCTGGTGTCGCGCCGCTATCTGGAGCGTTTCCCGAACACCGTGGTCAACAGCCGCCGCGTGGCGGCCTTCCCGGAGATCACCCTGTCGGCGCGCGGCCCGCAGCCCGTGGCACAGGAGGCGCCGGCCTTTCAGGAGGATTTCGCGGCCTACCCGGACGGAACCGTGCCGGAGGGGTGGCTTCACATGCACAGCGGCTATCCGACCGGAACCATCCGTGTCGCCGCCGGGCGGGGCGAACACGGCGGCAACGCGCTCCGAGTCGCCAATGAGCAACCGAACAAGCCGCACCACTTCTGCATCCTGACCGACGAACTGAAACTCGAACTGGGGGTGCGCTATGAGTTGCGGGTCCGCCTCCGGGGGAACGATATCGCCGGGGCGCAGGTCGGCATCTGCTCCGACGCCTACGGCAACCAGGATTTCCGCTATCTCAAGCTGCCGGAAAACCTGCCGGAGTGGACCACCCTCGCCACGGAGGCCAAAGGCGGCCAGACCGGCCGCCGCCGCGTAGTCATCCGCGCCGTGAACCGGGTCGGAGAACTCCTGATCGACCGGATCGAAGTAGTCCGCAAATAACATTCAACCGCTCGGCGGGGACGTGCAGTACGCGGCCCCGCCGTCGCCCCTGCCGTGAAGAGCGTATCCCGCACGGAGATGAACCGGCAGCGGAAGCGGTCGATCGCGATCCCCCGGAACCGTGCAAAGCGGTGTCCCCGGATGCTCCTGATGATCTTCCTGAAACCTGCCCTCGATTACATTTGCCGTTTTGTGCTGTTATTGCGCTGAAAAATGCGGGCAATTTCTCTGTTTTATACTATAATATACCTAAATCCGTGAAATAACAGGTAAAATTAAAGTTAAAACAGAGGCAAACCTCTTGGGTTGCAGTATATTACATGAGAATACAACATAACGAATG
>NZ_QEKH01000055.1 GCF_003096415.1 Victivallis vadensis | reverse complement strand
CGCAGCTCTTCGACGGCATTGGTCATGTGTTGCCGCGCCAGCTGATAATTGGCTGCGGCGATTTGGATCTGCTCAGTGGTGAGTTCTTTCATTCTGTCCTCCAATCAGGTTATGGCTGCCGGGAGATTATCTTCTGATTTCCCGGCGGCAGGGCGACCGGGAAATCAGCCGGATCAATCATTTTTTTCAATTCTTCATCCGGCGTGTAGAGTTTGAGGTTATTACCGACATACTGCCGGGAAAAGTATTCCAGAACACCGGCCGCTTCCCCCATGATTTTATAGGCCGCAAGATCTGTCTGCAGTGTTTTGATTGAAGCAATATCAACATGGACATCCGTATTCCGTTTTTGTTCCTGCCGGAACCGCCCCCTCAACACCCAGTGCAGATAGATGCCTTCTTCAGAACCCTGCGGAATACAAAAACAGTCATCAAATTCATAGCAGGAAAGAACTGTTTTTTCGCCTTGCGGTGTTTCCTGATGGTCGCAGCCGGGCAAAAGATAATCCAGAATGGTGTCGAGAGCATTCAGTTCCCCGCTGTCCCGAGCTTCCGCGACAATGTTCCAGACATGTTTTTCAATGGTATTGCGTTCCCGGTTGCGCCAGTTTGTCAGCCGGGGCTGATAAGCAGGCTTGTCCCAATAAAAGCTCATGATGTCATGAAGTACATCCATATAGCCTGCGCGTTGACGCTGCTTTCCGTGCTGGCCGGGCTGGGCGTGTTTACAATCTACTGGCTGTGGGTGTGAATGTCGATACTCGATCAGGAAATTCTGAATCTCGCCGGAAACGTCTGGAGTGTCAGGGACGCCTGCACCGGCGTGATCTGTTTCGGAGCGACCGGCAGCGGAAAATCTTCCGGCCCGCTCCGCAGCATTGCCTTGCGGTATCTGCAGCTGGGATTCGGCGGAATCGTCTTTTGCGCCAAGCCGGATGAGTGTGAAACCTGGGAAAGTTATGCCCGGGAGACCGGCCGCACTTCCGATCTGCTCAAGCTGAGTGAAAACACTTTTGCGTTTCTGAACTATGAACTCGAACGCCCGGCTGAAACCGGCGGCGGGCAGATCGAGAACGTAGTCAATCTTTTTCTCGAAATCACGAAAATCGGGAAGGACAGGCGCAGCGGCAGCACAAACGATGAGTACTGGCAGAACGCCATCAAGCAGTTCCTGCGCAACACCATCTCCTTTCTGGTCATGGCCGGTGAAGCGGTCACGCTGCCCAACATCAAAGCCGTCATCGATACTGCCATTCGGGACAAGGCTGTCGCGGAAGCACTGAAAGATTATTTTGAGGAGTTCAAAGGATTCTGCGCCGTCAACAAAAATAAGTGGTATTGCCGGCAGCAGAATCAGGCCGGATTCGATGAAGCACTGGGACTATTCGAAACCGGATACAAGAAGCAGAGGCAAAATACGCAGATTGAACAGCCGCTGATCGTCGCGCATCAGTTCGCCTGTTCGCTGATCCTGAAAATCATCTACCATGGAAAACATTCCGGCCCCGATTACGAACTCGGCTTCAACTATTTCATCATAGAATTTCCGCAGCTCGACGAGCGGACGCGGAGCAATACCGTCAGTTCTTTCACGGTTCTTGCGGACTCCATGCTGCGCGGAGAATTTCTTCGATGTTTCGGAGCTCCCGATTCATCGTTTTCACTCGAAAGCCTTTACCGCGAAGGCAGGATCCTGATTGTCGATCAGGATGTAAAGCGTTTCGGTCTGGTGGGGCAGATTACCGCCGCAATCATCAAACTCTGCTTCGAGCGGATGATTGAACGACGGGAGGACATCACGCGCGACGAAGCCCGTCCCGTGTTTTTGTGGGCGGATGAAGCCCAGTATTTCTCCCTCGACAACGACCAGATATTTCAGACCACAGCGCGTTCCTCGCGGACATTGACCGTCTACGCCACGCAGAACCTCAGCAATTTTCAGGACGGTTACGGAAAGGAGAAAGCCAACTCTCTGCTGGGAAATCTCGGAACGAAATTCTTCTGTAAAAATGGAGATTTTGAAACGAACGAATGGGCCGCGAAAAGCATCGGTCAGGAGATTGTCAGGCGGCGCAGTCTGAATCTCGGAGACAGCAAATCGGGAGGCGCCAAAGGCGAATACAGCCAATCCGGCAGTTATTCCGAAGGCTGGTCCGAGCAGAAAGATTACATGGTCGATATCGTCACTTTCACCACCCTTCAGGCGGGAGGCCCCCGCGGCCAGTGCCGTGTCGGTTACGTGTTCTGGCAGGGAGGCAGGATTTTAAACAACGGCGAAGTGTTCCTGATCGGAACCTTTGATCAGAAGTGTCGGAAAGTATGCGGAGCAAGGTTTGAACGCCGTTGTCCGCCGATTCCGCAGCTCGGATTGAAAAATGCCGGGGAAAGCCGCCGGCTTTATGGATGCGATTATGTGATTCTCGGCCTTTTTGTTATATCATCACTGATTGTTCTGAGCGGATTATGGATGATCTTTGCCGAACGGGACCGGTTTCTGCTCTTCATCCCCGAACTTGGAGTCGTAAGCATCGCCACCGTGTGCCTGTGGACAGCCGCTTTCGCCTTTGACCTCGGACTGGAGATTCTGCGCATCCTCGGCGAAATCATCATCGCCAAATACCGCGGATTCCGCAGGCTCCGTCAGAAGCGGATCAATCAGATTCCGCTGCTCACTCTCACTTGGTTTTATCTTGCCTTCTCCTTCGCGCTGGCCATCCTGATTCAGAATGCCATCTACACCGGGCAAGGCGCCATCGGATACCTGCTGACATGGTTCGCCGCCGCCATCGCCCACTACCTCTTCAAAAACGCAGGCGGAAAAAAAGTCCCGGTGGAGAAAAATTAGAAATTGACCGGCAGGCTTGGTATTGGTAATTCAAGCGGCCCAGGAGATACGTCACTTCTGTTCGGAGCTGTGTTTTTTGAGAAAAAGCGTAATCTCCGCTTTCAACATCTTTCCACTGGCGACACGCAGAACCATCGCGGTAAATTCTTCGTCGGATGCCTCGAAGTCGATTCCATTCATATCAAGAAAGACCAGTGCGGCCATGGCGCCGACCCGTTTGTTGCCGTCGACAAACGGATGATTTTCCACAAGATGAAAGAGATAGGCCGCCGCCATCTCGTAAATGGTCGGATGCAGGAACGTTCCGCCGAACGTTGCAGACGGCATACCGATCGCGGATTTCAAAAGTTCCATATCACGCACTCCGGAAGCACCTCCGAAGTTCTCAATCTGGTAATTATGGATCTCAATGATTTCGGCGAATGTGAGAAAAACCGGCTCGGATTTCACTTCGCAAGCTCCTCGAAAGACTTCTTATAGCGTTTGCCGATCTTATCCATGGATTTGTGAAACTTACCGGCCCGAACCGCGTCTTTCACGGGTGTGAGAACGAGCGCCTGACCATCGGTTACGACCTCAAATGCCGTGTCGATGGTTGCCCCGAGCAAATCAAGAATCGGCTTTTCAATCACAAGCGCCGCGCTGTTACCGTGCCTGGTCAGATTTTTGATCATTGTCCGTCCTTCCTTGTTATTATATTGTCAATACAAAGATATATCGCTATGACGCATATTTCAAGGTGGATTTGATGGAATTATGCAAAATGGTTCTTATTAGAATATCATATTTTCAATAAGGAGTAAATCTGCTGCTCAAGCTACATTATTGTTACTGAACATCTTCATCGGTTATATTCAGGTAACTTCGCGTTGCGGCCAAAGACCGCTGGCCGAGTATTCGCTGAATTTCGCTGAGTGTATAATTGCCGCGGACAGCCAACTGGTATCCCCAGGTTTTCTGGAGAGTCAGAAAACCGACTTTTTCCTGCAATCCGCTTGAGGCCGCAGATTCTTTGAGGAAAGCTGTTACATAGCCCTGCGACCAAGGCTGAGCTATCCCTGACAACCTGCGAGTTTCAGTTTGGAACAGGTAGACATCATCCACCATTCCTGCACGGAGTTGCTTGATTTCTTGGGCATCCTCGTCGGAAATTTTAATTAACTTTTTGTTGCCGGCTTTCGTCAATTCCAAAAGCCGAAGCAGAGTCATTTCCAATTGTTCTCCTGAAACCGGGTCGAATATCGTTTGATTTTCAATTTGTTCCCAGGTCAGTTTGAGAAGCTTGCCTGGAGCAATGCCAGTGTCCAGAGCAAGTATGAAAAACACGTAATGCTTTTGAGAATAATGACACTTGACGTATTTACGCCAACGCATTAAGCCACCCAGGTCTTTGACCGGTTTGGCGGCGGACGGGACATTGCCTTTGCTGTTCATTTCCGTATTAATTCCTCTGTAACGTCTGAGGATGATTTCGCGGCGAGAAATGCCGTATGATAACGCCGCATGGCCGCTGCAGTGGTTCCGGGATATTCCTGATCTTCCAGCAATTCCGCTGCTGTTTTCGGATAAGGATGGCTGGTTACAAACTGCCGCCTGGCTTTTCCCCGCGCCGCCATATCCGTATAGCCTTGAGCCAAATAGGATTGATAATATCTGTTGTATTCTGCACCCCAGCGAATTGCATTCCAATGATGTCTTTGCCTTTTGTTCTGGTAGCCTTTCATAAAAGTTTCCAACAATTCCCGGGTAGCCTGCCGGGGAAACAGTAAAAATTTTCCAAGAACCAGTTGTTGCTGCCATTCCACTGATAACTGATATAAAAAACGCCATTGGACTGTTTCAGGTAAAGATATTGCCGATGCAATCCGGGGAATGAACTGATAGATCATGATAAGCTCTTCGTCTCCGGTTGGAGCAGGATTGGGAAATTCTTTCAGCTTCTCATTGACGAGAGAGTCGTCCACTAAACCATGCGGATTGAAGAAAAGAGACTTCGAGTCAATATGCGATTCAATAAAGCTGCTGACTTTCTGAAGATATTCATTCTCTTTGCCGCTCAACATATCCATATTCAATACCGGATACTTGCGGGTAATTTCCAAAAGCAGAAAAGAGATCAAATTTTGTCCCCATGCAGCAAGAAGTCTGCGTGGGGAATCATTTGAAATGCCGGAAGGAGTGACCAACAGAGAATGGATATCTATCAGCACGGGCGTCTGCTCATAGATATCCTGCAATTTCGCATAATATTGATTGGATTTCTCTGCCGTCATATTTTCCTGCCAATTATTTATAACATACACGTTTTATTCCTGATTTCAAAATCGGAAAGCTCTTTATGGATAAAACAAACATCGGTGGAATGTCAACTCCACCGATGCTTGGGGGCAAAGGAAATTACTTCTGTGAGTCCTGCAAAAATTGGGCAATGCTGTCAGCTGTGATTCGCGCTGAACGATGGCCGAATTTGATGCGCTTCAGCTTCCCATCTTTGATATAGTCGTGGATAGCTTTCTTGCTCACTCCCAGATAATCGGCTGCCTCCTGAATCCGGACCAGCCGTGGGAATTTAGGCCCCTCGTCTTCTTTGCTTTGCCGGACTGCGACTTTCAGCTCGTCGAGTTCGCTCTGCTCCAAGGCGCCGCAGGCGACCAACGGAGTTGCAAGCTGGATCAGGGTGTCAAGGGTTTTCGGTTGTATCATGTCGGCCTCCTTTCATTGATTGAGGGTTTGAAACTAAAGTAATTATACTGCATGATACGACCGAAGAAAAGAAAATTTGCCCGGCAAACCTGAACACCACCGGCAAGTGTTCAGCTTTTACGACACATTTTTTGAAATATTCATCCCATTGACCAGATGGCCTGCCGATGATTCTTGAGCTTGGTTTGCATCCGGCAGGTTATCCGGCAAGTTGTCGATCAAAGTTTCCAGAATCGCCAAAGTCGTTTCCGAAGCATTCTGAATCAGGTGAAGCAGGCGTTCTTTTCGCAGGGAATAACCGGAAATCGGTTCACTGGTAGCTGGGAGTGAGTTCTGCATAATCAGCTTCAAACCTTCCATACTGGCCTGCTTGTTGGCATGATCCTGATAGTGCTGGGTCTGCGCGAGCCGTTTATGGCCGAGCCAGCGTTTAATCGTCGAAGCTGGGACACCTTTTTGTTCCGCTTCATACGAGAAGGTATGGCGAAAAGAATGGAAGCCTTTCACTGTCTGTTTCCTGGTTCGTCCCTCAACCTCAATCCGGGTTGTGATTCCACAGGAAATCAGATAATTCTGGATCATAGTGTTGATCTTGGTATACCTCTTTTGCAGATGCAGTTCCGCCATTTCCGGAAAGACATATTCACCGCGCCGAGTCTGTTTCCATTGCTTTTGCAAAACGTTATTCAATTCCGGAAAAACAGGAACATGGACTTGCGTTTTGGTCTTTTGAGCGATAAGAGAAATCTCGCGTCCCGTGAAATCCGGAGCAATTGCCCCGCGATATCCGGTAATGCCTTCAAAATACTCCCATTTCAATGCCAATGCATCTCCTAACCGCAGACCGGTATAACGTCCAACAAAGAGCGGACCGGCTAAAAGTTTGGGAGGATTTTTGAAAATGATTTCTAACTCTTCCTCGGTAAAGATTTTCCGTTTGACGGGTTCGAGCTTCAAAGGTGGAATATGGGCAAAGGGATTTTCTTCGCCGCCGAGGTCCGGCAACAGGAATGAAAACACGCTTTTACAGACCGAATGATAGCGGTTCAGTGTTGTATGGCTCAAGAGACCGCCTCGTTCATAGTCTTTGAAAACTTTGCGTTTCGGGCAAGTATTGGGATCATAGGAGATGGTTTTGTTCCACCGACCGTATTTGCGTATATAGGCGATATAGGCATCGGCGTGCATCCGTTCCGCTTCATCCAGGGTACGCAACTGATAATTGCTTTTCACAAAATCCACAAAGTCGAACCAGTAACCGCGGGAAACCGCAAGAACTCTGCTGCTGGTTTCACGGGAATGCGGCTTGGCCTGAGCCAAATCAAAGGCGTTATCCAGTGTAATCAGAAGCCGGGCTCTCAACTTTCGGACAACTTTCAGTTCCGCCAGATACTCTTCACGGGTTTCTATTTCTTTCAGCTGCTGCTGTTCCTGAAGAAATTTTCTGGCGGCTTCTTCTGCTTCGCGACGTTCCCGGATGTGATTGCCCTGAGAATTTTTCAGGGTAATGTTTTTTCTTTTTCCGTCCTTCTGCATATATTGCAGATAGAAATTATCTCCTCGTTTGTAAATAGAACCACTGCCGTTGGAACGTTTTTTGGATACTGCCATATTGACTATCCTCCTTAACCGAAGTTGAGTTGAGAAATCATCGTCTTTTTCGTCACCATAATTACCATGGGACGAAAAAGACAGACCAAATTTCTCTTCAAACCTGATCATTATTGGAAGATATTCAACTCTGGAGCAAATTTTGCATCGGACTCACTTGCAGATATCGCCCCGGAGCGTTATTGAGGTTCTTACTCCGTGATCTTCGAAATATCTGTTTTTCCTAAACTGTTTTTTACGGGTTTCAGTTCTTATGCAGGGTCAGCTCCTGAACAGTTCGATCCGTAAAGGAGATATTCTCCTGGCTGCTGCGGCCGCCGTCTTGGTAGATCGTCAGCGTTCCCGCCGTTCCGTGAAGTCTGAGACGGGCTTGAAGCGCGGAACATGACAACACCTCCAGATAGATCCCGGAATCCGGTGCCACTGCGGCAAAAGGCAGAAGCGTTATTATAGATGGTTTGCGTTCCTTTACCTTGAAATCGAACGAAAAGGCAGGTGTGTGAACTCTGATTTCCTTGATGTTTCCCGGTTGAGTCCAATCGGTGTTCAACAGCATCAGGTAACGGACTCCGGATGGTTCTTCCCAGCTTGTCCAGAATACCTCCCGCGAAGAATCCTCGACGTAATATTCGCCACGACACTTCTCCGCGAGGTGGGCGAGCCATGAGGCTGATAGCGTTTGTAAAGCTTCATGTCCCGGGTAAGCCCAAGCGGCTAACAGGTAAACGATACCTTTTCCCAATCGGTGACGGAGAACCAGCGGATGCCCGGTGGCCGCGTCCCAAGCGACAATTTCAGCTCCTTTCGGTTCTAATGCCGCAAGGCGGCATGGTCCGTCTTCGCACACGGAACGGTTGGGAGCTGACGAAAGTTGTGGTTCCGGGAAAGTTTCGCGTCCCGCAGCATTCCACTGGCCGGAGTATTCGGGACCGGGACCGCCGACCACCACACCACATAGTTCGGATAGATCGCCGCCGTTCCACAAAGCCAGCTCCTGCCAATTCTTCAGGAAGTCGCGCCGGATATGCGTACTGAATTGCGGAAGACCGGTAAACAAAGTACCACCATTTCGGACGAATTCGCAAAGTTTGTCGTAATCCTCACGGATCATCGTATTCCAACCGAGATTCAGTAAAAGTTTGTACTGTTGCAGATACTCAGCGCCTACTTCCACCGGAACTTCATCGAAATCCCCGTAAGGTGTCCCGGAAAAGAAGAAGCGACGGCGGTCACAGCGCTGGCGCAGCGGATGCGTGTTTGCGCCGGGCATCAGCACGTCAAGCAACTGGCGGCACTTCTCCGGCTGGCCATGTCCCCACTCCGGCGCAGGATTGCCGAAAAGCCCCCAGACGGAATAGTCGGGCGCCTGTTCCGGACCGCAGATGAAACCGTTGAACGGCGCGGCGTAACGCCCTTCGAGGAATGCGATGTTCCGCCGGTTCCGTCCTCGGCGCGGGTGAGTTTTCACAAAGCGGAAAAAGTCGCGCGTCATATCCCGCTTGCCTTTGGTCAGGCGGTCATCCCAGCACTGGCGCTCCTCCTTGAACAGTAAAAACAGGCTGTCCTCCTCGTAAATCATGGAAGCGCCCATCATCCACGGCTGATACAGCGAAAGGAAATATTGGCCGAGATGGTTTTCAAAATAGGGCTGCGCCGCATGCTGGATCGCAATGTGAACTCCCCATTCCCCGGTGCCGAGCGCTTCGGCGGCAGGACGAGCCTGCGAACAGATATGCTGCGTGTGCGGCACCATCGTTTCCGTCCGGATGAAATCCACCCCTGCAAGATAACAATAGCGGTGCCCCCCCGAAGCGTCTCCGAACGCGGCGCGAGGAGCGACTTCGTGCGTTTTGTCCACCGCGGTTTTCAGGTAGGCCATATAGTGTTCCGCGGCTTCCTTCATATCCGCGGAGCTCCACGGTTCGGCCGGGTCGCGGGCGTAGACCGCGCCCGGATACTCGTGCCAGCCGACCGAATGAAGCGCGTCACCGGCCGCCGCAATCAGCGCACCGTCTTCATATTGGTTGGCGGCCTCCACGGTGATGTGGTGCGCGCGGCAGAACTCCCCCCACCGGCGCAGCGATTCCGAAGAAACCGGGGCGTTCTCGTAATTCTCGGGCGCCTGCCAGCAGAACGAGCGGAACACCACCAGATTTCCGAGGCGCGTCCGCCATGTGTAATCGAGCAGCCAGTCCATGAAGCCGTTGTCGTCATGCGGTACCGTGGTGAGGTCGAAGCCGACGGTGACGGGAAATCTCTCTTCTCCCGAAACATATATCGCCGGAATCACTGCCCGCGTCGATCCGGCGGAAACCTCCGCGTTGATCAACGGCTCGGAAATGGAGAACGGAAATTCATTCCAGCCTTCCCGCAGAACCAGTTCCCGCGAACCGCCCGGCCAGCGGACGACGGCGGTGTCCGACCTGACCGCGAAAATCCGTCCGATCAGAGGTTCTCCGGCCAGCGCCCACGGCGGCAGGGAGAGTTCGAGATGGGAGCGTTTCGCGGTCCGAAGCGTCAACCGGCTGAACAGCAGCGGAAAGCGCGGATTTTCGTTCCTGATTCCCAGGCGGCGTCTGCCCGGCGAGGCTTGAAAACGCACCCAGACATCCTCCAGCATCTGCATATAGTTGTCATGCTCCCGGAAGTAGTGAGCGAAGCGGGCGACAGGCTCTCCGTCGCAAAGCAGCGTCATGGGATACCGATCATGCACCTGCCGTTCGCTGCCCGGCGTGTAGTCGGGGGCCGCCATCGCTTCCAGATGCAGGATGTATTCCGTAAAATCGGCGGCGGATTCCGGCAGATCGGCTTCCCATTCCAGCGTCTCTCCCGGAGCGAGCCAGGCGGTTCTCATCCGCGCCCAGTCATGACGCGGCAGCGGCAGGTCGTCCGCTTCCCAGGTTTGTTCGCCCGGACGCGGCCCCGGCCGAAACCAGAGAAAGTTCGTCCGAGTCACGATTACATGGCAGCCCAGATACTTCGGGCCGACCGGAAACACCAGCCTTCCATTCCGCCGCAGCTCATCGGCGCCGAAGGAAAAACAGCCGGAAGCGGTGACCAGACGGAAGCGGGCGTCCGCTTCCGTTTCGGCAATGATCCGGATGCCGGCCAGCCCCCTGCGGGTCCTGCTTTTCCAGAACGGTCCGGCAAGACGGGTTTCATGGGCGCAATGGCCCGGCCCGTACCAGATTACGGGATAGTTGAGCGCATAGCACTCCGCAATGGTTCCGCCGTCGCATTCCAGATGACCGTCCCAGAGAAAGACGGGGTGATAGTGGCGGCGGGAGTACAGATATTGATATCCCCAGTCGATCCGGAAATCCAGTTTCATTCGCATATCCTTTTTTCGTTCAGAGATAGTTGTGATGTCGCGGTCATCGGAAAGTCAGGGGCGCGTAATATTCGTAAAGATGGTAGTTGAGCTGCGGGAGCAATGGATGGGAAAAGTTTTCCCCGAATGTGCGGTTGCCCGAAAAGGAGTATCCCGCCAGCAGGATGCGCCAGGCACGCCCGGAATCCAACGGGATCCCCAGTTTTTCTTCGACGGCTTTGCGGCTGACCGTCATGACGGAGGTCCAGCCCCGGTCGGCATCCGAGGAATCGTTCAGCGTCCCGTCCACCTTTGAGACGACTTCGATCCCCGGCATCAGCTTCTGCCGGTCGATCAGAACCGTACCGCCGAAAGCGCGGCTTGGAAAGTAAAATGCGGACTTGTTGCCGGACGGCGTCGCATAGAGTTCAAGATATGCGTTGCTCTCCTCCGGTTTCAGAAATACTTCGAATACGTCACCGGTGAGATAATGACGCAGCTGGTCCTGCTGGTCCAGCGTCCAGATGTCATCATTTTCAATACGGCAGCCGATATAAAGATTTTCATCGTCGTAAAGAAGTTTTGCGGAAGCCTGAACCTCGTATTTTCCGGCTTCAATCGCGGCAACCGTCTTTTCGGGCAGGTGCTGGAAATTCCGGTAGCACCGGAGCCGGTATTCCGGCGCCTTTTGCCATGCCGGGTCGGACATGCCCGCATCCACGCGCAAGCCGGGCGCGTAAACCGCCTCCACCCGGGAAATCGGTTCCACATTCGTGCAGCATCCGGCGAGACATGCGGCAAGAATGGCCGCAGAAAACAGTTTGAGCATGTGTTACGCACCTTTCCGTATTGAAATTCAGGTTCATTTCCGCTTGCAGACCGCGAAAAGATTCACGGATTCGCCGCGATGTGAAGAATATATCACCCTTTACGCCTGTTTCAATAGTGTTCGCATAAAATATCATCTGTATCGATTCACAATTGATGCGTGCTGCGACCATATTCGTGATATTTTATTATTATATTTATATCTCTTTTATTTTAAATAAAATACAAATCACATAAAGAATGGGTAAAATTCTGATTTCATGATTTTTCTTCAATATTTTTCCAATGCCTATTGACATTGGAATTAAAATAATGTATAATTAAAACAGATAAATAAAAATTGTTTCGATTCATAAAAACATGAGCAGCGAACCCAAATACCGACATATTTACGAACTCCTGCGCGAGCGCATCCTGCAACTGCCGCCCGGGGAACGGCTGGAAACCGTCCGCAGTTTGCAGAAAAATTACGGGGTCAGCCTGGCGACCGTGAACAGCGCCCTGAGGCTGCTGACCGAGGAAGGATTGATCGAAAGCGTCCGGAACCAGGGAATTTTCCGGGCCGGCGGCTCCGGTGAAGCCGTGCGGCGCCCCGTCATCCTGATTCTGCCGGGACGGGACGAGCCGCTTTTCCGCCGGATCATTTTCTCCTGCTACGAGGCGCTGGAGGCCAGAAATATGCGCTTACAGTTCATGATCCATAAACTCGTGCCGGATGCCGAGCTTGACACCGTAATCCGGGCGTTCGATGAAAAGCCGGCCGGTATTCTCTACATGCCTACGCAGGTATCCGCCAGGCTGAAGCAGGTCTTGCGGGAGGGGTGTGGACATACTCCGCTCGTGCAGCTCAACCGCGAGACGGGCGTTGCCGAGGTCTCATTCGTCGGCACCCGGTGCCATGAAGCAAGCCGGAAAGCGACGGCGCGGCTGGTGGAATGCGGACATCGCAGAATCGGGCTCATCATGCCGAAGGGCAGCAGTTCCTTTCTGGATCAGCAGGAACGTATTGCCGGATTCCTGGCTGCCCTGAAACAGGGCGGGATTTCGCACAGGAACGCATATGACATCATTTTCGATCCGTCCGACCGACGGCTTGCTTCCGACGTGATCGAGCTGCTTTCCGGAGAGGAGCGTCCCACTGCATTTTTCGCGACCAACAGCACCTACTTGCCGGAGCTTTTCAGGAAGGTGAAATTCTGCGGACTGAAAATTCCGGACGACCTGAGCGTCACCTGCGTCGACATCGCCGACACGTTCCGGGAATTACCAGTGCCGCTCGACCGGCTCGAACAGCCGATTGCGGAGATCTGCGGGCGGGCGGTGGAACTATTATACGAAATGATCATTTCGCACGATCTCCGGCCACGCCGGGAGCTGCTGGACGGCATCTCGTGCATCGGAAATTCCTGCGGGCCGCCGCCCCGGACAGATATGCCGCTTCCCGGATCAACCCTTTGTCTCTCCAATCAATAGAAAGGAAATGAAAATGTCAACAAAAAGAATCCTGCCGAAGAGCCGGAAAAGCGCCGGTTTCACTCTTATTGAGCTGCTCGTTGTGATTGCGATCATTGCCATACTCGCCGCAATGCTGCTGCCTGCATTGAATAAAGCCAGAGGCAGCGCAAAGAAAACGGCCTGTCTCAATCAGATTAAACAAATGACAGCAATGCTTGTGGTTTATTCTACCGATAATAATGACTTCTTTCCGCATGATGACCGCAATGTAGCCTGGCAGTGGAAAGGAGTATTCGCCCCCTGGTATGTTCCGATTTGGGATGAGCGCGGCAATAAACAGTGGCATTGCACGGAATATGTTGAAGCTGAGGCTATCAGTAATGACGCCGGCGGTAAATTAGTTCCCACGTTGCAGATTACCGCCAACATCGCGGGAAGCAGTTATGTATGGGGAGAGAATGCTCATCCTTACAGTGACGGAGTGAAAATTTCATCTTTCAGAAAACCTTCCGAAACCTGTGCCGTTATTGAAAAGAACTGGCAGGCGAAATCTCAGCATCCTGCCTGTACAAATAATTTGGACAGAAGTATCGCCTGGAATAATACCCCGTTTTATTATACGGGTCCCCGGCGTCATCAGGGCGCCGCGCTGATCGGCTGCGTGGACGGGCATGTTATGACGACCACTGAAAATTTGCGGGGAGAGGCTTCTAACGGGAAACTGCTTGAGATGCTTTCCGGCGGAAAAGAAGAACGCAAATGGTAACGTTATTCTGTTCTTCTGAAAATCACTTTATACATTGCCCCAACAGATAATGGAAAGAATGGAAATGGCAATAAGAAAAATATTTCCGGCTTTGATTGCAAGCGGAATCCTGTCAGTTGCAGCGGGAGCAGGTGAAGCTTCCGGTATATGGAATTTTGACGACCGTGCGAAATTTCTGCATTCATCCGTCAGCGAACTGTCGTTGTCCGGCAATGCCGTCCCCTCCCGGGGAATCGTTGGCGGCGGGGCCCGTTTTGACGGCGAGAACCATTATCTCGAATTAGCCTTTACCCCGGAAACACAACCCGCGGAGGCGATGACGGTTGCATTCTGGTTCAAGGCTGCGCCTGGCTCCGCCTGTTTCCCTGCCGTCCGTCACCGGAATTCATTCTTCGTCGCCAATGGCGGTCGCGGATTCAGCTGGTATGAACTTACCGGCACGAACGGACGGGCCTACGACGGTTACGCTCATCCCCGTCTGCTGGATTACGATGAATGGTATCATTTTGCGCTTGTCTATGACGGGAAGGAGCTGGCGGTTTATTTTGACGGCAGGAAAATCCGTTCGGTCAATGCGGAACAATGCGGCCCGGTCAAATCCGGTTCGACGGTGATGATCGGCGGGCGGCTGGCCCGGTTCAACGACAAATGGTTGAATTTCAAGGGCGTGATGGATGAGATCGAATTCCTCAAGTACGCCAGGACCGACTGGGACAGAGTCAGGCTGCTCAAAATGCGTGAACGGTTGCGGAAGCTCGGACGGCAGCTTGCCGGCCAATCCGCTTGGCGGAATCATTTCGAAAAGTTCTCCGCTGCCGTGGAAGAATGCGATTCCGATGAAACGGCCAAAAACATTCTGCTGCCGCAGGCGGAAGCCCTTCTGAAAGAAGGCGAGAACCTTTGCCACGGTACCGACGCCGGTTTCTTCGTCAAGGCCGTCAGTCCGATGTCGCGCGTCATGCCGGATGATATTGTTCTTCAGCCGCCGACTCGCAAAGCTCAACTGAGCATGGCGGGAAATGAACGCGAGAACCTCCAGCTTCTCGTCTTTCCGCAATCGGCGGAGCTGCGCTCTTTCAGCGTGGAACTTCCCCTGGGACTCAAAAATCCGGAAGGAGCTCCGGGAGAGTTTGAAATCCGGGTAAGCGAGACAGACTATTCACCTCTCGCAGGCCCCAGCCACTGGATGTATCTTTATCCGGCTGTACCGGACAAGCTGATTCCCCGGGATGTGTATTCGCTGGACCGGAAAAAGTTTCTGCCCCTCTGGCTGGAGGTGAAGTCCGGTGAAAATACAGCCCCCGGCATCTACTCCGGCGAGATCAGGATTACCGGGGATAACGGCAAAACGCTCTCCCTGCCGCTGGAAGTGAAGGTTTACGATTTCGTCCTGCCGCGGCGCAATATCGTACCGTCGATCGTCAGCATCTGGGAACGGGATCTCCAGACCTATCTGCAGGATGGCGATGCGGAGGGATTCATGCGACTGTTCACCGCTTACGCCGACATGGTGCTCGAACACCGTCTCAATCCGGTCGTCATGCATCAGGGGGATCTGGTCGCCGGCTGGCTCCGGGATACGGTTTACCCCAATTACAGGGTCTCGCCCGACGGCAAAGCTGAAATCAACTGGAAGTATTACGACCGGCTGGTCAGCCGTCTCCGTGAAAAGGGGCTTTCGACGGTGGTGACAGGGCCTTATTACCGGGACGCGGACATCTGGAAAAACAGTAAAAACCAGGATGCCGTCTGGCGGGAGGTCGCGCGGCACGCACGGGAGAACGGGTATTTGGAGGAGGCCGTCGCCTATCCGATCGACGAATGGAGCATGCAGCACCTCGACGAAATCAACCGTATCGGCGAGATGGTGAAGAACAATGCCCCCGGAGTCCGCTGGCTGATAACATTCGGCAGTCAGAATTCTCCGCTCCCGGAAATTAAAAATGTCGGCCTCTGGATTCCGCAATTCCACTGGGTGAACATGCCGGAAATGCGCAAATCGCAAAAGGCGGGAATTCCGGTCTGGAGTTACGTCTGCACCGGACCGCAGTTCCCGGTTCCTAACCTCCATCAGGATACGCCTCCGGCGGGAATCCGCATGGTCCCCGTGGCGAACTTCCGCTTCGGATTCGACGGAATTCTTCATTGGGCGGTCAACTTCAATACCGGGAAAAACGCCAGACCGGTCACGGAATACGGAGCCGGAGAAGGCCGCTATATCTATGCGGACGAAAACGGAATGCCGGTTCCGACCGTCAGACTGAAACTGTTCGCAGACGGCATGGAAGACTGGACGGTCATGGAGATGCTGAAGCGGCGCAACCCGGAAATGCACCGGGAGATGCTTGCGGAGCTTTCCGAACTGATTCCGGGAAAAGACTTCGATCCTGATATGAAGATCACGGCGACTTCCCCGAGTGAGGCAACCTATCAGACCTTCATGGATACCGACGCCTTCTATCCGGTCATGACCCATCCGGAAAAGTATCTCGAATGGCGTGAAAAACTTTACGAAGCATTGTCATCTCTTTCAAAATAAACAAAGGACCAGAAATGAAAAAATTTTTCTCCACATTATTATTGGGAGGAACGGTTGCCGCATTATCGGCGGGAAACCTTCTTGAGATTCCCGCCGCCGGCAAAGTGCCGGTGATTGACGGCGTAATGGCTCCGTCGGAATGGGACGATGCCGCCGTCTTTACCGGTCTGCAGCTCACCAATGACCGCGGTCTTGCCAATGAACAGACCAAATTTTACATGAAATGGGACAAGGATTTCATCTATATCGCCGCGGTATGCCGGGACTCCAATGTATCGGGAATCAGTTCCAAGCTGCCGTATGATGACTGTCTGGAATTCTTCTTCATGGCTCCCGGCGAACTCGACGTGGTTCACTGGCTGGTTTATGCGACCGGAGGAAACACCCTCGACTTCATCGATTCCGAATACGGCAGCGGCTACCGGGGAAACCCCGGCAGGATCAAAAACGAGGCCAAAATCAACCGGAACGACTGGACGATCGAATGCCGCATTCCGGCGGAGTCTTTCTTTAAAGAGTTCTTCGATCCCAAATACAGTTATAAGTTCAACGTACACCGCTCTTTCAGCACTAACGGAACGGTTCGCCCGGATGGGAGGCCCGCGGAATTCAGCAGTTTCAGCCATGTGCGCGGACAACTTTTGAAACCGCACGACTTCGCGGAGCTTCGCCTGAATCCGAAAACCGTCACTCCGGTACGGCTTGAACGTCTTGACCGGGACGGCATGTCGCTGACCGCCGAACAGGGCAGTACGGTTCTCCTGACATTTGAAAACGGCCAAACGGTCAATATCCCGGAACGCGACGGCAAATTCAGCTGCGATTTTCCCGGGGATTGCACCGGGCTGACGCTCCGGGTGCTTCGCAAAGACGGAGAAGCGCTGTTCAGCAACCGCTATCGGTTCTTCCCCGTCGATGCGGAGACGCCGAAGAAAATTGCCGCGGAACAATCGAAGATACAGGGGCTCGGTGTTGATGTCGTCAACTCCATGGAACGGATTTTTCACACCAGGCCGTATGCGAAACAGGGCGGCAGCATTGAGCTGACCGCCGCGCGCAACGAGCGGGAAAATTTCCAGCTGGTGCTTTTTACCGGTAAAGACGCGGTCAGGGACATTACAGTCCGGGCGTCGGAGTTCCGCAATGCCGAAGGCAAGGTGCTGCCCGCTTCCATCTGGGAACTCTACCGGGAAGGATATGCCATTGCCGATCCGGTCGGCTATCCCAACTGCAACGGAGTCGGCGACTATCCCGATCCGCTCTATCCGCTTGCTCCGCTCTCGCTGGAGCCGATGCAGGTACGCGCCGTCTGGGCAGGCTTCAAAGTTCCGGCGGATGCCGCCCCCGGGGATTATACCGGGACGGTGACAGTCTCCGCAGAAGGAAAGACGGTCAGGACAGTCAAGGTCGCCCTGAAGGTCTGGGATTTTGCCATTCCCAAAAAACAGAGTCTCCGCACGGCGTTCAGCGTCTGGGAGCGGGAAATCTATAACCTCTACTTTGCCGGAAAAGAGCGTTCCGCGGAAGAATTTCAGAAAACCGTCCACCGGTACGGCATGATGCTTGCCGAACACCGTCTCTCACCGCTGGTGTTCAAAACCGACCGCCTTCTGCCGAAAGAGGTGATTCATAAGATCGGCCCGGTTTATGACGACAAACAGCCGGACGGTTCTTACCGTTATCACCCGAACGCCTATGACGACATGGTGCGCGATTATCTCGCCGCCGGAGCTACCTGTTTCTACGTGGGACCGGAAACCCCGCCCGGCGACTATGCCAAATACAGCGAGGAGGAGTGGAAAGGAATCTGGAAAGCGATCTATGAGCATTACAAAGCCAACGGTCTGCTTGAGTACGCTTACGCCTATCCGTATGATGAACCGGGCAACAAAAACCGTGTGTTCGTGAATCGCCGCATGGCGCTTTTGAAAGAAGCCGCTCCCGGGTTGAAGCTGCTGTTGACCGGCGCCTGTTCACTCTTTCCTTCCACGGCATTCTCCGATATTGATATCTGGGTGCCGCAAAGCCATTGGGTCAATTACCGGAATAAAAGGGAAGCGCAGGAAGCCGGCAAGGAAGTCTGGTGGTATCCCTGTTCCGGGCCGTGGTTCCCCTATCCGAATTATCATCTGGATATCGAACCGGGAGCCTGGCGTATTCTCGCCTGGGCGACCTACAAATACGATTTCGACGGAATCCTGTACTGGGCAACCGCGTTTTTCAACAATAAAAATCCGCTCAAGAACAACAATTACAGTTGCAACGGCGATGGAGTCCTGATGTACGCCCTGCCGGACGGCAACCCCACTCCCAGCATCCGGCTGAAAGTGATTGCAGACAGCATGGAGGATTATGAATATCTTCTGCTGCTGCGCGACGCGGCGGAGAAACAGAAAAACAATCCGGCCAAGGTTCGGGCGGTGGAAGCTGCGCAGGAAATGCTGAAATTGAAAGACATGATCCGTTATATTGATGACTATGCGCTTGATGCGGAAGCCTACAACACGTTCCGCGCTCAGGCGGGAGCTCTGATTGAGGAACTGAACCGCAAATAAAAGCGCCGTCTTTCAACATTGTCCGCAATCGGCGGACAGGATGCGGCCCCCCGTGACGGAAAAGCCGCATCTTTTTTTGTCCCGATATACAGGAGATAACAAGATAGAATGCATTGGATTGATTGGGTCATTATCGGAGCACTGCTTGCCGCCCTGTGCGGCGTGCTCTACTGGTGTCAGCGGTATGTGAAAAGCACCGCCGACTTCCTGGCGGCAGGCCGGTGCGCCCGGCGGTATCTGCTGACGATCACCTCGGGAATCGCCGGAATCGGCGCGATCTCGATCGTCGGCTCATTCGAGCAGTCTTACGCGGCCGGCTTCACTCCGGTCTGGTGGGGATTCCTCACCGGGCCGATCGGACTTGTCATTGCGATTACCGGTTTTGTCTATTACCGGCTGCGGGAAACGCGCTGTCTGACCATGGCGCAGTTTTTCGAGGTGCGGTACAGCCGTAATTTCCGGGTTTTCTCCGGTATTCTCGGCTGGGTGTCCGGCATTCTGAACTACGGCATCTTTCCGGCGGTATCAGTCAAATTCTTGTTATTGTCCCAAATTTTGTGAAACACACTTGTAGTTTCCAACGCCGATAACGACGTTGCCGATAATTTGCATACGTTTTTGCCAGTAGTCCTCC
>NZ_QEKH01000054.1 GCF_003096415.1 Victivallis vadensis | reverse complement strand
ATTCCCTTTATGTTGAGATTTTGAGTTACTCAAAATAAAAGGCAGATGCAACCTTGTCAAACAACACATCCCATCACAAAATTTGGGACATTATCAATTTTTTCCGAAAAATGAAATAAAATAAAACTTTTTTTCGGATTTTTTGCATCCAGTCCCGGAAAAAGCGTCCCGAAACCGGCAATTCCGGGAAAAAGGTTGGAAAAATCACGATTGCAATGCTATCTTTCGAATGTGCAATTATAATGATTCAACCGGAATAAGGGAATTTTTTTCACGATGCGTCAGGCCGTTTTTCTGATCCAGACCGCCGACCGCAAGGGGCTGCTTGCGGAAATCACCGGGTTTTTCTACTCCCGGCAATTCAATATCCTGCTCTGCCGCCAGTATACCGACGTGCGGGAGAATATGTACTTCATGCGGCTCGTGGTCGACCTCCCCGCCGACGCGACCCGCGGCCGGCTTGAGGAGGAGTTCGGCGAGCTGGCCCGCAAGCTGGAGCTGAACTACTCGGTTTATTACTCCAACGAAACCCAGAACGTCGCGATCATGGTTTCCAGGGCGTCGCACTGTCTCTACGATCTGCTGATGCACGCCGAGGAGGGGGACCTCGACTGTCGGATTCCGCTGATCATCAGCAATCATCCCGACCTCGAAAGCGTGGCGGACCGGTTCCGCATTCCGTATTTCTGCTGCCCGATGGAGAAGGGCAAAAAGGCGGAGCAGGAGGCGCAGGTGCTCGATCTCTTGGAGCGCCACCACATCGACCTGGTGGTGATGGCCCGCTACATGCAGATTCTGTCAGACGATTTCTGTGAACGCTTTCCGCAGCGGATCATCAATATCCACCACGCTTTCCTGCCTGCCTTTCAGGGCGGCAATCCGTATGAACGCGCATGGGCGCGCGGCGTGAAGATGATCGGCGCGACCGCCCACTACGCGACCGCCGAGCTCGACGAGGGGCCGATCATCGAGCAGGATGTCGAGCGCATCTCCCATGAGAACGACCCGGAGGAGCTCAAGCAGATCGGCAAGGACATCGAGCGCCGGGTGCTGACCCGCGCCGTCCGCGCCCATCTCGAACACCGGGTCATCACCTGCGGCTGCCGCACGATCGTCTTCAACCGATGAAGAAAACGGCGGAACAACCCGGAATCATGGAGAAGCTGGCCGGCGGCCTGCTGCTGGCGCTGACCTTCCTGATGCCGCTGAAGTTCGGGACGCTCGCGGTGATGCCGGAGGCGACCGGCCTCTACCCCGGCGACCTCTTTTCCTGGGCGATCATCAGCTGGCCCGCCCACAGCTTCGGACTGTTCTCCGGCGGGCTGCTGTTGCTGCTGGCGCCGGCGGCGTTCCGGTGCGGGCGGGAGCTGTTCTCCACGCCCGCCGGCCGGACCGCGCTGCTGTGGGGCGTCGGGCTTCCCGCCGTTTCGCTGATCGGCTGGATCAACGCGGCCACCTTCGACTACGCGCTCGGGGAGACCGCGCATCTGGCCGGAATCGGCGCGTATGTCCTGGCGGTCTATTTGATGCTGGCGCGCCGCCCGGAGTGGCGCGCCGTCTACTGGGGAGTGCTGGCGGGGGGGATGCTCTGTCTGGCGGCTTCCGGGCTGTACCAGTATTTCTGGGGCTTCCGGGAGACGCGGGAATTTCTGGAATACCAGATGGAGTCCGGCGCGGCGGTTTCCGCCCACATGCAGTTGAAGATCGCCAGCGACACCCGGGTGTTCGCGACTTTCGTCTCCTGCAACGCATTGGCCGGATACCTGCTGATCCTGATGCCGCTGACGGTGGTGATGGCGGACCGCTGGGCGCACCGGTTCGAGCCGGTGAAACCCTCGCGGATCATATTTTGCGGGATTTCCGGCGCGATGGTGTCCGGGACCTTCCTGCTGGCGCGGAGCCGCGGCTCCTATCTGGCGCTGGTGATGGCGGCGGCTCTTCTGGTGCTGGCGCTGCCGATGCGCCGGCTTTACCGGATGATCCTGATCCTGCTGGCCGTGCTGATCGTGGCGGGCGGGGCGGTCTACATCAAAGCGGCCGGGCGCGGCTTCGCGTCGATGGAGGAGCGGGTCAGCTATTTGAACACTTCCGCCCGGATGCTGGCGGAAAAACCACTGGCCGGTTACGGCTGGGGCGGCTTTTTCTACCGCCACATGCAGCTCAAAACCACTGATTCGGACGAATCCGCGCACGACCCGCACAACCTCGTCGCTTCCTTCGCCGCGCAGACCGGAGTCGCCGGGCCGGCCGTGGTGCTGGCGGCGATCCTCTACCCGATGTTCCTGATCGGCCGCCGGGTGCTGGGGCGCAAACCGGAGGAGGGCGAGTGGCCGCTTTTCGCGCTGTTCTGGGGCGAAGTCGCGTTCTTTTTACATGCGATGATGGAGATCAACCTGCAGATTCCGGCGACGATGGCGGTCGCGGGAGCCGGACTGGTTTCGGCGTTGATCACGGAAGAGCGGCCCGAAACCTCCCCGGTTCCGGCGGTGCGGCTCGGCGGCGCGGCGCTTCCGGTGCTGGCGGCGTTGGCGGCGCTGTGGCTCAATTTCCGCTGGATCGATGCCGAGCTCAAATTCGACCGGCTGCTCTCCTACGCCCGCCCGATGTCGGCGGAGGATCAGAAGCGGCCCCCGCATTTCGCGGCGGTCGCCCGGCTGCTGCGTGAAAACGACGCGGCCAAGCCTTATTCGCCTTTCCCGTGGGAGGCGGCGGGGGATTACTATTTGCGGTTCGGCGACGTTCCCGCCGCCGAGCACTGCTACCGGGAAGCGTTGAAGCGCTCCGAATGCCGTCCGGCGATCTACCGGCGGCTCTTCGAGATCGAGTATGCGCGCGGCGACCGGGAGGCGGCCCGGAAGAGCCTGAAGCGCATGTATGAGCTTTTCCCGACCAATCCTAGATACCGGGAGCTGGTCGAACGGCACTTCCCGGAGCTGCTCGCGCCGTCGCGGTAATCTGCCGGACATTCCGGGTGCCGGAGACGCAGATCCCGGCAGTTTTTTTCAAACCGGGACCGATCAGAACTCAAGGTAGTTTTCTGGGGGGATTTCGATGAAGGCGGGGGCGGGAGTTTCCCCCGCGATCAGGCGGCGGAGCATGTCGGCGGAAATTTCCGAAATCCGGGCGAAATTCTGGCGGCAGATGATCACCTTGCGGTAGAGGCCGGGCGTGCGGTTTTCCCAGAAGTCGAAAAACGCGCCGAAGAGAGGCCCTTCGGGAAACTCCGTGAACTCCTGACGCGCCGCATTGCCGACCACCGCCGGCGGTCCGGCGGAGGCCGGAAGCTGCCGCCGCTCTTCAAAGGGGGCCCACGGCAGCCCCAGTTCCGCGAGCCGTTTTTCGGCGGCGCGGGCGCGGGTCCGCACCACGGGATTGTCGGAGCGGAAATCCAGCCAGAACTGTCCGGCTCCCCACTCGACGCACCGGTCGACCAGATGGCGCGCCGCCGCCGCGTTGTCGGTGGTGACCACCGGACACTCCACGCCTTCCCAGTACCGGTCGAGGAACAGATGCGGAACCGGCAGGCTGTTGACCAATTCGGTCAGGGATTCGCAACTGTTGGTGTCGTTGGGTGGAATCAGGATGGCGGCGTCGGCGGCCTGCTGGTAGAGTTTTTTGAGCTGCTGCCGGAACCGCTCCGGCGAATTGTTGTGCAGCACCAGCAGCAGGTCGAAGCCCTGCCTGTGAAAAAGCTCGTTGAGCCTCACCGCGGTCTGGCGCTCGATATCGGAATCCGCCGAGCCGAAACAGAACCAGAGATTGCCGGTTTTGCCGCGCGCCAGCTGGCGCGCGGGCAGGTTCGGGGAGTAACCGTGCTGCCGGGCCAGCTCCTGAATCCTCCTGCGGGTGGCGGGCTTGACCCGTTCATCGCCGCGGAGGGCGCGCGAAATCGTCGAAGCGTTCAAGCCTGCGATCTTCGCCAGATCGTGAATGGTTACCGCCATGAATCATGTCCCTTCCGAATCGGTGTTTGCCGCTCATTTCCATAAAATACCACCGATTGCATTCTTATGCAAGAGCGAATCCGGCAATCTGCCGCGGCCGCGGAAAAAAACGGCGCGGAGAGTTTGTTCCACTGTCCGCGCCGGAAGAAGATTGCAACTGTCAGAAGAGCGGAGGACGGAACGTGCGCGGTGAAATCGCGGTGTTCAACCGGTAATAAGTGACGGTGGTGGTCTGTTTATGCCCGTTCTGGACGGTGGTGGTCTCGTCCGGAATCATCACTCCGTCGCGGAGCGAATATTTGTCGATTCTGGAATCGTAATCGACCCGGTTGTTGCCCGCCTTGAACGAGGTTTTCCAGCACCGGGGCAGGAACTCTTCACGGTCGACATAGATTTCGGTCGGCCCCTGATCCGGTTCACGGTGGAGACAGGTGATCTTGTAGTAGTCCTTGCCGTCGATCCGGCAGCCGGAAAGCTCGGCCGAAGCGAAAATCTTCCGGTAGGTGCTGTCCGGGCTGGCGATGGAGGAGAGCATCTTGAGCTGTTCGAGCTGCTTGCCGTCCAGCTGCACGACCTTGCGGCGCCTGTAGTCGGCGACCCAGCCGTTTTTACCGTTGACGATCATGCCGGAGAGCGGCTCGTTGTCCTCATAGGTGGTCAGGCTGAAGGAGTCCGGCCGGGCGAATTTGACCTCGACCCGCTGCACTTCCGGGTCGTCGAGGAAACGCTCCGTGGAAGTGGTCTGCTGCATCGTGTAGGTTTTCGCTTTCGCGTAGCGGCCGGTCGGATCCATCGCCCTGGTCATCTTCGACTGGAGCTCTTCCAGCGTGATGTCGACGGGGATGGGTTCCTCCACTTCGGTGGTTGCGCAGCCGGCGGCGAACAGGGCCAGCAGCGCGGCGAAACAGGCGGGGCCGAGGAGTTTTTTCATGATGTGTGGTTCCGTATGGTTTAATGGGTCCAGTTGTTATGGAAAAATTCACCGCGCAGACGGTCCTTGCGTTCGAAGGTGTGGGCTCCGAAATAGTCGCGCTGCGCCTGAATCAGGTTGCTCGGGGAATCCGCCCGCCGGATGCTGTCGTAGTAGCCGAGGGCGCTTGCCGTCGCGGGCATCGCCGCGCCGAACAGCGCGCTTGCCGCCACCGCGTAGCGCCAGCCGTCCTGCCGCCGCTTCACCGCATCGCGGAAGAATTCGTCGAACATCAGGTTTTCCAGGCCGGGTTCCCGGTCGTAGGCGGCCTTGATATCGTTCAGGAAACGGGCGCGGATGATGCACCCGCCGCGCCACAGCAGTGCCAGTTCGCCGTAGTTGAGCGGCCAGCCGTATTCGCGCTCCGCCGCCTTCAGCAGCGCGAAGCCCTGCGCGTAGGCGCAGAGCTTCGAGCAGTAGAGCGCCGACTCCAGCGCGCTGATCTCCTCGGCGATTTCATCGGCGGTCATCGGGTCGTTCTCGTCCGGCGCGGCGCCGGGCAGCAGTTGCGCCCCCCTGATCCGCAGCTCCTTGTCCGCATCGAGGTTGCGCTGGAATACCGCCTGGGTCAGGGTCGGCACCGGCGTATTGGTCTCCAGCGCGGCCACACTGGTCCAGCGCCCGGTTCCCTTCTGGCCGGGAGCGTCGAGGATCTTATCCAGCAGCAGCGCGCCGGATTCCGGGTCTTTGAAAGTGAAGATATCGCTGGTGATGTCCAGCAGGTAGCCGGCCAGCTCGCCCCGGCTCCAGTTGGAGAAAATGCGATGGATCTTTTCATTGTTGAATTTGAGCGCGTCGCGCATATAGCCGTAGGCTTCGGCGATCAGCTGCATGTCGGCGTATTCGATGCCGTTGTGCACCATCTTCACGAAGTGCCCCGCGCCTTCTGGGCCGACCCATTCGCAGCAGGGAACGCCGTCCACCTGCGCGGCAATCGTTTTCAGGATCGGCTCCACCGCCGGCCAGCCGTCGCGGTTGCCGCCGGGCATCAGCGAAGGGCCGTTCAACGCGCCCTCTTCGCCGCCGGAGATGCCGACGCCGAGGTACAGGATGCCCTGCTTTTTGAGTTCGCGCTCCCGGCGGACCGTGTCGAGATAGAAGCTGTTGCCGCCGTCCATGATGATATCCCCCGGCTGCAGGTGGGGCAGAAGTTCGGCGATGCAGGCGTCCACCGGAGCGCCCGCCTTGACCATCAGCAGAATCTTGCGCGGGGTTTCCAGCGCGGCGGTGAATTCTTCGATGGTGCGGCAACCGGTCACCGGCTTGCCGGCGCCGCGGCCGGAGATGAAATCGTCCACTTTGGAGACGGTGCGGTTGTAGACGGCGGTGCGGAAGTTATGGTTCGCCAGGTTCAGGGCCAGGTTTTCCCCCATGACCGCGAGGCCGACGACGCCGATGACTGCTTGATTTTCCATGACTGATTCTCCCTTCACGTTGTTTTTCTCCTCTGCAGATAATATAGCATGGATAATGTAATCCGGCTATCGATAATTGTCAATTTTTTCCGCTCAAACTTGACTTTTCCGGTAATGAGGGGATAATGTATGATATATACGCATACGCGCGCGCATAGCTTGCAATTTTCCGGAGCGCACCAAATAGAGGAGTTCTGTTTCATGTCCAAACTTTTGATTGTTGAGTCGCCGACCAAAGCCCGCACCATCGGGAAGATGCTCGGCAAGGATTACGATATTTTCGCATCGATGGGGCATATCCGCGACCTGCCCGAACGCGATCTCGGCGTCGATATCGCGAATCACTTCGCCCCGCAGTACGTCGATACCGCCCGCAGCAAGTCGGTGGTCAAGGAGCTGAAATCGGCCGCGAAGAAAGCCGACGAAATCTATCTCGCCCCCGACCCCGACCGCGAAGGGGAAGCGATCGCGTGGCATCTGGCCGAGGTGCTGAATAAAAGCACCAAGGCTCCGTTCTACCGCGTCACGTTTCACGAAATCACCCGCAGCGCGATCGAGCGCGCGATGCAGGAGAAGGGCGAGATCAATCTGAATCTGGTCGACGCCCAGCAGGCGCGCCGGGTGCTGGACCGGATCGTCGGCTACCAGGTCAGCCCGCTGCTGTGGTCGCGGATCGAAAAGGGCAGCAGCGCCGGGCGCGTGCAGTCCGCGGCGCTGCGGCTGGTGGTGGAGCGCGAACGGGCGATCAACGCTTTCGTGCCGGAAGAATACTGGGTGTTTTCGGTGGTCTTTCGCACCGAATCCGGCGAGGAGTTCACCAGCCGCCTGTTCAAAATCAACGGCAAGGACTTCAAGGTCCCGAATGCGGAGGCCGCTGAGCAGCTGATCCGCGCGATTCAGGGCGGTTCGGCCCCGGCGGTCGCCTCGGTGACCACCGCCGAGCGCAAACGCTATGCGCAGGCCCCTTTCACCACCAGTACGCTGCAGCAGGCGGCCAACGTGAGTCTGCATTATTCCGCGACCAACACCATGCGTTATGCGCAGCAGCTCTATGAAGGCATGGACATCGGCGAAGGCGGCGCGGTCGGTCTGATCACCTACATGCGTACCGACTCGGTGACCATTGCGCGAGAAGCGCAGCAGGCGGCGGCGGAATTCATCCGCCGGACCTACGGGGACGCCTACGTGCCCGCGAAATTCAACTACTATAAGAATAAAGCGGCCGCGCAGGAGGCGCACGAGGCGATCCGTCCGACCGACGTGCGCCGCACCCCGGAGCAGATGGCCGCCTACCTCGACCCGCAGCAGCTCAAGCTTTACACGCTGATCTGGCGGCGGTTCGTCGCCAGCCAGATGACTCCGGCGGTGGTGAACCTGACCACGGTGGATGTCGGCGTGGACGGTTCGGACGGCAACGGCTACACCTTCCGCACCACCGCGACCGTGCCGGTTTTTCCCGGCCATTCCAAGGTGTACGAGGATGTCGCGAAACGCAAGGACGAAACGCAGGAGGCCGCCGTGCTCGGTTCGCTCAGGGAGCGCGATCCCCTGGAGCTGCGCAAGTTCGACAAAGAGCAGAAGTTCACCGAGCCGCCGCCGCGCTATACGGAAGCTTCGCTGATCAAGGAGCTTGAGGAGAACGGCATCGGCCGCCCCTCCACCTATGCGACGATTTTGCGCACCATTCAGGACCGGAACTACGTGAACCGCGAACAGGGCAAGCTGATTCCGAGCGAGCTGGGCTTTTCGGTCAACGATTTTCTGGTGGAGCGGCTGCCCGCGCTGTTCGACATCGGCTTTACCGCGCAGATGGAAAAGGAGCTCGACGAGATCGAAGAAGGCAAAGTCGGCTGGACGCAGATGATGGAGGATTTCTACTCCAAATTCGCGCCGTGGGTCGAGGACGCGAAAAACAGCGACGCCCCGCCCGCCGCCGATGCGGAGGCGCTGCTGAAACTGCTGGAAAACGTGACGTTTGAAGCTCCCGGCAAAGTCGGGCGGCGCACCTATGACGACGGCAAGTTCTTCCGTTCGCTGAAGGAGAAATTTGACGAAGATGCGAAGATCACCGCCAAGCAGTTTCAGGCGCTGCTGATCATGACCGCGAAGTATTACAGCCAGATTCCGCCGGAAGCGGTGGCCGGGCTTTCCGCCGAGCTGCGGGAGGCGATCAGTACCGCAGTCGCCGATCACGCCGAGCGCAAGGAAAAGCGCGAACGCTCCGAAGCGGTCTGCGCAGCGGTGGACTATGCCGGGCTTTTCGCGGCGTTCGACAAGGTGACCTTCGAGCCGCCGACCAAAAAAGGGCGGTTCACCTACGACGACAAGAAGTTCTTCACGTCGTTGAAAAAGCAGGCGCTCTCCGGCAAGGCGCTGTCGGAAAAACAGACCGCCGCGCTCCGCCGGATGGCGATGAAGTATCACGGCGAGCTGACTGATGCGGCGCTGGTCGACCGGATTCTGGAAGTGCAGGCCGCTCCTGCCGGAGAAGGGGGAGAAACGGCCGCTCCGGCGGCTCCGGCCGCGCCGAATCCCGAAGTGACCCGGCTGTTGGAAGAGCTGGGCAAGGTGACCGAGTGGGCCGAACCGGTCAAAAAAGGACGCTTTACCTACGATGATAAGGTGTTCTACGAATCGTTGGCCAAACAGCACGCCTCCGGGAAGATCCTCAGCGAGAGGCAGCAGGCGGCGCTGATTAAGATGGCGGGTAAATATGGAGTGAAATGATCATGAGTGAAGAGGACATGAAGAAGACGGAGGCCGCAGCGGCGGCAGAGGATGCCCCGGTTGCGGCGAAAGAGGCCCCGAAGAAGAAAAAAAACTGGCTGACGGTGCTGAAATGGACCGGAATCGTGCTGCTGGCGGTGATTCTGCTGGGGCTGGTGTTCCGGGACTATATCGTGATGGGGCTGGTTCCGAAAATCGGGGAGCTGGTGACCGGCACGCCGGTGAAACTGGCTTCATTTTCCAGCTCCTTCGACGGCAAGGTCAGGCTGGAGGGGCTGCAGGTGGGGAACCCGCCCGGCTACCAGCAGCCGAATGCGCTGGTGCTGGAGAGCATCTATGTGAAGGTGAACCCCGGGACGTTGTTCAGCAACCGGATCGAAGTCGATGAAATCATCATCAAAGGGCTGAAGACGAATTACGAGATGCGTCTCGACGGCTCCAGCAACCTGTCGGATATTGAAAAAAATATCGACAAGTACAACAAGAAGTCCAGGAAGAAAAAAGACAGGGACGACAAAGAGGAGAAACCGGAAGAGTCCTCTGCCGGCAAGGAGCGGGAAAAAGCTCCCAAAAAAGAGGTGGTGATCCATCTGGTGAAGGTTTCGGACAGCTCCTTCTCGCTCTCTTCGCAACTATTGAAATCCAACGTCAATCTGGTGCTTCCTCCGGTCGAACTGACCGAAATCGGCGGCGGTTCCTCGCTGGGCGATACCGTCTATGCGCTCTACGATCAGGTGCTGCTGGTGATCCTGCAGGGCGCGGGCGTCGCCACCGACGGTCTCAGCGATCTCGGCAAGACCTTCAAGGGCGTCAGCGACACCTTGCTGGATTCCGCTGGAAAAGGCGCCAAACCGGCGGGTGAAGTGATCAACCAGCTCGGCGACCTGTTCCTGAAAGAGGCGGAAAAAGCTGAGGAAAACAAAAACGGGCAAGCACAGCCGGCTCCGGTCAAAGAGGGTGAAAAGACCGACAAGAAGAAAAAGAAGGAAGAGACGGTCAACGCAATCAAAGGATTGGCCGATATGTTCCTGAAAGCCCCGGAAGAGAAAAAGGACGCTCCGAAAAACACCGATCCGGTCAAATAACCTTCCGTAATCCCCCACCGGGATTTCGCTCCTCTGGAGCGAGCAGGGCGCTTCGCCCCTGCACCCCGACCGGCAAGGTGCCGGTGCCGAATACTTGAGATCCGGGAAAGGCGTTTCGCCTTTCCCTCCGGGGGGGGAGGCTCTACTGTGGACAGGCAGGCGAGTACCTGAGCGGCACACCGCTCCGGTCGGCGCAAAGCCTGCTTTTTTGCAGGCTTTAGGCACTCCCTGCGCCTGCTGCCGCCGGAGGTCACGCGCGGAACGGCCAGATGCTGACCGGGTAATAGACAGATACCCTGATGGAGGCTGATAAGAATTTATCTGCCGATATACGCAAAGCGAGGTCAAGCAACAATGCAGTTGCCACCCCATAGGCAAGCATCTTGGAATACGAGCCTGACTGAACCTTGCCTGTATTATGGGATAGGCAAGGCGAGATCAGGCAACAATGCAGTTGCCACCCCACAGGCAAGCATCTTGGAATACGAGCCTTACTGAACCTTGCCTGTATTATGAGGATAGGCAGAGTTCAGCCTCCATGAGGGTATCTGTCTATTACCTGGTCAGCATATAGCCGTTCCGCGCGTGACCTCCGGCGGCAGCAGGCGCAGGGAGTGCCCGGCGTCGGCAAAAAAGCCGACGCGGTCGCCGACCGGAGCGGTGTGCCGCTCAGGTACCCGCCTGCCTGTCCACAGTAGAGCCTCCCCCCCCGGAGGGAAAGGCGAAACGCCTTTCCCGGCTCTCAAGTATTCGGCGCCGGCACCTTGCCGGTCGGGTTCCAAGGGCGAAGCGCCTTGGTCGCCAAAGGCGAAATCCCGGTTCAAGAAACTTGCATGCGGCGTGAATTTGGTGTCGGCGGCGGTTGCAATGCGCTGTTTTTACATGTATGTTATATAGAAATTATGTAGTTGCAACCTTTCAAACAGCAAGGAGCCGGTCATGGCGCGGGAATACGATTTCGCTTCGATCGAAAAGAAGTGGCAACGCTTCTGGGAAGAAAACAAGACGTTCAAAGCGGTGGATTTCGCCGATAAGCCGAAATATTATGTGCTGGATATGTTTCCGTATCCGTCGGGGGCGGGGCTTCATGTCGGCCATCCGGAAGGGTACACCGCCACGGATATCATCTGCCGTTACCGCCGTATGAAGGGCGACAACGTGCTGCATCCGATGGGGTGGGACGCATTCGGGCTGCCTGCCGAACAGTACGCGGTCGAAACCGGAACCCATCCGGAGGTCACCACGCAGAAGAATGTGGACAACTTCCGCCGCCAGATCAAATCGCTGGGGTTCAGCTACGACTGGGACCGGGAGATCAATACGACCGATCCGGGATACTTCAAGTGGACGCAGTGGATTTTCATGCAGCTTCACAAGAAGGGCCTTGCCTACCTCGATGAAGTCGCGGTGAACTGGTGCCCCGCGCTCGGCACGGTGCTGGCGAACGAGGAGGTGATCGACGGCCGCAGCGAACGCGGCAACCATCCGGTCGAGCGCCGTCCGATGAAGCAGTGGATGCTCAGGATCACCGAGTACGCCGAGCGGCTGCTGCAGGACCTCGATGAACTGGACTGGCCGGAGGGGGTCAAGGAGATGCAGCGCAACTGGATCGGAAAATCGGTCGGCGCGGAGGTGATTTTCAAAACCTCCGCCGGGCCGTCGGTGACGGTCTACACCACCCGCCCGGATACGCTGTTCGGTGCGACCTATATGGTGCTGTCGCCGGAACACCCGCTGGTAAAGGAGATCACCGCGCCGGAATGCCGGGCGGCGGTTGAGGCGTATCAGGCCGAGGCGGCCAAAAAGACCGACCTTGCCCGTACCGAACTCTCCACGGAAAAGACCGGCGCATTTACCGGCGCTTATGCCATCAACCCGGTCAACGGCGTGAAAATTCCGATCTGGATTGCCGACTATGTTCTGATCAGCTACGGAACCGGCGCGATCATGGCGGTTCCGGCGCACGATACGCGCGACTTTGAGTTCGCGCAGAAGTTTGATTTGCCGATCAAGTGCATCATCGCTCCCGATCCGGAAGCGGCGAAAGCCGAGGGCGTGGATGTCGCAGCTGTGCTGGCGGGCAAGGCGTGCTGGACCGGCGAAGGCAAGCTGATCAACTCCGCGAATTCCGACGGGCTGGCGCTCGACGGGATGTCGGTCAGGGAATCCAAGCCGGCGGCGACCCGCTGGCTGGCCGAACGCGGCCTCGGTCGCGAAGCGGTCAAGTACAAGTTGCGCGACTGGCTGTTCAGTCGCCAGCGTTACTGGGGCGAGCCGTTCCCGATCATTCACTACGAAGATGGTTCGATCGAACTGGTCAACGACTCCGAACTACCGGTGAACCTGCCGGAAATGGAGGATTTCAAGCCCTCCGGCACCGGCGAGCCGCCGCTGGCCAAGGCGAAGGATTGGCTGAATTACACCGATCCCGCGACCGGCCGCAAGGGGCGCCGCGAAACCAACACCATGCCGCAGTGGGCCGGTTCCTGCTGGTACTATCTGCGTTATATCGACCCGAAGAATCCCGATCAGGCGTGGGATCCCGCCAAGGAGAAATACTGGATGCCGGTCGACCTCTATGTCGGCGGCGCGGAGCATGCGGTGCTGCACTTGCTGTACTCGCGCTTCTGGCACAAGGTGCTGTTCGATCTCGGACTGGTTTCGACGAAGGAGCCGTTCCGGAAGCTGGTCAACCAGGGGATGATCCTCGGCGTCAGCTACAAGGACAAACGCGGCGCGCTGGTGCCGACCGATCAGGTCGATTTCACGCCGAACGGTCCGGTGCGCAAATCCGACGGCGAGGCGCTGGTCGAATTTCCGGCCAAGATGTCCAAATCGCTGCGCAACGTGGTCAACCCGGATGACGTGATCCGCGAATACGGCGCCGATTCGATGCGCATGTACGAGATGTTCATGGGGCCGCTGGAGGCGACCAAGCCGTGGAGCACCAAGGGGGTCGAAGGCGTGTTCCGCTTCCTGAAGCGCGCGTGGCGGCTGGTTGCGCAGAGCGAAATCGTCGATGTTCCGTGCACGCCGGAACAGCTCCGGGTGTTGCATGCGACGATCAGGAAGGTTTCGCAGGACCTCGACACATTCAACTTCAACACCGCGATCAGCCAGTTGATGATCTTCCTGAACGAGTTCTCGAAGTGCGACAGGGTGCCGCGTGAAGCGGCCGAGAAGTTCGTGCTGCTGCTGTCGCCTTTCGCGCCGCACATCGGCGAAGAGCTGTGGTCGACGCTCGGCCATGCGGAGACGCTGGCTTACGAACCGTGGCCGGTGTGGGACGAGAAGGTGCTTGAGGTCAACGAAGTCGAAATCCTGGTGCAGGTGCTCGGCAAACCGAAGGCGCGGCTGATGATGCCGGTCGATGCCGACCAGGAGGCCGCTTCGAAGCTCGCGCTCGCCGCGCCGGAGGTTCAGGCGGCGCTCGGGGGCAAGCCGGTCCGCAAGGTGATCTATGTGCCGAAACGGCTGGTCAATATCGTGATCTGACGGTGTGGAACGAAAGGAGGATTCCGTGAAAAAAAGTCTGTTTCTTTTCGGTGCGATCGCGGCGCTGATGCTGGGGGGAGCCGGCTGCGCCTCCGTCGGGCTGCCCAACGGGCGTTATCTGCCCGCCGAGGAGCGCGGCGACTATGCGATCGTCTATCAGGATTTGATTTTCCTGCATATGCGCGCCCCGGAAAACTCGCCGGGCCAGACCGCGTTCTGGGATTGGGCCGGTTCCTATTCGGTCGGCGACGGCGGCAAGCTGGAGCTGGATATGGACACTCCGACCCGGAAGCTCTGGGATTTTTACTATAACTTCCGGATGCAGGGTGGGATGATTCTGGTCGACGACCTGAGCACCCGCACTACCTATCCGCTCCGGATCGAACGGCAGAAGCTCCGCAACGAGGTGATGCAGTTCGAGGGGATGCGGTAAATCCGGTCTTCGGGAAACAGGATTCCGCGGCAGTGAAAGCTTCCCTGCCGCGGAGTTTTTTTATTCAGGCCGCGAAGCCGGCAGCGGCAATGCGCCGTTCTTCAGGTCGGTCCACAGCGTGCCGGGCCCGGCATAGATGATCCGGGTTTCCACTTTCGGATTCAGGGATTCGACCAGCTTGAGGTCGCCCAGTTTTCCGGGGCCGCCGAGTGCTTTGGCCTTGAGCAGTTCTCCCTGTGCTTCTTCATTTTTGACCAGAAACTTCGTTTTTACCTCGGTTTCTCCCTTGAGGCGGGCGGTTCTGGCGATGATCTCGGAACGCTTCAGCCGGATGTCCGCCACCGCCAGCTCGGTTTCCGCCTTGAGTTCGGCTACGGCCTGATCGCGTTCGGCACCGGTCTGCGCCACCAGTTTTTTGGTCTCCTGCTCCACCTCGCGGCGGCGCTGGTCGATCAGTTGGGTTTCGATGTTGAGTTCGGCCAGCTTTTTGGCGGTCTCCTGCATGGAAACGTTGGTCAGGTTCTGCTCTTTTGCCAGGCTGACGGCCCGGATCGGCGACAGGATGTTGAGCGGAATCTCCACGTTGCGGATGATCGCATTGTGTACGATGATGTTCTTTCCCGCCAGTGTCTTTTCCAGTTCCTGTCGGAGGTCGTGCTGGAAAGTTTCGCGTCCCTCGCCCATGATGAAATCCTGGGCCCGGTAACTGGATCCTTTCATCCGCGACACCGACAGCACCTGCGGCAGGATGATCTTTTCCACTACCTGCGGCAGGTCGCCGTACAGCAGGTAGATTTTCGCGACGTTGCCCGGCATCAGTTCGAACTCGACAGTCATGTCGAGGGTCACTTTGAAGCCGTCGCGCGACGGAAATTCCACTGCGCGGCTGACGCCGAAGATTTCGGCTTCCTGCGTGATGTTGTCCGCCGCCTGTTTCCGGCTGGCGGCGGAAGTCTTTTTTACTGCCCGTTTCAGGGTTTTCAGCCGCTGCTCATTCTGAAAATTCAGCGTCTGGGCTTCCAGTGCGCCGAGTGCGTCGTTCGCGCTGTTCAGCCGGGTGCGGGCCGCCACCACACTCTCGTTGGAGCCGGCGGACATGGTGACCTGATTCATGCCGATTTCGATCACGTTGACCTGGTAGGCGTACCGGTTCAGGTAGTAGAGGCCGGGCTGCAGGATATCCTTGAGCACTCCCTTTTCACCCGGACCGGCGAAGTTTCCCGGCGCCGGTTCGCTGCCCGTCTGCGAAGTCACCACGCCGACATAGCCGACCGGAATATTCACCGCATCGGCGATTTCGATCTGATACCCCTCCGGATTCAGCCGGTAAAGGCCGGGGCCGAGCACATCGCGCCATACGCCCTTGCTTTCGCGGTCGGGGGCGATGATCTCGCCCGGAGGCAGTTCGCGGCCGACTTTGGCGGTCACGATGCCGACCTTGCCCAGCGGTATGGAAACCGCCGGCACGATTTCCACGTCGTACTGGATCGGATTCAGGAAATGCCTTCCCTCGGCCAGCACCTCGCGCCGGATCCCCTTTTCGCCCTCTTCGACCAGAATCGAACCGGCCCTGGGTTCCCGCCCCGATTTGGCGGTGACCACCGCCATATAGCCGGGCGGAACGTAGAAACGGCAGAACAGCCACTCGAAGCTCAGATAGCCGAATACGGCGATCAGTGCCGCAACGATCGTCAATGTCACGTAAATTCCCCGACGGGAGATTCCGCTCCTGGTTTCCATGATCTCTTTCCCGCTCATTTCGTACCTCCTTCGGCGGCGGCCGGAGCCAGCGGCAGGCCGAAATATCCGCTGCCCGCGCTGTTGCCGATGATCGAACGGACGCCCGGCATTATTTTAGAATAAAGCATCGCCCGGATATAGGCGTCGCCGCCGCCGAACGCTTCGATCTGGCGTGCCAGCACTTCAGCTTCGCTGCGGTTGCGCTCGACGATCACGCTCCGTTCCGCCTCGGCGGCGTTCAGCGCGGATTGGGCGTCGGCCTGCGCGGTCCGGAACTGGACTTCGGCCACTTTAAGTTCGGTTTCTGCGGCGATGGTCGCTTCAAGTTTTTTCTGCCGGGCGGCGATGACGGCGGTCAGCTTGGCGGTTTCGGCTTCGACCTTGCGGCTGTTCTGTTCGGCCAGCATTTTCTGTTTCTGAAGCTCGGCTTCGGAACGGGCCTGCTCGATCTCCTCGGCGTACTTGCGCGCTTCCTGCTGGGCCAGTTCGCGGTTGCGGATGATTTCGGCGATCTCCTGCGGCACAATGATGTCGCGTATCAGGACGGAGTTGATCACTACACCCCATTTACGGCAGTTTTCACGCAGGAACTTATCCAACTGCGACTGGAACAGCTGGCGGCTTTCGCCGATGATGAATTCAGTCGCACCTTTCTTGCTCCCCTCGATGCGGGCGAACCCGTGCACCGAAGGCAGGATCAGTTTTTTCAGGATATCTTCCATGTTGCCGACTTCGTTGGAGAGGCGCGGCGCCATCGTTTCGTCGATATTGAATTCGACCGTTCCCTCCAGCGACACCTGAAAACCGTCCTGGGTCAGGAAAGTGATCGCATCGTCCCCGCTGAATTCATGCCGCTGGCTCTGAATGTTGACCAGCGCCACGCTGTAGATGAAGGGATTCACCCGGTGGGTCCCCTCTTTGAGCACCTCCGGCTGTACGCCTTTGCGGCCGGGGCCGACCAGAAAGCCATTCTGCCTGCTCAAATCATTCGCTTTACCGGAGAAGATGTCGTCGCCGGTCAGCGAGGTCACCACGCCGACGAAACCGGGCATGATTTTGATGTCGTCGAAAATCTTGACTTCGTAAGCGTAGGGGTTGATCCGGTGCTTGCCGGTGCCGAGCACTTCGCGCAGCACCCCTTTGCCGGCGTCATCGGGAGCAATGATCTGCCCGCCTTCCAGATCATTGCCGAATTTGCGGACCAGCACCGCGAATTTTCCGGCGGGAACATCGGTGATCGGCAGAATTTCCCAATCCCAGATATAAGGATTGCGGAAATAGCGTCCCTCACCGAGTACCTCCAGCTGGATACCCTGCTGCTCCGGCTTCCGGGCGATCACTTCGCCGGGAGGCAGGCGCTCTCCGGTTTTGCGGATCAGCACCGCGATTTCGCCGTTACCCGGCTCAATCCGGCAGCCGTACCAGTAAAACACCGGTGCGGCCACCAGCATCAGCACCGCGAGTATGAAAACAGGCACCGTCCATTTCATCTTGCAGTCCTTTCCTCCCGTTTGTGGTTGAATTTCCGCGGACATCCCATCCGCATGGATACAAGGTATTCCCATAATTTTCCGAATACAAGTTCATGGAACGAGAAAAACAAAATTATGCCCGGCAAGACCGGCATGGTACGCTTCCGCCGCAGCTTCATGCCGATTCTTTATTCAGGGATAAGCTCTTGCTGTTCCTCCTCCGGCTGCGGCGGCATCGGGAAGCGGCTGACCGGGCGTTTCTTCTGCTTGGGCGGGGGAGGGGGAAGCCGGCGCGGGCGCGGAGCGTGAAGTCCCTGCCGGATTCCCCGCCGGGACTTGCGGAACAGCGTTTCGGGAGTGGTTCCCTGAAACACGTCGTTTTCATTCGGCCGGAACAGCGTTTCGGGCGTGGCTCCCTGAAACACGTCGTTTTCATTCGGCCGGAACAGCGTTTTGCTGTCCGTGCCGGCAAAGCGGTTGTTCGGCGACTGGCGGTAAAAGTTGTAAAGCCCCCGTTTTTCCGCCCACTGCGCCTGCGTCTGGCCCTCGCCGGACATCGCCTCGAATTCAGCGGAAAAACCGTATTGCGGCTCCGGGGGAGGCTCCGGAGCTGCCGCCGTGCGCCGGGGCTGCGGAGGCAAAGGTTGCGGAGACCCGGCGGCTTCCACGGCGGGGGGATCGTCCATCGGCGTCCAGATCTGCGGCCAGTACCGGTATCCCGCGGCAGCGGCGGCCGCCAGCAGAATGATGATCACAACCCATTTCATATATCGCCCCGCCTCCCGACGCAATCCGGCAATTCCCCGGCAGCTTTCCCCCGCGGAAGCACCGGGCCGGTCATAGTACATATATATTATACTATTTTTTTTGAAATAATCAACCGCCGGGCAAAAGAAAAGCGGTAAAACCTGCTTGAGAAACGATCGGATCCGGCTGGAAGCGTCTCACCTCTCAAGAATGCTTTACCGCAGTCAAAAACTGAAAACAGATACCGGACTATAGCCGGAACCGGCAATAGTTCGAGCAGGCCGAACGGCCGCCCGTTTTCTTCAGCATCTGTCGCCGACCGGCTGTTTCCGGCCGACTTCCGACGGCTGCCGTCTCCGGCTTCCGCGCGGAATACGCCGCAGCACCGTCCACCGAACAGCTCCAGTCCGACCGGAGGTTCGCCGCCAGCACCGAGCGTTCGAAATCATTCTTCAGACGCAACGTCAGACAGAAACCGCCCGAATACCAGCGACGCCCCGATGAAACCGAGAAGGTGCAATCGACCTCCGGCAGCTTCATTGCGGCCATGCTCAAGGGTACGCAGATGGTGAAGACGTTCGTCATTCGGAATTTCTTTCTCGGAAACGATTACTTCGCGTTTTCGTTCTTGGTCAGCACACCGGCTTCGACCAGCTTGTCGATCAGCTGCTGCATTGAGTTGAACGCGCCGAGGAAGCCCTGGGGCGGCATGATGATGCGCTCGTTGACGACCGGGGTCGGGGCCGCGCCGTCTTCGCCGGGCTGCAGGGTGACGAAGTCGAACCGGACCATGCCGCCCGCAAAGTGAATCTGACCGATGCCGTCCGCGAAGATTTCCTTCTTGTTTTCCATTTTGAAAACTCCTTTTCTGGTTTGTTGTTACACCGGCGCCATTGCCGATATTACAATAATACACCAGTCATGGAAAAATGCAAATGGAAACGTCCTGAATTTATAAGATATCTTGAAAAGCATTGGAAATTATGCTATTGTTTTATCTCTATAAATGGACGAGAGAATATTTATGATTAACTTGTTGTCAAATGAATGATTATCAGTGAAAAGATTATAATAGAATGCTTGTTCAGTGGGAAAATTTAAGAAATTATCAGATTGATGCAATTAATTTTATTGCAAGAAAGCGTGGGCGTTGTTTGATTTCTCTGTGTCCGGGAGCTGGAAAATCTTATGTGGCTTTGTTTCTTAGAAAGAAATACCCAAAGCTGAAAAAAGTTTTAATTGTGTGTCCATCTTCTATCAAACTTCAATGGAAAACAGAAGTTGGAAAGATATTTCCAGAAGATTCAGCAATTGTATTGACTGGTAGTAGTCCAGATAATCCTAATCTTGCTGATAAAGATTTTGTAATCATCAATTATGATATTTTAAACCGTGATAAGAAAAATTCTTGGGCTGATTACTTGAAAAATCAAGGTTTTGATCTTATTGTATTTGATGAATCCCATAAATTGAAGAACAGAGAAGCTGCAAGATCAAAGGGAGCTGCTGCTTTGGCACTTAATTGCAAGCATGTTGTTCTGCTTACAGGAACTCCAATTACATCAAATGTACTTGATCTTTGGCATCAATTCTATTTGATTGATCCTATGAATTTCAGGTCGTTTAATACATTTATGTGGAAATTTTGCCCGCTTAAAAAAATTAATGTAAACAAAGGTAACAGAAATATTGAGATAGAAGTTCCGGGTAAAACAAGAAATATTGTAGAACTAAATCAACTTATTGGACACTATTTTTTTCAAAAGTCAGAAAAGGAAGTATACAAAGAACTTCCAGAGATGAGCAAAATTATTATTCCTGTTGACTTGTCTAACTATAACGATTATGAGAAAGCTGAAAATAAATTTAGAAAATCTACAGGAAACATGTTGGAAGCGTCTAATAATCTTCAAGCTACAAGAATGGTGATTGGTCAAGGGAAAGTTCAACCTACTTTAGAGTGGCTTAAAGATTTCTTTGAAACATCTTCTGATGAAAAACTTGTTGTTTTTGGGTACCATCGTGCAGTAATGGAGCAACTTCATACTTCATTTGGAGCTAATAAATCAGTGCTTTATTATGGTGGAATGAATGATAAAGCAAAAGAGGAAGCTAAACAAAAACCTGAATCCGTGAAATTTTGTCCATGTGTTTTTCATGCGGATTCAAACGTTGTTTTTTGCCAGATTTTCCGGCGTTTTCTGTTCTGATTTTTGTC
>NZ_QEKH01000053.1 GCF_003096415.1 Victivallis vadensis | reverse complement strand
AGAAAATCTTTCAGCTCCCACGGATTTTCTGCTTGCTTTTCCATTTTCTCCGTTGTATAGTACTTCTCATTGAACCAGTTTCAGGAAAACTTTAGTAATAAGAAGAGACAGGTCATTATGAAAAAGGGAAATTTTACGCTTATTGAGCTTTTGGTTGTGATTGCGATCATCGCGATTCTTGCCGGCATGCTCTTGCCGGCGCTGAACAAGGCGCGTGCCTCTGCAATGAAGATCGACTGTACCAATAATCTCAAGCAGATCGGGACCGCGCTCGCCATGTATGCGGGCGATCAGCAGAATTTTCCTCCCGCCGATCAGGAAAAGATGGAAGACTACCACCTGCAGCGCTGGTATCACCGCCTCCGCCCTTATCTCGGCAGCAAAGAGGTGGTGACCGACTGGAAGCGGGCGACCGAAACCGGCCGGGAAGGTGCGCTCTTCTGCAAAGCCACCGAAGTGGTTTATGGCGGCGATGGACTTTCCAACACGCTCTCCTACTCGATGAACACCTTCTTCGACCTTGTGAAGGAACACAATTTCAGGCCGGCTCAGAAGTGCCAGAGTACGGACTGGTATCCGACCTGCATGGTGCGTCCCGAAAGCCGCACCTCGCATGTTTCAAACAGCAAAATCATCTTCGTCAGCGAACTGGGCCACCAGAGCGACGGCTATACGCATCCGTCGATTCGCACCCGTGACAACTATTTCGGCCTTGACGGCAGCACTTCGCCCGATCTGCGGCACGGCGGCAAAAACGCGCTGATGTTCGATCTTCATGTCGAACTCGTCACTCCGCAGAAGGTGGCGAAGGAACTTTATCTGTACTGATTCGGAAAGGAGTACCGCCATGTGTTTTCTCTCTCCGGCTTTGAGGCGGATCGTGACCGCCCTGTCCGCCGGTTCCGCGCTGATCGCCGCGGCCGGCGAACCGGTGATCCTGCGGGATTTCAGCGACTCCGCGCGTTATACGGTCCGGAAGCCGTTCGCCGTCCCGTCGCCGGACGGCGCGACCCTCAGGATCGACACGACGGCAAGCGGGGACGAGTGGACCCCGGTTTTCCTGACTGCGCCCGGCATGCTGAAGCCGTCCACCACTTACGTCGCGACGTTCCGCTGCCGGGTCGACGGCCCTGATATGAATACGAAATACCTGTGTTTCCTCAGCCGGCCCGCCTCTTCCGGAAACGGCGCGCTTGATACGATGTTCGAGCGAGGCGGCGGCAGCGCCTCCTTCCGGCCGGTCAGGATCAAATTCCGTACCGGAAACGCTGCGGATTACGCATTTCAGATTCATACTTACCGGCAGCTGAAAGGGGAGATCTCCGATTTCCGGCTTGTCGAACAGAGCAGGGAGGACAGTTACTACCCAGCCGTGCGAAATGCCGCACCCTACACCGGGCCGTGGGGGGGCATTGCCGACCGGCGCAAAGGAGTTTTCGATCGACCAGCCGTCGAATCCGGGCGGAAGCGTCGTCAGGGCGGCTGATTTCGGAGTCTCCGCCGATGCGGCCGACAATGTCGATGCGCTGAACCGCGCCCTTGAGCACTGCCGGAAAAACGGAGCGGCAAAGCTGGTCGTCGCTCCCGGGACTTACCGGATGACCGCCGACCGGCCGGTGAACCTTGAAAGAATGCGGGACTTCATCTTTGACGGCGGCGGCGCGACGTTCGTCTGGCACAAAAAGCGCGAAGCGAATTTCCGGCTCAACGGCTGTGAGCGGATCGTGATGCGCAACTTCAAGATGGACTGGGACTGGGAAAAGGACCCGCTGGCCAGTCTGGTCGAAGTCGTCGGCGCTTCCGCCGGCCACGTCGATTTCCGCTTCAACGACTATGAGACGTTTCCGCGCCGTGACGTGCGGGTCATCGTCGTCTCCAGCTACGATCCGGCCACGAAATCGGTCGGAATTGAGGGGGGCTTCGACTGTTTTGCGGGACAGCATGGGGCCGAAACGGAGTGGCTTTCAGGGAATGTGCTTCGGATGCACGGTAAAAACCTGCCGCTTTTCCGCAAGGGACAGCTTTTCCGCATGCAGCACTACTACTACAACATGGATGGCTTCGCGATGAGCGACAACCGCCACCTGACGCTTGAGGACATCGATATTTACTCCTGTGCCGGAAGCGCTTTCGTGATCAGCGGCGTCCAGCAGTACTGGGAGTTCCGGCGGGTCAATATCGCCGCGCCGGAGGGAATGGCCCGCCGGCTCATCACCTGTGCGGGCGACCACTGCCACATCAGGCGCTCGCGCGGATTCTTCAGGATGGAGGATTGCGAATTCAGCCTCGGCGCGGATGACTGCCTGAATGCGCACGATACCTCCGGTTACGCCGAAAAGTCCGGCACGCACTCGGTTACGACGCGAAACGTCACATCCATCGACACTTTCCGTCCCGGCGCGCCGGTCGAGCTCCGCCACGGCGACTATTCCCCGGCCGGGTTCCGTTCCGCGATCCGGTCGATCCGTCCCGTCGATGAGGAAAAGGGCATGTACGAAATTACCTTCGAGGAGCCGGTTCCGGAGCCGGTCGATTGCGGTTTTGTTCTGTTCAACTGGACCTACGACACGCGGAACATCATTGTGCGGAACTGTTTCTTCCACGACAACCGCGCGCGCGGAGTCCTGTTGCTCGGACGCGACATCACGCTCGAAAACAACCATTTCCGGCACAACGACATGGGGGCGGTCAAGATCGAAACCGGCTACACCTTCAACCTGTGGAGCGAGGGATACGGCGCGGACAATATCGTCGTGCGGAACAACCGTTTCGACAGCGTGAATCCGCGCGGCGCCGGCAGCGACGGCAAGGCGCGCGACATTTACATGGGCGTCTACATGGAAACCGATCCGTCAACGCTGCGGACCGATTACCCGATCCTGTCGAACATCCTGTTTGAAAACAACACGTTCAAGGACAGTTACGGGCTTGTCGCCTTCATCAGCTCGGCCGGGAACGTGACGTTCCGCGACAACACCTTTGTGAATCCGACGCCGCGCCGGGAGCCGTTGCCCTGCCGCGCCGCGTTTTACGTGACCAACGCAAACGGGGTCAGGATCGTGAACAACCGCTACATCGCTTCGCCGAACGTGCCGAACCCCGGCGTTTACGCCGACCCGGATTCGGTGAAGGGGCTTGTCGCCGCCGGAAACACCGTCGTCAGCGAATAGCGTCAATGAGAGGAGGGAAATACTTCGGACTTCCGGGTGTTATTTTGAATTTCCATGCTATATTATCCGGCATGCGGACCATAACACAAAAGGAGTTTTTGTATGAACCTCGCGAAACTGTTTTATACCAGCCCGGAAGCGGTCGGATTGCGGCGGCTGCCGGTGCGGGCGACACTCTATCCTTTCGACTCCGTCGAGGCGGCGCGGGCCGTCCGCAAGGAGAGTTCGCCGTTTGTGCTCGACCTTGACGGCAGCTGGGCGTTCCGCTACCTGACCGATCCGGCGGCGCTGGATGAAACGGTCGCCGATCCGGCGCTGGACGATTCCGGCTGGGAGCGGGCGGAGGTTCCGGGCTGCTGGGTGATGCACGGCTACGACCATCCCCACTACACCAATGTGCAGATGCCGTTCGCGGAGATGCCGCCGGAGGTCCCCGCCGGGAATCCGACCGGCGTTTACCGCCGCACGTTCACGCTGCCGGAGGCGTGGGCCGCCCGGCGCAACGTGCTTCATTTCGACGGTGCGGAGAGCTGTTTTCTGGCCTTTGTGAACGGGCAACTGGTCGGCGGCTCGAAGGATTCGCGCGGAGCGACTGAATTCGACCTGACGGGCATCGCCCATGCCGGGGAGAACCAGCTGACGGTGGTGGTGATCAAGTGGTCCGACGGCACCTTCCTGGAGGATCAGGATCACTGGTACTTGCCGGGGCTTTCCCGCAGCGTTTACCTCTACAGCACGCCGCAGGCCCATATCGCGGATCTGTTTGCCAAAAGCACGCTGAAAGAGGACCTGACCACCGGGCTGCTCGACCTCGAACTCTTTTACGGCGTCCCGGAGCTGAAGGCCGCCGACGCGCTGGAAATTTCGGCGAAACTCTACGCTCCCGACGGTTCGGCGGCATGGGAGGGGCTGGTCCGTTCGGCGAAGGTCGAGGGGATGTTCGGCAACGGCTCCGATCCGGCCCGGCTGGCCTGCCGCAGCGTGGTCGAATTGCCGGACGTCGCGCCGTGGAGCGCGGAAGCGCCGAACCTCTACACGCTGGCCGTCGCGATCACCGATGAATCCGGCCGCTGCGTTGATGCGACTTCGACCCGGATCGGTTTCCGGCGCTACGAGGTGCGCCGCCGCGAATTTCTGGTCAACGGGCAGCCGGTGCGGATCTGCGGCATGAACCGCCACGACCACCACGACACGCTCGGCAAAGCGGTGCCGTATGAGACGATGAAGCTCGACCTTGTGACCATGAAGCGGTTCAATGTGAATGCGGTGCGCACCTGCCACTACCCGAATGCACCGGAATTCTACGACCTCTGCGACGAACTGGGGTTCTATGTGGTGGACGAGGCGAACATCGAACATCACGCGTTCTATAACGACCTCTGCCGCAATCCGCAGTGGACCGCCGCCTTTGCCGACCGCGCCGCGCGGCTGGTCGAGCGCGACAAGAACCACGCCTGCGTCTACGCGTGGAGCCTCGGCAATGAATCCGGGCTGGGCGCGAATCAGGCGGCGATGGCCGGCTACATCCGGTTCCGCGACGACAGCCGGTTGTTGCATTACGAAGGGGCGGTATCGGGGCAATGGGTGGACTGCGTGCCGAACCGGGCGGTCACCGATTTCATCTGCCCGATGTATCCGTCGATCGAGATGCTGGTCCGTTGGTCGGAGAACAACCGGGACGACCGCCCGCTCGTGATGTGCGAATTCAATCACGCGATGGGCAACAGCAACGGCAGCCTCAAAGACTACTTCGAGGCGTTCGACCGCTATCCCGGCCTGCAGGGCGGTTTCATCTGGGAGTGGATCGACCACGGCATCCGCAAAGAAACACCCGACGGCCGCGCTTACTGGGCCTACGGCGGCGACTTCGGCGACACGCCGAACGACGCGAACTTCTGCACCGACGGCATCGTGTGGCCGGACCGCACGCCGCATCCCGGACTTTATGAATTCAAGGCGCTGGCGCAGCCGGTCGGGATCACGCTGCTCGATGCGGCTTCGGGCCGGATCGAACTTTTCAACCGCCGCTGGTTCACCGGTCTGGACGACCTCGCGCTCGACTGGGTGCTGGAGGCGGACGGCCGCCGGGCCGGTGGCGGCACGGAGCCGGTTCCCGCGACCGCGCCGCGCAGCCGGACGTATCTGACGCTGCCGGTGGAGCGCCCGGAAACGATGCCCGGCGAGAAGCTGGTGCTGCGCGTGTCGTTGAAGCTGAAAAACGCCTGCGCGTGGGCCGAAGCCGGCCATGAAGTCGCATTCGGAGCCTTTGAACTTCCGGCGCTGTCGGTCGCGAAGCCGCTTCCGGCGGAGCCGCTGCCGACCGGGGTGAAGAAGCTGGCCGACCGCGCCGAACTGCTGGCCGGGGTGCTGACGGCGCAGGTGAACGCCTCCGGCATTACCGCGATGAGTTTCGGCGGCGCGGAGCTGCTGAAGCGTGGGCCGCGGCTGAATCTGTGGCGGGCCGCGACCGACAACGACGGCATCAAACTCCAGCTTGAGGAGTCCCGCACCGGATGGCGCAAGGCACTGCACGTGTGGACGGAGAAGGGGTACGACCGCTTCCGGGCGGTGCCGGACGAGTTCGCCGCACTCGGCGACGCGGTCGAACTGCGCAGCATGGTCTCCTGCCCCGGCATCGACGGGATCGAATTGGAGTTCACCCAGTTGCTGCGGCCGCTCCCCGCGGGGGCGGTCGAAGTGTTGAGCACCTTTGTGGTGCCGCCGGAGTTCGACGACCTGCCGCGCCTCGGGCTGACGCTGGAACTGCCGCCGGAGTTCGCGAACGTCGAATATTTCGGGTTGGGGCCGCTGGAGAACTACATCGACCGCGACGCCGCCGTCTGGCCGGGATTGTTCCGCACCACGGTGGATGAGATGTATGTGCCCTACATCATGCCGCAGGAGAACGGCAACCGTACCAGGGTGGAGTTCGCCGCATTCCGTCCCGGCGAGGGGGCGGGGCTGCTGGTCACGGCGCCGGGCGGCATGGAGTTCTCGGCGTCACGCTATTCGGTCGATCAGCTGTGGCGCGCGAAGCACACCTGCGACCTGACGCCGGAGAGCGTGATCTATCTGAACATCGACCTGCGGCAGCGCGGCGTCGGCACCGGCAGCTGCGGGCCGGATACCCGCGAAGCCTACCGGATCGCGCCGGGCCGCTACCAGTTCTCGATCCTGCTGGCCGGTCTGCCGGAGAAGGCGGATGCGGCAAAGCTCGCCCGTTCACTGGTGAACTAGGCAATATCTGGTTTGTATTTTTTCCGAACCGGGGTAAATTAAAAGAGGAGTAATTTGTGAAAGGCGACGGACCGGCGCAGGGGTTGTGCCGGTGTCTCCGTTGTCCTCCCGGAGGAGTCATGAGAAAATATCTGGGCCATCTGCCTGAGCGGGACCCGCTCTATCAATATCTGAAATACGAAATCCAGCCGCAGCTGGGCGGTTTCCGGGAGCACCCGGAATACCGCGTGTTCCAGCTGAACGGTTCCAACGCCGTCTATCTGTACGAGGAACGGCACGACAATCGCAAAGTGATCGGCAAGTTCTTTTTGTCGGAGCACGAACACGATCGCGGCATCGCCGCACGGCGGCTGGAGCGCGAATACGACAACCTTGCGATGATGCGTTCCTTCGGCTTTACCGGCTGGCCGCACTACATCGCCCGTCCGCTGGGGCGGAACTCCTGGCTGAACGAACTGCTGGTGGTCGAATACTGTGAGGGGGAGCTGCTGAGCAGCATCATTTCGCGGGCGATCGGGACGCGCGACGACGGGTTGCTGTTCGCGAAACTGACCGCGCTGGCGTACTTCCTGGTCACGTTCCACAACCGCACCGCGACCGGATACCGCGTGGATTTCAATGAAACCTGTTCGTATACGGAGAGCCTGATCCGGCGGCTGATCGACACCGGCACGATCACGCCGGAGCGGATGAGTGAATTGTACTGGCTGCGCGACCGCTGGCGCGAACAGCCGAAGATGTGGGAGGACTGCCAGGTGTTCGCGCACGGCGACGCGACGCCGGAAAATTTCCTGTTCGGCGACGGGCTGAGCGTGATCTCCTTTGACCTCGAACGGGTCCGGCGCGCCGACCGGGTCTACGACGCCGGGCGCATCGCCGGGGAGCTGATGCACTTTTTCCTGCTCGAAACCGGCAACAAATACGCGGCGGAGCCGTTCATCGGCCATTTCCTGTGGGAGTATTCCTGCCATTTCCCGGACCGGAAGCGGGCGTTCGACTCGATCACGCGCCGGGTGCCGTTTTACATGGGGATCACGCTGCTGCGGATCGCCCGCAACGACTGGCTGTGCATGGAGCACCGGCGCAAGCTGGTCCATGAGGCCGTACAATGCCTGAGGAGGTGGACGGTATGATCCGCGGATTGATTTTCGACATCAACGGAACCGTGACGGATATCCTGACGGATGAGGGGTGCGGGGAAATCTACCGGGTGCTGAGCAACTTTCTCGATTACCAGGGGATTTCGCTGAGCCCTGATTCGGTGCGGCAGCTCTATTTCGATTTGAACAAACGGCAGCGGCGGGAGAGCAAAGAGGAGTTCCCGGAGTTCGACGTGGTGGAAATTTTCCGGGAAATCGTCGAAACTTACGCGACCGGGTTTACCCATTCGCTGCCGAAAGCGCGGCGCAAGGTGTTGCCGGAGATGCTTGCGGAGGTGTTCCGGGCGGCCTCCCGCTTCAAGCTGCAGCTCTATCCGGGCGTGAGGGAGGTGCTGGATGGGTTGCGCGGCCGCTATCAGCTCGCGGCGCTCTCCGACGGGCAGGCGCTCTGGGCGGTCCCGGAGCTTCAGTCGGTCGGGCTGCTGGACTATTTCAAGCCGGTGATCGTGTCGAGCGACCTCGGCTACCGCAAGCCGGATGTGCGCATGTTCGAGTCGATGCTGGTGGAGATGAACCTGACTCCCGCCGAGGTGATCTTCATCGGTAACGACATGTACCGCGATGTATTCGGAGCGAACCGGCTCGGCATCAAAACGGTGTTTTTCAAGTCCAATCAGGGCGAACAGCGCAAATCGGGCGCGGAACCGGACTACATCATCTACGACTTCCGCCAGCTTCCCGAAGCGGTCCGCTTCCTCGAAGCGCGGGCATGAAAAATGCGCGGCGGGAAACGCCGCGCACTGTGGAGCCGGGCCGGGATCAGAAGTGGATCACTTCGCCTTTCCGGGCGGATTCGAATACTGCTTCAAGCAGCTTCATCAGCCGCCGCTGCTGGTCGTGGGTCACCACGATTTCGGCTTCGCCGTGCAGGGTGGCGATCACGTTCTTATAGTATTCGGCCCAGTCGGATTTGACCTTTTCAACCGGGAATTTTTCGACGGTTTTTTCATTGCGCGGGGCCATCGTGCGGGTCAGGCCGGCGCCGGCCTGAATCGGCGGCACGTCGTCTTCGCCGCGATTGTAGATTTTCGCGATTTCGCCTTCGCAGTCCCAGTTGCGGATGATCACTGAACCGCTGTCGCCGAACGCATACCAGCGCGGCATTTCGATATAATTGCAGGTGCCGACCTCGGCGATCCATTCGACGCCGTTGTCGAATTTCGCCAATACGGTGAAACCGTCGTCGCACTCGTCGTTGGTGATGTTGGTCAACGTGGCATAGAGGGAGAGCAGTTTCGCGTCGCCCATCATGGTCAGCATCTGGTCGAGCAGGTGAACGCCCCAATCGAGCACCATGCCGCCGCCGTGTTCCTTTTCCTCACGCCAGCCGGAGGGGATGCCGCGGGAGCCGTGGACGCGGGATTCGATGCGGTAGATGCTGCCGAGCTGCTTTTCGTCGAAAATCTTTTTGACGGTCAGATAATCCTCGTCCCAGCGGCGGTTCTGATGCACGGTGAAGAGTTTGCCGTACTTGTTCGCGGCGGCGATCATCTCGTCAAGTTCGGCGCTGTTCATGGCGACCGGCTTTTCGCAGATCACGTTTTTGCCGGCGGCGAGGGCGGCGATCACGATCTCCTTGTGGACATCGTTCGGAGTGGCGACCGTGACGAGGTCGATCCGGGGATCCGCCAGCAGCTCCTCGCGGGAGGCGTAGGCGTGAATGCCGCGGCTCTTCGCAAGCTCATTCTGCTTCGGGTCGATGTCGTAGACACCGATCAATTCGATGCCGTCGACTGTCTGCATTTTTTCCGAGTGGAAGTTGCCCATCCCGCCGTAACCGATCACGGCGCCGCCGATTGTTCTCTTGGTCATAAGCTCTTGCTGCTCTTTCTGTTAACCGAATTGGCCGGACTCCGGCCCGTGACAACGCTATTATTAATGTAGACCGGCGATTGTAAAATGCAATTGGTTTTTGGAGGAAAAACAGGTATTTCAGAGGTTCGAGCATACGTGCGGCGGCAAAGTACCGCTGCCGGCGGCAAGGTGCCGCTGCCGAGTGCGCCCGCCAATGCCCCTCCAGGAGGCGTGCGGCGGCAAGGTGCCGCTGCCGAGTGCGCCCGCCAATGCCCCTCCGGGGGGGCGTGCGGCGGCAAGGTGCCGCTGCCGGGTGCGCGCTCTACGCCCTTCGGGGTCGCGCGGCGGCTGGCACATGCAGGCGAAGGTCGGTCACCATAACCACTTTCGTGGCGCACAATAAGCGCGTGCGGCAAGGTGCCGCTGCCGAGTGCGCCCGCCAATGCCCTCCGGGGGGCGTGCGTGCAGCCAGTACAGGCAAAGCATCGGTCGGTCAGCATAACCCTTGCGCGGCGCATAAATAAGGCCGCAATGGCACTTACGCGGCGCACAAATATAAGGTCGCAATGGCACTTACGCGGCGCACAATAAGCGCGGCAAGCGCCGCGAACGAATGTGAGGGGATTACTTGCTTCCAGCAAGTAACGAGGAACGGTAGTGACGAAGCCGAACGTAGTGAGCGAAGCCCCCCCTGGCGTAGCCCGCAACGCGGGCGTTGAAGGGGTTGGCCGCCGCAGGCGGACAAGTAAGCGGCGAAGCCGCGCCCGCGAGCGGAAGTGCTTCGCAACCAGACTGGCCCCCGCCACCGGCGAGGGGGTCCGGGGGACGTGCGCGACGTCCCCCGGAGCCATCCGCAGGCCGGAGGTGCGGTGCTCACTACCCTCCGGGCACCTTGCCTGTTCTTGCAGTCAAAAGTTGTTACCCTCCGGGCTGCTCTGCCTGTTTCTAACGCACTGCAAAGCCGAATATAAAACCGACGCGCGACTTGGAGTGCGGAGATGAATCTCCGCACTCCAAGGTTGCCGCGCGGCCTTTCCGGGCTTTGTACCCACGGACTGGTACGGAAGGCACGGAAGTTCCAAGGTTGCCGCAGACACTTTGCGTCGCAGGAGCAAGCGCGCAGAGGTTTAGAGCTTATCCCTAAATAAGCTCTTACTTTTTCTGCCCGTTTTCGAAGTAGCGGACCAGTGCCGGATCGAGCGGCGGGATCTCCTGAGGCATGTTGCCGTCACGCATGGAGCGGTGGCCGAGAACGCCGGCGGCCACTGCGTTGCGGGCGGCGACCGGGGAGGCGTTGGTGGGGGCGCCGTCGCGGACGAAGGCGAGAAAACTGTCCACGATCTTCGGATCCGAACCGCCGTGGGTGCCGGCTTCCGGTTTCAGGTTGTAAACGAGATCGGGGGTGGAACGGGGGCCGCGCCGGTTCCAGACGTGGATCTGGCAGTTGCCGGAGTCGCCGATGTTTTCGATCCGGCCCCGGGTACCGATGAAGGTGTAGTTGCGCTCGGCGTCAGGGGAGTAATGACACTGCATGTAGGTCGCCTGCGCGCCGCTGGCCAGCTGCATCAGGATCATGTTGTGGTCTTCCACGTCGATGACGGGAGAGAAACCGGTCTGCTCCAGCGGCGGATAGTGGGCGTCGGACCATTGGGCGCAGCCCGGCACGTCCGGGGAGCGGCGGCCGCAGCGGTTGTAGACCGAGAGCATGCCCATGCCGACCACGCGCCGGGTGTAGGAGCCCATCAGCCAGTGCATCACGTCGATGTCGTGGGCGCCCTTCTGCAGCAGCAGTCCGCAGGTGTTTTTCTGCTCGGAGTGCCAGTCGCGGAAGTAGGCGTCGCCGCCGTAGTTGATGAAGTGGCGGCACCAGCCGCACTGGATTTCTCCGATCATGCCGGAGTCGATCACCTGTTTCATGGTCAGGATGCTGGCGAAATACCGCATATTGTGGCCGACGAACAGCTTGGAGCCGGTCCGCATCGCGGTTTCGAGAATCCGGTCGCAGCCTTCGAGGGTGATCGCCATCGGTTTTTCAAGATAGACGGCCTTGCCCGCCTCCAGCGCGGCGACGGTCATCTCCTCGTGCAGGAAATCCGGAGCCATCACAAAGACTACCTTGATTTCGGGATCGGCAAGGAGTTCGCGGTAGTCGGAGGTGACGGCGGCGCCGGGATATTTTTCCTGAAACTTCCGGCGCGCTTCCGGCGACGGGTCGGCCCCCATGGCGATTTCCCAGCCGTTTTCCGGCTGGTGGGCGTTGTCGGCATGGGCGCCGCGGCCGCCGACTCCGATGACTCCGATTCTGGTGCATTTCATGATGATGAACCTTTCTGAATTGAATTTGCATCTGTCAATAAGATAGGATAAATTAAAAGAGAAAACAATGCCGGAATGTTGTTTTTTGCATCAATTTGATGAATCAAATGAAACAGGGATGTGGAATCTTGAAAATTCAGTCTTTGACACAGGCAACCGGGAGGCCGTTCCCGTTCCGGCTGCTGAACGCCGGCTGGGGGATTGCGCACAAACCGGATTGCCTGTTTGAACGCGCCGATTACGGGTACTGCACCATCGAATATGTAGCGCGGGGGAGGGGCGTGCTGGAGAGCGACGGCCGCCGGTTTGAATGCGGCCCCGGCGACGTTTATTTTCTGCACCGGCACAGCAATCACCGGTACTGGACGGACCCGGCGGAGTTGTGGCACAAGCTCTTCTGCATGGTCGACGGGGAGCTGGTTGACCTGCTGATGGACTCCTACCGGCTGGCCGGGGTGTACCGGATTGCGGAGGCGCCGCGCCTGCGGCAGCATTTCGAAGCGCTGGCGGCGCTCGGCGGAGACGGGGCGGTGCGCGATATGCGCGCGGCGGCGATCTTCCACCAGCTGCTCGAAGCCTGCGCCGAAACGCTGTACGAGCGCACGCTCCCGGCGCGGCCGGAAGTGGTCGAGCTGAAGCGGGAACTGGACGGCTGTACGGACGGCGGCTTCCGGCTGGAGGAGTTTGCCGGGCGGAGCGGCTATTCGGCGGCGCATCTGATCCGGCATTTCCGCGAGGCGTTCGGCTGCCCGCCCTACGAATATCTGATGCGGCGGCGGGTGGAAACGGCGCAGCGGCTGCTGACCTACACGCGCAAGTCGGTCAAGGAGATCGCGGCGGCGCTCGGCTTTTCGGACCAGTACTATTTTTCGGGCTGCTTCAAGGCCCGGACGGGCGTCTCCCCGACCGCCTACCGTTCTGGAAAATAGCTGTTCAGTACGCCAATCCGCGAAAACCGCTGATCCGGTGCAGTGTGATCAGGTTGCCGTTGTGGGCGGAACGGGCCTGCGCGTCCCCGGAACGGCTCAGCACGAGAAGGTCGTCGCCGTCGATGGTCATTCCGGCGTAGTGCCGCGACTCCTTCGGCGAATTGCCGATGGCGATCACTCCCGCGAAACACCAGTCGACCAGGTTGCGCGAGAAGTGAAGCACCAGCCGGTGCCGTTCGTTGTCGGGGAGGTTGTAACGCTCCGGCGGCAGCAGTTCGGGCCGGGTCATGCTGTCGGTGGTCTGGCTGGAAGCCATCCAGTACAGGCGGCCGGCCGGGTCGTATTCGATATGGAACTTCATCTGCCCGCCGGGGAGCGGCACGAAGAGGTACGGCGCTCCGCCCGGCGTGGAGAACATGCCGATTTCAAGGCGTCCGCCGGGATGTTCGAAGCCGCGCAGCATCACCGCCATGTTGGCGATTCCCCCGGCGTGGAGCCGGGAGAGCAGAACCAGCGTCCGGTCCTCCGGGTCGTACAGGAGGTGGTTCGGGTCGCGGATGCGCAGCACGTTGGTTTCCAGACAGCCGCAGCGGCCGTTGTACCGCCCCGGAGCGGTCTCCCCTTCCGGGTAAAGCGGCATCCCGAAAGGCTGGGCCATCGCGATATGCTCCGGCAGGAAAAAGGGTTCCGAAAAGGTCCAGCTTTCCGGCCGGGTCAGGTCGGCGTTCTCGTCGGCGGAAAGCAGCACCTGCGCGACCCCCGGCCAGGTGTCGAACTCCCGCTTGCGCTCCATTTCCAGATAGAGCCTGCCGTTGTGGAAATCGATGGAGGTTCCCGGTTCGTAACTGCCTTCTGCTTCGATCACGGCGGGCGCGCTCCAGGATTCCCCGTTGTCGCAACTGGCCGAAATCAGCAGCCGCCCGCTCTGGCCGAGGGCGTAGAGCCGGCCTCCGGCCCGGAAGAGCCGGGTGTGCATCATCGGCAGTTGCGCGGTTTCGCGCCAGGTGACGCCGCGATCGTCGGAGACGTGGATGCGCAGCTGGTTGGCGAGCCCGAAGTCGCCGCTGTCGCTTTTGGGGCCTTCCAGTTCGGCCACACCGGCGCCGCCGAGGTCGAAGGAGGCGACCAGCCTGCCCGCCTCCCCGCGGCAGATCGAGGGGGAGTAGCAGTAGACGTCCTGAGGCGAGGGCGAACGGAACAGGATGGTTTCGGTTGCGACGGGTTTCATTTTGGTTCCCCTCCGAAACGGGTCCGGTACATGCTGTCGGCCACGGCGCGCGCCGCCTCCACCAGTTCGGGATAGGGGCGGTCGGCCACGTCGAGGAAGCCGATGTTGTAATTTTCGCCGTCGAAGATCCGTCCGGTCACCGGCTGGTCGACGTACTGGAAGTAGTGGGCGCCGACGAAGCGCGGGTGCTTCAGGGCGGATTCCAGATAGTTCCGGTAACTGGCGGCGCGTTCGGACTGGTTCGCAACCTCGACCACGCCGCCGCCGAACATGCCGCGGTCGGTCGCGCCGAAGTGGAATTCGGTGGCGATCACCGGCGCGTCGAACTGTTCCGCGACCGCGATTCCGTCCACATTGCCGGAATAGTGGTTCAGGGAGATCACGTCGCAGTATCTGGCGGCGGCGGCCCAGGTCAGCGGCGTGTACTGCGCCAGCCGCGCGCCGAGGTAGAGCCGCCCCGGCCACTGCTTGCGGATGGAGTCCCGGACCGTGCGGAAGTAGGTTTCGGCGGTCTGCGTGTAGAACGCGTCGAAGTCGGCGGCGGCGCGGGCCGGATCGGGCAGCTTCCGGGCGGCGGCGAGCTGTTCCCAGCCGGTGAAGGAGGTGCCCCACGCCCGGTTCAGCGCGGCGAGGTCGTTCCGGTAACGCTGCCGGAGCAGCCGGACCAGCGCCTGCTTGGCGGGCTGTTCGGGGCCGCTTGCGAAGGCGATCCCGGCCAGGTCGGCGCTCCAGTGAAGTTCGTTGTCGACGAAAAGGCCGATGCACCACGGGGAAGCGGCGATTTTCCCCGCGCCGCGGACGCAATTGTCGACGTGCTGCGGGAATTTCGGGTCGTAGACATCCCAGACGCTGCCGACTTTCCAAGCGCCGCCGCCGATCACGCGGGCGCCGCTTCCGGCCAGTGCCACGCCGACGGTGTAGGGCAGCTGCCGTGCCGCGCAGAGTTGCGGATCGCTCCAGTTCGCCAGGGTGTTGAAGCCCCAGCTTTTCAGGCGGCGCGGGGCGAGTTCGCCTGCTTTGCGGAGCCAGTCTTTGCCGTATTTCAGTTGCAGGTTGTGCATTACGAAGCTGAAGCCGGGTGCGTAGTTCCCCGAGTAGTCGCCGGAATAGATGTAACGGACGAAGTAGAAGGGCCAGTTGACGGTTTCATTGGGAGTGGGCAGTTCCTCGAACCAGCCGTTGCGCCGCAGCAGCGGCGTGCTGCTGTGGACGCCGCCGATATTGACGTGGTTCATGCCGATGGAGAAAAAGAGCCTGCCGTCGGGATCGACCAGCGTCCAGCGGCCGTCGTGGCGCGCCGTGCGGAATGCGCCGGTCGCCTCCAGCTGCGGGCCGTTTTTCCAGCCGCCGTAACGGTTCCATTCGGCGGGAGCGGGATTATTTTCAAGCTCCCGCGCTTCCGCTTCCGCCGCCGCTTTAAGCTCATTGAGCGACTTGGTCTTGCCGGGCCAGTCGGCATGACGGTACTGGCCGAACCGGTCGAGCAGCGGCAGCAGCGAGCGGTTGACCGGGCGGAACTCTCCGGAGACGGTCAGGCTGTCGACCGTGACGGAGCGGGGCCGGTTGCCGCGCGGCAGGATGAACTCCATTTTGACCACGTTGGAAACGTCGATGCCGCTCTGGGCGGGAATCTCTACCGGAATCGATTTCATGCCATGCAGCTGGAATGCGTCTCGGGCGGAGGCTTTGCGCAGCAGCGGGATGGCAACGCGTTTTTTCTCCCCCGGCAGCAGCGGGATGCGGGCGGTCAGGGAGTCCTTCTGCCAGTTGCCGCCGGGTGTGCTGATCCGCCACTCCAGCCGGATCAGGGAGTCGCCGTTGTTCCGGAACACCGCCGACAATTCGCGATAGGGCGAGAGGTCCCATTTGCCGTGCAATTCGGCGTGGGGCCACTCCAGCTCCGGCGTGAAATCGATGGTGAGCGCGCCGCCGGCGACGGAGGCGGTGGCGTTCGCTTGTTCCAGCCGTGCGGCGGCCGGGTCGATCCGCAGCGGATCGGCGGCATAGAGTCCGGCCAGCAGGAAAAGAGTGAAAACATAAGGATAGAATTTCATGATGTTCTCCGGTTATCGATAATAAAAATGATCCCACGAGTTGAGGATAAAGGGCTGGTAGACGCCGTGGTAGGCGGCGTGACCGTCGGCGAACAGGTAGTTCCGGCCCAGCCCTTTGGCGTCGTGCCGGTCGTTGGGGGTGGTCTTGGCGATGAAGGCGGCGCCGTTCGCATCCCACCACCAGCCGACCGCGTTGCCGGTGACTTCACTCATCAGGATCAGCTGTGTGGGAGTGCGGAGTCTGTGGACCGTCTGGATCATGCCGTAGTTGGTGAAGTCCCGGTAGGCGGCGCCGGAGCTTTTCTTGATCGGGCCGGAAAGGTGGAAGTTCGTGCCGTAGTGGCCGGTGTAGGTCTGCAGGTTGTTGTCCCAGTTCCGGGAACTTTCCGCCGGGCAGAGGAAGACCTTGTCGTCATGTTTCGCCAGCCCCGCCGCCTCCAGAATCCGGGTGTATCCCCAGCCGGGCGCGATGTCGTAGTAACCGGGCACGAAGCCGCCGTCGTAGCTGTCGGCGTACATCAGCTGCATGGAACCGATCTGCTTGAGATTGCTGAGGCAGCCGGCCCGCGTGGCGCTCATCCGGGCCTTGTTCAATGCGGGCAGCAGCATGGCGGCGAGAATGGCGATGATCGCTATGACGATGAGCAGCTCAATAAGGGTGAAATATTTGCGCATCTGGAGGCTCCTTATTTTCGGGTGCGGACGGATTTGCCGGGGATGAAATCGAAGGGCACGTCGATCCGGTGCGGCGTTTCATCCGAACCGTGGATCAGCTGCAGCAGCCGCTGGGCGGCCTTGGTGCCGATCCGGTCCGGGAAAAGCTCGAAACGGGCCGGTTCCGTGTGGAATGAGTCGTTGACGCCGTCGTCGAATGAAATCACACTGACGTCGGCGGGGCAGGAGAGGCCGTTTTCATGGAGCACCAGCTCCAGCGAAAGCATCGCCTTGGAGTACGGCAGGATCAGGGCTTCGGGGAAATTCCCCTCCGCCATCCATTCGCGGAAAGTCGCTGCGAGCGGAGCGGGAGCGGTGGAGCCCGAAACACGGCACTGGAAATGTTCCGCGCCGCAGCGTTCAGCGGTTTCCGCCAATGCGCCGAGCTTGCGCAGCCGCCACTCTTCGCTGTCGGGGAAATCCACGAAACCGATCCGGGTAAAGCCGTTGTCCAGCAGGTAACGAGCCGCCGCAGCTCCGGCGGAGATGTTGTCGGTCCCGACCACGTCCAGCGGGAACTCCTCGCTGCCGCAGGCGATCAATACGCAACGGATATGATGGTCGGCCAGATTGCGCAGCAGGTCGCGGTCCGGAGTGCCGATCACCAGCGCGCCGTCGGCGGCGGCGAGGCGGGCCCAGGGCCGTTCGGCACGGGTTTTATCCCAGGTGCAGAGGTTGAGGTTCACATTGTCGGTGCGCCCGAAATAGTTCCGGGCGCTGTCGAACACCGTGCTGAAGTAGGAGAGCGAAAGCATGTCCTTTTGTTCCGCGCGCGGACACAGCAGGAATTCGATGTTCAGCGTCGCCTTGCTGTTGCGGGCCGCCTGCTTGCGCTGGATCGCGGAGGTGTCGTACCCCAGCTTCGCAATGGTGTCCAGCACCCGCTTGCGGGTGTTGCCGTTCACGCGCGGGTATCGGCTCAGCACCCGTGAAACCGTCGACTGCGAGACCGAAGCGGCTGCGGCCACATCGGTCAGCGTAACCGGTTCCTTTCTTCTCATGATGAAAACTCCTTTCTGCGGATTGTGATTCATGAATGAAATCCATTAATATTATATGATAAACTTCTTCCAATGACAAGAGGTGATGAATAAAAATTGAAATTATTCATATTTATGCACGAAACGGATTCTCCGGGCCACTGTTGCAAAATTCCGGGATTTCGCTTCGGCGGGAATGCGATTTTCATAAAAATTATAGGGAGTACCGGAAAAGGGGGTTGAAGAATATGAAAACAAAGGGATACGGAATGAAGAAAAGATTGCTCCGCACGGACGCCGATGCGTGGCGCGTGCCGGAACGTTTTCACCGAAACGGCAAGATAACAGTATTTTTCATCTGTCCGCCGGAGTGCAATCCGGCGGACAGACAAATTTTTTAATCAATGCTTTCGGGGATTTTTCCCCGAAGAACCTTTCCTGACAAACAGGGAATGACAAGTTGTTTCACAAGGTAACTGGCCTCGACTCTCATCTTCTTATTTTTTTGCTTAAGTCAGAATTTATGAACTTTAATAATTCCTGCAGTTCATTTTTCTTAGCCACATCTTGCAATAATAAATTACAATTAATATCGTAATATTTACTGCGTATTATTTTTAAAAGTCGTATCAAAACAAAGGATTCAAAGGAAGTGTTTTCTGCAAATATCTTTCTATTTTCTAATAATAGATCAAGATACGCTCCAATAAAATCCCATTCTCTGTCTTTAGAAGTTGTAATTTCCAATGTGTCGATATGCCAATCAATAATTGCAATTGTTTTGGCAGGATTGGCTTGAAACGCTTTCTTTAAATATGGGAAAAGGGCTTCCTTCTGAATAGAGAGCAATCCTAACACAACAGCAGCACCATAGTCCCCGGGATTTTTCTCAATCAGCTTGAGCGCCGTTTTTTCTGCTTCTTCATATCTTTCAGTGAACATTAACGCCAAAGCATATTGCGGTGAATTTGTTACGGCGGAATCTTTTTTACCAGTCAGTTCTGGTAAATTAGCATAGATTCCTCCCCAAATTGGCAAGAAGATATTTCTACCGGCCATCAAATTATCATTATTCTGAAGTAGTTCTATAACTGTTTCTTCCAGCTTAGGCAACAGATGTATAGCTTTATCTATTTTTTGTCCTATCTGCCTCATCTGCCTTGAAACGGAAGCGGCTTTCTGATATTTAAAAGTTCTTTTCGAGTAACTCAAGGCATCTAATTCTTTGGAAATATTTCTTAAAGGGGGCACAAGAGCAATGCTTTGCTGTAACTCATCACCCCACCCCATACCGGTAGTCAAAGTCCATATTATAATACCCAATACCCAATTATTTTTTACAGCATAATACATAACGGCTCCTCAAGTTGTAATACCGCCCTGCAAGTTCAATACACCAGAATGACTATCAAGTGTCTCACCACAAAAATATGTAACAGAATATATTAGTTTGCCGCTTCCCTTATCGCCGGGACATCTATTATATTCCAGATAGGGTGGAGGGGCACTGCAATCAATGATTATCCAATCAGAAGATACCACAAAATATTTGTACTGACTTTCATCAACAATTGTCGGGCAAGCAGAATGACGGGAAACCATTTGACGGATGATTGAATGTTGTAACATATTGTCACCCAATCTCTGAATCTAGCAAGAACCTTTGTAAGTATTATAATCCCTTTGCAGTATTTTACAATCCAAATACTTCAGAAAATTAAAACTTATAAGATACTTTGAGGATTCTCCAGTGAATACCTTCAGGAGTACGCAGCGGTGCCTGTGTCGGTTCCGGCACGTCCGGGCATGAACGTGTGTAGTCCCCTTTGGTATTCCCCGCCGTGATTCCCAAAAAAGACCGCTACCTACTCCGGAAAAATCTGTTCGCCGGAAAACATCCGGCGAACAGAGATTTCTTGTCTGCTTATCTATTATAATAAATTTATTCATATATTACTTTAATTTTGTTCGTTCTTGGGATGAGTCATATAGTAATTCCCCACTTTTTTTGCCATGTTGATAATGTGAATGGGAAAAAATGGGGGCATTTTTTATTTTTTCCGTATCATATCCCCAAGATTTTAGTAAATCCCACGCTTCTGTTTCTGGAATTTTATAGAAGGTTGCTATTCCATCAATAATGTTACCTGCTCGAAGGCGATTTTTTGTTAACATTCTCAGATTATTTCCCCCTATTGACCAGCAAGGGCCTTCTTGAAGAACAATACGATTATTATCTTTAAAAATATGATAATCCTTTTTTAAGAACTTATATTGTGAATTTTCATACTTTTTAGATAACTTGTATCCTTCGGAAGAAGTCCAAATAATATACTCCGGATATATAATGACAATAATTTTCTTATCTTTAGTGACATAACTGCCTTGTAAATTTTGAAGATCAAAATTGAAAGGACAGCAACCACATATGAACAATAGGTTGCAGGTAAATATTATGAGTCGTATGTATAGCTTCATTCTAGAATTACCGTAGTCTTGTCGATATTTCTTTCAAAAGCCCATACCGGCCATTGCCCTAAATTATCGAGCGGAACTCCTGCTGCTTCAAGACAATCATAAAGAAGAGATAAACAATCATTGGGTCCTGGTATATATGTAGTTTCCATTAGTTTTTTGGTTGCCGTCGGTGGTGCTGCTGACCAGCTGGTTCGCCTTGTCGTAGGTGTAGGTCGTGGTTTTGCCCGCGACGGTCTTGCTCAGGATGTTGCCCGCCGGATCGTACACATATTTCTCGACCTCCTTGCCCGCCGGATCGATGACCGCAAGCAGCTGGCCGATCTTGTCGTACTTGTAGCTCTG
>NZ_QEKH01000052.1 GCF_003096415.1 Victivallis vadensis | reverse complement strand
ACATATCGCACATTATGCGATATTATTTTCTTTGAAAATACTGCCGACGCCCATTTTTTTCAAGCAAAGAGAGCCGAATTTCAGCCTTTTCCGCCTGCCGCTTGACATTTTTCCAAGCGGTGCTATTGTAAAAACGTTGCAGCTCTAACCGCAACCGACATGTTTTCAGGATTAGCACTCCGAACGTCGTAAAATGAAAACTGTTTTTTGTCCGGATGATAGATTTTGGCTTTGCGTGAAGTCGTCGGCACGTGCTGGTGAGATGGCAAGGGAGGTTAGAGCCCCGACCGCAAAGCCTCTTTTATTGTCCGGCGGAAAGGCTCGCGTATGAGCAAAAAAGAATTGTCCGTCTTCAACTTTGAAGAGTCCACCCCGATCCGAGTTATTACCATCGACGGCGAACAGTGGTTTGTCGGCAAGGATGTCTGTCAGGTACTCGGATACACCAATCCCGCTAAGGCAATGAGTGACCATTGCAAGGGGATAACAAAACGTTACCCCCTTGAAACCGCCGGCGGCAAGCAGGAAGTCCGCATTCTTTCCGAAGCGGATGTGATGCGCCTGATCTGCGGCTCGAAACTGCCCGCCGCGCAGAAGTTCGAGCGGTGGGTATTCGAGGAGGTACTCCCCGCGATCCGCCGCACCGGGAGCTACGCCGCCCCTTCCGTGCCTTCCGTGCCCGTCCGTGAAAGTCCGTGCTCCGAGCAGCCGGAGCTTCCGCTGTCCGCACCGCAGTTCCTTCCGGAGGCCGTCTATCGCGGCGTTCCGGTGATCTCGCTGCCGCACCTGGCGCAACAGTTGGGAGTCACTCCGAATCAGATTCACAGCGCCTTGCACAACAATCGCGCCGGTCTGATCGAAAACACCGAACTCTTCCGAGTGAAGGGCGGTTATGCGCTTCGCGCCGCCGGTTGTGGCAACGTCTTCGGCAGGCGGACGCACCTGCTGAATCTGTTCACCGAATCGGGAGCGGCGAAAATTCGCACGTATCTGTTTCCGGATCTTCCCGCCCCGGCTCCGGCGGTCGCCGCCGAACCGCTGCCGCAGGTGAAAGCGGAACTTCCGCCGCCGGGACTGGACATCCCGCGCCTGACCCGCAGCCGGGGCGTAATCACGATCACCGGAGCGGATTTCCGCCGCAAACTGGCGGAGCGGGAACTGGATGCGGAAAAGCTGCTGCGCAAACTCTCCGCCGCCGGTTACGACGTGGAAACGGCGATGGTTGAAGTCGCCTACTTGCGCGATCTGTCCCGGCGGTTCTGCGATCAGGCGGAATTGATCCGGGAGAATCTGCTCCGGGCGGAATCCGGCGCGAACCGGTTGTGCAACCTGTCGCTGAACGCGGTCTACCGTTTCGGCCGCGGCGGCGGCATCGGTACAGGCGAAACCGTATTCGCCTGATCCGATTCGCCCCGGCGGCTTCACTCCGCCGGGGCGTTTTTTTTACTCTCTGTTTTCTTCTATCTTTCTCTATGATTTCTCTATTTTTCTTCATCGTCCTTCATTTTCCTTTACCTTCGATCCCGTTTTACTCTTGTTTTTTTGTTGACAATGCGGTATATTGATAAAAAATGGTCTGTTTTACGTAAAGGTCGGTATCATGGACAGCAGGAAAATATTGCCGCTGACGATTGCTTCTTATTTGATTGAGAAATCCATAACCAGCGGGGATTGCATTACAAACCTGAAACTTCAAAAGCTTGTTTACTATGCTCAGGCATGGTTTATCGTTCTTTTCGGTATAAAGCTGTTTGATGAGGATATTCAGGCTTGGGTGCACGGGCCGGTCGTGCGTTCGATTTACGACTGTTACAAACAATATGGTTACAAACCGTTGCCATGTCCGCGCGTAAAAAGCGATTTACCCGGCGATGTGCAAAAGCACCTGGATGAAATTTTAAAGATATTTGGCGGTTATTCCGGTTTTCAGTTGGAGTTGATGACCCATCAGGAAGCTCCGTGGAAAAATGCCAGAAAGGGGCTTCCGCCTGATATGGCTTGTGACCGAGTGATTTCTCCCGAAGATATGCGGACGTTCTATTCCCTGCTGGCGACGAATGGCAAAGAAGGATAAAAAGATTCGTCCCAGCGGGCTTTCCGGTTCTGCCGGAATTGTGGCATCGCCGCCGAAGATTCGTAAAGTTTCTTTTTCCTTCAAATATTTCGATCATGTCCGGGAAAAGGAATTCGCCTTGGATGGACCTGACGGGTTAACGGCCCAGCGCGCGATTGATATTCTGGACCGCCTGCGTGATCTCGCTGATTTCACCGCTTTGGACTTGATTTCCAATGGGAGTAAATCTTTCCGTTGCCATCGTGTATCTTGGGAGAATACGCCGTTCAAGCGCGGCTTCCATTGGATTGATCCGGAAATCTGCACGAATTGTTACCAGATTTCCATTTCCACCTCAAAGGGGCGTCTGCAAGGTTTCTTCATCGATGATGTTTTCTATATCGTTTGGCTGGATCTGCATCATAAGGTTTATCCGAGAAAGTAACCCCGGTTTAAACCGGGGCGTTTTTCCTTTTACTCCGAATACCGTTTCTGCCGGTACATCCGGTCGCGGACCAGCTTGCGGCAGTCCTGATAGAATTTCCGGATCAATATGATATCCGGCGTTCCCGGATTCTCCACACGCAGCCTTCCGCTGCGGATTGCTCCGAGAATCCGCTTGTGCGCCATCTGTCCCGACTCCCGCGCGAACTGCTGATAATCCTCTCCGGTGAAATAGAACGTCTTTCCGTTCCGGCGGAAGTAATAGTCCGGCACGTCCGGATAATACGGTTTGTCCGGCATTTTGCGGTTGTAGTTCCAGATCAGCCGCTCGGCGTCATCCATGTTTTTGTCCGGATTGACCGGGTTGACCGGCAGCACCAGCCGGAACATCGCGTCCAGCGCAGCGGCGCCGAGAAACTCCTCTTTGGTGATCTCCCGCCCGAAGTAATCGATTTTCGGCGCGGCGCGGACGATCCCGGCGGAACTGACGGTGATGTCGAATTGATCCTTCCACCACTCCATGCCGCGCGAGCGCGATTTGTGATCCCGCACCGTGTCGTCGAATGAATTGACGGTCTGCCTGACGATGTTCGGCATCCACGACGCGGCGAAATTGGTAGCGGCCCGGCCGAAATTCCGCTCCGGCTCCTCCATGAGCTTGTTGAGTTCTCCGAGGCTGGAGAGGAACGTCTTTTCGGAGACGACCTGCTTCACGCAGCGCAGCATCCGGTCGTATGCCCGGTCCCAGTCGCCGCTTTTTTTTGCTTCGCGAAGGGCCTGTACGCCGTCCGCCATCACGGCCAGCATGGAGGACAGCGGCTCGATCCGCTTGTAACTGAAATAGGTTCCGCCGAGCCGGATGGAATACGGCGGGATCTTGTCGATTTTGAATTTCTGTTCCGCGCTGCCGTAATCCGGAGAGCTTCCGGTGAGGAAAGGCGTCTCGTCGTCGTCATCGGCCATGCCGCAGAGCGAGAGAAACGCCCCCCATGCGAGCAGCTGCTCGGCGGCGTGCTGGATGAACCCGTTATCGATCTTGCGCTTTCCGAGCGCGGTTTTCCCGATTTCGTACATCAGATTCAGCGCGCCGAGCGGCGACTTGCGCACCCCCTGCCGCAGGATGTTGTACGGCGTCTTTTTGAAGGGCAGCGCATACTTGACAATCCAGCCCGCGACGCCGCCGTCTTCGCTGATCCGGATCAGTGCGTTGACGGCCCTGCCGGGGTTTTCCTGAAAGGTCAGCTCCATCGCCCGCTGTTCGCCGTACTGCCGGGCGGCGCTGCCGGGGTCGGCGAGCGCCTGTCCGATATGCCGCCGGGTTTCGGCTTCGTTGAGTTTTTGCGCTTTGGCTTCGCGGTAGGCGAAAGCGGCGGCCTCCGCCGGTGCGATCAGCGCTTTGGAAAATTCGTCCGCGAATCGCAGCGCCCGCCCCGGAATTCGGATGATCCGTCCTTTCCTGCCGCTGATCGCGGCCCGGCACGCTTCGATCTTGCCGTCCGCCGTCAGGATTTCCCGATCCCACGCGAGTTTGGCGCGCGTGATTGCATCGGCCAGCGCCCCAGAGTTGAAAAGCGCCTTGGCGACCACCGGAAATTCTCCGAAACTTGCCGCGTCGTCTTTCCGGAACAGGAGGTTCAGCGACGCCTCCGCGAAGCGCTTCATTCCGAGTTCGTAAACCGCATTGGCGGTGTTGCCGATGGTGTTGGCGGTATGCGTGCCGATGCCGGAGAGAATGGAGTTGATCCAGAACTCATACATTTTGTCCCATCCCGAAGCGTTTTCCGAAACCAGCTCCCGCAGGAAGCCGTCCAGCTTCCGGGGATCTTTCGCCAGTTCCGGCGGCAGGTCGAAGAGGTCGATTCCGAGTTTTGCCTTGATGGTCTTTTTCAGGTCGCCGAGCGGTTTCTTCCGGGCGATTTTAGCGACGAGGGCGTTGACATGCGCCTGAATGGATTCGATATCGTCGAGATTCAGGGCGGCGAGCCGCCGGGCGCCGAGGGCGCGCGCGGCCTCCATGCCCGCCTTGATCCAGGCGTCGGCGATTGCCGCCTGGCTTCCGGCGTCGAGCCGTTTGAACTCTTTGGAGTTGAGTACGAGCGTCCCGACCCGGTGTGCGACATCCGATTCAAATGTGACGTCTTTGGCGAGAATCTGGTCGATCACGCCTTTCATGCCGCCGTTGTCCGCGATCCGCTGGGCGGCGTCCCGGTTGAGTTCGGCCTTGCTCCTGATTTTGTAGGGTTCGGTTTCGAGTTTCCGCTGGTGGCGGTCGCGGATTTCGCCCTTTTCCCGGACCGGGTTGACCTGATCGTGCAGCGCCTCGCCTTCCTTCAACGTCAAAGGCCCGGTCGCGGTTTTCGTGCCCGTCTGCATTCCCGGTTCGTCAGCCTCCTTCTGCGATACCGACAGCTTGATTTCGCCATGTTGCGCTTTAGGATTGTCCCGGTATTTTTCGCCGATAATCTCGTCATGCGGCTTGAATTTTTCAAAGAAAGCACTAAATTGAAGAGTGTTTGGCGGGAGATTCTCTTCATGAGAAGACTGTCGCCCCCCTCCTTCCGAGATATCGGCAGGAGCAACGGGTTGTGAGTTTTCCGGAAAGTTCGCAATCCGGGCCTCTCCGGGTGACTGGAGAGGCTTTTTTTCTGTCTGCGACTTGATTTTTTCGGAAAAAGCATTAAATTTTTCAGTGAGAGCATCGCTATCGGAAACGATACCGTCGCTCACCCCCGAACTCTTAAATGAGTTCGGATTTTTATTTTCAGAAATTATCTCAATGTCATGCGCTTCGACAGTATAAATAAAGTTATTACCGTCAACATATCCCCTGGCTGTAATTTTTACTCCGTATTGTTGCCCCTCATACAACATTCCGCAATAAAAGCGATACATGGCTGCTAGAGTTCGGTCTTTTTCATATTGACCTTGATGTATCACTCCCAGCGCAGCATTACGGAACAGCGTTTTCAGATTCGCCATCGCCGCCGCATGGACATACGGAGGCACGGAAGAAGCCTGAACCGCTTTCCCGCTGCGGGATTTGCGGGCGGTTTCCGAAGTAATGATGCCGATGATGCCGGTATCCATGTTGGAGGTAATCCGCCATCCCGGATCTCTGGCGATGCGCTTGAGCATTGCTTCCGCCTCGCTGGTTTTCAGATGCCGGTCCGTGGAAACCGTCACGTTCCGGATCGGCTTGTCGTCCGGCGCGAGATAGTTTTTCTTCCCGGCGACGAGCTTTTCCACTTCCGCTCTGGTCAGCTTCTCCTTGCGGACCGTGCCCGGCGGCAGCAGCTTCTCCGGCAATGAGAAGAGAACCGCCCGTCCGTTTTCGCTCTTTTCCCGGAGTGTGCCGACGAATTCGTCGAAAATCTTCCTGACGGCGGCGCTCTCCTTCTGCGTCGGGTACGGGTACACATCCTGCAAATCGGTCTTGCCGCCGATGGCCTTGAGCATATCCGTAGTGAAAGCCGATTCTCCAACGAGATTGACAAGGTAATCGCTGCTTCCGCCTGCGGCTTCGATCCGGTCGTGCAGATACGATTCAAAGGCGCGGGCGGCCACTTCGATATCTGTGCTCCAATACGGTTTGCTTCGGACCTCGTCGAGCCGTTCCGACCGGTCGAAAATCCCGGTTTTTTCGTGCAGCTCCGCAATGACCTTTCGGAACGCCTGAACCATCTCCGGGCGGACTCCGGCGAAATCGCCGCGCTTTCCCGAGCTGAGATAACCGGTTGGAACGCCTCCTTTCCGGGAGAAGTAGTTGTCCAGCGCGTGAAACCATTCATGGGCGAGCGATCCGGCTCCGTTCCGCCTGGTCAGGTTGATCACGACGTGATCCGGCTCGTAGTGGGCGGAAGCAGGATCGACTCCGCCCTTGCCCCGCGCCCCGAATGCAAGGCCGAGTTCCCCGTTGAGCGAAAGCGCCTGCGTGGAGACGTTGAGCAGCCCGGCAAGGTCGTGCAATGCGTCATAGGCTTCGTTCAGGTTCTGCTGCCGTTCTTCGGTCTTTCCGACCCAGTTTCCGAACTGGACTCCCCGGAAGCCGAACTTTTCCTGAAACATTTCCGGGGTGACGTCTTTTCCGCCCCGGTAGTCCTGCCCGATCCTGCCGCGGTTCACGTCGCTTCTGGTGGCGGGGACATACTGTTTGAGCTTCAGCAGCTCTTCCAGTTCCTGCTGATGGCTGCCGAGATATTCCCGCGCTTCGGCGGCAGTGTCGAAGCGTTTCAGTTCGATGGTATTGGAGCCGACCTTCTTGCCGATGAAAACCTTTCCGGCCTTTTCGGCTCCGGCGCCGGAACGGTATTGGAAAATGCCGAATTTGATCCTGGTGCGATCCTCTCCCGTTTCCCGGTCGAGATATTTCCTGAAATTCTCCACCGCTTCTTCGCGGGTGTCGCCGAATGCGACATCCCGGTAACGTCCGCCGGAGGAATCGCTGACCGTCCAGATCAGTTTGGGCGGTTTGTACTCCACGCCGCCGAAAACGCTGTAGTTTCCCAGACTCAGCCGGTAGCCCTTCAGGCTCTTCAAGTGTCCGAGTTTCTCGTACAGTTCGGCGCTTTCCCTGATCCGGTTGAACAGCGGATTCTCCAGCACTTTGTCGAGCTGTTTGGAGTCAAGTTCCCGGTTGACGATCTGCCGGACCATTTCGCGGATCGTCTGCAACTGCTTCGTATATTGCGCCATCCGCCAGCCGTTGCGCGGCTTGGAACCGATGGAATCGCGCAGGGCATGGATTACGGCCACGGCCCGCGCCGGAATCCCGCTTTCGGCCAACCGGTCGTAATCCGGTTCCGGGAATGCCTGAGAAAGCGGCACCGCCGCCGGATCATTCCGGGAGGCATCTGAAAGTTTCTGAGCGTAATCTTTCCGGGCGCCCTCGATTTTTTCGCCGAAGTCCTCAATGACGCCGGAACGGTTTTTCGGGGCGCTCTCTTTTTCCGCCGCACTTTTTCCCGGCGCAGCACCTCCGTCCGGCGCAGCGCCCACCTTGGAGTGCGAAGCCCGAAGGGCTTGCTCCCGCTCTGCGGGAGTAAGCTCAGCTCCGCTTTTCAGTCGGTCCCCGCTTTGCGTTTCGAGTCCGTCACTCTCAGATGCAGCAGTTTCCTGCGTTTCCCGCTCTTTCAAAGCCTCCTGCGCGAGTTTCACGCCGTTGGCCGCATCTTTCCTGACGCGCTCCAGCGGCATCCGCAGATAGATGTTGTCGGCCCCGTCCGTGCCTTCCCTGGGAAGACCGGGAGTTTTCGCTTCGCTCTCTTTCCCCCGCACGCCCCCCGCAGGGGCATTGGCGTGCGCACCCGGCGGCGGCACCTTGCCGCCCGGTGCGGCTTTTTTCCGTTCGATCGCCTCGCGGTTGCGTTGTACGGTTTCGAGCAGTTCTTCGGCGCGGGCGGCGAGCCTGCCGCGCTTTCCGGGGTCGTCCCAATAGTTGCGCCGGGCCTCGGTTTCGGCTTTGAGCCGGGCGACGGTGGGGTCTTCCGGGTGGGCCGTTTCATCGATTCGGCGGAAAAATCCGTTTTTCCAATCGTCGAAGCTCTGCGTGGCTTCCGCTGCGGCACTTTCCGGCTGGTGCTTCAATGCGCCGGTCCAGTCCCGCAACGGAGTTTCCGCTTCGCGGGATTCAGCCACATACTCGCGGGCGATATCGACGGCCCGTTCGAGATTGCTTCCGAAAATCCGGTCGGCTTCGCTGCGGTTTTCGCCTTTGAAACTGCCGGTGAACTTCCGGTACACATCTTCCAGAAGCATGAGGATTTTCCGGGCGAACGTCAGGTCGCGTTCCGCGAGCTTCCGCCAGAAAGTCGGCTTCGCCATCTCTTCGCCGAGGAAGTCGGCGACGAACTCCTCCCGGAGCGCGGCGGGGCTTTTGTCGATCCGGTAATTGCCGTCGGGATTCTGTGTTTCGTACTGTTCGATGGCGTCGCGGTAGCGGTTGAGCCGGTCGCGGTAAAGCTCCGGGTTTTCGACCAGCGTTTCGAGCGAATCGGCGAAATTCCGGAACGCCTCCGGATTGTCGGCGGCGAGCCGGTGGGTGATCTCATGGTTCAGCGTGATAGTGGCCTGTTCGAGCGGCGGTCTGGCATCGAGGTCGAGAAAGAGGCGGCCGTCGAAGTAGTTGCCGTCGAATCCGGTGGCGCCTTCGCCGCGCACCAGTACGGGCCGGGTGTTGAAAACCCGGCCCAGCCGCTGAAGCAGCGCCATGCCGGAACGTTCCGCCGGGTCTGCGGAAACGCTCTTGCGCGGATCGATCACCTCCAGCCGGACGCCGCCGAGGGTTTCGCCGAGCTGTTCGGCCGCGATCCGGTCACGCCGGAACCGCAGATTGGCATTGATCGCTTCGATGGTGAACGGTCGGCCGGGTTCTTCCGCCCCGGTCTGCACGGGCGTTTCACGGACATTCACGGTCGGCACGGAGGCGAGTCGGCCTTCCGGCCCCGCCCCACTACCCGACTGTCCTTCCGTGCCTTCCGTGTCCGTCCGTAAAAGTCCGTGTTCCCCGGCAGGCAGTCCGGGTTCTCCTGTCGGCGCAATCTCCTCGCTTGCGTATTCCGCTTCTCCCGCCGCGCGGGCGACGGCCTCTTCCGGGAACGTGACTTGTACGCTGCCGTCCGGCATTTCGACGCTTTCCGGGTGGATCACCTGCCGGGAGACGATCTCCTGGGCCATATCCGGCGCGACGATCTCCTCCGCATCCATTGCCGGTTCACCCGCCATTTCCGGCATGATCGTCCCGGCCTCCCGGCTGGCGGAGACGTCCTGCAACGCCGCTGAACCCTGCGCGGCGGCGTTTTCGCGCGCCTCCTGCGCAGCTGCCGCTTCCTCCCACTCATTCCGGGCGGATGCTTCGACATCGGCGCTCTGAGAATTCCGTCTGGCGCGTCCGAGCCGCCGGGCGGTTCCGAGCGCGGCGGCTCCTCCGAACGGCAGCCCGCCCCAGAAGCCACCTGCCGCCGCCTCCGCATAATCATGCAAATCAGGTGCGTCCTGCGTATCTCCGGCGATGGCGCGCCACAGATAACCGTTGGCGGTGTTTCCGATCTCCTCGAGCATTTCGCCTCCGGTTCCCTCCAGAAGTTCTTTGGAAGCCCGGATCAGCGTTTCGTGACCGTATTTCTGTACGAGGTGGTTTATGGTTCGTTCCGCCAGACCGTCCAGCGCGCCGCGCGTGAGTTCCTTCGTCACCTGACCGCCCGCTTTTTTAGCGACACCGGATATAAAACCGCTTAGCATTTTCCCGGCTACAGGTACGGCTCCCAATCCGACCTCGATACCGGAGTCCACCAACGTTCGTCCGAGGGCAAGCATCCGGATTTCATCTTCCGATTTCCCCATCGGGGCGAGCCTGTCGCGGTACTCCTGAATATTATCTCCGTAGCTTTGGGCGAATACGACAGCTCCGCCGAGAGCCGCACCGCCGACCGGCCCGCCCAGTGCGGTTCCAGCGGCTATGGCGGGGGCGATGGTCAGCGTGGAAGCTCCCGCTCCGCCGATGGTCCGGCCGATGTTGCCGGGATTCAGGCTCAATGCGGAGTAATCGGAAGCCGGTTCCAGATGGCGGTTGTACGCCAGCTTGTCGTTGAAATAGTCGGCCATGCCGGAAGAGCCGCCGAGTTCTTCGACGGAGGTGCCGATGCCGCGCCCGGCCTGCAGCAGTCCGAGCTTGAATCCCTCGCCCATTTCCGTGAAGAATCCGTCGTTGGTTGGAGCGATATCGCCCAGACGTTGCAAAAGTTCATATTTTTCTTGTCTCTCTTTGTCCGGCAAATTTGATAAAAGCGAGCCAAAATCATTTACTTTCCGTGAAGCTACACGCTGAGCATACAGATCAAGATCCATGTTACCGTTTCCCGTTTTTCTTATTTAAGTAATCGGACAGTTCCTGATAACGCTTATGAAGCTCTTTGTATCTGAGGAAAGGAGCATTGCGATGTTGATACAAAATCTCTTGAGCGGTTCCAAGCGCCGGACCTTTCTTGTTTTGGTATGCTTCCGCGATAACTTCAGCCTCTCTATCATTACGTGCAATGCCGGTACGGTCAGGATCATGGCGCAGATATGTCCCCTGAGGATCTTTGTTTCTTATGGAATTGAGCTGTGAACGTACTTGCTCCAACTCCATTCTTTTTTGTGCCAACTCATACGGATTGGGGTAAAGGTCGGGATCAAGCCCGGCTTTTTCCATTCTGTCATTCCAATACAATTCGGCTTTTTTCAAAACCTCCGGACTTGTCGAATAGTTGCCGTTTTCGTCAACAGCTTTAATAAAGTTGCCGTACTCTTCGGTTTCCTGTATGGCTTTTTTCAAGTTGCTCAGTTTACCGGAATCCAAATTCCAAATGGATTCTCCCATCAAACCGGCCAATTCCCGTCTGTCCGCATCCGCATTTTCATTTTGTCCGGCCGCCGTTTCGCTTGCGTTCCAACCGTACTGTTCGGCAACCAGCCGCGCCGCTTCTTTCATGGGAACGCCGTTCTCTTTTGCGATATCGGCGACGGCTTTTGCCGCCGCTTCCGGTTTGATATTTTTCGGCAGCTCGTATTGACCGAGTTCAAGGGCGGCCTGATTGTACCGCTTTTCGTTTTCCGCTTTGACGGCGTCTGCCGCCGGTTTTGCGGCACGTTGCGTTTTCGTCTGCTCATAGTTCAGCGCGGCCCGTTCATCGGCCGCCCGGCGCAGCCGCAGCGCTTCCGCTCTTTCCGGTGAGGTTACGCCGAAGCGGGAATAATGCCGTATGGTTTCGGCAAATGGAGAATTGCGCTCAAAGCCGTATCCCCGCGCCTCCCCGGCCCTGGCGCGCGCCTCCGGATCGCGGCTGTAACGCATCCGGTTTTCCTGGTCGACGTCCGCTTGGGAACGGTATTGCAATTGAGGCATGGTGCGGCCTGCCGGAAGCCACCCCGGCCTGTCGGCGTCATATCGCTCAAGAATCTCCTGTGGGGTGGAACGCGGTCCGCGAAATATCTCCTGCATGTCCTGCGGCGTCAGACCGTCAGCCCACCGCTTGGCCGCCGCGCGGTTGTCGTTCTCTTCGAGCCGCCGGTTCAGAAAATCGGCGTTCTGCTTCTGCCAGTTGAATTTATCCCGATTGAACCGGTATTGCCGGTCGTTATTCATGCGGTTATAGTTCAACCGCTCCTCGTCCGCCTGCCGGGCATACGCGTCCTGTTCGCGCCTGTACGCATCATTCACAAGCTGCCGTTCCATATCGCGTTCATATTGATACTGCTGCTGTCGTTGGCTGCGCGAATGCATAGCCAGACTGGCGAGGATATTGCCGAAACGTGCCATGATGAATCCTTTCCCCTGATATTACAACTGATATCCCAACTGCCTGTACCCCATCTGCTGCGTGACGCGCCCGTAGCCGCCGCCGGGGGAACTGTAGACTTTCGCGGTTCCGCCGTTCTGCTGCCACTGGCTGCCGCTGGGCTTCCAGCCGCTGTTGTTCGTCAGAAAGCTGTTGCGATTTTCGACGGCGCTGTATCCGCTGTTGTCCGTACCGGTCCGGGTATATTCATATCCGCCGCCGTTGCCGCCATTGCGCATGTAGTTGCCCGCTTCCATCATTTCCGCCAGCGAAGCCCGGCTTCCGACATAGGAGTCATACGCGCTTGCGGCGGCGGAAGCGGCGCCGAGCGCCATCTGTCCATATTGCGCGCCCAGCCCGCCGATCTGCAAACCGCGCATGTAGTTCTGCTCGCGGGCGCTGAGCCGCGCTTGATTGCGCGCTCCGGCTTCGGCGGCGGCGCGGGCAAGGTCATACTGCTGGTTCATCCCCTGAAACCGCCCGGAGTTCGGGTTGATCCCCATGCGCTCCATATTGCGCAGATTCGTATCGTAGGCTTTCTGATACGAAAGGGTGGTGTCGGTTACGGCCTGATCGACCATATCGTTTTCACTGACGGTGCCGTACTTTTCGAGATTGTCGAATGCGATACCGTTCAACCGGTTCATATTGCCGGAGAACGTGCCGGAAAGCCCGCTGAGCCGTCCGGCATACCCCGCCTGTCCGTTGACGGCGGAATTTACTCTGGAATAGTCCGCGAAATATGCCATGTTCCTGCCTCCTTTTTGGGAATAAGATATGTCCGAATCACCGCTTTGTGTCGTTGCCTGTCCAATTTATTTTCAGGGAAATTCATCCGACTCAGTTGCTTTTTATAACCGATGTGTTATATTGAATTTTGAAAACGGGAGATACGGCGCGGCATGGAATGGGAAATTCGTTACTACAGCAAGCAGATTCAGCGTGAGATTCGGAAGTTTCCGCCGGATGTGCAGGCGCAGACGGATCGAATTGTAAAGCTGTTGGAAAAGTTCGGGCCGGTGGAGATTCCCGGCAAAACCAAACAATGGGAAGGGGAGGTCTGGGAAATCACCGCCAATTCCCGTTCCGGTTGGGGGCGTGTCATGTACATTGCAATGGATGGTGATGTTATTTGGCTTTTGTATGCGTTTTTAAAAAAGACCAATACAACCCCGGAACATATTGCCCGTGAAGTTCGTAAACGGGCGAAGGAGGTAAAAAATGCGTAAATATCGGAAACAGGGCGAAAATCCGCCGCTGCTGACTGATTCGTTCGCCCCGGTGAAGTGCGATATCGATGCTGAAATTGCGGAAAATATGCAAAATCCGGCGTATCGCAATGCTTATGAGGAAAACGAAGAGGAGTTTGCTTTGATCGAAGCGATGCTTGAAGCGCAGCGGCACTCCCAATTATCGCAAGCGGAAATCGCCGAGCGGATGGGGACGAAACAGCCTGGAGTCAGCCGTTTGCTTCGCCGCAACCGCCATACTTCATTCAGTTCGGCCCTGTCTTTCATTCATGCCAACGGAATGAGGATTAAGCGAATAGAACTGGAGCCGATTCCTCCGGCCCCGGAGGAGCTGTTGGAAAACTGATTTTTTGCAGCCTGGAATATCCGGGGGTTCTCTTCAACGGTTCGCTTTTACAGCTTCCCACGCGGCACGCTGCAACGCTTCGAGTTCTTCCCGGCAGGATTTCAGCCGTTCGATCTTCTGCCAGCATTCCCGGCACTTCACTGCCAGTTCGTGATGTCCTTCGTCGAAATGCCAGGCGGCGATGATCAGTTGACCGATGGTTACGCTGGCATTGATATTCCGGTAATTCAGTTCATGGTGCAGAGCGTTGGCCGCGGCGACGGCCCGGTGCGCCGCGACCGCATCCGGAGCGAACGGCATCGGATCATCGGCGCTTTTGGCGGCATAGACGGCCTTGCTCTCTTGATTGTCCAATACCATTTGCCACGCCCGGATGCAGAGGGCGGCCAGCGAATCGCGGTACGGTTCCGCGCGCTCGATCCGCTCCGCGCATTCGATACAGGCCGCTTCCATCTCCGGGAAATCATCCCGGTAATGCCAGCTCGCCAGAATCAGTTGCCCGACCAGGCTGGATTCATCCCGCAGCGCCAGCGCGGCGGCGATATGCTTATGGGCGCAGAAAATACAGGTTTCATACGGTTTTACCCGATGTGTGCGCAAACAGGAACAACTCATTTGAGATCCTCCGAAAGCTGGTTGTAGAATTTGCGGTAGTTGGCCGATATCAGAAACGGAGCGGCGGCAGTTGCCGCTCCGGCGCTGCACCCGGCAGCGGAAGCGGGTGGCGTTCCCGGGTAATCCTCATCGAAATACGCCGAAACGGATACATGCAGTTTCGCCTCCACTTTGATGGTCGATTTGTATGTGCTGCCGTTTCCCATATCGGAAGAGGTGGTTTCCGTTTCGTTGTAATTCATATCCCAGCTTCCGTGCGGCCACGGGTGGTCCTTGTCGAACTCCGGCAGCTCCCAATAGCTGGTATAATCGTATTTGTCGCCGTTCTGACTGAACGGGTTCTTGCCCTCGGGCCACTGGTTGTACATGTTCAGGTTGTGAAGCCCCGGCAGATAACCGGCTGAAGCCGGAAGCCACTTCCCGCAATCGGCGGTGGTTCCGAAACTGGCGTCAACCCAGTTGGGGGCTTCCATCCAGGAATCGTCGCTTGTCGACCCGCCGGAGGAGTGTTCTTTTTTCGTAACCTCCACCGGGAATCCGGCGGAGCCGTCCTCCAGATAATGCGGAAATCCTACGTAGATGCTCCCCCCGTGAACGTCGCAATCGCCGATATCCGGATGGATATATTTCTGAATGGTCGCTGCGCTATGTCCCTTATAGGTTGTCGTCACGGTGTATTTATTGCCGTCATAGTCAGACGAACTTGTAATGGTCGCCTCGTAACTCATGCTGACCCGATATCCGGCTGGAACGCACATCAGCCCTCTTCCCTCGCAACGGCATTCGCAGGTCGCGCAAATCAGCATCGCCCATTGATGCGAACTCCATTCGCTGCCCCAGTTGGAGGCTTCGCTGCTTGTTTCAAAGACTTCGGAAAGCTGGACAACCTTGATCGACTGCCGTTTGTGTTCGCTGGAAAGGCGGTTGTTGTAAAGATAGTCAGAGCCGTACACCTCTTCCGCCGGATAGCTGGAACAATCCTTCAGCCATTTGCGCACCACGCCGGTTCCGGTCGGCGCTTTCTTGTAACTGCCGTAGAACGGGTTTTCCAACCATACGGAATCATTCCATTCCGACACCCGGACCACGTAATCCTGCCGATTCCAGTTCAGGATGCCATACGGAATATTCTCGCTGGAACCGTCCTCCAGCACTCCGCAGGCGAGAACTTTTGCATATTTGCATGGACAGGGACACGCTTCGATTCCGCGCAGCCCCCAATAGGTGTAGTAGGCCGGATAGCGGGTATCATACTCCATGCCGGGCGGAATCGCTACTTCCGTCATCCTTTTTACGATATTCTCGTAGGAATCGAGATGGGGACTCTCGTCGCTGGAATCAATTGCGTGGTAGACATGACCATACGCCTCATCCTCAAAGGTTGCGCCGAGCCTGTTGCCGTGCTGCTCGCCCTCCGGGTAAATCACCACTACGCCGTTTTCATCCTGTGCGGCCTGTACGATGGAAATTTTATACCGGAATACGTCAACCGGATTGCAGGAACATTCCGGCGGCCCTTCCCAGGAGAGATCGCAGCGCACCACGATCAGGTAGTTTTTGCAGGGGCAATTATCACATAGAACCACGCGGGTAGCGCCGTTCTCACCCTTGTTGACGATGATCTTCTTGCCGCCGTCTTTTTTCCATGCTTTTTTTTCTTCGGCCATGTTTCCGCCTCAGCATTCATCGGTTTCGAGCCAGTGTACGGAGCCGCCGGAGCCGCCCAGTACGCCGACTTTCTCTTCGTCGGCGGGAGCATTGGCAAACAGCGTTGCGCTGGTCCCGTTATTGCGTACTCCAATCAGGGCGGAGAGCGAGGAATCGATGTAGATATTCAAACTGCCGCGATTTTTGTTCCCGGAGCCGCCGATGTTGTTTTCATTTTCAATGATCGTGTTGTTTATCACCTGTTTGAGCTGTGTCTGGAAGGCCTGCGAATGCAGGATCGCCGATGCCATCGTCTGAATGAACTCGTCGGATTCATAATAGGCCAGCTTGTTTTCCATCTCCGTGAACCGCTGCCTGATCCGGTCCAGAAACAGCCGAAGGCTCGGGTCCGTAACGCTTCCGGTGTCCGGCAGTCCGGCGTTTTTGCGCATCGGTGATTTGTTTTCCGGGTACATGACATTTCCTTACAGTTCCGCCATCGATTCGGCGATTTCAAACGATTCCAGATCGCAGGTGGTTTCAAGCTCGAACGACCAGCGCCGTTCCCGGCGCAGGAGCGGCAGCCGAACCGCCTTGCCCGGCTTGATTTTCAATTCTTTGACCATCACGTTTTCGGCGAACAGCCGCAGAATCACGTTCTGTTCCGCTTCGCCGTAACTGCGGATGCGGACCGTCGAAAAAGCAACCGGGCGCGGGAAAACATAGGTTTTGCTGTGCCACCGGGCGGTCAGCTCCTCCGGTCCGGTTTCTTCCGGCGCGGCTTGTTTCTCTTCTTCCGGCTCCTGCTCGAATATCTGTTCAACCAGTACGCTGCCGTAAGGCGAATTTAAAAATTCCTTCTGCGGCCAACTGCCGTCGTCGGCCCGATACTCCAACAGCTCGAACCCGGCCTGATTCAATGTGGTCAAGGTATTTTCGACAAAATCGAAGAGCAGCGTTTCCTTTTCAAAGACGGCGAAATATTTTCCGTCGTACTCACCGGCGGCCAGACAATTTTCAAAGCCGAGTGCCTTGTACTGTTCGGTCGTGAAATAGGCGTTGGAGAATATGCGCGGCCCCTCATTGGAGATCACCACCAGTCCGGTCGTCCCGGCGTAGACGATGGAGCCGGAAACATACGCAATGGAGGTACGCGAAATGCACGGCATGTCAAACCGCAGCGTCAGCGGCGTCATCTGTTCCGGGGCATCGCCGACGAATGCGTAAAGCTGCCCTTTGGTCATCACATAGAGGTAATTGCTGCGCACCGCGATCCCGATCACGTCGAATTGTACGGACTGGTTGTATTTGCTCGGCCACACATGCGGCAGGTACGGTTCGGAAAACCAGATGTTTTTCCCCTCGAATCCGGCCATGAATCCGCCGGTCAGAGCGGCGATGCCGTCCAGTTTCGGCGGGTTGCCGTATTCCGGCATCGGTTCGGAGAGTTCGGAATCCGGCATATCGTCCTGAAAAACGACGGAACTTGCTCCGGCGGTGATTTCCCGCTCTCCCAGGTAAAAATAATCGCTGCCGTCAGTGCCTCCGGCGGACCGGTAGAGCCGTATTTTCTTCATCCGGTAGGATGCAGCGACCGAAGCGTCAAAGCTGACGGTGATATTCAGCCGTTCATCCGGTTTGCGCTCCATGAGTTCCGACAGTTCGGAGGGCGGCCCTTCGGCTCCGGAATCATCCACAAACCGGGCGACGTAATAGAAATTGCGGGTAATGTCGATGTAATTCACTTCGACGAACATGCGCAAATCCTTGGCAGGATAGACGACGGCGGTGCCGGAATAGCGTCCGCCGGTCGTTACGCCCTCTTCTTCGTCGTTTCCGTTGAGAATGCTGTCGAACCACGTTTCGATTCCGGGGCTGGTCGCCTGTTTTTCGACGGCGATGTCGCGGTGATAGAAACGGGCGGTCCCCACCTCCTCGCCCCGGTGGTTGGTCACGGGCGTGGAATTGATCAGCGTAGTGTATTCAATGCCGTTGAATACCAGTGTTCTCCCGTTATCCATTATGTAGCTGCAGGAGTTGACTTCATAGACCGGCCCGGCTCCGTTCAACCCCCATTCGGTGATGTTTTTATTGCGGAATGAATAATCGCGGCTCCATCCGTTTCCCGTATCTTTCCATCCGGTCAACGGCGGGAGGATGCGTTCGGCATACAAAAGCCGTCTCCCTTCGTCGTCCCCCGCCGTCAGCTTGGAGCCATATTGAAAATACATCGTGCCTTCGCCGTCGCCGAGGATATCGGAAAAGACCTTGCTTTCCCGCTGCGTCAATACAGGCGCTTCCGGGTGCGGCATATCGGCGGAACGTTCGGAAATCTTGTCTGAAATCTCTCCGCTGCCGTCCGGGAAAAAGCCGTGCACAACCAGGTTGCGTTCCGCATCGATCGAATAGATGCGGTTGTACTGGTCGTCGTTGATCTGTCCGGGGACGTAATCGCGGTCCGGCTTGCTGAAATGGAATTTCCGTTCTGGATGAATCTTGCCGGATTTGATGGAGAGATTTTCCGCAACCACGGCAAATTCATTGTTCAATAGTTCCGGCGAATATCGCGGCGCCAGCCCGGAGAATTTTTCAATGGAGATTTTCATACGGTATGAATTCCTTTTCGTTTTGAAATAACATACTCCGGCCTCGGATGGTTGCGGTGTCGGCTGTCCAATTTGTTTTTGCCGGGAGACAGTGATAATCACCGGCCCGGCCCGGTTTGTGTCGGCACAGCTTCCGGATTGGGCTTTTCTCCGCGAATCCGGAAGCTGTTCGCGTCACCGTCACGCACGTTTCGTATTGCTTCGCGGAGAATAAAAGCTATTCGGCTGCGGCTTCCTCTTGAAGGCCGTGAACCTTCGCTGCGCTTCGGCTCTCGTCCTCTTTGAGGCCGTGAGCCTCCGTTTCACTCCGGCTCTCGTCCGTGCCCGTCCGTGCCTTCATCACTTTTGCAAACGCCTCAAAACGGGCGGCGGTGGCCTCCGGCGTTTCGTTGGGCGCACCGATGTAACTGATACTTTCGGTGCTGGCATCGATTCCGAACAGCTCTCCGAAAAAGCTGTTCCGGCGCGATTTCACAAACACTACCTGCGTTTGCGTTCCCTCCTGAATGGCAGGGGCGGTCGCCAGCGTGTTCACCGCTCCACCCGCGATCAGGTTGGGCAGGATCGTACCGCTGCTGGTGCTGCCGGTGGTTTCGAGCTTGAAAGCGTCCACTCCCGAACCGATGGCGACGGCCTTATTTTCGAGGGCGGTGCAGCCGGTCAGGATGAATGCGGCGACGGCCAGTAATGCGACAATGATTCTCATTTCAGTCCTCCACAATAATTTCATTTTTCAGTAGCTCAATGGTATTCTGATAGGCTTTCACCAGCACGTCAGGCGGCAGGGAATCGGGAAAAACCGATCCACTGCGAGCCATGCCCGCCATCGTGACGTCTGCCACCCGTTCCAGCACGTCGAACAGGTTGACGTCGTCGGGCACGCGGTCGGTCAGATGGTGGCGTTCTTCCGAAACGTGGCGGCGATGCCACGGAAGTTCTTTGAAATTTCCGCCGTGCTGCTGGACCTGCTGGAAATCTTTGTGAAACTGATCAATTCCATCAATCTTGGTCCAGTCATGCTTATCCGCCACGCGCAACAGACACTCCGCAAAATACCGCATAGCCTGCCGAACGTCGCCGATGTGCTGCTCTGAACTGTACAGCAATTCTTCCTTTGTAACTTCATGTTCCGCACTGCGCGTATCTGCACTTTTACTCCGTCGAATTTTGAGCATCTCAGTCCTCCAAAATAATCCAATCTTCCATAAGCATGTCGCTTTGGGAGGCCAGCCAGCCGGTCAGAATTGCTTTCCGCCCGGTACCGTCATGTGTGTACATGCAGATCGTACCAAGTCCTAAGATCGTGCCGCCGTTTTCGACGACCAGCTTTTTCAGGGCCTCATCCTTGCACCACTCCGCTTTGATTTCGACCGCCGGTTTCAACCAGAGGAACATTCCTTTGCCGTTCCAGCCTTTGCGGGTTACCTTCTTGCCAGCTTTCAGGGCTTCGATTGCGTCTCCGAACTTCAACATCTTCTCGTTCTCCTTTTGGTTATTTGATGAAAACGGCGAGGATCGCGGCCACGGCTACCAGCGTGGTAATGATCCATTGCCAATCCAGTTTCTTTTGTTGCTTTTCCGCTTCCCGCTTTCTGGCTTCCGCTTCCAGCCGCGCGGCGGCTTCGGCGTGATGGTCATTCACGCTTTTAGCCAAAATCCTGAAATCACTCAACAGACCCGGTTTTCCGTTCCCGAACAGCGCCTGTTCGATCTTGTGGATCGTGTCGTTGTTGTCAGCAAGCGTGGTTTCGATCTTCGTGATTCGTTCGATCATCTGTGACATTTATCTCTCCCAATTGAACGCCGCAGCGCCGCCGAGCCGCAACAGTACCCACATTCTTATTACCGCCCATGCGATGCCGATCCGGCGGCAGTGGCGCGCCATCTTGAGGCCGTTCCGCAGAAACTCCCAGTCCGCCCGCCAGCGCGCGAGGATTCCGCCGCCGAGCGCGTACCGGCGGTCGTGGATGTCAGCGACGACCACCAGCTCCGGGTAGCGTTCGCCGAGCAAATCCCGCAGCCTGTCCGGCATCCACGCCGCGCCGATGCCGTTACAGTCCCTTTTGACCGCCGCCATGTCGTCCAGCAGCTCCGCACCGCCCAAGCCAGCCGCGCGGGCGAGAAGCTGCTTTTGTCTGATTTCATCGTCGGTGTACATGATTACTCCATACTGACCGTGGAAATGTCCCCTGTGCCGCTGGTATTCGTCCATGTGCCGGACCACGGGGTAGGATTGCTGTTGTAGTAATGATTGCCTTTGTAGATGTCACCATCTCCACCTACAATCTCCTTCAATACAACGTCCAGTTGCCAGCGCCCTTCTGTGTACTGCAAATCGAAATCATAAGTGTATGCACCGTATTTTGTACTTCCGCTCCATGTTACTTCCGTCTGCAATGGTACGTTTCCGGTCGTACTGTTTATCGTTGCTTCTAATACCGATGCTTCCAGTATGCCTCCAGTAACCTGAACCTGAAGAGGTCCTTTGTATACGGTTCTGGACCAGCTGAAGGTTCCATACCGGTAGGTTACTTGCACGCCATCCACCGAAACATACAAAAAGAAAGATCCCGTTCCCTGCGCCAGATAACTGCCCATTGGTCTGGAAGTCAGTTCTATCGTTTTGGTTTCATTGGGTTCCAATGTCAAGTCCTGAGAGGACGGGTTCAGGTTCAGTACATAAAACGTATCATCTCCCTGTACGCGGTACGTCCCATCGGAAGTTACAGTGCATGTACCTGCCACTGTTCCGGTGTTCTTGATCTCTGCTGTCACTTTGATGACGCCGTTGCCGGTATCTACTGCACTCATGGAATGGATGACCGGCTCAATGCCTTCTCCAAGCCCTCCATTGCCCATAACAGACTTCCTGTACAACTCAAACACCTTAGATGCCATCACGACACCTCGATCAACGGATATCTACGTGTAGTGCTGCCATCCCAGAACCATCCGACCTGGTATGTCCTGAATGCTGCTGACGACTGCAAAATGACGGTGCTTCCTACAGTGACCTGGATACCAGACGTAGTGGTGCTGAACTGCAACAGCAGGGTAGACCGGTCTTTGGTCAGGATAGGTGCCGTGATCGTGCAGTTCTCAGTTAGTGCAACTTTCTGGAGTTCGCCATTGGCACGATCAAGTGTAATCGCACTGGCTGTGGTCAGCTCATGCCAAACAGCGTTGTCCTTGCTTTCTGTGGTATCCTCGCCCTCGGCATAAATCAGCATATCCCCGACTATGATCCCGTACTCAGCAGGGACTGTTGAAATAGGCAGCAGGGTCGGCACCGTAGTTTCTTCTGTGAGGCCTAATGCCGTATTGGAGGAGCCGTACCCCCATAAAGTGCCGTCTTCTTTCTCCAGTATGACAGCGGTACCTCCGTCATGCACGGCAGTCCAGGGACCCGGGTCTACTTGTTTGAACGTTGTGCTATCGGAGCCATCCTGAACCCACAGAGAGCCGTCTGTCTTTATGATGTGGTTATTGGCGGCCGCCTTCACACCGCTCATAAGGAAAGTGGGGGATGCGATGGTACCATTATTCTGCTTGCCCCAGTAATACAAATCTCCTGTGGTTGTTACACCAAAAATAAGAAATGTAGTAACAGAACCAGACTGTGCACTGATATCGGAAAACTTAAGGTCGCCGGATAACCCAATGCGCGTTTCATAGGGAGTCTCAGAACCATTTCCCAACTGCCCAGCGCTGCCATTACCCCAAACATATACTGACCCAGTAAAGTCCATGCCAAATTTGTTGTACTGCACCATGAACACATTCTTGTACGCGCCACTCAGGGTCTTATCAAAGGTGGTAACATTACCATCCGTGACATCGCTATATCCAAGATATGAGCTCGCATCACCGGCAGCGCGAACAGAACCGCCCCCTGTACCGCACAATAAAGTCTGAAAAGTAGATGCCGCGATATCCTGTGTCTTCGGTGCACTGGAAATAGGTGTAAGCGTCAGCACCTTGACTCCGGCACTGCCAAGTCCCAAAGTACCTGCCTCGTTGCGTCCGGCCCCATACAGCGTACCGTCTGTCTTAATGGCAAAAAAATTGCCGCCTCCCATGTAAACCTTAGCCCAGTCGGTATCTGTGCCTAACTGGGTCCACTCGGTACGGTTTGTTGTGTCCCCTAAACCCAGTTCCCCATCACTATTGGCACCCACGACCCAGAGCGTACCGTCATCCAGAATAGCGGCGCTGGAGCTGCCGTCCGTACTCGTTCTTCCTATCAAACCCATTGCATGTACCTCAATATTTCACGGTTTTCTCAGGGGCATTCGGATCTGTTTCCCATACACCATTGCGGAGCCTAAGCGGCTGTACTACGACCAGTCTGGTACTGGGATCACGAGAAAGAATGCGCACCCTTGTCGCTTTGAGTTCTGATTTGTTGAACTTGCCCCATTCTCCGACCGTCTGCGGCTTGGAATAAGGCGCATCAGGTACCGCAATGCTCGTGCCGGTCCACAGAGTGATCTCATCATCAGGGATGTACTGCAAGCGGACCTCGTCGACCAGTCCGCT
>NZ_QEKH01000051.1 GCF_003096415.1 Victivallis vadensis | reverse complement strand
CGTCTCCAATATTGTTCATAACTGTATATACTCCGATATTCCTTTTTTTGCCAGCCGTATCTCAATTTATCCTTGAATAAATAGAGGTACCCTTAAGAAACAGAATCAGCAGAATGGCTAGATCGCCATTCTGATGCGTTCGATGGCGCGTTTCGCCTGAACGAACTCGCGTTCGCGCTGCTTCTGCTGAAGCACGGCCTCTTTGACCTTACGGGCCAGAAGCGCCGATTCGTCAAGCAGCGTTTTGAGCTTGCCGCGCAGATCCTCGATGGAGTGATTCAGTTCCTCCATCGGATTCACCGGCTCGACGGCTTTCTCGGCTGTGGTTTCAGCATGTTCGATGCGTTTGACATTTTCCATTTTGCTTGTCTCCTTTTCGGGTTGATGTTTGGGTAATATGTGAATCGGCATCGCGAGATACCGGCCGCCGCCGCCCTCGGCAACGACCGGTATGCGTCCATCCGAATGTGCCCGGAACTTCGTATAGCCCAGCTGAAGCATCCTCAGCAGGATATATTTGTTAAGCGCCAGTACCGCACGGGGCTGAGCGCCGATCACCGTTGCTTCCAACCGCAGTTCCATATTGGGAAAATTGTTCGGGATCACGGTGACGCCGCCCGGAACCACGTTCAGCTCGATCGCGTGAAACGGCGGGCAATCGGGAACCGCTTTCAGGAAGGTAATGACCCGTTCCGGCTCGTAAATCTCGATCCGGTAATCCAGCGTCTTGTCGGCAGGCATCACCTGTTTCCAATCGGGAAAGTTGCCCGGCAATACTTTGCCCTGCCACTGGAAACCGCCGATTACGATGCGGAACAGCCGTTCATTCCGGCAGCGCCAGATGTGCAGCGTACCTGCACCCTCCGGCCGTGCGATCAGCAGCGCCAGCGGAAACGGCAGCGTCATATCCTCCGGGATTTTCAACGGACACGGCAGGTTGAGCAATTCTTTGCCGTTCGTTGCGGTCACGCCGTCGCGGGAAAGATTGATCCCCCGCAACGCGAGCCGCGCTTCACGCAGATCCACCACCGGGGCCGCCAATGCCAGCAGTTTGCCGAAATCCGACGGCAACTCGACCGTCACTGCGTCATCCGGGACGGCCTCCATTTCCGGCCAGTTGAGCTGTTTGCCGGTCACTTCGACCTCACCACCGCGCGTGGAACGAATCAGCTCACGCAGAGCCTTATAGTCGACCGCAAAATCCTCCATCTCTCCGGCATCGCCAGCCACTTCGATCGTGACGGATTCCACGCCGTCAGTTGCCGTCAGCCAGACCTGCGCCCCGACACCGAGAAACCGTACCGACCGCTGAATCTCCACCGGAGAAGTCTGCGACACCACCTTACCGAGCACCTTCAACGCTTCTTGCAGCACACTCTTTCTGATTTTCATTTTCATTACCTCCGTGATGTTAAAACACAGCTGCCCCATCGGGCAGACATCGACCGATGGGGCTGTATTCACGAGAGTAATATATATCTGAGTTTTATTTGAATTACGCGGGCTTGAATGGCCTATCGACAACTTTTCTTTCAGATTATGACGAAAATGGCTTGATTTCTACAAATACATGGTTATATTGCCAAATAACAAAGGATGTGCCATGTTGAAGTATGATCGGAATTGCTGTAAGAGAGAGGCGGAAGTGTTCAAGGCGCTTGGACATCCGACGCGGCTGTGGATTGTTCAACAACTTGCAGACGGGGAGCATTGCGTCTGTGAGTTCGTCGAAGCTGTCGGCGCTGACTTCTCGACCATCTCCAAACATCTTTCGGTGTTGAAACAGGCCGGGGTGATCGAGGATGACAAACGCGGCAAGTCGGTCTATTACCGTCTGGCTTGTCCCTGCGTTCTTGCCATGCTTGATTGCGTGTCGAAACGTTGAGATGTCTTCTTTTTGATTAATCATTTGGTCATTAGGCAAAATATAGGAGAATTGCTGATGTGGAAGGAACAATGGAAATGGCTGGCCGGGTTGGCGGGAGTGTTCGCGCTCTGTTACTGGATGCCGGTCGGAACCGCCCGGTTCGACCATGCGGTCTTAGAGGCATTGGAATTGACAAAATGGTATGCGCGCGAACATGTGCTGCTCTGCCTGATTCCGGCTCTCTTCATTGCCGGAGCGATCGGAGTATTCGTAAGTCAGGGCGCGGTAATGCGCTATCTCGGACCGAAAGCGAAAAAGGTGACGGCCTACGCGGCAGCTTCCGTTTCCGGCTCCATTCTGGCGGTCTGTTCCTGTACGATTCTGCCGCTTTTCGCCGGAATCTACAAACGCGGGGCGGGACTCGGTCCGGCGGCGGCATTTCTCTATTCCGGCCCGGCAATCAACATCATGGCAATCGTGTTGACTGCGCGGATTCTCGGGCTGGAGCTTGGCATCGCCCGCGCCGCCGGAGCAATCGCCATGAGTATTGCGATCGGCGTTTGCATGCATTGGCTGTTCCGCAAAGAAGAACTGGCGAAAGCCGCTGCCGCCGATGAGCCGGAATCGGACGATGGGCGTCCGTTGTGGCAGAATGTTCTTTACTTCGGCAGCATGGCGGCGATTCTGGTTTTCGCCAACTGGGGAAAGCCGGAGGGGAGTGACAGTGTATGGGCGGCAATCTGGAATATCAAATGGTATCTGACTTCCGCATCGGCACTTCTGCTCGGCGTCATGCTGGTACGTTATTTCGGAATGCCGCTGTGGCAGGTTGTAATCACGGCGATTCCGGTGGCGTTTCTCGCATTGCTTCTCCCGGCGTATCCGCTGCCGGCGTTTATTGCCGGCTTCCTCGGAATCGGCTTCTTTACCAGTACCTCGAAGAAACCGGAACTCCGAAACTGGTTTGAAACGAGTTGGGACTTCACCAAAAAAATTCTGCCGCTGCTGCTCTTCGGCGTATTGATCGCCGGTCTGCTGCTTGGCCGGGTGGGACAGGAGGGTTTGATCCCGAGTGAGTACGTGGAATGGGCGGTCGGCGGCAACTCCCTGGCGGCGAATTTCTTCGCTTCGTTCGCCGGAGCGTTCATGTACTTCGCAACTCTGACCGAAGTTCCGATTCTCGAAGGCTTGATCGGAGCCGGAATGGGCAAAGGCCCGGCACTCGCGCTGCTGCTGGCCGGACCGGCTTTGTCACTGCCGTCCATGCTGGTGATCAATCAGGTGATCGGCTTCCGGAAGACGGCGGCGTTCGTTGGACTGGTGGTGGTGTTTTCTACGGTCGCCGGATACTTGTACGGGAGCTTCTGAATGATGAATACGTTGTTGGATACACTCGGTTACTTCGGCTTTATCTTTCTGGAACTGGTGGTTTTGTTCCTGACGATCAGCGCGGCGGTGGCGCTCGCACTGCAATATATTCCGAAAGAGCGATTGAACCGATATCTGTCGCGCAAGGGACCAATGGGATATCTGCTGGCGGCGCTGCTCGGCAGCATAACGCCGTTTTGCGCCTGTTCGACGATTCCGCTTACGCTCGGCCTTCTGAATGCCGGAGTTTCCATCGGGCCGATTCTGACTTTCGTTCTGGTCTCCCCGCTGTTGAATCCGATTATCGTGGCGATGGTCTGGACACTGATGGGCTGGAAGGCGTGCCTGGTTTATTTCGTCGTCTGCTTCGCCGCCGCCCTGATCGGCGGCTGGCTGATGAACGTCTGCCGCGCCGAACGCTTCGTGCGCAAGGTCGCGGAACGGCATTCGGCTTCCTGCTGCAACGGCGAAGAGGAGACGGTTCCGGCGACCTTCAAAGGCAAACTCGCCGTTTCCTGCCGGAAAGCATACGACGACCTGCTCGGCGTTCTGATTTATCTGGTGATCGGCACCGCCATCGGAGCAACGATCTACGGTTATATCCCGCAGGAATGGATACTTGGAATCGCCGGACCGGACAATCTGTTTGCGGTTCCGCTGGCGGCGCTGATCGGGATTCCACTCTACATCCGTACCGAAAGCGCAATCCCCATCGGTCTTGCTCTGGTACAGAAAGGAATGAGTCTCGGCGCGGTGATCGCTCTCATCATCGGCGGCGCGGGTATGGCGATTCCGGAAATGTCGATGCTGCTTTCGATCTTCAGGGTCCGTGTGGTCGCCGCCATCGTCGCGCTGGTGTTTCTGACCGCAGTGATCGGCGGATATGTATTCAACTGGTTCATTCATTAATCCGAAACAGGAGTTTTATCATGAAAATGCAAATCTACGGAAGCGGTTGCGACAAGTGCCGGAAACTCGCGGCAAATGCGGAAACAGCGGCACGGGAGCTCGGCATTGAAATCGAACTCGAAAAGGTGAGCGATATCAACGCAATCACTGATGCCGGAGTGATGATGACCCCGGCGCTGGCAATCAACGGCAAGGTGGTTTCCTCCGGCAAGGTTCTGTCGCCGGAAGAAATCGGGAAACGGCTGACTGCCGCAATGACCGGAGCCAATACCCCGTGCTGCTGTGCCGGTTCCCCGGAAACAACGGCTCCGGATGCCTGCTGCTGTTCGTCGGCTGAAGAGAAGTCCGCTTCAGGAAGCTGTTGCGGCGGCAGCGGCGTATCCCGGAAAATTCTGACGGTGCTGCTGCTGGCGCTGATTCTGTTCAGCATTGCCGCAATGGTTGTCCGGGAGCTGAATTCCCGGTACGAGGATACCACCGCCGTATCGGTTCCGGCCGATGCCGTTGTTGTCTACTATTTTCATGGTACGCAGCGCTGCATGACCTGCAACCGGATTGAAGAACTGACGAAACAGGCGGTTCAGGAGAGCTTTGCCGATCAGCTTGCGGATGGCAAGATTGTTTTCCGTTCGGTGAATGTGGATGATCCGGCCAAGGAACACTACATCCGGGACTTTCAGCTTTCCACCCGAACCGTGGTTATGCAGAAAGGTGACAGATATGAGAAGTTCGACCAGATCTGGAACCTCGTCCGTGAACCGGAACAATTCATGCAATATATCGGAAACGGTCTGGAGCGGATGTTGAAGTGATGGAATACGCTTTGGCAATCGGCTCCGCATTCTGGTTCGGAATCCTGACTTCAATCAGCCCGTGTCCGCTGGCGACCAACATCGCCGCAATCAGCTTTGTCGGACGCAAGATCGGTTCAGCTCCGGCGGTACTGGCAGCCGGAGTTCTGTATGCCTGCGGTCGAACCATCGCCTATGCGTCGCTTGGAATACTGCTGGCCGGTGGCTTGACGGCAGCGCCGGAGGTTTCCCATCTGCTGCAAAAGTATATGAATCTCCTGATGGGGCCGCTGCTGATTCTGGTCGCAATGGTACTTCTGAAGCTTCTGACGCTGCCCGCGATTTCGGGTGGCATCGGTGAACGTCTGTGGATCAGGGTTGAACGGATGGGTATTGCCGGTGCCGGATTGCTCGGCATTATCTTTGCACTGTCGTTCTGCCCGACCTCGGCGGTTCTCTTCTTCGGGAGCCTGCTCCCGTTGGCGATCAAGTTCAACTCCGGGCTGTTGCTGCCCGCGATCTACGGGATGGCAACCGGCCTGCCGGTTTTGTTTTTTGCTTTTCTGCTGGCGTTTGGAGTCAATCAGCTTGGCCGGACATATCACCGGCTGGCCATGTTCGAACTCTGGGCTCAGCGGATTACCGGAATCATATTCCTGCTGATCGGTTTGTACTTTACGTTTGCAGTAACTATGGGGATTACGATATGAGTTGCGCCAATGTCAAAAAATGTGCCTGTCCGAAGAAGAATTGTTCGAATCATGGCGTCTGTTGCCGCTGTGTCACCAAACACCGGACAACGGACAGCCTGCCGTATTGCCTCTTTCTGGATAATGAAGGAGATAAGAGTGTCCGGAATTATTACCGCAAGCTGAAGGAGCGATTCGAAGACGAAAGATGAGAAAGACGTTTACCGCCGCCCTGCTGCAATATCCCGTTCAATTCCGGGTGATATTCCTGACCCACTTGTATTTGCGGTAATGCAGCATCACCCACGGAATCTTGCCCACCTCGTCCAGACAGGTGCAGGCGTAAACCACAAGCACCGGAAGATGAAAGAAGAATGCGCCGAGAAACGCACAGGGCAGCGCGATTCCCCACATGCAGACCGCCAGACTGTACACATCGAACAGCGTGTCCCCGCCGGAGGAGAAGATCCCGTTGATCACCACCGTGCAGACACAGCGCCCGATCATGTAGACCGAGAGAATCACGAACATGCCGACCAGATAGTGATGCGCCTGTTCGGTCAGCTCGAGACAACCGGAAACCAGCGGAATCGAACTCAAAATCACCAGCGTTGAGAGCCCGCCGATAAGGAACGCGAGAATCATCGCCTTCTGTCCGTAGGCTTTCCCGAGGGAGAGGTTCCCCGCCCCGAGCTCGTTGCCGATCAGAATGCCCGCGCCGGCGGCAATGCCGTTGCAGAGGCAGCACATCAAATCGCGCACCACCGCAGCGACCGCGTTGGCCGCCGCCGCGTCCGGCCCGAGATGCCCCATGATCGCCGTATACGAGGTGAATCCGATTCCCCAGAGCAGGAAACTCCCGAGCACCGGCAACGTGTAATGCCAGAAATCCCGGAACAACACCGCGTTAAACCGAAGCAGTTCCCTGATTCTCAGCGGGATGAAGCTCTTCTCGTAACTTGAGACGATGCACCAGGCCAGTTCAATGACGCGGGCGATGACCGTTGCCAATGCGGCTCCGCGCACTCCCATCGCAGGCACCCCGAACCAGCCGAAGATGAAGACTGCGTTCAAAACGATGTTCAGAATCACCGCACCCGAACTGATCCATGCCGACCGGGAAGCATGTTCGCTCACGCGCATGATCGCAAGATAACACTGCGAAATGCCAGTCAGCAGATAAGACCAGCTTGCCACCCGCAGATATTCCGCGCCGATCTCCACAAGTTCCGGATCGTGGGCGAAAAGCAGCATGAGTTTTTCCGGAATAAAGCGGCAGCCGAGGAAGAACGCCGCCGAAACCAACACCGCTTCGTGGATACTCAGGCTGAAAATTTCGCCCATCTTTCCAGAATCCCGCTTGCCCCAATACTGCGCACCGAGAATGCCGACGCCGCTGACAATCGCGCCGAGCAGCATGTTCTGCACGAATTGAATCTGAGTGGCGAGCGAAACCGCCGCCATCGCATTCTGGCTGACCCGTCCGAGCATGATCGCATCGGCCGCCGCAACAAGCGCGAGCATGAGGTTCTGCAAAGTGATCGGGAAAGCCAGCCGGAGCAGCTTCCGGTTGAACACTTGGTCGCTAAACAACTCTTTCACATTCATTTCTGCTCCATACCCTCGCGGTTATTCGCCTTTCACTTTCCATTACCCACGCCAAATCCTTCCGACACTTCCGGCGGAATCGACGTGGAAGATACACCGGGAAATCCATTTGTCAAGCCGAAGGTCAGCCAAGTATCGACAATTTGACACTCGACCGTTAAATCGTGTTTTTCGGAGAGTATAGACGCTTTCCACACCCATGAACCGCGTTGCCGGAATCCGGTCCGGCAGACGCCGTACTTCCGGAGATTGACAGTGCCGCTGCACCGTGCGAGAAACGAATCAGCTCATGTAAAGCGTTACGCTCAACCGTGAAGAACCATATCGACCAATTAATATTAGTATACTTATATACTTATCGTACATACATGATGGTTATGGTGACGCACGCTCATCTTCTGAAATCGAACATGAACGATCAATGACGGGTATCCTGTTGCGTTTGTCCATGCAGACAGAGTTAGAATCTCACTTTAATCTCTGAATTTTAATAATAAAGGGAGTTCCCAAGGGGTGGGAAACGAACCATAAAAGGCTGTTTTTACAGTGGGTTGCAATTGCACCGGATTTTTCTGCTTGGCGGGTTGCAGTTTACCCTCAAAATCGTGGTTGCAGTTTGGTTGCAGTTTGATGGAAATTAGAATGGAATCTGAGGGTAACGTGTGGTAACTGGCAATTTGGGTGAAAAAGAAGGAATCCAGCGAGGCTTGCTTCTGCAACCTGCTGGATTCCAGTGTTTTAAATTGGAGCCAATAATCGGAATCGAACCGATGACCTATTCATTACGAGTGAATTGCTCTACCGACTGAGCTATATTGGCATCACGTTTCTCAATATAGCAAGGTTTTGAAATTTTTAAAGTCGTTTGAGCAAAAAAAATTGAATTTTCTTGGTTGAAACTGTATAGTTATAACTCCAGTCGCCATTTGCGGAATTTTTTTTGAGGAATCATCATGATAATCGAACTTACCCTGCTCGCCTGTATCGGCGTGTTCATTTTTATTTTCAACAGCGTTGCAATGCGGCGCAGCCAGGTTGACCAGTGCCGTTTCCATATCGAGGCCCTGTTGAAACGGCGGCAGGAAGTGGCCCGCGAAATCAATCCGGAACTCGCCGCCGAACTGACCGGGCCGATCACGGAGTGGTTCAAGCTCGACTCCGAAACAGAACAGCAGCTCAATGCGCTCCCGGAACCGGCGGCGGAACAGCTCGCCGATTACCGCGAACTGGGCGAACTTCTCCGGCAGAAGCTGGAACATTACCGCAGCTGGTGCGCCGCTTACAACCGGGCCGTCACCGCCCCCCCGTTCTGCTGGCTGCCTAAAAACTCGAAGTTCAGTCAGCGCGAACTGTTCTGAGCTCCCGCGCCAGCGCCTTGCGGAACTTCACCAGATCGGTACACGGAATGCCGTCTTCCTCGATCGGCTCCGGGTAGTTCCGCAGAAAGAAGCCGCGGTCGGTATGGAACCGGCGGAATCCCATGCTCCGGTAAAAATGCTGATTGCCGATGCTGGAGTTTCCGGTGCCGACTTCCATCGCCCGGAAATTTTCCGCACAGCAGTCGCAGACATAGCCCAGCAGCAGCCTGCCGATTCCACGCCGCTGCCACGGCGGGGCCACCGCCAGATTCTTCAATTCGCATACGCCCTCCCCCAGCGGCACCACCGCAGCGACCGCGATGCACGCCTTCCCGGAAAAGCAGCCGAAAAGCTCACTGCGCCCCAGGTATCTCCGGACCATTTCCCCGGAAGGGTCGGCCAGCAGCAGCAGTCCCCACGGCGGCTCCTCGCCGGCGGAAAACCGGCGGCATTCCACAGCTTTCATCAGAACTCCACTCCCATTACCACCAGCTTCTCAAACGGTTCAAAACCGAGCTTCCGGTAAAACCGGAAGGAAGGACAGCGCCGCGAGGTGTTCAGCAGGATGCCGTTCAAACCGCGTTTTTTCAGATCAGCCCGGATTTCCGCCATGAAGCGGCTGCCGAAGCCCCGGCGCTGAAATTCGCGTGCCAGACAGAGTTCATCCAGATAAAACTCCACACCTCTGATCCACGGCTTGGCAAAACCGATCGCGAAACCCGCCGGACGACCGCCCGACAACAGCGCGTAACCGATGAATTCCCCGCCCGCGGCGTGGCGGCGGAAAAACCGCTCCACAGCCTCCGCTGACTCCACGGTTTCATTCCACGGCTCATTGGTATAGACATCCAGATAGATCCGGGCGCAGACCGGAATCATCTCCGGCTCGAACCGGACTGTCCGAAGCTCTTCCTCCGACACTCCGGCCATCTACTCGACCTTGACCGCCTGAAGCTGGGCGCGCACGCAAAGCTCGGCGGCTTTGAAGGCGTGCTCCTGCGTCATCGCGTTTTCGGTGCGGTTGATGCAGTCAAGCACCAGCTTGCCGAAGTAGGGGAAGCCGACCTTGCCGGCGGCGTCGAAGTAGTGTTCGCCCTTGTTATCCACCCAGAACACATGGTCGCCGCCTCCTTCCCGGGTCACATCGAGATATTTGCGCAATTCGATATACCCTTCGGTTCCGAGAATGAAGGTACGGCCGTCGCCCCAGGTGCGCAGCCCGTCCGGCGTGAACCAGTCCACCCGGAAGTAGCCGGTCGCGCCGTTATTGCCGACCAGCGTGGCGTCGCCGAAGTCGTCCAGTTCAGGATATTCGGGATGGTTGTAGTTCGCGATCTTGCTCGCGATGATCTTCGCGTCGGTCGCCCCGGTGTAGTACAAAAACTGTTCGATCTGGTGGCTGCCGATATCGCACAGGATGCCGCCGTAGCGGGCCCGCTCGAAAAACCACGCCGGACGGGAGGACGCGTTCAGCCGGTGCGGCCCCATTCCCAATACCTGAAGCACCCGCCCGATCGCCCCCTGTTCGATCAGCTGCCCGGCATAGACGGCGCTCTCGGACTGCAGCCGCTCGCTGAAGCAGACCATATATTTGCGGCCGGTCTCCCGGACGGCGGCCTTCGCGGCGTCGAGCTGTTCGAGCGAAATCAGCGGCGCTTTGTCGGTGAAGTAGTCCTTGCCCGCTTTCATCACCCGGATTCCGAGGGCGGCCCGGTCGCCGGTCACGCAGGCGCCGGCCACCAGTTTCACCTCCGGGTCCTCCAGAATCCGCGCTTCGGAGTCCGCCGCCGCGGCCTGCGGATACGCCTTGCGGTATGCGGCGACTTTTTCCGGATCGGGATCGTAGACCCACTTCAGGGTCGCGCCCGCTTCGAGCAGCCCGTTGGTCATGCCGTAGATATGGCCGTGGTCAAGACCGATCGCCGCAAACACGAATTCTCCGGGTTTCACCACCGGGTCCGGCTTGCCGACCGGGGCGTAATTCATACCGTCGCCTTTATTCATCGCTGTTTTCCTCTCTCTGGTTGTTGCGGATTGTTTTGCATCTGTTATAATAAAGCCGTTCCCGTCAAAAAGCAAGTGCGGATTTCCGAAAAAGCGGCAGGCGCCCTTTCACATCCCGGATGCCGGGCCGGGGATATCCAGCTCCCGGATGCGCAGGTTGCGGAACACCGTCCGTCCGCGTTCCGTAAACAGCCCCAATCCTCCCTCCGGGCAGCGGTAGCGGGTCACGCACAGGCACAGGCGGTCGTCGATGTAAAGCTCGATGTGTTCGTGGCGGGCGACCACCCGGAGGCGGTATTCACAGCCCGCTTCAAACGGGATCGTGCATCTCTCCGAATAATCCGCCTTGCGGAAACCCAGGAATTGCAGCTTGCCCCGCTCGCGGTCGAGCCGGATCAGGTCGCAGTCGGCGCGCGGGTCCTCCGCCATGCGGACCGCTACTCCGCCGCTCGCCGCGTCCTGCAGCGTCACGTCAACTTCAAAAATATAACTGCGTACTCCCGCCACGCCGAGCGGCAGAATGCGGAAGGTGTTGCGCCGCTCCAGCCCGATCGCGCCGTCCTCCCGGAATTCCACCGGCAGCGGACGCATCGGCCAGATCTGACTGTAGTCCTCACCGACCAATTGCCGCAGCCACTCCGGGTCGACCGGAATCTCCCGCTTCACCAGTTGCTCCACCCGGTCGCAGTAGGCCAGCTCCAGCCGGTCGCCGTTCGTGCGCAGCAGCTTCGGGGTGGTCAGCGTGCCGAGATGGGCGTCGGCGTGGTCGACGCGCCCGATATTCTCCCGGTCCGTGTACATGCAGTACAATCCGCCCTCAAATTCCAGATGACGCAGCGACAGCGGGCCGCCCATGCGGGCGGTGCCGATCAGGGAGTTGTCCGCAAGCTCCACGAAAGGGCCGCGCGGCGAATCCGCGACCGCGTAAACGGTTCCGAAGTTCCACTCCGGCTCTGTGAAATCATTCAAACTGCCGTATACCATGCCGGTCAGGCAGATCAGATACCAGCGCCCGTCCAGCTCAAACACATCCGGCACCTCCACGCAGGCGTGCCGGGTGCTTGCGAACACCGGCGGCAGCTGTTCCCACCGGATCAGGTCGGGACTCCACGCCAGGCCGATCACCGCAGCCTCCCCCTGGTCGGCGCCGGGCCGCCGCGTCGCGAAATAGCCGTACCAGCCCGGCCGGTCCGGGGCGGGAATGACCATCATATCCCGGCAGTCGACCACGCCCGGAATCGGGGCGGCGGCAGTGCAGTACCAGCGCGGGTCCGGCCTCAGCACCGGGTTGCCGGAGTAACGTTCAAAGTGAACTCCATCCTCCGAACGCGCCAGCCCGATCGCCTGAATCCGGCCGTCGGAGGCACTGCCGCGCATCGTGTAAAAGAGGTTGATCCGGCCGTTGTGCGGGACGGCGCAGCCGGTCCACGCCTGCCGGTCGTCGTCGTCCCGCACCGCCTCCGACGGCGGCAGCACGGACGGAAGCTCTTTCCAGTGGAGCAGGTCATTGCTGACTGCATGTCCCATCGGACAGAGATTCCAGTCGCCGTCCTCCGGCCGTTCATACTGCTGCAAATGAAACAGATGCACCGTTCCGGCGCCGTCGGCCACACACCACGGGTCCCACACCCACATTCCCTTCGGGCGATAATTCATACCGGCAAGCCTCCCCGCTTATTGAATGGTTGAACAGGAAGTAACATATCCCGCGCGCCGGTCTTTTCAAACCGTTTTTCTCCATTCCCCCTTGCTTTTTTCCGGTTCGGCTGGTATCTTGTCCCGGACGGTAAACTATTAAAGGAAACAGTATATGCAGAGAAAAATCGAATTGCCCGTCTGGCTCTTTCTGGTTCTGATCTTCCTGCTCTTCCTCAATACCGCGGGCCACTGGTGGTCGAACCGGCGAAATGCGGAATGGCGCAACGCCTGCGCCGCCGCCGGGATTTCACAATTCAGGCGTTCCTTGGAAAAACGGGAATACGGACTCTACTGCCGCAAAAATCAGCAGGAAGCGATTCTGCTGGAAACTTTTTCCGTCCCTCGCGACGGCCATGCCCACATCATTCTGCAAAATATGGATCAGGAAAAGTTCCGTTTCACACTGTACCAGAAAAATATCGCCCAGACGCTTCAGGTGGAAAACCCGCTTTACACCAACGAATACAAGGTCGTCGGCGTTTCTTTTCCGAAAGGAAGCCTGATGGCGGTGGAAGTTCCCGCCGCGCCGCGCGGCAGCAAGGTTTCGTTCCCGGTTCCGCCGGAAAAGCGCGACCGGTACGAGTTCTACCTCACGCCGCTCTCCGAACAGTAGCCATTCCGGTACCCGGATCCCGCCGTCATTTCATTGCCCCACCTTGTTACTGCAAAGTGGACGATCGCCGCGGACGACTGACCGGAAAATACGGCCGGTACGGGAAAAATCCCATACCGGCCGTCCCCCACAGCCAAGCTCCTTACTTCAGGGCCGCCGCGATATCCGCGATCAGTTTTACCGCGCCGTCGGCGTCGCCGTCGGCCACATGTCTGACCATCGCGCTGCCGACCACCACCGCGTCGGCATGGGCGGCGACCGCCTTCGCCATCTCCGGCGTCGAAATCCCGAAACCCGCCGCCACCGGCAGCGGCAGCAGTTTGCGGACGGCTTCGAGTTCCCCAGCCAGTTCCGGGGGCAGCGAGGTACGCACTCCGGTCACGCCGCGCACGGTGATGTAGTAGATGAAGCCGCCGCAGCCCGCCGCGATCCGTTTTGCCCGCTCCGGCGGCGTCGCCGGAGAGACCAGCGGAATCAGGTCGATGCCGTATTTTTCACACACCGGAACCAGTTCGCCGCGCTCCTCAAGCGGCAGGTCCACCGCCAGCACGCCGTCGATTCCGGCGGCGGCCAGTTCTCCGCCGAGCTTGTCGAGGCCGCGATTCAGCAGCACATTGTAGTAACTGAAGAGGATCAGCGGAGTTTCGGGATACTTCGCCCGGATTCGCCCGGCGATCGCCAGCACGTCGTCGAACTTCGCCCCGGCGGCCAATGCGAGCTGCCCCGCCTTCTGGATCACCGGCCCGTCGGCCATCGGGTCCGAAAACGGCACGCCGAGTTCGATCATATCCGCGCCGTTTGCGATCAGGCGGTCGATCACCGCCTCGCTTTCAGCCGGAGACGGACAGCCGACCGTCGCGTAAACCACCAGAGCCGCGCGCTTCTCACTGCGGCAGCGTTCAAACGTCTTATCGATACGGGTACTCATTTCGCTTTCTCCTGATTCATTTTATAGTTGCGGATGTTGTCCATGTCCTTGTCGCCCCGGCCGGAGAGACAGACGATGATCGCATCCTCCCTGCCGTAATTCTTCGCGACTTTCAACGCCTCGGCGACCGCATGGCTGGATTCCAGCGCCGGGATGATCCCCTCCTGCCGCGAAAGCAGGTCGAAGGCGGCGACCGCCTCGTCGTCGTTGATCGTGGTGTAGCGCACCCGGCCGGTATCGGCCAGATAGCTGTGCTCCGGCCCGACGCCGGGGTAGTCCAGCCCCGCCGAAACCGAGTACGCCTCGACGATCTGGCCGTCGTCCGTCTGCAGCAGATAGGTCTTGCAGCCGTGCAGCACCCCCACCCTGCCGCCGCAGATGCTGGCGGCGTGTTCGCCGGTTTCGACGCCCCGGCCTCCCGCCTCCACGCCGGTCAGCTTCACCTCCTTGTCATCGAGAAATCCGGCGAACATCCCGATCGCGTTGCTGCCGCCGCCGACGCAGGCGAGCACCTCCTTCGGCAGCTTGCCGGTCTTCGCGAGGATCTGGCGGCGGCTCTCAATGCCGATCACCGACTGGAACTCCTTCACCATCGCCGGATACGGATGCGGCCCGGCCACGGTGCCGATCACATAAAAGGTGTTTTCGGAAGTCGCGACCCAGTTGCGGATCGCCTCGTTCATCGCATCCTTCAGCGTCGCCGAACCGGTTGTGACCGGAATCACCCGCGCGCCCAGCGTTTTCATGCGCTCCACATTCGGCGCCTGCCGCTCGACGTCGACCGCGCCCATGAACACGTCGCACTCCATCCCGAACAGCGCCGCGACGGTCGCGGTGCCGACGCCGTGCATCCCCGCGCCGGTCTCCGCGATCAGCCGGGTCTTGCCCATCCGCCGCGCCAGCAGCGCCTGCCCGATGGTGTTGTTGATCTTGTGCGCGCCGGTGTGGTTCAGATCCTCGCGCTTCAGGTAGATTTTCGCGCCGCCCGCATAGTCGCTGAGCCGCTTCGCATAGTAGAGCGGGGATTCGCGCCCGACGTAATCCGCCAGCAGATACTGCATTTCACGCCGGAACTCCGGATCCTCCTTCGCTTTCAGGTACTCGCGTTCGAGTTCAATCAACGTGGGCATCAGCGTTTCGGCGATATACTGGCCGCCGTAAATACCGAAATGGGAATTCATTTTCTTATCTCCTTGAAAAATTCTCGCATTTTATCTTCCGACTTAATTCCCGGCGCCTCCTCCAGTGAACTGGAGAGATCCACGCCGTAAGGTTTTACCGTTTCCACCGCATCACGGATGTTGCCGCTCCGCAGCCCGCCGGCCAGCATGATCCGCCATCGCTTCGCGGCCAGCGCCGCCAAGCGCCAGTCGCACACACCGCCGCTGCCGCCCGAAGCCGCGTCGAACAGGAAGCGCTCCACGTCGTACCGCTCCAGCATTTCCAGTTCGCGTTCCGTTTCCACATGAACCGCTTTCCAGACCGGCATCCCCAGCCGGGCGGCGAACTCCGGCGTTTCGGTTCCGTGCAGCTGGACCACATCGAGATTGCCCGCCGCGATCCGCCGGATCGTCTCCGCCGGCTCATTCACGAACACCCCGACCCGGCGGACGTGCTCCGGCAGACCGCGGGTCAGTTCCGGCAGCAGCTCCGGCGGCACATGCCGCGGCGAAGCGGGGGCCAGCACGAAACCGACATACTCCGCGCCCAGTTCGACCGCCAGCTCGACATCGCGCCGCCGGGTCAGACCGCAGATTTTCACTTTGCAATGAGTTCGCATAACTTCTCTCCCGGCGACGCAGCCCGCATCAGGGTTTCCCCGATCAGGAACGCATCGGCTCCGAGCCGCTTCATCTGCTTCAGGTCGGCATTGGATTTCAGCGCGCTCTCCGAAACCCGCACCTTATCCGCCGGAATCCGCCCCATCAGCTCCGCGACGACGCCGAGATCGGTAGCGAAAGTGGAGAGGTTGCGCGCGTTGACTCCGACGATCGAAGCGCCGTTGTCGAGCAGCATCGCGATCTCCCCGGCGGTATGCGCTTCGGAAAGCACCGCCAGACCGAGCGACTCCGCGAACTTCTGCAGCCGCCGGTACTCCGCCGGAACCAGCATCGCCGCGATCAGCAGCACCGCATCCGCCCCGGCCGCCCGCGCTTCGAGAATCTGGTATTCATCGTAGATGAAATCCTTGCGCAGCAGCGGAAGTTCCACGACTTTCCGCGCCCGCTCCAGATTTTCCAGTCCACCGAGGAAGTAGTTGCGTTCGGTCAGCACCGACAACGCGGCGGCCCCGGAACGTTCCAGTTCGACGGCCAGCGCTTCCACCTCCAGCGGCTGCCGGATGATCCCCTTCGACGGCGACGCGGCTTTCAGCTCCGCGATCACCTGCATTCCCGGAGCGGTCAGCGCCGCCCGGAAATCCCGGACCGGCGGCAGGCCGTCGAGTTTCCGCTCCAGCTCCGCCGCCGGAACCGCCGTTTTGCGGAGGGCCAGCTCGCGGCGGCTCGCGGCGACGATCTTCTCAAGCACGCGTTCCATGACTCACCTCGATCAGGGTTTTCAGTTTGCCGAGCGCCGCGCCGGAGTCGATCGAACCGGCGGCCTTGCGGATGCCCTCCTCCAGCGTTTCGGCTCCGCCCGCGACGTAGACGGTCGCTCCGGCATTCAGCAGCACGGCGGCGCGCGGCGCCCCCTGATCGGAGCCGTCCAGCACCGACAGCAGGATTTCGGCATTGCGCTGCGGGTCACCGCCCTTCAGCTCTTTCGCGTCGTAGGTGCGTTCCAGCAGCATCTCCGGCTGCAGTTCGCGGGTGCGGATCGCACCGTCCCGCAGCTCCGAAACCCGGGTCGGCGCAGCGCAGCTGATCTCGTCGATGCCGTCCAGCCCGTGCACCACCATCGCCCGGCGCACGCCCAGCTCCAGCAAAGCTCCGGCAAACAGCTCGGTCATCTCGGGAGCATACACCCCAAGCACGATCGAACGCGCCCCGGCGGGGTTGCACAAGGGTCCAAGCATATTGAAAATCGTGCGAATCCTGAGCTCGCGCCGGATCACCGCGACATTCGCCAGCACCGGGTGCAGTTTCTGCGCGTACAGAAAACCGATGCCGTGTTCACTGATCGCGTATTCGATCACCGACGGCGGCGCATCGAGGTTGCAGCCGAGCGCATTCAGCACATCGGCGGAACCGCATCTGCTGCTGGCGGCGCGGTTGCCGTGCTTCGCGACCGTGACCCCGGCCCCGGCGGCGACGAACGCGCTGGCAGTCGAAATGTTGAAGCTGTCGGAACCGTCGCCGCCGGTGCCGACCACGTCCACCACCTCCCGTCCGCCGCAGTCGATGAAAGCCGCCGCGCGGCGTAGCATCCGGGCCGCGCCGACCAGTTCGGCGCAGGATTCGCCCTTCATCCGCAGTGCGGCCAGAAACGCGCCGATCTGCGAATGCGCGACCTCTCCGCCGGTGATCACCCGGAACGCCTCCTCCATCTCGGCGGGCGTCAGGTCGCGCCGGGCGAGGACCTTGTTCAGATACTTCGTCAGCATCGCGTCACCTCCCCAGCCGGCGGGCGTTGACCAGTTCAAGGAAATTCGCCAACTGCCGTTTTCCGGTCGAAGTCAGGATCGATTCGGGGTGATACTGAATCCCCTCGATCAGCGCCTCCTTGTGGCGGATGCCCATCACTTCACCGTCCTCGCTGCGGGCGGTGACCTCCAATTCCGGCGGCAGCGTCGTTTCATCGAGCGCCAGCGAGTGATAGCGCACCGCCTTGAACGGCGAACTCAGCCCCGTGAACAGCCCCCTGCCGTCGTGGTCCACCGTCGAGACCTTGCCGTGCATGATCCGCTTCGCGTGGATCACCTGCATTCCGAACGCCTGCCCGATCGCCTGATGGCCGAGGCAGACGCCGAACATCGGCACCTTGCCGGCGGCGGCGCGGATCAATGCGGGCATGATTCCGGCGTTTTCGGGGCGGCCCGGCCCGGGCGAAAGCACGATCGCCTCCGGCCGCAGCCCGAGCACCTCCTCCACCGCGGCCGCGTTGTTGCGGACCACCTTCACCGTCCGGTCGAGCTGCTGGAAATACTGCACGAGATTGTAGGTAAACGAATCGAAATTATCCAGTACGAAAATCATCTTCTCACCTCATCAGAGTTCAAGGCCGGCGGCGGCCAGTTTCAGGGATTTCAACATCGCGGCGGCTTTGTTGCAGCACTCCTCGTATTCGGCGGCCGGATCGGAGTCGAACACGACGCCCGCGCCGACCTGCACCGAAATCTTCCCGTCCTCCACCAGCAAGGTGCGGATCGTGATCGCGAGGTCCATATTGTGGGTGTAGCTGAAATAACCGACCGCGCCGCCGTAGGTGCCGCGCGGTTCCGGCTCGAGTTCGCGGATGATCTCCATCGCCCGGATTTTCGGCGCCCCCGACAGCGTCCCCGCCGGAAACGTCGAGCGGACCAGGTCGAACGCATCCTTCCCCTCGGCGGGCAGCGCCTCCACCGTGGTCACCAGGTGCATCACATGGCTGTAACGCTCGATCGTCATGAAGTCCTTAACCTGCACGCTGCCCGGCAGCGCGACCCGGCCGAGGTCGTTGCGGCCGAGATCGACCAGCATCAGGTGTTCGGCGCGTTCCTTCTCGTCGCGGAGCAGTTCGTCGGCCAGTTCGCGGTCCAACGCGGGAGTCGCGCCGCGTTTGCGGGTTCCGGCGATCGGGCGCACCACAGCCGCGCCGTCCTCCAGCTTCACCAGCGTCTCCGGCGAAGAACCGACCAGCACCCGTTTGCCGATCTTCAGATAGAAGGTGTACGGCGAGGGATTGATCAGCCGCAGCGCCCGGTAGAGCTGCAGCGGCGGCAGGTCGATTTCGGCGGTGAACTTCAGCGACGGCACCACCTGGATGATGTCGCCTTCATAGATATGCTTTTTCGCTTTTTCGACCATATCCATATAGTCGTCGCGGCTCATGTTGGATTTCAGCCGGGGTTCAGCCTGCGGAACCGGAGCGGGAATCCGCGGGGCCTGCCGCAGCCGGAGCTTGAGTTCGCCGATCCGCCGGACCGCGTCGTCGTAAGCGGCCCTCAGCGTCCGGTACTCCTCCGGGCGGACGCAGACCGACAGCATCATCGTATGGCGGATATTGTCGAAAATGATCATCTCGTCGGTGATCAGGAACGCGCTCTCCGCTCCGGTCAGGCCCGACTTCGGCTCCGGCAGCTTCTCAAATTCGCGCACCGTTTCGTAGCCGAGGTAGCCGACCGCACCGCCGAAGAGCGGCGGAAGCTCCGGCGCGGCGGCGGGATGCACATCTTTGAGCAGTTCGCGCAGCGCCATGAATGCACCCTCCGGCGCCGGAAGCTCCCGCCTGCCCTCCCGGTCCTGATAGAACGCCCTGCCCTGTTCCACGGTGAACACGCCGCGCGGATTCAGCCCGATAAACGAATAGCGGCCGAACTTCTCGCCCGCCTCGACGCTCTCCAGCAGGAACACGTTTTCATCATCCGCCAGCCGCGCCAGCACCGAAACCGGCGTCTCCAGATCCGCGATCACCCGCTGGCAGACCGGAATCAGGTTGGCGCCGGACGCCATTCGTTCAAATTCCTCAAACGTAACCATTTTCATTTTTCCTCTATTAAGACTTGATCTGAAATTTCGACACAAAAAAAAGCGGGCCTGATTCTGAATTTGAAACAGACCCGCTATAACCGGAATAAATTTTTTCTGCCGGGAACCGCTTTTACCTCACCGGCTCCCCATTCTGATGAAACACCGGCTTCAAAGCGCGACAAAACTGGCCATAGCGGGCTTTCGCCACTGCCATCGCCAACCTTTGATCACACTCTGAATTCGATTGTTCAACATATCACCTGTTGTTTTGATACGCTGTTCAACATAATGCACCGGTGTTCATTTGTCAAGTCTCCTTTCTGAAAATTCACAAAGAAAAAAGCCGGAACAGTCCGCTGCCCCGCCGCCGGAGCAACAGTTCAATACAGCCTGCCGCCCGTTCCGCATAATACGTATAACCACACTCAGGGATTGCAAAATGAAAAATCTTTCCTGCAAAGTTTCGCAGAATTTCACATGTTCAAAATCAGTAATAATTGATTTCTCTTTTCTTTACCAGTAATAATTTTTCCGATTAAATTACAGATCCATTATAGTTCCTATCAATTCATTCATTGATACAAATCATATAATATATTATCTATATTTTCAAAGATTCTCCGGGAGGTGCGGCATTTATTTAAGCCTGCCGAATCAAATCACGCCTTTACTTTTGGAAATCTCATGGTATATTACTTCCATTTTAATTCCCGGAAAACAAAAAAAAACGTAAAAAGAGAAAGAATTGGGGGGCATAAAATTATGTCGTGGATTGATTGGCTGATCGTCATCCTGCCGATCGTGTTTGTCGTTTGGATCGCTTTCTTTTCCAAACGATACGTCAAAGGGGTAGTGGATTATCTGGCGGCCGGCCGCGTGGCCGGGCGTTATGTGATCTCGGTAGGGGACTTAATGGCCGGGCTTTCCGTGATTACCCTCGTCGCCAATGCGGAACAATACTACCAGACCGGATTCGGCGTGGCTTTCTGGGCAAACATCACCGCGCCGATCGGAATCGTGCTGGCGCTGACCGGCTTCTGCACCTACCGCTGGCGGGAAACCAAATGTCTTTCCAAAGGGCAGTTCATCGAATTGCGCTACGGCAGCCGGAGCTTCCGCTTCATCACCGCCTTCGTCAGTACGATGGCGGAGATGGTGACCAATGCGATCGGGCCCGCCATTGCGACCAACTTCTTCATCTATTTCCTCGGCCTGCCGCATGAGGTGATGATCTGCGGAATCAACCTGCCGTGCTACGCCATCATCGTCGTGATGTGCCTGACGCTGGCGACGCTCGTCATCTGGCCGGGCGGCCGCGTATCTCTGCTGGTGACCGACTCGATCCAGGGATTGATGAGCTACCCGATCTTCGTGGTCATCATCGGTTTCGTGATCCTGAAATTCTCCTGGAACGTCGACCTTGCGCCGATTCTTCTCGACCGTGTCGAGGGGGAAAGTTTCCTCAACCCCTATGACATCGCCAAGCTCCGCGATTTCAACTTATTTGCCTTGATCGTCAATCTGGTTTCAGCCGTCATCAACCGCGCAAGCTGGATCGGCAACGATACCAGCAACTCCGGCCGGACCCCGCACGAGCAGAAAATGGCGGGTATTCTCGGCAGCTTCCGCAACGGTTTCTCCATGATCATGATGATCCTGATCGGCATCATCACCGTGGTTTTCATGAACAGCCCGGAATTCGCGTTCAACAAAGACCGCTTCGGCGTGACCAACAACGAAATGCGCAAGATCCTGTCTGAACGGGTCGCCGGTGAAGCGATCACCGATCCGGAAGTCCGCTCCAAGGTCATCGAGACGGTGCGGGCGATCCCGGACAAGGCGCACGACACCCACGACCGCAACATTCTGCTGTCGCAGAACGACAACCTCGATACCCGCTATCTCGATATCGTGCGCAATGAACTGGGCGACACCCCCGAAGGGCGCCATTCCTTCCAGAAGTTCCGTTCGCTCTACAATCAGATGATGATGCCCACGATGATGGGCAAAATCCTCCCGGTCGGCGTGATGGGGTTGTTCTGCGTATTGATGGTGATGCTGCTGGTCTCCACCGACGACAGCCGTATCTTCAACGCGGCCGGGTGCATCATTCAGGATATGGTCCTGCCCTTCCTCAAGAAGCCTCTCGACCCCAAGACGCACATGATTCTGCTGCGCTGGTGCACGGTGGGCGTGTCGCTCTTCTTCCTGGTCGTGGCGTTGTTCTTCTCGCAGCTGGACTACATCAACATGTTCACGACGATCATGTGCGCCTTCTGGCTGGGCGGAGCCGGCCCGATCATGGTATTCGGTCTGTACACCCGTTTCGGCAATCTGGTTGGCGCGTGGTGCGCCCTGATCTTCGGCAGCGGCACGTCGCTGCTCGGTCTGATTTTCCAGCGCAACTGGGCGCTGCACATCTACCCGTTCCTGGCGGAACAGGGCTGGGTCGATTCACTGGACAACTTCCTGCGCACCGTCAGCGATCCTTTCAATCCCTGGATTCAGTGGCAGATGGATGCGGTGAAGTTCCCGATCAACAGTTACGAGATCTTCTTCATCTCGATGATGCTGGCGATCGGCAGCTATATCATCGGTTCGTTCCTGACCTACAAACCGTACAATCTGGACAAACTCCTGCATCGCGGCGAATACAGCGACGGCCACGTCGTGGAACGTCAGCAGTGGACCCTCCGCAATGTGTTCGCCAAGCTGCTCAGCATCACGCCGGACTACACGCGCGGCGATAAAATCATCGCCTGGAGCGTATTCACTTACAGTTTCATCTACCAGTTGGGGCTCACGTTCATTGTCGTGGTAATCTGGAATGCTATTTCACCGTGGCCCAATGAGTGGTGGAGTAATTACTTCTACATCACCTCTCTGATTATACCTGCTATTGTCGGCGTGATTTCGACGGTGTGGTTCTCGGTCGGCGGCACGATCGACATCATCCGCCTCTTCAAGGATCTGGCCATGCGTACCGTTGACACCAGCGACAACGGTCAGGTCTTCCAGGAGATCGTGGACGACGATACCGACGATAAGAAATAATCGCGGGCAAAACATACGCCCGGCAGGCTCCGTTTTTACAGGACCTGTCCTATGATAAATTCCTCCCGGAGATAAATTCCCCGGGAGGAATTTATCATTACAGGCAGGACGTTCACCGATTTCTCCCACTTGCAATCCTTTCCATCCCATGATATATTAGGCAGTCTTTTTGAAAAATTTCACAGGGAAGTCATCCTGATATGAAAAAACTGCTGCACGCTTATTTCGCCACGCCGCTGGTCTACCGGATCATCGCGGCGTTTCTGTTGGGAATCGGCGCCGGAATCGGCTCCTGGCTGCTGGCGCGTCCACTGGGAACGGAATGGCTGGAACATGCGACGGGATTCCTCTCCCCCTTCGGAACCGTCCTGATCTCCATGCTGAAAATGGCGGTGATTCCGATCATCTTCTTTTCGCTGGTCACCGGCGCCGCCAGCCTGCCGCTGAAAAAGTTCGGCAAGCTCGGCCTCGCGGTGATCGTCTGGTATTTCCTGACCAGCCTTTTCGCCAGCGTCTTCGGCACCGCGCTGGCGATCTTCCTGAATCCGGCGATGAAAAACACCAGTTCCGTTTCCGAAAGCCTGCTCGCCCAGGCCGGCCAGATGAAAACCGGCGGCGGCAGCGGCGGCTTCGGCCGGTTCATCAACGAACTTTTCATGAACCCCTTTCAGGCTCTCGCGGAGGGCAGGTTCCTGCCGATCATCGTCTTTTCCATTCTTTTCGGCCTCGCGGCGCGCGCCGTTCTGGAAAACTATGAAAAGGAGGGAAAATCCTCCCCGGTAAACCTGATGCTCGACCTTTTCGATGCCGCTCAGGTCACTTCGTTTAAAATCATCGACTGGATCATGGAGTACTTTCCGATCGGTGTTTTCGCGCTTACGGCCGTGAATTTCGCGCTGTACGGCACGGAACTTTTCGGTCCTTATCTGCGGATCGCCGGATGCGTGATCGCCGGAGTATTGATGATGATCTTCGTGATCTACCCCCTGTTCATCCTCGTCTTCACCCGCGAAAATCCGTACAGCGTGCTGTCGAAGATCAAGGAGCCGATCATCACCGCTTTCCTGACCCGTTCCTCGGCGGCCACTCTCCCGATCTCTTTCCTCGCCGCCGAAGACAAGCTCCATGTGAAAAACCAGCTCTCCGGCTTTGCGCTGCCCCTCGGCGCCACCATCAACATGGACGGAGTCTGCATTCATCTGCCGGTTTTCGCGGTGCTTGCGGCCAATATTTTCGGGATTCCGCTCGGCATCGGCCAGATTTTCGTGCTGGTCGTTTCGGTAATCTTCGCCTCGGTCGGCGCGGGAGGAATTCCCGGCGGCAGTATCTTCCTGCTCTTTATGGTGCTCTCCAACATGGGCCTCTCCGACAGCCAGACCGCAACGGTCGTCGCGCTCGCCATCGGCATCAATCCGTTGATGGACATGTTTGAAACCGCCTGCAACGTCGCCGGCGACAACGTCGGCAACTACATCGTCGCCAAACGCATGGGAATGATCGAAACTCCCCGGTAAATCCGGGATTTCGCCTTCGGCGACCAAGGCGCTTCGCCCTTGGAACCCGACCGGCAAGGTGCCGGTGCCGAATACTTCAGATCCGGGAAAGGCGTACCGCCTTTCCCTCCGGGGGGAGGCTCTACAGTGGACAGGCAAGCGGGTACCTGAGCGGCACACCGCTCCGGTCGGCGACCGCGTCGGCTTTTTTGCCGACGCCGGGCACTCCCTGCGCCTGCTGCCGCCGGAGGTCACGCGCGGAACCTCCAGATGCTGACCATCTGATGTGAAGTTACTCT
>NZ_QEKH01000050.1 GCF_003096415.1 Victivallis vadensis | reverse complement strand
ATTCCCTTTATGTTGAGATTTTGAGTTACTCAAAATAAAAGGCAGATGCAACCTTGTCAAACAACACATCCCATCACAAAATTTGGGACATTATCAATCTTTTTCCGCCGACTCTTTGTCTTTGAATTTTTTTTGTGCAATAAAACCGATTTCATTATCACGCTGAATCAGATCCGTGACCTTATAGTCTGAAATAGGATCGGGCAAGCGGGAACCGCGAAAAAAGAATAAACATATCAGCGCCAAGACGAGCACCCCGAACACGCCGATTGAAATTTTTATTTTTGTGGCCCGGGAAGAAGTCTTCGGCAAGATTTCCGGCTGAAGTATTGCCCGAACTTCAAACTCTTTCCCGCATTGAGAACATTCCACATTCTGTCCGGCGAAATTTCCTTCCACTTCGTAGTGCTGGCCGCAGTGCGGGCATTCCGTTTTCATGGCTTCTTCTCCTGAGGTTGCGGGAGTGGCTCAACGGTGAATTCCCGGCCGCATTCCAGACATTCCGCCCGGACGCCCCGGAACAGGTCGTAAACCTTGTAGACCTTGTGACAATACGGGCATTCCGTTTTCACCGCCGTTCTCCCGGTTCTGAATTTCATGCTTAAAATAGCACGTTTTACGGCGGGCGCAAGGGAAGAAAATAAAAAATGACTATTCTTCGGCGGGAGGCAGGAAGCGCTCCGCCACGCGGCCCACTCCGCCGCGCGGGCCGGAGATTTTCCGGAATTCCCGGCGCTGCGCATCGTAGACCGCCTTTTCCGGGTACGGATAGACCGGGATTTCAAAAACCGGCCGATCCCCCTCGTACCGCCTGCCGGCCAGCCCTTCCGGAGCCGTTCCCAATTCGCGCCACTCCACCACCAGCTTCAGCAGGTCCGGCAGGCGGTTCACGCCCGGTCCCGGCCCGTGGCTCATGCCCGGAACGATGTAGAAGCGGCAGAACTCCCGCACCCGCTCCGGCGATCCGAACAGCTCCGCCACCCGTTCGTAATAATCCAGCGAGGCGTGGTACGGCACGCAGGAATCCGCCGAACCGGAGACCATGATCAGCTTGCCGCCGCGCCTCTCGAATGCCCGCAGGTCCGGGTTGTCGGCATTCAGGTAAGGCCCGAGTTCGGCGGTGTAAGTGTCGATATCCTTCCCGAAATCGATCGTCATCAGATCCCGCTCTTTGCCGAACACCCAGTGGAACAAGTACAGATTTCCGCGCGCGATCCCGAAAGTGCTGCCGAAAGGCAGCCCGTCGAAGATGCGCTCCCCGGTCACCGCATGCACCGGCCCGTCGAAGAGCCTGCGCAGCGCCTCCGCGTGCTTCGCGGTCAGGGTCGGGTCCTTCTTCAGCGCCAGCGCGACCACCGCCTCGATATCCTGCGGCGTGCAGCGCGGATCCGACACCAGTTTCCCAGCGGTCTGCGGCAGCTCGCGCGATGCCATATATTCGTTTCCGGCGGCAATCACGTTCGCCTCCTGCGCCTCCGTGAACGGGCACTCCCGGAAAATCCGGTAATTCCACAGGAAATAGGCGTGCAGCGGCGTGCGGCAGTGCGCCGGAACCTGCGCCAGAATCCCGTCGTAATCCTCCGGGTAGCGCTGCACCTCCTGCAGCGCCTGCTGGCCGCCGGTCGAACCGCCGCTGAAGTAAGAGAACTCCGGTTCCCTGCCGTAGTAAGCCCGGACGACCCGTTTGGCCGCAACCGTCATCAGGTGGGTGGCGCGGTAGCCGAAATCTTTCCACACCTCCTTGTTGCCGATGCCGGAGTCGGCATTGGGAGCGGTCCCCATGTCGGTGGTGGCCGCCGCATAGCCGCTCCGAAGCGGTCCGATGAAAACAGCGGGATTGATACTGCCGGCGGCGCCGCCGTTGCCGAGTCCGAGAAAACGCCCGTTCCACCTCTCCGCCGCAGGCAGCCAGATTTCGACGTTGATGTTGGAGCCTTCGGCCGGCCGCAGCAGAAGCCTCACCACCGTGCGCGGCGGCAGTTCCCGGTGCTCCCTCCCGTCGCGATCGATGAAGGCGGAATCGGCGACCGTTTCCGCCCGTTGAATCACTCCGTTTTCAATCTTCAACGCCCGGACGGCCTCAAGCCCGCCCTCCCCGGCTGCGCCCAGTACGGTTGCGGCGGACAGGGCCAACAGCGAAACCACGGATTTCCCACTCATCGGATGATCCTTTCAGAAGTTTTTGATCGTTCGCATGTTACACGGACAGAAAAAAGCGCCTCTCTCCCACAGGAAAAAAGCGCCCGTCTCAACTCGTCCCGGAAAACGTCACCGGGCCGATTTGAGGTACGCCTCGATGAATTCGTCGATGTCGCCGTCGAGCACCCCGGCGGTGTCGCTGGTTTCGACTTCGGTGCGCAGGTCCTTGACCATCTGGTAGGGCTGCAGCACGTAGCTGCGGATCTGGCTGCCCCAGCCGTTCTCCGCCTTTTCGCCGCGGATCGCATCGGCTTCATTGCGGCGCTTCTCTTCCTCAAATTCATACAGCTTGGCTTTCAGCATCTTCATCGCGGTGGCGCGGTTCTTATGCTGGGAACGCTCGTTCTGGCAGCAGACCACGATGCCGGTCGGCAAGTGGGTGATGCGGATCGCCGAGTCGGTGGTGTTCACGTGCTGGCCGCCCGCGCCGCTGGAACGGTAGGTGTCGATGCGCAACTGCGACTCGTCGATCTCGATTTCAATGTCGTCGTCAAGCTCCGGGAACACGTCCACCGACACGAAACTGGTGTGGCGGCGGGCGTTGCTGTCGAAGGGAGAGATGCGTACCAGCCGGTGCACTCCCTTTTCGCCTTTCATGTAACCGTAAGCGAATTCGCCGGTCACATGCAGCGTGGCGCTCTTGACGCCGGCTTCTTCACCGGGCTGCAGGTCGATCACCTCGTCCTTCCAGCCGCGCCGTTCGAAGTAGCGGCGGTACATGCGCAGCAGCATGTTGGCCCAGTCGCACGATTCGGTGCCGCCCGCTCCGGCATGTACCGAAAAGTACAGGTTGCTGCGGTCGAACTTGCCGGAGAGGAAGCTCATGATCTCCATGCGGTCCAGCGACTTGAGCAGCCGCCGGTAGGAGATCTCGGTCTCCTGCAGGAACTCCTCGTCCTCGGCGGCAAGTTCGACGGAGGCCGAATAATCTTCGACCTCCGACTGAAGTTTACGGAAGGGTTCGAGCAAATTCCGGCAGGCGGAAAGCTGGGCGACCGTGTTTTGCGCGGACTCCTTGTTGTCCCAGAAGTCGGGCGCGGACATCTTCTGCTCAAGCTCCGCCATCTCGGCCTTGCGGTCTTCGATATGCAGAAACTCCTCCAGATGCCCGATCCGGCCCTTGAGTTCACCTTCCGCCTGACGCAACTCGTCGATACTCATCATTTCTTGGCAGCCTCCAGTTTCCACATATCGTCCAGCAGCTGCTGGATGTCGTCGAGGCACGCGCCGCAGGCGCCGCCCGCCTTGCAGTAATGGGTCACGTCCTCGGCCTTGTGCAGTTGATTTTCCTTCGCGACCTTCAGGATCTTCACGTCGGTGACGCCGAAACACTTGCAGACGATCCGCCCCTCGTGGTCCTCGTCCTTCTCGAACGGGCTTTTCTCGCCGCGGTAATGGCTGATCGCCGCCTGCAACGCTTCCATGCCCATCACGGAACAGTGCATCTTGGCTTCCGGCAGGCCGCCGAGCACTTCGGCGATATCCTGATTGGTGACCCGGGCCGCCTCGTCAAGGGTCTTGCCCTTGATGATTTCGGTCAGGGCAGAACTCGACGCGATCGCCGAGGCGCAGCCGAAGGTCTTGAACTTCACGTCCTCGATCCGGCCCTCCTTGTCCAGCTTGAAAGTCAGCTTCAGCGCGTCGCCGCAGGCGGCGTTGCCCACTTCGCCGACACCGTCGGGATTCTCGATTTCGCCCACATTCCGCGGATGCAGGAAGTGGTCCATCACTTTGTCAGTGTAATTCCACATAATCACACACTCCTCTCTTATTTACGGGGACCGGCGGCGGGTTCCGCCGCCTTCCTCAGGATTTCTTCAATCAGGGCCGCCGAATGCGGGTCCTTGATTTCACCGCGCTTCAGCATCGCTTCGAGGTAAAACCTTACCACCGGATGCTGCCGCGCGTTGGAGCCAAGCGACCACTTCGCGGCTGCTCCGACCAGAAAATTCATCACCTTCGCCAAGTCCGCCGGCGTCGTCTCCCCCTTCTCCTTTTTCGCTTTGAATTCGGCGGGCGCCAGCGCATCCCGGAACCGGACAAGCTCCCCGACGAGGCGGCGCACCGGCCCCACCTGCCCCGAAGCGAAGAATTCCATCCAGAGCCGGTCGAGATCCGTGCTGTTCCCGACTTCGGCGACCGCAACCGGCACGCCCGCCGTCTTTTCCAGCGCGGCGACGGCCTCCGGGCTGAGCAGCGGCCGCAGCCGCGCCTCCCCCTCCGGGCCGAGCATCCGGACCACGAAAGCGGCGCTGAAACGCGCCCCGTCCGATTTCTGCGCCGAGGCGATCCGGGCCAGCTCCGGCCAGAGCTGCGGATTCTGCCGGAACAGCAGGCCGAAGCCGTAATAGAGCGCCAGCGTTTTCTGCGTCAGCTCCGGCCGTTCCTTCAGGGCGGCCTCCAGCAGACCCGGCAGCCGCTCCGGCACCGGATTGCGGTAATAGTTTGCAATCAGCGCCGCATCCCGCTTCAAGTCGGCCGGCGGAAACTTCTCCGGCAGCGGTTCCAGCCGGAACTTCGCCTCCGCCGTCCGGCGCGAACCGTCGTTGCGGTCATGGAAACGGACGGTCACTCTGTATTCGCCGAACTGGTCCTCCGGCTCCATCACCATCTGCGTGCGCAACGCCGACAGCAGTCCGCCGTTGCCGTCGTCCGGGCCGCGATAGACCGTCTGCTGCCGGAACAGCGCATCCACTTTGCCGTCCGGCAGCGTCAGGTCGGCGTCGGCGACGACATCCACCCTGCCCTCCCGGCGAGCGAACTGCCCGAGTACGTAATACACCGTAAACGGCTGGCCCGGCGTCACCGCCGTCACCTTGGAGATGAACGGCGCCCGCTCCGGCAGGATATGCTTCCACTGGTCGGACAGATTCCGGGAAAGGGAGGGCACCACCAGCCCCTCCACCGCCCGCGCCGGAACGGCGAAAGCGGCGGCTGCCAGCAGCGCCGTCAGAAACCGTGTACAGTTCATTCCATCCCTCCCGGATTGCCGCTTCAGCGGTATTGCGCCATCTCGGCTTCGACCCGGGCCGCGACCGCGGCGACGGCCGAACTGATTTCCAGCTTCTCCGCGTCGCGGCTGCCGCGCACCTTGAATTCGACCGCGTTGTCGGCCAGCGTTTTCGGCGACACCACCAGCCGCAGCGGAATGCCGATCAGGTCGGCGTCGCTGAACATCGAACCGGCCTTTTCGCCGCGGTCGTCGTACAGCACCTCGATTCCGGCGGCGGTCAGGTCGGCGTAGAGCTTTTCGCACGCCTCGCCGACGCCCGCCTTGTCCGGATTGATCGCGCACAATTCGACCTGATAGGGCGCGATCGACATCGGCCAGATCGGGCCGTATTCGTCGCAGGACTGCTCGATCACCGCCGCCATCGCCCGGCCCACGCCGATGCCGTAGCAGCCCATGATCATCGGATGGCTCTTGCCGTCGCGGTCCAGATAGTCGCAGTGCATCGACTCGGTGTACTTGGTGCCGAGCTGGAAGATGTTGCCCACCTCGATCCCGCGCGAAAAAATCAGCGGCTGCCCGGTCAGCGGGCACGGATCGCCTTCGCGCACGCAGGCGATATCGGTCACGATGCACTCGGTTCCGGCCATGTCGCGGTCGAAGTTGAAGTTCCGGTAGTGGAAATCCGCCTCGTTCGCGCCGACCACCAGATTGCCGGTTTCGGCGGCGGAGCGGTCGATCACGATCCGCACCTTTCTGCCGTCGATGCCGACCGGGCTGGCGAAGCCGGGCACCGCGCCCGCCGCCTCGATCGCGGAGTCGTCCGCGAACTTCAGCTCCGGCACTTTCACCGCATTGGCGAGCTTCACCTCGTTCACCTCAAAATCGCCGCGGATCAGCACGAAAATCAGCTCCCCGGTGCGCGCATCCTGGTAGAACACCGCCTTGCCGGTCTCCTCCGGCTTCACGCCGAGGAAATTCGCGACCTCCTCGATGGTTTTGGTGCCGGGGGTGCTGACCTTCTCCAGCGGCAGCGGTTCGCCCTTGTCGAACTTCCACGCCGCGACCGCGATCTCGCGATTGGCGCGGTAACTGTAATCGGCGTTGGTGATCACCGTATCCTCGCCGCAGTCGCAGATCGCCATGAATTCGTGCGAAACCTTGCCGCCCATCATCCCGGAATTGGCCTCGATCGACAGCACGTTCTTCATGCCGACCCGGCGGAAGATCCGCTCGTAGGCCTCGTGGCAGCGGTAGTAGTACTTCTCCAGATCCGCCTGATCGGTGTGGAAGCTGTACGCATCCTTCATCGTGAATTCGCGCACCCGGATCAGCCCGGCGCGCGGCCGCGCCTCGTCGCGGTACTTGGTCTGGATCTGGTAGAGCATCACCGGCAGCTGTTTGTAGCTGTTCAGCTCGGTGCGGACCAGATGGACAATCCCCTCCTCGTGGGTCATCGCGAGGATCATCGGCTTGTCGTTGCGGTCCCTGAAACGGAGCAGTTCCGCGCCGACCGATTCGTACCGGCCGGACTCCTTCCACAGGTCGGCGGGCAGCACCACCGGCATCAGCACCTCCTGCCCCTCGATCCGGTTCATCTCCTCGCGGATGATCGCTTCGATCTTCTCGACGATCCGCTTGCCCAGCGGCAGCAGCGAGTAGATGCCCGCCGAAACCGGCCGGACATAACCGCCGCGCACCAGAAACTTGTGACTGACAGTCTTGGCGTCCTTCGGATCTTCCTTGATCCGGCGCCCGACCAGTTTGCTCATTCTCATAATCCGTAAAACCTTATCGATTGGTTTGTTGTGTCATTTCATGCCGCCGGTTGAGCGGCTTTTTTTCCCAAAAATCCGGCAAGTAGCCGGTAGCGACGACGGCGTTGCCGCCTGTTCTTTTTATTATAATTTTTTTATTTTATTTTTCAAACGATCGCGAGGCCCAGCGCCATCACGAACATCCCCGCGATCAATCCGTACAGCGACAGGTGCGGCTCTCCGTACTTCTGCGCCATCGGCAGCAGGCCGTCGAAAGTCACAAAGACCATCACCCCCGCGACCGCCGCGTAAATCGTGTAGAGCACCGCCGTCGTCAAAAAGGGCGCCAGCAGCAGATAGCCCAGCACCGCCCCCGCCGGATCGGCCAGCCCGGTCAGGCTCGCGTACAGAAACGCCTTCCGCCGGTTTCCGGTCGCATAGTAGACCGGCACCGACACCGCGATTCCCTCCGGGACGTTGTGCAACGCCATCGCGATCGCCACCGGGATTCCCAGCTCCAGCCCGCCGAGGCTCGCCGCGAACACCGCCAGTCCCTCCGGGAACTTGTGGATCGCGATCGCCAGCGCGAACCGGATTGCCCCCCGCCTCAGAGGATGAAAGTCCGGGTGGCTCTTATCCATATCCTCGACCGATTTGGTCTCGTGCGGATTCACCGGCTCCGGCACCATCCGGTCAATCACCGCCGCCGCCAGCATTCCGCCGAAAAAGGCCGCCATCGCGATAATCGCGCCGGTCGTGCCGCTGAACTCCGCGCGCAGCTCCCGGTTCGCGTTGGCCAGCAGTTCGACAAAGGAGATGTAGACCATCACCCCGCCGGAAAGCCCCAGCGCCACCGACAGCACCTTCGTATTGGTGCGGCGCGTGAAAAATGCCGACGCCGCACCGAGCACCGTGGCCGCACCGGCCAACGTGGTCAAAAATAACGCTCCGGCCACCGAGCCGGAAAACACCGCCGACTCCATTTTTCCTCCTCCCGGGCCTTCCCCAGCCCGGTACGCTTTCCTTACTTACAGTTCGTGCTCCACCAGTTCATGATGAAGCGCCTTCTGCGCCTTTTCAAAATCTTCGCGTTCGATGATGAACTGCATATTCACCTGACGCATGCACTGGTCCAGCGCCAGCACGTTGATCTTCGCCTCGGCCAGCGCCTTCGCCGCGCGGGACAGGAAGCCCGGCAGTTTCATGTTGCTGCCGATCACCGCGATGATCGCGACTTCGCGGGTGGTGATCGCCGCGCCCGGGAAGTTGCGGTGCAACTCCTCCAGACACTCGTTCAACTGCTTGGAACGGGCCGGAACGTAATGCGTGATCGTATTGGCGTTGGTGTTTTTCGCGATATAGCTGATCTTGTACTTCGCAAAGCTCGCCAGCACCTGATAGTCGTAGCCGGACTGGCCGACCATCTCCGGGTCGAACACCTCGATCGCGATGATGTCCCTGCGGCCGCAGATCATATCCACGCGCGGATTCGGCGACACGTAGTGCTTGCTGATCAAGGTGCCCGGGCTCTGCGGATCGAATGCGTTACAGACCCGGATCGGAATATCCGCCAGCTCCATCGCCTTGGAGGCCTTCGGGTGGATCGCCTCCATCGCCATGTCGGCGAGCTGGTCGGCGATGTCGAAATTGGTATGGCCGATCGTCCGCACATTCTCCTGCCCGATCAGCTTCGGATCGCCGGTGGAGAGGTGGAACTCCTTGTGGATGATCCCCTCCCGCGCATGAGTGGCCACCGCGAGCTTGCTGAAGGTGATTTCACTGTAGCCGCGGTCGAATTTCGCCATCACGCCGCCGGCGCACTTCGCGTAGCCGGTCACGATCGGCATGCACTCGGCGTAATTAAGCCCGGCCATGTGGTGCAGGATCGTCTCCTCCATCGTGCCGGTTTCCTGATCCTTCCAGCCGGAGAGATCCACGAACACTGCGTTCACACCGTGCTTGCGCAGGATCAGCGTCGAGTTGAAGGCGCTGTGCGCCTCGCCGACCGAGCTCAGCAGCTCGCGCGCGGCGGGCAGGTAGCTTTCGCGGTGGAAGTGGCCGAAACTGCGCAGCTGCATCAGGTTCTTCAGACAGCTGCGGACGCCGTCCATGCGCTCATTCACGAAATCATCCGCCGCAGCCTGGTCGAGCCCCAGCTCTTCAAAGGTGCGGTTGAGTTCGATCAGCCGGGCGCGGGTGGATTCGAGTTTCTCCTGCCACGCCTTGTTGTCGCCGGCGGCGAAGGCGGCGTAAATGCCCGGCTCGGCGGTCTTCTTGTTTTCCAGCAGCAGATTGGTCACGCCGCCATAGGCCGAAACCACGAAAATGCGGTTGTACAGCTCGGAGCCCTTGCGGTCGCCGATCAGGATATTGGCCATCAGCTCCCCGAAGCGGGTCATGCTGGTTCCGCCGATCTTTTCTACGGTATGGATTCCCATTTGGAAACACTTCCTATGCTTAAATGTCTTCGATGCGCATCAGTTTGACCGGCGCCTGGTTGATCGCCAGCACGCCGAGCTCGGCCAGCGCGGAACGGATGTCCCGCTCGGTCGCGACGTGGGTCAGGATCACCAGCGGCACCGTGCCGTCCGCTTCGCGGCGCTCATGCTGGATCAGGCTGGAAATGCTGATCCCCTTGTCCGCCAGAATCTGGGTGATCGACGCGATCACCCCCGGACAATCCTTGACCTGAAGCCGCAGGTAGTAGCGGCTCGAAACCTCGTCCATCGACAGCACTTCGGAAAACTGCTCGCCCGGACGGAACGCCGGAATCCGCCGCACCGAACCGGCCGCGAGGTTGACCGCCACGTCGGTGATGTCCGCGGTGACCGCGCTGGCGGTCGCATTGCGTCCCGCGCCGCGGCCGTAGAACAGCGTCTGGCCGACCATGTCGCCCTCGACCATCACGCCGTTGAACACGTCGGAGATGTTCGCCAGCAGCACGTTCTTCGGGATCAGGGTCGGATGCACGCGCATCTGCACCTTGCCGTCGGCGGACTTGATGATCGCCAGCAGCTTGATCCGGTAACCGAGCTCATCGGCGTAGCGCAGGTCGGCGAGTTCGAGGTCGCGGATGCCTTCGACGTGAACCGGCTCCAGCCCGAACCACCTGCCGTAGGCCAGCGCCGCGAGGATCGCGGTCTTGTGCGCGGTGTCGAAGCCGTCGATATCCAGCGACGGATTGGCTTCGGCATAACCGAGTTTCTGCGCGTCGGCCAGCACGGTCGTGAAGTCGGCGCCCTCGTTCTCCATCCGGGTCAGGATGTAGTTGCAGGTGCCGTTCATGATGCCGTAAATGCGGCTGATGCGGTTGGAGACCAGCCCTTCGCGCAGCGCCTTGATGATCGGGATGCCGCCCGCGACGCTCGCTTCGTAATAGACGTCCACACCGGCTTTTTCGGCGGCGGCGAAGATTTCCTCGCCGTGCAGCGCCAGCAGCGCCTTGTTCGCGGTGACGACCGGCTTGCCCGCCTGAATCGCGTCGAGGATGAATTTCTTTGCGACAGTGGTGCCGCCGACCAGTTCGACCACGATGTCGGCTTCGCGGATCGCCTCCGCCGCGTCGGTGGTCAGCACCCCTTCCGGGATCTTCACGCCGCGGTCAGTGGTGATGTCGAGGTCCGCAATGCGGGAGAGGACCAGCTTCACGTTCGCGCGCTTGGCGATCACGTCGCTGTTCCCGAGAATATTGGCGGCGACTCCGGCCCCGACCGTGCCGAATCCGATGATTCCTACTTTGACTTCTTTCACGATTCCTGCGTTCCTGTTCTATGTCAATGGTTGAAAATACTCTTAACTTGGTAATATAGCACCTGGAAACCGATTTGTAAATTTGCACACGACAGGATTTATCAAAATATTGCGGAACTTCCCGGAACAAGCTCACGCGAAGTCGGAATTTCGCCTCCCGGCGACCAGGGCGCTTGCCCGGTTGCCGAGGGCGAGGTATTGAACCCGGCCGGAATAAAAACAGCTGTCCCTGACTGCGGCGGCACTCTTTGGAGTGCGGAACTTCAGTTCCGCTTTCAACTCGCACACAACCTACCAACAAGCCTCCCTGCCGACGACAACGGGAATTTATTCGCTCTTAACCGGTATTGCTTTCCCTTGATTTTCAGACAAACGCCATTAGATTAACCATGCAACAGAATCCGGTACGCTTTTCTCGTGTGGCCAGAGGGCCTGCAAGTGCCTGCGGGACAGCATGAAAAAAGCGTACCTCTTTTATGGATATACCTTTAATTCATGTATTATTCCAAAAGAATCCTTATTTTTTGATTTTCATTATTATTGCCTGCCATCTTGATTTTTGAGTAAACGCCGTTAAATTAACTGTAAACAATGGAGACTGTCGATAAAAAATATCACATAGCACTTTGATATCTGAAAACTGAATAACCTGATTGGTGTGTAGACACTACAAAACTTGCATTTTCTGGGACTACACGACACGGATCGGGCGTACCTTTGGTACGCTCTTCTTTCTGTGTGGTCCGGGCTTGCAAGTGCCTGTGGTGTCTCGAAAGTTGGGCGTACCTCTTTTTTGCGGGCGCGCCCCAAATATGAAAGGGATTGCAAAATGTTCGGATGGCTGCGCCGCATCGGCAAAAAGAAAACTCCGCCCGAAACCACTGAACGGGTGGAGAAAATCTGTAAAAACTGGAAAGAACAGCTGGATCACAACGAACGGCTGCGCCGGCAGGAACAACAGGCTCTGCTCGAACGCTGTCACGCGCCGGAGCCGACGCAGGACCGGGAGGAACGCGCCCAATGGCTGCTGGACCGTCAGGTCGCGCTCAACTGGTACTGCCGCTGGGAACGGACCCGGCAGGAACTGACCGAACAACGTTTCGAAGCCTGGAAACGGCGACAGCAGTTTCTGCAGGAACAGGAATTCGCCCGGTTGCAATACTACCGTGAACTCCCCCCGACCGTCCTGATCGCCGGAATCCGCGACCCGATGCGAAGCCGCCGCCTGTTCCACACCTGCCTGCATGAAACCAGAGAATCCCTTTCCGCGAAAAGTACGAATCAGGCAGCTGAACCATAACCAAAAAAGCAGACCCGGTTGCGGGCCTGCTTCTTTTGATTGATGCCGTTTTTCGACCGGATCAGTCGATCACGGCGTCGAGGATCACCACATCCTCCTTCGGAACGTCGCGGTGCATGCCGCGCGTGCCGGTCTTGACCTGCGCGATCTTGTCGACCACATCCATCCCGTCGACCACCTTGCCGAACACGCAGTAACCGTAATGCTGGGCGGTCGGAGCCTTGAAATTCAGGAAGTCGTTGTCCACCAGATTGATGAAGAACTGGGCGGTCGCGCTGTCGACCACGTTGGTGCGGGCCATCGCCAGCGTGCCGCGCCGGTTCGGAAGCTGGTTGGCGGCTTCGTTCTTGATCGGGTCGTTGGTTTTCTTCTGCGAGAACGTGCGGTCAAAGCCGCCACCCTGAATCATGAAGCCCGGAATCACCCGATGGAACAGCGTGTCCTTGTAGAAGCCGGACTTCACATAGTCCAGAAAGTTTTTGGTGGTGATCGGCGCTTCGGCTTCAAAAAGCTCGATCCTGATATCCCCGAAATTCGTCTTGAGCGTAACCATCGTGTTTTTCTTCTCCTGATTGATTTTCTTCGCAGCCCCGTCGGCGGACCACACACAGACACACGCCAGAAGCAGCATCGCAACTCCGGCCCATATCCTTTTTTTCATAAGATACCTCCTTTTCGATGAAATTCAAACGTCAGGCGCAACGCCTCTTCCAAATCCGTTTCAACCCGCAGCTCCAGCTCCCGCCGGGCCCGGGAAATATCCGGCACGTAACGCGGCGGCAGCCCCTCCCCCGCAGGCGACAGGACCTCCACCGGCAGCGCCGGCTCAACCAGCCCCGCCGCGATCCGGGCCAGCTCCGCAATCGACACCGCCCGGCCGGAGCCGACATGGTAGACCCGCCCCGCCTCGCCCCGGTCCAGCAGCGTCCACAGCCACTTGACCAGATCGGAGGCGTACAGATAACTCCGGTACGGCCGGCCGTCGCCCCGGATCACGATCGGGCGGCCCGCCAGCGCGTCGCGGATGAAGTTCCCCGCCGCGAAATGCGCGTCCAGCGGCAAATACGGCCCGACGAACGCGAAACAGCGCGCGATCACCACCGGAATCCCGGACTCCAGACAAAGTCGCTCCGCCTCGGCCTTGCCCCTGCCGTAGGCGGTGACCGGCGCGGTCGGGAATGTTTCCGCAATCCGCTCAAGTTCCGGCGGCTGAACGCCGTAGACGGCGCCCGAACTGGTCAGCAGAAGTTTTTCCGCACCGCACCGGCGGGCGAATTCCAGCACCCGCCGGGTTCCGTCCACGATGATCGAATACATCTCCGCCGGGTCGTCGCGCTCCAAAGCCGCGCTGGCGGGAGTGGCCGCATGAATGATCCGGTCGAACCGTCCTGCCGGAAACGGGAAATCCCGGATGTCCCCCTTCACCCATTCGACCTGCGGCAATGCGGCGAATTCGGGATGCTCCCGCCGGAACCGTTCCGGGTTCCGCGACAGGATCGTCAGACTGCATTCCGGGCGCGGCCGCTCGCGCCACGCCGCCAGCAGGCTCTTCCCGAAAAAACCGGTCCCGCCGGTCACGAAAATCCGCTCACTCATGCTCCCGCCTCCGCCGGAATGAAAAATATTTGTGCCCGAAATAGCTCAACACCACGGTAATCCCGGTCAGCAGGAAATTGGCCCACGCCGGATTCATCCCGGTCCCGGAAACCAGCAGGAACAATCCCCCCCATCCCCAGCAGCGCCCCGATGCCGAACAGGGTATTCCAGCCGACGACGATCAAGTCGCGGACAATCCGGAAAAATTCCAGCCGGTTCCGCCGGTGGAGTTCCAACAGTTTCATTCGTCAAAGTTGATCTTTTCTTCTTCGATCGCCAGCGGCTTGTTTTTGACCTGCGTCCAGATCGCGCCGATATATTCGCCGATGATCCCGATGAAGATCAATTGGACCGCCGAAAAGAAGAACAGCCCGATCACCAGAGGCGCCAAACCGAGCTGAAACGTATCCCAATAGCAAAGTTTATAGATAAAATAACCGAGCGCCACCAGCAAACTTACTCCGGCCAATGCGAACCCGCAGAAAACCGCCAGCCGCAGCGGCAGTTTGGTATGGTTCACAAACCCGGTCATCGCCATGTCGTAAAGAGAAAAAAAATTATTCTTGGTACGCCCATGCTTACGCCGTTCTTGGACAAATGGCACCTCCACCCGCCTAAAACCGATTTCTGCTACCAAGCCGCGAAAATACGGATAAGGTTCATGGTAGAGCCTCAACGCCTCAAGGAACCTGCGGCCATACAAACCAAATCCAGTAAAATCCTGAAGTTGAGGGACATCTGAAAAATAGCCAATCAACCGATAATAGAACCGCCGAATCGCAAACATAACCGGATTTTCCTGACTTGCCGATTTCACGGCACAAACCACCTCCGCCCCGTTCTTCCATTCCTGAATAAACCGCCCAAGCAACTCTGGCGGCTCCTGCAAATCCGAGCAGATGTACAAAGCGACATCTCCGCGCGCATGAAGCAGCGCATTGAATGGGGAGCGAATATGACCGAAATTGGCCGCATTTAAAATCACCCTGAAACGCGGGTCAGCCGCCGCCATTTTACGCAACAATTCCCGACTTCCGTCCGTGGAACAATTATCCGCCACAATAAACTCGTAATCAAATTCCGGGTACTCCAAAAGAACCGCCCGGATACGCCTGTAAAACTCCGGTAAATTTTCGACTTCATTGAAGCAGCCGGTCACCACTGATATGGTTTGCCGAACCGGTACCATATTCATTCACCTCGTCTCTTCTTTTTTCGTAATTTCATCTGCTTCCAGCGATTCACGACACGGTGGAATCAACATGCACTCAAAAAATTCCTTTCTCGGTAAAAAAGGAGCCAGATCCTCCAACGGAGCCGAAATCATTCGCCCATCCGGCAACCGTTTGGATGCAGCTTTGGGGCCGACCGTTTCAAACGGGTCCATCAATACCTCCACCAATACTGCGCCTTCCATTTCCAGCAACTTCGGTAGCATAGAAACCGCCTCTTTATTCCGCCTCAACCGGTAAAACGGCAGTTTATAAGCCGCAGCCAACCCTTCTAATGACGGCAGAACCACCCCGCTGGATGCATCCGAACCGACAAAATGCCCACCGAAAAAAGAACGCTGAGTATGTTTGATCGACAAATAGCCGCCGTTATTGAATACAAACAATTTTACCGGAAGGCGATATGTGACCAGAGTTTGCAGCTCCTGTAAATTCATTTGCAAGCTTCCGTCCCCGGTCACGCAGATCACGCGCCTGCCGGGAGCGGCACACGCCGCTCCAATCGCCGCCGGCAACCCGTATCCCATCGACGCACACCCGACATTCCCGAACATTCTGTTGCCGGCTTTCAGCGAGATAGCCTGAAACAGACTCGTATAGGCGATGCCATTGCCGGTGACGATGATCTCTTCGCCCCGCAGACAACACGACAGTTCCTCGGCAAACACATAACTGTTCACCCATTGTTTTGCCGCCCGATATTCCGGCAAAACAACCGGATAACGACGCTTCAATCGAGCCGCATACGCAAGCCATTGCGGTTTCGGCGGCAATTCCCCGCAGGCCTCCAGTTCTTTCAGGAACTCTCCGGCATCCCGACAAATCGGCTCGTCAATGTTCAAAGTAGGCTTTCCCAATTCCGCCGGATCAATATCCACCATCACTTTACGCGCAGCACGGCCAAATGAACTGTAATTGAAACCGATCTGGCGCAGATTCATCCGGGTACCGATAATCAGAATCAAATCAGCATTCTGCAAGATGAAATTAGCTGGCCGCTCCCCGAGAATTCCCGGACGACCAAAAAAATAAGGCGCTTCCGATTCAATCAAGTCGATACCGGAAAGAGCGGTCAACACCGGAATCTTCAGTTTCTCCACCACCTTGCGGAATCTACCGACAGCACCGGCAAGCCGAATCCCGTTTCCAACGACCATTACCGGTCGTTCACTATGAGCCAGCCATTCAAATACTTTCCGGGTTTCTACCATATTTCCCAGTCGGGACGGTAGCTTTCCTACCCAAGGAGCAAGATCGTTTTCTGAAATTTCCGCCGCCTGAACATCCAGCGGAATATCCAGCCAAACTGGACCAGGACGCCCGGAAACCGCCAGATGCCATGCCTTTTCAAGCTCATGTCGAATGCACTCCGGCTCCATCACCACAGCAGCATATTTGGTAATAGAGCGCACAATCGAAACAATATCCGCTTCCTGATCTCCCAACTGACGCAACTTCAGTTCCGGCATCCTCGAGATCATCGTTTCACGCTTTACCTGGCCGGAAATCACAATCAATGGAATTGAATCCAACCATGCCCCCAATATTCCGGTCACGGCATTGGTTCCTCCCGGCCCCGTCGTCACACAAACTACACCCGGCATACCCTCCCGCACACGGGCATATCCCTCAGCCGCCATTGCACATGCCTGTTCATGCAGATTACAAACATATTGCATATCTGTCCGACGGCCAATTGCGTCATCCAGATACATCGCTCCTCCACCGGAAACCATAAAAACAGTATCAACGCCGCGGTTTGCCAAAAAAGAGAAAATGTAGTCCGCCACCCGCATTACCGCCCCCTCCGCAATCTGGTGAATTCCAGAATACACACCACCATATAATCGAGTTTCTTCCGGGTCATCCCCGGATACAGGCCGATCCACAGCGCGTCGTTCATAAAGCGGTCGGTGTTCGTCAACGCTCCCGCGATGCGGTAGTCGGTTCCCTCGGCCAGCCCCTCGAAGCAGGGGTGTTTCGTCAGGTTGCCCGCAAACAGATTGCGCGTCTGAATGCCGTGTTTCTCCAGATGCTGCGCCAGTTCGTTGCGGGTGAATTTCGCCCGCGGAGTCAGCGTCATCAGGAAGCCGAACCACGACGGCTCCGCTTCCGGCAGCGCCCGGAACACCGCCAGCTCCGGCACACCGTCCAATCCCGCCAGCAAATACGCGTAGTTTTCGCGGCGGCGGCGGGTGAAGTCCGGCAGCTTTTCGAGCTGCGCGCAGCCGACCGCCGCCTGCAGGTCGGTCGCTTTCAGGTTGTAGCCGAAATGGCTGTACACGTATTTGTGATCGTAACCCGCCGGAAGGGCGCCGAACTGTTTCGTGAAGCGGCAGCCGCAGGAGTTGTCACGCCCCGGCGCGCACCAGCACTCCCGCCCCCAGTCGCGCATCGACAGCGCGATCTTGTACAGCACCGGGTCGCTCATATAGACCGCGCCGCCTTCGCCGGTGGTCAGGTGGTGCGGCGGATAGAAGCTCGAAGTGCCGATGTCCCCCCAGCCGCCGGTCCTGCGCCCCGCGTATTCGGAGCCGAGCGCATCGCAATTGTCCTCGACCAGCCACAGTTTGTGCCGTTCGCAGAACGCCCGCACCGCCACGACGTCGAACGGATTGCCCAGCGTGTGCGCGATCATCACCGCCCGGCACTTCGGCGAATACGCCTCCTCCAGCCTCGCCACATCGATATTCGCCCCCTCCGGCTCCACATCCACAAAGACCGGCACCGCTCCGTACTGCACGATCGGCGCCACCGTGGTCGGGAAGCCGCAAGCGACCGTGATCACCTCGTCGCCCCGCCGCACCCGGCGTTCCCCAAGCAACGGCGAAGTCAGCGTCATAAAAGCGAGCAGATTCGCGGAAGAACCGGAGTTCACCAGCAGTGCGTGCTCCGTCCCGACGAAGGCCGCCAGCTCCTGCTCGAAGTGGCGGGTGAAACGCCCGGCGGTCAGCCAGAATTCCAGCGCGGCGTCGGTCAGGGCGACCATTTCCGCATCGTCGAACACCCGCCCCGCGTAATTGACCTTCGATTCGCCCGGCCGGAACGGTCCATTCTGGGCCGGCGCATGCACCAGACGCCAATACTCGCGGACCTTTTCAAAAATCTCCTGCCGGAGGGCTTCCGCCTTCACTTCGTCCATGCCAGGCCTTCCTTTTCGGCGCACTCACAATAGGCGTCCAGATCGCCCGTGGTATTCACCGCATTCAACTGATAAAAATCCCGATACCACTCGGCAGTGCGCCGGATCGCCGCCGGAGTATCCCAGACGCAGCGCCAGCCCAGCTGCTCCCGCGCTTTGGTCGAATCCAGCAGCAGCAGCTTCGCCTCGTGCGGCGCGTCGGGACGCGGTTTCGCCTGGAATTTCACCGCCGGCCACACCCGGCTCATCTCCGCCGCGGCCTCCGCAACCGTCATCGCGCCGTCAGAAGGGCCGAAGTTCCACGCCTGCGCAAATTCGGCGCGCCCCTCCAGCAGCCGGCGCCCCAGTTCCAGATAGCCGCTCAGCGGCTCCAGTACATGCTGCCACGGCCGGACCGCGTCGGGATTGCGCAGCTCCTCCGTCCGGCGCTGCGTCGCGGCCCGCACCAGATCCGGCACCAGCCGGTCGGCCGCCCAGTCGCCGCCGCCGATCACATTGCCCGCCCGCGCGGTCGCGACCAGCGTGGAGTGCTTCGCGCCGTACTCCTCCGGGTTGAAAAAGCTGCGCCGGTAGGCCTGCGTGACCAATTCCGCGCACCCCTTCGAGGCGCTGTAAAGGTCGAAACCGCCCATCGCGTCCTCTTCCTGGTAGGGACGCATCGTCTCGCGGTTCTCGTAACACTTGTCGCTGGTGACCACGACCAGGGATTTCACGCTTTTGACGGCGCGGCAGGCTTCGAGCAGGTTGACCGTTCCCATCACGTTGGTCGCCACCGTCAGCGCGGGCTCTTCATAGGAGACCCGCACCAGCGCCTGCGCCGCAAGATGGAACACCGCCTCCGGCTTGAAATCCATCAGGATGGAACGCAGTTCCGCCGCTTCGCGGATATTCGTCCACTCCGACTCCACCGGCAGCTCCAGCAGCGAATAGTGATTCGGGGCGAACGTCGGCCGCAGGGAAACCCCGCACACCCGCGCCCCCAGCCTGACCAGCCACGCCGCCAGCCACGATCCCTTGAAACCGGAATGACCGGTCACCAGCACGCGCCGTCCCTCATAAACTCCGCCGAACATTTCACTCTCCTTCCTGCCAGAATCTGCACCAGGGCGCGTTCCCGCTTTCCCAGAGTTCATTCAGGATACGGTGCTCGCGCGGCGTATCCATGCACTGCCAGAAACCCTCGTGCCGGTACGCGGCCATCTCTCCGTCCCGCAGCGCCTCGGCCATCGGCCGCTGCTCGAAATAGCAATCCTCGCGCCTCTCCAGGTAGCGGGCGACAAAATCCCGCTCCAGCACCATGAAACCGCCGTTGACCCGCCCTTCGCTGCGCACTTTCTTTTCGGTGAATCCAATGATTCCCCCCCGATCGTCGAGCTGCATCTCTCCGAAACGCCCCTCCGGGTGGACGGCGGAAACCGTCAACTGTTTTCCGTTCCGCCGGTGAAACTCCAGAAGCGCCGCCACATCGATATCGGCGACGCCGTCGCCGTAAGTCAGGAAAAACTCCCGATCCTGCGGCTTCAGATAGCGGGAGGCCCGCAGCACCCGTCCCCCGGTCATGGTATCGATGCCGGTATCGGCCAGCGTCACCTCCCAGTCCGCTTCGGCGGAACTGCCGTGATAGACGATTCCGTTTTTCCTGCCGAGCGTGATGGTCATGTCGCAGGAGCGGGCCTGGAAATTCAGAAAATAGTCGATGAACTCCTCGCGCTTATAGCCGAGGCAAAGGATGAAACGCCGGCAGCCGAACGCCGCAAAACCACGCATGATATGCCACAGAACCGGCTGCTCGCCGATCGGCACCATCGGTTTGGGCAGCAGCTCCGTCAGATCCCGCAGCCGGGTTCCCTGTCCGCCGCACAGAATCATCACCGGCGGCAGTTCCGCCTGTTTCGCACTCATCGTACCGCGCCCTCCTGTTCAGAATTATGCTTTCGCCGGTTAACATAATCATTCCTCCGGTGAAAATCAACCTTTCAGCGCATTTTGACGAGGTTTATCCGAAAAAAAGAGAAAAAAACAAAAAAAAAGCCGGCTCCGTCAAACGGAACCGGCTTCTTACAGCAAAATAAAGGGGGAATTACTTCTTGGCCTTCTTGGCCTTTTCCCAGACATCCTTGCCGACGAAAGCGGTCAGGTTGCGGCCGTCAGCCGTCACGCCCTTGAACGCATAACGAACCCGGCTTCCCTCACCAAAAGTAACGCACTCGGTGATGTCGGCACTGACCTTGGACTTGGTCTTCACGTCGTAAAACTCATGCTTCATGAACTCTTCTCCTTCTTGATTGACGGTTTTCGTTGCCACTAGTTACTAATTATACCTAATTTTTTAAATTTATCAAGCCGGAAAACGCTTTTTTTCAATAAAAAACCCTATTTCTTGCAAAAAAAAGCTCAAAAAACGCATTTTACCACTTTTTTCGCCACCTTCCGCCCTCTTCAGAATGAAGCGGAACCGGCGGCAATACCGCCGACCGCCAGCCGCACCAGCCCGGGCAGGTCGTCCGCGATCAGCCCGCGGCCGCCCAGTTCGCCGGCCATGCCGTGCAGCCATGCGCCGAGGGCGGTCATCTCAAACGGAGCATCGGGACGCATCGCCAGCAGCGCCCCGACCGTACCGGAGAGCACATCGCCGGAACCGGCGGCGGCCAGATCGGCACACCCGGAGCTGTTCACGCTCCACCGCCCGTCCGGCGCCGCCACCACGGTCCGGGCCCCTTTCAGCAGCGTCACCGCGTGCAGCCGCTCCGCCAGCGCACAGGCGAATTCGATCCGGTCGGCAGATTCCGGGATGCCGAATCCCCGCGCCAGCCGGTGCGCCTCCCCGGGATGCGGCGTAATGACCAGCGTTCCGCGCCTGCGCCGCAATTCCGGGCGGCGGGAGAGCAGATTCAGCGCGTCGGCATCCAGCAGCAGCGGGCCGGGGAAATCCAGCAGCCGCTCCAGCACTTCCGCCAATCCGGGCCCGTCGCCCCAGCCGGAACCGGCAGCGACGGCGGAACTCGCCTCCAGCCACGGAGTCAGCTCCCGCGCCGCCTCCGCCGCGAAACATCCCTCCCGCCCGGCCGGAAACTCGCGGAAGATCAGCGCCGCCGGCAGCGGCAGCCGCGGCGAAACCGGCATCGCCAGCCGGACCATGCCGGCTCCGGTGCGCAGCGCGGCATTCGCCGCCAGCACCGCCGCTCCCGAATATTCCCGGCTTCCCGCCGCGATCAGCAGACGCCCCCGCAGGTTCTTGTGAATGTCGAAGGCGAAGCGCGGCAGCTCGCGCCGCGCGTCGGCGGCGAAGAACGCCTCGCCGTACCCGACGCCGGGTTCAACGGCATTCAGGCCGATGTCGACCAGCCGGAGCCGTCCGGAACAGCGCGGCCCGTCCCCGTGGAAAAGTCCCCGCTTCGGATAACCGAAAGTGACCGTCAGCGCCGCTTCGACCGCCGCGCCGGAATCGGCAACGCCGGTGTCGCCGTTGATGCCGCTGGGCAGATCCATCGCGACAACCGGCTGCCCGGAACGGTTCGCGACTTCGATATAGTTGCGGAACTGCGGCCGCAATTCTCCGGCAAAGCCGGTTCCGAGCAGCCCGTCCACAATCAGGTCGCCCGGCCTGAAATCGGAGTCGTCCAGCTCCGTTCTTTCCTCCACATGCACATGGTCCGGCAGGTCGCGCGCCGCCTGCCGCGCCTCGCCTCGCAGCTCCGTCAGCGGCCGGGTCGCATAGACCGTCACCGGCATATCCAGCAATGCGGCGACCACCAGCGCGTCGCCGCCGTTGTTGCCGCCCCCGGCCAGCACCACCGCCCGCCGGAACCTGTTTCCGGCGAACTCCCGGATCAGCTCCGCCGCCCCCTCCCCGGCCCGGCGCATCAGCCGGTAGCCGGAGGTCCCGGCGGCGATCGTTTCCGCCTCAAGGCGGCGCATCGTCTCCACATCGATGATTCTCATTCATTCTCCTCCCTGCGCGACCCGCTCAAGCTCAACCGGCTTGCCGGGCGACTTCCGCTGCTCCAACTTCTTCCGGACCTCCTGCGCATCCACAAATACCTCCGGCTCCGGCACCGGTTTCGGCGCTTCCGGGAACTCCTGTTCGCACCACTTTTCCCAATCGACCGGCGCGGAGGCTGACGACCGTTTCGGCACTTCCCGCAAGCCGATATCGTCACCGTAAAAATCAAGCGTCGTGAATCCCAGCAGGAAATCGGCCAGTTCGCCGGGATTGAAGCCGACCCGCATTCCCAGCCCCAGCGCCGCCACGACATTGATATCCGTAAACTTATAGAAGGGATACGGCTCATCCTCCTCCGGCTCACGCGGCACGCACAGACAACAGCCGCTGACATATCGGATCGGCACCGAAAAACAGATCATGCCAAAGGAAGAGTACGCCTTGCCGCGAACCGCCGCGCGATCCGACGGAAACATCCCCTCGCAATATAGAAACGGAAACGGAAAAACCGGAGTGTTTCCCTCGGAGGAATGGAACCCGGAATCCCGATACTCATACCACTCCCCGCCGTGCCATCCCGCCATCGGCATATAAAAATAGAGCGGAGCGACTTCAACTGCTCCGGCCTGCACTTTTACCCCGAATCCGACTCCGGCGGTCGCGGTGAAGACATCAGCCGCGTCCCGCCGGCGATCCGCCCAATAAGCGGGAGTGCATGAACATCCCAGCAACGCCAACACCAGCAGCCCACCCGGCAGCAGTCTCCCGGCTCCGTTCATACCCTCACCGGCCCGGTCAATCCAGCACGCGCTCTTCTTCGAGCAGCCGGATCACCCGCTCCGCCAGCTGCGGCGCGGGAATCACTTCGGCGGCGTCCTCGCCGATCGGGGAAGCCGGATAGTCCCGGTTGCGCCACAGCGTGAAGCAATCGGTCAGCACGTCGTCGATCTTCTTTTTGCAGCCCTGAAAGCCGAACCGGGCAACCTCGTGCGCGGTGCAGGAGTTCGGACAGCCGGAGAAATGCAGCAGCTCCGGCAGCAGCAGCGCAGCTTTCGCGCGCTTTTCCGGATGCGCCTCAAAATAGCGGTCCAGCGCCTCGCCCACGACAGCGCCGTACTTCGGCGTATCCAGCACGCCGATCTTGCAGATGGTCGCACCGATGCAGCAATCCAGCTGGCCGGCGAAGGATTCAAAGGTGTAGTCCGGCCCCAGCTGCTTCAACGCCCGGTAGAACGCGGCCGGCGCCGAAACATGGAGCGCGGGCACAAGGATATTCTGCTCGAAGGTGAGCCGCACCGCCGGGATGCCGAATTCGGCGAACACCCCGCCGAGTTTCAGGAACTCCTCCGGCGACAGCACGCCGCGCGGAATATAGACCGTCACCGCGACCCGGTCGGCTCCGAAACGGGTCGGGCGCACCGCCAGCGCCCGCCAGCGGCGGAACGCGGCGTCGCCGTCGAGCGACGCATCCGGCGCGAACTCCCGGACCGGGGCCGTCCCGAACGACCAGTCCGCGGCCGGTTCGCCGACCTCCGGATAAGTTTCGCCCCGGAACTTTTCATAATATTCATGGTACAGCGCGACGAACGCCTCCTTGCCCAGCCGTTTCACGATAAAGCGGATACGGGCCATGTTGCGGTGTTCGCGGTTGCCGTGGTCGCTGAAAAGCTCGACCATCGCCCGCGCCGCATACGCGATTTTCCCGGCGGGCAGGAAGTCGAACAGCTTCACGCCGACCGTCGACTCCCGGCCGAAACCGCCGCCGCCGTAGACCGCGAAACCGCGGTTGCCGTCGGCGTCCGTCGCCGCGACGAAGCCGAGATCCTGCCGCAGCGCCAGCGGCGCGTCGTTCGCCGACGCGAAGCCGATCTTGATCTTGCGCGGCAGGTGGTATGCCTTTTCCCAGCCGAACACCACATCGGTCAGATAGCGCGCATACGGGGCCAGGTCGAAGGAGCCGTCATCCGCGATGCCGCTTGAAGCGGTGATCGCGATGTTGCGGAAGGTGTCGCCGCCGCCGCCGCGGAACGGCAGCCCGTTCGCGGTGCATTCGCGGATCACCTTCACCGACTCCAGCGGCGACACGCCGTGGAGCTGGATATCCTGCCGCGTGGTGATGTGCATGAAGTCCGCGCCGGAACTCCGGCAGATCCGGGCGATGAAGTTCAGCTGTTCGCGGGTGACCTCTCCGCCGGTCAGCCGGATGCGGTTCATCAGCTTGCCGTCCCGCTGCGGATAGACGCCGAACGGAGCGCCGAAAGGTTTGTAGGCCGCAAAGTCGATTTTCCCGGCCGCCAGTTCCTGCAGCGCGTTCAGCAAACCGGCCTGCGATTCGATGATTTGATTCAGATCCATCATAAACTCCCGTCTGTTTTCCGAATGAGTCAATATAGTATTTCTATAACACAAAAGCAAGACAATCCACCGGGAATATCCGGTTTCCCGGTGAATTTTCCACTTTTTTTCAGAAGCGGACTTGACATTCGCACCGAAATGTCCCATAATTAATATAGAAACCGGGACACTTTAGGACAGTAAGTAAAAAACATGAAACTCCAGACCAAAAATCTGTTTCAGCCCCTGACCGATCATCTTGAAGCGATGATCGCCTCCGGCCACTATCCGACCGGCACCCGGCTGCCGTCGCTGCGGCGGCTGTGCGATGAATTCAACCTCTCGCGCGGCACCGCCGCCCGCGGCCTGGACTATCTGCGCGACAAGGGGCTGATCGAATTGCGGCAGGGTTCCGGCGCTTATGTCAGCGAGCGCAACCGCCGCTCCGCCGGGCGCAACGGCCGCCGGATCGCGGTATTCTCCGAGCACAGCGACACCAGCGAAAGCTACTGCGCCCACATCATCGTCGGCATCCAGCGCCGCGCCGGTTCCACCGGGACCACGCTGAACCTCCACCTTTACCGGTACGGCGAAATCGACTCTTCCATCCTCGAAGACGCCGCCCGTGAGGCTGACGCGCTGCTGCTGCTCGGCTCCTACGACAGCTTCATCGACGACCTGCCGCACATCCGCCCCGTTGTCGGCTTCGATATGCAAAAGAGCTACGGCTTCGCGTCGGTGGTCGGGCTGGACCCGTCCCACGCTGCGCTGCTCGGCTGCGACTATTTCCGCAGGCACGGCTTCAGCCGGGTCAAGGTGATCGGCTTCCCGATGCCCAGCTTCCGCTTCCGCGCCGAGGTGTTCGCCTTCCACTGGCGCGAAACCGGGGGGCAGGTCGAAACCTTCCTCCCCTTCGAGCCGTTCAACGCCGACTTCTACTCCGACAAAACCATTTACGACCGCACCATCGAACAGCTTGAAGATCCCGACTGCGGATATCTGTTCGTCAGCGGCACGGAATGCTGCCGCACCCAGCAGAGCTACCGGGAAAAATTCGGCCGCGACCTCGCCGATGACCGCTGTCTGCTGTCGATCGACGGCAAATCGCTGCTGGTTCCGGGCTATCCCGGCGTCAGCACCGTCACTCCCGACTATGCGGAAATCGGAGCAACCGCCCTCGACGAGTGCCTGCGCCGCATCGAGAATCCCGGCGCCCGCCCGCGCCGCATCCTCGTAAGCGGCACCCTCGTCGAACGGTAACGGCGGCAACGGGGAAGAGGGATGCCTCCGGCGGCCGGGGGCGCTTCGCCCGTCGGAGACGATTGTGCGCTGCAGCGCACAGCTACCGCAGCCTGATTGAAAATCAGGCTGCGTAGCGCACAAGGTCTGCAGGCCGTAAGACCCGCCTGCCGCAAACGCGGCATGGCTCTCCGGGAGCGATTCGCCCGGACAGAACGGAAAGGTTATAAAATTAAGGATTTGCAATGGCACAACCGAATCAACCAATGGAGAAGAGAAACGATGAGAAGTAAATTCACGCTTATTGAATTGCTAGTGAGGACTACTTGTTAAATATACATTTAATACAAATATAATATATCATTGTATTACGGTAAATTCAAGTTTTTAGCGATGTAACCGCCCGGTGAGCTACATCTGGATTTGAGATTGCATGCGTGTTATGTTCTTCCACAAACCAGAATAATGGGAGGACGACATGGGACGTGAA
>NZ_QEKH01000049.1 GCF_003096415.1 Victivallis vadensis | reverse complement strand
ATTCCCTTTATGTTGAGATTTTGAGTTACTCAAAATAAAAGGCAGATGCAACCTTGTCAAACAACACATCCCATCACAAAATTTGGGACATTATCTATTTTCTTGGGTTACTTGATGCATTAAACTATGAACCATATGATAAGCAGGTAAATATCTGCACCAGCCGTGACAATACGCCCGCTTCGAGCAGCAAGAAGGTCGGTGAAAGCGGTTTGACTTACGGTTACAGCACCAGCCAGGACCGCCATCTGAACTACCTGAACGTGGACCTGGCGTTGAGTGTGCTGGACTTCGGTCTGGCTTTCTTCAACACCCAGCAGGGAGAAGACCGGGTCCTGATGCGCGAACAGCGCGAAATCCGCGCCGGCCAGAATCTGTCGCTTGATGTGGCGAAGGCCTATTTCCAGGTTGCGGCCGCGCAGAAGGCGATCAAAATCACCACCAGCTTGCTGGAAGATTGCCGTTCCCGTTACGAAGTCATCTCCAAACTGAGCAAGTCCCGCGACATCACGCCGTTCCGCGCGTTCGAAGAAACCCGCCGGTTCGTCGATATGGAAAAGCGCCTGACCAACTATATCCGCACCTATGAAAACAGCTGTGTCGAACTGCGTTCGCTGCTGGGTATGCGTCCCGCCGGCAAGATTCTGGTGGATGATTCCATGCTGAACAAGGTGCCGGAATTCAATTCGCTGCCGGATATCGAGCTGATGGAGCAGATCGCGCTGCTGCAGCGTCCGGAACTCTATGAAATCGACATGCAGAAGCACATCAACGTGATCGAGTGCCGCAAGACGATTCTGATGATGCTGCCGAACGTCCGCATCTATACCGACTTCACCAACAGCACCAACTCCTTCCTCTATCACATGAGCTGGTATGAGCTGGGGATCCGCGCGGCCTACAACCTGCTGAAGCTGCCGCAGCAGATCGCCCGGTATCAGGCCTACAGCTCGCAGGTTGACGCGGAAGAGGCCCGTACTTTCGCGCAGGCGATCGGCGTGATGGCGCAGGTGCGCATCTCCCACGCGAACCTGATCGCGACCAAGGAGCGCTTCGACATCAACGACAAGGTCTACAAGACCTATAACGACAACCTGAAGTGGGCGGTCGCCAACCAGAAGATCACCGGTGAACTCTCCCGGCTTGAGCTGGATCACATGCGTTTGGAAACCGCGGAAACTGAAATCGACCGCCTGATGACGCTCGGCAATTACTATGTCGCCTACTATCGGATTCTGAATTCGATCGGCGTCCGTCATATCGATGCCAAGAGTCTGGGCGAGCTTCGCAATGAACTGGCGCAGGCCAAAGTCCGCGCCGCTGAAGAGCTGGAAAAGGCCCGGCGCACGTATGACGAGGATCGCGCCAAGCGGGTGGCCGCCAACACCAATCTTCAGAACCTGACTGAACTGGAAACGACGATCGTGAATCAGCCGCTGACCAAGTTCAATGATGTCGACTTTATTGCAATCTATGATGCCACTCCGGAAAAAGCGAATTCGATGCTGAACGAAAAGCGCTGAATACTGGATCAAAGGGAGGTTTTAAATGAAAAAAGTTAATATATTCAAACTGGAAGACCGGGTGCTGTTCGATGCCGCCGGTGTGGCGGATGCGGTTGACGCGGCCAATCAGGCGGCGAGCGCGGAAGCCTCCGCGGCTCAGGAGCAGGCTCAGGATTCCAAAGAGGCGTTGAAGAACGCGCCGCCGGAGAATCCGGCGGATGCGGCGGCGAATGCGCAGGCGCAGCAGAATCACTCCAATCCGGGAGAGGCGGCGGATCTGGACGCCGCCGCGAATAAGATCGTGGAAGGTGAAATCGTTCCCGGTCAGGCGCCGGAACAGGCCGATGCTCCAGCTGACGGAGCGGATGTGGATGCTTCCGCTGCCGATACGGATGGGGAGGCGCCCGATGCTGATCACGCGGCCGCCGAAAGTCAGGGCGGCGACGCCGGTGACTCCGGGGATGCGGGGGATGCCGGTGATATCAACGATGTGCCGCTCGGCGACATCGACGACTTAATATCAACGGCAGCAATACTTCAGTTGGGGTGTTCAATAATACTGGCATGGGCATTATTTATGACCATGGGCAAATGTGGATGGTTTCCGGGGCCAATGACCTTAATGCCACCAGCTTCCCGAGCCAGAACAACCTGAACTTCAGTTCGCTGGCGATGCTGCTGGGCAATGAGCTGCGGGCGGCGGAGCTGGAAGAGCTGTTCTATGAGGAAGGGTTCGTATTCCGCCGCAGCGGCAGCCTGCCGAAGCTGGATCCCAACGGCGACGATATCGCCGCCGTGCTCCAGTCGGAGGTCGATTTCCTCGGCCTTGAGACCGCCTACGATACGGCGATCTTCGACGGCGCCGACTTCTCGGATGCGGATTACTCCGACCTGATGAGCCGCGCCGACATCTTCAAGGATGAGGTCGATGAGGCTCTCTCCGAGATGGTCGCGATCTGATCCTGGCGGATTTGATCGACAATAATTGAAAACATGAGCAGCCGGCTCCGGAAAGTTCCGGGGCCGGTTGTGTCAAGGGGCCGGGACCGAAATCCCCGCGTGCGGCGAGGCTCCGGTTTGGCGTCCTGAAACAACTGAGGATTGTTTTCCGATGAAAAAAGTTTTTCTGCCGGTGCTTCTGGCGGCGATGTTTTCCGTCGCGGCCGTGGAGTCGAGGCCGGTCAAAGTGGTGCTGTTTCCTTTCCGGGAGGCGGAAATCGCCGCCAAAGTCGACGGCACGGTCAAGGAATATAAATTCCGGGTCGGAGAACGGTTCAAAGCGGGCGAAGTGCTGGTTCTGCTGGACGACACCCGCTACCGGATCGACTGCGAGCGCGCCGAAGCCTCGGCGCAAGATGCGAAGATTCAGGCGGAGTTCGCGGATGAATCCTATGTGTCGCAGAAGAAACTTTTCGACGAAAACTTTCAGAGCAAGATCGAATTGAAGCGGCGGGAGGCGGAGAGCGCTTCCGCCAACGCCCGGAAGAAGATCGCCGACGCCAACTATCTGGAGGCCAAGCTGCTGCTGGGATACTGCTTCCTGAACGTGCCGTTCGACGGCAAGATCGAGGAGGTGCTCTGCCGGGAGCATGAGACGGTCCGCGCCGGGCAGCCGCTTTTCAAGGTCATCGACGACGGCAAGCTGCTGGCGGTGATGAATGTGCCGGTTTCCGCGCCCCGGACGATCGGCACGGAGCTTTCGTTCCGTTTCGCCGGGCATCCGGATGTCGTGAAGGGAAAAGTGTTTGAAGTTTCTCCCCGGGCCGACCACCGGTCCGGCACGATCGAGATCAAGGCGCTGATCGACAATTCCGACGGCAAATTGACCGCCGGGCTGACCGGGGTGCTGACCGATGGCGAATGACCAGAAAAACGAGTGGAGCGCCAGGCTCAAAGCCTTCGGCATGATCATCAAGCTGAGCAATGACCTGTTTGCGGCTCCCGATTTCACCACGGCTTCCGGCATTGCGGTGAACAGTTCGCGCACGCTGCTGCGGTACAAAAGCTCCACGATGCTGGAAATTCAGGGCGGCAAGGCCCGTGTGGTCACGCCGTTCGCTCAGGTGGCGGTCAACCAGAGCACCAATGAGGCGCAGGCGCAGTGCGCGCTCTGCGAACATCTGGAGCTGACGGAGAAACCGCAGGTCCTGACGTTGGCGGATTGTTCCAATCTGGATCAGCGGGCCGGTGTGGCGTTGTCGCAGTTGATCGGCGACCGGGAAACGATGATGGTGGTGATGCTGGCGCCGCCGCCTTTCCTCGGGAAGGTGGATTTCCGGCTGGTGTGGCTGCTGGAATTCCCGGAGGAGGTGCCGAATTTCGCGATGAATGCGGCGAGCATTCTGGTCCGCAACTACGCGGAGGCGCTCTATTGCCACCGCTGCTGCCGGGCGTCGGGCAAGGCCCGGCTGCGCAGTATCTTCCGGCCCCGCAAGGTCGCGTTGTACATCCTGCTGGCGGTGATCGCCGCGCTGATGTTCGTGCCGGTCAACGAGTCGGTGAATGCGGAGTTCGTGGTGAAAGCGCCGGAAACGGTCAGCTCTTACGCGTGGTTCGACGGCCCGATCGCCAAGTGCTACAAGCAGGACGGCGACCGGGTCAAGGCCGGGCAGGTGATCGCGGAGTACGATACCAGCCAGGTGGCGTTCCGGCTGGCGAATGCCGCCAGCCAGGTCCGGGAGATCGAGAAGGAGTACGACCTGGAGAGCAGCGCTGCCTTTTCCGACCGGACCCGGCTGGGAAAGGTGCAGCTGATCGAAGCACGCCTGAACGGCGCCAAGGTGGCGGTGGATGAGGCGAACTGGTATCTGGCGCATTCCAAATTCATCGCTCCGGTGGATGGGGTGCTGGCGCTGGCGGACGGACGGGCCGAACTGTTGACCAACCGCGCGGTGCGCACCGGAGACAAAATTTTCGACATCTACACCGGCGACGGCAATGTGGCGGAAATCCTGGTCAATGAGCGGGACAGTTCGATCCTGCAGGGCAAGCTGGACGCGACGCTGTTTCTGTATACCCGCCCCGATCAGGCGATTGAGGCGGAGGTCACGTCGATCAGCAACTACCCGGAACTGACCGAGCAGCGCGTTTATTGCTACAAGGTGCGCGCCGCGATGAACAACGCCGACAACCTGCGATTCGGCATGCGCGGCATCGCGAAGCTGCGCGGAGAGCGGGTGTCGCTCGGTTACTACCTCTTCCGGAATCTGGTCATTTATCTCAGGTGGATCTGACGATATGAAAATAGGAATGCTGCGTCAGGACATCGAGCTGATCCGGCCCGGAGTGCATGGAAACTATCCGATGCTGTTCGATCCGGTTTCGGAGGGGTATTTCCGGATCAGTCCCGAAACGGCCCTGATCATCAGCAAGATGGATCAGCCGTATGAGCTGGAGGTGTTTCTCGAACGGCTGAAGGCCGCCGGACTGGAGGTGTCGTCCGCCGAAGTGATCGAACTGGTCTCCTTCCTGCAGCAGAACAATCTGTTCGCGCCGGAGTACGGCGAGTTCGAGCGCAAAAAGCAGATGGCCGAGCAGGTGAAGAAAAGCACGCTGCTGCTTCGGATCGCCTCGGTGTATATGTTTTTCAAGCTGCCTCCGATCCACCCGGACCGGTTTTTCCGCACGATCGCTCCCTATGTCGACTTTCTGGCGAGCCGGTGGTTCCTGATTCTGGTGCTGATTCCGGCAGTGCTGGGGTACATCCTGATGATCCGGGATTTTTCGGCGGTGCGGAGCATGTTCCTGGATTCGCTGTCGTGGGCGGGGCTGGCCAAATATTTCGTCGCGATTGTGGGGTTGAAGGTGATCCACGAAGCGTCCCACTCGCTGGCCGCGATGCACTTCAAATGCCGGGTGCGGGCGATCGGGGTGAGTTTCATCGTGTTTTACCCGCGCATTTTCACCGACACCACCGACAGTTGGCGGCTCCCGCTGCGGCAGCGCACCCTGATCGACTGCGCCGGTATCATCGGCGAACTGATCGTCGGCGGCATCGCCGCGCTGCTGTGGTGCTATCTGCCGCCGGGGCCGATGAAGTCGACCATGTTCTATATCTTCGCGGTCAGCTCCCTGAGCACGCTGCTGGTCAACGGCAATCCGCTGATCCGGTACGACGGCTACTACATCCTGTGCGACCTGCTGAACATCGAGAACCTGATGGGGAACTCCGCCGACTGCCTGAAACGGTACTGGCGGTACTATTTCTTCGGCCTCGGCGAAAAGCCGTCGGAGCCGCGGCGCGGCCTGTTGCTGGCATTCGGCATCGCGTCGTTTCTGTACCGGATCGTGCTTTATACCTCGATCATCATGATCGTCTACCACAGCTTCATCAAGGTGGTGGCGGTGATTTTGCTGATCCTCGAGGTTTACACGCTGGCGATTTTCCCGCTTTACCGCGAGATCAAGACGATCCGCACGATGTCGAAACGGGCGGCGGCGCGGGCGAACTGGTGGTGGAGCATCCTGACGGCGGCGATCGTGCTGGTGGTGCTGTTTTTCCCGCTTTCGTGGAACATCACGCTGCCGGGAGAGATCGTGGCGGAAAAGAGCGAGCTGATTTCGATCGAGGAGAGCGGTTTCCTCGCTTCCCCCTGGCCGAAGAACACGGTGCGGCTCAAGGCGGGCGACCTGATCTACCAATTGGAAAACCCGATGCTGGAATTCAACCGGCAGAAGGTGGTCTGGACCCATGCGTTCGACAACGCGCTGTTTGAGCTGCAGCAGCTCGACCGGGAGACTTTCAGCGACAGCCAGGTCACGGAGGAGAAGCTCAAAAGCGACGAACTGGGACTCCGGGAATTCAGGCGGCGCAAGGGCAACCTGATCCGCCGGGCGCCGGCGGAGGGCAATTTCGTGCCGCGCCGGACGGATATTTCGAAGGGGTTCTTTTTCCCGCCGGGCATGGTGGTCGGCGAGCTGGTCTCCGACACCAAGATGGTCTACGCCTATGCGACGGACCAGGAGGTGCGCAAGCTGAGGGCCAATCAGCGTGTGGAAGTCATCTTTCCCGACCGGTACGGCGTTGAGGAAGGGGAGATTCAGGCGATCGCCCAGATTCCGGCCAAGCTGCGGAACTCCCCGCTGCTGCAGAATTTCGGCGGGCCGCTGCCGGTTTACCGCGACGAAAACAGCCTTTCGCCCGAGTACAACTCCGTGATGGCCCTTTACCGGATCGAAGTCAGATTCGACCGCCAGCCGGAGGTGATGCCGGGGCGCACGGTCCGGGTCAAGGTGCTGCACAAGGAAGTGCTGGGCGAGGAACTTTACAATCTGGTGATGTCCGTCTTCCGGCGGGAATTCTGAGTGAAAGGAAAGGTCACGATGCTGAAGTGGGGAATTGCGGGAACCGGACAGATCGCCCGGGCGTTCGCGCTGGCGCTGAACCGGGCGGAGAACTGCCGGGCCTGCGGCGTGGCGGGACGCCGGGCGGAAAAGGCGGCGGCGTTCGCGGCGGAGCACCGGGTGGAGCGCGCCTATTCTTCGGTGGAGCAGATGTGCGCCGATCCCGAAATCGAGGCAGTCTACGTCTGTCCGCCCCATCCTTTCCATGCGGAATGGGCCCGCTGTGCATTGAAGCAGGGCAAGCACGTGCTCTGCGAAAAGCCGATGGCGCTCGGAATGGAGGAAATCCATGAAATGCAGCGGTTGGCCCGGGAACAGGGAGTGCTGCTGCTGGAGGGGTACATGTACCGCTGCCACCCGCAGACCGCGAAGCTGGTGGAGCTGCTCAAGGCGGGCGCGGTCGGCCGGGTGCGATCGGTGGAGGGGGCTTTCAGTTTCCGCTCCGAATTCAATCCGGCAAGCCGGTTGTTCGATCCGGCGCTGGGCGGCGGGGCGATCTGGGACATCGGCGGTTATCCGCTGTCGATGGCCAATCTGGTCGCCGCCGCTTCCTCCGGCAATGCGCCGGTGCGGCCGGAACGGCTGGAGGCGGTCGGCGTATGGGCGGAAAACGGCATCGATCTGCTTTCGACGGCGCTGGTGTGTTATCCGGCCGGAATCGTCGGGCGGCTCACGGTCAGTCTGACCAGCACCGAGGATAACTCCCTGCGGATCTACGGTGAGGGCGGGAAGATCGTCGTGCCCGATCCGTGGGTGTGCGACCGGGTGAATCCGCCGCAGGGCCGAATCCTGCTGACCCGGAGCGGCGAAGCGGCGGAGGTGATCGAAGTGCCGTGCGACCGGACCAGCTTCACGCTGGAGGCGGAGTATTTCGCTTCGCTGGCGGCGCAGGGGAAAACGGATGCCGTTTTCCCGGTGATGTCCGCGGCGGAGACGGTTTTGCAGAATGAACTGCTTCAGGAATGGGAAAGAAAGGCTGCGGGAAAATGAAAAAAATTGCTTTGTTGTTGTGCTGCTGTGCGATGTTTGCGCTGGCCGGTGCGGATGCGCCGGCGCCGTTCCGGCTGTGGCAGGGCGATGCGCCCGGCGCGCGCGGCACTTCCGAGTTCGATATTCCGACATTGACGGCATATCTGCCGGAGGGGGCGAAAGGGCCCGTTCCGGCGGTGCTGATCTGCCCCGGCGGCGGTTACGGCGGCCTGGCCGGACACGAGGGGGCGGATTACGCCCGGTTCCTGAACCGGCACGGCATCGCCGGGTTCGTGCTGCGCTACCGGCTCGGCTCCAAAGGCTACCGGCATCCGGTGATGCTGCAGGACGCCGCCCGGGCGATGCGGACCATCCGCAGCCGGGCGCAGGAGTTCAACGTCGATCCGGCCCGGATCGGAGTGATGGGCTCCTCGGCGGGCGGGCATCTGGCCGCCACGCTGCTGACGAAGTATGACGCGGGCAAGCCCGCTTCCGAAGATCCGGTCGAACGGGTCAGTTCCCGTCCCGATTTCGGCATCCTGTGCTATGCGGTGGTCACGATGGGGCCCGGCACGCACCGCGGCTCCCGGAACAACCTGCTCGGAGCCAATCCGTCGGCCGAATTGATCGACGCGCTTTCGGCCGAGAAGAATGTGACCGCCGACACGCCGCCGTGTTTCATCTGGCACACCGCCGACGACGGCGGGGTGCCGGTCTCCAACAGCATCAACTTCGCGACCGCCCTGAGCAATCACAAGGTGCCGTTTGCGCTGCACGTCTACGGAACCGGCCGTCACGGCCTCGGATTGGGGGACCGGTATCCCTATGACAACGCGCTGCCGTGGACCAGGGAATTGGTGTTGTGGTTGAAAGAGCGCAAGATCCTTCCGTAAGAATCCGGGATTTCGCTCCTCTCGGAGCGACCAAGGCGCTTCGCCCTTGGAACCCGACCGGCAAGGTGCCGGCGCCGGGTACGAGAGCCGGGAAAGGCGGTACGCCTTTCCCTCCGGGTGGGGGAGGCTCCGGTAGAGACAGGCAAGGTTATACCTGAGCGGCACACCGCTCCGGTCGGCGCAAAGCCCGCTTTTTTGCGGGCTTTAGGCACTCCCTGCGCCTGCTGCCGCCGGAGGTCACGCTCGGAACTTCCAGATGCTGACCTGGTAATAGAAAGATACCCTGATGGAGGCTGTTAAGAGCTAATCTCCCATATAGGCAAGGCGAGGTCAGGCAACAATACAATTGCCATATCACAGGCAAGCATATCTTTGAATACGAGCCTTATTGAACCTTGCCTGTATGAAAAGGTAGGGGAGAGTTCAGCCTCCATCAGAGTAACTTCACATCAGATGCTGACCGGGTAATAGACAGATACCCTGATGGAGGCTGATAAGAGTTTATCTGCCGATATACGCAAAGCGAGGTCAGGCAACAATACAATTGCCATATCACAGGCAAGCATATCTTTGAGTACGAGCCTTATTGAACCTTGCCTGCATGAAAAGGTAGGGAGAGTTCAGCCTCCATCGGAGTAACTTCACATCAGATGGTCAGCATCTGGAGGTTCCGAGCGTGACCTCCGGCGGCAGCAGGCGCAGGGAGTGCCTAGAGCCGATAAAAAAATCGGCTCTGCGCCGACCGAAGCGGTGTGCCGCTCAGGTACACGCCTGCATGTCCACAGTAGAGCCTCTCCCACCCGGAGGGAAAGGCGGTACGCCTTTCCCGGCTCTCGTGCCCGGCGCCGGCACCTTGCCGGTCGGGTTCCAAGGGCGAAGCGCCTTGGTCGCTCCGAAAGGAGCGAAATCCCGGATACCCCGCTGCTTGCGGCGGGGAGGTTTATTTAAGGGCGGCGGCGCGGGCGTATCCCCAATCGATCAGCTTGCGGCTGAATCTGTCGCGGTCGCGGGCGCTTTTGAAGCCCGTCACACAACCGACGATGCGCCGTCCGTCGCGCAGGACCGAAAAGGTCAGACAGTAACCGGAAGCGTTGATGAAGCCGGTTTTCAGCCCGTCAACGCCGGGCCAGCGCGGGTTCACCAGTTTGTTGGTGGTGGTCAGCATGGTTTTCTTTTCGCCTTCGCGGATGAAATCCTGCTTGGTGGTGCTCCAGCGCATCACATCGGGGTATTCCAGCAGCTGTTCCGCCAGAACCACCATATCGCGGGCGCAGCTCAGGGAGTTGCCTTTTTTCTTATCCGGCAATCCGCAGGGGCTTACGAAATGTGAATTGGTCATGCCGAGTGTCTGGGCCCGCAGGTTCATCCTGTTCACAAAAGAGTCCACGTCGCCGCCGATGAATTCGGCCACCTGCACCGCTGCGTCATTGGCGCTCTTGATGGTGACCGCTTTCAACAAGTCGGAGAGCGGAAAGGTTTCGCGCGGATCGAGCCAGACCACCCCGGTGCGCGGCACCGCCAGCGCGGTTTTGGTGATCTGCACCGGGGATTCGAGCGAAATCGCCGGATTCTTTTCCAGCTCTTCAAATGTGACCAGCAGCGTCATCATCTTGACCATCGAAGCGATCGGAACCTTGGCTGTCGAATTTTTCTCCCACAACACATTGCGGGTGGTAAGATCGACCATGATGCCGGAAGTGGCTCCGGCGCTGCCGACGACCTGACTGGCCGGCAGGTTGCCGTGAACCGCCGTCGCAAAATTGAACGGTTTTTCGAAATTCGGATTGCCGGTCGGTTTCTTATAGCGGTAGACCGGCGGCGGGGGAGGGGGCGCAGGCGCGACGGCAGCCTGCTTCTTTTGGCCGCCGCCGAAGAGCCGCGACCAGAAGCCGGGCTTCTTTTCCTCCTTGACCGGAACGGGGGCGGTGGCGGAAGAGGCCGGAACCGCCGTCTGAACCGCCGCCGCGGTTGCAACCTGTTCCGTCCCGATCGGGCTCTCCTCCGCCGGAGCGGGATGATGTTTCATGATCAAAGTGATGATCAGCACATGGGCCAGCAGAATAACCAGCAGGATGGCGCCGAACAGCTTCAGGCGCGCCCGCGTCACTTCATTCATTTTCGCAGCTTCCTTTTCTTTGAGGGGTGGCCGTCACGGGCGCTTCAGCGCGCCGCAGGCGACGGCCCGGTTCATCGCGCTGACCAGCGCGGCGATCGCGGCCCGGTCGATGTTGGAGTGCTCGCCGGCGCCGTAGACCAGGCTGGTGTGTTCCGAATCCTCGCCGCAGCGCAATCCGACGAATGCGAGGGCTTTGGCGTCGGCATCCTTGCCGAGCGTGCGCTCCGAGAAGTCCTCCAGTTTGAAGAACGGCATCAGCCCGGAACTCTTCAGCGCATGCACAACCGCCGACAGCGGCCCGTTGCCCTGCCCGGAGAGTTCGTGCTTCTCGCCGTTGATGAACCAACTGAAATTGGAGCCGGAACGGTCGCCGACCGAAGCGCGCTGGTAGTTCTCCATCCGGTACGGTCCTTCGGCATTCACAAAATTGTCGTAGAAGATCCGCTTCAGGTCGGCGGAATTGATTTCGCCGCCCTCCGCGTCGACCACTTTCTGCACGACCGCGCCGATCTCCGGGTGCATGGTCTTGGGCGGATAGACGCCGAACTCCTTCTCCAGCACATAGACCACGCCGCCCTTGCCGGACTGGCTGTTGATCCGGATCAGTTTCTCATACTGACGGCCGAGATCGGCCGGATCGAGGTGCAGATACGGAATCTTCCAGCCCTGCCGGAAGAACTCGCTGATTTCGGCACGGTGCTCAAAGCCTTTGCGGATCGCATCCTGATGCGAACCGGAGAACGCGGTGAACACCAGATCCCCCGCATAGGGATGGCGCGGATGCACCTCGATGCCGGAATTCCGCTCGACGATCCGCACGATTTCCGGCATATTCGAGAAGTTCAACCCGGTCCTGACGCCGCGCGACTCCATGTTCAGCGCCAGCACCGAAACATCGAGATTGCCGGTCCGTTCGCCGTGGCCGAAAACCGTTCCCTCCACCCGCGTCGCCCCCGCCAGCAGCGCCAGCTCGGTCGCCGCCACCGCGCAGCCCTGGTCGTTGTGGGCGTGCAGACTCAGGCCGACTTCATTGAGGTACGGGAATTTCCGGCAGAAAAGCTCGATCATGTCCGCATACTGGTTGGGCGGACGGCGCTCGACGGTGGCCGGCAGATTGAGAATCAGCATGTCCGGCGTGGAGGGCCCCCAGACTTCCTTGACCGCACAGCAGACCTCCACCACGAAATCGAGGTCGCTGTCGGTAAACTCCTCCGGCGAAAATTCATAGGCGACCTTGCCCCACAGCCCTTCGCGCTCGATCGCCTCCTTGACCATCCGCGTACCGTCGACGGCCATTTGCTTGACCTCCTCACGGTTGTGGTTGAACACGAAACGGCCGTGCAGGTCGGAGGTGGGCACATAACAGTGCGCGATCGCGTGCTTCACGCCGCGCAGCGATTCGATCGTCCTGTCGATCAGGTGCCTGCGAGCCTGGGTGAGCACTGAAATGCGGACATCGTCAGGGATCAGATTTCGCTCGATCAGCATCCGGACGAAGTTGAAATCATCCGCCGAAGCGGATGGGAACGCCACTTCGATCTCCTTGAAGCCGATGCCGACCAGCATGTTGAAATATTCGAGCTTGTGCTCCGGGCCCATCGGTTCGGGCAGCGCCTGATTGCCGTCGCGCAGGTCGACGGAGGCCCATACCGGCGGCTGGGTCAGAATCCGGTCCGGCCACTGCCGGTTTTCGATTTTCACCGGTTCGGGATAGCGGTATTTCGGGTAGGTGTTCATGAACGTCTCTCTATCTGTAAAAAGGATGAATCCATCTGTCAAAGGGTGTCGCACCGGCTCTGTTTCCGCCATGTGCAATGAATATGAAATATAACTTGCGGCGGCCCAAATATCAAGTATATTATAAGGAAAAGCAACGGGATTTTTACGGTGCGGCGCATTGCGTTCCGACACCGGTTACAGGAGGCGCAACAATGGAACAGTGTCTGGTTTTGGGCGGCGGTCTTTCCGGCCGCGCGGCGGTCCGGCTGGCCCGCCGGATCGGGCTGGAGCCGGTGATGATTTCGGATGGACCGGAGGTTGATGCCGGGCAGGCCGTCGCCGGTTATCCCCTGATCGTCGCCAGCCCCGGCGTGAAACCGCTGAGCTCGCCGCTCTACCGGGCCGCAATGCGCCGGGTCGAGGCGGGAGAAGCGGAGCTGATCAGCGAACTGGAGTTCGGCTACCGTGCGCTTCCGGCTCCGCGCCGCCTGCTGGCGGTGACCGGCACCAACGGCAAAACCACCACGACCGAGTTGACCTGTCATCTGCTGCAGGCACTCGGCGTCAAGGCGGTTCCGGCGGGCAACATCGGCTTGCCGCTCTCGGATATCGCGTGCGATATGCTCGAAGGCAGGCTCGGACCGGAAACGCTGCCGGTGGTCGAAGTCAGCTCGTTCCAGCTGGAACGGATTCGCGATTTCGCGCCGGTTGCGGCGGTGCTGCTCAATCTGGAGTCCGACCATATCGACCGCTACGCGGGCGGCTTGGCCGAATACAAACTGGTCAAGTTCCGCATCTTCCAGTCGGTTCCGGCTGAAAACCAGCTTTTCGGCCTCTCGATGACGCTGCCGGTCGGCCGCCGGGTGACTGTGGAGGGCCATGAGCTGCTCGTGGACGGCAAGCCGCTGGTCGACCTGACCGAAACCCGGCTGGATGCCCCCCACAACCGCGAAAATCTGGCGGCGGCGGTGGAACTGGTGCTGCGCGTTGTGCCGGCCGGTCAACTGTTCGCCCCGGAATTCACCCGGGCCGTCGAAACCTTCGCGCCCGGCCGCCACCGGCTGGAAACCGTGGCGGTCCGGCACGGCATCACCTTCATCAACGACTCCAAGGCGACCAATCCGGCCTCGGTGATCGCCGCGCTGAACAGCCTGCCCGATCCGGGAAGCCCCAACATCGTAATACTGCTCGGCGGTTTGGACAAAGGAATGGATTTTTCTTCGCTCGCCTCCCAGGCGCACCGGATCAAGTTCGCCGCGCTTTTCGGCGAGTGCCGCGCCCGGATCGCCGCCGCCATCGGCGACGCATTCCCGGCCGCCGACTGCGGCTGCGATTTCAGGCTCGCCTTCGACACCGCGCTGAAAAACGCCGTGCCGGGCGACATCATGTTGCTCTCCCCCGCCTGCGCCAGCATGGATATGTTCAAAGACTACAAAGAACGCGGCGACCGCTTCACCGAACTCGCCCGCGCCGGCAGCGGTTCTACAGGAAGATGATCAGCAGTGCGGCGGCGACGATCAGCGCCCCGGCGATCAGCGCGATCATCAGGGGAAGCGCTTCGAACATCAGCCGTCCGAAGCGTTTGGGGTCGGCGTCAGCCGGGCTGATGCCGCCGCCGGAATTGCGGCGCAGTTCAAAAGCGCTGACCCGCCCGGCCGCCTGAAAATATTCGCCGCGAAGCCGTTCCAGTTTGCGGGCGAAATCCGGATCGCCGCTGTTGCCGAGCTGCTGGAATTCGGTATGGTTGCGGTTCAGGACGGCGAGGAATTTCTCCAGTTCCTGGCGGCGGATGCGCTCCTGTTCGAGTTCGGCAGTGGTGGCGGCGATGTCGCGCAGCAGCCGGCCTTCGAGATCGCGGCGGGCGCGTTCAAGCTCCTCATTCCTGCCGGCGTGGGGAAAAGCGGGAGTACGGGTGCTCAGAGGTGCGGGAGCCGGAACGGGCGGAGTGTCGGAAACGGCTTCCGGTTTTTCGGTCGCGGCTTCGGCGGTCTTGGCGTAGTTCTGCTTGAGGCGGTCCCGGATGTTCACCAGATTGTCGCTGATATAATCGCTTCTCGGCATAATTTCCCCTTTTGACGGAATTTACGATTCTGGCTGTTAATATATCCCCGGAGTGTGAATCGTGCAAGAAATTCAGCCTGTCCGGTTGCAAAAAAGGGCGTTTCGAGGTATAGTTAACAAACGAAGGAAACCTTTACCTTGAAGAAATATGCGATTCTACATACGCTCGGCTGCCGCCTGAACAGCGCGGACAGCGCGTTGCTGGTGGACCGGCTGGAGAAGGCCGGTTACTCGGTGGTGCAGTCCGTCGATTCGGTCGATCTGGTCGTGGTGAACAGTTGTACCGTGACCGCCGAGGCGGCACGCAAGAGCCGCCAGGCGGTCCGCAAATTCCGGGCCTCCTACCCGGGGGCGCTGATCGTGGTGACCGGGTGCAGCGCCGAACTGGACCGGGACGCCTATCTGAAAGACGGCGCGGCAAGCGTGGTATTGTCGAATCCGGAAAAGCGCGGCATCAGCGAACTGATCCTCGACTATCTGGCCGGCCGGCATGAGCTCGGCGGCAAAGCCGCCAGCCTGAATGAGCCGGTCCAGGCGTTTCACGAGGAGGCGATTTCGCGTTTTCCGTTCCGCAGCCGGGCATTCCTGAAGATTCAGGAGGGATGCAACAACTTCTGTTCCTACTGCATCGTACCTTATGCGCGCGGCCCGGAACGGTCGCGCAGCTTCGACGAAGTGCTGGCCGACTGCCGTCAGGCGGTGGCGGCGGGCTACCCGGAGCTGGTGCTGACCGGGGTGAACACCTGCGCTTACTTCGACGCGGGGCGCGACCTCGGCGCGCTGGTGCGCGAGGTGTGCCGGATCGACGGAAATTTCCGGGTCCGGCTGAGTTCGACCGAACCCCATCCGCACAACATCGGCCTGCTGGAGGTGATGGCTTCCGAACCGAAAGTCTGCCGTTTTCTGCATCTCGCGCTGCAGAACGGCTGCAACCGGATTCTGAAGGCGATGAACCGCCACTACCGCCGCGAGGATTATGCGGAATTCGCCCGCATCGCCCGCGAAAAAATTCCGGGGATCCACCTCGGCAGCGACCTGATCCTCGGCTTCCCCGGCGAAACGGAGGAGGATTTCGCGGACGGGCTCGCCTTTGTGGAGCAAATGGCGTTCGCCAATCTGCATATTTTCACCTATTCGCCGCGCTCGGGAACGCCCGCCGCGTCACTTCCGGGCAGGATTCCGCCGGAGGTTGCGAAGCTCCGCTACCGGAAGCTGAAAGAGGTCGCGGAAGCATCGCGCCGGAAATTCGTCGAATCGCAGCTCGGGCAGGTGCTGCCGGTGATCTTTGAAACCGTCGGGCGGGACGGGCTGGCGCGCGGCTGGAGCGACAATTACCTTGCCGTCCGGGTTCCCGCCGGTTCGGTCGAACTCGGCACGATCGTCGATATCGCCGCCACCCCCGAAAACCTGGGCGGCGCGGAGGAACTCCATGAGTAAGCGCGTCTCCATCTACACCGTTGCCAAAGAGGCGGGAGTCTCCACGGCCACCGTGTCGAAGATCATCAACAACAGCGGCAGCATTTCCCGGGAGACCTCCGACCGGGTGCTCGAAATCATCAAGAAATACAATTTCGTGCCGCAGCAGCGCCGCCAGACCGGCAGCGCGATCGGCGTGGTCACCTTCCTGCTCCGGCAGGGGCCGTTGATGGCCCCCTTTACCGCCCGGCTGCTGAACGGCGCCTGCCGGCAGGCGTTCCTGGCCGGACGAGACCTGGTGTTGATCGACGGGGAACGGCTCGCCGGGCTTACTCCGGAGGAGCTTTACTGCCACTACGCCAGCAATTCACTCGCGGGGCTGCTGATCTGCAACGTCGCCGCGGAGAACCCCTTCTGCACGAAGCTCCGGAAGTCCGGAATCCCCTTTATCCTGCTTGCGAACGGTTCGACGGACGATTCGGTCAACTTCGTGACCACCCGCAACTACGAAGCGGTCTACGAGCTGGTCGATTATATGCTCTGTCTCGGCCACCGCCGGATCGCCTACATGGGGGTGCTGAACCGGGCGGTGGACAGTCACCGCGAACGTCTTCGCGCCTTTTACGACATCCACAACAAACACGGCATCGATCCCTATCCGGAATACGTGCTCGACCTGCCCGACGCTGAGATTTCAACGATCAAGAACGCATTGACCCGGCTGTTTGCGCGACTCGAATCCCCGACCGCGCTTTTCATCGGCGGTGAAGAGCTGGATAAGGCCTACACGCTGCTGCCCCAGCTCGGCATTGAGGTGCCGGCCAGGCTTTCAGTCGCCGGCCTGCGGCTGGATGATCCGCTGGATTCCGGCGTGATCGAATGGTCCTGCATCACCCAGCCCACCGAACGGATCGGCTGTGTCGCCGCACAGAAATTACTGGAACTCGCCGAAGGGCAATGCGCCTATGTCCGCGAATATCTCGACAACTCTCTCAACTACGGAAATACCGTGATCCGCCACGAAGAATAAACTGAGGATTTCGCCCTTGGGAGCGAACAGAATGCTTCACCCGGAGGGCGAAATTCCCGCTGTCTTGTTATTTGGCGCGGGGATGGGCTTCTTTGTAGACTTCCTTCATGCGCTCGGCGCTGACGTGGGTGTAAATCTGGGTGGTGCTCAGGTTTTCATGCCCGAGCATCTCCTGGACGCTGCGCAGGTCGGCTCCGGCATCCAGCAGGTGGGTCGCGAAGGAGTGGCGCAGCTTGTGCGGCGTCAAGTCGGGGGGGAGGTTGGCGGCGATCAGGTAATTTTTCAGATTGCGCTGAAAGGAACGCGGGGTCAGGCGCTTGCCGAATTTGTTCAGGAAAACCGGGGAACCGGGGGCGCGTCCGCCGCCGACGGTGGACCGCAGTTTGAAATAGTTCCGCAGTGCCTTTTGGGAGGGGCGCCCCAGAACGGCGATCCGCTCCTTTTTCCCTTTGCCGCGGACGCGGGCGATGCCGCCGATCAGGTCGATATCCCCCATGTCAAGCCCGGTGGTTTCGCTGATGCGGAGTCCGCCGGAGTAGATGACTTCGACCATCGCCAGATCCCGGGCCGCGGCGAATTCGGCGGCTTCGTCCGATTTGGAGATGCCGTTGGCGGCGGCCATCTCCCAGTATTCCCCGACCGCTTTGGTCAGAAGGTCGATCTGGTTGATGCTCATTACCAGCGGCAGCGGCTGATCCGCCTTGATCGGCGGCAGCTTCAGGAAGGGGTTGTCCCCGAGCAGCTCCATGCGCATCATGTAGCGGAAGAAGCTGCGCAGGGCGGAAAGCTTGCGCTGGATCGAGCGTTTGGAATCGCCCGCTTCAAACAGGGAGCTGACGAACCGGCGCGCCTGGTTACGCTCCACCTGACTCCAGGCGTTGAACGATTCGTCCGCTTCCATCACCCGCCGGAGGAATTCCAGAATATCGCTGCGGTATGCTTCGACGGTGTGCGAGGAAGCGTTTCGTTCCACCCGCAGATATTGCAGGAATCCATCCAGGGCGGCGCTCATTTGCTGGAAGCGTCCTCTCCCACGCCCGGCCCGGCCTGAACGCAGTTCATCAGCACTTTGCCGTCCGCGCCGAACAACTTCAGCTCGCGGCCGGTGATTTCATAGCTCTTGGTGCGGTTCAGGGCGTTCAGGAACAGCGACTCGTACTTCATGTTCGCTTCCGGTCCGGCCATCAGCGTGGAGATCATCAGCCCGAACTTGAGCTTGCCCGGCGCCGGGATTTCGGCGGGGGCGGAGAAACGGTTGACGCCGCTCATGCCGACGATATCCTTGCCGGGATGGATCCGGAACCAGACCGTGGTGCCCTTGGTCAGCTTCACATCTCCCTGATTGTACAGCGATACCGGCGTCCAGACCGTGTCGGTCAGAATCAGCGGTGTTTCCGCCGGAGCGGCGGGCTTCTTCTCGACCGGTTTCGGGGCGGGAGCGGGTTTCTTCTCTGCCGGTTTCGGGGCGGGAGCGGGTTTCTTTTCGACCGGCTTCGTTACGGCCGTTTCTTTCTCCGCGGGCTTAACTTCGGCAGGCCTGGCTTCGGCGGCCGGTTTCTTCTCTGCCGGTTTGGGCTCGGCAGGCTTCTTTTCGACGTTCTTTGTCCCGGGGGCCGCCTCTTCCTCTCCGGCGATTTTCACCTCGGGAACGGTGGTGGTTTCCGTGCAGATACAGCCGGAGAAAAATGCGGCTGCGACTGTCGCGGAAAGAGTGAGCATTACTTTCTTCATGACAATTGACTCCTTGTTGATCAGTAATTATGGGGGACGGTGCCGCGGAAGGTCGCCAGCGGCGTTTTATTTTCGCCGCAGAGCGTCAGCGTATCGCCCCGGATGGAATAGTGACGGGCCAGATTGAGCATCGCCACAAAATTCTGCTCATATTGCTGGTTCGGGCCGGAGCGCCGGGTCAGCACGATCCGGTCGAAACGGATGCCGTCCGGCTCCGTGACATCGGCATGGCCGAAGAAATAGTTGTCGCCGGCCGCGCCGCTGCACCGTCCGTCCGCAGCGATGACCAGCCGCACCACCGCGTCATCGGAAAGCCCGGCCTTGTCCTGATTGGAGAGAAATTGCGGAATCCATACCGTTCCGGTCAGCGGCAGCGGCTGCTCCGGACGGGAAGCCGTGTCCGCCGTTGCGCAACCGGCCAGACAGAGCGCGGTCATCGCGGCGAACAACGACAAAATCAGATTTTTTTTCATTTTTATTTGTACCTCTCCATAAAAATTGTATATTAACACATGCACGCAAGTGAATTTACCACGAATTCGGGAAATTTCAATTTTAAATAGAAGGATAGCGCCAGAAAATGAAAAGCGAACTGAAAGCTCTGCTGTTTGCCGCCTTCTGCGGTACCGGCCTGATCGCCACCGCCGGAACGGAAGGTACCGTTACCGCGGACCTGCTCAATGTCCGGCTCAAACCGGAACTGAAATCCGTGGTCGTCGCCAAGCTTCCCCACGGGACGAAAGTGGATATTCTCGGTACGGTCGGCGATTTTTATGAGATTTCCGCGCCCGACAGGACGCCGGTCTATGTGTCGGCGGTCTATCTGCGTGACGGCAAGGTGCTGTCTCCGGTCAAAATGCGCACCGCGATGGACCGTCATGCTGCCGCCTACGGCCTGCTTCCGGCGGGGACGAAGGTGAAGGTGTTGCTGGAGACTCCGCTCGGCTGGGCGAAAATCGAACCCCCGGCCTCGTTGAGGGTCTATACAGCCAAAAACTACGTGAAGGCGGCGGAACCGGTGAAGGAGTCTGAAGCCGCCAAGCCGGCCGAGGCGGAAAAGCCTGCCGCGCCGGAAGCGGCAAAAGCCGCCGCCGTCGATGTGCGCCCGCTCGAAAAGGCCCCGGAGGCTCCGGCGGAGGTGAAGACGGCGCCGGCAGGGGAAAAGAAGGCCCCGGCCGCTCCGGTTGAAGTGAAGAAGGCCCCGGAGGCGGTCAGGGCCCCGGTTGAGGCGCCCAAAGAGGTGGAAAAAGCGGCGGAGCCGGATCAACTGGATGAACAGTTAAAGAAGCTCGGCGTCGATCTGTCAAAGTCCACTGAAATCACCGCCGCCGGTTACATGGTTGAGATTCCGAATACTACGGTTGAGGCGGTCAAGTACGCGGTGATGAAGCTCGACGCGAAGGGGCAGTATGTGAAAAGCTGCTTCGTGTGTAGCAGTGATGCGGCGCTTCTGAAAAGCGCGGTGGAAAGGAACGTGAAGGTGACGGGGCGCGCGTATTCCGTTCCCACGTGGAAAACGCCGGTAGTGAAAGTGACGGCCCTTGAGCTTACCAAGTGATAAATGCGCCCTTTTTCACGTACAATGACTTGAATATGCGGAAAACGCATGTATTTTAAAGACTTCGTAATTTGAACAATTTTGCTTAGTGCTACATAAATAGAGAAAAGGAAAGAGAAAATGAAAAGAACTTTTCAGCCCTCCAACCGCCGCCGCAAGCGTCGTATCGGATTTTTTGCCCGCATGGCCACCAAAGCCGGCCGTCTGGTCATCAAGCGCCGCCGCCAGAAGGGCCGCGCGAAGCTGACCGCGTAATTTTTTCTCATTTTTCGTCTGATTTCGTTCGGCGGTGATGCCGGATGTCTGTATTTGGGTCGGATCGTGAAAAGACAGCTGAGAAAACCGGATAAACTGCGGTTCAAATCGGAATTCGATCAGGTTCGACTCGATGGTACCAAGCTGGTGGGGCCAAGTATGCTGCTGGTGTATGCGCCGGCCCCGGATGATCTCCTTCGGTGCGGGGTGATATGCGGCAGGAAATACAGTCTGCTCTCCGTGAAACGCAACCGGGCGCGCCGGTTGTGCTGGGAGAGCTTTCGGCTGTTGAAGGAGTATCTGCCGGTTGTCCGGCTGGTTCTGATTCCGCGCCGCCGCATGGAGAAGTACAAGCGGCAGGATGTCACCCGCGAAATGGCCGGTCTGTTGGCCAAAGCGGGGTTGATTCCGGCCGGGCCGGCGGAGTCGCCGCCGGAGTGCTGATTGCAATCATCAGGGTCTATCAATGGACCATTTCCCCGCTGTTGCCGAACTGTTGCCGTTTCGAGCCGACCTGTTCCTGTTATGCGGTCGAAGCGTTGCGGGTTCACGGCTTCTGGCGGGGGGCCGGGCTGACAATCTGGCGTCTGTTGCGTTGTCAGCCGTTTTGCAGGGGGGGATTGGATCCGGTTCCGCCACCCCGGAAGAAATGCGAACGCCCCGCCGAACATCCGGATGCCCGCCGCTGATTGCGGAACAGGGCTGCATCAGGTCGGCCGTGCGGCGAACACTCTGGAGGCGCAGGACGGGACAGGGGTCCGACGGCTTCCTCAAATTTATGGATTAAGGTTGAAACGTGAAATTCGATAAAGAGACGCTGATCGCGATTGCGGTCTGCTGTGTGGTGTTGTTCGGTTGGGAGCCTTTCTCGCGTTATATGGGCTGGTCCGCCGCTCCCGTTCCGCCGGCCGCCGCAGCTCCGGCTGCCGCGCCTCAGCCGAATACTGAAGTCCCGGTTTCCGCCGTTCCGGCTGCCGCGCCTCAGCCGAATACTGAAGTCCCGGTTTCCGCCGTTCCGGCTGTCGAACCTGCCGTGCCGGAGAAAAAGACGCAGGAGGCATTGGTTCAGGTTTCGCCTCTTCCGCCGGTGGAGCTGAAAAACAAGGATATGGTTCTCTCTTTCGATCCGGTCCGCGGATCGATTCGCTCCATCACGCTGGAGCATTATCAGAACGCCGCCCGCGATGCACGGATTGTACTGGATCAATCCTTCTCGTCGCAGGGGGCGTTATCGCTTTATCAGGCCGGAGTTCCGTGGGTGGTGACCCAGGTGGTCAAGAACCGGGTGGAACCGGGTTCCGACGGCCAATCCCGCTATCTGCTTGATCGGCGCATTCAGACCATCGGCGGCGATGATTTTCTGCTGAGTCAGGTTTGGGAGATCGGCGCGACGGGATATGAGACTGACTGTTCCTTTCAGATCACCAACCTTGCCCGCCGTCCGCTGGTGTTGAATCAGTTGATCATGAATGGCGGCGACCTTGCCGCCTGGGCGATGATTTCCGGCGACAAGATGCGCACACCGTCCCATCGGATGGATTTTGAAACCGCCGACGGCAGCTTCTATGACATCAAGGCTGACAAAAAGGACGATGCCGATTATTTTCAGAATCCCGCGCCGATGGTAGATTGGGCCGGCATCAGCAATAAATACTTCGGCGTGATCCTGACCGCGAAGGAGCCGTTTCAGCTCTTTCAGGGGCGTACGATGCAGATGAGGGGTAAGGATAAGGTCTACATTCCGACCGTGGGTGCACGCCTTCCGGCGATGATGCTCAATGCCGGAGAGAGCAAAAGCGTGGCTTTCCGTTACTATTCCGGCCCGAAGATGACGCAGCTGCTGGAGGCGTTTGAGCCTTCGACCAACCGGATGATGCACCTTGCCTGGGGGCCGCTGGATTATCTGGCGAGGCTGCTGCTGTGGGTGCTGGTGCAACTGCACGGTTTCTGCGGTTCCTACGGGGTCAGCATCATCATTCTGACGCTGATGGTCCGGCTGCTGTTCTACCCCGTGACGGCCAAGGCCAACGCCTCGATGCGCAAGATGCAGGCGGTTCAGCCGAAGATTGCGGCGCTGCGCGAAAAATACAAAGACAATCCGCAACTGCTGAACAGCAAGATGATGGAGCTTTACCGCGAGGAGAAGGTCAACCCGTTCGGCGGTTGCCTGCCGATCCTGTTGCAGATTCCGGTGTTTTTCGCGCTGTATGCGACGCTGGATGGAGCGGTGCAGTTGCGTCAGGTGTCGTTCCTGTGGGCGAAGGATCTTGCGGCGGCTGATACGGTTGCGAAGATTCCGCTCTATTTTTATGATCTGCCGATCAATCCTCTGGTGCTGATGATGACCGCGCTGATGATGATTCAGCAGCGGATGACGCCGATGGCGATGGATCCGATGCAGAAAAAGATGATGCTGATGATGCCGGTGGTGATGTTGATTTTCCTGTACGACCTGCCTTCGGGCCTGACGCTGTACTGGACTGTCAGCAACTTCTTCAGTATCATTCAGTTGAAGTTGCAGCAAAAAGCTCATCCCGTTGCAGCGGTGCCGATCAAGAATGCCAATTGAGCCCCAACGGACCGCGGATTTGGTTTTATTTTTAAGATAAAGGAAAAGACAATGTCGGAAAACGGAAAATTCGAAGAACAGCAGGAAAAGATCGTCAAGACTCTGGCGACGATGTTCGATTACCTCGGCCTGACCGGAACCTTCCGGGTAGAAGAGAAGGGGACCAAGATTGCGGTGAAAATCGCATCGGAGGATGCGGGGCGCATTATCGGACGCAAAGGGCAGACTCTGGACAGCCTGCAACTGTTGCTGAACCGTATCATGTTCAAGGAGAATGAAGAATTCCCGCACGTGCTGCTGGACATCGACGGTTATGCGAAAGGCGAGCGTGAAGCCCGCGTTCCGCGTGCCGAAGGAGGAGAGGAGAGTGGCGAGGAGAGCGAGGAACGGCACGAGCGCCAGCCGCGTGAGCGCCGGGAGCGCCGGCGTTTCCGGGACGGAGAAGGTGAACGCAGTTCTGCGGAGCAGCTGGAAAAGCAGGCTCTGGACGCGGCCAAGGAGGTCAAGCGTTGGGGAGAAGCGGTGAAACTTCCGGAAATGAACGCCCATGATCGTCGCATCATTCACGTGACCTTGCAGAACGATCCGGATATCGTCACGGAATCGGAAGGAGAGGGTGCGTTCAAAAAAGTTGTGATTTCTTTGAAAAACGCGTGAATTTGAGCTTGCTTTTCCGGTGTTCGCATGTATATTAGGAAGTGTTGACACCGGAAGAGCGTTGCTTGAACGGTAAACGGATATCGACTTAATGTCGGGGTGTGGCTCAGTCTGGCTAGAGCGCTGCGTTCGGGACGCAGAGGCCGGAGGTTCAAATCCTCTCACCCCGACCATTTTTTTTGCTCAAATTTCCCCTTTGATTACAGCTTAAATCGTCTAAATACGGGTAAGTAAAATAATTCCGCTTTGTGAAATTATTTCTTCCTGGTTATCATGATCTGATTTTCAGGAGTTCGGTCAGCGATTCTTTGAGTTGTGGTATTTCGCTTTCCGCAATTCCTTGACAGGTGATGAGGACAAGCAACCCAATCGGGATCAGCAGAATTACCAGAAAATGAATCAGTCCGCCGAACAGGAGTCCCGCAAGGCAGACGATAAGGACCGGCCAGATTATCTTTTGTCTGAGGACAAAGACTTCAATATCGGTTCCTTCGCCAATCTCTCTCTGATACAGTTTCAGAAGTAAATTCGGCTGCTCGGAATTTCTGAGGAAACCTACCGGTTGCAAAATAATTTCATTGTCGCTTTCCGATTGGACGATGAATGTGTAATCGGCGTTTTTCAGCGTTCCGAATGAGGCGGCGATATAGCAGGAATAAGTGTTCGCCCTGATATGTTCGAGCAGTTCCGGGGGCGATAGTGGCGAATAAAGTGTAAACTCCACTGAATTATGTTCTTCCATGGCGGTTCCATTCATCGTTAAATGCAAAGACGCGTTGGAATTCCATCATCAATATAACAGCTTGTCGCGGGAATGCAAGCCGAGGAACGGTTGTGGAAGCGGAAGTTGCGGAGTTTTGCGCCGCCTTGCCGCAGGGCGGCTGAAAAATGCCGTTTTTTTCGTTCGGGTGCTTGGCATTCCGGCTGCAAATCGTTTATAATATAAGACAGGGAACTTCGAAACTGGTTTTCAATCAAATGAAACGGGAGAAGGATTATGCGGCGAGTGGCGTTCAAGATGAAGTTGTTCAAGGGGTGTTGCGAAGAATATAAGAAGCGGCACGACGCGATCTGGCCCGAACTTTGCCGGGAACTGAAGGCGGCGGGGATTTCGGACTATTCCATCTTTCTGGATGAGGAGACGCTGACGCTGTTTGCGGTGCAGAAGCTGACCGATGCGAATTCCGCGGATTCTCTGCCGGAAAAAGAGATCATGAAAAAATGGTGGGATCACATGGCGGACATCATGGAGACCAAGCCGGATCAATCGCCGGTCTGTACTGAACTCCGGGAAGTCTTCTACCTGAACTGATCCGAAAACAGCCGATGCCGTTCCCGCCGGTTCGAACCGGCGGGACGTTTCATTTCACTGCTCCTTCCCGCAGGAAATCGGGAGGTGGTGGTAGTTTGCTGAACCGATTGTGCGAAGATTTTTCCGGTTGCGCGGTGGGAAGATGAAAAAGAACTATTTGCGGTTCATCGGTTGGAGCGTCGGAGGGATCGTGGTGTTGATTCTTCTGGCGAGTTGGAAGTTCCGGCTGATTTTTCCGGCTTACCTCTTGACCTGCTTGGGCGGCACCATATGGGCAACTTGCTGGACTGTCAGGAAAATTGCATTGTCCAACCGGATTCGCCTGTTATTGGCTTTGCCGATCTTTCTGTGCTGGAGCTGGATGGGCTTCGTTCCCCTTTTGCCTGTCGGGCTGTTTTCGATCTGGTATTCGGAGACTTATCCGGAGCAGGGACTCAAAGTGCCGGTGTATGAACTGCGTGGTTATCCGGTTCGGAATGTCACATTTCACCGCTCCTATTCTCTGGAAAGTTTCAACTTCGATATCACGGAGCAGGAGTTCCGGGAGTTGTCGAAACATTTCTCGCAACCGCTCCGGGAAATTACCACCCTGTTCCATATAAGGGTGCTGAAGGTGCCGGCGAAAACCTGGGCCGAGGCTGTAACGGAGGATATTTTCGTCGAACATGGCCTGTATTCGGAATATCGACAAAGCAACGGCGGCGGCTATCTGCTGGTATTCGATCGGAACCATGATCGCGGTTATTACAGATGTTCTCCAAGATAATATCCAAAAAATCAGGAATTTTTCTCAAAAATAATTCTTTTGTCTCTTGATATATTCCAATGTGGTTATATATTGATAATAGAATATAACCGGAATGGAATATATTCGTTCCGAAAAAGGAGGAGGAGAGTTATGAAGAAGATTGAATGGAAATGGTATCTGCCGGGCGGCGCATGGGTTGGCGTCGGGGCGCTGGTGGTCGGAATCGGTGCGTTTTCGGTGGCGAACGGCGGTTGTCCGTTTGCGGCGGCCGGCGGCAGTCCGACGGTGATGAAAGCAGAAAGCAACAGGGAGGCGGCAGCGGCGGCTCCCGCGAAGGAGGTGGGGGAAATGAGTTGGATGACTGATTTCAAGGCGGCGAAAGCATTGGCCGAAAAGGAAAAGAAAGACCTGTTGATTTCGTTCAGCGGTTCCGACTGGTGCGGCTGGTGCATCAAGCTGGATCAGGAGGTGATGGAGCAGCCGGAGTTTCTGGAATGGGCGAAGAAGAATGTCGTATTGCTCAAGCTGGATTTCCCGCAGAACATCCCGCAGAGCGAAGCGCTGAAACGCCAGAATGAAACGCTGGCGCAATATTACGGCGTGCAGGGATTTCCGACCGTGATTCTTGCGAAACCGGATGGTCAGGTGATTGCCCGTACCGGTTATCAGCGCGGCGGAGCCGCCGCTTATGTGAAGCATCTTGATGAGCTGCTGAAACAGAAATAGAAGGTAAAGCGGCCTGATTCGCAAGCTGGGGCAGGGGCGGCCGGAGGGCCATCCCCGCTCCGGCTGTTCTGTGGTCAGGTTTCTCATTCGCAGAAAACGTTGCAGGAATAAAATGGAGGCAGGGATGATTGGTGAGAAAGAACCGGAATTGGATTTGACGGATACGGAGCAGCTCCAGAAAGTGCTGAAAGCATTGGCCAGCCCGATCCGGATTGCGATTCTGCAGTTTCTGCACAATGGGCCGAGTTGCGTGACATTGCCGTGCATAAAGCTCGGCATCTCCCAGCCGAACCTCTCCAAGCATTTGCAGATTCTGCGGGAGGCGGGATTGATCAACTGTCGGACCAAGGGGACACAGCACTGTTATTTCATCTGCCGTCCCACGCTGATGGGGCCGCTTTTCGGGTTGCTCGAACAGAAGCACACCTACCGTCCATGCAGTAAACCCGAACAGCATGAGTAAGAGAGGTAGGACGGTTTTGACTGCTGTGCGATTGGAAAGCGGAGATGAATCTCCGCACTCCAAGGTTGTTCCGCGACCTTATTGGATTTTCGCGAGGACGGGCAAAGAGCCATGCCGCATTCGCGGCAGGCGGGTCTGCCTGCCCTGTCGGGCGGCAGACCTTGTGCGCTACGCGGCCTGATTTCCAATCAGGCTCCGGTAGCTGGGCGCTGTAGCGCACACTGTCTCCGACGGGCAAGGCGCTTGTATACGCCGTGTGCAAGTTTTATTGGTAAAAAACGAAAAAGAGCATGCTTGGGCTATTAATAGCCGAAATATCGATTAAGTTAGGTTAGCTGCAACCAACTTAGAAAGGTATTCAAGCATGCTCACGGAAGACTATATCACCGAAGTGTATTGTTTCATAGACGACATGATGAAAGAATGTTGGAAA
>NZ_QEKH01000048.1 GCF_003096415.1 Victivallis vadensis | reverse complement strand
CCCCCAAACTGGAAGTCTAACACCAAATAATTTTTCAATTTTTCCCTTTCAAGACACCGGAAATGCCTCAGACATGTAGCTCATTGGGCGCATACTTACACGATAAGGAAATGATGCAGCATATTCACCGTAATCAGGAGTTTTTTTTCGATAAGAACGGAATGCACTATTCGGCAAGTCCACTGTTTGGTCTGAAATTAGCAAATGACTTTTTCTTACATCAGTTCTTTGAAACATGGTATTTTGCGGAAATCCTGAAAAGAGACCGGGATTCGGGATGAATCAGGAAGAGGGACACGACAAAACATCTCTCCAAATAGGAAAAGCCTGGAAAGAAGGTCAGCCTGGAAACGATTGCCTGCATGATCCCGGAATGCCCGCCGCTGAGCCGAGAGTGCAGGCTGCAGGCTTGCAGGTGATATCGTCTCAGTCCTGTTTCAGGTCAAGATCCCCGATGTTCAACCGGGGAGATCGACCCGAAACAAAATGCTGTTTTCAGGAATCCGAATGCGAGAGAACCTGCCCGTTGTCATCCGGGTCCTCGATGCGTTTTTCAAGATCGATAAAGAGTCGGCGGGTGTCGCGAATGCCGCCGATCATAAACCAGACCGTCGAAATAAGTCCGACGATGGCCGGAATGACCAGCGATGTAATGAAGAACTTGACCGTCCACCATTCATCCGGCCAGGGGCTGATTGTATTCCAAATGACGATTGCCACAAAGACAATGCCAATCTGATAGACGAACGAATAACCGAAAACGGAGTAGGCAATGATTTTATCCCCCCGCGTGTATTCGTCCGTAATGCCGATGAGTTTACTGAAAACATTGCGGAATGTCCAGTGTTCTTTCGGCGGCGCCGGGGCATCCGCATAAATGCCGCGGTGCAAAAGCTTGTCAAGATTATACGGCTTATAGGTGAGATAGGAGCCGACAATATACCCGCCGAGAGAAAGAACCATTGAAATGAAGAAAATTTCAAATGAATTGATCGGAAACTTGACCGGATCCATGCTCCATTCGATCCAGGGATTGAACGGCGCGGAGACAGTTTGTAGGAAAGAATCCAGCGTCTCCACCATCCCCAGCTGCTCCAGCGCCGGGTAGATGCTTTTTGCCCAGTTTCGCTGAAAGATAAGTCCCAACAGAGAAGTGCCCGAACCCAAAATGATTGAGCACCACGCTCCGGTCAGATTTCCGAAGCGGCTGTAAAGCCCGAACACCATGATCGGTCCGGCGCCGCCGAGCCAGAGCGCGCACATGATCGTTATGAACATATTGATGTAATCCAACTGGGCGAAAAAGATTGATACCATCAGGAACAGCAATGCAACGGCAACGCTGGTGAGCCGCAGCAGCAGAAGGTGTTTTCTTTGATCCAGATGCCCCTTGAACATCGGCAGAATCACATCCTGCGTCAATGTGGAGGAGGCGTTGAAAATACGGCTGTCGTCGGTTGAGACCAGCAGCATGACCATCAGGAGGCAAAATAATCCGAGCATGCCGACCGGGAAGATTTTGCTTACCACGGACGGCATCATCATCTGCTGATAAAGTGAGCGGTACTTCTGGAACTGATGGCGAGCGTCGGGGGTATCGCCAAGCGTATCCCGGACTGCATTGAAGTAAGGGGTATCAAGGTTGTGCTGCTGGGAAAGAGGCCGGTCCCACTCCTGTTTCGTGAAGGTTTCCGGAATTTTGTGAATGGCCTTCATGACTTTTGCCCTGACGGCTGTATCGGCAACCACATCATCCAGGACTTTCGCGGAAAGTTCCTGACGGATCTCTGTACTGGAAATCTTGAATTTATTGTCGGAATGCATGAAACGCGGGCCGGTCATAAACGTGATCACCACGACTGCCAATAAAAGGATCATCATGGAAGCGAACCCGTTTTTCCATGCTCCGAGCACGCCGGCCATCTTCTGTTCATGGGGAGTCCTGCCCGCTCCGCTGGTATCATTGCCGATCCATCCCGCACGGTTCAGAACTGAACTGAACAAGGTCACGACCAACGCAAAGATATTGAAGTCACGAAGCTCCGAAACGTCGTAGGGATTCAGAAAACTCTGACCGGAAACACGGTTCAGCATGACCGGCGCAATATCGTTCGTCCATGAGAAGTTAAGAATGATGTATCCCACAATGATCACGAAAATCGGATAGCTGAGAAGCCCCTGAAAAGTATCCGTGATCAGCAGAGAAATGCGTCCGCTGGGCCAGATGAATACCAGCGCGAGGCACAGGCAGAGCGTTACGATGATTACGTAGCACGGCAGATTGATTCCCATGACCGTAATTCGATGCGGAAGGCCGAGGTAGTAGATGAAAAAATTGGTCGCGATGGCCGGTCCGATGGCGTTTGTGATCAATTCCGCAATTGTACGCAGAGCAGCACAGAAAACACGAAAAAACCTGCTCCCGTAACGAAGCTCCAGGAACTGCCCCAGGGAAAGGCAGCGTGTTTCGCGCCAGCGGTACAGGCAATATCCGGTCAACGCCATGAATATGCCGAGCGGGGCTGTGACGGCTCCCCAGAAACTGACCGCGAAACCGGTCTGGTAGAACTGTTCGGCGTTTGCCACAAGAGAAATCACGGATAGGCCTGCGGCCAGATCTCCCACGGAAATAATATAGCGTCCGGCAACTCGTCCCGCCGCCAGAAAATCCACGACTCCCCGCGCATACTTCCGTGAATAAACCGATATCCAGATCAATAGTGCTACTGGAACAATTACGATCAGCCAGTCAAGCCAGGTCATCCTATGCCTCTTTCTTCCTTCTTCAATTTATGATCAAAACAAACCGTTATTCAGTTTTGAGAAATTTTATTTGCGAATCTTCCCTGCCGGTCAGAGTAAATACGATTCCATGGTTCGGAGGTGTCCTGAATACCAGCCGGTTGCGCCCGCTGAGCGGTTGCAGGTCAACCGTTCCGGAATGCGCCGGACCGATTTTCTTGCCGTTAAACCAGATTTCGCATTTCAGCCATGCTTCCAGCGAACGGCTGCGGAACTGAAGCGGAGATGCGGAATCCGTTTCAAAATCCAGAATTGCCAGCACAGCCGTGTCACGCGGCCATTTCCGATTGTCGATCACGGGATGAATGGAATACGGGCCCGCATTCTTCCGTTTCCGGATATGCCGGGAAGCCGTCAGGCCCGACTTCGCCAACACGGTATCCGGACGCGAAATGCCGGCCGGATCCGCATTGGGCGGCATCTCACAGATCAGGGCGGCGTCATCGGGCGGCAGCGGCAGTTTCTCCGGAGCGGGCTCCTCCCATTCCGCATAGAGCCGGTTCTGTTTGCCGTTCCGCCGGAAATCCAGCTGGAGCGCCGCATATGGGGCGCCGTACTGGAAATAAAGTTCCGGTCTGCGGGACGGTTGAACCACAGTGACGGAAGCGGAACTTCCGGCTTTCACCGCCGGCAAATCGGCACGCATTGCAGCTTTTTCCCAAACGGCGGGAAAACGAAATGTAAATTCGCACTCCCGCAAATCGCTCCACCCCTGATTCTTGATCACCGCACGCCATTTGCCGGCGCCGAGTGAAGCGAGGGTCAGACTCAATTCCGGAAACTCGGAGGAAGTTCCGTTTTTCATCATCCTCCCGATTTTCCGCGGAACTTCCCGCTGTGAATCATGAGGGACTTCGAGCAGCGTGCCGTGCAACCGCCCTCCCGCCGCTTTCAACGGAGTGGCTGCGCTTACGGTAAACCAGAGAGGCACGTCGGCGCCCAGTTCTGCCGGCGTCATGCGGGTTATGGAAAATATGGCGGCGCAGTCCTGTGTTTCTTTGCGGACCGAACAATTCAGCGCTTCATACCGATAGGCTCCATATTCGGTCTGATTGCAGTACCACCAGTCCGGTCGCCGGGCGAGGCGTTCAAAAATCAGATCCAGTGTTTTCAACCCTTCTTCCGAATGCCAGGAATGCATTGCCATGGAGATGGAGGGATTTTCTCTTAAGGTCTCCGCATCGGCGAGACAGCTCTTCAGCTGTTTTTCAAAAACCGCCAGTTTCGGCTCTCGGTCGCCCGGGGTCAGAATGCGGGAATAGGCATGGCTGCGCGGCGGGTGGCCGAGAGCCGGCCGGTGTTCGGATTTCATCATCACATCAGGCGAAGAAATGATTCCGGCGGCACGCATCCCGTGACCGATGGAACCCGTGACATGCGCCACCGGCTCCCACCAGTCGCAGAAGGGAAGGACCTGGGAATTGATGCAGGCCTGGCCCGAGACTTCAAGCATGATCCGATTCCGCATGTATTCGCGGAAATGGGAGACGGAATCCACGCAGGGCAAGTGCGGATGGGTGACCGTATGAAGCCCGATGGAACACCCGCCGGTCTGCAGCGTCTTCAGATAATCCGGATCGCGGCGGAGGCACCAGACCGGATTATTCTGGTAGAACGTCCCTTTCAATCCGTACTTTTTCATGTGTTCCAAAGTCCGAAGGTGTTCCCAGGCGGAATCGTCCCAGCGGGCGGACACTGCGAGTTTGTAATTTCTCGGCAGGGGATTTGCCAGAAGCTGTGCCTGCCGCGCTTCCCGGGGAGAGAGAAATTCCAGGCGGACCGTTTGCGTATATTCGCGAAATTCCAGAGGGTTCTCCGCGCCGGTATTTCCGGCGCAGAGCAATCCTGCCAGAATCCGAAGAAAGGTTTCAGTTTTCATGCCGGATCACCGCATTTTCAATATTTCAGGAAAGCGCAGTCGCCGGGATGCAGATACAGCTCCAATATGCCGTCCGGATTCACATGCGCATCGCGCTCCTCCCAGACATCAAAGAGCGGCGGGATATCTTGGAAACCAAGCAATTCCGGAGTCAATTTCACATGTCTGCGAACCGAATCGATGTTGAAGATCCCCAGCCAGCCGTGGCGGGGATCGGCTTTGTGCGGGGTTTTGCGGACATCTATATGGCGCATCAGAGTGACCCGTCTGCCGACGATGCCGTTGCGGTTGCACTCCAGCATTCCGGGGTGCGTCGCCCAGGCGATGTCGTCATCGGGCGTCTGCGGAAGGTCTCCGCCGAAAATCAGCGGCGAGCAGCTCATGGCGAAAATCGTCATCATGGTTTTCTTGCCGAGAGGCGTCAGGTTGCTCTGACGCGCCGCCCCCTGTTCCGTCGGCTTGGTCTGCGGAGTCGTCACCTGAAGCGCTCCGAGGGGAAGCATGTCAAGATCCGCCCAGAGGGCCGGGCCGCTGAGTTCCTCGAATTCATGCCAGCGCTGGAGTTTGAGCGCATTGACTGCATCGTGGTCCCATGCGTCGGCAGTCACGCGGATCATATTCGCATAAGGTTCGTACAATTTCCAGCTCCCCCGCCAGATGTCCTGCGAACCGGGAGAAAGGCTCAGCAGAACCGGGCGGGCGACGGAATCGATCGCTTTCGCAAACAGCGCCACATGGTCGGGATGTTCCACGACGTCATCCAGTTTTATGAAATCCACGGCAAGTTCTTCGGTCAGGTATTCGAGAACGCTCCTGTAATATTCGAATGCGCCGCTTTGGGAGGCGTCGGTTGCAACCGTATAGTCGCACCAGGAGCAGAAGTTGTCCGGATCGTAAATATCCCGCGCCCGGCAGCCGGCCCCCTTTACGGGGGTGTTCCGTTCCAGGGCGATACGGGGCATTCCCCGCATGAGATGAACGCCGAACTTGACGCCGTTTTCATGGCAGCGGTCGGCAATCGGGCGAAGCCCGTGCGGGAAATTGACCGGCGAAGGGATGAAGCGCCCGAATTCGTCGATATGCATTTTGCGGTTCTGGCCGACTCTGCGGAGATCTTCGTCGAGTTCCGCATCGCCGTCCGCATACCAGGCGGCATCCAGACAGAAATATTCATATCCGGCAGGCTTCAGCTTTCGGAGAAACTGTTCCAGATTCGCCAGTGTCTGCTCCTCGTTGATGGTGGTCAGATAGCAGTCGAAGCTGTTCCAGCCAGACGGAGGAATTTCTGTTTTCGTGATCAGCATTTGGCAATCCTTGATGTGAGTTTATTTCCTGACTTCGCGGAACCATGAATCCGTACCGCGTCCGCCATGTTCCAGCCCCTGCGTAAAGCGCAGGCGTTTCGGAGCGGAGGAGATGTTGTTGTAGAGTGCGGCAATACCGGAGGGAGGACAAACATAATCCGCCAGGCCGGCATTGATTCCGATGGAATGTTTGATCCGTTTCGCATGATAGACCGGGTCGAAATAGCGGAGCGCCGGAGTGTAGTTCGGGCGCCAGCCGCCGAGGCGTCCGACAGTCACGCCGCCCAGATCGCAGCACCACGGAATGAAAGCGTAGCAGCCGGTCACTTGATCCGGGAGCATTCCCGCGGCGATAATCGCCTGATAACCGCCCTGGCTGCCGCCTTCCACTTTCAAATCCTTACCGTTCCACTCCGGTAGCGTCTGAACATATTCCAGCGCACGCACGGCGCGAAGAATCATATTTTTGAAATAGGCCGTCTCCGGATTTTCATTGGATTTATCGTCAAAAATTTTTCCGGCTCCGAGTTTTTTATACTCCGCCGGAGAAAGGCCGTTCGGGTAACCGTGCGCATTGATCTGAAACGCCAGACTCTTTTCATCGGCTTTCCCCCAGGGGGCTTCCGCACCGGTCGCCCCGTACCCCTGGAAAATCACTTTGGCTTCCAACGATTTCGGAGCGGCATTCCGAGGCATCACCAGATAACCGGAAACCGGCCGTTCCCCGGCACAGGCTACCTGCACATCATAGGCAATTTTGCCGTTCTGCTCCTTGAATTTCTCGAACTTGAGCACTTTCAGCGGGACTTCCGCCAGCAGCGCTTTCTGCTTATCCCAGAATGCATCGAAATCTTCCGGCTCCGCAACGCCGGGTTGGATTTTGTCGAAATCGGCAATCCCACTCATGGTAAAGGTAATCTCCTTGCCGTTTTTCTTGACGATTATGCCGTCCGCGGTCAACAATCTGGCGACCATGCGGACGACTCCCGGCCCAGCGATGGCGGTTTTCGCGGCGACGGTCGCCTGTGCCGGATAGGTCCGGCGTTCCGTGACGCCGTCGTCGCCGGAGCGTTCGATCTCAATCAGATAATTTTTCCAGTCGAGGTTGTCTCTGTTGGCAAGCGAAAAATTGAACACCATTTCTTCACCGCTCCGATAAGTGGTCGCATCTTTAGGGGCGGTGGAGCCGGACAGCGTCAGCCCTTCCGAGGCAACCGGGACAGGTTCGCAAATCTGAATATTTTTGACTTTGAGTGTGCCGGAAATATTCTGCAGCCCGATCATCAGTTCAAGATCGTTCTGGATATCCGCCGGAACATCCAGAATATAACCGTAAGGGCGCCAAGAAGAAGTTCCGGGCTGAACCGTAATATTCCGCATGGTCGAGTGTTTATCACCGGCCTTCCGGAAAGAAGATTGCAGTTTGACGGTTTCCCAGAAATATTTGCCTTTCGTCACATCTTTCTGTTCCATATCGGCACGGATCAGGATCGTTTTTCCGGCAACGATGTTTTTCGGAATGCGTTCCGTAACGCAGTAGCCACGCCTGGCGCAATCGAAAACAAGGATGTTTTCGCCGGTTTCCGGATCCTTCTCCAGTCTGGTCTGGGCGGAATCGGCATATTTGGCCAGGTCTACGGAATAAAGAGTGCCGTCCTTTTTCTCCGATACGGGCTGAACGGCCTGATCTGCCGCATGTGCGGCAAAATCAAGAGCGAAACCGCCCCCGAGAAGAACCGCTGAAAGAACAAGGCTGCGAAATTGTCTGTGGTCCATTGCTTGAATTCCTTATTTTGAAATTGAAGGATTGTCTTCAAAGGTGATATTGCGCACTTCAAAACCGCTGTCGCCGGAACCGACATACTGGAAAGTCAATTTTCGCAGTTCGGTCACTTTGGAATGTTCCGGGATCAGGCGGGAAACCGAAATGCTGTACGACTCAAACGAGTCCGGGTCGTTGTCCGGCTTTTCCAGAATGATGCGTGTGCCGTCGCCGACCAGTTGAAGCGCCTGACCGCCTCTGCTGTTGCCGAAGGCATCTTTACCGCCGTTCATCTCGAATTTCAACATCTTGTCCTTCAGCTCCGCAACCGGGATGGCGGTGCGGAACTCGATGCCGACACCCGCCCAGTTTTTCAAATCGCTGCCGATATCCACATAAACCGTGCCGTTTTCCAGACGGGGTTTGGCGCCTCCCCACCCGCCGGTTCTGCCGATGGCGACCGGGATACGGCTGCCCGGCACAAAGCGTTCGGCGGTGATGCCGATCACAATGCCGACGGATTCGTTGTTCGCGGAAAGCAGATCGATGCTGCGGACTTCCTCGGACGGATCGGGATTTTCCCAGCAGTAGAGGTAAATGCCTTTGCCATCCATATTTTTCCACGCAATGTGCTTGCGCAGGCTCGGCGGCGCATAACTTATCCACCAGTTGCCGATATTGCGCCCGGCGACAACCGGAATGTCAACCGTTCTGCCGGAGGCGTAACGGATGCGGTAGGTCATCACCGGCGTATCGTTCCCCACCCACGCAGCGGTATGGAAGAAAAACAGGCGGCTGACCTTGGCATTGACCGGGATGTCGTTGACAGCGGACGGACGCGGGATTTTGACAGACTTCGAATGCAGGATGATGCAGGATTTGTCGCCGTTCATATCGAACCGGATGAAGTCGCAGGGCACTCCCAGTAGAACTTCCGGATCCCAGGGTACGCTGTCAAGGGAATTATCCTTGCCCTGATCCGTCCATCCGCCTTTGCCGTCTCCGGCCGTGTTGTCCCAGTAGAGAGAGTTGGCGAACGGACGCAAATCAATGGTAAAGGTTTGAGCCAAGTTGAGGTCATAACGGAACGCAGCGGCCTGCTTTCTGAGGCGTTCTGCTTCCAATTTCTTCTCCTCCTGCCGGAATTCGCCGGAAAGCTCTTCCCGGCTGATGGCGGGCAGTTTGCCGAATTCGGACTCCAGTTTCTCCTGCGGACCGAAACCGAGAACCGCTTTTCTGCCGGCTCCGACCAGAGCGATGGCGCGCCCGTTCTCAATCGGCAATGCACGGTTGTTCAGCAAATCCGCGGCAAAGGCGGTCCCTCCCGGCAGCTTGACCGAAATCATTTTAGGATAGCGGTCGGCGTTCATCAAAGAGACCAGCACATTGCCCTTGCGCCTGGCGACGTGCGCTTCCAGATTTAATGCCAGGTCGTTTTGCGGTATGCGGCGAAGATCCAGTTCCGGCTCAATGCCGTGTTTGCGCAGCAAGCCTCCCGCCACCGCCGCGACCGGATAATCCTGCATTTGCGGCACGATAAAGTAGACCGTTCCTCTGCCGATTTTTTTCATCAGGACCGCCGGAGCGTCCTTCATAGAGGCGATCACCCGCCAATTCGCGGAATGGGTCAAATCCGCGTCGTTGCGTCCGGTAATTCTGCCCGGCAGCGAATCGGGTACGGGAAGCTCCGCGCCGGGAACAATCACGACCGGTTCACTCTGTTTGCGCCGTTTGAGCGTCAGCCCGTCAAAAAGTCCCGGCACGGGGTTGCCGTATTCGTCCAAAGGCATGGTGTCGCGGGCGGCGATCAGAATGCCCCCTCCGCGGACGAATTCCTCCAGAGCCGGCAGGGTTTCAGGATAAGTGTTGCCGATCCCGGCGGCGACGATCGCCTTGTACTTCTCCTGGCGCTTTTCCGGCAACTGTTCTTCCATGATGACATCCAGCGGATAATGGGCATAGGTGAGAGCGGATGTATAGGTGCGGATCTCATTTTTTATGGAATTGCCGGAAAAGCCCCCGAAGCGTTCCGTAGGATAGGAGAAGAGAAGCGCAACTTGTGCTTTGACGCCGCGGTCGCGTGGAACAAAATAGTCATTGAAGCGGAAAATTTCCGCCTTGGTATGATAGAGCGCGGCAATTGCTTCCGGCGGTTTTCCATATGGGTTGAGTACCGGATAACGGTACTGTTCCGCAAAGCGTTTCCCGCCTTCCGCCTTTCCGCGCGGTTTCCAGTTCTGCGCGCCTTTGCCCCAGCCGAATAAGTAGGTAATGGAAGTTCCGCGGATCATGTCCATCCACAATTGGTTGGAAATCATATCGAACGTATTGCCGGTATATGCTTCGGCATTGATCAGCGGCTTGCCTTCTCCCACATTAAGGTAGAAAGCGCGCATGAGCATTCCCTCTCCGATGCCGCCGGGATTGCCGGGAGCTTCGACCGAACATGCCGGGGCACGGTCGAAATCGGTGCTGAATTCCAGGCCGGCTCCGGTGGGAAGGGCTATGACGTCCATCAGTTTCTGGACTTCATAACTGTTCATGTTAGTGGCCGGCAGGCGGCGATAATTGTCCATGCCCATAATTTGAAACGATACTGTGGTAGAAGGGCTTTTGCTCTTGACGACATCGCGGCCGAACCGGTTGATATCGGTCATGCCTTTTTCCATGAATTTCCCCCAATCCACATAAAGTCCCGCATGATCCGTGCGCTGGCGGAACTGTGACGCCGCCTCAAACGAGGGGTATTCCGTGCGCCAGAGCCGGTTCATCGCGTCAACGGATTCATACTTCTCTTCAAGGTATTTTGCGAAAAGTTCACGGTTGTACGGGGATGGATCGTCGTAAGACGGTTCATTGAAGAGTTCAACGTCAATCGGCGGCCGGTTGAGTTCATCCTGATACATGTCCAGTGCTGCTTCCCAGTAGCGTTTGTAGATTTTCCGTGCTTCGGGATGAAAGATGTTGTATTCGATAAAATGCCCTTTCCCATACGCTTCCTGCGGCAGAAGTTCATGAAGTTCCGGATGCAGACGTTTCAGGGCGAGCCGCCCATGTTTCCAGAATTGGCAGGAGGTGTCCATGCGGATTGGCAGACCGTTTGCCAGAACCTGGCTGGCGTATTCCTTATTTTTCCCTGAGGGCCGGTAAGGCTTCCATGCCGGATAGATTTCGTGAATCCAGTTCGGCGGAAATTGAAGGGAGATCGCATCAATTCCGGCCCTTTGTGCCGTCCGGTAGGAGAGAGGGCCTTCATAGAGCCACTTCAGATTGTCCGGATAGCCTTCCGTCGGCATCATATCTTCCGCAATACGTTCAATATCGAGTTCCGTGCCGATCATGAAACGCGGTATTCCGTTGATCAGATAATCACCGTCCTTGCTGATGGTTGCTTTTGCCCGCCGGGGAAACCGCAGGGCCGCGGGGATTTCATCGAACTCCGGGAAAAGGCTGCCTGCCGGAACAAGCAGCGGCAGACTCAACGCCAGCAGACAACTGCCGAATTTCAGTTTCATTGTCTATTTCTCCTTGTGATTTCATTCAGCTTAATTCTTTACTCCAAAGCCCCAGAAGTAATCTTCCCAATCCGCAGGAACGGCAGAAATGCGCTTCCAGTCAACGTGTCCGTCGCAATAGAGAATATCAGGGCCGTCATTGTGGCGGCGGCCGATGTAAAGCCTGCCGTCAGCCTGATGCATCCCAAGTGAATAATCTTGGGTTATGTCAGTTCCGCCGGAGTTTTTCCCGTTCAACGTTCCGCAATCCATTACAAGCATTCGCGCAGAAGGTCTTGATAATTTTTTCAGGGTTCTGATTCCATCGTTGGGGGCGGCTGCTCCATTTACATAATGATTGATCCCGAAATGCTGGCAGGCAAATTCCAGCTTCTGCGAGGGGCAGCGGAAAAAAGCATAAGGCGTCCCTAGGCGGGCTGGTGAGTTGGTATGCCAGTTTTCCTGCGCCAAAGGAACTTCCGGTTTAAAGAAACTGTAAAGATAACTTTGCCAGCGGTTGTAGGTGCCGCTGTAGTCGATCGACGGAGGCAGCCAATCATCATAGGTGTCCGTATACATCTGAAAAACCTGCCCCATCTGACGCAAATTCGAAGAACAGGCGGTTGCCATCGATTTCTCCCGCGCCTTGTTCAATGCCGGCAGCAGCATCGCCGCCAGAATCGCTATGATCGCGATCACAATCAGGAGTTCTATCAGCGAGAATAGCTGAAGCGAATACTGTTTCCGTCCTGCGCCATTAAAGGATTCTCCATTCATGATAAAACATCCTTTCATTTGATATATGCGCTATTTTTCAAAAGTTCGGCCCTCAGCTCCGTGACATCCGCATGGTGCAGATTCAGGACGCCGCTCTTTACTGCCAATCCGGCGGCTGTCCCCGCCGCTTCTCCGGTCACCAGACAAACCGGCATGACCCGGATGCTTCCGTAGACAATGCGGTCGGATGAGATGCAGCGTCCCGACAACAGCAGATTGTCCAGCTTTTCCGGAACGAGGGAACGGTATGGAATCCCATGTGATTCACCTTTTTCACAGTGCCCCTTTTCCTTGAGAAGCGCCTGTGCTTCACTGGTAATGGAGGAGTCGCCACCGTGAATATCGATGAAATAACTGTTGCGCCCGATCTCGTCGTCGAAAGAACGGCGTTCGACATAATCTCGCCAGGAAAGCACATAATCGCCCCGGATCCGCCGGCCTTCCCTGACGCCCATCAGATTGGCTGTCGCGGCGATGTGAGCACCGCCGAACGCATCAGGCGCATGTTTCGCCAGGGCATTGCGGTAATCCGAAACGAGTTTGCGTCCTGCTATCATTCCCCTCGACACGCTCTCCGGCGACAGCGTATCCAGGGCAAGATGCCCGGCATTGTAGCCGACAGTTGAAGGGCCGACAAAGTTGTTGCACAAATGCGGATGATTGATGGAGGGAAATTCCGGGTCCGCCATGATGTCGTGAATGACCGAGCGCGGATCTCCGCCGTGGATGAAGTTGCGTACCGTATGCGGATAATAAAAGGAATCCACGTTATCCAGATGGAAACAAAGCGTGGAAAGCTGAAGCTTTCCGGTTCCCTTCTCGCCGATTTCAAAATCCGCACCCGCCCATGCGGCAATATCCCCGTCTCCGGTGGCGTCCACATAGGTTTTCGCCTGATATGCGGTCAGTCCGCGCTTGTTGCCGACGATAAGCGCGTCGATTTCCCGGTCGGATTTCTTCTCCACCCCGCAGACGAACGAATGGAACAGGACTTCCGCACCATTTTCCGTGACAATTCCGTCATAAACCCGTTTCAGGCCTTCTGTGTCGATCGGAACCCAATCGAGCTTTCCCGGCTCATTCTGCGGGACAAACGCCGATGCGCGGTTGAAAACGACTTCGGCAAGTCCGCGATAGATCATTTTTTCGCCGTCCGAAAACGGGCACCAGGCCGGAAGCAATCCCTGCGTTCCCATTCCGCCGAGGGCTCCGGTCTGTTCAATGACCAGCGTTTTCGCCCCCAGCCGGGAGGCGGCCGCCGCGGCCGTGCTTCCGGCGGGACCTCCGCCGACAACAATGACATCCCAGCCTGAAGACAGTGGAATTTGTTTTGAAATAAGTTGCTTATCCATAATTTCCCTTTCAATAATTCGCTGTTTAAATTATATGTCAGATTTTTCTCAAAAACAATAGTCCGGAGTATCAAAAACATTGCATTTTTCAGATAGATGCATTATTATATGTCCAAGGGACTCTTGAGGAAAGGTGTGAAATGCATGAGATACCGGAAAAAGCATTGAAGTGCTTTGAAACCTGGAGCGGACTGCAGGTTACATTCTATGACTGGACAAACAGCTTCACGAACTGCATTGTTCAGGAACGGCGTCTGCACATGAATGAGTTTTGCAGAGTGAGAAAAATTTCCCTGCAATATGCGAATTGCCTTCAATGCGACTACCTGCAGACCCAATCCAAGGCATGGATGCTGCGGGACGGCGCAGTCAAAATCTGTCATGCCGGAGCATTGGAGCTGGTTGTTTCAATCTTTTCCGGGTATCGGTTTCTGGCAATCCTGACTGCGGGATTGCGGCGTCCGCCGGAAATGCTCCCGGACCATCTGCTGGTGCTGCGGGACAATGCCGTTCTCAAGCCGGAAGAGCCGGTTGAGCTGCCGGAGATTTCGGCGGAAGAAATTGAATTGACGCTGGAAGGTTTCCGGCAGCTGGCGGCCCGCCTGAAATTATGGTATGAATCCTCAAGCGGAAAGTTGTTCCAGGAAGAAAAAATGCCTCGTCCCATCCAGATAGAGTATATGGTTCAGGAACATGCCCATGGAAAACTGAGTCTTGAAGATATGGCCGAGACTCTCCATTTAAGTGTGAAACGGACTGCCGGCGTCATCAAGGAGACCACGGGCAGAACGCTGGGGCAACTGATCCGGGAAAAACGCATTCAGAGAGCGAAGACTCTGTTGGAACACACCGGCCACTCCATCGCTGAAATCGCCGAGGCTTCCGGTTATCCCGACGTAGCGAATTTTCATCGTCAATTTAAAAAATCCGAAGGAATCACTCCGGCTCAGTATCGTCGCCTCACGATAAAAAAGAGAAATGAAGACAGCCGGCAACATTCAGGTTAATCGAAGAGGGTAAATTCCCCGACGTTTGCGTCGTATTTGTATTTGGCATAAGCGAACGCCATGAAGTCAGGTTTGCAGAAATAGAGTGGATAAAGACCATGTTCATTTCCTGGCACAAAGTGTACCGATGATTAAAGCTTATTAGCTAATGAGAAATCACGGTGGAAAGACGTAGCTTTTTATTGATAAACAACTACTTGAAAGCTTTTTCGTGATCGACCAGCTTAATATCCACGAATTGTGCCGGACACGGCGGCATATCTCCCATGCCGGCAGTCAACTGAAGCCAGCCGATACGTTCTTTGCCATTGGACAGATTCAGTAAAATGGTCAAACGGCAACTGGAGTTATTGATCAACCGAAAAGGACTGATTGAAATCGGGGAAAATGCCATTTTGTAAACTGTTTTCCCCGGCAGATGCCGAATCAGAACCCGTCGTCAGTCTAGCACCAATCCGGCATAACACTCCCGTAGGTCGCTTTTATTCCGTTTGATGCTAGACAGCCACCTGAACTAGATATGATGACGACTTTCGCCGATTTGGAAAGAAAAAAATAGCTTTTTTCCTCCGAATCCTGTAATACACCTCCTAATACATCCGTCATTTTTTGATTGTCAAAAAATTTACGTTCAAACAGAGCGGGTTTTACCTATAAATTCGAATGAAGAAGCAATTTAATAAATGATAAATACAAATTATTATTGTCGGAATCCTGCAATATCATCATCAAATTGTATATAAGAACAATTGTTCAATAGAAAGAGAAATCGCTTTTCGTTTGATTTTCCGGCTGCCGGACCGGATGACGCTGCATCCTGTTTCAGTCCGTCAGCCCTCGGGCAAAAAATCAACCGAAAGGATAAGGATGATGGAAGCAATACAGTTGGATTTATTTGATTTTGCCGCGATGCAGGCGGCAGTTCAATCGAAGGTGCGGGAGGTTCCGGAAACGGTCGTTCCGCGGAACTTTCAGAATGACGGCAGGCATGGGATGCCGACAACTCCGGCGGCGAGGATTGAGGCGAATCTCAAGGCGATCCGTCTGCTGAAGGAACTCGGTACTGTAGAACGGGTTCCGTCTCACGAGGAGCAGGTCATGCTTTCGCAGTTCAGCGGATGGGGCGGGCTGACCGAAGTTTTCATGGAAGGCAATCGCCATTGTCAGGTGCTCAAGGAACTGCTTCCCGACGAGGAATATCAGACGGCGCAGAACTCCATTCTCGACAGTTATTACACGCCCGAATATATCATTGATTTCATGTGGGATCTTGTCCGGCAGGAGTTGGAGATCAAGTCCGGCAAGGTTGCGGAACTCGGCGCCGGAACCGGGAATTTCATCGGGTTTGCGCCATTTCAGAATGCCTATGAGTTTACAGCCGTCGAGGTTGATAAAATTTCCGGGAACATCGCGAAGACGCTTTATCCGGAGTCAGACATCCGGATCGCATCGCTGGAGACGGTCAAACTGCCGGAACAGTATGACCTCGTAATCGGCAATGTTCCGTTCGGCAGATTTGCTCCGTATGACCGGAATTACCGTTCCTACAATGCCTGGAATCTGCATAATTATTTCATCGCCCGCGCGTTGGATTGTCTGAAGGGAAATGGCCATGCCGTCCTTCTGACCTCCAGTTCCACAATGGACAAACCCGGTTCCATGCCACTAGTTACGAACGGGCGTGCGGGACTTGTGAAGGCTTACCGTCTGCCGAACAATACTTTCGCCGGAACGGAGATCGTCGCCGATATTCTCATCCTGAAGAAAAATTATCGGGAGACTCTTTCCGGCAATCTGCAATGGGTTGACACCGCCGATGATACGGGAAGAATTGAGGTCAATTGTTACTTCGCGCAGCATCCGGAACATGTGTTCGGCAAACTCTCGAACACCGGCAAGATGTATGGAAGGATCAATACGCCGACTGTTCTGCCGGATGGCAAAAGTCTGAAAGAACATTTCGATATTGCGCGGAAAGAGTTCATGCCCGCTCTGCCGGAAGTTCCCGAAAATACCGATCTGTTCGGCAATGCACTTCCGGAAGCGACTACGCCCAAAGTTGAAGTCATTTCCTATGCGGAGCGGACGGATATTCCGGAGGAGAAGGAACCGCCGAAAAACTGCCGGGAATACAGTATTTTCAGCACGCTGGATGCGGTTTATCAGGTCATTGACGGCATGGGACACCGTCTGAAGGACCGCAAGGGGGAAAATCTCACGCTCAAGGAGACGCAGAAAGTCCATTCCTTCGTCAAGATCAAGAATGCGTTGAATGAACTCATTGAGGCACAATTGGATTTCAATGCCCCGGATGAAGAAATTGAGGATTTGCGCATCCGGCTTCGCTGTCTTTACAATGATCATGTCGCAAAATACGGCGTGCTTTCCAACAAAACCGTTCATAAATATTGCGTGGAAGATCCCGAATACCTCAAGGTCGCGGCGATTGAAAACTGCCGCAAAGTGACCGAAACCAACAAAGCCGGGATCAAGACGACGAAAAAAGTCTATGAACCGGGCGACATCCTTTTCAAGCGGACGCAATGGCCGTGGCGGGAACCGGATCATGCGGAAAACGTCGTCGAAGCTGGACTGATTTCCCATGCTTATCGTAACTGCATCGACCTTGAATACATCGCCCGGATCACCGGCAAGGATGCGGAAAGCGTCAGGACGGAGCTTCTGGCGAGCGGCGAATATTTCTACAACCCGGCAGCGCAGAGAATTGAACTCAAAAGCCGCTATCTTTCAGGGCACATCAAAATGAAAATCGAGGAAGCGCAGGCGTATGGCCTGACCTCCAATGTGGAGGCGTTGAAAACGGTTTTACCGAAACCGTTGACCATTGAAGATATCGACTTCGCGCTCGGCTCGTTCTGGCTGCCTGCGGAACTCGTTCAGAAATGGGTCGCCAAAGACTTGAACGGCAAAGTTGAAATTCATTATGACGAAGATTCCGACAGTTGGAAGGTCGATGCGGATTACCGGAGCCGCCAGCTCCTGAATCAGTATAATCTCGACAAACTCGACACGGTGGAGCTGATCGAACTCATTTTGAATTTGAAAGATCCGGTCATTCAGAAATCGGTCTGGAATGCGGATCGCAAAGCGTATGTGGATGTCATAGATAAAGAAGCGACTCTGATGGCGCGGCAGTACAAGAATGAAATCCAGAACCGTTTCCACGACTTCGTGATGGATGACCGTGAGCTCGCGCTGGATGTCGAACAGGTCTATAACGAATGCTTCAATAATTATGTTCTTCAGCAATACGACCTGCCGACGTTCGGCGTTTATCCGGGCGCGAGTTCGGTAATCGACGGCAAGCCGTTCATTCTGCGCGAACATCAGAAGCGGGCGGTCACGCGGTGCATTCAGGAAAACACCCTGCTGGCGCACGCGGTCGGAGCCGGCAAAACAGCCGTGATGATTACCGCCGCGATGGAACTGATCCGCCTCAAACTTGCGACGAAAACGATGATCGTCGTTCAGAACGCCACGCTTCAGCAGTTCGCGGAATTCGCCCCGAAGCTCTACCCGACCGCCAACATCCTGGTCGCGACGAAAAATGATCTGGTCAAGGAGAAACGCAAACGGTTTCTCGGGCGCATTGCCACGGGCAAATGGGATATCGTCATCATCGCTCAGAGTTCATTCAATATGATTGAGGACAATCCCGACCTCGTGCGGGCGAAATATCAGGAGGAACTTAATGCGCTTGCCCAAACGGAGAACTCTGCGGGCATGCGACTTTCGAGACGCCAAGTGAAAGCGGCGCAACAGCGCAAACGCAGCCTCAAAAACCGTCTGGATAAACTGGAGGACCGCCATGCCTCCGAGGATATCGTCTACTTCGACCAACTGGGCGTGGACTGCATCTTCATGGACGAGGTTCACAGCTACAAACGGAACTTCTTCGTCACGAAAATGACGCGGGTAAAGGGGCTGAACAACGCCGCTTCACAAAAGGCGTTTTCTTTGACATTGAAGCTGAATCAGATTCGCGAAAAGACTGGCGGCAGGAATATCTACACCGCGACGGGAACGCCTGTCACAAACCAGCTTCCGGAGCTGTTCAACATGGTTCGCTACGTATCACCGGAGAGTTTGTCGGCATTTCACGTGGACACCTTTGACCGTTTCGCTTCGACTTTTACCCAGAGCGAAACGGCGATGGAATTGAATGCCGCCGGACGCCTCAAAATAGTCTCGCGCTTCTGCAAATTCACGAACATCGTGGAGCTCTCCAAAATGTTCCGGAGCTGTGCGGACGTGATTCTGCCGGAGGATCTGACCGGCATTCCGAAACCGCCGATCAAGGGCGGGCATCCGGAACAGATCAGTCTGCCGCGAACGGAGCAGGTCTCCCGCTTCATGGATTATCTGAGCGATGTTTACACCTGGTTCGAGCAGCTCGACAACTCGAAAAAGCGGGAATTTACGCACATTCCGCTGCTGATCTACGGACTCTCCCGCAAGGCGACCATTGATCTGCGTCTGATTGCCGCCGATGCGAAGGACGATCCCGGTTCCAAGCTCAATGTCTGCGTCAATAAGATTCTGGAAAAGTATCGTGAATACGATTCCATCAAAGCCGCGCAGGTCGTGTTCAGCGACCTTTTCCAGCTCAAAAATGGCAAAACGGTCTGCTTCGACGTATTCCGCGAGATCAAGCGGAAACTGATTGCAGGCGGGATTCCCGCTGATGAAATCGCGATCATCAATGACTATAAGACCGACAAGCAGCGTCAGGAGGTGTTCGACATGGTGAACAGCGGAGATGTCCGCGTCATCATGGGATCGACACAGAAACTCGGAACTGGTGTCAATATGCAGGAACGTCTTGCGGTGGAACATGATCTGGATGCCCCGTTTCGCCCGGCTGACGCCGAGCAAAGGACCGGACGCCTGGTCCGTCAGGGCAATATTCTGCCGGAGGTCGAAGTGATCCGCTACGGCATGGCGGAAACGCTTGACGCGGGAATGTATCAGATTTTGACCCGCAAGCAGAAGTTCATCAACGACGCGCTCAAGGGCAAACGCCGCAACATGGATGAGATCAACGACACTTCGATTGATTTTGCCTCGTTTTCGGCGCAGATTTCCGGCAATCCCAAGCTGATCCGCAAGGTCGAAGTGGAGACCCGGTTGCGGGAACTGCAGTCGCTGGAATATCAGTTCCGCCGTTCGGTCCGCCGCGATGAAGATTTGAAATCCGAGCTTGAACGGGCGATTCCGCGCATGGAAAAGGACATCGAGCGCATGAAAGAACTTGCGGCATATCCGTTCCCGACCGACTTCCCGCAAATCGAGATCAACGGCGTTGCCCTGGAAGGCACATCCGAATATCGGGTCAAACAACTGGCAAATCACCTGACCAACAAAGGAATTTATCAGGCGATTCAGCACGCCAGGCGGGAACGGGAAGATGCTTCTATCGACCTCGGTTATGCGAAAATCAACGGCATCGAAATCGAACTCAAAGCGGTCTGCCCGTTTGAAATTTACCGTGCCCGCGAGGATCAGGTGGTGATCCGTTATCGTCTTGCCGGAGAATCATTCTATAACGGCAGAATCCGTGTCGGCAGCGATGTGACGACCGGAAGCGGACTCATCACCAGCCTGAAATCCGTGCTGGACGCCAAAGCGAAAGAAGCCGTCGGCGAAACGGAATCGCTGGAACTGAACCGGCAGCGGTGAAACAGCTTGCTGAAACCGAAGGCAAGCGCGTATTCAAATACGCCGACGAGCGCATCGAACTTCAGAAGGAACTCGACAAACTCCTTTTCGAGCTGAACGAGCTGGACCTGCTCCATGAAGACCGCCGTATCGAAGTCATGCCGCGCCTCTCGGATTACCTCGACCTCGGCGTCGAAGTGATTGCCGAAAAAGTCGAAATCACGGATGAGTCTGATGAAGAAGATGCCGAGGAGGAAGCTCTTGAGAAGAGCGCCTGACCAGTCCCTCTGTTCTTTGCGCCGCTTTTCCGGCGGACGGATTCCCGTCCGCCGCGCGGCTTCTTTGCGAAAGAACAGAGTTTTTTAATACAAAATGCAACTTACGATGCGATTTTCAGAAGAAATGTTATATCGCGTTAAAGACATTGTGAAAGGGGGGGGGCCGCATCTGCCATGTGCAGATGGCTTCCCAGGAACATTGAAAAAGATACGACAAACGATCACCATTTTTCATTATTCAGAGAAAGGCCAGAAAATGAAAACAACGAATTTTGCTGTTGCAAGAACTCTCACACATAATAATATCGTTTCAATTGCGCTCAAAAGTGCAAGCGAGTTTCATGGACGTGAGTACAAAAAACTCGCGCCACCGTGGTGGATTTTGAACGCATATCGCGAAAATCGTGATGAGAAACAATATATACGCAACTATCAGAAGTATGTGTTAGATCATTTGGATGCCGAGCAGGTTTATCGCGAACTGGGTGACAATGCGATTCTGTGCTGCTATGAGCGGAAGGGCGAGTTCTGTCATCGGCGCTTGGTTGCAGCATGGTTTCAAAAAGAACTCAAAATTGATGTACCAGAACTTTGAAACAAGAAAATTTGAATCATGCAGTAAGCAGAAAACACGTAAAAGAAAATTCAGAACCGTCAGAAAGCAAGCCTCTGGCGGTATCTCTTTTTCATACTTAAGCAAGTTTGAAAATCCACGATTCGGAAGTATATTTCCATGATGAACAAGGAAGATGAATCATGAGCAAAATTTTGGAACGGCTGCGCCAGGAAAAGAACGCGAAACTCAAAGGCGGGCTGTATCATTATACACAAATTGCGATTGCCTACAACTCCAACCGGATTGAGGGCAATCAGCTGACTCATGATCAGACCCGGTATATTTATGAAACTCATTCCGTTCTCTGTGAAAAAGACTCCGCAGTGCGAACGGACGACATCATTGAAACGCTCAATCATTTCGCCGCATTTGACTATATGCTGGATACTGCGGAAGAAAAATTGTCGGAAAAGATCATCAAGAAATATCATTTTCTGCTGAAACAGGGAACTTCGCAAAGTCGGCTCGACTGGTTCCGGGTCGGACAATACAAAAAACTTCCCAACACAATCGGGGAAATGGAGACGACGGAACCGAAGAAAGTCGGAAAAGAAGTGCGAGCCTTGTTGAGTGCCTATCACTCTTTGCAGAGTTATACTGTAAAAGACATTGTAAAATTCCATTTCGATTTTGAACGGATTCATCCGTTTCAGGATGGGAACGGCAGAGTCGGCCGCCTGATCATGTTCAGAGAATGTCTCGCGCACGATCTGATGCCGTTCATCATTGATTCCGAACACAAATTATTCTATTATCGCGGTCTCCGGCAATATGCCGATATCCCGGAATATCTGGATGACACCTGTCTTTCCGCACAGGATCATTACCGGGAAGTCTGTAAAAAATTCAAAGTATAAGACACGCTCGACAAGTCTTATTCGAATATTTCCAGCCGCCTCATTCTCCTGCCATTGACTGGCACTTTTTCTATTCAAAAACATTTCCAGGCTGACGCATCGGCAGTCCCTCTGTTCTTTGCGCCGCTTTTCCGGCTGACGGATTCCCGTCCGCCGCGCGGCTTCTTTGCGAAAGAACAGAAGTTCTCAAACTAAAATCAAAATAAGGAGTATGAGAAAATGGCTGCTTACGCAATGTTCCCGGCGTCGCGAACAGCGTTTCAGGACATCTTCCGAAACGCCCTTGATCTCGAATCCGGTAATCTCGCCCTTGTCGGATCGCTTCATTTCGATGTCATAACCGAGACGGATGCACTCCTGCGCCAAGGCGTTCTGGTAGGACTTCCCCGCATACCGGATCGCGCGATACATTTCCGAAGCGTCAAGAGCTTTGAAGGAACCGTTCTCTTCCTGCGTTACATTCACGATTACATTGTGCGTGTGAAGCTGCGGATCAAGCAGACGGCTCGTGTCATGATGATACTGCGCATACACGATCTTGCCCGTATAGGCAAAGTTTTTCGTCGCGAAATTGCCGCCTTTACGGATGCGGACGGCCGCAAACCGTTCCAGCTCCCGCATCCCGATTTCAACCGCTTTCCGGTGCGCTTCAACCAGGCGCGAATCGAACAATGACATCACCGAAACGGACTTCTGTGCCGAGCATTGGAAATCATAAAAACGGACGGAATTCGGATTGTTCCGGGGAGTCAATTTCTGTTTGGTGGATGGGTTCAAATTCTGCTGAAACAGCGAAAAAACATCCTGTGCGACCGATTCGTTTTCAAGTCCGAATACGGACGCAAGATTGCCCCGCCAGTGTCCTTCGACTCTGTCATGCTCGCTGTAATAGTCATTGTTGGCAAGGTGCTGGCGATAAAAATCCGCACCTTTGCCATGTGTGGCTTTGATCTTTGCCGCGGTGAACAAAATACCTTTCCACACACCCCGGCAATACTATAATCCGCTATCGCGAAAAAGTCCAATGCTGATTTGCGGAAAAAAATAATTTTTTTCAAAAAAAATTTGATTTTTTGCTGCTTACAGCAGACGCAATTTCCTATCGTGGCCGATAGGCTTTTGATTACGCACGCATTACGCTCTCTGCATGCGTAATGCGTGCGTAATATGATAATGGAATAAAATTACGCACTTGACATAGGTGTAAATAAGGCATAAATTACGCACGAATTAAGAATGAACAGGGAGGGACTCATAATGAATCAAACGAAAGTCGCAAGAATGCATCCCGGAGCATTCAGAAGCTGCCTGATTCCGTTCACGGATCAGATTCTGGACTGGTGGTATGACGACCTTTTAACTGCCGCCGAAATCCAGCGCCGACTGAGAGCGGATGGCTTGGACGTTGCCAGAACCACGGTCATGCGTTTCATCAAAGTCCGCGAACAGCGAGCTTCAAAGCGGAAACGCCCACCGGCATTGAGAAAGAAAAACACGATTTCATTGGAACATCCCGTGATTCCTCCATCCCAAACTCAATCATCCACTCTGGGAACAGCGACACTCCCCGCATCTGAACCGGCAAAAAGTATTCCTCCTGTGCAGCAGAAAAAACAGCAGGCTGGAAATCGGCTTTTTCAAATACTGAAAAACACGTCAGCACAGGAACTCGGTAGAATGGCAGATGAAGCGTTGGAACGGAAAAGACGAAAATAACCGTACATAAAAATATTATTTTCGGAAAAACGGTTGTGTTTCCGTGTCATGAATGTTTATAAATCGAACAAGCAATTATGACAGCCATTTTATTCGTTCAGAGTTGCCTGTTTTTGTGGTGTTCAATAGCTATGAAAATCAGAATGAACGAAATGACACCTGAAGGAAAAATCCTGAATTGTGGCGTGGTAATTATCGGAAAAACAGCGCGAGAGATTGTATAGGGAATGATGCGCGACAATCCTTATATGAACGATAAAACAGAAACGGCGCCTTTATGGGGCTCACGTTGACCCGGATCGGTGAATCCGATCAACGGCTCCCGGACAAATCAGTTCGCGACGGTAAAGACCTTTCTGCGCGTTTTACGGAATCGTTGCCTGACCACCGAAATCGAGGATGATCTTCTGGTCCCGATCACCAACGTCAAGGTACGCCTGATTGGAGAAGATGGGAACGCTTTTGCCATATAGGACCGCTGCGGGGCAGTTATGCGTGAAGCCGATTATCTTCAGTCATTTGTCGACGCATTCGTTACCGAGGCCAAGTTGGATAACTGCGACGATCTCCTGATAACGGTAATGAGGTATGGTGTAGAATAATATCAAAGTGCAACCCCAAAGTGCAAATTTTACACTTTGGAAAAATTGTTTTGTTTCAGCCAGTACAGACATTATGTTCAGATCGGTCCTTTTGTGCTTATCTTGGAAAAATCGTAGTTTTGCGTAGAAATGCGTTTGAAAATTTGAAAATGCGTGCTATCTTTTATATGATGGAAATTTGTACCTATAAAAAGCAAATAGCGACAAGAGGTTATTATGGACGACCGCTGGCTTTCAATGAAGGAAATCTGCACTTATCTTGGCGTCAGCCATGATACGATTTCCCGCTGGATCGCCAACTATGATATGCCGTCTATGAAGATGGGTAAATGTTGGAAATTTAAAAAGGACCATATTGAGGCGTGGCTCGCCAAAGGAGGTCCTGAAAAAAGTAGAAAAAAATTTAACAACGAGTGACAGAGTGGACGTTAGATGTTCTGGTAACGATAATATATTATGGATGTATAACCTCTCAGGGAGATATAAAGATGTCAGAAAACACTGCAAATATTGGTTTTGAGAAAGAAATCTGGGATGCCGCTTGTATTCTGCGCGGAAACATGGACGCTGCTGAGTACAAACAAGTGGTTCTTGGGCTCATCTTTCTGAAATATATCTCGGACAAGTTTGACGCACGCTACAATGAATTGATGGAAGAAGATCCGGATTTTGCAGAAGATCGTGATGAATATACTTCCTGCAACGTCTTTTTCGTACCGGCAGAAGCTCGCTGGGCGAAGATTGCGGAAGCTGCTCATACTCCGGATATTGGCAGAACCATTGACGATGCCATGATTTTGATTGAAAAGGAAAACGTCCGTCTGAAAGGCATCTTGCCGAAGAACTTTGCCCGCCCGGAACTGGACAAGCGCCGGTTGGGTGATGTTGTGGATCTTTTCACCAATATCAAAATGAAAGATCATGGCGACACCCGCGATATTCTGGGCCGCACCTATGAATACTGTCTTGCCATGTTTGCTGAACAGGAAGGCAAAAAAGGCGGCGAATTTTTCACGCCTGCCTGTGTAGTAAAAACGCTGGTCGAGTTCCTGAAACCTTATAACGGCCGCGTTTACGACCCTGCCTGCGGGTCCGGTGGCATGTTTGTGCAGTCGGCAAAGTTCGTGGAAAACCACCAGGGCAATATCAACAATATTTCGGTTTACGGGCAGGACTCCAATCCGACCACCTGGAAGATGGCACAGATGAATCTGGCGATCCGGGGTATTGAAGCGAATCTGGGAAATTATAATGCTGATACATTCTTCAATGACTGTCACCCGACTTTAAAAGCTGACTTTGTGATGGCAAATCCTCCTTTCAACCTTTCCGATTGGGGTGCGGATCGCCTGAAAGATGATGTTCGCTGGAAATATGGTGTGCCGCCGTCAGGCAATGCGAACTTTGCCTGGCTTCAGCACATGATCCACCACCTGGCTCCCAACGGCAAGATCGGCATGGTGTTGGCGAATGGTTCTCTTTCGTCCCAATCCGGCGGCGAAGGCGAAATCCGCAAAAACATTATTGAGGATGACTTGGTGTCTTGTATCGTTGCAATGCCGACGCAGCTCTTTTATACGACCCAGATCCCGGTTTCCCTGTGGTTCTTGTGCCGCAACAAAAAGCAGAAGGGAAAGACTTGCTTTATTGATGCCCGCAAAATGGGAACGATGGTTTCCCGGAAACTGCGTATGCTGACCGATGCAGATATTCAGGAACTTGCAAAAACTTTTGATGCCTACGAAAACGGAACACTGGAAGACGTCAAAGGCTTCTGTGCCGTTGCCACCACAGCCCAGATTGCCGAACAGGATTATATTCTTACTCCGGGCCGCTATGTCGGCATTGAAGAGCAGGAAGATGATGGCGAACCTTTTGACGAAAAAATGGAACGGCTGACCACCGAGCTTTCGACACTGTTCGCAAAATCCCATGATCTGGAAAACGAGATCAAAAAGAATCTGAAAGCCATTGGTTTTGAGGTGGAATGAAATGAAAGAATATAAATTGTCCGAATTGGCAGATATTATAGGAGGTGGAACTCCAAAAACTTCGCGCTCAGATTATTGGGGTGGTGATATTCCCTGGCTTTCTGTCGTTGACTTTAATAACGATTTTAGACATGTGTTTACAACCGAAAAAACAATTACAGAGGCTGGACTAAACAATAGTTCCACTCGAATTTTGTATCCAGGAGAAATCATTATTTCTGCGCGGGGAACAGTTGGGGCATTGGCCCAGGTTGCAAAGGAAATGGCTTTTAATCAGTCTTGCTATGGTTTAAGAGCAAAGTTTGGAATAACCTGTAATGACTATCTTTTTTATTTGCTGCGCCATTCTATCGAGACGATAAAAAAGAATACTCATGGCTCTGTTTTTGATACTATTACGCGGGATACATTTGAGTCTATCTCGGTCATTTTACCAGACCTGAAAACGCAACAGAAAATTGCTTCTATCTTGGCGTCTTTTGACGACAAAATCGAGCTGAACACTCAGATAAACCATAATTTGGAGGGGATCGCCGCATGAAAATTGTTATAGTGACAATTTTTATGGCTTTGTGCCTGCTTTCTGCTTATGGAAACCATAATTTGGAAGAACAGGCAAAGGCGATCTTCAAGTCTTGGTTCGTGGATTTCGAGCCATTTGCAGATGATGTTTTTACAAATGAAGATCCCGTAGAACATCCAGCATCTTTGAGTATGGTTCAAATTGCAAACATCGAGCATATTTTGGAAACGGGGAAACGCCCGAAAGGTGGAGCTGTTAAGTCAGGGATTCCGAGTATTGGCGCAGAAAACGTAAAAAAACTTGGTGTTTTCGATTACTCTTCTGGTAAATTTATTCCCAGAGAATTTGCAGATAGCATGAAACGCGGAAAAATCAATGGCTATGAACTTTTGATATACAAAGATGGTGGAAAACCTGGAACATTCATCCCTCATTTTTCAATGTTTGGAGAAGGTTACCCATACGAAGAATGTTATATAAATGAACATGTTTTTAAATTAGATTTCGGAAACAAGGGATTTAATGCGTTTGCATATTTTTACTTCCAAACAGATTATCCTTATTCTTGGTTAGCAAACAATGGAGGGAAAGCGGCAATTCCAGGAATAAATCAGGAGGATATACGATCAATATTTATTTTTGATCCCCAGCACCCTAAAGTAAAAGAATTCAGTGCTTATGTGTCTCCCATATTTACGACAATCATGAAAAATTGTCTTGAAAATAAAAAACTGGCCCAGCTGCGAGACGCACTGTTACCCAAGCTGATGTCCGGGGAAATCGACGTGTCGGAGGTTGAAGTATGAGCCAGAAAGTTTCGATCCGATTTTTTAATAACCGGGAAGTGCGGGCAGCATGGGATGATTCCGCTAATCAATGGTTATTTTCGATTGCAGATATTGTCGGTGTTTTGACCGAAAGTGTAAATCCGAGAAAATATTGGAGCGTGCTGAAAACTCGCCTGAAAAAGTCTCATCCTGAGTTGACTACAAATTGTAGTCAACTGAAAATGACTGCAACCGATGGCAAACGGTATCTTACAGATTGTTTCTCGCAACAGGATATTCTTGTGCTTGTTGAGCATATCCCCAGCCGTTATGCGGTTCAATTTATCAAGTGGTTTACTTACAGTGATGATACCATTGATGGCAAGAGCCGTACCAAAGCCTACGCCCTTTTTGAAAGTGGATTGCTTGCCAGTTTGGAACCGGGCAGCGTAAAATGCCTGCAGCAGATTCACGCTTATCTCTTTGGCGGACTTTATGAGTTTGCCGGGCAGATCCGGGATAAAAACATCAGCAAAGGCGGCTTTACTTTTGCAAATGCACTGTATTTTTCCACTATTCTGCCCAATATTGAAAATATGCCAGAAACCACCTTTGATGAAATAATCAATAAGTATGTAGAAATGAATGTGGCGCATCCTTTTATGGAGGGCAACGGCAGAAGTACCCGTATCTGGCTGGATCTGATGTTGAAACGCACGCTCAAAAAATGTATCGACTGGAGCAAGGTCAATAAAAACGCCTATCTCGAAGCCATGCGGAAAAGTGTTGTTGACAGTTTAGAACTGAAAACTCTTCTCGAACCGGCATTAACCAGGAAAATCAACGATCGTGAAATGTTCATGAAAGGCATTGATTACTCCTATTATTACGAAAGCGACGATTCAACGCTTGAACCGGCCCAGAAGGAAATCTAAATAGCAATTTAGCGGAGTATCCTGATATAATATGTGCAGTTTACCTTAACCATCATAAATCAGGAGAAACAATATGAAAGAAAAATTGAT
>NZ_QEKH01000047.1 GCF_003096415.1 Victivallis vadensis | reverse complement strand
GGCGATGGTACTGTATAATTGACTATGGGAGAGTAGCACGGTGCCGGAAATTTTTTTACCTCAAGTTGCTTCGCACACAACTTGAGGTTTTTTTTGCCCGTGCGGCGGCAAGGTGCCGCTGCCGGGTGCGGCGGCAAGGTGCCGCTGCCGGGTGCGCACGCCAATGCCCCTACGGGGGGCGTGCGGGCGGCCGGTACAGGCAGGCATTGGTCGGTCGGCAAAGCCATTTACGCGGCGCACAAATAAGGTCACATCGCCATTTACGCGGCGCACAACAAGCGCGGTCAGCGCCGCGAACGGCGGCAAGGTGCCGCTGCCGGGTGCGCACGCCAATGCCCCTACGGGGGGCGTGCGGGCGGCCGGTACAGGCAGGCATTGGTCGGTCGGCAAAGCCATTTACGCGGCGCACAATAAGCGCGGTCAGCGCCGCGAACGAATGTGAGGGCATTACTTGCACCAGCAAGTAACGAGGAACGATAGTGACGAAGCCGAACGTAGTGAGCGAAGCCCCTCCGGCGTAGTGAGCGCAGCGAACGATGAGGAGTTGACGGGCGTAGCCCGGCAAGTAAGGGGCGCTAGCCCCGCCCGCGAATGGAAGTGCTTCGCAAGTCAACGGTAGTTCCGAGGCGAGCGGGGAGGTCCGGAGGGCGTGTGGCCCTCCGGAGCCATCCGCATAAGACGTAACAACCAGTTTGTGGCTTGTAATGGCATGGAAAGGTAAATGAAACTTATGTATCATTACGGGATCATGTGCGACTGGAAAGCGGAGATGAATCTCCGCACTCCAAAGACGCGAAGCGGCATTACGGGCATTGGCCCCACCGACTTCCACGGAAGCTCCAAGGTAGCCGCCCAGCATTACGGGAACCACGCTTGTTCCTGAGGCAGGGGCAGACTGAGTGGTCAAACCTGTTTCAGTTTTTCCCGGCAGAGGGAGGCCCGGCAAATATCGCGCTCGGAACCGGTGAGTTCGCGGCCGGCCATTTTTTGCAGATGGGCCGGATTGATCGCCAGAAACAGGGTGTTGACCAGCTTGAGATCAAGGGAGTTGAACAGACCGAGATCGACGCCCAGCCGGACACCGGAGAGCGACTTCAACGCTTCTTCGCTGGAAAGCTTGTAGGCATGGCGCAGGGTGCCGTAGGAACGGCCGACTAAATCGTAAACGCTGAATTGATCGCGTTCCAGCAACATCTGCCGGGCATTTTTCTCATGGCTGATCAACTGGCGGATTACCATGTTCAGACGTTCGATGATTTGAGATTCGCTCTCGCCGAGGGTGCTCTGGTTGGAGACCTGGAACAGGTTTCCCCGGTTGTCGGTGCCTTCTCCGAAGATGCCGCGCACCGCCAGATTCAGCTTGTTCACTCCCTGAATGGTCGGACCGATCTGCCCGGTCATCACCAGTCCGGGCAAATGCAGCATCACCGAAGCGCGCATGCCGGTGCCGACGTTGGTCGGACAACAGGTCAGGAAGCCGAGCCGCTCGTCAAACGCATAGTCGAGCTTGCGGCCGAGCTCGTCGTCCAGCTCGTTGATCTCTTTCCAGACCGCTTCCAGCTGGAAGCCGGGGCGCAGGGTTTGAATCCGGAGCTGATCCTCCTCGTTCACCATGATCGAACTGGACTCGTCCGAACGGACCAGCAGACGGGTCCCTTCCGGGTTTTCCAGAAAGTCCCGGCTTGCCAGCCGCCGTTCCAGCAGGATTTCCCGGTCGACTTCGCTCATTTCACCGGGGTTGAAGGTGAAACAGTCGGGACAGCCCAGCGCGCCGGATTCGGCTGCCGCGGCGGACACCAGATCGCAGACCTCCTGCCTGGATTCCGCCGAAGCGGCTGCGGGGAATGGACGCCCCGTCAGGTTGCGTGCCAGCCGGATCCGCGAACTGATCGCAATATCCTCCTCCGGGCCGGAACAGGCCAGAAAACTGACCGGCTCCTGCAGCAGTCGATCGATGGAATCACTCATGTTCGGCCTCCTTTTCCGGCTGCTCTTCTTCCGGGGAATCCGGGGCTTTCTTCTGCGCTTCCAACTCGGTTTTCAACTGGGAAATCCGGTCGCGGCAGATGGCGGCGGCTTCATATTCCTCGCGGCGCACGTGTTCGTCGAGCTCGTGCTTTTGCTGTTCCAGCTCGAATTCCAGCGCCGCCGTACCGGCGGAGCCGCAGCAGGGCGGCCGCTTGCCGAGGTGAACCGGGCCGCGCTGAATCCGGGTCAGGGCTTCCGCGATCATCGGAGCGAAAGTGCGGTAACAGTCAGGACAGCCGAGCCGTCCGCTGTTGTTGCGCAGTTTTTCCAGCGTCCAGCCGCAGGAGGAGCACACCAGCGCGCTCCCGTTTTCCTTTCTGGTTTCGACCTTCGGCTGGAGCGACGCCTGTAATTTGCCGAGGTTGAACAATACTTCGGCAAGGTTGAAGCCGAGTGAACCGAGTTCGCCCTTCTCTTCCTTGGCCTTCGCGCAATCTCCGCAGAGATTGGATGTGGTGATTTTGCCGTCATGCACCTCTTTGATGTGTATGGTGGCTTCATTTTTTTTGCAATTATCACATAACATGATAGTACCTCCTCATTTCCGAAAGCGGTTGAGGAACGGTTCCTGCTGCCGCCTTCTTACAACACTATACTATAACAGCGCAAAAATGCAAGGGGTTCTGCTGAAAATACGGAATTGCACCTCAAACCATCCGCTCGGCCATGGAGCGGCACGCGGCGGCGAGTTCGGAATCGCGGAGGATTCCGGCCGGTTCGCCGCCGCGTGTGACCACTGCGCCGTCGGCTCCGTAGTCGTTCCACTGGCGCAGCACCGCATCCATATCGGCGTCGGCGTCGACCCGGATCAGGTTATTCGGCAGTTCGCCTTCGGGAAGCGGCGCCATCAGGTCGGAGGCTCGCCGTGAGCTCCACACCGCGCTCTGCAGCCCCTCCGGAATGGAATGGTTGCTTCCGAGCAGCTGCTGCGAATAGATGCCTCCGCCGATCCAGCTGCGGCGTACCGCGAACGCGATGAAGCTGACCAGTGCGGCGGAGGCGAGCAGTTCGTAGCAGCCGGTGAGTTCGGCCACCATCACGATTCCGGTCAGCACGGTTCCGGTGATTGCGCCGACCGCGGCGGCCATTCCGGCCAGAACCAGCAGTTCGCGCGGCACCGCGAGCCCGGCGGGCAGCACCAGCGCCAGCAGTTCGCCGACGAGCGCGCCGGAGAGCGCACCGAGGAAAAGCGAGGGGCAGAACACGCCTCCCGAACCTCCCGAACCGAGCGAAACCGACGTTGCGATGAATTTGCCCGCCAGCAGCAGCAACAGCAACCCGAATGTGACGATCCGCCCGTTCAGCAGGTCGAAAATTGTGGAATAGCCCAGCCCTTCCACATAATAATTGCCGGTCAGCTTCAGGAAGAACCAGATTTCCGCGCCCACCAGCACCATGCCGAACGCATGGCGGATATAGTAGTTTCCGGAAAGAGAATCGAACCACTTCGAGGTTTTGCATAGAGCGACGATGAACAGCGTGGAGATCACTCCGACGACCAGTCCGAGCACCACCAGCGACGGCAGCGACGAAATCAGCGGGTCCGACAGCAGCTCCGGTATCGGCACCGGCAGCGACGGCCTCGTGCCGAAAACACTCCTTGAGATCAGCGTTGCCACAACCGCCGCGATCGAAACCGGCAGCAGCGCCGCCGCCGATACTGCCGGCAGAAAGAGTTCGATGGTGAACAGCACGCCGCCGAGCGGGGAATCGAAAGAGCCGGCGACTCCGCCGGCGGCGGCCGCCGCCAGCAGCACCGTGCGGACCCGGCCCGGAAAGCGCAGCCAGCCGCCGATCGCGCTGCCGACCGACGCGGTGATTTGGATGATCGGACCTTCCCGCCCGATCGAGGCGCCGGTTCCGATGGAGATGGAGGCGCTCAGGCTTTTGATCAGCGCCAGAACCGGGTGGATTTTCGCCTCCCGGTAGTAGATGGAGTACATGATCTGCGGCACGCCGTGGCTGCGCGCTCCGGGGGCGAAATTGCGGACCAGAAACGCGACCAGCAGCGCCCCCGCCAGCGGTATCAGAATGATTCCGACACCCCACGGCGACGGATCGGCATGCGCCAGCGCGTCATAGTGCAGCGATACCGTTCCGCGGAACGCCAGATTGTGAAAAAAGGCGATCATATACCGGAATATCACCGCACAGCCGCCGGCCAGCACGCCGGTAAACGCTCCCAGCAGCGCCAGCAGCAGCAGTTCCCGCCCGGCCGGATGGTCCACGGTCCCGTCATAACGAAACATACTTCTCCTCCAATAACTTCTCCTGTTATACAATGTAACACCACTATGTTTTTTTTCAACCGGGATGGTTTCCTGATTCCGGATATGTTTCCATCGGGATTTTACTCTGTTTCACTTGATGACAAACGGTTTCTGTGGTATATTAGAAGACGATTTTTATAATTTCAAAAAAACGGGAGTTGCCATGAGCATTTGCTATGACGAAAAAAGCCGTGTCTTCAAGCTGGATACGGCGCGCAGTTCTTATGTATTTATGGTCGAGGAGAGTGGTTATCTCTCCCATCTGCACTACGGCGGCCGGATCGACGATCTCGCCGGTGCGGTTGCGTTGTTCCAGAATTCCAACCCGGCGTTCTCCCCTTATCCGGAGGACAGTTGCCCGGAACACTCGCGCAACCATATTCCCCAGGAGTATTCGACCAGCGCGGCCGGCGATTTCCGTCTCGCCTCGGCCAGCGTCCGCACACCGGACGGCTGTGCAACCACCGATTTCAAGTTCGCCGGTTACCGGATTATTCCGGGGAAACCGGAACTGCCCGGACTTCCGGCCAGCTATTCGACCGCCGATGCTCCGGCCGAGACGCTGGAGATCACGCTGCGTGACGCGGCGAGCAAGGTGGAATTCGTGCTCGCCTACAGCGTGTTTGAAAAATATGATGTGATCGCCCGCAGCGTGAAGGTGGTCAACGCTTCCGCCGTTCCGGTCGACCTCGAACGGGCGATGTCGCTCTGTCTCGACCTGCGCAACGACGATTTCGATTTCATCCATCTGGCGGGGAGCTGGGCGCTGGAGCGCCATGTCTGCCGCAGCCGGATTCAGCCCGGATTGCAGGGCATCGCCAGCAAGCGCACCAGCAGCAGCCACCAGCACAACCCCGCCTTTGCAATCGCGGGAGCCGCGACGACCGAGGAGCTGGGAGAAGCCTGGGGATGCGTGCTGGTCTATTCGGGCAGCTTCGAGTGCATGCTCGAGCTGGACGAGGTGAACAACGTCCGTGCCGTCGCCGGTATCAACCACGAGAATTTCCGCTGGCGCCTCGCCGCCGGAGAGAGCTTCCAGACGCCCGAAGCGCTGCTGACCTATTCCGGGAACGGCCTCGGCGGCATGTCCCGCAACTTCCATGCGGCGTTGCGCAACAACCTCTGCCGCGAGCCGTGGAAGAACCTGCCGCGCCCGATCCTGATCAACAACTGGGAGGCGACCTATTTCGACTTCAATGTCGAGAAGCTGCTGGACATCGCCCGTTCCGCCGCGCCGCTCGGTATTGAAATGCTGGTGCTCGATGACGGCTGGTTCGGCCACCGCGAGGACGACCGCTCCAGTCTCGGCGACTGGTTCGTGAACACCGCCAAGATCGGCGAACTCGGCGAACTGGTGAAGAAGGTCAACGCGCTCGGCATGAAGTTCGGCCTCTGGTTCGAGCCGGAGATGATCTCCAAGGACAGCGAACTCTACCGGAAGCACCCGGAGTGGGCGCTGACCGTCCCCGGACGCACCTGCACGCTGAGCCGCAACCAGATGGTGCTCGACATGACCAATCCGGCTGTGGTGGATTATCTGTTCGACACCGTTGCGGAGATTCTGCGCAACGCCAACATCGAGTATATCAAGTGGGATATGAACCGCCAGCCCGCCGAGCTTTTCACCGCGACTCTGCCGGCGGAAAAGCAGGGCGAAATCGGCCATCGTTTCGTACTCGGCATGTATGAACTCAAACGCCGGCTGCTGGAAGCCTTCCCGAAACTGCTGATCGAAGGCTGCTCCGGCGGCGGCGGCCGGTTCGATGCGGGCATGCTCTACTATACCCCGCAGATCTGGACCAGCGACGATACCGACGCGATCGAACGGGTCAAAATTCAGTCCGGCACCTCGCTGTTCTATCCCGCCTCGGCGATGGGAGCGCATGTCTCCGCCGTTCCGAACCACCAGACCGGCCGCGTGACCAGCTTCGAAACCCGCGGCAATGTCGCGCTGGCCGGAACCCTCGGCTACGAAATGGATCTCGGCACTCTCAACGAAGCGGAACGTGAGCTGGTCAGGCGTCAGACCCGCCTCTACCGCGAATACAATGACGTGATCGCACGCGGCGAACTCTACCGGCTGATCGATCCCTTCCGGGACAATGACCGCGCCGCATGGGAATATGCCGCCGCCGACGGCTCCGAAGCAGTCGTCACCTATGTGGTCTGCCGGAACCATCCCTCCGCAGCGCCGCGTTATCTGCGTCTGCGCGGCCTCGAAGCCGCCGCCCGCTACCGGGAGACCGAAACCGGCCTCGAACTGGCCGGCAGCACCCTGATGAACGCCGGATTCCAGCTCCCCGGCGCCAGGCACGACGGCGACAGCTGGATTTTTCACTTCGTCAAGCTGTAAGCTTAGCCTCCGGCGGCCCGGGGCGCTTCGCCCCCGGGACCCCAGACCGGCAACGTGCCGGGGCGGGCGCAGGCTGTTTTTTGGCATAGCCAAAAAACAGCCTGCTTGACTTCAGGGTAAAGACTTGCAGGAGGATAGAACCAATATGATGGTATATCCTCTTACGAATATCCATTTACGGTTTGAAATATAAAATTCCGGCCCCGGCACCTTGCCGGTCGGGGCCGAACGTCGGCCTCGGCAACCGGGCGAAGATAGTGTGTCAAAAGTCAAGCGCGTTTTGCGGAAATTTCCGAAAATCGCGATATGGCCGCTCCTGCACTACGACAGTCCGTATGATCAGCAAGAGCTTTCTCATGCATGCGCATCTTGCAGTCATCTTGGCTTTGCTTTTTGCTATGAGATTCCGGTATTGCGTGTTTGATTCCGGAATCCTCGTGACTGCCGTCATGCAATCCAGATAAAGCAGCTGGCGTACCCGTGCTGAACCGCGTTTGCTCAAACAGGAGTGATTGACACTGGTTCCGGACGAAACAATTCTGGGCGTCAGTCCGGAAATCAGAGAAAGCTTCCGTGAAGAATACTGTTTCAGCGTCCCCAGTTCCGCCAGGAATCCATATGCGGAAACAGCGGCGACTCCCGGAATGGTCTGTATCGCCCGTCGGAGACATTTTGTGTGCGTAGCGCCCCGCTACCGGAGATGTGATTGCAAATCAGGCCGCGTAGCGCACAAGGTCGGCAAACCGCAGGGTTGCTGACCTTGCCTGCCTTCAAAACGGCAGGCTTTCCCCTGCGAATCGCCTCTGTTGACTCGAAAAAACATTGCGTGCCGCCAACCAGCTTGGCGTGCGGAGGCCGCTGCCACTTATATAAAAGTGATGTGCGATTGGAGTGCGGAGATGAATCTCCGCACTCCAAAGACGCTTTGCGTCGGGAAAGCCGCCTCCGATGAATCAGCCGGTGACCGGTCCGTCGAACTCCAGCTTGAAGACCGGAACGGTTCCGGCGAGCTCGTCGGCGGGAAGTCCTCGAAGGCGCAGTTCCGCGCCGCAGTCGCGGTGATAGATCAGCGGCTCAAGGGTCCATTCGACCGCTTCGCCGGTGTTGAGCAGCGTGACGCGGCGCGGGGCCTGTTTCAGGGGATGCAGCGACAGCGCGCTGCCGGAAAGCCCCTGTGGACAGTGGACGTAGAGCACATTGCCCCGGCGGGTTGCCGGCAGCGCGGGATCGGACAACAACTGCGAAACCGGTTCCGCAAAGGATTCGCGGACGCGTTTGAACCACGTTCCGACGCCGCGCAGGATGGCCTGCGCCGGTTCGGGGATCACGCCGTCGGCGTCGGGGCCGACGTTCAGCAGGTAGTTGCCGCCGCGCGCCAGAGTGGCGTCGATTGCGCGCAGGAAATAGAGGACGCTGTAATAGTCCTCGTCTTTGCGGTAACCCCAGCTGTTGAAACCGACGGACTGGCACGCCTCGGTCGGGCGCTGAAAGGCGGCTTCGCCGCGGTTCGCGTTTTCGGGATCGGAATCCCGCTCCGGCGTCGAGTAGTCGCCGGGGCCGAAGCCGCGGTTGTTGATCACGGCGGCGGGTTGGAGGCGGCGGATCAGTTCATGCACTTCGGGGGCCTGGGCCTGCGGCACATTCATATCCCACCAGATTCCGGCGACGGGGCCGTATCGGGTGCACAGCTCGGTGATCTGCCGCTTCAAATAGCCGAGATATTTGTCCCAGTCATGCCGGGCCGGATCGGTCCGTATCTCGTGGTGGCGGCCGATATTGGGGTAGTTCTCCTGTTTCCAGTCCACGATGGAATAGTAGAATTCGAGCGGCAACCCGCGTCCGGCGCAGGCGTCCGCGACCTGCCGCACGATGTCGCGCCGGTACGGGGTGTTGCCGACGTGGAACCGCGTTTCCCGGCTCGGCCACAGGCAGAAGCCGTCGTGGTGCTTGGCGGTCAGCACCAGATACTCCATGCCGGCTTCGGCGGCGAGATCGAGCCACGACTCCGGGTCGAAGCTGTCCGGGCGGAACTGGCCGAGCAGCTTCGCATACTCCCCGGCCGGAACGCCGTAACGCTGCTGCTCCTGCTCGTGCAGGCCGTGGATCGCGTACAGTCCCCAGTGGATGAACATTCCCAGCCGCCGCTCGAAAAACCAGTCGCGGCCGTCATTGAATCGCTGCATATCGTTTCTCACTTTTCCTGTGTATGGATGCGGCCGAATCCCGCCGCGCTGCGGAAATTCTGCGCGGTGCCGAACAGCATCAGCTGGGTCTTGCGTTTCGCCTGATCCGGGAACGCCCCGTTCAGGCCGAGGTCGAAGCCGAAACTCTCCGGAACCCGCCTGAGGCCGAAGGCCCGCCACGGCAGGGTCACGGTGACTTCGTAGCCGTCCTTTTGCGTTTTACCGGTCACGGCGACTCCGCTGCGGACGGCGTCGGGCAGCTGCGGGCTCCAGATCGCCGCCTTGACTCCCGGAAGTTCGGGGCGGATCAGGAACTGGCAGACCCCGTCTCCGTAGTGCGCGCCGCCAAGCCCCTGTTCCGGCGTGCGCAGGTCGAGGAACAGCTCCAGGCTGCTGCCCGCCACGCCCGGCCACGGCTCCGGCGCTTTCAGGTTCGCGTCATGAACTTTCACAGTAAGATACAACGCATTGTCGTCGTATGCAAGGCGCGCTTCGCCGGAAAGTTCGTCCGGGCCGCCCCAGAAGTAATCCTCCTGCAAGGAGGCGAGTTTCGGGGGCCGCCCGACCACCGCCTGTTCCACCCGGTTCAGCATCAGCGGCTGCGACGGGGTGCGGCCGATCTTCACGGCGGGGCGGTTGGCGAGCTTCACCGAATACCGGAAGTCGCCGCCGCCGGGCAGCTCCACCGCGAAGGGCAGGTGGAACTCCGGCTGCTGCGGCTGTTGCGCCGGTTCCAGCTGAAAGGTCAGGTTGCGCCGTTTTTTCGGAGCGATCTCAATGGAGGCCGCCGCCGGAGTGATATGGAATTGCCGGTCGGAGGGCGCTTTGATCCGGGCGTTCCACGCCTTGTCGCTCCGGTTCAGCAGCGTGAAAGTCACGGCGGCTTTGCCGTCGGGAAGCTCGCGTACCTTCACCGCATCGACCGGAGAGGCTTCCAGCCGCATTCCGGCCCGGTCGGCGTGGACATAGAGCGGACGGTCGGTCAGCGGCAGCAGAAAGGTGTTGACGCCGCGCGCGGAACTGACCGGCTTGAGCGCCGACTTCTCCCCGTACAGCGAAACCAGCTCCAGCTCGGGGGCAGGGGAGGCCAGCAGCACCGAGCCGGTCGGTCCCTGCGACCACAGCAGCGCGACTTCGCCGCCGTCCGCCTTACGGAAGATGCCGCCGTTTACGCCGCCGGAGCCGGCCGGAACCGGGGCCGGATTCAGCACCACTCCCTCGAACTGCATGGCCAGCACGCCGACCGCCAGCGTCGCGAGGCTCGGAGTGCGTTCGCCGTCGGCGGTCGCGGAAATCAGCGAGAAAGAGGGCGTGTTCTGCTGCCACTTCGCCGGTTCGGCGGGCCACTTCGGATTCCAGCCGAAGAATATGAACGCTTCCGTACCGGCAAGGAAGTTGATTGCCGCGTTCTTGACGATCGACATCGAGGCCCTGTACTCGTCGTTGACCCGGCCCGGCCATGCGTTTTTCGACACGAAGCCGGCGGCGCGCGCGGCGACCTTTTCCGCGACGGTTTCCGGCGGGATCGGCTCGTCCGCCCTGTAGCGGAAAGCGGTCAGAATGCCGGTCTCCGAGTTGAAGAAGCGGTTGTATTTCGAGGCGACTTTGCGGGCTTCGCGGAGCATGTCGGGCAGTCCCGCCTTGTCCGGCTGCTCCGGCGTGGTGTAGGTGTGCCAGCTGATCGCGTCGAGCGCCGGGCAGCCCCCCGCCGCCAGCACCTTGCCCATCCACGGCACGAAGGTGCTGGTGCCGCTGATGCCGAAGATCACATTGGCGCGGTCGAGCGGTTTCAGCGCGGCGGCGACGGTCCGGCAGATTTGAGCGTAATCGCCCGGCTTGTCCGGCATGTGGCTGGAGGCGTTCGGCTCGTTTTCGACCTCCCACAGCCGGATTCTGCCCTTGTACCGCTCCCCGGCGGCGCGCACGAATTCGGCGTAGCGGTCGAGCTTCGGGAAGCCGCCGCTCCAGCCCCACGCCAGCTTGCGCATCTTTTTATAGGGCCGCTCCCGCTGCCAGTCGGAGAGCGGGGTGCTCTGCAGACACACGTACATCTCCCGGCCGGAGGCCAGCTCCCAGTCGAGTTTTTCATTCCAGTTCCACTCGGCGGGCGGGGTGTCGGGATCGAGCCCGTACCCGCCGTCGAAATCCTTCAGCCACGCCGGGCCGACCACATAGCCCCAGCGCAGGTATTTATGCGAATAACGCAGCGGCAGCGCATCCGGCCAGAAGCCGAATGTGTTCACGTCACAGTCGTGCAGGCCGAACAGCCCCGGCCCCGGCTTTTCGCCGCGCGGTTCGGCGTAGAGAAAGTGGCGGCGGAACCCGTCGCCGTTGTCGGTCCCGGTGGTTTTCAGCGTCAGGTGGTAGAGGTCGGAGGTGAGCGGGAAGGGGAACTTCACCGCCTCAATGACTTCCTCCCCCGGCGCAAGTCTGAACTGCTGTTTCCAGCTCCGGTCGAGCTTGCCGAGTTCGCTTTTGACCGAATATTCCAGCGTGACGGCCCGTTCGGCGTCGGTCGAGTTGGCGAGCTGGAGCGTCGGGCAGTCGCGCTTCGCCGGATCGGTCGAAACCGCGAAGCTGTCGAAGCCGTGCAGGGCGGCCGACACGCCGCCGGAATGCTTCGCCGGTTCGACGCGGGCTGTATAATCCTGTTCCCAGTCGAGCTTCAGCTCCGCGCCGCCGGAACGGTAGGAGAGTTCGTCGACCATCGCGGCGTAGACCGCAAGCCGGACCGGCCTGAAGCCGGGCGGAAGCGGTACGCAGACCGTTTCGCCGCCTGCGTGGAATACCGCCTTGCCGGGGAGCAGTTCGAGGCGGTATTTCCGCCATTTCGCGATCTGCGGGCGCTCGGCGGAGACGGCTTTGGACTTGCCGCTGCGCAGCGTGAAGGTGCGTCCGGTGCTCGCCGGATTCACCAGGAGTTCCAGTTTGCCGCCGTCGGCTCCGGTGAGGACCAGCACGGCTTTTTCAAGGCGGCGCGGCAGGTCGCGCACGAAGAATTCCAGTTCGCCGGTTTCCGCCGCCCGGAAGTGCGGCAGAAGTTCGTAAGTGAACCGGACCCCTTCGAAATCGACGGCCTTGCCCTTCGCTCCTCCCGGAGCCGGGGCGATCACCGGCACGCGCAGATTGCTGCCGCCTCCCGCCGGGTAGAGCGTGACCGCCGCCGGAAGCGGCAGCGAGAGCGCCAGCAACGCACAGTTCCAGAGTGCATGGAAGTTCATGGCATCTTCTCCTTATTCGGTCACGACGGTCAGTGTCGGACAGAACTGCTTGCCGTTGGCTTCGGCGAATTCGGCGGTGCGCCAGCGCCAGCCGGTTCCGTCGGCGGCGGAGGGGGCGGCTTCGAGCCGGAAGCCGATCCACGGCGACTTCGCGGCGGCGGCTTCCTGAACCGCCCCGGTCACGTCGATCGTGATCGCCTTGCGGACGCTTTCGACCGGCTTGCCGGGCAGGGCGGCGCCGAGCTTCACGCCATTGTCGTCCACCAGCTCGATTTTGCCGTCTGCTTCGGGGGAGAGGTAGTAATAGAGGTCGGTTTCCGGGCCGGAGGCGCCTTCCTTGTCGGGATGGCAGCCGAACTTCCCGTTCAGGAAGAGCTTCAGCGTCGCTTTTTTCACCGGCTTGTCAACTTCGGGCAGTTTGAACTCGAACACCGCTTTGCGGTTCTGCTTCCAGAGTTTGCCGGAAATCGCCTCGCGGGCTTCGCCGTCGGTCCTGACCGCGATCACCTTGTCGACGATCCCGTCGCTGTCGGTGTCGATCAGGCAGCCATCGGTTTCAGGCGCGGTTTTGGTTTCCGCTGTCGCGGCGGACAGCGGAACCGTGAAAACAAAGCCGAAAGCGAAAAGAGCGGAAAAGATTTTGAGCATGGTGCATTCTCCTTACTGCATGGTGGTGGGATGCCAGTATTTGAACTGGGCACGTTCGTCGGTCATCTTGGTCAATATGTTCCATTGGGAAGAGCCGACGTGAGTGTCGACGTAAAGAATATTGGTCTGGTTGGCGTGGCGTCCGCTCGGATAGGCTTTTTCCCACGCCGGGCTGGCGATTTCGCCGGCGTCGAGTTCCCGGCCGTCCACCGCGTAGATTTTCTGTGAGGGGGCCTTGATGTTGGTGACCTTTTTGGCAAGGCTCGCCTTGCCGCTCTCCGAATAGGCGAAATAAAGGTAATTGACGCCGTACATCCCCCAGAAGTTGGAACCGCCTTTCAGGGTTTTATAGGTTTCGTTGTCCATCTCGCGGACGGGGCAGCGGGCGATCACGTTGCGGTCTCTGGTAAAAGCGGAATAGGCGGCGTCCTTGTCCCCCTTGTACTGGTAGAGGCGGCAGAGCCGGGAGGACCAGAACGTGCCGACCTCATCCTTGCCGTAGGCCGGGTAGTAGCCGTTGAATTCGTCCAGATAGAAAGTCAGGTAGGTGCCGAGCTGTTTGAGGTTGTTCGTGCAGGTGGTCTTGCGCGCCGCATCGCGCGCTTTGTTCAGTGCCGGCAGCAGCATCGCCGCCAGAATCGCGATGATCGCAATTACCACCAACAGCTCGATCAGCGTAAAATTCGGGCGCATAATGCCATGCATGTGAATGCGCCGGGCGCGTTTTCCTTGCCGCATTTGTTTATCCTTTCGCTTGTCACTCATTTTCACCTCCGCCGTAAGTCGGTTGTTTTTAAGTTTATTGCTGGCAACATGTTGAATTGTAAATGCTTGCGTTTATTCCCCCGACGCGAAGCGTCTTTGGAGTACGGAGATTCATCTCCGCTTTCAAGTCGCACATGATCATGCAATTATATTTAAGTTTAATTCGCCTTTCCGTATCGTTACCGGTCACAAACTGGGCGTTACGTCTTATGCGGATGGCTCCGGAGGGCCTTTTTCAAGGCCTGCCCGCCTGCGGCGCGCACGATCGCCCGTCCGGACTTCCCCGCTCGCCTCGGAACTTCCGTTGACTTGCGAAGCACTTCCATTCGCGGGCGGGGCTAGCGCCCCTTACTTGCCGGGCTATGCCCGCCAACTCCTCATCGTTCGCTGCGCTCACTACGCCGGAGGGGCTTCGCTCACTACGTTCGGCTTCGTCACGATGTTCCTCGTTACTTGCCAAAGGCAAGTAATTCCCTCACATTCGTTCGCGGCGCTGACCGCGCTTATTGTGCGCCGCGTAAAAGGCAGTTCGGCCTTAGCTGTGCGCCGCGTAAGTGGTTATGAAAACCGACCTTCGCCTGCCTGTGCCAGCCGCCGCACGCCCCCCGGAGGGGCATTGGCGTGCGCATCCGGCAGCGGCACCTTGCCGCCCGCACACCCCCCGGAGGGGCATTGGCGTGCGCACCCGGCAGCGGCACCTTGCCGCCCGCACACCCCCCAGAGGGGCATTGGCGTGCGCACCCGGCAGCGGCACCTTGCCGCCCGCACACCCCACGGAGGGCGTAGAGCGTGCATCCCCGGCAGCGGCGCCTTGCCCGCCCACGTAAACGGTGGCTTTACCTTTCTTGTGCACCGCGAACTTCGTGGCACGACCTGCCGGGAATCAGCTCCGCCGTCAGTTTCGGTATCGCGACATGGCCGGCGGTTCCGTTCCGCAGCGCGGCGGTAAGCGTATCGAGACAGACGGAAACCATCCGGGCCGGATTGACCTCCAGCACGCTCAGCGGCACCGGCGACGCGAATTCACAGCCGTGGTTCATATGGGTCAGCACCGCAATGTCGCGCGGGATTTTCAGCCCCAGCTCCATCAGCGCCAGCAGCAGCCCGCGGCAGACCACGTCGTGATTGACCAGCACTGCGTCCGGGCGGCGGGCGGGATCGGCAAAAAGCGCCTTGCCCTTTTCATAACCGTCGGCGTCCGTCTGTCCCCAGCGGATCACTTCTGCGACGGCTTCCGTCCCGGCGACCGCCTCGGCGGCTCCCTGCTGCTCGTCGCGGAAGTAGCCGCGGAAATCCTCGTATTCAAGTTCCTGCGGCAGCATCGACACCACCAGAATATTGCGGAAACCCTGCCGGACCAGATACTCCACGCCTTTTTTCACGGTGCCGCGCTGGTCAAGGCTGATCGGTTCGAGCCAGGTGACTTCCGGATGTTCGTCGAGAAAGCGGGTCAGGCGATTGGAACGGTTGCAGGCGATCACCGCCTTGATTTCCCCGCTGGCGAGGTCCTGTTCGAGATCGAACAGCGCACGGTTGCCGGATTCGAAGTCGAAGTAAATCTTGAGATTCAGGTCGCGTTCCGGCGTCTGCCGCTGGAACTGGTCCAGAAGCTGCGGGTAAAGCGGACTCTGGTGCAGGAACGGATTCTTGCCGAACGCAAGTCCGATCACGTTGACCCGCTCGCGGGAGCGCACGAACGTGCCGCGCCGCGGCACCCGTTCGATCAGCTGCCGCTGCACCAGATGCTGCAGGCTCTTGTGGATCGTGACCGGCGTGACATGGTAGAGTTTCGCCAGTTCCAGCGTCGCGGGCAGCCGCGCGCCGTCGGGCAGTTCGCCCGAAATGATCCGCTGCGCCAGATGGTCGGCGATCTGCAACTGCAGCGGGCGGCTGGTCACGGCTTCAAACGCGGTCATGAAACGGCTCCTCTGATTATTTGATATAGTATTATCATATCGAGTATAATAATAGTATACCAAACACAATGCCGTTTGTCAATACCTGTTTGAAAAATTTTGAAAATTTTATCAAAAACGGCGGAGGAACCGGGGGATGCGTTGAAATGAGCGCGCCGGGCGGCTATATTACCGGAAACTACGGAGGCTCCCTTGGGCAGGGTCAATACATTGAAGTTTTCGGAAAGCGGCGTGCGCGGCATCGTCGGCGAGGGGCTGACCCCCCGGCTGGTGACCGAACTCGGTGCCGCATTCGGTTTCTATCAGGGCGGCGGCCGCATCGTGGTCGGGCGGGATACCCGCGCGACCGGCGCCATGTTCGAGGACGCGCTGGTCGCCGGACTCCTTTCGGCGGGCTGTCAGGTCGTGAAACTCGGCGTGGTGCCGACTCCGACTATCCAGTTCACCGTGACCCGCACCGGCGCGTCCGGCGCGGTCGCGATCACCGCCAGCCACAATCCGGCCCAGTGGAACGCGCTCAAATTCATCGGCAGCCGCGGCACTTTCCTCGACCGCGGCGAGGCTTCCGAACTTTTCGACCTCTACAGCCAGGGGAGCCTGCCGTGCCGCGGGGAGAAGGATTTCCGTGAAGTGCGCTTCATGGAGGGGGCGTTCAAAGAACACATGGCCCGGATTTTTTCGGTGGTCGACGCGGAGCTGATCCGGGAGCGCCGCTTCCGCGTCGCGGTCGACTGCGCGAACGGCGTCGGCGCGCTGTGCAGCGCCGGATTTCTGGAGAAGCTCGGCTGCGAGGTTTTTGCGGTCAATACCGGGATCGACGGCTTTCGCCGTCCGCCGGAGCCGCTGCCGGAGAACCTCGGCGAGCTGGCCGAACTGGTGAAGCGCGAGCATTGCGACGTCGGCTTCGGGCAGGACCCGGACGGCGACCGCCTGACCGTGGTGACCGACCGCGGCGAGGCGCTGAATCCGCACTACACCGTCGCGCTGGCGGTCGAACAGGTGCTTGAAGGGGGTGACCCCGGCCCCGTGGTGGTCAATATGCAGACCTCGCGGCTGCTGGAATATATCTGCGGCTCCTTCGACTGCAAACTGCTCTCCTCGAAGGTCGGCGAGATCAACGTGGTCGAGAAGATGATCGAGAACGACAGCGAAATCGGCGGCGAGGGCAACTGCGGCGGCGTGATCTACCGGCGGGTGCATCCGGGCCGGGACAGCTTCACCGGCATGGCGCTGATTCTGGAGCGGCTGGCGATGAGCGACGGTCCGCTGTCGGAGATCATCGACGGCTATCCGCCGATGTGCAACCTTTCGGCCCGCTTCACGGTGCCGCCGATTCCGGCGCGGGAAGTGCTTGCGAGCCTGAGCCGGAAATATGAAAAGTATCATCCGCTGACCTTCGACGGCCTCCGGTTCGATCTGGAAGAGGGGCGGATTCTGGTGCGTTCGTCGAACACCGAGCCGATCATGCGGCTGAATGTCGAGGCGGACGACCGCCCGACGGCGGAGGCGCTGCTGAACCGCTTCACGGAAGAAATAGAACAAGAGCTCGCTTCCTTGTAGCGGGCGAAACAGGGAAAAAAAGAGTGGACCAGCCCAAATATTATCTGTTCGATATGGATCACACATTGATCCAGGCCGATTGCGACGTGACCTGGAAGTACTTCGCGGTGAAGCATAAACTCGCCCCGGAGAGCGCGCTGGCGGAAGCCGACCGCTTCTTTGAGGATTACAACGCCGGCTGCCTCGATGTGGAGGCGTTTTATGAATTTCAGTTCCGCGAATTTGCCGGGAAAACCATCGAGGAAATGGCGGAGCTGTCGCGTCTGCATTTCGAGGAGTTCATCAAAGAGCACATCTATGCCGATGCGGTCGCCGCGGTCAACTCCGCCCGGGCCTCCGGTCACCCGGTCGGCATCCTGTCTTCGACCAACGGCGTGCTGGTGAAGCCGGTCGCCGACTTCTTCGGGATCAGCCATATTTACGGCACCACGCTGGAGGTGGCCGGCGGGCGCTATACCGGCCGGATCACCGGCGTCTACGGCGCGGGCAACGGCAAAGTGGAGATCGCCGCCGGGTTGCTGAAGGCGGCCGGGGTTCCGTTTGAAAAACTGGCCTATTACGGCGACAGCATCAACGACCGCTATATTCTGGCCGCTTCGGGTTTCCCGCGCGCGGTGAATCCGTCGGATTCATTGCGCCACCTGGCCGCCGAACGGGGCTGGCCGATCCTGATGTGGAAATAATGTTTTCAATTGATGAGGAGAGAAGCCATGTTGTATTCACCTGCTGAAAACCGTTACGACTCCATGCCCTACCGCCGCTGCGGACGCAGCGGGCTGCGGCTTCCGGCGGTATCGCTGGGGCTGTGGCACAACTTCGGGAGCGTCGACGTGTACGACAACTGCCGGGCGATGGCGCGAACCGCGTTCGACCTCGGCATCACCCACTTCGACCTCGCGAACAACTACGGCCCGGAACCGGGTTCGGCGGAGGTCACCTTCGGCCGGATTCTGAAGCAGGACCTGATGCCGTTCCGCGACGAGCTGATCATCTCCAGCAAGGCGGGCTACCTGATGTGGCCCGGCCCCTACGGCGAATGGGGTTCGCGCAAGAACCTGATCGCCAGCTGCGACCAGAGCCTGAAGCGGATGGGGCTGGAATACGTGGATATCTTCTACCATCACCGTCCCGACCCGGATACTCCGGTCGAGGAGTCGATGCTGGCGCTGGATCAGCTCGTGCGCTCCGGCAAGGCGCTTTACGTCGGGATTTCCAACTACGGCCCGGAGGCGGCGAAAGAGGCGATCGCGATCCTGCGCGAGCTCAAAACACCGTTCGTGCTGCACCAGATCCGCTACAATATGTTCGACCGGACCCACGAACGGCAGGGCTCCTTTAAACTGCTTGAAGAACAGGGCGTGGGCGGCATCGTCTTCTCGCCGCTGGCGCAGGGGTTGCTGACCGACCGCTATCTCGCCGGGATTCCCGCTGATTCGCGCGCCAGCCGGAACGGTTTCCTGAAAGCCGATTCGATCACCGAGGAGGTGCTCGCCAAGATCCGCAACCTGAACGGCGTCGCCAAGTCGCGCGGCCAGTCTCTGGCGGAGATGGCGATCGCATGGCTGCTGAACCGGCCGGGCGTCACCTCGGCGCTGATCGGCGCGAGCCGTCCGCAGCAGATCCGCGACGTGGTCGCGGGCCTGAAGAATCTGGAATTTTCGGCGGAGGAACTCGGGAAGATCGAGATGATCCTCGGCTGACGATGCGATGGTTCGGACCAATTCTGTTTTTGACAATACTGTTCTGCCTGATCCCGGCGGCGGAGGGGGCGGCCTGCGCGGTCTGCGGCCGCACCGGGAGCCGCAGCTATGTGTCGGAGGGGCGGCACTACTGTTCGCGGAGCTGCTGGGAAAAATCGCTGCCGAAGTGTTCGGTCTGCGCCAGACCGCTGGCCGGCAAATACCTGAGCGCGGCGGGCAAGCTGTACTGCTCGCAGCGTTGCTTTGATACGGCGCTGCCGGAATGTTCGGTCTGCGGCAGCACGATCCGGGGCGAATATACGGTGGCGCTGGCGGCGGAAAAGCATTTTTTCTGCCCGGAATGTGCTAAGCTGCCGCACTGTTTTGTATGTACTCTGCCGGCGCGCCTGACCCCGCTGCCCGACAGGCGCGGCATCTGTAAAACGTGCGACCGGGACACCGTCACCGATCCGGCAAGGGCGGAAACCCTGTTCCGGGAGGTGCGGCGCGAGGTGGATCGGCTGCTCGGTTCCCGGACGCCCTGCCGTCTGGAGTTTCATCTGGTCGGCCGGGAGGAACTGAACCGGCTGCTGGGAAACCGGGCGGAAGGCGAGGCGGGCGAACTCGGCCTCTACCGGCTGGAGCAGACGATATGGCAGCCGGGCAACCGGGTGGAGGAGAAGTGTTCGGTCTATCTGCTCGACCACCTGCCGCGTGAACGCTTCATCGAAGTTGCGGCGCACGAGCTGGCGCACGACTGGCAGCACCATGCGGCGCCGGGGCTGGGCGATCCGGTCCGGCGCGAAGGTTTTGCCGAATACGTCGCCAGCCGGATCAATTTGAAGCACAACCGCGCCGCTCTCAACAACCGGATGGAACAGAACGCCGATCCGGTGTACGGCGGCGGCTACCGGATGATCCGGGACCTTGCCCGGCAAAAGGGCTGGCAGGCGGTGGTCGAAGAGCTGAAGCGCCGCTGACTGTCACTTCGCGGCGGCGGCCTCTTTTTGCCGGAATTGTTCTCCGGCGGTTTTGAGTGCGTCGTAGAATTTGCGTGAGAGTTCGACGAAGGCGCGCTGTTCTGCTGCCGGCAACTGACTCATGGCTTCCACTTCGATGGCATTGACTTCCGTAGAGACTTCGTTGGCGAAAGCGCGTCCGGTTTCGGTGAGCCGGATCCGCTTGCGGCGGCGGTCGGTGGGATGGGCTTCACGCCGGATCACGCCGCGCCGTTCGAGGGAATCGAGGATGATGGTCATGGTCTGCCGGGGAATGTTCAGGTGATCGGCGAGTCGGGCGGGTTCATCCGGGCCGGAGGAGGAGAGCAAGGCTTCGAGCGTCCAGAGGCTGTTGAGCGGCAGGCGCCACTTTTGAAGGATCGTACAATAGATGTGGTCGGCTTTCCACCACAAGGCCAGAAGATCAGCCAGATTGTGTCTGGCCGAATCGCAGTTGAGATGCTCCATCCTCGCTTTTCCTGTTTGCATGTGTCGTTATGAGAACATGCATAATATACGGCCTCCGGCCGGATAAATCAATCACATTGACATTGCAATCATTTTCCGACGTAAAAAACGAAAAAAATTTCAGCGCCCGTGCTTGAAAATTCCGAAAACCGGTGTTTATTAAAGAAGTCGGCGCTGAAAAGGGCCGGTACAGGTGGCAGGATAGCTCAGTCGGTAGAGCAGGGGACTGAAAATCCCCGTGTCCCCAGTTCGATTCTGGGTCCGGCCACCATTTTTTGCCTCAAAATTCCGCCAAATGGTACCACTTGGTACCGTTTGGCCGCTTTTCTTCAGGAGTTTCGTCCAATGCCGGTCAAATCCGATATTCCAAACTGGAAGGATCAGGAGATGACTAAAAAGACAATCAAACTCGCAACAGGTTCAGTATATCAGAAAAAGACCGGAGGAGTCTACTTCTTCCGCTATCAGATCAACAACCAGCGCAAATGTGTCAGCCTCGAAACGCGAAACCGTGAAGAGGCCATAGCCAAAGCGGAAAAAATAGTTCCAGTGGTTCGCGCCACCAGTACCGAAGTGATTGCCGCTCACGTGAAACAGGCCCGAAATCTCGAACACCGGCAGCAGGAACTCGCACTAAGCGATGCCTGGGAAGTCTACTCACGGCACCCGGAGCGTTCTGTGCCGGATACCGTTCATGAACAGAACACCTATCGGGCCACATTTCGGGAATTCGTTGATTTCATCAATAAACCGGAACTGCCGATTCGTGAGATAACTCCGGAACTGGCAGCCAAGTACGCCGATCATTTGCGGTCTTGCAGGATTTCGGTTTCGACCCACAACCGGAAAATCACCAGAATCCGCAAAATCTTTGAAGTCTTGCGGGACTACCGGGATGCGGACAATCCTTTTCGTTCACGCGTCCTGATGCGGAAAGAACGTGAAGAGCAGGAACTCGGGGTACGCCGTCTTTCCTTTTCCCGTGAGCAGATTCAAAAGTTGCGTGAAGTGCTTGATGACAGTATCCACAAAGTGATGTACAAGCCGGAAGTCAAAGTGATCTATTATCTCGGCATGTTTACCGGACAACGGTTGAAGGATTGCGTTTTACTGCGTTGGGACAGTATCGATTTCCCGCACGGTCAAATCTGGGTGAAGCAATTCAAAACCGGCAAAGAAGTGACCATCCCAATTGCTCCGGAATTGAAAACCGTCTTGGAAGCAGCCTGGTCTTGGCGTATCGATGAATATGTCTGCCCACGGGTTGCAGCTCGTTATAAACGTACTGATGCTGCCGGAAAAAACGTCGGCAACAATCTGGTGAACATTGATGTGCTGCGCGTTATTCAGTGGATCGGTCTCGAGCCTTCCGTTGCCGTACCAGGCAGGAAGAAAAAAGTCACAATATACGGATTTCATTCCCTGCGACATTCTTTTGCCTCGTATTGTGCAGAAGCCAACGTTCCCAAAGCGGCAGTTCAGTCGATCCTCGGTACCGATTCCGACATTGTGGATAAATATTACACCCATGTGGGGCGCGAGGCGCAGGAGAAAGCCATCGCTGCCGTAGTCGGTGAGATCGGGGGAGAATCGGATCGTAACCGAATTGAAAAGGCGCTTGCCCTGATCCGTAGCTCCACCGCTGATCCGGCTGAAACCTTGAAACTGGTTGCCGCCATTCTGGAGCAATGAGGTTCCGACAATAGCAGAATTTCTGCTTACTTTTTGCCGAATGGGACAGACGCCCGGCCGAGTCATTCTGACGATTCGGACGGCTGATTTGACCCGCGACGTTCTGACTTCTGAGCGTAAAAGTCAGAGTCAGAACGATACGATCCCGAAGCATCGATTTCCAGATTGCTGAGCTTACGCAATACCAGATGTCGACCATCAGTATCCGCCGGTTTCAGATGGTAAGTCCCTTTGGGAATTATCACCTTGTGTTCTCCACGGCGAACTGCGTCTGCAATGAGTTTTTTGATGAAAACCAGATCGGAGGAACCAACCGGATCAAAATTGCGCAGAAAATCTTCAGAAAGAGAGAGCGTGGTCCCCTCGTGGGCAACCAATTCTTTTTTCTGTCCGTCCAAACGGTAAACGATAGTCAGCGATTTCAGTTTTCCAGTGGCGGGATCACCGAACACCGTATTGTCGACAAGGACACTCTTCGACCCTATGAGGATGAGGAATTGATTGAGGAGGCAACTTGTCGGAAATTCCGACAGGTTCGCCGGGAAGGCTCTCGTTCTGTAGCCCGGGAATTACCGTATTACAACCTTGATATGATCATCGCAGTCGGCTATCGGGTGAATAGTAAACGCGCAACGCAATTCCGGCAGTGGGCTACCGCCGTGCTGCGGGATTATGCTGTTCGGGGATATGTAATTGACCGGAAACGCATGGAAAACGGTAAGTTTCTAGACAGAGATTATTTCGAACATCTGCTGGCGGAAATCCGGGAAATACGGTTGAGTGAGAGACGTTTTTATCAGAAAATCACAGATATTTACGCAACCAGCATGGATTACGATCCCGATTCTCCGACCACACGGGAGTTTTTTGCCAAAATACAGAACAAACTGCATTATGCTGTTCACGGACATACTGCCGCCGAATTGATTATGGAGCGGGCCGATGCGGCTCGGGAGCATATGGGGCTGGTATCATGGGAAAATGCGCCAGACGGGAAAATTGTAAAAACAGACGTTGTCATTGTCAAAAACTATCTGAAAAAAATGAACTGGAAGATTTTGGACGCATCGTCAACGCTTATCTGGACTTGGCGGAACGCCGCGCCAAACGGCATATTCCGATGACAATGGAGGATTGGGCAAAACATCTGGATCGTATTTTGATTGCCGATGATATGGAAATTCTGTGCGATGCGGGATAGATTACTGCGGAAATCGCCCGGGAACATGCTGAAAACGAATTTGAAAAATATCGTGTCATTCAGGATCGTCTGTTCAAGTCCGACTTTGACAGGCAAATGGATTTGCTTGAGCAGAATGAATCAATAAGCCGAGGGTTGCAGAATGACTGACAGTGACGCATTGATGCTGATCAGGGGGAAAATACAATGCGATATAAAAAGCCGGACATCTGTTGACGGCCATGGAATTATAGTTGGATTCGGATTCCCGGGCAAAAATCTGGAATCATATATTGAGTTCGATTATCCGCATAACCATTTGTATTTTGAAATCCTTGATATGACGGATTACAAGGACGGAGAATTGATTCCTCTGGATTCCTTCCGGCGGAAATTCATAATAAGCGAACCGTTTTCAAACACGAATGACGATGTTTTCAAAAAGATCAACAAGGTTTTGAAAAGCATATAATCGTCATTGGATTGCTGCGAGTGAAGGAGGCGTTTGCGATTGGCTTCGAGGTGAAGGTAACTCCGGTTGAAGCATTATGGTCTTGCGCTGGCCGGAGAGTGAGAGTGCTGTTGCATCTTTTGGCCGTTTTCTTCTGGCCGGAAATGGTCTGTATGTTCCGGCTCGGCTGAAGATGCGCAACGTGAAGGTGTTCTATTCGCGTTGACCGTTCCGGGAGTGCTGCTTCTGCCACTCGTAGAGCGACGGTACCGGGGGCGTCGGGCGCGGTGCGGGGGCGTCGCGCGGCAGCAGGCGGTTGTTCCGGTCGACCTGCGGCTTGCCGAGTCCTGACGCCAGTGCGGTTCCGCCGCAGATGCGGTTGCCTTCAAGCTCGATTCCGCCGCTGTCGGAGGTCTTGTAGAGCAGGAGCGGGCTTTTGCCGTCCTCCAGAATGAAGGTGTTGCCGCGGATGATGTGGTCGAAACTTGCCGAGCCGAGCAGGAAGCCGCCGCCTTGTTTCACCCGGAACCGGTTGTAGGCGAAAATCCAGTTTTCATTCATGCCGCCCAGGCTGACGCCGTCTTTGAGGGAGTAAAGGTCGCAGTTCCACACCACGTTGCGCGGCCCGTTGGGGCCGTGCGAACCGTCCTCCGGCGCCGTGGCCAGCAGGGCGTGCCCGGAGCCGCCGCGTTCGAGCGTGTCGGAGACGATCAGGCAGTTTTCAAACAGATTCTCATTGGTCCAGCCGGAGTGCCAGTGGGCGTCGCATCCGTAAAAGCGGCTGTTGCGCACCACGTTCCCGGCTGCGCTCCACTGGACCAGCGGCGCGTGTCGCAGGTTGCGGGTGGTGACGTTGTCCATCAGGCAGTCGTAGGCGACCTCCCAGCCGGCGTAGGCGGTTCCGCCGACCCCGTGGTAAAAGGAGTCGTCGAATTCACAGTCGAGGATGGCGCAGTTTTTGGCGTTGCGGGCGTAGATCGGATGGCGACCGCATTTGTAGACCGCGACATTGCGCGCCCAGCAGTCCACGGCGTTTTCAAAACCGACCAGCGTCACCCAGAAATTGTTCTTCATTTCAAGGCTCATATCCTCCACGCCGCAGCCGCGGATCATCTTCCGGCGCTGCACGGTCGAACCGTCGATCACCGGGAAATCGATCCGCAGCGGCATGTCGAATTCCACGTCCGCGCCTTCGACGCCGGTGACTTCCGCCAGATAGTTGCGGTAAAGCCCCCAGTTGCAGGCGTTCCGGGTCAGCCGCTGCCAGCGTTCCGTCGCCGGAGCGTGGATGGCGATGATCTCCCCGGCGCGGAGTCCGTGGCCGGATTGCTCCAGCGTGACGCGGCGGTCGCCCCGTTTCCCGTCCTTCGCCAGCCTGATCGGAGCGGCATCCGGCTCTGCGCCGTGGAACAGGATTGCGCCGGAGGGACGTCTGGCCGGGAAGCTGATCCCGTTTTTCCGGTCGATCACGGCCGCGGCTTCCGCAGACCGTTCTTCGTTTTCGTAGACGGCAACGGCGCGGAAGCGGACCGGCCCCTCCGGCAGGTCGCCGGGCAGCTGCGCGGTGATCAGCGATTCGTTGCCGGAGTGCATGGAGCGCCGGTAGCGCCGGATCTCCCGCCCGTTCGCGGTGAGCCGGATTTCCCGCAGCCCCTCCGGGCGGGCGTAAATGTGGATATGGCCGCCCGGTTTCAGGCGGGAACCCGCCACGCGGTAGAGATCCACGCCGTTCTCCCCCGCGTCGTAGTCGAAGAGAATACGGGTTCTGCTGCGCCCGGCTCCCCGCAGGACGACGCCGTCGCGCGTGATCCGCACGAAGCGGCCGAGCCGGTAGGCGCCTTCGTCGAAACGGATCACTCCGCCTTCGGGGGGCAGCGCGGCGATCGCCCGGGTCAGCGCATCGTAACACTCCTGCCCCGGCCTGCCGCCGAAATCACTGAGTTTCAGTTCCCGGCGGGGGCGTTCCATCAGGCCGTTCCGCACGCCGGCGCGGGAAAAGTCGGGGTAGACGATGCCATCCGGCCCCATCACGTCGGCGGCGGTCAGGGGATCGCCCTTTTTGAGTTTGTATTGCGGCTGCCACGGCGGCGGCTCCTGAACGGCCGGTTGGAAATCCAGTTGCAGGTCGTCGAGCAGGAATACCTCCGAACTCCAGCAGGGGGCGCTGATCCGGATGCGCACGTACCGGGTCGCTTCGGAATACGCTCCCGCCTTGACCCGGAAGGGCATCCAATCCGCCGATGCGGGTTTGCTGCCGTAAAAGAAAGCGTTGCCGTTGATGCGCTTTTTGTCCTGATCGTAGAATGCGACGCCGCAGGAAGCGCCGAACCCCTCCGGGAAACGGATGCGGCCGGTCAGGATGTAGTTCCCCTGTTTCGCGGGGATGTAGTCGGAGAGCAGCAGGTCCGGCCAGCGGTTGAATTTGCGCTCCGGATTGGAAACGACGGTAACTTTCGCCGCCTGGTTGCCGGAGAACGCTTTTTCGCTCAGTTCCCGGCGCACCTCTTTCCCGGCATCCGGGAGTTTCCAGGCCGGTTCGAATCCGTGTTCAAAACCGTCCCGGAAGACGGTTTCGGCGACAGCCGCCCCGGCGAGGAGAACGGCTCCGGCGATCAACAGTCGTTTTGGCATCGCAGCTCCTAGTTCAGCATGGTGTCGAGGTTGCGGGGAAACATGGGTTCCAGCTCCTGTTTCGCTCCGAAGCGGTTGAACGTTGCGGTGTGCCCGTCGAAAAAGACCGCGTTGCACTTCGACCGGGAGTGGACGCTGGAAGTCCAGTTGACCGGCCCGCCGAGCCAGTCGGTTTCTCCCCAGTACGTCAGGATGGTCGGGTTCCCGCTGGTCACGTCGGAGCCGATCACACCGTCGATGAAAGCCGTTTTGGCGGTCGGTTTCCTGAACCGGGAGAGCTTCAGCATCCGGTAGCCCGCCTGTTTGAAGGCGGTGTTGCCCAGCAGCCGCTGGGCGGGCGCGTAGGTGGTATGGGTGATCGGGGTGGTCATATCTCCCGGCGGGGAGATCACGATCTGCGTTCGGGCGGAAGCATCGACAGGCTCCTTGAAGCGGCCGTAGGCCGGGCAGTTGGTGACCTTGTCCTGTTTCCTGCTGTAAAAGACATCGCGCGGGATATAACCGGCCTCGAAGAATTTGGTGACCGGTTTATGGCTGCCGTAGTTCCGGTCCGCATCGGACGAGCTGGCGAACGTGGTCATCGGGATGAAGTCGTTGAAATCATTGCAGTAGAAAGCGAACATGCCGCCGAGCTGTTTCAGGTTGGACATGCATTTGCCCGCCAGGGCCTTTTCCCGGGCCTGGTTCAAGGCAGGCAGCAGCATCGCTGCGAGAATCGCGATGATTGCAATTACGATTAACAGTTCGATCAATGTGAAACAACGGTTCTTCTTCATGGGTCCTCCTTCAGGCGATGTTGCGTCTTTTTTGAATTTTCAGATAGGTGCGAACCATATCGGCGATTTCTTTGCAGCCGGAATCGATGTCATCCTCTCCGGCGAGCAGCTGGCCGATTCCGGCGCAGACCATGTTGAACAGGTCCACCGATTCCAGATGGTAGGTGGCGTACATCTTCGGCGTTTCGGTGACGAAAAGGACATCGCGCGGGTCGTTGAAGTCGATGCTCCTGCCCGCCGCCGACTTCAGGACCGGAATCCCGTATTTCCAATCGGCCAGCCGGTTCTGGAAAGACTCCCCGAGCAGGAATTGGAGCAGTCGCTTCGCCAGTTTGAAATCGACGCATTCCCGGCGGATGCAGAGTGCGTCGGTCGCCTGCACGTTGAGGTCCGCGCCGCCCGGAATGAGGGGCAGCTCCACTGTGGCCCAGTCGCGCAGCCCGGAGGAGATGATGTCGGTCATGAACTGGCGCGGGCTGAGCGAACTCATCGCCGCTTTTCCGGCCAGAAAATCCTGTTCGTAGTCCTGCAGGCGGTGGAACTGCGTCCCCCACAGCTCATGGCGCAGCGCGCGGAACAAATGCAGCCCACGGCGGGTTTCGGGCGCGTCGATCCGCACTTCGTCTCCCTGCCGGTTCCAGTCGATCAGGCAGCCGCCGGCGCGCACCACCAGATTCAGGTATTCGGTGACCATCGGGTACCAGTTGAAGATCCGGTCCGGCGGGACGCTTTTCTTCAGGCAACGGACGGATTCGAGGAAATCGTCCCAGCTCCAGCCGGAAAAGGGCAGCGGCGCTCCCGCTTTGCGGAACAGTTCCGGGTTGTAGAAAATCACCCGCGGCGAGTAGATGACCGGGACGGCCAGAAGCCTGCCGCCGATACGGAAAGCGTCGAACGGCTTCATGAAAAACGCCGTCCGGTCCGGGAAACATTCCTCAAACAGTCCGCTCAGGTCCAGATATTCGTCGCAGTGGGACTGGATGTAGCCGGTGTTCTGCAGTTCAAAGACACCCCTCATGTCGTGGGTGATCCAAAGCTGGGGGATTTCCCGGTTGATCAGCATGTCGAACTCCCGCACTCTGGCGTGGATCGAGCGGAAGATGTGCATGGAGCCCTGCAGCAGCCGCTCCTTCCACTGGAATTGCACGAAGGTTCCGCGGCGGGGGATTGTCTCGAGAATCCCTTCGGCGGCGAGCTGGTCGATGACTCCCTGCACGATCGGGAGCGAACTGCCGGTTTCCGCAACGAATTCGCGGGCGCCGGGAAGTTTTTCGCCCGCGCCCCAGCAGCCGGCGGCGATCCGGTCGAGAATATGATTGCGCAAAAAAATGTTCCGTTCTTCCATGGAAGTGATCTTTCCTGTTTTGTTCTTCGGTATTAATTATAGCAAAGTAACTCTGATTTGTCAATAGTTTGATTTGGAAAAGATCATTTATTTTTATGGTTGAATCTCTGACTTGTCAGAGGTGAGGCCGAATGTAAAGAGCCGAATTCCGCACCGCATGGGAAACGCCGGTGAGAACGGCTTCCCGGAGCCTATGCAAATCGCCGGCCGTTTGGAAAACGGTTGCCGCTGATTTTATTGAATTATTCCTTTCAATCGGCGAAGAAACCTGAAACGGCGTTTGAAAATAAGTGCGGATGTGCTATTTTATTCAAGTATGATTGCCTTTCGCTGTTCGGCGGATGGGATAACTTGGGGAAACAAGATGGATATGTCGGTGAACAATTCATTCATTCCGTGGCCGGCCGTATCGGGGCTGAACGGCGCCGGGCGGCCTGTGCATGTTTCTCCACGGGATCTTTCCGTGAAAGAACCCGCTTGTGCCGAACGCAGTGAGGCGCAAGCAAGCAAGCAAGCAAGCAAGCAAGCAAGCAAGCAAGCAAGCAAGCAAGCAAGCAAGCAAGCAAGCAAGCAAGCAAGCAAGCAAGCAAGCA
>NZ_QEKH01000046.1 GCF_003096415.1 Victivallis vadensis | reverse complement strand
GTCTGGTAACGGTCGGCTCCGGAAAGTTTCATCACTTTGCCGGACATATCGCCGGAGAAGGTCATCACTTCGCACTGCGGAGCGACGATCTTCACTGTTTTCGCCTTCGAATCAAGCGTGATCTGCCCGCCTGCGCTCGTGATGACTCCGGTCTTCCCGAGCTTGTCGAGAGCGGCGCGGGCGGCGGCTGGAAGCCGTTTCTCCCAACCGGCATTGAGCGCATCGACCTTCCGCACGCCGGGGAACGAAGCGGCGGCGCCGAGCGTGCCGATCCGGCCGTAGAGGCCGAGTTCGGTGAACTCTGCCGGATAATCGCCGTCATCCTCCGGTGGACCTGCGAGCCGGCGAAGCTGCCCCGACGTACAGGTGAAAGCAAAAGCAGGTTTCGCCGCCCGGATATATTCACGCATGAAGAGAAGATTGATAATGCGTTCCGCCAGCTGCGCCTGCGGATCGTTGACGATATCAAAACCATACGGCACATCGACCTTATCCATGTTGTAACGCCCGTGCGACCAGGCGAACCGATAGAGGGCGTCCCAATCCTGCAACCCGGCATAACCGCCGATCAGCGGCGCCGCTTCGCCCCGGTACGGGTTCGGATTGCAGAAGTTGAATTCAGTGACGGTGTACGGTTTGCCGAAAATCCGCGCCGGCATCAGATACCGCGGATGTTCCGCGCGATTTGCGATGGATGATTTATTGGAAAACGCATACGGCAAGTGCCATTCCCGCACCGGAAACCAGGGATGATCCCAATACTGATGATTGTCCACGAAATCCAGATGCTCACGTACTTCATTCATCGTGAACTTGCTGATCATATTGAGATCGGTAACCAGCGCAACCAGTTTCAGCTCCTCCTTCAGGAACCGCTTCTGTTCTTCGATGCTCCTGATCTGAAGATCGTTCAGGAACTCAATGAAGAGGCCCCCGCGTGAGGTGCGGTTCTCCGGTGTGTCAAGCCCTTTCTCTTTCAGGTATTCGACATATCTCTCCTCGAAAAGCGGGATAAGCGCGGGATCCCATCCCCGCCAGATGATGACCAGAGGATTTTCGTTCACAAGATTCAAAGCATAGAGTGCCGGATCCTCCGCATAAGTCAAACCGGTATAGGGATTTCGGTGGGTCAGCAGCCGCCGGGCGAATTCCTTCCAGTTATCCATCGCCGATTTGCTGAGCGGAATCAACCTCTTCAAGATGAATTTCTCCGGACTGGTGCGTCCTTCAAGTTCTTTTATGTGGTCCCCCGGCTTCAATTCGCGGCTTGCATAAAGATCCAGACAGGAATAAATTCCATGTTTTTTCAGTTCCGCAAACAGGTAATCAAGTTGATCGAGTGCCCGGGAATCAAAAGTCAGAGAGTCTGGTGCATTCGGATCGATAAGTCCGTTATCAAAATGATGAAAGCGCACAGTGTTATAGCCGAGCCGGGTCGCCTTGGTCACGAAATCATCGGCAAGCTCCTTGTCGAGATAGTTTGCTGTGCCGACCAGATTCGGCCCGAAAAAACGGATCCGCTTTCCCGGCGCGTCACGAAATGAGAAATGTCCGGTCTGGTCGACCACTACCGGTCCGTATTTGCCGGCCGGAGCATCGAGATAGCCCGAGAAATCAAGCGGAGACCCCGCCACGGTATTGCCGTTGTATTCGACCGGCAGCCAATCCTTGTCTGCAACGATATACGGCAAAGCTTCGGGCCGTCGGAGATTCAAACGGTACTCTCCGAGTGTGGCGCCGACAATCATCCAGACTGAACCGCTGTCTGCTGCCGCCTTGAAGGTCAACTTTGCCGGAGCAGCTTCGACAGGAAACTGTGACAGATAGAGACCGACAAAGGTCTCAGCATTTTCTCCCGTCCAGGCGACAACACCGTTTGCCACTCCATACGGTTGCCACCAGTTGCCGACATCGCGGCCGGCAAGCACCGGGAACTCCTTGACGCTGCCGTCGGCATACTCCGCAACAACCATACCGACCGGCATAGATGCATTCGGCGTCCAGGCCGAAGCATGCAACAAGTACAGATACCTGCTTTTTTCGCCGCTACTGTCAAGCGCGATACTCTTCTCCATCGGAAATTTCTGCTGCCGGGAAGATAACACAAGACAGGAACGGCCATCGTTGCGTTCCGGATTGACGATATCAAAATCGACGCCCAGAGCGGAAAAACGACCGGACTTCATCATGCGCAAATCGTTGGTCGGTCCCTGGTCGGTCCAGCCGCCTTTCCCGTCGTTGAGCTTCTCGTCTCTGAATCCCATATTGAACACATTTCTCAAATCAACGGAGGCTGTGTACGGCGTCTCAAGTCGTATGCGGATTTTTAAGGAGGCGTCGTCAATTTTTCCGGCGGACGGAGTCGCTCCGATCCGGAATATAAAATATTGATTGCCCCATTTCCGATCATCCTGGATCAGCAACATGAAATCTCCTTCAACCGTGACAATCCTTCCGTTGCTTCCGAATCGGAGCGAACGGGCATTCCCGTTGAAGATACAGCTTTCTTTGCATACTTCCGGCAACTCTATTTTTCGGCCATCGACTATGACGTCTCCCGGTTCCGCCAGCGGCATGTTCATAGTCAAAGCGAGCGCAGAGGTTTCGACAGGAGAAGCAGCCTTGAAACGGGCATGATAGGCAACACCGTCCGGAACTGCGACTGCCGAAATCTTCGTCCGGAACCCGTTCCATACGCCGGAAGTTTCGAACGAGTCGGAACCAAAGCGCGGAAATCCCGCATCCATCTTGAAATTGCCGCCGTCAAGGACTTCAGCATGCCAATCCGGTGCGTACCAGTTCCAGCGAAGTACGCGCGTTCCGACTCTCAAGTTTCCGCAATCGTCGATTGCGGGACAGGCCGGCAACGTTTCGCCGGAAACGGCAGGCAGCAATCGGAAATCGGCTGTGAGCCGCCAGTTTGAAATCTCATTTTCCATCCCTTTCGGCATCAGCCGGATGGTAAACGTCTTGAGGTTGAAAGCACGGTTATCCTGAATATAGACTTTGAAATCGCCACTGATCCGAATTTTCCGTTCCGGCAATCCAATCATGACGATTCCGGCCTCACGATCAAAAATGCCCGGTTCTGCCGCTTCTTCCGGCAAGCTGATTTCATCTCCATCTACATTCACAGCGAGCCCGGGTTCCCCAACCGGAATGTCGATTGCCAGTGCCAAAGTGTCTGTCGCAATCGGAGTCGCCGCTGTAAGCATGTAATCGCACTGAAATGCCTTGTCGCCGCTTGCCGTCACCGTCTCAGTCACTTCAAACACATTGTCCGAACCTCCGGCCGGAAGTTTCCCGCGAAGTTCATAAGTGCTGTCGGATCGTTTCAACACCTTCGCCTCCGGTTTCAGGCTTGATTGATCGCTCCCCTGCCAGCCCGCCCCGAAGTGTTGAAGAAAGAACCGCACAGAATCAATTTCAAATCCTCCCTGCGCCCCAAACCGAAGCTCTTCCGGCAATCGATCAACCGCCGAAACGCCGGCCCAGCCAAGTATCATCAACAATACCATCAACCGTTGCATCGTCATCATATTCCTTTATAACTCATCAATTTTTGCCATTCCATCATCACCACGGCCATTTTCATAATCCGCAGCACGGACTTTCTGCGCAGAACCATCTGCACGAAAAAGCGGAGCCTCCCAATTGGGATGAACAAGAAACGAGTCAAAAACTTCAGGCGCTATATTCATCAACGTCGTCCCTCCCGAACAAATAATCAGCATTTGCCGCGAGAGTTTGCTCATTGGCTTACCCAAACCGGTATATCCGAAAGCAGTACAGACCGGGCCGCTCCGGCTGTCGCGCATGTAAAAATAATCGCAGCGTTCTTTGGATGTATGCGTCCAGCCCTCTCCGGGAGTGGGCAAAAAAGGACAGGCGAAAAGTTTTGAGCGAAGATCGCCTTCTGCCGGCTTATACTGACACCACGACGGGCCGCCGATATAGATACTGACACGCCCCAGGCCCACATTTTCAACGTCCCACAGACACCAAGGAGTTGAGGCTCCGCCGTTGCCGGTCTTAGGAAGCTGATCATGGTTATCATTCGTATACATAATCACTCCTGATCCGATCTGCTTGACATTATTGATACACTTGATTGTGCGAGCGGCCGCACGCGCCTTATTCAAGGCCGGAAGCAACATTCCGGCAAGAACGGCTATTATTGCAATCACTACGAGCAATTCAATAAGAGTAAACGGAATAGATTTTTTCATTTTCAATCCTTTCTATTGGTTGGGTTGTAATAAGTCTCTCAACCAGCCGTTGCTGAAAAGCGGCCGGGTCGGTCATTTCCGTGGCGACCAGCATCTCGCGCCCCTCCGGCGAGATTCGCGTAAAGCCGACGTCATCCACCGCAAGTTTCAGGCGTTCCAGGCGGGTGAACTCCCCGGAATATGCCAGATGGACCGCCGCTGTATCATAAAGGATGCTGCTGGCATGTGCCGGGCCGCCATGTTTCCAATAATTTCGCCAAACGGCATATTGGGCAAGAATGTTCCGGGCAACCGGTGCGGCTGATTCCGCGATTTTCCGATAATTCACTCCCGACAGCGCGATATCGCCGCAATGATCGAGCGGCGTCAGGAGGATTTCACGCCACGGCGCCCGGAAAGTCCGCTGCGCCGCCAGCACATCGAGTTTGATGTTGTACTCAGCAACCACGCCGGCCGCACCTCGGTGCCGCTTTGCGATCGAACCTCCCATCACGGTCAGGCGACATCGGGAGACCGCCCGTTCATCCCGGCGGCAAAACTCGGCGAGAGTGGTCAGCGGCGCGATGCCGATCACCGTCAGCTCCGGCTCGGCGGCAATCAGTTCCAGCGCCCGGCCCACACCGTCCTCCCAGATGCCTCCGGAGTACTGTTCCAGCCGGTAAGAGTCGGCATATTCATGCATGGTTTCGGGCGAACCGTCCGCACGCGAGACGCCGATGCCGACCGGAATATCGTCGCGGCCGCACGCCTCCAGGAATCCGGCCGCAACCTTGGCCCGGTAACGGGCATCACCGGTTGAGGTCAACACCAGTTTCAGGTCAAATTCAGGGCTGTTCAGCAGCATCCCGAGCGCCCAGGTATCGTCGATATCGTTGCCGATGTCCGTATCCAGAATGGTCGGAATCGGTTTAGGGCCGCAGTTTGTCATTATGGTTCCTTTCGTTGTTTTTCTTTTTATATTATACCGTAATTTATAATCCGAGCCAACTGCATTTTTGATACAAATTGATAAACAAATAGAACAAATCGCCAGAATTATTGGAAAATGCCGAAAAACGGCGTTATGTTGCACCCATCAACGAAAGGAATCGATATGAGCGTACAATCGGTGGAACTGCCGTTGCTCTTCTATGCGTGGCGGCGCAAGGTAACAGGCAATGTCGCTCCGCACCAACACGGCGGCTGCGAACTGATCTATGTACTCGACGGGCATTGTCGGGTAGAAAGTCCGGCCGGAATTTTTGAAGGCACTCCCGGCAAACTGCTGGTCATCCCGCCGGAAGTGATCCACAACCAGATCGATGATCCGGGCGAAGACAACATCTTCTGCGTTTTTCAAGCAAATCCGGCTCTTTTCGCCCAGCATTGGCGTTCCCTTGACCTCGGCGGTGAAACGCGGACCATCCGCATGTTTCTTGAACTGTGCGATATGACCGAGAAAAACGATCTTACGGGGGCATCGGCTCTGCTGCTGAGCTTTCTGCAAAGGCTCTCCGCTTTCGAGCAGAAACAGTCCCTCTCCACCCGACAGCACCCGAAACTCCGCAAAGCCCTCGAGTTCCTGCATGAAAATCTCACCCGTCCCATCACGGTCCGGGCGACAGCGGAACATGCCGGAATCAGCGTGTCGCTGCTGCGTAAGCTCTTTACGGACTACTGCGGGACTCCGCCGCTCGGATATCTGCAGAATCTCCGCCTTGCCCGAGCTGAAGAATTGCTGAAAAATCCCTACCTCTCCATTGCGGAAATCGCCGCCGAATGCGGATTCGACAGCGCCGGTTATTTCATCCGCCTCTACCGGCGCAAGCACGGCACTTCTCCCGGTAAAGCGCGCCGCAGGTCGGATCACCCGAGCTGATCTCCCTTGTGCACTTCCCCCCGATATGCAATGCAAAAAGATCCAATCCCCCGCCGCACGCAGTGGAAATACTTGCCGGCAATTCTGACCGCAAAACAGCAACTTATTTATACAAATGCAAAACTATTTTTAATAATTTATCATACTCCGTTTGCTATTTTAACACCAATGTATTATAGTAATAACAAACAGATCAGGAAAAATTCTGGAAGGAGACCGGAGTTTCAACCTGTAATGCGGACAGGAGTTTCAACAACAAAGAGGAGGTTGTTATGAACAAAACCAAAGTTGCATTTTTCGATACCAAACCGTATGACCGGGAGTTTTTCACGGAAACCAACAGGAAGTTCGGGTTTGAACTGACCTTTTTCGAAGCGCGGCTGAATCCGAATACCGCCCGGATGGCGGAGGGATTCGATGCGGTATCCGCCTTCGTGAATGACGATGTCAGCGAAGCTACGATCAAGGAACTGGTCAAGGCCGGAGTAAAGCTGATCGCGATGCGCTGCGCCGGCTACAACAACGTGAATCTTGCCGCTGCCTACGGCAAAATTCTGGTGATGCGCGTACCGGGATATTCCCCCTACGCGGTCGCCGAATACGCGCTGGCGCTGCTGCAGACGCTGAACCGCGAACTGCACCGCGCCTACAACCGGGTCCGAGAGAACAACTTCTCGATCAACGGTCTGATGGGATTCGACCTGCGCGGCAAGACCTTCGGCATTGTCGGAACCGGCAAGATCGGCCGGGTGTTCGCGGAGCTGCTGCAGGGCTTCGGGGTGCGGATTCTCGCCTATGATATGTATCCGAACGCCGAAGCGGCCAGACAACTGCACATCGAATACGTGTCGCTCGAAGAGCTGTACCGTAATTCCGACGTAATTTCGCTGCACTGTCCGCTGACCCCGGAAAACGTGCATATGATCAACGACGAGGCGATCGGAATGATGAAGCATGGCGTTTACATCATCAATACCAGCCGCGGCAAGCTGATCGATTCCGCCGCACTGATCGCGGGACTGAAGAGCCGCAAAATCGGCGGCGCCGGGCTGGACGTCTACGAGGAGGAGAGCGACTACTTCTTCGAAGACCGTTCCGGCTACGCGATCGACGACGACATCCTGGCCCGGCTGATGACGTTTCCGAATGTGCTGATCACCTCGCACCAGGCGTTCTTCACCCGCGAGGCGATGACCAACATCTCCAACGTGACGCTGAAGAATATCGAGGACTTTGTGAAAGGCCGCGAACTGGTGAACTGCATCTGTTACCAGTGCGACGGCAATCGTCAGTGCCCCGGCAAGGGCGACCATGCCGCCCCCTGCAAAAGTCAGCCGAAACCTGAAGCGTAAATCTCCGGCGGCAATCCGTTTCCGGCATACATCCGGCGGCTTCACATGCCGCCGTTTTTTTTGCTTTTTTTTCATCACAGACTCTTGACATTTATGATAAACCTGGGTATAATTAATTATGATCAATCGATATAGCAATCAAAAACGGGACGGCCGATGAGTATCACGCTGAAAGATGTCGCGAAGGAAGCCGAGGTATCGGTGAGTCTGGTTTCAAAGTTCCTGAATGCCGATCCGAGCGGACGCATGAAGGAGGAGACGCGCCGCCGGATTGCCGACACGCTGGCGCGGCTGAATTACCGCCCTTCCCCGCTGGCGCGTTCACTCAAGCTGGGGCGCAGCGGCACGATCGGACTGGTGATCAGCAACCTGCGCGATCCGTATTTCGCGCTGTTCGCCGACCGCTGCCTGAAAGAAGCGAAAGAAGCCGGTTTCCAACTGCTGATTTCTCCGTGCGAGTTCGGGCGCGAAGCCGAGGAGGAAGCTTTGGAATCCCTGCTGGAACGCCGTCCCGACGGCATCCTCTACGGCCTGCACCTGTTTCCGGGAAGGATTGCGGAACGGCTTGCCGCCGAACACTATCCGATCCTGCTGATCGACCAGAAATCGGACCGGTTCCAGACGGCGTACCGGGATGACGCTCCGGCGCTCCAGGCGGCCATCGCGCTGTTCCGGGAGCGCGGACACCGGAAGATCATGCTGATTCACCCGGAATATTCGCTCTGGCCGGAAGTCGCCGGCCCCGAATGCCATAAAGCCGGTATGGAATTGGAATGCCGGTTGACGGTTCCCGGCAGGGAACAGCGGCTGACGCTGCTCCGCGAACTCTGCTGCCGGAAGCCCTCCGCGCTGCTTGTGAACGGCTGGCATTCCGCTTACGCCCTGCTGCAGCTGATCGAACGGGAATTCCCGGACTATGAACCGGATATGGTAATAGACTGCTTTCTGGAGCATCCCTTTTTCCAAAATCGGCGGATCATCGCCCGGATCGATGGCGACCAGCCGACGCTGGTACGGAAAAGCGTGGCGGCACTGACGGCACGCATCAACGGTGAAACTACCGGAAATATCGTAATACCTTCCCTTTTCCGGCCCTCCGTTTCCCCCGTTCCCGATATCCCAAACGAGCAGGAGCTTTTCCTGCTCTCCTGACCGGAACCATGCTTCATTATTTGAAATCAGATCAATGATCAAACGATATATCAAAAAAAATAATCAATGCGGGGAGAGAAAATGAAAGAACATGAATTTACGTGCAACACAGCGTTCCACAGCCCAATAACAGCGGCAAGGTGCCGCTGCCGGGTAACGGGATGTGCGTCGTCACTGCGTTCCGCCTACTTATCCCGCTGGGGAGCTCTGCTCCCCCGGCCCCTCGTTGTCTCATCTGTTTCCGCTCCGCGTAAAAGAGAGGGATTCGGGGGAGAGAAAGCGGCGACTTGCGCCGCGTCTTTCCCCGTACCAAACAATCTGAACATCTCTCTCATTCCCCTCAAGCTCTCACGCCTTGGCCAATGCTCTGCAAGCGGCAAGTCGGAGCAAAAACGTGAAGTTGTTTTTCCGCAGAAAAGCGGGAAGACAACTTCACGTTATTGCGGATCTTCCTTCCCCGCCGGCCGACCGCGCCTCTGCCGATCGACCGTCCCGTACCCGGCACCGGCACCTTGCCGGACGCAGGGGGCGTGGGGGGCGGCGGATACGCCCCCCACATACCGCCTCCGCAAAACGACAGCCATAAAATTTACGCTTATTGAGCTGCTCGTGGTGATAGCGATCATTGCGATACTGGCGGCGATGCTGCTGCCGGCGCTGAACAAGGCACGAAACAAAGCGCGTGATATCAGCTGTACCTCCAACCTGAAACAGATCGGAACACTGACTCGGATGTACCTTGACTCCTCTGATGACCGGATGCCGAAAAACAATGGAAATTTCGGCACGGACGGCAGTTGCATGGATGCCTTTTACGCGTTCTCCGCCCCGGCGCTGAAACGCGAGGGGGGAATGATCTATCGCAACGGCTGGGGAATCGGAACCGGACGGCCGCCGTTCGACTGCCCCGCTTCCCCCGAGGTGAAGCAATCCGAGGAAACGGCCGATTACGGGATGAATTCGCAACTCAGCGCCAAAGGCGTCAAAAAGGTATCGCGGCCTTCGGAACGGGGATTCATCATGGACATCCACAAGAAATGCAGTTATCCGATGCCGATCACGGTTCCGGCGAACGGCGACGCGGTCTGGGACGGACTTTTCGCACTGCCCGGACTGGTCGTGCGCCATCTGTCGAACGACGGCATCAATGTGCTTTACCTCGACGCTCACGTCGGAGCGCGGCGGCTGAGCGGCATCCCCAAAACGCTCGGCACTTCCGCCGCCCAGTATTTCTGGAGCGGCGGCGACGACGGCAAAGACGGTTCCCGATGATCACAACCCGGAAAGGATAAAAGACTATGAAAATCAAACTTGGAATTTTAGCCGCGCTTCTGGCCGGCAGCTTCGGAGCCGCCGGAGGACCGGCGGGCGACTGCGGCCTTGCGCAAGCCGAGTGGAAACTCGGAACCCACAGCCGTCTCGAAGAACGCGACGGCAAACGCCTGCTGGTCGTGGAAGTACCGGAAAAGGACCGGAACGGCAGTTATCTTTCGCGGGCGGAAATAGACCTCTCCCCATTTCGCGGATTGCCGACGACTTTCTCGATGCGCGTCCGAATCGACGGAATCGAAAAGGAGGCGGGCCGCAAGGGCATCAAATTCATGGTGACCTACCAGGCTCCCTCCGGCGCAGGCATCTGGCACGGCGGCTGGGGCATCTACGGCCCGGCCGACTGGCGGAGCGTCTCTTTCCTCTCCCCGATCGACGATTATACCGGCAAGGCCGAACTGGTGCTCGGCGTGGAGAAGAATTTCGGCAAGGTGGAGTTCGATCTGGATTCCTTCCGGGCGGAAAATCATTTTGACCTCGACCAATCCTCGGCCCGGGCGGTTTACACCGACCGGGTATTGAAGGAAAAACGGTTGCGCGGCGTGATGTCTCCGGGTGGAAACATGACCGAAGACGATTTCAGGACTCTGCGGGAATGGGGGGCCAATCTGGTCCGCTTCCAGATGCAGCGCCTTTATCAGGATTGCACCGATCTCGACGCCTACGGCCGCTGGCTGAAAGGCCGTCTGGATCATTTTGAAAAGCTGACGGAAATCGCGCCGCGCTACGGTATTCGGCTGATTCTCGACCTGCACTCCGCTCCGGGCGGACGCCGCAGCGACAGCGCCGAACTGCTGATGCTTCACAGCGAGGAATACGCGCAATACTTCGTCCGCATCTGGGAGGAGATCGCCCGGCGTTTCAAGGGAAATCCCGCAGTATTCGCTTATGATCTTGTCAACGAACCCTACCAGACCGGCGCGGCCCGGTTCGATTATCTGGAATTGCAGAAACGCGCCGCAGAGGCGATCCGCAGGATCGACCCGGAAGTGCCGATCATCGTTGAAGCGAACCAGCTCGCCGCGCCGGTCGCGTTCCGCTACTTCCGGCTGCTGGAACTGCCGAATATCGTCTATCAGGCGCATATGTATGTCCCGGAGTCGTTTACGCACCAGAATACCCCGGGGAGCCGTTATCCCGGCGTGATCAGCGGGATCGAGTGGAACAAAGAGCAGCTACGCCACACTCTGGAGCCGGTGCGCCGATTCCAGCAGCGGCACAGAGCGCGCATCTACATCGGAGAGTTTTCCGCCAAAACCTGGGCGCCGGGAGCGGAGCGGTATATCGCCGACTGCATCTCGCTGTTCGAGGAGTACGGCTGGGATTGGAGCTACCACGCGTTCCGCGAGGCGCGCAGCTGGAACGTCGAGCTGGAAGGCACGCAGGAAAAGACCGTTCCTTCCGCCGATAACCCGCGTAAAAAGGCCCTGCTGGAAGGACTTGGGAAAAATCTCGTGACCCCATGAATACGCAACCGCCTCTGGTGTCATTCGGCCTGATCGGCGACCCGCAATACGCGGACCGGCCGCCGATGGCCGGCCGCTGCTATCGCAACGCCCTCGCCCTGCTCGCCGGAACCGTTGAACGGCTGAACCGGGAGAAGCTCGATTTCGTCGCCGTCCCCGGCGATCTCGGCGACGGGCTTGGAACCGACGAGATCGCCCGGGTCATCCGGGTGCTGGACCGAAGCCGCGCCCCGGTGCGGTATGCGGCGGGCAACCATGATTTCGTGCTGCATACGGAGCAGGAGCTGGCCCGGCTTTTCAACGTCGAAACGCTGTTCTATAATTTCGCGGTCAACGGCGTGCGCTTCCATGTCCTGAACAGTCTGGAGGTGAGCCGCTTCTCCCCGCCCGGCAGCGAGCGCGCCCGGCTGGCGGCGCAATACCGCAGCCTTCACCCCGAACTGCTGCTGCGCGACTGGGACGGCATGCTTGCGGCTTCCTCCCGCCTCCGCCTGCGCCGGGAGCTGGAAATGAGCCGGGCAGCAGGTGAAATTTCCGTGATCCTGTGTCATGTGCCGGTCTATTCCGGCGCGAGCGGCGACAATGCGGTGGCATGGGATTCCGCCGAGCTTCTGGAACTGTTCGACGGTTTCGACCACCTGAAAGCCTGTTTCGCCGGCCACTATCATCCGGGCGGCTGCGCGATCCGCAACGGCGTACTTCACAAGACCGTCCGGGCGATCTGCAATGCGGCAATGCCGACCGCCGTGATTGCCCGGGTCTACCCGGACCGGCTCGAGCTTGAAGGCATCGGCGAAGAGAGTGGTGCGTGTCATCCTTATCACCTCGGCCCGGCCACCATCCGCGGAGAAGCTCCGGCGGGGGCGGTCGTGATGGCCGATTCCGGCGAACTCGCCGAAGCCGGACCGGACGGGCGGTTTGAGCTGACGGTCCCGGCCCCCGGCAGGTACGCCCTGAAAGCGGTCGCGTCAGGCATGGCCGATGCTTTTGTGCCGATGGTTCAGGCGCCGGCGGAGGGGGTGCGTATTGCAATGCCCGCCGCCCCGCGGCGGCGTCTGGTCCGGGGTGATGCGGGCGGTCCGGCAACGCTCCGGATCACCGAGGGCGGCCGCCCGGTGCGCTGGTTCGACCTGGCCGGAAACGGCTATGGCGGAGCGGCTGCCGCTCCCGGCGTCTGGAACGAATATTGCGACCGCTTCTGGACATCGGGCCGATACGCTTTTTCCGCAACCGGTCCCGTTGAGCAGGAAACGGGGCCGTATCACCCGGAACTGCGGCGACGCGGCTGGTTCAAGGGAGATTTCCACGCCCATTTGATCCACGGCGAAAACACCTATCGGGCCAACCTGCCGTTCGCCGCGTTTCTGGCGCGGGCGGAACATTACGACTGGCTCTATCTGGCCGCCGGTTTCGCCAATGACGGAGCGTTGGCCGACCATCACCGGCTGGCCCGCAGGCTCTCGACGCCGGATTTCCTGCTGCGCCTCAACACGGAATTCCCGAAAAACTGCCACGGACATATCGGCAACGCCGGAGTCGGCCCGGAGTTCCCCGCCTGTAATCCGGAAGCGGCGACCAATCTTGAACTGGCCCGGCGGATGATTCACGACCGGGGCGGAGTGGCGGTTCCTGTCCACCCGCTCTACGAGGACGGAATCCGGCGCGATAAGAACGGCCGCGCTTTCTCCTGGATGAGCGGCAAGGAGTTGCTGCTCTGGCTGCTCTGCGCTCCCGATATGACGCCATGCCTCGACCTTTTCTACAACGACGATACGCCCGGCGCGGCGGAATTCTGGTTCATGCTGCTGAACCGGGGCTACCGGATCGGCTGCACCGCCACGAGCGATGCGGCGTTCGACGTCGGCCGTCCTCCCGGACTCGGACGCGGCAGCACGTTCATACAGATGCCGGAACTTTCCGAAGCCGGAATCGTACAGGGCTTGCGCGAGCGGCGCACCATGGTCAGTTGGGACGGGGCGGCGCTGCTTTTCGGGATCGACGGACACGGACCGGGAACGATCCTGAAACCGACGGGAAAACACCGGTTGCAGGCGGAGATTTTCTACCGCCCTGATCGGCAGGTGGAACTGCGGATCATCCGCTGCGGCCGGCTATTCGAACGGCGGCTTCTGAAACTTCCGGCCGATGGCCGGGAGAGTGTGGAATTCGAGTTTGAGGAGCACGAGGACAGCTGGTATCTCGCGTTGCTTCAGGAAACGGCGGAACCGGGCCGGCTCCGTTCGGCGGCTTCTCCGGTCTATTTCCGCACCCCGCACTTCCGGGAACCGGAAATCCTGCCGCTGCCGGTCCCGTTTCCCCGGGAACTGCGTGATTGGATGAAATACCTGACGGTAAAGGAGTTGATCCGCCCGGAATCATTCGATGAACTGAAACGGCGCTTGCGGAAATTTCTTTCGGGCAGCACCGCTTCAAAACGTTGAAGCAGCCGCAATCCGGCGGGCTTTACTGCGCTTCCCCCTCGGGAACGTAGATCACTTCGCCGGATTCCAGCCGATAGGCGATTCCGACGCGCTGGCCCTTGCCGGAACCTCTGGTGTTCTTATCCGACTTATACCGGGTGACCTTGTTGTCCTTTTTGACGATGATCTCCATATCGGGCTTGCCGGCGTTTTTCACGAACGTCGCATCCTCGGCGGTCAGGAATTCGGTCATCCGGCTCTGGATCACGAAGGCGACCATCAGCGCAACCGCGAACACCATCGCCACATCGAAAAGATTCACCAGGCCGGACATCGGATCGTGTTCTTCGTCCGCCCCGAATGCTCTGAAACGACCCGGCTTTTTCATGCTTCGCCCCGCATTTTCAACTGCCGCTCCAGCACGTAGCGCAGGTTGGAGATCTCCTCGGCATACCAGTGGCGGCGCACCGAATAGACCAGCAGGCCCACGCCCGCCGCGAAACAGCCGACCACCGTGGTCGCAAACGCGATCTGCATATTATAGGCCATCGAACCGATATCGCCGGAAGCAAGCCCGCCCAGCGCCGGCCCCATCGGAATCAATGTCCCCATCAATCCGAGCATCGGCGCGACTTTCATCATGAATCTGGAGCGTTCCAGCTCGTGTTCATATTTCATCTCATACTCGGTGATTCTTTTTTCGCACTCCAGCTCATCCCAGTTCAGGCTCGCGAGTTCGGCGAGATGGCGGGCGAAGATGCCGGTGCCGAGCTTGCCCGGTTCGATCTCCTGCCCGGAACGGATCGCTTCCAGCAGCCTTTCGCGCTCTTTGCGCTGACGGAGCAGCACCAGACAGCTCGACGAGAAGCCGCCGAGCGATACCAGCGCCGCCGCCATCGCCGCCAGCAGCAGCACGATGACCGGCAGCAGCAGGCTGTTGGAGATCCAGTTAAGGATTTCGGTGATGGTGTTCATAAAATTTCCTTTCCTTATATTTTCCTATCACGGTAAAAATTGCCATCACGATTCCGACGATCAGCACCAGCACGCCGATCACCACAAAATCGAAAGGTACGACGGATGAGGGCGCATCCTGAGCCAGCCGCCCCGAAGCGGCGACCGGCAGGAAGATCGCCAGCAGCAGCAGAATCCATTCAAAATTCATCACCGCCCGCACCCGGTCGAAGCGATCGCGGAAGATCAGACGCAACAGTTCGCCGCCGCCTCCGCCGACCACCACCACCCCGATCGCCAGCAGGATCGCCAGCGTGCGGAATTCCACGAAAACGAAATGGTTGAACAGCAGCACCTCCGCATACAGAATCCCCACCGGCAGCAGCACGGAGGGCAGCAGCGCCGCAAACTTCCATCTTTTCAGTTTCTCGCCGAGCACATACTCCTTGAGCAGCGCCGAACCGATCAGCAGCACCAGCAGTTCCTGAATCACCACCAATGCGCACCATGATTCGAGGTTTTCCGCGCTGGAAAGAAAGCGGTTCAGTTCCGCCAGACTTGCCGAACCGATCCTCTGTCTGAAAAACAGCGGCAGCGGCGCCGCCAGCAGAAAGACCAGCCAGTTCCAGAACCGCGGCACCAGCGACAGGCGCAACATACTTTCAATCAGCGCCGCCGCCAGAATCACAATAATAAAAAGCGTCATACCTCACCGCCCCGAAACGGCAATGCCATATTAGACCAAACTAACTCGTTGTGTTTCAAAAATTTAATCATAACAACCTCTGCATTGATCAATGATTCATGTCGCCTGCCGTCACCGGCGGCAAAGAAGCGGAACGATCCGAAGCGTAAAAAGCGGCAAGCCCCAACACCAACGCCGTCAGCAGACCGACCGCCAGAAAACAGAACTTCATTTCAGCAGAACACCTTGCAATAACTTAGAATCAACTAATTCAACGTTCAAAAAAAATCGCGCTCTTTGCAGAACACGCGATTTAATATAACAGCGGAAGGCGAAAATACAAGGGGTGCAATTAGCGTTTTCTAATTATTTTATCTTCGCCCTGTCGCTCAGAAAGTATTGCGGTCGGTGTAGTAAAGTTTCTTTTCCTGCCGGACCCAGCCGATATTCTTATTCTGCACGCGCCCGTCCGCAAATGCGAAATTCGCGGTCGTGTGGCCGGAGTGGCGGAAATGCGCCGCCTTCACCGAGCCGTCCCCGGAAACAGTGCCGTTCCCGGTCGCGACCATGTAAATCTGCGGATTGCCGCCGCCGTTGCGGATGCTGTCCATGATGAAGGCGCGGCTGCTCTCCAGCCGTCCCAGCCGCAGGTAGTGGTCGTCCGCGGAACCTTTCTCGTGAACCCCGTAATAGGTATCCTTCCCCAGCAGCGACCAGTCGACCGCGTCATGATTGGGACGGGCGCAGCCGCCGGTCCAATAGCCATAGGTTTCATCCTGATTCTTATAGGAGAACGGCGCAAAAGCAGGACACACGAAAACGCCCGGCCTGCCCGCTTCCCCCACCGGCAAATAACCCAGCTGTCCCAGCCGTTTCGTCCAAGTGGCCCCCACGCTCTGGAAAGTCGCCGCCGGGAGCATATCCTTGTAGTCTCCCGCGTACATCAGCGCCCCGGTCACGCACTGTTTCAAATTGGAGATGCATTTCGCCTGTTTTGCCTTGTCCCGCGCCTGATTCAGCACCGGCAGCAGCATCGCCGCCAGAATCGCTATAATCGCTATTACGATGAGCAACTCAATCAAGGTAAATTTTATGGCTTGCGACCTGCGGAGGCCGGGAGCGGTGGACAGACAGCGGCTATAATCGATAAGATTGCAGTTTCGGTTCATGGCGATATCCTTCCTATTGTAACACGATCTGGTTGAATTCTTCCGGGTTCTTGTTCACGCCGAGGCCGTCGCCCCAGTGCAGGAAGCCTTTGCGGCCGGCGCCGTCGTTGTCGTTGACCACCAGCGACAGCCGCAGCCGGTCACCGGCCCTGAACTCCTTCACGCCGAGTTCGGCGGCAGGCAGGGTAATCCGGTAAAGCGTGCGCGTGCCGGAGCGGATCACTTCCGCCGGAATCTTCGACGGACGGCTGCCGCGTGTCGCGGCCGCTCCCTTCGGAGTCAATGCGACGGTGAATTCAAAGAATTTCGCCCGCTCCGCCAAAGTTTTCGGCATTCCCGGCTGGATGCCGATCTGCACTGAATCGCCTTTCCACAGGTCGGGTGCGGCGAAATCGGCATGGTGCCGGTCGTCCTCGACCTCCAATTCCAGCTTCAACGCTTCGGGAGCATAGGAAAGCCGGAACCCGGCATCGAGGTCGGCGCGGTTGTTCCACGGCTGGTCTTTGATGCGGATGGTCCAGTTTTCCAGCCCGCCGAACGGGATCAGCCGCGAAGTTTTGCGGCCCGCCGCCAGGCTCCGCACCGCCCCGAGCGGGCGGAACGACAGCGAAGCCCTCTCCCGGAACGCCTCGTTTTCAAACTTCAGTTCGAAATCCAGATCATACACGCCCCCTGCCCTCTCCTGTTCGCGGGAGAGTTCGACCTTGAAAGGGAGCCGCACTTTGCCGAGCGCCGGAACCGTGATCTTCCGCTCCGTCTCCTGTCCCGTCAATTTCAGCGGCGTGGAGACCGTCAGCGTTACCGGCTGCGGCACACCGGAGAGGTTGTATAAATCCAGCGCGACCGGCACCGGAGTCTCCGCCGCAATCGCATAATTCCGCATCGACGAATAGCGGCCGATCGCGGCGAAATCAGGATGCGGGAACAAGACCACCGGAGATGCCGGACTCCGCTCCGGCGCGGGAAGTTCCGCCAATTTCAGCAGCTGCATTTCCGCCGTATCGACATTCAGCAGCGTTTCCGGCAGTGGCGCGCTTTCCAGATACACGACCCGATCGGCCAGTTCAACCGAACCGCCGGCGGCAACCGGTAAAGCGCGCCCATCCGTCCCTTCCGCTTTCCGAACCGCGAAACCGGGGGAAAAAACGCCGCCGGGCTGCTTGACTTCCAATACCGTCACGTCGCCGTCTTTCCCGCCGAACACCCGCGCCGATGCAATCCGTGAATCACCGGTCCGCAATTCACCGCGATACCGGCGATGGCTCAGGCGGCGCACGCTCTGCACCAGAGCCGCGAACGGCGCACGCGCCGTCCGGTTCGGAGCCAGAAAGCCGAAGGTCTTATTTCCCTCCTTGAGATCGAACAATGCAAAGAAGTAAATCCGTTCCAGCCCGACCGAACGCCCGACGGCGGCCTGCATCGCAATTTCGGCGGCAATCCGGGCCGCCTCCTCCGGGGTGCGGTAATTATCCCATGCGACCCGGCTGATCTCAGTCAGCCACAGCGGCATACCGGTCTTTCCGGCGGCCTCCAGCCAGTTGCGGTAGGATTCGACCAGTTTGACCAGCTCCCGCGGTTCGCCGTAGGAGTGAAAGCTCACGAAGTCGGCATTGTCGAGCATCCCGTTGCGGACGGCGGTACGGTGATACTCCCCGGCGGGATCGACCGAAGTGAACCCGGCCGCGCCAAGTTTCACCTCCGGCGCGGAGTGCAACAACCCATAGCGCATCGCTTTTGCTCCGGGCATCAACTGGTCGGCAGGGAGGTTCGCTCCGAAGCCGCCCTCCGGCTCATTCCAGATTTCAACGGCTTTCCAGTACGGGCGCCAGTTTGCCCCCAGCGTGGCCCAGAATGCGGCGGCGGCGTGAAGTTCCTCCGGGAAACGGGGCAGGTTCGGCCGCGCCCACTCCGGCGAACCGTGATGGACGTCCAGCAACTCCACGCCGGTGCGCGGATACAGCCGACGCATCTCATCATAGGGATTGCGGAAGCTGTAGACGCGGCGGTCACGCTGGATCGCATTCCATTCAAACCGGTCGCGCGCCGACGCAATTCCGTACCGCTTCAGCAGTTTCAGCGCCGCATAGCAGTCATGGATGGATGCCTTGCTCCACGACAGGAAACCGTCGATTCCGAAGAAGCGGTCCGGTTCCCCGCCGGACGGTTCCTGAATCAGCAATCCGAACTCCCCCTCCCCGGTTTCCAGCCGGTAGAACCCGGCGGGAAGCCCCTGTTTCAGCTCCAGCACGTACTCTTTGCCGGAAGGAACAAGCACATACTCCCCTGCCCTTTCCCCGGTAAAATCAGTCAGCACGGCGCTGACCGGGGAATGCTTCGCCGCCCCTTTGAATTTCAGCCGGAGCGGCTGCCCCGGAGCGGCGAAAAAACTGCTGGAATCTACCGGCAGCAACTCCGCATATACTCCGGCGGCCATGCCGCAACATACCAGAACCGTCAACAAAATACGCATGATTCCATCCTTTCTTTACAGACCGGTCCGGTGGATTCCCCCTGCCAGACTTCCATTTTTTCCCAAGAGTAGAGCAGCCGTTCCGGCGTGCTCCGGTCGAGAATGGTTTCGATCAGCTCGCGGCACTGCCGGTCCGCATCCTTCACGGTGGTCACCGTGATCGACGGAATCGACAGCCGGGCGCTCTCCAGCCCGCCATAGGCACAGACCGAAATCTCCCGCCCCGGCGTCATGCCGCAGTCGTGAACCGCCCGCAGCGTGCCGATCGCCGCCTCGATGGTCGGGGTGATGATACCGGTTCCGCCGAACTCCCCCTGCCCGATCAGGCGGCGCACCACCTCGTAGGCTTTGAGGTCGGCGCGTTCAAAACTTTTCACCGGGAAGTCGAACACCTGCGGCTCCAGTTCCAACTCCTCCATCCGCTCCCGGAATACTGCGATCCGGGCGTCGATGATCTCATTCCGCGGCTGCGTGTTCACCAGCGCGATCCGCCGGTGCCCGAAGCAATGCAGATGCTCCACCAGCAGCGCCATATTTTCCGGCGAACTCGCATCGAGGCAGGTGAATCCGGCTTCGGTCAGATCGTGGTGAAACAGCACCAGCTTCTCACGAAGCGGCGTCAGGCGCTGCAGCATCAATCCGGTCACCACCGGCAGCGCCAGGAAAATCCGGGAAAACGCGCCGGTCAGCGCCTCCGCGATCACGCTGTCGTCCTCATGGTCGAAATAGACCGTCTTGACGATGCCGCCGCGCGCCTCGACCGCTTCCGCGACCGCCCGCCGCCACTTGTCCAGCGACGGGATCGGCCAGTTCGGCAGGACCATCGCCACCTTGCACTGCTCCGCCGAAACCGCAAATGCCGGATTTACATTCAACCGGCCGTTTTCCCCCCGCATCAACGCGCCGTCCGCCACCAGCTGCTGCACCGTGCGCCGCGCCGTCATATAGCTGACGGCGTAGGCTTCAGCCAGCTTCCGTTCCGACGGCACTTTGTCCATCAGGTAGTCGCCGTTGCGGATCTGCCGTTTGACGGCCTCCGCGATCTCCAGATATTTCGCTTCCATACCATTCCTGTATCAAAAATGATCTATATCAAAATTGCTATATATAATTATGGCAAACTTTCCCTGTTTTGTCAAGGGGCTGATCTGAAAAAAAGAAAGTTTTTTGTCTTTTCAGCGGCGGATTCCTTGATTTTTCAATGGAAACTGTTATCTTTACTAAACTACTAAGAATTTATGGAGCAAACAATCATGAACAAAGGAAAACTCTTTTTCTTCCTGATTGCGGCCTCCTTTCTCGGAGCTGCAATCGCACTGGCGCTGGTCCGGCTGGTTCCGGCCCCGTCCGCCGTTTCCGCCCCGACGGTCTGCGCCGTCCCCGCCGAGCCGGAACCGTCGCTGGTCGCCGTCCCCGGCAACGCCGCAAGTTTGCAGGCGGAGTTCACCCGCGCGATCGAGAAAACCATGCCTGCGGTGGTGCTGATCACCGCCCAGAAGCGGATCGGGGTGGTCAGCCCCTACTTCGACCTCTACAGCGCAAGACGCCGGATCGATTATATGGATGTCCCCTCCGGGCAGGGTTCCGGCTTCTTCATCCGCAAGGACGGGCTGATCCTGACCAACTATCACGTGGTCCGCGACCAGGACTCTTTCTGGATCACCGCCCACGACGGCGAGGAGTATCCGGCGCAGGTGGTCGGCGCGGACCCGCCGACCGATCTGGCGCTGCTGAAGATCGGCGACTCGAAGGGGCGGGAGTTTCCGGTGCTGCCGTTCGCCGATCCCGAAAGCGTGCAGCTCGGCCACTGGGCGATCGCGATCGGCGCGCCTTTCAGCCTGAGCCGCACCGTGACCGTCGGAATCGTCTCGAACAAGAAGCGCAGCGGCGTCGGCGTGAACCTGCACGAGAACTACGTGCAGACCGACGCGTCGATCAACCCCGGCAATTCGGGCGGGCCGCTGCTGAACCTGAAAGGGGAAGTGATCGGCGTGAACGACTTCATCCTGTCGCCCTCCGGCGGAAACATCGGGCTCAGCTTCGCGATCTCCTCCGGCATCGCCCGGCAGGTCGCCGCGGAGCTTTCCGAAAAGGGCCATGTGGAGCGGCCGTGGCTCGGCGTGATCCTCGCCCCGCTCGACCGCGACAGCAAACAGCAGTTCGGCTCCGAACACGGCGTGCTGGTCGCCCGGCTCTACCGGAACTCCCCGGCGGCTTCGGCGCTGCGTCCCGGCGACGTGATCCTGAAAGCCGCCGGAAAACCGGTCGCCTCCCCCTACGACCTGCAGAGCATCGTCTTCGGCACCCAGCCGGATTCGGAGCTGGAGCTGGAAGTGCAGCGTTCCGGCCTGACCTTCCCGGTGCGGGTCACGCTGAAAAAGTCGCCGCGCAACTGGTTCAACCGCCAGCCCCGCAACGACACGCTGCCGGTCCACCTGATTTGACGGAAATATTCCTTCCCGGCGCTTGCAAGCCGCCGATCCCGCGCTATGGTAAACCGCAGCAACCCGGGAAGGATAAAACCGATGACAACTGATCCGCGTGAATACTGGCTCCGGCAACTGCGGCGGCTCGCAGACCCCGTTCTCGACGCCCTCTGCCGGAGGGAACTCAGACAATCGATGCCGCTGGAGTCGTCCGTCGACCGCTCCGACTGCTCCCACATGGAGGCATTCGGGCGGCTGCTCTGCGGCCTCGCCCCGTGGCTTGAACTCGAATCCGGCGACACGGCAGAAGGAGCTCTGCGCCGCCGGTATGCGCAAGTTGCGCTGGAGGCAATTGCGGCGGCGGTCGATCCGGCTTCGCCCGACTACCTGTGGGCGCCGCCCGGAGAACTTCAGCCGCCGGATCAGCTGCTGGTGGATACCGCGTTTTTCGCCCACGCGCTGCTCCGCGCCCCCCGGAAACTCATCGGCGGCATGGCTCCCGGAGTGCGCCGGATGACCGCCGAACTGCTGCTCCGCTCGCGGGTCATCACGCCGGGGGCGAACAACTGGCTGCTCTTTTCCGCGATGGTCGAAGCCGCGCTGCTGAAAATGGAGTTTCCCGCCGATCTGACCCGGATCGCGTATGCGCTGCGCCAGCACGACCAGTGGTTCAAGGGGGACGGCATCTACGGCGACGGCCGCAACTTCGCTTTCGACTACTACAACAGCTATGTGATCCAGCCGATGCTGCTGGACATCACCGCCGCCGTGGCGGGCCGGTCGGAGGAGTGGGAGGCGCTTCACCGCAAGGTACTGCGCCGCATCCGCCGCTATGCGGTGATTCAGGAGCGGCTGATCGCGCCGGACGGCTCCTTCCCTGCCGTCGGGCGTTCCCTCGCCTACCGCTGCGGGGCTTTTCAGGCGCTCGGCGCGGTCGCGCTGCGCCGGGAGCTGCCGGAAGAACTGCATCCGGCAGCCGTCCGCGAGGCGCTCACGGCGGTCATCGTCCGCACGCTGGACGCGCCGGGCACGTGGGATGAAAACGGCTGGCTCCGGATCGGCCTCTGCGGCCACCAGCCCGGCATCGGCGAAGGCTATATTTCAACCGGCAGCCTCTATCTGGCCTCGACCGCGTTCCTGCCGCTCGGACTCCCGGCGGAGGATGAATTCTGGAGCGCCCCGGCGGAACCGTGGAGCTCCGTGAAAATCTGGTCCGGCATCGACATCCCCGCCGATCACGCGGTGCAGGACCTCTGACCGTCAGTTTTTCAGGCTGTGGATCGGGGCCGGAATCCGGCCGCCGCGCCCGATGAACTCCGCCGGAGAGTGCGTGTTCACCGCGATCACCGGCGCTTCGCCGAGCAGCCCGCCGAAGGAGACCGTGTCGCCGACCTTGCAGCCGGCGGCCGGGATCAGCCGCACGGCGGTGGTCTTGGTGTTCACCACGCCGATCGCGATTTCATCCGCGATGATCCCGGAGATCACCTCCGCCGGAGTGTCGCCCGGAATCGCGATCATGTCAAGCCCGACCGAACAGACCGCCGTCATCGCTTCGAGCTTTTCGAGGCTCAGCGCCCCGCACCGGACCGCCTCGATCATCCCGGCATCCTCCGACACCGGAATGAATGCGCCCGAAAGCCCGCCCACGTGCGATGACGCCATCACGCCGCCCTTCTTGACCGCGTCGTTCAGCATCGCCAGCGCGGCGGTGGTGCCGTGGCAGCCGCACTTTTCCAGTCCCATCGATTCCAGGATGTAGGCGACCGAATCCCCGACCGCCGGTGTCGGCGCGAGCGACAGGTCGACGATGCCGAAAGGCACGCCGAGCCGCTCCGACGCCTCCCGCGCGACCAGCTGGCCGACGCGGGTGATCTTGAAGGCGGTGCGCTTGATCGTCTCCGCCACCTCGGTCAGGTCGCACGCTCCCTTGCGGCGGATCGCGGAGGCGACCACGCCGGGGCCGGAAACGCCGACGTTGATCACGGTCTCCGGTTCTCCGATACCGTGGAACGCCCCGGCCATGAACGGGTTGTCCTCCGGAACGTTCGCGAAAATCACCAGCTTCGCACAGCCGATGGACTGCCGGTCCCGGGTCAGCTCCGCGGTTTCGCGCACCACGCGCCCCATCTCGGCGACCGCGTCCATATTGATCCCGGCCTTGGTGCTGGCGACGTTGACCGAGGAGCAGACCCGCTCGGTTTCGGCGAGCGCCTGCGGAATCGAGCTGATCAGGGTGCGGCTCCCGTTGGTGAACCCCTTCTGGACCAGCGCGCTGTAACCGCCGATGAAGTTGATCCCGAGTTCGTGCGCGGCCCGGTCGAGCGTTCGGGCCAGCTTCACCGCGCCGTCCACATCCAGCCCGCCCGCCATCAGCGCGACCGGAGTGACGGAAACGCGCTTGTTGATGATCGGCACACCGTACTTCTTCTCAATCTCCTCGCCGGTTTTGACAAGGTCGCGGGCGCGGCTCATGATCCGGTCGTAGATGCGCGTGCGAAGCCGTTCCGCATCGTCGCACTGGCAGTCGTAAAGGGAGATTCCCATCGTGATCGTGCGGATGTCGAGCCGCTCCTCGCGGATCATGCTGATGGTTTCGATGATGTCTTTCGAGTCGAACATGGTCAGATCCTGTGCATGGAGTTGAAAATATCCTCGTGCATCACGTGGATGTCCAGTCCGTCGTTTCTGCCGAGCGCGGCCATGCGGTCGACGAAGCCGTCGAACGGAATCGTCAGATTCCGGATGTCGACGATCATGATCATGGTGAAGTACTGGTTCAGCACGGTCTGGGAGATGTCGAGAATGTTCGCGCCGCACTCCGCGCACCCGGCGCTGACTTTGGCGATAATACCGACGGAATCCCGTCCGATGACGGAGACGACTGCTTTCATGGTGAACTTCCTTTCCGATGAATTTTTTTGCGGATTAACATAACCCCGACAACCCGGATAATCAACCCGCCAGTGCCGATTATCCGGCAATTGTCCCGGATTTTCCGGCTGGCGGGGCCTTTTCCGCCCGCCTCCTTTATTTCCGGCGGAATCCGGTGTATATTAATATGATTTCGTGCAAAAACAAAGGAACAGGGATGGTCAGGAGCAAAATCCGGCGCGCCGCGCGCAGATGCGGCGGCATTCACAACTATTTCGATTTCATTCTGGTCGCCGGAATCCTGCTGATTCTCGGCACTTTTGAAGCCGGTCTGCTGCGCGACAGCCTCAGCGTTGAAACCGTGCAGCGGCCGGGACTGCGCAACTGCTGCTTTTTGCTGGCGCTCTGCGCGCCGCTGCTCCTTCTGCCGCCCCGCTGGAACCGGGCCTATACCTGGATTTTCCTGCCGGCCGCCGCCGGGAGTGTGCTGCTCCAGATTTTTCTGGAGGTCTATTACGGACTGGCGGTGGGAGAAAGCCTGGTCACGATCCTGATGGTCTCCTCGCCGGGCGAAAGCCTCGAATACTTCGGAGAGCTGTTGTTCAGCTGGAAAGGAGTGGAGATCATCGGCGCGGCGGCCGCCTTGCTGCTGCTCTGCCGCCTCTCCTGTGCACTGAAATTTTCTCCGGGCCGCCGCGAAAAAATCGCGGGAGTCCTGCTGCTGCTGCCGTTCCTCGCCCTGTCGGCGGCATTCTGTTTTGAAAACCGTCCCCGCGAAATCCTGAACTGCGCCACTTTGACGCGCCTCGGCGTCGCGCTCGGCGGTTACCGCCATACGCTCGACTCGTTCGCGCAGGCCGCCGCCGAGCCGGAGATTCCGCCGGAACTGCGCCGCAGCGCCCCCGGTGACCTGCTCGGCGTGATCGTGATCGGAGAATCCGCCACCCGTTCCCACCACTCCCTCTACGGCTATCGCCGCCGGACCAATCCCCGGCTGGAAGCGTGGAAAAATGAATTGATCCTGTTCGACGACGTGATCTCCCCGACCGTCCACACCGCCAGTTCGCTGGTCAATGTCTTTTCCTTCGCGACGCTGCAGGAGCGGAATTCGCCGCGCTGCTCCTTTACCGCGATGGCGCGGCGCGCCGGTTTGCGCACGGTGCTGGTCTCCAACCAGCTCCGCTGGGGCGAGTTCGACACGCCGATCACGCTGATGTTCAAGGATGTTGACGATGCGTACTACCTGAAAGAGCAGGTCGCCGACTCCCGCGACGACCAGCTGCTGCCGGAGGTCGAAAGAAAATTGGGCGAGGCAGGCGGCATTCCCACCCTCCTCTTTATCCACCTGCTCGGCAGCCACATGCCGTTCCGCCACCGTTATCCGGCGGAGGCGGCGCTCTTCCCGGCTCCCGGCGAAACAGCCGATCCCCACATTCCGGCAACCGTCCGGCAGCTGACTGCCGAATACGACAATTCAATCGCTTTCACCGACCGGCTGCTCGACGCGCTGCTGTCCCGGCTCAAGACGCTGAAGCGTCCGGCGTTCCTGCTCTATTTCTCGGATCACGGCGAAGCATTTTATCCGGGAATGTCCGACTGGGTCGCCCGTGATCCTGACGTCAACGCGAGCTATGAGATCCCATTTTTGTTGTGGTTCTCCCCTGAATACCGCAAGGCGCGTCCCGAAGCCGCCGCCGGAGCACAGGCGAACCGCCATCAGCCGCACCAGACCGACCGGCTGATTTACACGCTGCTGGAACTCGCCGGAATCACCTACCGGGATTTCCCGCAGGAAGAAAGCCTGCTGAATCCCGGTTACCGGCCGCACCCGCGCTTTATCCATGAAGGAAAGACTCCCTACTGCAAGAAGCCTCAAGCCACGGAGCTGCCATGAAAACCATCCTGCTCAAATCATTGTTTGCCTTTCTTGTTCTGATCCTGATCGCCAGCCTCGCCCTCTGCGCAATCTGCTATGAGACCATGCGGCGGTATGACGGACGCCGTACCGCCGGGCTGCTGCCTCCGGCAGGGGAATTCCTGTACCCGGAGAAGCGCGGCGTCACCTTCGCGGTATTCGGCGACTTCCGCATGCAGCTGGACCCGTTCCGGGAACTGATGGCCAAAATCCGCGCCGCCAGGCCGGATTTCATGCTGAATGTCGGCGACATGTCCGCGGTGCTCTCCACCCAGCACTTCAACTGGATGGCTGAACACATGAAGCGGGAGGCCGGCGGCATTCCGGTCTACGCCACTCCCGGCAATCACGACCGCAAAAAGGAAAGTCCTTACGATAACGGCCGCCACTTCTACCGGGAAGTCTTCGGTCCGTCGCGCTACTGGTTCGGCTACGGCAATATCCTGTTCGTATCGCTCGACACCGCCGACCGGGAACTGCCGGAAGCACAGATTGAGTGGCTGGATTCGCTGTTGGGGCAATTGCGCAGCCGCTTCGATCATCTGGTGATTTTCACTCACGTGCCGCCGATCGATCCGCGCCCGGTCAAAGAGAAGCGCGGCCTGCCCGCGGTTCAGGCGGCCCGACTGGAAGCCGTTTTGAAAAAGCACCGCGTCAGCGCCTTTTTCGCCGGGCACCAGCATCAGGAAAATATCTGGAATTTCGCCGGGGCGCCGCTGGCGGTCACGCCGCCCTCCGGCCAGGAGGGACGCGGCGACGAACAGGATTTCGGCTACCTGATCTGCGAGGTCACGCCGGAGGGCGCATTCAAAATCCGCCGGGAATACCTCGACGCTTCCGCCGGAACCGATGCGCTGGATTTCTTTTTCTCCAGCAAGATCAACCAGAGCCGCTGGGTCTTCTGGAGCGGCATATTCGGGATCATCGCCGTCAGCCTCGCCGCGGCGGGAACGATCCTGTGGTTGACCCGCCTCAAACGCGGTTGATAATTCCGATCACCCGGAGCTTCGCGGCGTCGTCAAGCTCCGCATCGCCGATCACCAGTTCAATCAGCTGCTTGCGCGAAACGGCGTCGCCCCGGTTTTCCGGGTCGGCGCCGCTTTCCAGTCGGTTGATATACTCCGCCGGCAGAAATTTTCTCAGAAACGGGTATAACTTCCGCCACGACTCATCGTTCATGGCCCGCGTCTTGCCGCTCACGTAATTGCTGATCTGCTTTTGAGTAATCCCGCAAAGCCGGGCCACCTCGCTCTGCCCACCGGCCTTTGAATTCACCAGTTCCAGAACTGCTTTCAGCAGAACCGGGTCAATCACTTTTCCCATTTTCATATCACTCCTCTTCTTTTTCTCTAACTTAGACGCTGAGCAGAAAAAAAGTATTGAAAACGGCATAATAATACTTGAACCAGTAATTATTAATGATATATTACTAGAAAAAGTATAACAAAGAGATTTTCCCTTATGTTCAAGACATTTCTGCGTCATCTGCCTCGTCCTTTCTGGAAGTTTCACAAATATTATGACAGTTGCCTTCTTGCCGGAAGCCTGCTGGTGTTGGCAGTTGCGGAAACACAAAGCGACTATTTTGCAATAATCCCATTCTGGCCGTTGCGTTCTATCGCTTTCACTTTGGCCGTCATTGCTCCGCTGCTGCTGCTGTCCCGTCGTTGGAACCGTCTGTACACCATAACCATAATACCGCTTGCAATGCTGAGCATTTTTCTCAATTGCTGGCTCTGTCATTACTATGGAAGGCCGGTGGATGAAACACTGATCGCAATTCTGGCAGTTTCCTCATTCGGCGAGAGCAGGGAATTCACGGTCGAAGTCCTGAAATCCCCGCACGGATGGCTTGCGGTAGCCGCAATCTGCTCCACTGTACTGCTCTGCTTTCTGTCATGGCACTTGAAATTCCGCGTCACTCCGGGGATGCGCAGGACAGGGTATCTGCTTTTTCTCCCTTTCCTGCTGCTCACATTGTATTTTCTGACCAGCCGCCAACCAGGACAGATCCTCAACTGCGCAACTCTGACCCGTATTCCGGTCGCAATACATCAATACCAGCAACTTCTGGAAGGTTTCGTCAAGGCGGCACTGACTCCGGAGCTTCCGCCGGAACTGCACCGTACCTCACCGGACAATCTGCTCGGTGTAATCGTGATCGGCGAATCCGCAACCCGGAGCCATCATTCCCTTTACGGTTATCGGCGCAATACCAATCCGGAACTGGAGAAACAAGCCGACGAACTCATTCTGTTCGATGATATAATCTCCTCAACGGTCCAGACTTCCAGTTCCCTTGCCAATATTTTCTCTTTTGCAACCCTGCAAAAGCAGACTGCTCGTTGCAGTCTTGAAACCCTTGCCCGGTATACTGGCTTCAAAACGGTACTGCTCTCCAACCAATTGCGTTGGGGAGAATTCGACACGCCCCTCACACTTCTCTTCAAACATGTTACTCGTACCGTTTACCTGCAAACGATTACATCGCATGTGTCGGATGGTAATCTTCTTCACTTCATTACACCGGAACTGACAGGTGCTCCGACTGCCGCTCCAACTTTGCTGTTTATTCACCTGATCGGCAGTCATCTGCCGTTTGCTTCCCGCTCCCCCTTTGAATACAAACGATTTCCATCTCCAGTAGAAAAGGACTCAAACGGAATCACTCCACACGTTCAGGAAATAATCGACGAATATGATAACTCCATCCTGTATACAGATCATATTTTAAACAGGATTCTGGAACTTCTGAAAATTCGATAATGTCCCAAATTTTGTGATGGGATGTGTTGTTTGACAAGGTTGCATCTGCCTTTTATTTTGAGTAACTCAAAATCTCAACATAAAGGGAAT
>NZ_QEKH01000045.1 GCF_003096415.1 Victivallis vadensis | reverse complement strand
ATTCCCTTTATGTTGAGATTTTGAGTTACTCAAAATAAAAGGCAGATGCAACCTTGTCAAACAACACATCCCATCACAAAATTTGGGACATTATCAAAAATTTTCCATCGTAAAGCCTCCTGCCGGTTGGGTTGTTATTCCGGAATATACAGCCCCGTTTTGCTTTTTCAAGCCGGAGGCGGCGAAATACCGGGGGCGGAGAGGCCGGAGTTGCGCTGTTTTGCCGAAATTTCGCCCCGGAACCCGGAAAGGGCTGGAAATCCGCCGTTTCCGGGTTATGTTGATTGACAGTCGCGGAGGTTATTGTGAAATATCTGTTGAGCATGTTGGCGGTGTGCGCGGGGATCGCGGCGGAGCCGCCCCGGATCGACGCCGGTTTCGCGTGGAGCATGGCGGAATGGGCGGTCGCGGCCGGTCCCCGGCACTCCGGTTCGGAGGGGGCGCTCCGTTCGGCGCTCTGGATGGAGCGGGAGCTGAAAAGATATCTCCGGTTCAGTACCCGGGTCGTGGAATTTACGGAGAAAACTCCGGCAGGACAGGTCACGTTCCGCAACCTGGTCGCGGAAATTCCGGGGCGATCCGCTAAGTTCGCGGTGGTCGGCGCTCACTACGACACCAAATACCTGCCGGAGGCCGCCCCGGAGTTCGCCGGGGCGAATGACGGCGGCTCCGGCGTTGCGGCGCTGCTGGCGATGATCCGGGCGATTGATCGGATGAAAGAACCGCCGCCGCTGGGAATTCGCTTTGTGTTTTTCGACGGCGAGGAGTGCCGCGTGCGTTATGGGTGCGGCGACGGGCTGCACGGCAGCCGCCGCGAGGCGCAGCTGCTGGAGGAGGCCGGAAGGCTCCGCGACTGCCGCGCGATGATCCTGCTGGACATGGTGGGCGACCGGGAGCTTTCGATCACCTTCCCGAAAAACAGCGACCCGGAGCTGAGGCAACTTGCTCTGGAGGAGGCGGAAAAGCAGGGGAAACGCAGCCGTTTCACCGACTATCCCGGCAATATCCTCGACGATGACCTGCCGTTTCAGGCGCGGGGGATTCCGGCTTTGAACTTCATTGATTTCAGTTACGGGCCGGACAACGGCTGGTGGCATACCTCCGCCGACACCCTCGACAAACTTTCGCCGCAAAGCCTGAAAACCGTCGCCGACGTCGCGCTGGCGTTGATCTGGCGGCTCGGCGGCGAACCGGCGCACTGAATTCAGGATATCTGAATGTCGCAGGCTCCGGCGGGCAGCGGGAACGGCTGTTCGATTTCGGGACCGGTGCCGAAACGGATCAGGAAAGCCGCGCTTCGGACTGCCGCCGGAGCCGTGTACCGCACATGGGCGGTCGTCATGGCGTCGCCGGGGGCGCACCCGGCGGTGTCGGCGAGCCGTTCGGCGGCAAGGCCGGAGGAGAGCGGCGTCAGCCGCAGCCGGACGTTGTCGCCGTAATCCGCTTCCGCCGCGCCGTCTGTATCGAGCCGGAGCCGGGTAGAGCCGAAGTGGAAATGGTAACAGCTTTCCGCCGGCTGTTCATTCGCGTCGGCGATCAGGAATGCGCCGGGGGCCAGCCGGACCACCTTGCGGAAGTGACGGAGCTGCTGCTGGAACGGCAGCGCCCGGCCTTCCGCGAGCGTGAAGTTCGCCGGAGTGAAAACGGTCGCTTCGGGCTGCGGCGCGTCAAGCTCCAGCCGGACCGGCCACCCGCGGGTGCAGCGCCAGTGGTAGTTGTGAATCTGCCGCCCCGGCAGCGTCCAGCGGCTGTGGCCGTCGTCGGAGAACTTCTCGCGCCCGGCGGTGCGCCCGCCGAAACCGGCGTCGCCGATCAGCATTCTTCCGAAAGCGAAAAGCTGGAAGCTGCCGTCGTCGTCGTGATGGTGCGCCCACGCGCTGCCGGTGCGCAGCGCGAGCAAAGTTTCGGCGTTTTCCAATTGGCCCCGGAAAAAGACGCCGAGACCCGGCAGGTATTCATTCTCCCACGGGAGCGGTGTTTCCGGGAGCGTTTCATCCGGCGTGCCGCCGCATTCGCGGGCCATGCGGTTGAGCTGCGCCGCGAGTTCGCGGTCGTGGGGGGCGGCCGCCGTTGCGAAGTGCCGCCACAAAATCCGGTAGGGTTCGATCGAACCCTCATGGTCGCCAAAGGCGACGAGGTGGCGGAAGTCCCCGGTGAGCCGGTCGCGCGGCGTGAGCTGGGCGGCGGTCGCGCGGAGCATCTTCCGGAAACGCGTATCCGCAAAGAAATCGTGTTCGCCCCGGTCGCGCAGCATCAGCATCAGCGGCAGGACGGTCAGCAGCACGTGCTGGAAATAGGTGTGGCTCTCCTCCCACACGCCGCTCTGGTAACAGTGTACGTCGAGCTGCCGCGAAAAGAGGCGGATGAATTCGCCGCGCCACTTCGCCGCCTCCGGGTGATCGGGATAGATGGCGCCCGCCGTGCCGGAGAGGTTGATCACGTCGGTATAGAAGTTCTGGTTCGCCATTCCCATCAGCGGCACATTGAGCGCATCCGGGTCGTCGGCGGGACGCATCGCCGATTCGCCGCAGTAGTAGTCGGGCAGCGACATCAGTTTGGCGAGCGCGAGAATCCGGGCGCGGGCGAGCCGCATCTCCTCCGGCTGGATTTCACCGGCGGCGGCCGCCTCCTCCAGCAGAAAGGTGTAAGGTGCGACCCGGCGCGACGAAACCGGGTTGGTATTGGCGGCTCCGCCGCCGTACCAGAAGGATTCCAGCCGCACCCGCAGGAATTCACGCATCTCCCGGAGAAACGCGGCGGAGTGCAGGTCCGCCGGCGCGTCCGGTGCGAGATGGCCGCGCAGGAAGTCGGCACTGCCGTCGAAGCTCCAGCAGCTTCCGGGGGCGGGGAGCGCATCGAAGGTCATGCCGAGCAGCTCCTGCAGAGGCAGCAGCCCGCGCTGGATATGGAGTTTGCGCAGCAATCCCTGCTGTTTTTGGAACTCCGCCGCGCTTCCGGCGGAGATGAAGTGGTCGAGCGGCGGCTCCTGCCGGGTCAGGTCGTCGCCCGCCTTTGGCGTGAAGGTTTCGGCGTCGCAGACCGCCAGCGCCCAGCGGCGGCGGCCGTCGCCGAGCCACGCCTCCCAGCAGAGTGCCGGAGTACACTCGCTGCGGTCGCGGGCCGGAATCTGCTCGGCGGGCGGAACCGGCACCGCATCCGCCTTGGTCTCCGCCGGAACCAGCCGCCGGGTCAGGCGGTCCCCTTTGCGGAGCCGCCGCATCCACGCGTCAAGGCTGTTGAGCCGGTTGCCGCGCCAGCGGCCGCCCTGCAGCGCAACCGCGCCGAACCGGGTGTTTTCGCCGGGCAGCGCGAAGCCGAAGCCGTCGGAAAGCCCGAGCTGGGATTGCTGGCTCCACGGGCCGAGCCGGGCGAGCTGCGTGTCGAGGAAGTAGTTCAGCCACCGGGTCTGATAAGCGGGAGTGGAGTCGAGGAAATACCCGGTTTCCGGCAGCACGGCTCCGTCGAAAAGCCAGACGAGCTGATCGGATTCGCCAAAATGGAACTCCTCGTCGATCAGTGCGAAACACTGCCCGGCGTCAAGGGTGATCGCGGTGCGGCTTTCGCGGCCGTCGGCGAGGAGCGCGCGGTATTCGACGACGGTACGGACCGGGCCTTCTTCGCGGACGGTGACAGCCGTTTCGCGGATCGGCAGCAGGGTATCGAAATAAGTGGTTCCGAACCATTTGCCGCCGGAACGCCGGATTTCGGCGACGGGGCCGGGGACGGAACAGGGCAGGGGAGCCGTCCACTGCCGCCCCGCCGGAATCCGCAGCGAAAGCTGCCGGTTTTCGAGAAGATATTCCGTTTCGCGGAGCGTCAGCCGGACCGGGTCGTCGACGGCGGCCGCGGCGGAGTCGAGTTTCAGGTCGAGCTGTTCATGCGGAGCGATCGCGACCGCCAGAAATCCGCGCCGGGGATTCTGCCGTGAGCGCTGCATCGGGAAACGGCGGCCGTCCGGCGCGAGCCAGCCGCATTGCCGGACGGTTTCCGGCAACGGCGGGAAATCGAGTTCCGCCACCTGAAATTCATGGTTCAGCCCGCAGAATTCCCGAATCCGCAGGACGCCTTCGCCGGGGAGATAGTTCAACATCTGTCCGTTCATAACCGTTTCTCCGTTTTTGACTCCGTGATCCACCCTTGGCACAGAGACAATATAACAGCGGGAAGCAGGAAATTCAATATAAATCAAACAATTGTTATGAAATTTATTGAGTTTGTTTTCAGATTTTTTTAGAAAAAAGTCCGAAAACTGTTTGCTTTTGTTAGTTTTTTGTGTCATAATATTATTGCAAGAGGGCGGCAAGGTGCCGCTGCCGGGTGCGCGCGCCAATGCCCCTCCGGGGGGCGTGCGGCATCTGGCACAGGCAAGTCGTGGTTGGTCAGCAAAGCCACTTGCGCGGCGTACAAGTAAGGCTACGTTGCCTTTTCCGCGGCGCACAACAAGCGCGGCCAGCGCCGCGAACGAATGTGAGGGAATTACTTGCCTTCGGCAAGTAACGAGGAACGATAGTGACGAAGCCGAACGTAGTGAGCGAAGCCTCTCCGGCGTAGTGAGCGCAGCGAACGGTGAGGAGTTGGCAGGCGTAGCCCGACAAGTAAGGCCCGCTAGGGCCGCCCGCGAATGGAAGTGCTTCGCAGTCGGCAGGAGTTCCGAGGCGAGCGGGGAGGTCCGGACGGGCGATCGTGCACGCCGCAGGCGGGCAGGCCTTGAAAAAGGCCCTCCGGAGCCATCCGCAAACGACTGGCACCCAGTTTGTGGCCGGTAATGGTATGGAAAGGCAAATGAAACTTATGTATCATTACATGAGCATGTGCGATTGGAAAGCGGAGATGAATCTCCGCACTCCAAAGTTGACATCGGACGGCATCGGGCCGGACAGGTAAATATGACATTTGAGTTGAGCCTTTGAAAGAAACATAGCCGACTTACGGTGGAGGTAAAGATGCGTAATAAGCTGAAGGATAAGCAAATGCAGCAAGGAAAACATGCCCGGCACATTGGCATACCCGACATTATGCGTCGAAATTTCACCCTTATTGAGCTGCTCGTGGTAATAGCGATCATCGCGATTCTGGCGGCGATGCTGCTTCCTGCGTTGCAGAAGGCGCGCGACCGGGCCGGTGAGGCGGTGTGCACCAGCAACCTGAAGCAGATCGGCGTCGGGCTGATGCTGTATGAAAACGGCGAATGGTTTCCGCCGGCCTACGATAATACCACTTCGTCGCCGTGGGGAACATGGTATCAGGTCGCCTATTACTATATGGGCGGCGGCGAGCTGTCCTATATGGCCAACCGAGGCGCGATCAAGACCAACGCGTTCCGCTGCGGACGGGATCGGGGAAAGACCGTCAGCAAGCAGACCCGGGTCAGTTATGCGCTCAATATCGGTTACGGACGCTATATGGATAATACGGATTTCAATCCCAAGCAGGCATTTCGTTATGACCGGGCGGAGCAGACCTACGGTCCGACCAAGAGCAAAAGTCGCGGTTCGATCATTCTGGTTTCCGATCATTACTATCCCAATTCTCCGGCATTGGACGGCGAAAACGACTGGAGTGCAGGGCGGTATTCCAATTATGCCGGTTTCGGCCTGATCAGTTCCAGCAATCCGGCGACCAACGGGCAGATGTGCGGCCATGCGGACGGCACCCGGAACGGCCTGATGATGGATATGAGCGTCAAGCATTTCGGTCATGAGGTTTCCTATGTCGATCACGAGCGCCGCCGCTGGTTTGAATACCGTGTTCATAAATAATTATATCAACGTTTAAGTGGGAAGGATTGGAATGATGAAGCGTGGCTTTAAAAATTTTACCTTAATTGAGCTGCTCGTTGTGATAGCGATTATAGCGATTCTGGCGGCGTTGCTGCTGCCGTCGCTGCAGAAAGCACGTACTTCCGCCAAGAAAACAGCCTGCATCAACAACCTCAAACAGCTGGGAAGCGGCATCGGGCTTTACAGCGGCGGCGAATGGTTTCCGATGCGCAAAATACCGGAAAGCGTGGGAGGAGGTTACTATACCTGGCCGCAATTTCTCGGCAGGGAGATGGGGGTGGACACTCATCTGGACAATCGCTGGACCCTCAAGATCAAATGGCTGAGCTGTCCGCTGCTGCCGCCGCCGGCCTGGTCGGGCAAGCCGACTTTTATTACTTACGGCGTCAATATGGGGGAAACCAATCTGGCTGATGAAACTCCGTTTCGGATTTCCTGGATGAAAAGCAGTTATAAATCGTCGTCGGTTCCGTGGTCGCCGCGAAGACCGGTTGTGCTGATGACCGATATGGGGAATAACAGCGGCGGTGATTTTGCCAATAACGTCAGCGGCAAGAGGTGGAATTTCGATTGGACAAATTCCCATCCGGACGGAAGCCGTAACGCCTTGATGTCCGATTTGCATGTCCAGAGTCTTCGGGTGGCGGAGTCCGGGTTGAATGATGAGATCAAGCGTCCTGTTTTCAGTTGGATTTATGAACCTTAATTCCATATCGTGCAGAGGAGTATTATGAAATTTTCTTCCAAGATGCTGCTGGCGGCGGGGACTTTCCTGTGCCTGGGCGGAACCGTGGAGTTGTACGCGCAGATGAAAGCCGGCGAGGCGATGCGCGACTGGTATGAAGTTTTCGGGCTGGACGCGGCGCGGCGCGACTACGACTACCGGCTGACCGCGCTGAATACCAATGGCGAGGCGAACATCTTCTTTCCCGGTGAACGGCCGGAGCTGGAGTTTCAGCTCCGCAACCTGACGGACGCCCCGCTGAAGGGCAAGGCCGAAATCACGCTTTTCAGCTGGGGCACCCGCAACGTCTACGGCGACATCTGGCAGCCGAAAGTGATTCCCGGCGGCGAGGCCGACAAAATGACCGTCGAGGTCGACGTTCCCGCCAGAGGATTTCAGAATTTCAAAATCGCGCCGAAACTGCCGGAGAAGTTCGGCGGCTATGCGCTGCTTTTCGACCTGCCGGGGCGCGGCCGCCAGTTCATGACTTCGATCGTGCGCGCGCTGCCGGGCGCATCGGCGCCGAACCAGTTCCCGAAGCAGTCCGCCGAACAGTTTCCGGCGGCGGCGATGGCGCGTCTCGGCGTGCAGGCGATCCGCTTCGGCGTGCCGTTTGACGTGGACCCGGCGGCGCGGGCGCGCACGATGGCGTATCTGAAGAAATCCTTTGACGAGCTGAAAAAGCACAACATAGCCGCGACCATCGAAATCGGCGCGGGGCAGGGGGGCTATCCGTTGAACCAGCCCCGGCCGCACCTGACCGACGACGGCGTGATGATGCAGACCAAGAGCGATATGGCGTGGCTGCCGCAATATGACGGGGAGTTCGGAGAATTCTGCTACGATATCTTCCGCGAATACGGCTGGCCGAAGGGGCCGATCAACGGCGTGATGCTGTGGAACGAGCCGTGGGAGGGAATTTCGATCTCCGGCTGGGGCGCGGATATGCTCCGCTATCGTGAGATGTATAAAGTGATGGCCGAAGCCGCGCACCGGGCGGGCAGGGAGGCAGGCGTGGAGGTGCTGGTCGGCGGGTGCGACTCGTCGTCGAACACCTTCGACAAGTTTTTCCCGGATGAAAACGACGAGTTCCTGAAATATCTGGATTTCTGCAGCATCCACTATCAGGGGCTGTCGTCGCCGAGCCTCTACCGCAAGTGGATGGAGCGCAAGCCCTCCCGCGTGCTGATCTGGGATACCGAAAGCTGGGTGGCCAACAGCGAGGACCTGCTCGCGGGAGTGATCGCGGCGAACCGCGCGGCGGGCTACGACCGCTCGATGGGATTTTTCGGCGGCTATGTGTTCGGCAACAAGGATCACAACCAGTCCGGCGTGAAGCGGGCCCGGATCCTGACGGAACAGGGAGAGCGGGAGATCGACCTGCCGCTGATCGCCTATCCGATGGCGTCGGCGGTCGCGGCGCTGCAGAACTTCATCGGCAACCGGGAGTTCCGGGAGATCATGTTCCGGCGGGGCCTGCCGTGGATTTTCGTATTCGACGGGCTGGAGGGTAAGGCGGAGGACGGCACCGTGGTGGTCACGGGCGACCTGACCGGCCTTTTCGGCGACAACAGCATGTATCCGGGCTTGCGTTCGTTCGACGAACTCCGGGCCAAGCGCGAGCTGCGGCTGCTGCTGCCCGGCCTGAAGCGCGGCTCCGCCGACTGGACGCGGCTTCGGGACGACCTTGCCGCCCGCTTCCCGGACCGGAAGATCAATGACGCCAACTTCGTTGCGCAGGCGAAGGAGCTGCTCGCCGCGCCGTGGCCGTTCCGCGGCGTGACGCTGGAACTGGCCGCCGACGGCAGGTTCGCGCTGTTCGATATGTACGGCAACCGGATCGAGCCGGAAAAAGGCGCTTATGTGCTGCCGCTGGACCAGCGCGGCCACTATCTGCGCTCGACCGCGCCCGGCGGTTTCGCATCGCTGCTCGCGGCGCTGAAGCAGTCGAAGCTCTCCGGCCTGGTGGCGGCGGAGCTGGTTCCGCGCGACTTTCTGGAGCCGGTCGCGCCCGGCGCGAAGCTGCGCGTGACCGTGCACAACGTGACCAACCGGCCGCTGTCGGGCAGACTTTCCGGCAAGGTCGGCGAGCTGAAAATGAAATTCCCGGAACAACTGGCGCTGGCTCCCTTCGAGACCCGCGAAATTGAACTGGAAGTGCTTGAGGGCGCCCCGGCGGCGGACAACAGCTACCCGCTGGAACTGGTGTTCGACGCGGGCCGGGACGGCTTTGCCGAGGTGCGCGACACGATGCATGTGAACCGGATCGCGAAGCGGACGGTCAAGGTCGACGGTTCGCTGGACGACTGGAAAGGCGTGCTGCCGCTGGTCGTCTCCGCCGATCCCAACGCCGCCTTGAGCGTGATGGAAAAGGCGTGGCTGCCGTTTGAGAAGTTCGACGCGGGCAAGTCCGCCGGAGTTGCGGCGGTCTACACCGCCTATGACAGGGATTACTTCTACGTGGCCGCGAAAGTGGCGGATTCCACGCCGGACCCCGGTACGCTGCGCTTCGAGACCCGCGACGACGACGAGTTCTTCTACCCGGAGACCTCCTACAAGTACGACCCGGGCAAGACTTTCATCTACGCGGTCGAATCCGAAACGCCGGAGAGCGCCGCGCGCTGCGGCGTGGAGCGGCCGGACAAAAAAGGCGTGCGCGCCCCGGAGTGCATCCGGCCCGGAATCGACCGGCTCCGGCTCGACCTGTCGCTGCCGGAAGACCGGCTGACGAAAGTGACCTTCTATCTGCCGTGGGACAACTTCCGGTCGAACCGGCTGGCGCATCTGTACGTGCGCGGCGCGGACGGCCGTGAACTGACCGGCCACCGCCAGTTCTTCGAGGTGGACGGCGGCGTGTTCGCCACCTACGAGATGGCCGGGAAAGTCGCGGTCGAACTGGTGAATCCGCGCACCTGGCACAAGGAGTCGGGACGGCTGGCGGGGGTGTTCTTCGACGCCGGGACGCCCGGCGCGAAGTTCCGGCTCTCCGGAGGCGGCTTCGCCCGCTACGTCGGCATGGACGAGTCGAAGCCCGGCCTCTGGCAGGGGCGGTTCGGCTCCGAAGGCGTGCTCCTGCCCGGATTGAAGTATGAAAAGCTGCCGAGGGGCGTCGCCGCCGTGTTCCGCACCGACGATGTGAAAGAGACGCTGAAGTGGCCGGAGGGAGTGCGCCGTTACAGCTACCGCAAACGGCCGGTGCTGCCGGACGGGCAGTCGCCCGCATTCGACAATTTACAGATCGCCTTTAATGCGATCCCGCTGGAGCAGGACCCGGTCACGGTCGCGAACCAGCCGGGCCGGATGCCCGGATTCGTGAACTACCGTTCGACCGACTATGAATTTGCGCTGAACAAGGTCGCCCCGGCCTACGGCGGCGGCACCGAAATCTGGCGCATGGAGGTGCCGGGGGCGTTCCGCAAGCACTTCTACCCGCGCCAGCCGAAGGCGAAGTGGGAGGGTGCGGTGAAGGACGGCAAACTGGCGTTCCGCCACGACGGCAGCACCCGGATCATCGAGGCGGCGATTCCGTGGAGCGAGATTCCGCACGTGAAAGTGTTGATGAAGGCGGGCAAACCGGTCAAGTTCTCGTTCCGGGTCAACGACAACGGCGGGCCGTCGATGGAGTTCGGCCGGGACCGGGCGGCGACTCGCAAGGGCGGCAGCACCTTCCACCCGGATTGGAAGACCAGCTATACCAACGAAATCGAATTTGCATTTGAAAAATAGGATGTGCCGATGAAAAAGATTCCTCTATGGCCGGCGCTGCTGGCCGCGGCGGAGCTCTCCGCCGCAGGCGGGGTGAAACCCGCGGCGTTCCTGTGGTGCGAAGCTCCGCCGGAGCTGGCGCGGTTGTTCGGTTCGGCCGGGCTGAAGCCGGAAAAGGCGGGGCCGGGCAATACCGACGCCCCGGTGCAGTTCATGTCCGGCCGCTTCGACCATGCGGCGAATGCGAAACGGTATGTGGATGCGGTCCGCGCCGGGAAAACGGTGTTTGTCGGTTTCCGCGACCTCGCGCCGGTGCATCGGGATATGGCGGAGTTCCTGCCGGTCACGCCGTGGTCGGTGAAATCCCATACGCTGCGCCGGGGCGGGAAGAAGCTGGTCGGTTTTCCCGGCAGCGGCTATGAGAAGCTGCCGCCTCTGGCGATCTCCAATATCGCCGATCTGCATGTGCCGGGTGCGCCGATCGAGAACAGCCTGATGCGCTACCTGACGCCCGGATATTTGAAGCCGCTGAACATCACCGACTTCCGGGTGCTGCTGACCACCGATGCCGGAGTTCCGGCGCTGATTTCGGCGCGGGTCGGCGCGGCGCGGGTCTATGTGTGCGGCGGCGACCTGTTCGACCCGGTGCTGGCGAAGTCGCCCGGCTACCCGGCGCTGATGAGGCGACTGCTGAAAGAGGCGGCTGCGCCTCTGGCGCAGCCGAAGGCGCGCGGCAACGCGGCGGCGCTGCAGTTGGAGGTGCCGGAGTTCCAGCCGGAGGTGCCGGCGGTCACGGTGAAGAATCCGGGTACGGAAACGGTTGACGCGGTGCTCTCCTTCCAGCTCTACAACTGGGAGTACGGGATATTGAACGCCGCTTCCGGCGCGATTGCGCTGAAGCCCGGCGAAAGCCGTGTGATCCGGCTGGCCGAACGGGGCGCTTTCAAAGGCGATTCGCGCGTGACGGAGAGCGGCAGTGCGCCGCCGTGGCGGCGGCTCCGCGTCGGCATCCTGACTCCCGACCGTTCTGAAGTCGTGCGGGAGACCGAGCGGAAAATCCTGACCGCCTCCCCGCTGGCGCTGCAGGTGATCGAACGGGATTCCGGCAGCCGTCACGAAGTGGTTTCGGACGGGGATTACGACGGCAACACCGCCGGGCGTTACGTGTGGCCGGCGGGAAGTTCCCCGAAAATCACGGTGCGGGTCGGCAACGGTTATGAGAATCTCGCGCCGCTGGCGGAGGTCTCCGACCTGCAGTGGCCGGAGAATCCGACCGCGCCGGGGCTGAACGACCGCTCACTGTCGCGGGGCAACGTCCGCCGCAACGGTGAAATGCAGGGGGCATGGGCCGGGAAACCCGCCGCGACCCAGAAGCTGAAGCTGACATGGCCGTTCGCGGTGACCGTCGCCGGGGCCGGGATCGAGGGGTACGGGCCGTACCGCTTTGAGGAGCGGCTGAACCCGAAATATTTCACGCTTGGAAGCGGCGGGAGAACATTTGTGATCGCTTCCCCCGCGGAGTACGTCGCCAACGGCAGCGACATCTACCGGCACTGGCGGAGCGCCTTTGCGCCCGAAACGGTGCGGGAGCTGACCATGAGCATCGACAGGCTCGATCCCAAATTGCGGCAGAATGTGCAGATCAATCCGACCAACTCCTCGATGAAGGAATTGGAGGTGTTCGGCTGGCCCGCCGGGATGCCGATAGAGGAGTTTTCCGGCACGCTGACGGTCACCGCCTCCGATCTGGTGAGCGGGAAAGTCACCGAAGTCGCATCACAGCCGGTAAAACTGGCGCCGTATTCGGAACAGGCGTTCGACTTCGAGCTGCCGGGGCGCTCCGCATTCGGCCCGGTGCGGTACGACATCGTGCTTTCCGCCGGCGGAAAGACGGCGGCAAGAGGGCAGTACGATGCGCTGTTCCGCCCGGAGGGGGGCGCGGAGATCATTGACAAAAGCACTTTTGCGGACTACCAGCCCGGACTGCTGTGCACGCCCGGCTGGTACAATTACAACTCGTTCGGGCTCGGGATGTTCGACCATACCCGCGGCTGGGGCGGCCCGCACGATAAGATCTGGGCGCTGGTTCACGGCCTGATGGAGACCGGCCCGAACAATATCGACGCTCCCGAACGGATGCTGACCACCGACACCCGCAACAGCCACTACACCAACCCGTGGCGCAGCCTGCCGGACGGCTCCTACGGCTGGGACCTGACCCTCGACTGCATGTTCCGCGAAATGACCGAGGGGCGGCGCAAGGGACAGAAGTCGATCCACGTCGGCACTTCCGACCGCTGGAACGGCATCCCGGTCAACAACAGCTTCGGCTGGGACACCTTCGACCGTTTCGACCGCCACCTGAAAAAGACCGGCGGCGAGGGGCTGAAGGGGAAAACCCGCCGCGCGATCTCCGAGGAGATCTGCACCCGGTATTTCCGCGACTGGCAGGAGTTCCTGATGCGGGAGTACGCGGAAAAGACCCTCGCAACCAAGAAGAAGTTCGAGGACGCCGGAATCAGTTTCTCGATGGAAACCCACGGCAGCTTTCCGCTGGCCGGCGGCGAGCTGGGCGACCTGCTGGGCGAAACCCATCTCGGCGTCGGCACCGACCTCTTCTGGGAGCTGCGCAATCAGGACCTCTACTGGAGCCTCGGCACGCGCTTCGCGATCGTCGCGGCCAACCCGAATCTGCGCAGCGGGCTGTACAAACAGTGGGGATGGGTGAATTCGGAGTCGAATGCGACCTGGTTCTCCAACAACAGTTCGGTCGAACCCGCCCGGCGGCAGTGGTACAACACCTACTTCACGGGCCGGGTCGATTCGGAGGGGAGGTTCCTGCCCTACCATGTGTATGGCTACAGCCTGCAGGGCGGGATTTCGACCAGATTCTATGCGCATGAGATCAAAGAGTATACGCGCGTTTTCAACTTCACGCGGCTGATCCGCCCCGAAAAGGCGGCCGGATACGGCTTCGCGGTGTCGTGGGGCGCGACCGAAAAGCGGATCGGCAGATCGGGCCGCCGCATGGGCTTCGGAATCTACACTTCGGGCAACAACGAGGACCAGTTGGAGCACCGCATGGGCAAGCTCTACGAACCGCTGGTGAAGAACGGCCTGCCGGTCGGCTTCGTGACCTCCGGCCACGCGCTGGCGAAGTGGGAGGGTAAAAATCCGCTGGTGCTGCTCGACGCGACCGACTGGCCGGAAGCGGAGCTGGCCAATGTGCGGCGGCTGGCCGATGGCGGCGCGCCGGTGATCGGCTTCGGCGGGGATGACGCCTCCGCCGCCGCCCGGAAATTCTGGACGGAGGGGGCGGCGCGCACCAATGTGGACGGCATCGAACTGTATGTCCGCCGCACCGCGTCGGGCGCTCCGGTGATCTGGTGCCCGCTGAACGGCACGCAGCTGCCGGGTGAGAAGGTCGGCAAGCTGGTCGACCGGATCATGGAGCTGGTCGGAGGCCGGATTCAGACGGCTTCGCGCCTCGCGGTTACGCCGTTCCTGAACAACGGCGCTCTCTTCCTCGGGCTGGGCAGTCAGGCGGACGCCGCATCGATGGAGACGGTGCAAGTGGTGCCGGAGAGTTTCGACCCGGCATTGCAGGGCAGGAAGCTCGCGGTGATCGACCTTGACCGCAACGTCCGGCTCGACGCGAAGCCGGACCGGAACGGCGTCTATGCTTTCGAGCTGCCGGTCTCCGGTTCGGACGGCCGCATGATAATGATGATCCCGGAGGAGTAAACCATGATGAAATATTCTGCAATCCTGACGGCCCTCTGCTGCGGCCTGCTGGCCGTGGCGGCGGAGAAGCCGAACATCCTGATCTGCACCGATCCGTCGCTGCCGCCGGAAGTTGCTTCCGCCGCGCGGGAACTGCTGAAGTTGGAAAACGCCCGCCCCCTCGCGGCGCTGGCCGCCTGCGGAGCCGGGGAAAAGGCGGAGGCGGCCGAAAGCGTGTCGCTGCTGCCGGACAGTGCGTTCAACCGGGCGGCGTTCAACCACCTCGTGGTGATCGGCCGCCCCGACCGGGACCCGCTTCAGGCGAAGGTCCGGGGGCATCAGGCGAAGGTCGAGCCGGCCGACCGGGAGTTCTACCGGCTCGGCTACGGCCGGATGCGCGGCGACATCGGCTATGTGGAGTGCGACTGGAATCCGTTCCTGTACTCGGAAAAGGTGAAGAACAATCCGTTTACGACCGTGGTGGTCAAGATTTCCGGCACTTCCGACGCCGGGGTGCTCGCGGCGCTGAACGCGTTCCGGGAGGGACTGCTCAACGGAGTTGTCGCGGTTGGAACGCCGGAGCGGCCGGAAACTTCGCTGCTGGACTATCTGCCCTCTCCGGTTCCGCCGCCGGCCTTTCCCGACCGGATCGGCCCGCTGACGCTGGCCGGATACACCCAGCCCGACGGCGTCGAATACCGCGCGTGGCTGGAGTGGGGCGGTGCGGAACCGAAACAGCTGTGGCGGATCAAATATCTGGCTGACGGCGTGTACAACGATGTTTCGCCCGCCGCATGGGTCAACGGGCTGCACCGGCTCGCCTACGGCAACGCGGTGACACTGGCGGAATTTGAAACGCCGGAGGCGGCGAAGCGGGTGAAGGAGGCGCTGATGAAGCGGCGCGGCGCGAAGGCCGGAAAAATGGGTGGACTTGACGCGGTGGTGTTCGACCAGCCGACCGACGAGGCGTTCGACCGTTCCTACGGAAAGGTGGCTTATGTGACGAGGGGCCGCCATGTCGCCGCTGTTTCGCTGCCGGAGAATGAATGGCCCGCCGCGGCGGAGGCGCTCCGCCGCCTGCCGTAAACGGCACGGCAAGGTGCCGCTGCCGGGTGCGCACGCCAATGCCCCTCCGGGGGGGGAGTGCGGCGTCTGACACAGGCAAGCAAAGGTTGGTCTCCGTAACCACTTTCGCGGCGCACAACAAGCGCGGTCAGCGCCGCGAACGAATGTGAGGGAATTACTTGCCCTTGGCAAGTAACGAGGAACGGTAGTGACGAAGCCGAACGTAGTGAGCGAAGCCCCCCTGGCGTAGCCCGCAACGCGGGCGATGAAGGGTTGGCCGCCGCAGGCGGACAAGTAAGCGGCGAAGCCGCGCCCGCGAGCGGAAGTGCTCCGCAACCAGACCGGCCTCCGCCACCGGCGAGGGGGTCCGGGGGACGTGCGCGACGTCCCCCGGAGCCATCCGCAGGCCGCCAATCCCGTGCTCACTACCCTCCGGGCAGCTTGCCTGTTTCTAACGTCATGCAAAGCCGAGTATAAAACTGACGTGCGACTTGAAAGCGGAGATGGATTTTCGCGCTCCCGGCCCGGAATCAGGCTCCGGTCAGGAGCTGGCTGCGGAGGCGGTTCCGGTTCAGCTCGGGACGGAGCTGCGCGGCGCGGGCGAGGAAAAGTTCTTCGAGTTCGTCGATCATCCGCTTGCTGTTCCGACGGTCCGCGGCGCCGGTCAACAGCGGCAGGACCATGCGGTCGGTCAGGGTTTCGATCAGGAAATCGTAGTCGGATTCCGGCTGGTAAATCTGGCCGGGGAGCGATTTGGGATACTCCTGCCGGACGTAGCGGATCACCGGGGCGATGTCGAAGGGATACCCGGCCGGTTCGGCTTCGGCGGCCCGCAGGATGCGGTCCAGCGGGGAGAGCCCCAGGCAACGCTGCATCATGGTGCGCTGCACCTCGTCGGAGAGCAGAAATTCCACGAAACGGGCCGCCGCCGAAGTGCAGCGGTTGCCCGCGATCACCGCATACGGAACCGGCTGGATCAGCCGTCCGTCCGGCTGGACCGGAGGAGGCACCAGACCGATGCGCCCGGCGCTTTCCGGCAGCCCGGCGGCGCCGGCGCAGAACGAACCGCGCAGCGTGTAGTCCAAACCGCCTGCCGCCAGCTGCTTCAGGTCGGCGAAACGGCCGGAGGGGAGGTGCAGATTGAAGAAGCGGTTGTCCCGGAAACGTTCGAAGATGTTCTGCAGGAATTCGAGCTTGGCGCGGATTTCCGGCCGGGTGTGGAGGATCAGCCCTTCCATGCCCAGCGCCCCCATCACCAGCGGAATGTTCAGCGGGGCGAAACGCCCCGGCGCGCAGTTGTGCTCCAGCCAGTCGAGGAAGGCGGGATAACCCGCCCGCCAGTCGTAGCCGGAGATCTCTTTTTCGCGGGAGTAATAGAGCAGCGGCGGCTGAATCTGGTAGGGGATGCTGAAAGCGTGCAGCGGGTCCAGCAGCCCCGGCAGCAGCTCCGCCAGCGGCAGCGGATGCCCGAGCTGGCGGGCGATTTCCGGGCGCGGGATGGTCGGCCCGGCATTGACGATCGCGTCGGTGGCGTGGACCACGACCGCCGGTTCGTCCGGCGGACGCCGGCCCAGGAATTCGATTACGGCGGCTTCATCGGTCAGGAAGCGCGGCGAGAGGCGGCAGTCGCCGTGATGCAGCTCAAACTGCTTGACCACCCAGCACCAGAAATCAATCTGCCAGATATTTTCTTCCAGAATGATCACATTCAGCTCCGCGGCGGACCGGACCGGGGCCGGAGCCGCATAGGGCCGGGCGACCTGAAAGCCTTTGTAGGGCTGGCAGAGCAGAATCCCTTCGCGTTCCAGCGCCTTGAGGGCGGAGTTGACCACGTGGTGCGACTCCCCGAAAAGCTGCATCAGTTCGCGCAGGCTGGGGAGTCCTTCCCGGTAACCGGCGGCTCCCGATACGATGCGTTGCCGCAGTTTTTCTTTCAGGGCATCGACACGTTTGCTCATGGAAATCTCCTGACAGGTTTAATGCTTCCGTTTGGCCGCCTGCGATTCGCGGATCGCCTTGGCGGCAGCTTCGGCGAGTTTGGCGGCGGCCGAAGCATTGGGGTGTACGCCGTCCGGAAAGTCCTTGCGCAGACCGAGCATCGGCGTATTGAAGTCGATCAGCGTCACGCCGGTCTCTTTCGCGACCTGCCGGATCGCGGGGATGATCTTTTCATTGAGGATCACATTCCGGAGCTGCCAGCGGTCGGCGAAAATCGGCGGCGGCACCGCCACGAAAATTTCCGGTTCCCGGCTCAGCCGGGTGCGGAACTGGTTGATCAGGTTCTTGTAGTCGCCGACGAATTCATGGCCGAACTGTTTCCAGTTTTCCTCGCGCGCATCATTGGTGCCGAGCGCCATGATCACGATGTCGGGCTTGGAATTAAGCCCGTTCCCGATGGAATACGGGTCTTTCTTGCGCAGCAGGGCGCGGCCGCCGACGCCGAAATTCAGCACCGTGTAGTTGTCGCCGAGCAGTTTCTGCAGCACGGCGGGGTAGCTTTCACGGGCCGGGTCGGCCACGCCGACTCCCTGGGTGATGCTGTCGCCGCAGCAGGCGACGACGATCTTTTTCGCCGGGGCGTCGGCGGCGGCGCATACTGTGCCGGTCAGCAGCGCGGCGCACAGGAGGAGAAGAGATTTTCCGGGTTTCATAGTTTCGCTTTCCTGGGAGTTACTGCCGGTCGTAGATGTGGATGTTGTCCAGCGCCACGGTCAATGCGCCGTCGCGCCCGCCGAGCGCCTGCCCGGAGCGGAACCGGAGCAGCCGGTAGGCGTTGGCGGCGTTGATTTTCACCTTGTCCGCCCTGATTTCGCCGTTGATGCCGACCGTGAGTTCGCCGGCGGTGAGATCCAGCGCCAGCGCGAATTTGTAGAGCTTGCCGAGTTCATAGCTGCCGAGGTCCACCTTGGGGCCGCCGATCGGAAACAGCGCCATCGCGCCCGAATCCGGTTTCGTCGCGGCGAATACGATCGAGGCGATGTCGATGCCGCTGTTGCCGGTCACGCGGATGCTGAACGCGGTTTCGATTCTGCCGTCCGAAGTCGGCTTGTAGCTGACCGGTTCCACGTCGAAGTCGATCAATACGGTCCCGGAGGTCACCAGATTGTTGCCGCCGTCGAACACCAGCTCCGTGGCGGGGGAGCTGCTGAGGCCGAGGTTGAAGAGCAGCGGGCGCTCGGTCAGGGTCGCGGTCTTTTCGATCACTTTGACCAGCCCCGGCTCCAGCTCGGAGAGCTTGGTCGGCGCGGTGGAGCCGGTGTTGCGGTTGTAAGGCTGTACCGCCGGTTTCTCCTCCGGCTTCGCGTCGTTGAAGTCGACTTTGAAGTAGTCGCGGGCGAGGGCGGGGAGTGTCAGCAACAGCGAGAGGGCAAACACGAGATTTTTCATTTTATTCCACTTTCTGTTCTTGTTGAACCGGCCTGAAGCGCCGAATACGCAATCCCACTGTCCCCAATATAACCGGTTTTCGGAGGATTGCAAGTGTGAATCAAACAATTGTTTTGATATTTTTGAGTTTGAATATCCGATTTTTTAAATATTTTTACAATAACTGTTTGCTTTTTTCCGTATCTTGTGTCATAATTATCGATAGGGCATTGAAAGAACAACATCCGGTGGTTATCATGAAGGATACACGTATCAGACTTGCGGTGGCCGGCCTGGGATTCGGCTGGCATATTGTGAATGAACTGCGGGGGCCGCGCGGTTCCGCCGATATCGAATTGGCCGGAATCTGCGATCCCGACCCGGAACGGAGCGCGGGGTGCGCGGCGGAATCGGGGGCGCGGGTCTACCGCGATCTCGACGAGATTCTGGCGGATGAGAGCGTTGAAGCTGTCGGACTTTATACGCCGCCGCACCGCCGGGCGGAGCTGATCGGCGCGATCCTGCGCGCCGGCAAGGCGGTGATGACGACCAAGCCCTTCGAGGACGACCCGGAAGCCGCGGCGGAGGTTCTGGAGCTGGCCCGGAGCCGGAAGCTGGTGCTTCACCTGAACTCTCCAGGCCCCGAACCGGCTCCCGACCAGCGCCTGATCATGGAGTGGCGCCGGGAGTTCGACCTCGGCGAACCGGTCAGCGCCTTCTGGGAGACTCACGCCTGCTATCACGAAAAGGCCGACGGCAGCTGGATGGACGATCCGGCCCGCTGTCCCGCCGCGCCGCTGTTCCGGCTGGGCATCTACGGTATCAACGATCTGGTGGAGCTGTGCGGCGAACCGGTCGATTGCCGTATCATGCAGAGCCGGATTGCGACCGGAAGACCGACCGCCGATAACGCGATGCTCGGCATCTCGTTCGCAAACGGCGCGCTGGGCTGCGTGGCGGCTTCGTTCCGGGTCGACGACGGCAAGCCCTATGCGAACCGGCTGCTGATCAATTATGAACGCGGCACGGTGTGGCGCGCGCTGTCGCACGACCCGGAGGGCGTCTGCCGGCTGACCTTGATGGGGAAGGGGGGCGGCAAAGAGCGCATCCTGCGCGAAGCGGAGATCGACACGGCGGAACATTCCGGGGCCTACCAGTGGGGCGTATTCCGGCGGGCGATCCGGGAACGGCGTTCCATCTCCGCGGAATACGCGCGCCGGATCGTCAGTTCGATCGAACTGGTGAACTCCTTCACGCAACAGTGCCTGAGGCCGGAAAATGCACTGTAAACCGGGAGGGGGGAATATGCGCCTGGCGGGAATTTTTACCGGGCTGTTGCTGGCGGCGGCCGGCTGGGCCGCTCCGGCGGTGCCGTCGGCGGAGGTGCCGTTCCGGCAGGGGAAGATCGCAATCGACGGGAAGCCGGGCGATCCGGGTTGGAAAAACGCCGCGCGGATCGTACTTGCCGCCGAGCCGCTGAATCAGCGGTTCGGGGATTACTGGGCGACGCGGCCGACGACGGTTCTGCTGGCTTATGATGAAACATTCATCTACATCGCTTTCCTGTGTAAAGACGACCGGATCGTGACCGCCGGGGAGAAGCATGACGACGCGCTGCACGCGGGAGACGTGGCGGAGACCTTCATCGACGGCACCGGCGATCACCGGCAGTTCTTTGAAATCCAGCAGAACGCCGCCGGACTGGCGCGGGATGTGAACTATCTGTTCACCGGCTTCAACAACGTTCCCGACGAGGACGGCTATCTGACGGACTGGAACAATATCTGGGACGATATCTGCTGCGACATCCGGGGACTCCGGTTCGCCGGCGGAAAACTGGCGGACGGCTCCGGCTGGTTCACCGAGCTGGCGATTCCCGCGCCGGAGCTGCTGCGCCGGAGCGGCAGGCGGCAGTTCGCGCCGGGCATGACGCTGCGCGCGAATTTCGTGCGGCTGGATTGTTCGGGTGAAAACCGGTCGGCCGCGGTCAGCTGGTCGCCGACGGTGTTCGGCCGCCCCCACCGTTCGCCGGGGCGGATGGGGTTCCTGAAACTGCTGCCGCGTTGAGCTGCGGCTCCATTCTGGCCCGGTCGGCGGAGGCGGAGGGATTGCGGCGGTATTCGCCGGGCGTCACGCCGTGGAACCGCCGGAAAAGGCGGGTGAAGTAGTTCGCTTCGCGGAAACCGGCGTGCTGCGCGACGTCGGCGATGTTGTAGTAGGGGTTCAGCAGCAGCCGCCGGGCGCAGCGCATCCGGGCGGCGGTCAGGTAGCTCTGCGCCCCCGTGCCGAACGCGCGGCGGAACAGGGCGTTCAGATGGCTCTGGCTGACCCCGGAGCGGGCGGCCAGTTCGGAGATGGAAAAGTCGTCCATATAGTGCCGCTCGATGTAATCCACCGCAGTCTGCAAACCGGGATGAAGAGTGCGGGCCCGGTCGCTGCGGGCCTCGAAGTGGCGCAGTCTGGCCCAGACCGCCAGCAGCAGAGCCGAAGCCTGATCGAGCAGGTAATCCCGGTTCAGCAGCTGCAATTGGGCGAACCACTGGCGCAGCACCGGGTCGTCGCCGGTTTCGATGCTCCGCAGCCGGTTGTCGAAGCCGGGGCCGGAAAGCTCCATGACCGCATACAGCGTCTCGCAGTCGGGAGTGTTGTTCTGGGTATGGGCGAGTTCCGGCGGCGTGATGTACACGGTGCCCGGCCGGGCCGCCAGCGAAACGCCGCCGTCGAATTCGGTCACGCAGCTTCCGGCGATGACCAGCACCAGCTCCGTGCCCCGGTGGGAGTGACGGGGCACGGGAGTACTGCCGCAGTAGTGCCCGGCATAGGAGAACAGCAGACTGTTTTCGCTCATGAATCCTCTTGTTTCAGATGTGACGCAGCCAAGTATACCACCGTTCGGCGGGATTGTCAAGCCGGCGGGGGAAGGGCGGTTGTTCGGAGAGGGAGCAGAAAGCGGGCGGATATTTCCGATTTGGCGCAATTTTCTTTGCAATGGGTGGTATTGGCGGCGATTTCATGGTATAGTAAAGAGAGTGAAAATTACGGATTGAAAAGCAGGGATCGGAGTCGTGGTTGCCTTACGGTGGAAAAGAATATTTCTGCGGATTCACCGCCGGGGCATTCTGCGGGCGGTGCGCTTCTGGCAGACTCGCTGGGGAGAACGCAGCCTGATCGTCGTGCTGGCGATCTGCATCGGCGGCGTGGCCGCGGTCGCGGCGGCGCTGCTTCACACGCTGGTGGTGAAGCTGGAGTTGTTCGGAATATGGCTCACACAGGCGCCGAAACAGGTCCATGAATACGCATGGTTCGCCGTGCTCTTCATCCTGCCGATGCTGGGATTGCTCGGCTCTTTCGTGGTCCAGCGGTTCCTCGGCGGGCCGCGCTATGCGAAAAGCCTCAGCCCGCTGATTCTCGCGCTGAACCGGAAACGGACCAATATTCCCGCCGTCGAAATGATCAACCACATGCTGTCGAGCGCGATTTCGGTCGGCTTCGGCGGTTCGGCCGGTCTGGAGGCGCCGAGCGTGCTGACCGGCGCGGCGATCGGCGCGAACAGCGCCAGTTTCCTGCATATCGACCGGCGGCACCGTTCGCTGCTGCTGGGGTGCGGTTCGGCGGCGGCGATCTCCGCGATCTTCGACAGCCCCATCGCGGGCGTGCTGTTCGCGGCCGAAGTGCTTCTGCCCGAATTCAGCGTCTCCGCGCTGGTGCCGATGATGATGTCGAGCGCGGTCGCGGCGGTGGTTTCGAGGCAGATCATGGGCGACACCCAGTTCATTCTGGCGATCAACGCGCCGTGGCAGGCGAATGCGGTCCCCTGTTATTTCCTCTGCGGCATCTTCTGCGCTCTGGTCGGCGTGTATGTGATCAAGACCGCCTATTTCACCGGCGACTGGCTGAAACACAAGTTCCGCAACGCCTGGCAGCGGCTGTTTGTCGGCGGAAGCGTGTTGTGCGTGCTGCTGCTCTTGTTCCCGATGATGCGCGGGCAGGGGTATTTGTATATCGAGAAACTGTTCGCCGGGGATACCGCCGGGCTGGTCGCGTCCTCGCCGCTGCTGCACTGGATTCCGTCGGAAACCGGTATTCTGGTTTTGCTGCTGGTCGTGGTGCTGCTGCTCAAGGTGGTGGTTTCGGTGCTGACGGTGGACGCCGGCGGCGACGGCGGCATCTTCGCGCCGTCGATGTTCATCGGCGCGTTTGCCGGATTCGTGTTCGCCCGGGTTGTGAACCTGACCGGGCTGATCCAGCTTCAGGAGTACAACTTCGTCGCGGTGGGCATGTGCGGGGTTTTCACGGCGGTGATGCGCGCTCCGCTGACCGGCATCTTCCTGATCGCGGAGGTGACGGGGAGTTATATCCTGCTGGTGCCGCTGATGATCGTCTCCTCGGTGGCGTGGTTCACCGCGCGGCTTTTCGAACCCAATTCGATCTATCGCAAGGCGCTGGCGGAGAGCAACCTCCTGAGCGAGGACCGCGACCTGACGATGTTGCGCCGGCTGCCGGTGCGGCTGAACCTGATGCGGAATTATCATGTGCTGAAGCTGCGCGATCCGCTGAAGAAGGTGATCGAACTGGTCGAGCGCACGCCGGAGGAGATTTTTCCGGTGCTGGATGACAGCGGCAAGCTGCTCGGCGTGGTTCACCTGGAGAAAATCCTGGCGGTGATGCTCAATCCGAAAGTGTATGAGCTGCTGGTGGTGTTCGACCTGATGGACCCGCCGCACGGGATGGTTTCGCCGGACGACGATCTCGGCTGGGCGATGGCCAACTTCGAAAAATACAACCTGAATTACCTGCCGGTCTGCGATGCGGACGGCATTTTCCACGGCTTCATTGCGAAGGCTCCGATTTTTGCGAAGTACCGCCGCATGGTGCGCGAAGCCGACAGCTTCTGACTGTTGCACCCGAAAGCTGTTGCCCGCCGGGCGCATTTGAAAATCGCACGCGGTTCCGGCGTGCAGAGATTCATCTCTGCGCGTCGGAGTTGCCGGGCTGCCGATTTTACGCTTTCTTTTCTTCTCCGGCGGGAGCCGCTTCCTTGTCGCGGTTCCACATCCGGCGCGGACGCGGATTGTACGGCGTCGCTTTCAACCGGTAGTGGCCGGGACCGAGCAGCCGGTCGATCGTGGTCAGCAATTCGTGCGTGACCGTGATCTCCTGACGGCGGCTTTCGATGAATGTCACAGAGTCGTCCTTGCCCACCACGCAGGTCACGAGCAGGGTATCGCCGGGAATTTCAAAACACGCCTTGGCCAGCTCGCGCAGCGTTTCACTCTTTACCTGATCGGCGTAGAGATGGATATGCAGCTTTTCGGTGAGGGTGGCCGGGGCTTCCGCAAGCGGCGTCACCTTGTCCACGATCACGCGCGGTTTTTCCTGTTCGTCACGCTTGCTGACGGTGGCTTCCAGCAGCAGCGGGGTTCCGGGCGACATATCGACGTTCGCTTCGGTCAGCGCATTCAGCGCCCGTTCGTAGATCATGCACTCGCAGGAGGCGTCGAGATCCTCCAGCAGCAGGATGCCGAACTGCTTGCCGGAGTTCTTGCTTAACTTCTGGGTGAAGGTGTTGACCATGCCCGCAATGCGGATCTGCGCGTTGTCGTTCAGTTCCTCCAGCGAACGGATCGGCACGGTCGAATAGGTCCGAACCAGCTCCGCATACGGGTCGAGCGGATGGCCGGTCACGTAGAAGCCGAGCAGCTCTTTTTCGCTTTTGAGGATGTCTTCCTTGTCGAATTCCGGGATGTCCGGAATCGGCACGGAACAGGCGTCGTCAGCATCCCCGCCGTCGAGCAGGTCGAACAGCGAGCCTTGTCCGGCGGCGCGGTCCCTGGCCCGTCCGGCGGCGAACGCCATCATCGGCTCCGCGATCGCCAGAATCTGGCTGCGGCGCAACCCGAGGCCGTCGAGCGCTCCGGCGCGGGTCAGGTGTTCGAGCATCCGGGAGTTCACGTTGGAGCCGCAGCGCTCGCAGAAATCGAGGAAGGTTTCGAATTTGCCGTCTTTCTGACGGCTTTCGATGATCTGGCTTGCCGCGACTTCGCCGACGCCCTTGATCGCGCCGAGTCCGAAACGGATGTTGCCGTTGTCGGTCGAAAAACGGATGTCCGACGAATTCACGTCCGGCGGCAGCACGTTGATCCCCATCTCCTTGCAGGTGTTGATCATGAAGGCGATGCGCTCGGCGGACTCGATTTCGCCGTTCAGGATCGCCGCCATGAACTGCACCGGGTAGTTCGCCTTGAGGTACGCCGTCTGGTAGCAGACGAAGCCGTATGCCGCCGAGTGCGACTTGTTGAAGCCGTAACCGGCGAACAATTTGATCTTCTCCCAGATCTGGTCGGCCAGCTTTTCGTCGATGTTGTTGGTCTCCTTGCAGCCCTTGAAGAACTTCTCCTTCTGCTTGGCCAGCACGTCGACTTTCTTTTTGCCGATCGCGCGCCGCAGGATGTCCGCGCCGCCGAGGGTGAATCCGGCCAGCACCTGCACCACCTGCATGATCTGCTCCTGATAGAGCATGATGCCGTAGGTTTCCTTCAGGCAGTCCTCCATCAGCGGATGGTCGTAGATGATCTTTTCCTCGCCCTTCTTGCGGCGGATGAAGTCCGGGATGAACTGCATCGGGCCGGGGCGGTAGATCGCCAGGAGCGCGATGATGTGTTCAAGCGTTTCCACGCCGAACGAGCGGCAGAGGTTCTGCATGCCGCCGGATTCCAGCTGGAACACCGCGACCGTGTCGCCGCGCTGCAGCATCTCGAAGGTTTTCGGGTCGTCCAGCGGGATTTTCATCGTGTCGATCACGATCCCGTAATCCTTTTTGATCATGTCGAGCGCGTCTTTGATGATGGTCAGCGTCTTGAGGCCGAGGAAGTCCATCTTCAGCAGCCCCTGTTCCTCGCACGGATGCGCCGGGAACGGCACGACCATGCTGTCGGAAGCGCTCCGGGCCAGCGGCACGAGGTTGTCCAGCCGCTGGTCGCCGATGATCACGCCCGCGGCGTGGATGCCGGTCTGGCGGTTCAGCCCCTCCAGAACCTTCGCGAATTTCCACACCTTTGCGATCATCGGGTCGGTTTCGATCTTCTCGGCGAGCTCCTTGTTCTGCTCGACGGCCTTGTCCAGCGTCATCTTGGGGTCTTCCGGAATCATCTTCGACAGGCGGTTGCCGAATTCAAAGTCGCAGCCGAGCACGCGGGCGACGTCCTTGACCACCGCCTTCGCCTTGAGCTGGCCGTAGGTGCAGATCTGCGCGACGCTGTCGAAGCCGTAGCGGCCGCGCACATAGTCGATCACTTCGCCGCGGCGGCGTTCGCAGAAGTCCACGTCGAAGTCCGGCGGGCTGACGCGCTCCGGGTTCAGGAAGCGCTCGAAGAAGAGGTTGAACCGCAGCGGGTCGATGTCGGTGATCCGCGTCAGGTAGGCGACCAGCGAACCGGCGCCCGAACCGCGTCCCGGCCCCACCGGGATATCCTGCCCCTTCGCGTGGCGGATGAAGTCCGACACCACGAAGAAGTAGCTGATGAAGCCGGTTTTTTCGATCACGCCGAGTTCGTACTCCATGCGTTCGAGGATCTTTTTCTGGCGGTCGTCGAGTTCGGGAGTCTTGCGCGGATCGAAGCCGTAGCGGTACTCCATGTTGTCGTAGCAGACTTCGCGCAGGTCGTTGCGGTCGGCGAGGCGGCCGTCCGGCATGTAGAACTTCGGATAGTGGTTGACCTCCGGCACATAGTGGAACTTCATGCTGCACCGCTCCGCGATCAGCCGGGTGTTGGTGATCGACTCCGGCAGTTCCCGGAACAGCTCCTTCATCTCCGCTTCGCTTTTGAAGTAGAATTCGGGGGCCGGGAAGCGGAAGTGCTTCTCCGCCAGCCGTGCGCCGGTCTGGATGCAGAGCATGATCTCATGCGCCTCGGCATCCTCCTTGCGCATATAGTGCACGTCGTTGGTCGCGATCAGCCGCAGGTCGTTCTTCTTCGCGAGTTCGACCAGGAATTTGTTGCATTTACGTTCCTCCTCCATGCCGTGATCCATCAGCTCGATGAAGAAGTTGTCGCGGCCGAAGATGTCGAGATATTCGCCGAGCGCCTGTTCGGCGCGTTTGACGTCGCCCTGCAGATAGTACTGCGAAATCTCGCCGCCGATGCAGGCGCTGGTGCAGATCAGCCCCTTGTGGTACTGACGCATCAGCTCCTTGTCGATCCGGGGCTTGTAGTGGAACCCGTCCTTGTTGGCGGCGGACATCATCTTGCAGAGACTCGAATACCCGTCCTCGTTCTCGCAGAGCAGGATCAGGTGGAAACCGCCGCGGTTGAAAGGCTTGTTCGAGTCGAAATCGCGCATGTCGCCGGGGGCGACGTAGGCTTCGACGCCGATGATCGGGTTGATCCCGGCGCCGGAGAGCACCTGGTGGAATTCCTCGACCCCGCCCATATAGCCATGGTCGGTGATCGCCATCGCGTTCATCTCGTGTTCCTGGGCGAGCTGAAGCAGCCCTTTGACGGTGCATGCGCCGTCAAGCATGCTGTAGTGGGTGTGCAAATGCAGATGTACAAAATCGGAAGGCATTTTCGGGGGTCCTCTTATCGTGAAAGAAACATGATTTTCATAAACGGTATTATAACCCGAAAACCCGGTTTTCACAACCCGCTTTTCCGATTTTTTTCAGGAAAAATTATGGAGCCGGCCGCGATTTCAGAATTCCACCCTGACGCTGCGTCCGGCCAGTTCTCCGCCGGGCAGGGGAACCTCCCTGGCGACGCCGCCTAGCGTCAGCTTCATCCGGTTCAGCCGGGCGGCAGGATCGGCGGCCCACACCTCCTTTTTTCCGATCAGGAATACGCCGGGCGAATCGGTCTGGAACGCGCCGAGCCTGCCCGGAGCGTGAAACACCGCCCCGGTCCGCCCGTCCCGCAGCTCCACCGCCTGAAGCTGCGGCGTGTTGGCGAGCGTTTTGCCGCCCCGCCACGCGGCGGTCGCTTCGGGAGTCGCCCCCGGCAGGATCGTGTATTCGCAGGAGGCGCCGCGCGGTGCAAGGCCGTGTTCGATCGACAGCGTGAAGAGCTCCTTGCTGACCGGCATCGGATCGGAAAGCCCGCCCTCCAGATAGCGCCAGTCGCCTTCGCGCATCCCCGTGGCCAGCTTCATGCCGCTGCTCCGGTAGCCGATGCCGTCGTGCCAGAACCAGCCCGGCCCCTGCCGGATTTCGCCGTTGCGGAGGCAGCTGTTTACGGTGGTGGCGACTTCAAAGGGACTGGTCGAATCGATGCCGCAGACCAGTTGCCGGACCGAGTCGCTGTCGAAAAAGTAGGCTTTTTTCGCTTTCACGCCGTCGATGTTCATCGTATAGACTGCCGCGGCGCACCTGCCGTCGGTGACGGCGCCGGTGAAATCGGTGGTGCCGAGATAACGCCACTTCCGACTGTGGGTCCAGCGCGGATATCTGCCGCCGGATTTCAGGTTCACGGCGATGCTCTCCTTTTGCGTGTAAACCGGGGTTTTCGGCAGGGTGCCGCCCGGCAGGCGGGTCCAGTCCCAGCACGGGGTGATTTCGCGGTATTCGCCGCCGGTGCGCATCACCAGGCAGACGCCGTCGGAGAGATAGCGCCCCAGTGCGTTGTCCCAGTTCACATTGTCCTCGATCGGGCAGACGCGGGTTGAATTCATCCGCACGGACGCATACCAGCCGGGGCGGCGGTGCACCGTGTAATCGGAGTTCCAGAAGTGGCGGGTGCCGACCAGCGCATTTTCACCGTTCCGGTTGCTTTGCAGCACCTCGTCATAGGGGGCTTTATCGCCCGGATCGGCTTTTTTCAGCCCCTCAAGCGCATTCAGCACACTCCGGCCCCGCGAGGAGGCGAAGCCGCGCCCCAACTGCCGCCCTCCGGCCAGCAGGTCCATTTCGCCGCGCCACAGCACCCAGCGGAAGCCGTCGAACGCGAGCAGGCGCATCACTTCCCATTGCGCAGCGTCAAGCTCCCAGCGGGTACCCTGCCAGATATTCGCCCAGTAGGCGATGTTGTTGAAAAATTCGCAGCCGTAGTTGCCGAACTGGATCTGCGGCCCGTGCTGGTGGTAGCAGCCGTCCGCCCGGATGCCGCCGAACGACCAGTCGCTCTTGTTTTCGACCGGCGCCATGCGGATCTCCTCGGAGAGCGCCCCGGCGGCAACGGAAAGCGCTCGCTCGTTGCGTTCGAGCAGCGCCCGGTAGAAGATATTCGCGGCGATGAACACCCGGTTGTTGCCGGTGTAACGGTGCAGCAGCATCGCCTGGCGGCAGACGTCCAGAGCGGCCTCGCGCTCCGGCCCCTCCGGGAAGAGCGGATCGGCCATCAGCAGGATTTCACCCATCTTCTGCGGTACGAACATGTCGTTCCACCACCAGTTGCTGTTCTGGAATTTGTTCCGGCTCCAGTAACCGACCGCTTTGCGAACCGCTTCGCCGACTTCCCGGTCGTGGTAACGGGGATGGCCGGGCTTCGCCCATGCGCGGGCCAGTTCGATGGTGTAATTCAAATGCCGGGAGGTTTTCCACGCGGAGCGGTTGGTGTCGCGGTAATCGACATCGCTGAAACTGCCGTCCGGGCGCAGCAGCGCGAGGTCAGCTTGGATTCTCTTCTCATTTTCCGCGCGCTTCGACAGCAGCGAATCGGTGATCCGGCGTTTCATCCGGTCGAATTCCGCCGCGTCCGCCGCCGAGAGCGTCTCGCCTTTTTCTTTGAGCAGCGGGTCCGGCGTGCTGATTTTCAGGGTGGAAAGGTCGAACTCCGCTTCGCCGGAGGCGTTCTCGATTCCGAGCCGCAGGATGCCGGTTTTCGCCCCTTTCGGGATGTTCTCGGAGAATGCGCCGCTCTTCCAGCCGAATGTGCCGAGCACGCGGGCGATGCCCGGCCACTCCTCCTGCCCAGTGGCTTCATCCTTGAAATAGAAAGAAAACGACACGCCCGGAAACCACTCGTCCGCCGCCTTCACCGCCTTGCCCCGGAACAGTACCGAACACTCGAAGATCCCCTCCTGAAACGGCGTCAGGTCGATCTTGGCGAATGCGCAGTTGCGTCCCCGGATATCGTTGGCTCCCTCCGGCACCTGTACGGTCAGGATGCGGCGTCCGTCCCGCTCCATGATCCTGCAATGCGGCGTCAGCTCCCATTGCAGTTTTTCGGGAGCGAGTTCATACGCAGCCACGCTCCATCCGGCGGCGATCACACAGGCGGCAAGCAGTTTTTGAATCATTTACAGCGGCCCTCCGTTGCTGTCCAGCACATAGGTCACCTCGTTCAGTGTGGTGTTGAACTCCCCTTTGTTCATTGAGTCGACATGTCCGTCGCCGAACAGCGCGCTGCCTTTGCCGCCGTGGCGGAGCATGATTGCGCAGTTATCCTCCAATTCCGTGTGTTTGAAGGACTTGCCGCAGTAGCCGCGCCGTGTCTCATCGGTGACGTGGAAACCGGTGTCGGCGATGAAAAAGGTCTGCGAAGGCTGTTTGAAATTGTAGATGCGGATATATTTTTCACTCCCGGTGATTCTGCCGTCGATATTGCCGACCCGGTCTTTGATCGCATCCCAGTTGCCGCAGTAGGTCACTTCCAGCATCCCGTAGGCGTGGCGGCTGCGCGGCGGATTTTCCGGCATCGACGACGGGCAGCGGGTCAGCACGTTTTCGGCGCTGATCAGTGCCGGAAAACCGTAGTAAGCGAGGTCGATCTTTTCTCCGTTTCCGGAATCCGCATACTTCCAGCCCAGCAGCGCGGAATCCCAGTCGATTCCGATACCTTCCCTTGTCAGGTATTTGACCACCGCCCCATTGTTGTTGTCGGCGTAAAATGTCAGGGCCATTCCGACCTGTTTCAGGTTGGAAACACAGCTCGCCGACCGCGCCTTCTCCCGCGCCTGATTCAAAGCCGGCAGCAGCATGGAGGCCAGGATTGCAATAATAGCGATCACAACGAGCAGCTCAATAAGGGTAAAACTCCGGCGCATAATGCCCAGTATGTTAATGTGCCGGGCATGTTTTTCTCGCTGCATTTGCTTGTCCTTTATCTTGTTACGCATTTTTACCTCCGCCGTAAGTCGGTTGTGTTTCTTTCAAAGGCCATTACAGGCAACAACTTTTATATTATGTTTACTTGTCCGGCC
>NZ_QEKH01000044.1 GCF_003096415.1 Victivallis vadensis | reverse complement strand
ATTCCCTTTATGTTGAGATTTTGAGTTACTCAAAATAAAAGGCAGATGCAACCTTGTCAAACAACACATCCCATCACAAAATTTGGGACATTATCAATTTTTACAGATAATGGAGAAAATGCTTTTAATGAATGCTTAGACACGATACGAAATAATTTGGATTAATACAAATTTTGGCATAAACGGCAGGCATAAAGCATTGGAGAATAAAAAAGGGCGCGCGCCGTTTCCGCCCTTTGTTATCGGTTGCGGGAAACGGCGGGAGTGTTTTACGGAAAAGGTCAGGGCAGGTCGAAGAGCAGCCGGGTCAATTGGGCGTACTGATCGACGGAGAGCTTGTCCGGCCGGGTTTCGGTCGGGATGTTCAGCGCCTCCAGCGCCGGAAGCGCCTTCTCTTTGCCGTAGTTGTTCGACAGCAGCTTGCCGAGCTGTTTGCGGCGCTGCGCAAAAACGGTTTTGACCACGCCCGGCAGCAGCCGGCACAGCTCTTTGTCCGCCGAATAACGCTCGTGGCGGCGGAAGGAGACGATCGCGGAGTCCACCTCCGGCGGCGGGAAGAACACCTCCGGCGGCACGATTTTTTCAAGTTTCACCTCGTAGCGGAGCTGGGTGCGGACCGAAAGCGCGCCGTAATCCTTGGTTCCGACCGGCGCGGCGAGCCGTTCACCCATCTCGCGCTGGAGCATGAAGAACATCGCCTCCGGCGGCGCCGGGAGATCCAGCATCCGGGCGATGAAGATCGTGCTGATCGAGTAGGGCAAATTGGCGATCGCGCGGAAAGGGCGCCCCTGCGGCAGCAGTTCCAGGTAATTGACCCGGCAGGCGTCCGCTTCGGTCAGGTGGAAGTTGTTCGCCTCCAGATGGGTACGCAGATATTCCGCGATGCGGTGGTCGAATTCGACCGCATACACATCGGCCCCCGAAGCGAGCAGCTTGCGGGTCAGCGCCCCGAAGCCGGGACCGACTTCAAGCACGGTTTCGCCGGGCTGCGGCGCGCTGAGGCGCACGATGTAATCCAGAAGGTTGCCGTCGAGCAGGAAGTTCTGGCCGAGGCCGCGCCCCGGGCGCATCCCGATCGACTCCAGCGCGGCGGTGAGCTGTTGCTTATTCATGGATCAGTGCCCGCCGTGGCAGCCGCAGCCGCAGCCGCACTGGTGGCTTCCGGCGGAAGGGCAGTCGCGCCGGGACGGACATCCGGCCGGGCCGGTCTGGGTCACCGCCGCGAAAACGCTCGGCAGCTTTTCGAGCTCGGGAGAACCGCACTTCGGGCATTCCGCCTCCGAGTCGAACCGCGGCACCAGCAGCTCCACGGTTTCGTCGCACTTCGGGCAGTGATAACGGAAAATAGGCATGTCGCACCTCTATTCTATGCTTCAATTGGTTGACTGTGGCAAAGATACAATAAAATACCGTTTCCCGCCGGAAAATGCAAGCGGAAAACTTGCATTTTCACTGTCCGGCGTTATCTTTTTATTGAAACATCAGACAGGAAAATGCAATCCCGGGGAGGCTGAAATTTGGAATCACTGCTGAAATATGCGCTCGGGCAGCGCCGGTTTGAAGTGTACGAGCCGGAGATACCCTCCGACCATCCGCCGGTCGTGATCGTGCATGGCCTGCTTCACCGGGGCATCGTGATGCGGACGTTTGCGGCGGCGCTCCGCCGGGCGGGGCGGAAGGTCTATGTCTACGACTACAAGACCACCCGCAAGCCGGTGGAGGCGCACGGCGTCGAACTGGCCGATTTCCTGATGAAGCTCGATTGCCCGAAGCTGGATATCGTCACACACAGCATGGGCGGTCTGCTGACCCGCGTCGCGCTTGACCGGCTGGCCCGGCAGGGGCGTCTGGACGGGATCGGCCGGGTGGTGATGCTGGCTCCGCCCCACCACGGTTCGGAGGTCGCGAGCTGGTGGGTGTCGCACTTCCCTCCTTCGCGGGTGCTGGTGCGTTCGCTGCCGGATCTGGCCGATACGCCGGAGGCGGCGGTCCACCGGCTGCCCGTGCCGAGCGGCGTTGAAATCGGCATCATCGTCGGCAGCCGCGACAGCAAGGTCAGCGAAAGCTCCACCCGGCTCGGCACGGAGTGCGACCGGGTCGTGATCGATTCGGCGCACGCTTTCATGATGAACAAGCCGGAGGCGCAGCGGCTGATCCTCAATTTCCTCGATTTCGGATGTTTCGAGCCGGATAAAATCGGTAAAAAATAGAGCCGCGGATTTGCGGCGGAGCGGTTTGCAACTTATATTTATACAGTGGCATATTGTACTGAATCACACTATCATCCGGGGGGCAGTCCATGTTGACTCGAATTTTAGCCGTTGCCGCAGCCGGTTCCATGCTGTGGCTCGCCGGCGGGTGCCGGAGTTCCGCAACATCGGAAGCGGCGAAGCCGTATGAGCAGGCCGCCCGCCGCATTCAGGTCGGGGGGACTTACTATAAGATTTCAAATCCGGTGCGGCTGTTCGCATCGCTGGAACGGCTGTTCCACGGCCTGGAGCTTTCGCTGGCGTCGCCGGACAGCCAGTTGCCGCCGGAGTTCGTGCGCGAACTCCAGCAGTTCAGCGCCGCGTTTGCGCTGGCTTGGAAATTGGCCGGGGTTGACGAACTTGCCGCCTGCGGCGCCAGTTCCGTACCGTTGGAAGGGGAGTCCGGTCTCTTTGAAAACCGTATGTTCCTGGCGCTGCCGCGTGAACCGCAGGGATTTCTGTGGGGGCTGACCGGCAGCGGAAACCGGCCGCTCCGGGAGGAGTTCCGGGCGCTGCCGGCCGATACCGTGTTCGCTGCCGACCTGACACTGGAGCCGGTGGTGCTGGCCCGGGCGCTGAAGCAGCTTGAGACGACTTCCCGGCAGGGGGACGAACTGGCCGATTCCATCTTCAAAACGCCGCTGGAGCCGCTGCTGGCCGGAATTTCCGGTGAATGGAGCGTTCTGGTGACCGCGGACGGGGATGCTTCCGCCGATACGCTCGAAGGCATACGGCTGCTGGTTACGCTGCCCGATGCCGGCGGCCGGCTTTTCCGCTATCTGGCCGGAGTCGCCCAGCTGGTGCCGGGAACCGTGAGCGGGGAGAACCGGGTCGTTTTCGGGCCTTTGAACCGGTTCGGCATCAGTTGGCGCCCGGAGTTGCATTTCGACGACGGCCGGCTCTACCTCTATTCGAGTCAGGATATGCTCGACTATCTGGCGGATGAGAGCGCGCCGCGCCTTGCCGATACGCCGGAATTCCGCAAATTGGCCGCAGGGCTGCCGGAAAGCGGCAGCGGCTTCCTGTATTCCGGCGGCGGGCTCGCGCTGCTCCGGAATGAGCTTGCTTCCCTGACCGGAGCCGAATCGGCGGCGGCATTGGCGGAGCTTGACCAGCAGGAGCTGACCGTGTTCCGCAACGAGCCGGACGGCAAGCTGACGGTGAGCCGCAGCAACTGGGATCTGAATCAGGTGGAGTTCGCCGAGCAGGCGCTGATCCCGGCGGTGGGGCTGATCACACTGGTTTCGCCCTATTTGACTGAGCACCGGGAAATGCTTGATGACAAGGCCGCACAGCAGAAGTGCCGTCTTCAGCTCAAGCCGCTGGCGGACGCACTGGAGAAATATGCGGCGGAACATGATGGCCGTTTCCCGGCGGAGGAGGGGATTGCCGGGCTGAAAACGCTGCTGGAAGCCGGGCTGATTGCGCCTTCCGCGCTGATCTGTCCGGGGACGGAGGATGAGGCGGCGGCTGATACCGAAAGTTTTACCTTTGACAACTGTTCCTATGTTTATTTCGGCGGATTCAACCGGAAATCGAATCCGAAGCTGCCGCTGGTGATCGACTGGCCGTTCAATCACGCCGATGCGGTCAACGTGATTCTGGTCGACGGTTCCGTCGAGACGCTGGAGCTTGAGAATCCGGAAAACTGCCGCCGGGTGGTCAGCTATCTGCACACCCGTTACCACTATACCGAACCGGAATTCAAACAGCTGATGCAGAAGGCGGCCGCCCTCGATCAGCAATTCGAATTGGATTAGATACGATGAAAGAGAACCAGACCAAAGAAACCGGGCGCAAAGAGCCCGCCCCGATCCAGAAGTTGAACGATGAAGTGGCCAATGCGTTTGAGAGCTGCGCCAATGCTCTGTCTTTGAATGAGTTGTCGCGTGTGACCGGCGTGCGCATCGAATTGCTGCGCCGCTTCATTTCCAAAAAGACCCGCCGGGCGCGGGCGGAAACCTGGGACAAGATCTACCCGGCGCTGAAGCCCTATCTGGTCGGCCCTGAACCGGCCCATGAGCCGCCGCCGCGCGTCGGCCCCGCTTATCGCCGCCATCACGAGCTGGTGGAGATGTTCAGCGACCAGAAGGTATTGCTGGACGAATTCGACGTCCTCGCCGAACCGGAGCAGAAGAAGGTTATCGCGTGGATGGAGGAGATGGCGGGGGCGGAAACGGCTCCGACCGCCTTTGAAAGCCTGACTCCGCTGGAAAACCGGGTGATGGGAAGTTTCCTCGCCCTGTCGCGCGAGGAACAGCAGAACGCGTTGCTGAAACTCACCGATATCGCCGTGGCCGAAGTGCGCAAACGGCGGAAGGAGCTGTTCTAGGCGGAACCGCTTTTGGGGATCTGTCCGGCCAGCCTGACCAGCTCACACAGCACGGGATAGAGCAAATGGCCGGTATTGGCGGAAAAGTTGACCCGGTTTCCGTCGGAATTCTGGCGGACCAGCTCCAGTTCCAGCAGGCTCTGCAGCTCCCGATGGATGACCGGGGCGCTCAGCCCCGCTTCACGCGCCAGCTTGCGCAAATAAAAGGTCGGAGCATCCGGCGTGAAAAGCAGCCTCAGAATCTCCGCGCGGCTTTGCGAGCCGATGATCCTTGGCAGAATATCCATTGACTTTTCTCCTTGGTGTTGCAATTATTACAATACTGGTATCTGTTGAAAAAGTAAAATAACGCCGGGAAGAATCTCAGGATTTTTCCATTGGTTCGGTCTGTTTGCGCTGGACATACTCCACAATCTCGGCAAAGCTGCCCGAAAGCAGATTTTCCGCCTCGGCATCGGTGATTCTGATGTGGAACTTTTCCTCCATGCCGAGGATGAATTCAGCGGACTCCAGTGAGTCGAGGTCGACGTAAAGCAGCAATGGTGCGGGATCGTTGGGATAGCACATCATTGTTGCCGGGCGGTCCATATTCTGAATCGCCAGTTCCCGGATTGCCAGTGCAATTACGGCTTGTTCCCGGGTCGGCCAGTAAGAGCAGAACAGCCGTACCGACATCTCCGGCCGTTGCTGAATCTCCTGAAGCAGCAGCTCTTCGGAAAGGCTTTTCCAGTTTTTGCGAAGCATATTTTTCCGGACTTTAACCAGAAAAGTGGATAAGGGAGGTGCGGAGGCTGTTCCGGCGACTGCGAGATCTTCCGGCAGGGCGGAAGGGGATTGGCCGAGAATACTGCGAATGACTTCATGAAAGGTGGTTCCGGTGATTTTCAAGCCATGCCGTGCCGTCTGCTGCAGGAATTGTGCATAACCGCCCCCGGCGGCCAGCCGGAGTGAATCCTGAGGATAAACCAGAAAATCGATTCCGGCCAATTCGGTCAGAATACAGGCCCAGCGTGCTTCGGCCTTGCCGGGGTAGAAACGGCAGAAGTGGTCGCGGTCCTGCTGCCGGTCAAGACAAAGAGGCGGACGGGGATGGTTGAGCAGCCATTGGGCGCGTGTTGATTGCAGGTCGATGCTCCGGTGTTTCAACTGATTTCGGAGATACCGTTTCACGCCAAGACAGAAGAGCAGGAGAATGCTTTCCAGACTTCCCCAGAGGAGCAGGGCCGTGAATAATTGGCGGCAACTGGTCAGCCATGCGGTTACGGCGACTGCCGCAATTCCCGACACCGCGATAAGAAAAGCAAAGTTGCGGGAGTGGCTTTCCCAGTGTCGGAGGCGGTTTTCCGCCTGCTGCAGTTGTCCATCCAGTTCATTCTGCTCCAGAAATGGCCCTGAGGCGATCAGGGGCGGGACGGAAAACAACTCTTCGGGGATCTGAGCGGCGTATTCCGGCAATGTGTTTGAGGTTCTGCCGCGGCGCCGGAGGAGGAGTGTGAATAGGCCGCATGCGATCACTCCGCAGGTCCACCAGATGTTTCCCCATTGGAGGGCCGCCCCGAGCATGATCAGCCAGACGGAAAAGACCAGATGATTGGACATGATGCTGTTCTCCCTGATTCTCGATATGCTGTGAAAATTGTTTTTATTGTTATCCATAAGATAACGTTATTTATCAATAAAGCAACGTAAGAGGAGAAATTATTTTGCTTTTTTTCGGCGGATCGCTGATTGCAAGGTTGATTTTACCGGATTGAAACGGCATATTTCCCGTATGAGGATTGAACTGTAATCTTTAGCTGGAAAAGGCGGAATATGGCGGGTAAGTTTTATGGAATCGGACTCGGGCCGGGCGATCCCGGGCTGGTCACGTTGAAAGCGGCGGACGCATTGCGTTCGGTCAAGGCGATCTATTCGGTCGCATCGCGGCAGAGCGACCGGAGCATCTCCGGGCGCATTCTCGACGCGCTGCCGGGAATTACGGCGGAGCGCACCGAGCTGGAATTCACGATGTCCAAAGATTTCGGGGAGCGGCTCGCGCGGATCGACGAGCACGCCGCGCTGATTCTGGCCGGAATCCGGCGGGGAGAGGACGCCGCTTTCGTGACGATCGGCGACCCGATGACCTACAGCACCTGCAGCTATCTGCTGCGCGCGCTGCGGCGCATGGAGCCGGAGCTGGAATATGAGATTATTCCGGGGGTGAACTCGTGGAGCGCGCTTGCCGCCGCCACCGCGACCGCGCTGGTCGAGGACCGGGAGGTGCTGCGGATCATCCCGACCGCCGTTCCGCCGGAATCGGAAAAGCTCGCCGCGATGCTGCAGGAACATGGAACTTCGGTGCTCCTGAAATGCTACCGCACCCGCGAAGAACTGGTCAGGCTGCTGTCGCAGGGCGGATACCGGGTCACTTACGGGGCGAATCTGGGGCTGGACGACGAGTTCGTTTCCGGCGACCCGGAAGAGATCGCCGCCCGCCCGGAAGAGTATCTGTCGATGCTGCTGTGCCGCAGGTGAGGCGCGGCGTCACTCCCGCGGCAGAGTCATCACCTGATTGGAGTTCATCGAGCGGTCGGCCAGGAAGCCGATCAGGTGCCCGTTGATCGAATCCGACAGCATCGTGCAGGAGATCGACGGGGTGCGGCCGGAGAGCAGGGAGACGAAATCCGCCGCCAGCCGCTCGTCGCCGCCGCCGTGCCCGCCGAAAGCTCCGGTGGTGTCGCCGAGGTCGGCGAGGTCGAACACCTGCTCCGTGAATTCGTGTCCGGGCCGGGCGTCCATGTGGCGGAGCGTGAACTTGTTGTCGTCGAACACGCCTTCGAGCTCCCCGGCGGTGCCGAGCAGATGGATTTTCCGCATCGGGCGGCAGGTCCCGCCGACCAGGTTGTGGGTGGCGACCGAACCGTCGGCGAATTCGACCAGCACCGACTGGCGGTCGGCGACGTTGTTGTCGAGCTTCCAGATGCAGCGCGAATAGGGATTGGCCGGATCGCGGAGCCGGGCGGTCTTGGATTCGATGGAGAGGTCGCCGGAATCCTCCAGCTCCGGCCACACGTAGAACACCCAGCGGTCCGGGTGGTTCAAATAGAGTTTGCGCACCGAGTAGGGGCACTCCGCTTCCACCGGGCAGTCCAGCAGACAGTGTTCGCCGGAGTTCGCCGGGGCGTTCTCCCGCGTGAAAAAGCGCCTGCCGCCGAAACTTGCGACCCGGACCGGGGCGACCCCGCTCTTGAACCAGGTCAGAAGATCGAGGTCGTGGCAGCACTTGGACATCAGGAACGAGGAGCCGCAGACATCCTCCCGCCGCCACTTGCCGCGGGCGAACGCGGTCGAATAGTGGTGATAGCTGACATGTTCGGCGGTCTCCAGCGTCACGATGTCGCCGATTTCACCGGCGAGCACGCGCCGTTTGAGTTCGGCGTAGAACGGTGCGTACCGCAGCACGTGGCAGATCATCACCCGGCGGCCGGTGCGGCGGACCGTCTGTTCCAGCCGCCGCAGCTCCTGCTCGGAAACCGCGAACGGTTTTTCCAGCAGCACGTCGTAGCCGCGTTCCAGCAGCGGCAGGGTGGTCGGGACGTGCTGGCGGTCCATGGTGCCGTTGATCACCGCGTCGGCCAGCTTCGGGCGGGCGGCCAGCTCCTCCGCCGACTCGAAGCACTGTTCGGCGGTGAGTCCGAAGCGTTGCGCCGCCAGCGCGCGCCGTTCGGGGGAGGGGTCGGCGACGCCGACGATGCGGAGTTCTTCCGGAGCTTTCAGGGCATAGCCGGCGTAGATCAGCGCCCGGTGGCCGGCTCCGACGATAATCGCGGTAATCATGATGACTTAATTCCTCGGTTGGGAGTTGGTTGCGGCGGTCAGGAGTTCTCCGTCCGGCCCGATGACCGGCACCGGGATCAGGCGGGTTTCGGGAGTGCGCACGGGATCGGCGATCACCAGTTGCAGCAGTCGCCACAGCGATTCGCGCAACCGGTCGTAGCGGTAGACCAGGCCCGGTTCACCGCCGTCCGGCGCGGGTTCCTCGAAAATCCGGGAGAAACCGCACTCCACCGCCTTCGGCAGCGTGACGCGGTGTTCGGCCAGAATCCGGCGCAGTTCCGGTTCCGGCACGGAGCTGTAGATCGCATCCGGCGGGCGCGGCAGCGCCAGCAGCCGCTCCACCCCGGCGGCCAGCGCCGCCTCATAGGGCTGCGATTCATCCGGATAGACGAACAGTTCCGGGTCGAAGATCGCATAGGCGTTCATCACTTCAAAGTAGGCCGAAAAGATGATTTCCCGGAAGTAGTGCAGCGGATAGCGCGGGTTCAGCAGCGCAATCCTCCGGCGCCCGCGCCGGATCAACGCTTTCAGAAACAGCCGCAGCGCGCTTTCATGGTCGAACTCCACGCAGTTCACCCCCCATTCGCGCGGCATCCGGTTCGCGGCCACAAAGGGAATCCCCGAAAGTTTCAGCTGGTAGGCGGATTCCCGGTCGAGCGAACTGTTCATGAAGATCACCCCGTCCGCGCTCAGCGTCTCCCAGAAGGAGCGCACTCCGCAGAGATCGGCGGCGGGCGTGCTGATCGAAATCGGCCGCATCCCCGCCTCAGTGATCAGCCGGTCGAGCTGCCCGGGATTGTCGCTGACCGGTCCCGGATGGAAAATCACAATGTTCCCCGAAACCGGGCGGCGGCTTCCCTCTTCCGGGATCAGAAAACCGCGATTGCCGTTCGGCACGATCAATCCGCCCGCGGTGAGCTGCTGCAACGCCCGCAGGACCGTCCGCGGATTCACCCCGAACAGCTCCCCCAGCAGCCGCACTGACGGCAGCCGCCCCCGGTACTCCCCGTTCCGGATGCCGTTTTCCAGCGCCCCCGCAATTTCCTGGTATTTCGCTTTCTGCATTTTGATCACACTGTCATCATATTTATATGCAACATTGATACAACATGCTTATAGTATGACACAGGATTTCCCCGTTGTCAAGAGAAGAATCAGGGAAATCAGGCAATTCAATGCCTTTTCGGCGGAGATTTCGCTCCTTTCGGAGCGAAATCCCTCAGCAGCAGCTCTTTTCGTGAATCGCGGTGAAGCGGCACACCTGGCGGCACATATCGCAGCCGGCACAGAGCTGGGCGTTGATCGCGGGCTTCGATTTGCCGGAAGATTCGATTGCGGGGCAGCCGAGTTTCAGGCAGCTCCGGCAATTCCGGCACGCCTCGTGGTCGATTTCCTGCACCGGGCCGACCGGCTTGCGCTCTTTGAGCAGGCAGGGGGCGCGGGAGATGATCAGCGACGGCTCATCGGCCGCCAGTTCCTCTTTCAACACCGCGGCCACTTCGTCGAGCCGATAGGGATCGACCACCCGGATGCGTTTCATGCCGCACGCTTCGGCGATCTTTTCGATCGAAGCGGCGGCGGTCGGCTCGCCCATCAGGGTCCGCCCGGTGCCGGGGTGGTCCTGATGGCCGGTCATCGCGGTGGTGCGGTTGTCCACCACGATCAAAGTGGAATTGCCTTTGTTGTAGACGATGTCCAGCAATCCGGTGATGCCGGAGTGGAAAAAGGTCGAATCGCCGACGATGCCGACCACCGGCCTCTTCTCCCCCGCCTTGACCATCCCCTGCGACATCGAAAAACCGCCGCCCATGCAGAGGATCACGTCAGTGCGCGACAGCGGCGGAAACACGCCCAGGCTGTAGCAGCCGATATCGCCCGTCACGATCACGTCGAACTTGCCGAGCGCGTAGAAGACGCCGCGGTGCGGGCACCCGGCGCACAGGATCGGGGGCCGCCCCGGCAAATCTTCCGGCGGCGGCTGCGGCGGGGCGAAGGATTCGCCGAACAATTTCGCGCGCACCTCCCTGAGCTTCAGCGGCACCAGCTCCCCGACGCGCGGCACCACATCCTTGCCCCGGCAGTCGATGCCGAGCGACTTCACATGTTCTTCGAGGATCGGGTCGGCCTCTTCGATCACTGCGACCGACTCGTGCTCCGCCGCGAATCTCCGGATCAGTTCATCCGGGAACGGCCACGACCAGCCCAGCTTCAGGATATCCGCCTCCGGGAAGATATCGGTGCAGTGCAGCGCGGTCAGACCGGAGGAGATGATTCCCAGCCCCCCCCTTTCCGTCCCGCGCAGCACGAAGTTCAAGTCGGCGGCGCGGGAGGCTTCGGCCGCCTGCTCCGCGACCCGCTCCTCGACCCGGACGCGCAGCTTGCGCCCCCAGACCGGAATCGGCACGAACTGCGGCGGATTCTTCTCGAAATTCGCCGTCCCGGCCCCGGTGCGCGCTCCGACTTCGACCAGCGCGCGCGAGTGGCTGACGCTGGTGGTGGTGCGGAAGATCACCGGAGTACGGTATTTTTCGCTGATCTCAAACGCCCGCCTGATGAAAGCCGACGCTTCGCGCGCGTTGCCCGGCTCGAAAACCGGCACCTTCGCCAGCCGCGCGTACTGCCGGGTGTCCTGTTCGGTCTGCGAGGAGTGCATCCCCGGATCGTCCGCCGCCACGATCACCAGCCCGCCGACGATGCCGATATAAGAGAGCGTCATCAGCGGATCGGCCGCGACGTTCAGCCCGACGTGCTTCATCGTGACCAGGGCGCGGACGCCGGTCAACGCGGCCCCGGCGGCCATCTCCAGCGCGACCTTTTCATTCGGGGCCCATTCGCAGTAGACGTCCTGTTTGAACCTGACCAGATTTTCCAGAATTTCGGTGGAGGGTGTGCCCGGATATCCGGCCGCCACCTTCACGCCGGCTTCCCACGCGCCGCGCGCGATCGCCTCATTGCCCGAAAGCAGTTGTTTTTCCATCATATCGCTCATTTCTTCACATCTTCGCCGTTTTTCCGGTAGAACACCCGCTTCGCCTTGCCCTCCTGCCGGGGGAGCGTGCCGGGAGCGTACACATCGCCGTCCGGCGAAAAGCCGAGATCCTCCTTCAGCTGCTTTTCTATCATATAGCCGGTCACGCCGGGCTGCGCTTCGACATTGATATGCAGATTGCGCACACCGTGTTCCTCGTCGATGATGATCTGGTAGTTCGGCAGCACGCCCGGAATTTTCAGCAGCGACTGCTCGATCTGCTTCGGGAAGAAGTTGACTCCCTTGATGATCAGCATATCGTCCACCCGGCCGGTGACTCCGGCGATCTTCAAATGGGTGCGGCCGCAGGCGCACCGTTCCCGCGAAACGATCCGCGTCAGGTCGCCGGTCCGGTAGCGGACCACCGGCAGCGCCTCGCGTGTCAGCGAAGTCACCACCAGTTCACCCTCCTCGCCGTCCGGCAGCGGCAGACCGGTTCCGGGATCGATCACCTCGACGATATAGTGGTCCATCCACACGTGGATGCCGGAGTGGTCGCTGCAGTCCATGCCGAGCGTGCCGATGCCGCCGGTTTCGGTCATGCCGTAGATATCGAACACGTCGATTCCGAGGCCGGAGCGGAGGCGTTCCTTCATCGCATCCGAGAAGGTTTCCGCGCCGAAGATGCCGATCTTCAGCTCCGGCATCGAACTCTTTTCCTCCTCCATCACCTCCATGATCCGAATGCCGTAGGAGACCACCCCGGTCAGCACTGTCGTACCGAAATCCCGCGCCAGCCTGATCTGCCGCACCGTATTGCCCGGACCGCACGGCACGATGAACATTCCGTACTTGCGCGCGCCGTGATAGCAGCCGAAACCGCCGTTGAACAGCCCGAGTCCGGGCGTGATCTGGCACACGTCGTGCGGCTGCGCCCCGGACATCGCATAGCAGCGCGCCATGCACTCCGCCCACTGCTCGAGGTCCGCCGGAGTATAGGGCATCACCACCGGAGTTCCGGTCGAACCGCTGGACATGTGCATCTCCGCCAGCTCCCGGCGGTCCACGCAGCACATGCCGAGCGGATACTCGCGCCGGAAATCCTCCTTGCACATGAACGGCAGTTTCGCAAGGTCCTCCAGACCGCGGAATTCATTCACATCCACCCCGGCGGCCTTGAACCGCTCCGCGAAAAATCCGTTGCCGGCCGCGACGTGCCGCACCACGCCGCGCAGCCGTTCGTCGCGCAAAGCATGAAGCGCATCGCCGGACATCGTCTCCATCTCAGGGTTGAAAAACCGGATTTTTTCCATTTTCACAACGTTCTCCCATATTCAAAGGCCCGCCGGTTCAATTCACGGAACTGCGGCTTCACACACTCGTCGATTGCGGCCCGCCACGCCGGCTCCGGCAGGTCAAGCCCGTTCGCCAGCGCGCCGAGCAGAATCGTGTTGGCCGCCCTCGGATTGCCGAATTTTTGCGCCGCGATCCCGGCGCAGTCGAGATATTTGAGATTGGAAAAGCATTCCCGGAGCCGCGTCTCCACATCCCCGGGGTAACTCGCGCGCCCGCTCGAAACCGTAACCGGAATGATCGACTCCGCCGAAACCGCCGCCAACGCGCCCGGCTTCAGCCAGGCCGCGTAACGCAGCGCCTCGACCTGTTCCAGCGCCCCGAGCACATCCGCCGTCCCTTCCAGAATCAGCGGGGAATGCACCACTTCGCCGTAACGGATCTGCGCGGTCACCGAGCCGCCCCGCTGCGCCATGCCGTGAATTTCATTGGTGGTCACGTCGTATCCGGCGTGTCCGGCCGCGGAAGCGATGATGCGGGCCGCCAGCAGAATTCCCTGCCCACCCACTCCGACCAGAATAATGTTCTTTATCATGTTCAGCAACACCTTTATCTTGTATCCAGTTAAAATACCGCGCCTCGCTTCATCCTGCAATCCCCCGGCATGAAAATATCGGGGATTTCGCCCTTTGGGCGAGCAGGGCGCTTCGCCCCTGCACCCCGACCGGCAAGGTGCCGGTGCCGAATACTTCAGATCCGGGAAAGGCGGCACGCCTTTCCCTCCGGGGGGGGGAGGGTCTACTGTGGACAGGCAGGCGGGTACCTGAGCGGCACACCGCTTCGGTCGGCACAAAGCCCGCTTTTTTGCGGGCTTTAGGCACTCCCTGCGCCTGCTGCCGCCGGAGGTCACGCGCGGAACGGCCAGATGCTGACCGGGTAATAGACAGATACCCCGATGGAGGCTGATAAGAGTTTATCTGCCGATATACGCAAAGCGAGGTCAGGCAACAATGCAATTGTCATATCACAGGCAAGCATATCTTTGAATGCGAGCCTTATTAAACCTTGCCTGTATGATAGAGATAGGCAGAGTTCAGCCTCCATGAGTGTAATTTCACATTGTCTGGTCAGCATCTGGAGGTTCTGCGCGTGACCTCCGGCGGCAGCAGGCGCAGGGAGTGCCTAAAGCCCGCAAAAAAGCGGGCTTTGCGCCGACCGGAGCGGTGTGCCGCTCCTGTACAACCTTGCCTGTCTCTACCGGAGCCTCCCCCACCCGGAGGGGAAACCGGAACGGTTTTCCCGAATCTCAAGTATTCGGCACCGGCACCTTGCCGGTCGGGGTGCAGGGGCGAAGCGCCCTGCTCGCTCCGGGAGGAGCGAAATCCCCGCCGATGATCAGTGACGGCGGAATTCGCCCGGCGGCATACCGGCATACCGGCTGAACTGGCGGCTGAATGTGTAAATGTCCGCATAACCGAATGTTGCGGCAATCTCTTTCAGGGGAAGCTCGGAGCTTTTCAACAGCGACTGGATCTTTTCGATCCGGCGGCGGATGCGGTATTCGGCGGGAGAGATTCCGAGGTGGAGGGTGAAAAGGCGGCGGAAGTTCGGGTAGGTCATGCCGACTTTCGCGGCGACTTCGGCAGGGGAAATGCGTTGCCCGAGATTCTGTTCGAGCAGCGAAGCGCCCTCGCGGATTTCGGCGTAATGCGGCTCCCGGACGGTGACGGAAAGCAGGATTTCGGTCAGAAAACCGAAACAGCTTCCCATCGAGAGCGCCAGCTCCCGTTCGCCGCGCGCCGCCAGTTCATCGGCCAGGCCGTCGAAGCGCGCAACCAGCCAGGAGTGGAGTCCCGCATCGATTACCGGGCGGTCGGGAGAGAGCAGCTTTTGTTCGAGCAGGGCCTGAAAGAACGGGGCCGGAATCGCAAAATATTTGTCCACATATTCTCCGGCATCGTGGAACTGGTGGTGCAGGACGCCCGGCATGCGGATCATCAGAGAGCCGGGGCCGTAAGGGATTTTCCGCCCCGTCGCGGTGATGTATTGACCGGTGCCCCGCAGGATGTAAGTCGGATTCAGGAAATCGTTGCGGATGTTGCTGCGCAGCACCGCGGCGGCGGTGTTCAGCACGGAGGTGCCGGCCTGCAGGCGGCCCGCGCAGCGGAAAACGCTGCGCGCAGTCGCGTCGAACCGGATTTCGTTTTTCTGTTTCATGGCTGCAAATATATCACACTTTCCGGAATTGGCAAATCAGACAAAAGAAATTGCAAATCGAACATTTACTTTCCCGGTCCGGTTTGCTATAATATGACAAAATCTCCGGCTTTTCGCCCGCCGGGTTCCGGAGCGCGGGTTGAAAAAGCGCCGGCCCTGTGATACAGTTACAAACCAGAAGGAATGCAGCCATGAACAACATCGTGAACATCGTGAATTTCATCCGTGCGATCGAACCGCGGGTCGGCCGCGGGGAACTGGACCTCTTTGAACCGGTCCGCGAACAAATGGCGATGGCAAAACGGCTCAAGCTGCCGACCACCTGGCTGCTGCAGTACGACGCGCTGATTCAGGGGCCGTTCGTGGAGTTCCTGAAGCGGGAGATGCCGGAAAATCACGAGGTCGGCATCTGGTTTGAAACCGTACAGCCCAACGTGGAGGCCGCCGGGATCAAGTGGCGGGGCCGCTGGGCGTGGGACTGGCATACCGACGTCGGCTTTTCGGTCGGCTACACGCCGCAGGAGCGCGAGCGGATCGCCGATGTGTTCGTCGCGAAATTCGCCGAAATATTCGGCCGCAAACCGGCGGTGATGGGCAGTTGGCTTTTCGACGCGCATCTGCTGGAGTACCTGCGGCGCGAACACGGCCTGCGCACCGCCTGCAACTGCAAGGACCAGTACGGCACCGACGGCTACACGCTGTGGGGCGGCTACTGGGCGAACGCCTACTATCCGAGCCGCAAAAACTCCTATCTGCCCGCGCAGCACGAATCCGGGCAGATTCCGGTTCCGGTGTTCCGGATGCTCGGCAGCGATCCGCTCTACCAGTACACCGCCGGAGTCGGCGGCAACGGCCAGTCGGTGATCACCCTCGAACCCGTCTACGAAGGCATCGGCGGCGGCAGCAAGCCGTGGATCGACTGGTTTCTCCGTGAAAACTTCCGCGAACCGCATTTCGCGATGGCCTATGCGCAGGCCGGGCAGGAGAACTCCTTCGGCTGGCCGAAGATGCGGCCGGGGCTCCCTTACCAGTATGAGCGGCTTGCGCGGTTGCGCGACGAGGGCGCGATCCGGGTGGAAACGCTCGGCGAAAGCGGCGAGTGGTTCCGCCAAAACTTCAGGGTCACGCCGGTCAGCGCAGTGGTCACGCTGGAGGATTGGAAAAAGGAGGATCACGCCGGAGTCTGGTATCTCTCCCGGTTCGGGCGGCTCAATCTATTCCGCACGGAAAAACGGGAGTTGACGATTCGGGACTGGCAGCTCTTCGACGAGAACTGCGAGGAGCCGTTCCTGAACAGCGTCTGCCGCACCCCGGCCTGCACTTACGACGCGCTGCCGGTGATGGACGGGATGCTGTGGCATCCGGCGGCGATCGCGCTGCCGGGCGGCCCCGGCGGATTCGGCGCGATCGAACGGCTCGATGACGAGACGATGCGGATCGAATGGAAACGCGACAACGGCGGCATCGTCACGATCACCCTGAAACCGGGGATGGTGCTGTTGGAGTTCTCGCAGGAAGCCGAGGCGCTGGAATACCGCTTCGATCCCGCCGTCGCGGAGCGCCACCGCACCGCCGTGGAGCTGGAAGCCGGCAGACTGGAGTTCCGCCACAACCGCCGCTCCTACCGGCTGCTGGCCGAAGCGGGAGCGATCGAACGCATTCCCGGCGGCTGCAGGCTGGCGGCGGCGGGAAAGGTGCTGAAGCTCAGGACGGAGGTCGATGCGTAAGATCATCCATATCGACATGGACGCCTTTTTCGCGTCGGTCGAACAGCGCGACCGCCCCGAAACCCGGGGGCTCCCGGTGATCGTCGGCGGTTCGCCGGAGCGGCGCGGGGTGGTGTCGACCTGCTCTTACGAGGCGCGGGCGTTCGGGGTGCACTCGGCGATGCCGATGCGCACCGCGGTGCGGCTTTGCCCCAATGCGGTGTTTCTGGAGACGGATCACCGCAAATACTCCCGGGTCTCCGAGGAAATCCGGGAAATTTTCCACACCTTCACCGACCTCGTCGAGCCGGTTTCGATCGATGAAGCCTACCTTGACGTGACCGAAAACAAGCGCGGCATGGAGTCTGCCACCCGGCTGGCGCGGGAAATCCAGCGCGAGATTTTCCTGAAAACGAAGCTGACCGCCTCCGCCGGAGTCTCCTACAACAAGTTTCTGGCCAAGATCGCGTCGGACCTGAGAAAGCCCGCCGGGCTGACCGTGATCCGTCCCGACCAGGCGGGAGCCTTCCTCGATTCACTGCCGATCGAAAAATTCCACGGGATCGGCCGGGTCACCGCCGCGAAGTTCCGCTCGATGAACATCAGGACCGGCCACGACCTGCGCCAGCTCGATGTGGCGACGCTGACCGCGCTGTTCGGCAAGGTCGGCGCCTTCTATTACGGAATCGTCCGGGGCATCGACGAACGGCCGGTCGAAGTGGACGAGGAGCGCAAGTCCATCGGCAAGGAGATCACCCTCTCCGAGGACTGCACTGACCGGCGGCGGCTGCGCATCCTGATGCGTTCGCTGGCGCACAAGGTCGCCCGTTCGCTGCAGAAACGGGGACTGGCGGGCAGGACGGTCACGATCAAGGTGCGGTACGAGGATTTCCAGACGGTGACCCGCTCCGAAAGTTTCACCGAGCCGACGCAGGACGGGGTGCGCATCGGGGATATCGCGCTGGCGCTGTCCCGCAAAACCGAGATGGATTCGCGGCCGATCCGGTTGATCGGCGTGACGGTCAGCAACTTCCCGTCGCCGGAGGAGCTGAACCGGCCGGTCCAGCTCGAATTCGATTTCTGACCGGTTTTTCCGGCGGGGAGTTGCAAATCCGGGAAACGGCTCCTATATTAGCAGCGACAGCGCAATCCGGCATACGAGAAATCATTGTAGAAGGAGGCTCCCGACATGGCAGAAGGCAACCGCAATTTCCACGACTTTCTCTCCCCGAATAACATCGTCTGCCGCAGCAAGGCGGCGGACGGCCGGGAACTCCTGGTCACGCTGCTGGACATTCTGAAGCGCCACTTCCCGGAGCTGGACCGCGACTGCGCGCTGCGGGAGGTGATGGCCCGCGAAGAGCTTTTCCCCACCCTGATCGCTCCGGGGCTGGCGGTTCCCCACGCCCGGCTGCCCGGACTGGCGGAGCCGCTGGTCGCGATGGGGTTGAGCCGGGAGGGAGTCGCTTTCGGTTCCCCGGAGGACGATCCGGTGCGGGTGATGATTCTGGTGCTGACCCCGGAAGACGACCCCAACCTGCACATGCAGCTGCTGGCCGCGCTGGCGATGGATTTCAGCCAGCCGGACGCGATCGGGACCGTATCCCATCTGGCGACGCCCGCCGAGGTGATCGCCTACTTTTCCGGCAACCTGATCGCGATTGCCGACTACCTGACCGCCGGGGACGTGATGCGGGAAAACATTCCCACCTTGAAAGAAACCGACACGCTGCGGCACGCGATCGCGATGTTCGCCACTTCGCAGGCGGAGGAGATTCCGGTGCTGGACCGCGAAGGGGACCTGCGCGGCGTGGTCGCGCTTCGGGACCTGCTGCAATTCAGTTTGCCGGAGCATCTGCTCTGGATGGAGGACCTCTCCCCGATCTACCGTTTCCAGCCCTTCGCGGATATGCTCAAAAGCTCCGGCGACACCCGCATCGCGGACGTGATGCGCGAGGAGTTCCTGAAGGTCGACCGGGACGTGCCGGCGATCCAGCTGGCCAAGCTCTTTCTGGTCCACCACCTCCGGCAGCTGGTAATCACCGGAAAAGACGGACGGCTCGCCGGAGTCGTGGAGCTCAAGGAATTCTGCGCCAAGCTCTTCTGGGAATAACGCAATAAGGAGAATCCGCCATGCACGATGAAGCCGCTTCCGCCTCCATGTCTGTCAAAGCCCTGCTCTCCCGCTTCGGAATCCTGCTGGCGGCCAGCCTCGCCGCAGGGCTCGGCGGCGGGTTGACCGTCCTCGACTCCCATCAGGCGACCGCCTGCGCCGTCTTTGTCGGAATCATCTTCGGTACGCTGTTTTTCTGGGGCTTCCGGCTCGCGATCGCCTTTCTCGGACTGGCGGTGCTGATCTTTACGAATTCACTGAACATTCCGCAGTTCGTGACCTCCTCCTCATTGGAAGTGATCCTGTTTCTGGTCGGCATGATGGTGATCGTCGGGGCGCTGCGCGACCTCGGCTTCTTCACCTGGATCGTGCAGTTGATCGTCGCGATGCCCAACCTGACCGGCAGGAAATTCATCACCGTCACCGCGATCGCGTCGGCGCTGCTGGCCTGCGCGGTCGACGAGGTCACCTCGATCATCTTCGTCTCCACGCTGATCTTTCAGGTCTGTGACCGGCTGAAGCTCAACCCGACTCCGTACATCCTGATCGCGGTGCTCTGCACCAACGTCGGCAGCGCCGGGACCATGATGGGCAATCCGGTCGGCATCTACATCGGGACCAAGGGAATGCTGACCTTCGGCGACTTCATGCTTTGGGCGTTTCCGCTCATGCTGGTCGCGTTGTTCGCGACAGTCGGGCTGACGCTGTTCTACTTCCGCCGCCAGCTGCGTGAATTCGACGTGCAGCTCAAGGACCGTCTCGCGCAGGGGCTGACGCTGGCGCCGCTGGTGAAAGTTCCCTATAAGCAGGGGCTGCTGCTGATCACGCTGACCATCCTCGCGATCGCGTCGCACCATCCGCTGGAAAACCTTTTCGGACTCGCCAAGAACAGTGTGCTGTTGATCACCCCGCTGGTCTGCGCCGGAATCGTGATGATCCTGAAGCAGAACCGCGCCCGCCACTACATCGAGCAGGAGGTGGACTGGTGGACGCTGCTCTTTTTCATGCTGCTTTTCGCGGTCGCCGGAACCCTCGAATACACCCATGTCGACCGGGTGATGGCCCACTATTTCACCGGGGCGTGCGGCAACTCCGCCGGAATCCTGGTGCCGTTCATTTTCGTCGTTTCCGCCATCGGTTCGGCCTTCATCGACAACGTGATTTTCGTGGCCGCCTTCTGCCCCGTGATCGAACAGCTCTCCGGCAGCATCAAAGACCTGCCCCTCTGGTGGGCCCTGCTTTTCGGCGCCTGCTTCGGCGGCAATATCACCATGATCGGCAGTACCGCCAACATCGTCGCGCTCGGCATGCTCGAAAAACGCTCCGGCAGCCACATCACCTTTTTTCAGTGGTTCAGGATCGGCGCGCTTTCCACCGTCCTCGCCGGCACGGTCGCCGTCGTCGGCCTGCTGGTATTGGAGCCCCTGATGCCCGACCGCCATGCCTCCGTGAAATTCGAAGCTCTCCAACGCGCCTCCGGTAAAAACTTCGACAACAAAAACGTGATCCTGACCGGCCGGATAACGCCTTCAACCGCCCCCCTCCCGGTCCTGAAGGAGTTCACCCCCTCCGCCTACCGCACCGTCCGGCTCTCCTCCGCCGAAGACGCCGAGGCCGCCATTCTCGCCGCATGGCCCCTCGACACCGAACTCCCGGCAGGAATCTCCGCCGTACAGGGCCGTCTCCAGACCGTCGATCTTCCGGGCAAATACCCCCATGTCCTGATCGTCGAGCAATCCGCTCCCGTCAAAGCCGCCGGCAAATAGGAAATTCGGGAATTTCGTCTTCGGCGCTCCGGGCCGCCGACCGGCGAAATCCCGGATATGTTCAGCCGATGCAGCGTCCGGTGAGGCGCTTGATTACCCAGAAGTAGGCGATGGCCAGCGGGATGGTGGCGCCGACCCAGGCCAGCGGGTTGGAAAGGCAGACCCCGACGTAGCCGATTGCGCCTCCGAGCACGGGGGCGGCGACAGTGCGGACCACCAGTTCGCTGGCCCCGGCCATCATGGGCACGAAGGCGCGGCCGATGCCCTGCAGCGCATTGCGGTATACGAAGAGCAGCCCGAGAATCACATAACAGCTGCCGTTGGTCAGCATGTAGGTACGGACCAGCGGAATTACTTCGGGATGCCCGTCGCCGACGAACAGCCGGGTGAACTGCGGGCAGAAGACGATCACCGCCGCCCCCATGAGTATTGCGAAAACGGTGGAGAGCAAACTGCATTTGTTGACCCCTTCACGGATGCGCCTGTAGAGTCCCGCGCCGTAGTTCTGCGCCGCGTAGGTTGCGATTGCAATACCGATGGAGAAGCCCGGCTGCACCGCGAGCTGGTCGATCTTGGCCGCGGCGGTGAACGCCGCCACCGCGGTGGAGCCGAAGGTGTTCAATACCGTCTGCATCACGATTACGCCGACCGCCGTGATGGAAAACTGGAACGCCATCGGCAGCGCGATGCGCAGATGTTCCCACGCAAAGTTCCAGTCGAAGCGCCAATCCTGCCGTTTCAATTGGAATTGGCTGTATTTGCGCCGGGCGAACTGCAGACACCAGACGCCGGAGGCCAGCTGGGAGATCACGGTCGCCCACGCCGCCCCGGCCACGCCCATCCCGAACCACAGGATGAAAATAAAGTCCAGCGCGATATTCAGGATTGATGCGATGATCAGGAAGATCAGCGGCGTGCGGCTGTCGCCGAGCGCCCGGATGATGCCGGAAATCAGGTTGTAGAACACCGTCGCGCCGATTCCGATGAAGATCACGACCAGATAGGCGTAAGAGCCGTCGAAGATGTCTTCCGGCGTATTCATCAGCCGCAGCAGCGGCCCGGTCAGGATCACGCTGCCGATGGTCGCCGCCGCCGAAATGGCGGCGCACAGCGTCGTCGCCATCGCGATCGACCGCCTCACTCCGCGAGCGTCTTTCGCTCCGAACCGCTGGGCGGTGACCACCGTGACGCCGCTCGAAAAGCCGAAAAAGAAGCCGAGCACCAGAAAACAGAGCGGCCCGGTTGCTCCGACCGCCGCCAGCGCCTGTACTCCGATGGTCCGCCCGACGATCACCGTGTCGGCCATGCTGTACAGTTGCTGGAACACATTGCCGATCAGCAGCGGTATCGTGAACATTACGATCAGCCGCATCGGGCTGCCCGTGGTCATATCATGGGTCATAAACGATCCTGTTTCCGGAAAAATCTTATTTCTAAATGATCTTTATAATATAGCGCAAAGCCACTCCCTTTCAAGGGGGCGGAACTGAATTCTCATGCAAATCGGAAGGATAAAAAAGCGCCCGGCGGAGTGTGCCGGGCGAAGATGCTTTACAGAATAATGTGGCCGTGAAGTCCGCGCACACGCACATCGCTGCCGAGGCGGCGGGCGGCCGCAACCAGTTCGCGGTCGCTGTAGGTTTCCGCTTGGGGCAGGTCGTCGTCGATCACCTCCACCGGATTGAATTGCTGCAGCGTCCAGCGGGAAACGCCGATCGCGCTCAACTCGTCGCGCATCGCCGCCAGATCGTCTTCGCTCAGCAGGGCCTTGTGCACGGTCGTGCGGATGTCCAGCTCAACGCCGGCCTCCAGCGCGAGGCGGATGGTTTCGGCGACCCGTTCTCCGAGGTCCGGCTCGTCAAGCCCGGTCAGTTCGGCGTACTTCGCGCGCGGCGCTTTGTAGTCGATCCCCATCGAATCCGCCCCCGCCGTATGGAGCAACGTTTTCACCCGGTCGGGGAACGTGCCGTTGGAATCCACCTTCGCCAGAAAACCGCTTTTGCGGATTCGTTCCACAAACGGCACGAGATCCGGCTGGAGCATCGGCTCGCCCCCGGAAATCACCACCCCTTCCAGCAATCCCTTCCTGCGTTCCAGAAAGCCGAAGAACTCCTTCTCCGTCACTTTCGGCTGGCTCGCCGGGTCGAATACCAGGCAGGGGTTATGGCAGAACGGACAGCGCAGATTGCATCCCCCGGTAAACACAATACATCCGATCTTCCCCGGATAATCCACCAACGTAAACTTATCGAATCCACGCAAATCCATCTTACGATCCTTACTTCGCGGTACTTTGCCTCCGGCGGCCGGGGGCGCTTCGCCCCCGGGACCCCAGACCGGCAAGGTGCCGGTGCCGGGTACGGTTTTGAAATTTCTGCGCAGCAGAAATTTCAAAACCGGGAAAATTATTTATTAATGTAACAGCCAGTCAGTCGTGGCTGATTCAGGAAAAGACGAATTATTTCCTTGCTGTGTATTTGAGCTTTTGCCTGCATACAAAGCATAGGATAAATTTTTATTGTTCAAAGATAAAAAGACTGTTCCCCTGAAATAACCCCGGTTTTGAAATTTCTGCGCAGCAGAAATTTCAAAACCGTACCCGGCGCCGGCACCTTGCCGGTCGGGGGGACCGGGGGGCGAAGCGCCCCCGGCCGCCGGAGGCAAAGCTCCGAAAGCGAATGGTTATTTGACTTCGTAAGTTTTGCGGTCTTTGAATTCTTCTTTTTTGCCCTTGTTCCAATTGGACACGGGGCGGAAGTAGCCGCAGACGCGGCTGTACACTTCGGTTTTTTCTCCACACTTGGCCATGATTCTACCTCCTTGAGTTGGAATTATTTGTTTGCGGGACGACTTGTTCCGTAGTCTGGACTATTCCGCCATTTTGAGTTCCGGTTCTTCGCTGCCGCTTTCGGCTTCGAGCGGACACTCGGTGTGTTCGCCGGGGATGTAGCCGTGAACCGGGCAGATGCTGAACGACGGCGTCAGCGTGAAGTACGGGATCCGGTAGTTGGTGGCGATCCGCCTGACCAGTGACGCGACCAGTTCGGGATCGTCGATCCGCTCGCCGATGAACGAGTGGAATACGGTGCCGCCGGTGTAGAGCTGCTGCAGCGGGGCCTGAAGCTCCAGAGCTTCAAAGAGGTCGCTGGTGTAGCCGACCGGCAGTTGGGTGGAGTTGGTGTAGTACGGATTGTCGGTTCCGGCGCAGATGATTCCCGGATACTTTTTGCGGTCGAGGCGGGCGAGCCGGAAGCTGGTGCCTTCGGCGGGAGTCGCTTCGAGGTTGTAGATGTGGCCGCTGGACTCCTGGAAATCCTTGATTTTCTCGGCCATGTGCAGCAGGACGCGCCGGGAGAACTCCGCGCCTTCCGGGTCGCAGATCGAACAGCCGAGGAAGTTCAGACACGCTTCGTTCATGCCTACCAGGCCGATGGTGCTGAAGTGGTGTTCCAGATTCGGCAGATAGGTTTTGGTGTAGGGCAGCAGGTCGCCGTCGAGGTGCTTCTGCACGACTTTGCGCTTGATTTCGAGCGACTCCATCGCGAGCTGCATCAGGTGGTCGAGTCGGGCGAAGAACTCCTTTTCATCCTGCGAGATATAGCCGAGGCGCGGCATATTGATCGTGACCACGCCGATGGAACCGGTCTGTTCGCCGGCGCCGAAGAGGCCGCCGGTCTTGTTGCGGAGTTCGCGCATATCCATCTGCAGACGGCAGCACATGCTGCGCACGTCGCCGGGACGCAGGTCGCTGTTGATGAAGTTCTGGAAGTAGGGCAGCCCGTACTTGCCGGTCACGGTGAACAGCAGCTTCGCGTTGTCGCTGGTCCAGTTGAAATCTTTGGTCACGTTGTAGGTCGGGATCGGGAAGGTGAAGATCCGGCCGTCGCGGTCGCCCTCGGACATCACTTCGAGGAACGCGCGGTTGATCATATCCATCTCATGCTGGAATTCGCCGTAGGTCTCCTCCTGCAGTTCGCCGCCGATGATCACCGGGTTGTCGCGCAGGTCCTCCGGCACGACCCAGTCGAAGGTCAGGTTGGTGAAAGGGGTCTGCCCCCAGCGGCTCGCGATGTTCAAACCGAACACGAACTGCTGGATATTCTGTTTGAGCTGCTGGTAGGTGAGCTTGTCGCGCCGCACGAAAGGAGCGAGCAGGGTATCGAAGGAGCTGAACGCCTGCGCGCCCGCCCATTCGGTCTGCAAGGTGGAGAGGAAATTCACGATCTGGCCGGTCGCGGTGTCGAAGTGTTTGGCCGGCGCCGCCGATGCGCGCCCGCCGCGCCCCTGAAAACCGCGCTCGAGCAGATCGCGCAGACTCCAGCCGGCGCAATAGCCGACGATGCCGCAGGAGAGGTCGTGCAGATGGAAGTCGCCGGACTGGTGCGCCTCGGCGATTTCGGCCGGATAGATGTTGGCCAGCGTGTAGTTGGCGATCACCGCGCCGGAAACGTGGTTCAGCAGACTGGCGTAGGAGTAGCCGGAGTTGGAGTTTTCGTTGACCCGCCAGTCCTCCTGGCCGAGATAGCTCGAAACCAGGTCCTGCACGTCCATCATCAGCTTGCGCGCCTCGCGGATCTTGTCGTGGCTGGCGCGGTACAGGATGTAGAGCTTCGCGGCCTGCGACAGCCCGCGCTTGACCAGAGCGTGTTCGACCAGATCCTGAATCAGGTCGACATCGGGCATCATTTCGGGATCGTCATACCCCTTGGCGACCAGTTCCGCGACCACATCGCGGGTCACGTGCCGGGCGACTTTGTCGCTGGCGGTGCCGGCGGCCTTCAGGGCCTTGCCGACTGCGATTACAATGCGTTCCGGATCGAACTCGACGACGCGCCCGTCGCGTTTCTTCATCTTCAGGATGGACGACTTGATTTCCATAAGACTTACGACACCTCCGGCAAATTAAAGTGTTTCCGATATCCATCCCGGCGATCCGGATCCCCCCGGCCGTAAATGGAGCGTATGATATTAATTATACCACAGAATGTTGATAAGGCAAGAGCTGAATCCACAATATATTGTGTTTTTGCGAGATTTTTATTGGAAAAAATATATTCTGCATCACACTCAATGAGTTATGACTTTTTATCAACCGTTTATGGATATTTATAAACGGGATGCGACGAAAAATGACCATTCATGATCATTTCAGAAGAGATGAAAATACGGTGGAAAAAGAGCTTTTTTACAGGTGCTGCCCGCCGTCGACATTCAGGATGGCGCCGGTGATCGAATCGTTTGAGGCGAGAAACAGCACGGCCCGGGCCAGGTCGTCCAGTTCGACTTTACGGCGGAGCGGAACGGTCGGCAGGGTCTTGACCATCCTGGAATCTTCCAGTCCCACCGGCGGCAGCACCGGACCGGGGGCGACCGCGTTGAAGCGCAGATTGCGCGGGCCGAGTTCGCGGGCGAGTTCGAGGGTCGCTTCGGCCAGCGCGCGGCGCGACAGCGAATAGGCGCCGCCGTGCGGACTGGCCTGCAGCACCTCCTGATCGAGCAGGTTGATCACCGCTCCTTCGGAAAGTCCCTGACGGGCGAAGAGTTTCATCAGCGTCAGCGGGCTCCAGAAATTGACCTCGAAGTGGGCGCGATCCGACATCTCGTCGGAGTCGGCCAACTCTTTGAGCCGGAACAGCGAGGCGTTGTTGACCAGAATGTCGATCCGGCCGGCCTCCCGGAACAGCCGCTCCGCCTCGCCGGGCAGGGCGAGATCGGCGGCGAGCACCCGGTGCCGGGAGGGATTCGGCAGCGAGGCGGCCAGTGCTTCGGCCTGGGCGTGCGAATTGCGGCAGTGGATCAGGACGTCGGCTCCGGCTTCGGCAAACGCCCGGACCAGTTCGGCTCCGACCCGGACGGCTCCGCCGGTGACCAGCACTCTTTTTCCCGCAATCTTCACAAAATACCTCCGCGTGCTTTGAAAAATCGAAATTTACATATTATATTGCTTCAGAACCCTGAAATCAACTTTACCGGGAATGGTTGTGATGAAAAAGTATTGCAATAAGTTCACTCTCGTCGAAATCCTCGCCGTAGTCGCGCTGATCGGCATCCTGACCGCGATCGGCTTCGGAGCCTACACCTATGCGATGAACTCCGCCAAGGAGTCCAGCACCAAAGCCCTGATCAAGCGGCTGGAAGCCGCCTTGGAGAACCATCGGACTAAGTATGGGTATTACCCAGCTAGCAAAGGAGATTATCAAGCAATAAAAGTTGCCTATAATGAAAAAAAATATAAAGTCCCTAATCCTGATGATCCCGCGAACCCCAAAGAGATTGAATTAGGCTATGTTATCACATTTGATGACACTAAGCCGAGTACAGTTGAAGCAACTAAGCAAGTTGGAGATCAAATGAAAGACTTTTGGCGAGTTATAGAGGCTGAGTCTTTGATGAAAAGTGTGAGAGATGAGCAGTTGCAGGACGGCTGGGGCGGTACGATTTACTATAAGTATCCGGGAACGATTAACAAAACGGGATTTGATCTTGTTTCAGCTGGGGCAGATGGCAAGTTTGGAAATGATACGGTTACAGATCGAAGCAAACCGGCACCGGAGCGAACCGGATATTATCCTTCCGCTACGGCGACAGAGAAGGATTGCGACGATATCACCAATTTCTGACGTCGGCACGGACAAGCACGGACAGCCACGGAAGGCACGGAAGGCGGTTTGGCCCTCCGGTGGAGTCGGCGGTCTGTGTTTATCTGTGTCTTCCGTGCTTGTCCGTGAATGTCCGTGTCTCCCAATCCGAAGGGCGTAGTTATGCGCACTCCATCCAAACCGCTTCTGCTGCCGGGCGGCGGTTACCGCCGATTGAAAAGTTTTCAGATTGCGCGGCTGGTGTATGATCTGACTTGCCGCTTTGTTGAATTATATGTTGATCCCGCCAGCCGCACCTGTGACCAGATGACGCAGGCGGCGCGTTCCGGTGTACAGAATATCGCCGAGGGCAGCGTGGACGGCCGGACTTCCCGGAAACTCGAATTGAATCTTACCAACGTTGCCCGCGGCAGTCTGGAGGAGTTGAAGCTGGATTATGAGGATTTCCTTCGCCGGCGCAATCTTGCGTCGTGGCCGTCGCAGCATCCGGCGCTGATCCGGCTGCGGGAACTGCGGATTTCCACACTTGCCGATTTTCAGGAATGGGCAGCCGGGAGTCGGGCGGAAACTTCTGCCGCGTATTCGGAAATCGCCGCCAACGGCATCCTGTCGCTGCTGAATCTTGCCATCCTGCTGCTGGAACGCCAACGGGCCGCGCAAATTCGCGATTTTGAACGGAACGGCGGCTTTTCCGAACACCTCAGCGGAGTGCGGAAGCGGGCGCTCTCCGGCAGCCGCTGACGGCGCGTTTTCAGCCGGCGGGGAACTGGTTGTGGGCGCGTCCGGCCCAGCGGGTGATCAGCGGGAGAAGCACGAAGTCCTCCAGATTGTTGTCCCGCGTGAACACGTAATCGCAGTAGGGGCAGGCCGCGAAGATTTCGAGGTCCGCCGGGGCGAGGCGTTCGCCGCAGCGCGGACAGAAAACCTGTTCGTAGAGCGGGACGCCGGTATTGATTTTTTCTGTTTTATTTGCCATAATAGCGGATAATATACTCGTTGTAAATTGAATTTCCAGTCGGAGGCGGTTATTTTAATAGGGAATATCGTTTTGAAACTTCAGGAAACAGACACGAGGTATTGCAATGGCGCTCTGGGGCGGCCGGTTCAGTTCGGCCACGCGCGACGAGGTCGCGCTTTATTCGGAATCGATCTCTTTCGACAAACGGCTTTACAGGCATGATATCGAGGGAAGCAAGGCGCATGTGAAAATGCTGGCGGCGCAGGGAATCATTCCGGAAGCGACCTGCGAAGCGATCCGGGCCGAGCTTGACAACATCCGCCGCCGGATCGAAGCCGGGGATTTCGCTTACGATATTTCGATGGAAGACATCCATATGCACATCGAAAGCGCGCTGATCGACGTGCTGGGTTCGGAGGGGGCGCGCGTGCATTCCGCCCGCAGCCGGAACGACCAGGTGGCGTTGGACATCCGCCTCTATCTGCGCGACGAAATCGATTTCCTGATCGGCGAGCTTCGCCACTTCCAGCGGGCGCTGGTCGCGCAGGCGGATGCGAATCCGAAGGCGATCCTGCCGGGCTTCACCCATTTGCAGCACGCGCAGGTGGTGCTGTTCGCCCACCACATGCTCGCGTATGTCGAAATGCTCGACCGCGACGCGGAGCGGCTGGCCGACTGCCGCCGGCGGGTCAATGTGATGCCGCTCGGCTCCGGCGCGCTGGCCGGAACCACGCTGCCGATCAACCGGGAGATGGTCTGCAGAGAGCTGGGCTTCGACCGGGTCACCCGCAACAGCATGGATGCGGTCGCCGACCGCGATTTCGCGATCGAGCTGGTCAACGCGCTGGCGATCTTCGCGATGCACACCAGCCGGCTGTCGGAGGATCTGATTTTGTGGTGCAGCCAGGAGTTCAACTTCGTGGAGCTGGACGACGCATTCTGCACCGGTTCTTCTCTGATGCCGCAGAAAAAGAATCCGGATGTCTGTGAACTGACCCGCGGCAAGACCGCCCGCGTCTACGGCGACCTGACCGCGCTGCTGACCATGTGCAAGGGGTTGCCGCTGACCTACAACCGGGATCTGCAGGAGGACAAGGTCGCGATTTTCGACGCGCTCGATACCGTGAAGATGATCCTGAAGGTCTATCCGCCGATGATCGAAACCATGAAGATCAAGGCGGAAAACATGCGCGCCGCGGCGAGCGATCCGGCGCTGATGGCGACCGACATCGCTGAAAAGCTGGTCGAACTCAAGGTTCCCTTCCGGACCGCCCACCACCGGGTCGGCTCGTTTGTGAAGTACTGCAAGGAGCGCGGCAAACGGCTCGACGAGGTGACCCTTGAGGAGATGCGCGAGACGATTCCGGAAGCGACCGCGGAGTTCCTGACGCTGTTCGACCCGGAGCAGAGCGTCGCCAAGCGCGACGTGACCGGCGCGACCGGTTTCCGGCAGGTCGAGAAACAGATCGGGTACTGGAAAAAGGTTCTCGCCTGAAAAGGCTTCGGATTTTTTGAAAAAACCGTGCGGTTCGGACTTGAAAAAACGGCCCGCACGGTTTATTTTATCGAATCTGCCGCATGATCGTGCGGCGGAAATAACAACCAAACGTGAAGGCGTCTTACTAATTTGAAAAGCGCCGCAAACAGGAAAGGAAGCCGTGAAAATGGCGAAAATCAGTATCAATGATCTGTTGGAAGCCGGGTGTCATTTCGGACATCAGACCCGCCGCTGGAACCCGAAGATGAAGGATTACGTCTATGGCGCCAAGAACGGGATTTCGATCATCGACCTCACCAAGACGATGTATCAGATCGCCGCGGCCTGCAACTTTCTGCAGCGCACCGTCGCCAACGGCGGTGAAATCCTGTTTGTCGGCACCAAGCGGCAGCTCCGCGAGATCGTGAAGGAACTGGCCGATACCACCGGCATGTACTGCGTTTCCGAACGCTGGCTCGGCGGCACGCTGACCAACAACGTGACCATCCGCAAGAGCATCACCAAGATGGCGGAAATCGACGGCACTCTGAATTCCGATGCCGCCAAGTCGATGAAGAAAAAGGAAATCGCCGGTCTTTCCCGCCGCGCCGAGAAGCTGCATCGCGACCTCGACGGCATCGCCGGGATGAAGCGTCTGCCCGCCGCGCTGGTGGTGATCGACGTTTACAACGAGATCAATGCGGTCCGCGAAGCCAACAAGCTGAATATTCCGATCGTCGCGATCGTCGACACCAACGGCGACCCGTCGCTGGTCGATTATCCCGTCGCCGCGAACGACGATGCGGTGAAGTCGGTTCAGATCATCACCAACCTCTTCGCCGAGGCGATCAAGGTTGCCCGTGAAATCTACCGGAAGAAGGTCACCGAAGAGCGCGACGCCGCCGAAGCCGCCAAGAAGGTTGCCCAGGAAAAGGCCGATGACGCCGAAAAGGAAGAGAAGGCCGACAAGCCCCGCCGCGCTCCGCGCCGCAAGCCCGCCGAAGCGAAAGCCGAAGCCAAGAGCGCCGAGTAATCTGAGAATTTTCCAGTAGAGGAGACGATAAAAATGGCTATTACTGCTGCAATGGTTTCCGAGCTCCGGGAGAAGACCGGCGCCGGTATGATGGACTGCAAGAAGGCTCTGGTCGCCGCCGACGGCGATATGGAGCTGGCGATTGAGAACCTCCGCAAGTCGGGCGCCGCCAAGGCGGAAAAGAAGTCCGGCCGTGCGACCAATCAGGGCAAGGTCCTGACCTCCATCAAGGACGGCAAGGCCTCGATCGTGGAAGTGCTCTGCGAAACCGACTTCGCGGCCAAAACCGACAAATTCACCAATCTGGTCAAGACGGTTGCCGGGAACACCCTCGCGCTGGATGGCGAAGGCGATGTGACCGAGGCGGTGAACGCCGCCGAGAAGGGCAACCTGACCGACCACATCGGCGTGATCGGCGAGAATATGCAGATCCGCCGTGCGACGAAGTGGAACGCTTCCGAAGCGAGCGTGTTCGCGAGCTATCACCATATGGACGGCCGCGTCAGCGTGCTGGTCGAGGTGGAAGGCGAAACCGATCCGGCGATCCTGAACGATCTGTGTCTGCATATCGCGGCGTTCAATCCGAAGTACATCGCTCCGTCCGATATCCCGGCGGATGTGATTGCCAAGGAGAAGGAGATCGCCAAGGCCGCCGATCCGAAGCTGGCGAACAAGCCGGCCGAGATGCTCGACAAAATTCTGAGCGGCAAGATCAACAAGTTCTATACCGAAGTCTGCCTGATGAACCAGCCGTGGGTCAAGGACGACAAGACCTGCCTCGCGAAACTGAAGCCGAACCTCAAGGTGAAGCGCTTCGTCCGCTGGGAAGTCGGCGAAGAACTCTGAGAGTTCCGCTGAAACGATACGAAAGAGAGCCGGGAATCCCGGCTCTCTTTTTGTGTTTCGGTGAGGAAGGCGGTCAGGGGGTGCGGGAGGTACGGCCGATCAGGAGATCGCGGGTTTTGATGCGGCGGTGTTTCCGGCGCTTTTCCGGCTTTTGACGGCTCCGGGGATGTTGCCGGGGTGGAAAATCAACGAAAGGGCTGATTAATCTGTCCAGAAAAAATGCCGGGAAACAGACGATGAGCAATCCGCGACCCAAGTCGAAGAGCCAGTGGCACTGGAGGTATTGGGCGATGGCGCAGGCAGGAAACAGCAGAAGTGAAATGGAGGAAGCAAGCAGACCGAGCCGGGTTATTTTCTGATGTGGAGGATTACCCCAACGTAAAGTCTTGAATTTTTCCGGGAACAGGTAGGGGTAACAGAAGAGATAGAGGCCTGTTGCGAAAAAAAGTGTGCACATGGCCCGGTCGAAAGGGGAAATCGCTGTTGTTCCGGGCATGGGCCGAATCACTCTCCTGTTTGCATCTTTGGAAATAGAATGCAGCAGGTTCCGTTTTTCAACCCGCCGCCCGGAAAAAAATTGTTATTGTCCCAAATTTTGTGAAACACACTTGTAGTTTCCAACGCCGATAACGACGTTGCCGATAATTTGCATACGTTTTTGCCAGTAGTCCTCC
>NZ_QEKH01000043.1 GCF_003096415.1 Victivallis vadensis | reverse complement strand
GAGCCTCCTTGTGGTTTAGGCAACCGTAATATACTATTACGGACAAGTTGGCTCCACTTTTTTCACCCCTTCAAAAGTTTGTTAGGACAGGTGTGATCCCTGTGTTATTTTCTCCGTAAAACAACATGATCCGCAATGCTTTGCAAACAGGAAATCCGTTAACATTTCCTCTTGTATGGAATATATATAAAAAATCAACGGATTTCAAGATGAAAATTGCGGCATCACGCAAAAACGCATGATGCCTGGCGAACAGAGGCTTCTGAAAAATTCGCAATGGCCTGTTTGACTCCATATAGCCCGGAACTCAATTCCGTCAGGCAAGTTCAGCGTCCGACAAGGAGAGCGCGCTGTCTGTCGCAGTAAAACCGGTTGCGCTAAAAAACAGAGCAATCAGTAAAGCAAATTGACCTTTTTTCCCTAAATGAACCTTCAGGCAGGATAACCCATGAGGAAAAGACTGTTGCAACCCCTCCCGTTGCGCCGTGAAATTTGCAATTCCGGCAAAAAACGGTATACTGTATCTATATCGGGAAACCGTAACACAGAGGAGGAAATCAAAATGGAACATTGTTCAGGTTCAGGCGCGGCCAGGCAGTGCAAAAGCGAGGTGTTCGCCCCCGCGGGACTGGTCAATTATGCGGAAGGGGCGGTCGTGAGCCGCACCATCGTCGAAAACGGCGGCGGCACCGTCACGCTCTTCGCCTTCGACAAGGGCGAAGGGCTGAGCGAACACGCCGCCCCGTTCGATGCGCTGGTCAACGTGCTCGACGGCGAGGTCAGAATCACTGTCGGCGGCAAACCGCACCATCTGAAAAGCGGCGAAAGCATCATCATGCCGGCCGACATCCCGCATGCGCTTTCCGCCGTCACCGCCTTCAAAATGATGCTGGTGATGATCAAGGCATGACGGAAAATTCCGGCGTCAGTGTCCGATGGTATGCGGCGGCGCCGGAATCCGGCGGTAGGCCACATGGTGTACCGGCTTGCCTTCGGCATTCCAACGCAGCTCGAAATCGCTCCTGATATCGGCCAGGTCGGCGATGGCTTCCGGACATTCGGCGAACAGGTTCGAGGCGGCGATCACCCGGCGCACCGCATCGCAATAGTACTCATCGTCACTGGAAAAGTGAAAGACGCCATCCTGCTTCAATACCCGGTGCAGCTGGGCGGTGAAATCGCTTGCCAGCAGCCGGTGGCTGCGGTGACGTCCCTTCGGCCACGGATCGGGACAGAGCAGATGCAGCCGGTCCAGCGCGCCGTCCGGCAGCATCAGCGCCACCAGATGGCGCGCTTCGGTGCGGCAGACTTCGAGGTTGCCAAGCTTGAGACGGTCGCAACGCTTGACCAGCTTGCGCAGCCGGCCGACCATCACGTCGGCGGCCAGAACGGTGCGCTCCGGATAACGGCGCGCCAGCTCCGCGGTGAAGCTGCCGGCGCCGCAGCCGAGGTCAAGTTCGACCACCGGGCGGGCAGCCAGCAGTTTAGCCGGAAACAGCTGATAGGTTCCGGTGAAGAACCGGATTTTTGCATCTTCGGGATGACCGGTCATCAAGGGCCTCCCTATACCGCGTCGCGTTCCTGCGCCCAGGCGCGGATCTCTTTCTCGAACTGCGGGAAATCCATGCCGGTCATCGCTTCGCTGAACTTCTTGAAGTAGGCGATGATGCCGGCCCGGAAAATCGACAGGTTCAGCACCCGCTCCGCAAACACCTCATCCGCATTCATCTCCTCCGGCTCCGGCGTCTTGAAGGAACCGAACGCGAACTGGTCGGCATCGAAAGTACCGGTCCAGATCTGGTTGGCGCGGGTCATGGTCAGTTTGGCTTTCTTGAGCTTCTTGCCGTTCAGGATCGCCGCCTTGGCCTCCGAGCTGCGCAGCGGACTGTCTCCCTTTTTGATCGTGACCTCTTCCGCGCCCTGCGCGTCGTCGGCGACCGCGAAAACCAGCGGAGCTTCGATCATCAGGTCGAATTCGCCGTAATCCGGCACTTCGAGCTTGCCGGTGGTTTCACTGTAGAACCAGAGCCACATCAGGAAATCGCGCCCGGTCACCGGCTCCGCATCCGGGCGGCCGCTGATGGTCAGGGTCGGGAAGCTCGCCATCGTCGCATTGCAGAGCCGTTCCAGCAGCAGTGCGGGGGAGAGCTGCAGCGGTTCGACCTTCACCGTCTGGTAGAACATATCCAGAAACAGGTCGATCTGGCTGCGGCTGGAGGCTCCGACATAAAGCAGCCGCTCATGCGGTTCGAGCACCATCGGAATCCCGGAGAGCGCCGGGGGCATTTTCTGGATATGCTTCTCGATCGCCTCCTCGCGGATCTGCTTTTTCATCTTGCTGGAAACATATTCCAACTCATTGGCCCGCATATAGGCCTGTTCCTCGCGCTTGCACACCGCGTTCAGCAGCGAAGCGGGCATTTTGCGGACCGCCTGCCGCAAAGTCAGGTAATAGCTGCCGCCCATCTGCGCGGATTCCTCGTTGATGGTGGTGTCCAGCAGGTGATGGCCGGTCACCCAGCCGAGCTGGGGTTCGTCGGTCACCGCGTCGAGCGGGCCGGCTTTTTTGGCGGCGAACAGATCGAGAAGATTCTCCGGCAGCTCCGCCGGAATGTCGAACATGGCGAACGTAAAAGATCCGCGATCAAAGGGCATGGTGAAATCCTGAAAGTTGAGAGGTTGACAATACGGTTACTGGCGCACGAACGGCTGCAGCCGGTAGTAGCGGCCGCGGAATTCGCCGATCGCGAACTCCGCCGCCTCGCGCGGGTCGAAATAGTGGGCGGCGAACAAATCGATGTAGACGGTCTTGTGCTCCAGATCGAGCCGCCAAGACAGCAGACCGGACTTGAGCTGCTGCTCGAAGGCCGGCACGCCGGGGTTGCCGGTATCGCACCGGACCTCTCCGACAGGAGTCAGCCACAGGCGCGACACGAACCGCAGCGCAAACTCCCGCTGCCACTCCGGCGAGGCGAACTGCGGGACTTCGCAGTTGTACACGTCGATCGCGGCGGAGATCGCATGGGCGCGGCTCTGCTCGAATTTGCTCTCCCACGAAAGTTCGTAGCGGGCGTCTCCGCCTTCGATCACCGGCACGCGGCGTTCCACGCCGTTGGTGCCGACGATGCCGCGGTTCATCAAACTTGAGATGATCCATTGCCCGGACTTCAGGCCGCCGGCGATCACCCTGATCGCGATGTCGAAATCCACCTTGTCCCCGCAGGTGAACAAATCCACCGCCGCGAAATCATGCTCCGGCCAGGCATGGACCGCGAAGTGGGATTCGGAAATCACCACCACCCCGCTGACCCCCTGCGGCTGAAACTCATGGAAATTGGAACCGATCACCGTCGCGCCCGATTCCCGGGCCGCATCCAGAAAAATTTGCTCTACCTTGCCGGCGTCGGCCAGGATGCGCGCGTCGCAATCGTAGAATTCCACCGTCATATGGCGGCCGAGCGCGAATCCGGTCTCACCGGCGTTTTTCTCTCGTTTACTGCTGTCCATTTTCTCCGTCGTCCGTAAAGCCCGCCGCGGCGCTGCTCTCCAGGCACCGCCGCGGCCGCTTTCCAATCGTTTCGTGATGGTGAATTACTGCTGCGGCTGCTGTTGCTCCAGCAAATAACACTGGGAACCGAGTTCTTCTTCAAACGCCAGCCGCGCCATCTGCTCCTTGCGCTGCCGGAAAATGCCGGTATACAGCGCCTTTTTCGCTTCAAACTCCTTCATATCCGCCGGGATGCGCTCAAGCAGCTCCGCGATCGCCGCGCCATTCGGCGTATCGACCACCGGGGTCAACTCGCCGGGGTGGAGGCGGACCGCCGCCTGCATCGCATATTCGAATCCCGCCGGAGGCATCTGGCTGACCGAAGCCTCAAATTCCTCGACCTTGCAGTTCTTCAGCGCCGCAAACGCCTTGGCGCGCTCCGCGGGCTTCAGCGCCTTGATCCTGTCGAGCTCCGCCTTCGCCGCTTCACGGGCCAGCTTGAGCGATTCAGCGGCGACATAATCGTCGTTAAGCTGCTTGGCAACTTCGTTCAGCATGGCCGGACGGGCGGCGATCTGCTCGAGCGTGAAACCGACATAGGCGGCGTCATCGCCGGGAACCGCGTTGGTTACCGGGTTACCCGCATTCAACGCCGCTCCGAGCTGGCGGATCAGCACGGGAGAATTGATCTTGCCGACCACGGTTGCATCGATATCGAACCGGCCGGTTTCGATGATATCGAGCTTGCCCTTGCGCGCCAGCTCCCGGAAAACCTCGACTTTGTTTTCCGCTTCCCCGACCGCCTCATAGGCAGCCGAAGCGAAATCATAGGCGCGCCGGGTCGCCAGGTCGCGGCTCCGCGCTTCGATGAACTTCTTTTTCACTTCCCCGGCGACCTTCGCGTACTCCTGCGTCTTTCCATCCTTGTCGTCGAAAAGAGCAGTATTCGCCTTATAGAATTTTTCCAGCTCCGCGGCGGTCGCCGCTTTGGCGGCCTCCGCCTTGAACCCCGCATACGGGAACGCCACGACCAGAGCGGACAGCTTGGCCTGGATCACGTATTCGCTGCGGTTCTTTTCAAAGAACTCCTGCATCTTCCTGGCGTCCCTGGGCACTTTATCCTTGAAGGTATCCGCATTGAACAGCGCCCCCTTGATCCGGTATTTGCCGTAGAGACGCCGGTAGAAGCTCTCCACCTCCCCCGGAGTCACCACCACACCGGCGGCGATTTCACGATCCAGCTTGTTGAGCATCACCATCATCCGGATCGCGTTGTTGAACTCCTCCGCCGAAATGCCGGCTTTCTGATACCCCGCCAACATTTCATTGTAGAGTTCCATACTGAACTTGCCGTCCTTCTGAAGCGTCGGCATCTGCCGGAGCATCTCCGCGACCTCCTTGTCGCTGGCGACGATTCCCATGCGCTCCGCCGCCTGCAGGAGGCAGTACGGACCGAACAGATTCTGCACGTCAATCTCGCGGTTCGAGACGCCGGACATCACATGGTTGATGATCTGGACGTTGCGTCCCATCTCCCGCAAATCCCGGTAGGTCACCGGCTTGCCGAACGCCACGCCGAACTCGTGCGACTCCGGATCGGAGAAATCGCAGCCGAACTGCCCCGGTGTCAGGAACCCCAGGAAGGAAACGATGATCACGATGGTAAACCCGCCGAAAAGCCAGCGGCTGTGTTTGTGGAACAATCCATTGAGTTTCTTGATGATCATGGAACGGCGCCTTTCGTGTTACCTTTTGCTTTCTTATTTTCTGTCTGTGATTTTGACTCTGATCTTATCCGGGACGATATCCTTTACGTCGAGCCGGTCGCCCTTGACGTAACAGCTGATCGACACCGTATAGATGCCGGGTTCGGTCAGCTTCGACACATCGATGTACGGCTTGACCTCCTCCGGCTGCAGCGCGAGCGTGGAACTCTGCTGCCCGTAGATCGTCACCGTCACGCGCTTATTCGGATCAACCAGCTCGAAGTTCCGGCGCTGTTCGCTGCCCGGCTGGGCCAGAAACAGCAGCGGCAGCGACTCAAAGCGGCGGCTGATATAATTTTTCGCGATATCGACCTGCACGGTCACATTCTCCGGCGAAATCACAGTTCCCTCCGGCGCCTCAAGCTCCACACGGGTTTCAAAGGATTCGACCACGGATTCGTCCAGCGGAATCGGCTGCGTGGAGACCTCTTTCAAGGAGCGCAGGATCTGCTCCGGGCCGGTCACCTGAACTTCGGCGGGAATACAGCGGACTTCGCGGCGCTCGTAGTCGCGCGACAGACTCCTGGTCTTATCGAATTTCGGCTGAATCCGCACGTTGCGGGTCACCCGGCGCTGCAGGTTCAGCACCAGCGTACTCTCCGAAGAAGGAATCTCCGTGACCCGGACGCCGTTGAAGGAGCGGAAATCATCCGGCGTCAGCCGCACCTTGCACGGCTGGCCGGCGATGAAATCCTGATAGCGCACCCGTACCCGCGCCCGCAGGTCGTTCGGATTGATCTGCGCAAGCCCCCGCGACGGCCCTTTCGCCCGCACCGTCACCCGGAATTCCGGCGCGCCGATACTGACCAGTTCGGGCGGCAGCACCACCTCGACCGGGACATCGGTGACCGTGCGCCCATCCTGCTGCAGGTCCTGTACCACCGCATAAATCATCAATGCGAAGAACAACGCGATCATTTTCCGCCAGAAGTCCTTGCGGATGAAAGAATAAACTTTTCGGAAGACTCCCGCCATATTACAAATGCTCCCCGCTTTGCCGTTCGGACTGTTCTTCGAGCATCTGCACGGTCTCGGCGAGATCGGCGTCGTCCTGCTCCTGGATGATCAGCTTTTCCAGATAGCTCTCCAGCTCGCTGATCGCCAGGTCACGGTGCAGAACGCCGCGACAGGCGATGCTGATCGTGCCGGTCTCCTCGGAAACCACGATCGTGACCGCATCGGTATCCTCCGAAATGCCCAGCGCCGCACGGTGGCGGGTGCCCAGCCGCCGTGAAATATTCTCCACCCGGGTCAGAGGCAGGATCGCCCGCGCCGCCACGATCCGGTCGTCGCGGATGATCACCGCACCGTCGTGCAGCGGAGAATTCGGAAAGAAGATCGATTCAAGCACCATCGCATTGACCTTGATGTCCAGCTTCACCGAATCGTCGATCAGGGTCTGCATCCCGATGCGGCGCTCGACCACGATCAGTGCGCCGCACTTGCGGCGCGCCATGTTGCCGGTCGCGGCGACCAGTTCGCCGATCACCTCGCGCCGCCGCTTTCCCTTCCAGATCGCAAAGCTGCCCAGCTGCGCGAACGCGCGCCGGATCTCCGGCTGGAAGATGATGAAAAGCCCGATCGGCAGCCAGGTCAGAATCCAGTTCAGCAGGAACGTGATCACTTCAAGGTGAAGCTGGCGCGACAACAGGCTCATCACTCCCAGCAGGATAATGATTCCCGCCAGCACATAGGAGCCGCGCGCGCTGCGCAGATAATACAATGTTTTATAGATCACAAAAGTGATGATCAGAATCTCCAGCAGCATCCTGGCGATGCTCCAGATCGTGGCCAGCGGAATCTCAAACCCGTTCATGAGAGCAGTTTCTCCCTCACTTTAAGCGCATCGCAGACCTGCCGCACATCGTGAACGCGGATGATCTCGACGCTCCGGTCAGCCAGGAACAGCGACGCCGCGACCGTGCCCGCCAGCCGTTCCGCCGGGTCCGGCTGGCCGAGCAGCCAGCCGAGCATCGACTTGCGCGAAAGCCCGGCGAGCACCGGCCCGAGCTCATGCAACTCATCCACCCGTTTCAACAGCTCCCAATCCTGCTCCGGCCGCTTCGCGAAGCCGAAACCGGGGTCGTAGAGCAGATTATTCTCCGGGACTCCAGCGGCAATCGCAACTCGTGCCGCCTCTTTCAGCTCAGCCACGACAGAACCGGCCACATCATCCCCGTAATCGCACCACACCGGGTCACGCATCGTCTGCGGGGTCCCGCGCGAATGGCTCAACACCAGCGCCGCCCCGCCCGCCGCGGTCACCTCCGCCAAACGCGGATCATAGCGGAGCATCGCAACGTCATTGATGATTTCAACGCGGTATTCCAGCGCGGCGGCGGCGACTTCGCTTTTGCGGGTGTCGATGCTGAGCACCGCCGACGGCCGCACCCTGCGCAGTTCCCGGACCAGCGGCACGACGCGGCCGATCTCCTCCGCCGGCGGAATCACCGCCGAACCGGGGCGGGTGGATTCGCCGCCGATGTCGAGCAGGTCGGCCCCCTCGTCCAGCAGCCGCAGGGCGCGATCGAGCGCGGTCTCCGGCGACGAAGCGCTTCCCTCGCTGAAGGAGTCGCCCGTCGCGTTGACAATGCCCATCACCAACGGCCGGTGAACCCCGGCCAGATATGTTTCCAGCTCGAACACTTGGCATCACACTTTCCGGGGCCGCGAAGGCCCCGTATTACCGTTTATTCTCCGGCCGGGGGATTCGCGCCGTCTTCCGCCGGTTCCGTCGCCGGAATCTCGGCGACAGGAACTTCCGCCGGAGTTTCGGAACTTTCCGCGCCCCCTTCCTCCGTCGCCGGGCTCTTCGGAACGTCGACCTCGACCAGCTTCGCGACGCCGGTGATCCGGTCGCCGGAATTGAGGTTCATGATTCGCACGCCGTAACTGGCGCGGCCAACCCGGCGGATTTCGTGCGCCGGAATCCGGACCAGCTGGCCGCGTTCGGTGGTCAGCAGAATTTCATCCTCTTCGGTGATCTGCACCACGCTGAGCACGGTTTCGCCTTCGCGCAGCTTGATGTTGACCACACCCTTGGCGCCGCGCTTGGTTTTGCGGTAGGTGCTGACGTAGGAGCGCTTGCCCATGCCGCCGTCGGTGACGACCAGCACTTCGGGGCCGGAGCCGACCACCGGCATCTCCTCATCCACATCGACCTCGACTTCGACCTCCTCGCCTTCCTCATCCTCGGCGGGCTCCTCATAGAGATGCTCACGGATGATTTCAAGGCTGACCACGCTGTCGCCTTCGATCTTGAAGCGCATGCCGGTCACGCCGCGGGCGGTACGGCCCATCGGCCGGATCTGGTCGTCGTCCTGATCGAACAGACAGGCCATGCCGAACTTGGTCGACAACAGGATTTCATTGCCGTTTTCGCTGATGCCGGCGCCGATCAGGTCGTCATCCTCCTCGATCACCAGCGCGCGCAGTCCGACGCGGCGCAGGTTCTTGAAGAGCGCCAGCTCGGACTTCTTGATGAAGCCGCGGCGCGAAGCCATCACGATATACTTATTCGGATCGTCGAACTCCTCCTGGCGGACTGTCAGCATCGCGCAGATCTTCTCGCCGGGTTCGACCTTGATCATATTGGTGATCGCGCGGCCCTTGCCGGTGCGCGACCCTTCCGGAATCTCGTAGACGTTCAGCCAGTACATGAAGCCGCGGTCGGTAAAGAAGAAGATGATGTCGTGACTGTCCGCATTGAACAGGTGTTCGACGTGATCCTCCTCCTTGGTCTCCATGCCGATAATGCCCTTGCCGCCGCGGTGCTGGGTGCGGTAGGTGTCGGCGGGTACACGCTTGATGTAGCCGGTGTTGGAAACGGTGATCACGCAGCTGTGACGCGGAATCAGGTCGGCGATGTTGAGATCGGTGTCGTCGATGGTGATTTCGGTGCGGCGCGGATCGGCATACTTTTCGCGGATCTCCTTGAGCTCGTCCTTGATCACGCCGAGCTGCATTTCACGGCTGGCGGCGAGAGCGGTCAGGTATTCGATCCGCTTCTTGAGTTCCTCGTATTCGGCGGTCAGCGTTTCGATGGCCAGTCCGGTCAGCTGGTGCAGCCGCATATCGAGGATCGCGTCAACCTGAATCTGGGTGAATTCAAAACGGGCGATCAGGTTCGCGGCCGCATCCTGACGGCTGCGGGATTCGCGGATGATCTGCACCACGTCGTTGATGTTGGCCAGCGCTTTCATCAAACCTTCCAAGATGTGGGCCCGCGCCTGCGCCTTCTTCAGCTCAAAGAGAGTGCGGCGCACGATCACTTCGAGGCGGTGGTCGATATAGGCCTGCAGCACCTGCACCAGATTCATCGTGCGCGGCCGGTTGTGGTCGACGACCAGCATCGTGCAGCCGATGGTGGTTTCGAGCATGGTGTGCGCGAAAAGCTGGTTCAGCACCACCGACCCCATCGCGCCGCGCTTGATTTCGATCACGATGCGCATGCCGGTGCGTTTGCTGGACTCGTCGCGCAGCCCGGAAATGCCGGTAATGCGCTTGTCGTTGACCAGCTCGGCGATCTTCTTGACCAGTTGTTCCTTGCAGATTGCGTACGGGATTTCGGAGACGATGATCTGTTCGCGGCCGTCCTTTTCGATGATGTCCGCCTTGGCGCGGATTTTGATGCTGCCGTGGCCGGTCTGGTAGAACTGGCGCATCGAATAGCGGCCGCGGATGATCGCTCCGGTCGGGAAGTCCGGGCCGGGCAGATACTCCATCAGCTCGTCGACGGTCGCTTTGGGATTGTCCAGAAGGCAGATGGTCGCGTCGATCACTTCACCGAGGTTATGCGGCGGAATGCTGGTCGCCATGCCGACGCCGATGCCGGTGGTCCCGTTGACCAGGAGTTGCGGATAACGGGCCGGAAGCACTTCCGGCTCGGTTTCGGATTCGTCGAAGTTCGGGATCATGTTGACCGTATCTTTTTCGATATCGGCCAGCAGCTCTTCCGCGAGGCGCTCCATACGGCACTCGGTATACCGGCTCGCCGCGGCGGGGTCGCCGTCGATGTTGCCGAAGTTGCCCTGCCCCTCGATCAGCGGATTGCGCATGGAAAAGTCCTGCGCGAGACGCACCAGCGCATCATAGATCGCGGCATCGCCGTGCGGGTGGTATTTACCCATCACTTCGCCGACGACGCGGGCGCACTTGACGGTGGCGTGCGATTTGCCGAGCCCGAGCTGGCGCATCGCGTACAGGATGCGGCGGTTCACCGGCTTGAGACCGTCACGCACATCCGGGATGGCACGGCCGACGTTGACGCTGAGCGAATACTGCAAATATGCAGTATGCATGATATCTTCAATATTTACCTGAAAATCCCTGGTTCCCAAATCGCTCATATCAATCGTTCCCGTTCCATTATATAAATTATTCGTTCGCTATCCAGTTGCGACGCCCCGCCGCATCAGGGCACAATCAGCCCTAAAATAGCGTAATATATCACTTGAAGAGGGGTTTAACAAGCCGCCGCGAGGTAAAAAACGGAAACAAAAACCAAAAAAACAGCGGCGAAACCATCCACGCCGCCGCCAGGCTCCGGAACCGCCGGAATCCCCTTGCTTTTCTACGCTTTACCGAACCGGCTGATAATCTATCTCCGACTCTTCGCCGGTTGCTTCCAGCTTGAAAATCACCGGGCGCAAGCCGTCGTTGCAGCTGCAGATCGCCACACCGGGCTTCCTGATCCAGTCTCCGTAGTAAAAGAGTCCGTTTCCGGCGCCGTGCGCCAAGGCGAACGCATACTGGTAGATTGCCTTCCACGCCTCATCGCAGAACCCTTCCGGTTTGGCGTAGTCCGCATAAAAGACCTGCCCGGCCTTCAGCATCGGGCAGGCTTTCAATCCCTCCGCGCCATACTCCGCGGCCAGTTCCTTGTCCAGTGTCGTTTTGAGTACCGTGATCTTTACTTTTTTCATGGCTGTGCTCCTTGTTCTGAGAAAATGGGAAACAGGCAAAACTGCGAAGTTTGTTTGCGGTTTTCGATGGCGGCATTGCTGTTTTCATGTCGCCGCCGGAAGCTCACGCACCCGCAGGGCCGTGTCTGCAATTACCATCTGTTGTCGCCGACCCTCGCAGCGGCTCCGCGCTCTGAACCTATGCGGCTGTTCTTTTGTATGTTGTCATCACCGGAAGCTCACGCTCCTGCAGGGCCGCGTCTGCAATTACCATCCGCTGTCGCCGACCCTCGCAGCGGCTCCGCGCTCTGAACCGTTTCTCAAAATCGCTTCGCTTTTTTGAGAAACGCGCGCTCCGCCGGGCGGTACTGCCGCATTGCGGTCGGCATTCGCCGACCTTACATTTCGAAAGCTCCGGGAGCCGCGCCTGCGCGCTCCCTCCGCCTTCGACCAGCGCTGTTCGCGCGCTGGACTGCGCCCGGCAAACTGCCGGTGGCGACGCCGCTATGCGGCTTTACTTTAGTTTTTTATTTTCTGGAGAATTTTCTCCGGTTCCGCCATGCGTCCCGGCCCGTCCGCCCCGCACGCCACGTGTCCGCACTCAGGCCCGACAAACTCCACCCCCCGCTTTTTCAGCAGTTCCACATTATCCGCACAGGCCGCGTGCCGCCACATCTCCGGATTCATCGCCGGAGCCAGAACCACCCGTCCGTTGAACGTCGCCGCAAACGTCGTCAACGCGTCGTCTGCAATCCCGTGCGCCAGTTTCGCGATGAAGTTCGCCGTCGCCGGAGCCACCACCAGCAGCTCCGCCTCATTCGCCAGCGCCACATGCTCCGGCCGCCAGTCCGGCACCTCCCACAACGACCGCACCACCGGCCGCCGCGAAAGCGTCCGGAACGTCAACGGCGTCACGAATTTCTCCGCGTTTTCCGTCATCAGCACCTGCACCTCGAATCCCGCCTTGACCAGTCTGCTGCACAGCCCGGCGGCCTTATAAGCCGCGATTCCGCCGGTCACGCCGAGCGCGATCACTCTTTTTTCACTCATGAAAACAGTTCCTCCGGCTGGTTGGCCGTCCGCAGCTCAAACGAGCGGAACAGCCCGGTCATTTCCGCAGCGGCAATATCAAGGTCATCGTTGATCACCAGATAGTCATACTTCTTCCAGAACGAAAGCTCGTGCTTCGCGGTGCCGAGCCGCAGCGCGATCTGTTCTTCGGAGTCGGTGGCGCGTCCCCTCAGCCGTTTTTCCAACGCTTCAACCGACGGGGGGCCGATGAAAACCCAGACCGTATGAGCGGCAAGCTCGGGATCGCGGGCGGCGGCATCGCGGATTTTCATCGCTCCCTGAACGTCGATATCCAGCACGACGGATCTGCCGCGCCGGATGCGTTCGAGCACTTCGGATTTCAGGGTGCCGTACCGGTTCGCAAACACCTGGGCATGCTCAATGAATTCATCATTGCCGATGCGGCGCTCAAACTCTTCACGGGAGAGAAAATAGTAGTGAACGCCGTGCTGTTCGCCGACGCGGGGATTGCGGGTGGTGCAGGAGATGGAAAATTCGAGGCCGGGCATGGCGGCGCGGACACGACTGACGAGGGTGGATTTACCGACGCCGCTGGGGCCGGAGAGAACGATCACAGTACCATATTTGCTCATAAAAAATCTCCCAAAAAATAATAAATAAAGAATAGCCGCTTCAGCGGCGTCGCCACCGGCAGCTTGCCGGACGCGGTCCAGCGGCGGAACGCTGGTCGGCTGCTGTCGAGCTGCGCAGGCGCAGCTCAGAAGCAGACGAAATGTAAGGTCCGCGAATGCGGACCGCAACCGCAACAGTACCTCTCGCGCAAAAGCGCTTGCCTGAAATAAAAATAAGCAACGCGCATTTTATTTCAGGCAGTAAGCGCGTTGCCGCCACCATCACCTTTACGGCCACCGAAAACCGCAGCAAAGCTCAATCAGCCCGCCTGTTTTTCCTTACTCTCCAGCATCACGCCAGAATATCGCCCGGCCACCTTGGAGTGCGGAACCCGCAGGGCTTGTCCGGCTTTGCCGGATAAGCTTCAGTTCCGCTTTCCAGTCGGACATGACTTTTACCGCACACGAAATCAAACAACCGGCACGGTAAAGGCCGGGTGCGACTTGACAGCGGAGATGAATCTCCGCACTCCAAAGACGCTTCGCGTCATCAAGCGCTCCCGCATGGCCGCGTCTGCAATTACCATCTGTTGCCGCCGACCCTCGCAACGGCTCCGCGCTTTGAACCGCGTCTCAAAATTGCTTCGCTTTTTGAGAAGCGCGCGCTCCCTCCGCTTTCGACCAGCGCTGTTCGCGCGCTGGACTGCGCCCGGCAAGCTGCCGGTGGCGACGCCGCTGAAGCGGCTGTTCTTTTATGTTTTTTATTTTCGGGAGAGTTTTGCTCCGCACTCTTTCTCCCAGCCCGGGAAATTCCATCTCTCCGGGAACCGCCTGCACTGTTCCGGCTTCACCGGGTCAATCCGGCACCCCGCCGGTTCCCCCTCCTCCAGAAATACACAGCTGCCGTCCGCCTTCTCAATCAGCGTCAGCCCCTGCCGGTCCGGCATCAGCTCCGTCCACCGTTCCAGAAACGCCTCCGGCGGCATCCCCAGAAACGCCGCGATCACATCGATCTCCGCATCGGTCACCTTCACGCAGCCGCTCCAGCGGCAGCAGTTTCCGCAGCGCACACAGACAAAATCACTCATATTTTCAAAAGCAAAACGGGCATCTCCCCGGCATCTCTGCCCCGGAAACACCCGTCACGCATCCTCACTGTCTTCCGCCGTTACCGGAAATCATCAAACGTCAGATCGTCCCCCTTGACGTCGATCAGCAAAAAGCCCAGCGCGAAATCAAACCATTCCACCGGGTGAATATAGAGATCGCCGGTCACAAGACAGCCCAGCGAACCGCCAATCTGCCAGTAGTCGCGCGCGCCGTCGAAGTAATTGTAGGGCCAGCGGTCCGGAGTCGGGAACCCCTCCCGATGCTCGAAATACTTCTTCACCAGCGAGGTGTTGTTGACCACGCCGTACTCTTCGCCGCTGACCACCACGAACGACCAGTACCAGCCCTGCTCCGTCCCGAAGCCGTACTGGCGGTTATAGCCCTTGTAAGCCTTCCACGCCATGCCGATACCGGCGCCGCCCCATACCGCACGCGTCCCCATCATCTGAATTTCGACGATCGGACCGACGCCGAGATTCACGGAAAAGAGGTCAAGCGCATCGATCAGCCGGTTCGGGATGTAAAGCGCCAGCTTCTCGCCGATATTCACCTCCGGGCTGGAACGGTAGGCGGCCGGAGCCGCCATCGCGGCACTGCCGGTGAACAACAAAATCGCAAGACCGAGCGTCAGCAAAACTTTTTTCATGAATATGGCCTCTGATTGAACTGGTTGATAAATGATTGATTTCCGTACTGTTTTTAACCTAAACGTTTTTCAAATCTTTACAAGCGGCATTGCCCCGAAATCATCAAAAAAACTATTTCGCATCCGGGAATTTGATCTCCGGGAATTTCGACGGCGGGCGCTTGTCCGGCATCGGCGGCGGCGGCTCCACTGCCGGCTCGGTCGGCCCGGCTGAAGGCGGAGCCGGCGGAATCGGTTCTTCCACGATTTCGAAGTCGCCGGTCATTTCCGCGCGCTTCAGGTCAAGCTGTTCCAGCGTGAGGCGGGTGATGCGGCGCTGCTCCGCCAGCAGTTCCGTCAACGTCGACTGCATCTTCTTGAACTGCCCGGCCATATTCAGCAGATTCGCGTCAAGTTCGCGCCGGCCTTCCTGAAATTTCGAATAAAAACGCGACAACTGCGCGATCCCCATCATCACGATCACCCAGGTCAACCCGGCAACCACCCAAATCCAAACCATTGAAAATCCCATTTCGTCTTCATTTCCCATAACGCAGATACCCCGACTCGTTAAATTCGAATTTCGGATCGACTGAAACGTAATTATGCTGTAATATATAGCGTTTCCCGGACTAATTCAACTTTTCCGGCGGCAAATTCTCCAAACATTCCCGGACCGTCCGCCCGGAATCCGGAAATCTCCACTTGCCCGCGACCTCCGCCAGCGGCATCAACACGAATCCCCGCTCCTGCGCCCGCGGGTGCGGCAACCGCAGAAACGCCGTCTCCCGCCGCTCGTCGCCGAACAGGATCAGGTCGAGGTCCAGCGGGCGGGATTCCCGGCTCGAATGCTTCTCCGGCCGCCCCGCTTCCCGCTCCAGGCGCTGGCAGACCGCCAACAGTTCTTCCGCGCTCCCCGCCCACTCCCCGATCAGCGCGGCATTGCAGAAATCCGGCGTTCCCGGCACGCAGTCCACCGCCGCCGTCCGGAAAAGGCGGCTCTGAACCGGGCGCACAACCCCCGCCGCCGCCAGCTTTTCAACGGCATTCCGGAAAATTTCCGGGGAATTTCCCTGATTCCCCCCCAACATTATCGCAAATTTCGTGGTTTTTAACATAATCTGCTCGTTTTTTCCGCAAAGATGCTTTATATTTATAATTACACGAAAAATCAACTTTTGCAAAGAGAAGATGACGAATCAGCCGGAAATTTATTTTCTCGGATCCGGGCCGATCGCGGTCCCGATCCTGAAAGCCGTCGCCGCCGCCCCCGGGCTGCGGCTCGTCGGCGTCGGCACCCAGCTCGACCGTCCGGCAGGGCGGAACCGCAAGCCCACCCCGACCCCGGTGGGCGCGGCAGCGCAGGAGCTGGGCCTCAACCCGGACAAGGTTCCCAACGTGAACGATCCGGCCTTCCTCGCTTCTCTGCGTGCCAGAAACCCGGCGATCGTGCTGGTGGTCTCTTTCGGCCAGATCCTGCGCGCGGAACTGCTGGCGCTGCCCCGGGTGGCCTGCGTGAACATCCACGCCTCTTTGCTGCCGCGTTACCGCGGTGCTTCGCCGGTCACTCAGTGCATCCTGAACCGCGACGCCGAAACCGGCGTCTGCTTCATGGCGATGGAGCGCGGTCTGGATACCGGCGGCGTCTACTCCTCGCTCCGGGTTCCGCTGGACCACCGGGAATATTGCGACGCGCTTGAGGTGAAACTCGGGCTGATCGCGGCCAAGGTCGCCCCCGGCACGCTCTGGGCCATCGCCTCCGGCGACCTCCAGCCCGTGCCGCAGGACGATACCGAGGCGACCGTCTGCACCAAGATCAAAAAGGCGGACGGGAAAATCAACTGGACCAAGAGTTCCTACGACATCGAAGCGATGGTGCGCGCCTACTATCCGTGGCCCGGCGCCTTCTGCACGATGCTGACCACGCGCGGCGAAAGCACAATCACCCTGACCCGGGTGATCTGCCGCCGCGACCTCGGCGGAACTCCCGGCTCCGTGCTGCAGGCGGACAAATACGCGCTGATCATCGCCTGCGGCTCCGGCGCCATCGAAGTGGTCGAACTTGCCCCGCCGGGACGGCGGGCGATGTCCGCGGTGGCCTTCCTGAACGGCCTGCGCGGTGAAAAACCGGTAATTCTGCCGTAACGGAACCGGCCCTCCCGAAACGGAGCAGGTTCCGCCGCCGGCACAGATTCAACAATTTATGTGTGTATGGGAAAATCAATGGACAAAACAGGCAAGCAGATCATCCTGAACTGCGAAAAACTCGAGCGCCGTTTCGCGCTCCTGAACAACGGGCGGCTCGAAGAGTACCAGATCGAGCGCGACGGCAACGAACCCAAGGTCGGCGACATCTACCTCGGCAAAATCATCAACCTCGAACCCTCGCTGCAGGCGGCCTTCGTCGACATCGGCGCCGAAAAGAACGCTTTCCTTCACTATCACGAAATGCTTCCCGGCTGCGACGAGCTGCTCGGCCGCCGCGATTCGGATGACGACGACGATGAGAAAACCGTTTCCGGCAACGAACAGCCGATCCAGGCCAAACGTCAGAAACGGCAGGAGGCCAAACCCAACTCCAAGGTGAACCAGGAGGCGCTGCGCCGCAAGAAGAAGCTGACCGTCGCGGATATCCCGAATATCTTCAAACCGGGCATGGAAATCCTCGTGCAGGTCGTGAAATCCCCGATCAGCACCAAAGGTGCGCGGGTCACCACCGACATCTCCATCGCCGGGCGTTATCTCGTGCTGATGCCATACAGCGAGCACATCGGGCTTTCCACGCGCATCGAAGGCGGACAGGAGCGCGACCGGCTGCGCAAAATTCTCGCCGCGCTGGAACTGCCGGAAGGCATGGGGCTGATCTGCCGCACCGTCGGCGAAGGGCGGCGTTCGACCTTCTTCAAGCGCGACCTCGACCTGCTGCTCGACAACTGGCGCAAGATCGAAAAGGGAATGGATACGCGCAACGCCCCCGCGCTGCTCTACACCGAGCCGAACCTCGTCGAGCGCACCATCCGCGATTTCATGACCGAGGAGTTCCAGGGGATCGTCGTGGACGACGCCGACGCCAGTTGCCAGATCATCGAGACCCTGAACCGGTTCGGAGGCCGCAAGATGGCCGAAAAGGTCACGTTGTACAACTCCGGCAAGCCGGTCTTTGAAGCGTACCGGATCAACGACCAGCTGCGCGAAGTGTTCCAGCGCGAAGTCCGGCTGCCCGGCGGCGGCGCGATCGTGGTCGACGAAACCGAAGCGCTGATCGCGATCGACGTAAACTCCGGGCGGGGGCGCAAAGGCGCCGACCAGCCGGAATTCATCCTGAAAACCAACCTCGAAGCCGCCGAGGAGATCGCCCGCCAGCTCCGGCTGCGCAACATCGGCGGCCTTGTCGTGCTCGACTTCATCGACATGCGCAGCGCCCGCGACCGCGAGGAGGTATACCGCACCATGAAGCGGCTGGTCAAGGACGACCGCGCCAAAACCAAGGTGCTGCCGCTCAGCCGCCTCGGCCTGATGGAGATGACCCGCCAGCGCGAGCACGAGAGCATCAAGGATCAGGTATTCATGCCCTGTCCCTACTGCCACGGTTCCGGCCGCGTGAAATCGGTGGTTTCGATGAGCGTCGAAATCCAGCGCCGCCTCAATACCGTACTGCGCGAAAGCCGTTACCGCAACCGCCCGGTGCGGGTGATCATGCACCCGGACATCCTGCAGCGGCTGCGCAACGAAGACGCGCTACTGCTGCGCGAGCTGGAAGAAAAATACAAGCACGACCTGAGTTTCCGGGCGGATCCGATGCTGCACTCCGAGGAGTTCAAGCTGGTCGATCCCGACACCGGCGACGAGTTGAAGTGAGGGTTCCGGCGCGAATGAGGAGCGCGCCGTCAAACGGGGAGTAACACATGAAAGACAGTGCAAGAATTCTGATTGTCGACGACGAGCACAACACCCGCGAAGCGATGGCGCGCTATCTGCGGCTCCGGTTCAATGTCGCCACCGCCGCCGACGGCGGCGAAGCGATCGAGTTGCTGAAACACGAAGATTTCGACCTGGTGCTGACCGACCTGCGTATGCCGAAGGCCGACGGCATGAGCGTATTGGAGGCGACCGCCAGCAAGGCGAACCGGCCCGCCTGCATTCTCCTGACCGCTTACGGTTCCATTGGCGACGCCGTCGCCGCCGTCAAGAAAGGCGCATTCGATTTCGTCGCCAAGCCGGTCAAGCTGGACAAGCTCGAAGCCGTGATCGACGCCGCGCTGGCCGCCCGGCGCAAGGCGGCCGAGGACAAGGCGGCCCAGGCCGAAGCCACCGTTGCGGCGACCGCTCCCGCCGTGGCCGCGCCGCCTCCCGGGATCGTGCTTCCGACCGACGATCCCGCCAACCCGATGACCAAAGTGATGTCTCTGGTCAAAACCGTCGCCCCGACCCGGTCGACCGTGCTGCTGACCGGCGAAAGCGGCACCGGCAAGGAGGTGTTCGCCCGGATGATCCACGACTGGAGCGGCCGCACCGGCTATTTCGTGCCGGTCCACTGCGCCGCGCTGACCGCGACGCTGCTTGAAAGCGAACTCTTCGGTTACGAAAAAGGAGCGTTCACCGGCGCCGCCGAACGCCACAAGGGGCGGTTCGAGGTCGCCGACCACGGCACGCTGTTCCTCGACGAAATCGGTGAAATCGATCCTGCTACCCAGGTCAAGCTGCTGCGCGTGCTGGAAACCCGTTCCTTCGAACGGGTCGGCGGCACCGAAACCATCAAGGTCGACGTCCGTCTCGTCGCCGCCACCAACCGCGACCTGCGCAAAATGGTCAGCGAGGGGACTTTCCGCGAAGACCTCTTTTACCGCCTGAGCGTGGTCAACCTCGAACTGCCGCCGCTGCGCGACCGCAAAAGTGACATTCCCGGCCTGATCCATAGCTTCATCGCCGAATTCGCCCGCGAAAACGAACGCGACGTGACCGGCATCGCCCCGGACGCCCTCGCCGAACTGGTCGCCTATCCGTGGCCCGGCAATATCCGCGAACTGCGCAACTGCATCGAGTGCATGGTCGTGCTGGCCCGGGAAAAAATCCTGCGCAAATCCGACATTCCCGAAGCGGTCCGCAACCATGAAAATCCGGTTCCGCCCGGTTCTGCCGCCACCGCTCCCGAACCGGAAATAGAAACCTTTGAAAATTCCGAACGCAAGCTGATCGAAAAAGCCCTCGCCGAGTGCAACGGCAACCGCACGCAGGCCGCCAAACTGCTCGGCATCAGCCGCCGCACCCTCCACCGCCGTCTCGCCGAACAATAGGGATTTTACCGGGAGGAATCGATCTCGGCCTGAAGTTTCAGGGATTCGCGCAGGTCTCCCATCAGGATGCAGCCGGCCAGACGGCCGGAATCATCCCGGAAGAGCTTGCGGAAATTGCCGGTTTCAGGATCGTAACTGGTTTCGGCTTGCGGAGTATCGAAACATCCTGCCGAAAAGAGTTTCAGGCCGAACACCGCGAGCCGGGCCGGATAGGATTCGGGGCGGAAACAGGCTTCTTCGCCGGCGATGTTCCTGCCGGCGGCCTGTCCCATCATTTTAGCGGCATTGAACAATCCGTAGCAGACGCCGTCCACTTCGGCGCAGTCGCCGGCGGCGAAGATGTCCGGGGCGGAAGTACGCATCCTGTCGTCGACCGCGATTCCCCGGTTGCAGCGGATTCCGGCGGCGGCCGCAAGGGCGGTATTGGCGCGGGCGCCGGCGGAAACCATCACCAGTTCCGCCGGGATTTTCCCGGATTCCAGCACTACGCCGTCCGGCTCGACCGCCTGGACTTTGACCCCGAATCTGAGGGTCAGATTCGGAACTTCCGCCAGTTTCTTTTCCACGATCGCGGCGGCTTCGGCGTCGAGGTTGCGCGGCAGCAGCGCCGGACAGCCTTCAGTGACGACGACCTCGCAGCCGCGTTCAAGCAGGCTTTCGGCCAGTTCGAGGCCGAGCAATCCGCCGCCGATCACCACGATTTTGCGGACGCCCGCCTCAAGGCGTTTTTCGATCCGCTCGAAATCGGCGAACTCCCGCAGCGACAGCACATTTTCCCCTTCGATCCCCGGCACCGGCGGCAGAAAGCAGCGGCTGCCGGTCGCGATCAGCAGCTTGTCGAAAGCGGCGGCCGTGCCGTCGGCGAAGGTCAGGAATTTCTCCGACGGTTGAATCACGGTCACGGTGTGGTCGAGCTCAAGCCGGATTCCCTTGTCCTGATAGAAGGTTTCGGGTTTGATGTAAAACTGCGCTTCATTCATCGGTTCGGCGATCATGCCGGAGAGGGCGGGACGGCGGTAGGGGCGTACCTTCTCGCGCGAATACATCACGACTTCCGATTCCGGTTTCAGGGCTTTGATCTGTATGGCGGCCTCCAATGCGGCCACGCCGGAACCGATGATTGCTGTTTTCATCATAAAAAATCCTCCTCAGGGTTGCAAACGGAATACTTTCCATTACATTAACCGCGAAAGAGAGAGAGTCAAATGAAAGAGTTGAATTTTTTCAGCGATTACCTTGCAAAACGATACGGACGGAAGCTCTACCGGATTCCGCTCGACCTCGCGCTGGGGTGCCCGAACCGGGAGGGTGGTTTCGGAGCGGGGTGCGCATTCTGCGCGGAGGACGGCAGCCGGGCGCGCCATCTCTCCCGTCACCTCGATCTGACGGGACAGGTCGCGGCCGGAGTCGAATTCGCCCGCAACCGTTACGGGGCCGAACCGCCTTACATCGCCTATTTCCAGGCGTTCACTTCCACCTTCGCTCCGGCGGAGAAGCTGAGAAGGCTCTACCGCGAGGCGCTCGCCGCCGCCGATTTCAAGGTGGTGATCATCGGCACCCGCCCCGATGCGCTGCCGGAACCGGTGCTCGATCTGCTTTCCGAACTGGCCCGGGAGTATGAACTGTGGATCGAACTCGGCGTGCAGAGCAGCCATGACCGGACGCTGGAGCTGATCCGGCGCGGGCACGACTTCGCCGCGACGGTGAAAGCGGCCAACCAGCTGGCGGAACGCGGCATCAACGCCGCCTGCCACGTGATCGCGGGGCTGCCTGGGGAGAGCGCCGAAGATTTCTTCCGAACCGCCGAACGGATCGCGGCGCTGCCGTTCCGGGCGGTGAAGCTGCATCAACTATTGACGTTGAAGAAAACGCCGCTCGCGTCGCCGGAATTCCCGGTCAAACCGCAGCCGCTCAACGAATACGAGTATATGGAACAGGCGGCGGAATTCCTGCACCGGCTTCCCGACGACTGGCTGGTGATGCGCCTGATCGCCGAAGCTGACCCGGAAACGATTCTCGCGCCGCGCTGGTGGATGAGCAAGGGGCAGTTCCTCGAACTCTTCCGGGAGAAGTTCAACTCCGGCGGCGGCGGGATGTTCACCGGCGTCGCCACCGCCGACGGCTCGCCGACGCTCTACCACCCCGGCTTCCGGCAGCACTTTCACTCGCTGGCCGGAGCCGCCACCGAATCGCTCCGCAAATTCACGGAACCCGCCGCGCTGGCGGAACGGCTGAAACGCGGCCCGGTCCGGCTGCTGGACGTCGGCTTCGGCCTCGGCGCCAATGCGGCGGCGGCGGTGCGCTGCGCGCAGGAGAGTCGCGGCGAGCTTGAAATCCTCACGCTGGAATTGGATCCGCGGGTGCTGGAGGCAAGTGCGAAACTCTATGCGGCCGGCTCCGTGGAGGCGCGGCTGATCGGGGCGCTGCGCCGCGATGGATATTATGCCGAAAACGGAATCCGGGTCACGCTGCTGACCGGCGACGCCCGGCAGAGCGTGCGACAGCTCGATGGCCCGTTCGACGTGATCTTTCAGGACGGCTTTTCCCCCGACTGCAACCCGGAACTGTGGAGTTACGATTTCGTGCGCGAGCTGGCCCGCCGCCTTGCGCCCGGCGGAGTGCTGACCAGTTATTGCAGCGCATTCCCGTTCCGGGGGGCGCTGTTGCGGAGCGGTCTGCAGGTCGGCGAATCGGTCCCGTTCGGGCGGAAGCGCGGCGGCACGGTCGCCGCCTTCGATCCGGCGCTGCTGCCGGTGCCGTTGCCGGAAAAGGAGCGCGGCATCATCTGCCGCTCCACTGCCGGAGTATGTTACCGCGATCCGTCGCTCACCGGCACCCGCGAAACGCTTTTCGCCCGGCGGGAGCGGCTGGTCCGCCGGCTGCGGAACCGCGGAGTTCCCAAGTGGTTCAAGGCGTGACGGCGATCCGGTTCACCATGTCGAGCAGTTCATCGGCGTCATCATCTCCGGTCTCGGCGGCCCGTTTCAGATAGGAGCGCGCCAGCGCCGGGTCCGGCTCCACCCCGATCCCGTCGCGGTAGAGAATCGCAAGCTGATAGAGGGCGGTAGCGTCCTCCTGTTCGGCGGCTCTGCGGTAAAGTTTCAACGCTCCGGCGAGGTCGGGTTCCGGAATGCCCCATCCCCACTGGTAACAATCCGCCAGCAGCGCGGTGCCGGCCGTATTTCCGTCCCGATCCAGCTTCCGCAGAATTTTCACCCCTTTTTCTTGGTCCTGCTCCGTCCCTCGGCCATGCAGATAACACAAGGCCAGATTGATTTTCCCGAAGCTGAATCCGGCTTCCGCCGCCTGCCCGAAAAGCTCGAAGGCGCGGATCGGATCATGCGGCACATGGCGCCCCTGCCGGTACCAGATCCCCAACGTATTGATCGCACGGGAATAGTTCAGGTTGACCGCCCGTTCCATCCAGCGGACCGCCTCGGCGGAAGAAACCTCCGTACCGATCCCCTCCGCATGGGCCAGGGCGAGCCGGTAGCACCCGAGCGGACTCTCCAGTTCCGCCGCCTTCCGGTAATATTCAAATGCCTTTGCCGGATCGGCCTTTACGCCTTCGCCCTCCTCGTAACAGATTCCGAGCCGGGCCGTCGCGCGCGGATTCTTCTGCTCCGCCGCCTTGCCGTACCAGAAGAACGCCTCAACCGGATCGACTTTCACGCCGTCGTCGCCGTTGCTGAGAATATCCGCCACATCCAGCTGCCCGTAGACATAACCATGCTCCGCCGCCTTCCGATACCAGTTCAACGCTTCCGAAATATCCTCATCGGTCCCGTGGCCGTAATAGTGGCACTCACCGACCATATACTCAGCCGCCGCATCCCCCTCCGCCGCCGCTTTCCGGAACCAACGCAGCGCCTCATCATAATCTTCCGGGCAGGGGTATTCTCCATATAAATAATTGATGCCGAGCTTGTAACATCGCGCCGCCCCGCCTCGTTCCGCCAGCCGGACCCGGTTTTGCAACAGGAAATTGCGGAAGCCGTCAGTGAGTTCCTCGTGGAACAGCAGCGTTCCGGCGACCACTCCGCCCGCGACCGCCAATACGCCGAAACATCCGGTCATGCTGAGGACTGCGGCGATTTTCCAAGCGGTTTCCGGCGGTTCGACAGCCCCCGGCTTACAACCGGGCTTTCCGGCCCGCACGAACAGGATTCCCCACAGGATCAGGTTGACCGGGAAAAGCAGCGAAAATACCGCATACGCCACCGCACTCCCCATCCCGGAGCCGGTCGCGCGCGCCAGCCGGTAGGTCCAGATCGGCAGCAGGAACCAGAATCCCCAGAAAAGCACCGCCAGAATGATCCACCAGACCAGTTGCCGCCGCAGCCGGACCGCGAGCCGTTCCTCCATTCCTTCCCCCCTTTGACTCTAAAAAATCTCTTGTTCCGTTCTTCACGAAAAACGGGCCTGCAACCCCTGACGGATTGCAGACCTTGCATACGCGGCTCCCCCCCGGACTACGGCAGCCGCAGATTCCACGTGCATTCGGCGATGAAGCCCAGCATCAGCAGCGCCAGCGCCAGCAGCGCCAGCGTCGGACCGTACTCCCGGAATTCGATGTATTTCGGCTGTTCGATCGTCGTCTTTTCCAGCTGGTTGATCTCGTCCATCACCTGCTTCATGCCGTCGGCGTCGGCGGCGTGGAAGTAGGTGCCGCCGGTGATCTCGGCCAGCGAACGGAGCAGCTTCTCGTCGAACTCATCCTCGATCCCCTGAAACTGCTGCCGCCCGAACGGATCGGTGACCAGCACGAATGCGTTCCGGCTGCCGATTCCGACCGTGTGAATCACCACGTCGAACTCCTTGCCGAGCGCTGCGGCCTGCTCGGGCGTGAGCCGGTTGTCCACATTGTTCCGGCCGTCCGTGAAGAGCACCAGCACCCGGCGGGGCGCGTCGGATTTCTTCAGGCGGTTCACTCCCGACGCCAGCGGAGCGGCGATACCGGTCTGCTGGCCGATCATGCCCGGCTCCAGCTGCTCCAGATGAGCCAGCAGCCACGCATGGTCCAGCGTCGGCGGCGCGAAGCTGTAAGCCTGATCCGCAAAACCGATCAGCCCGATCCGGTCGTTCGGCCGCTGCTCGATAAAGCGGCGGATCTCCTTTTTCGCAACCTCGATCCGGTTCTCGACCTCTTTGTTTTTCACCGCGGCGATCAAAGTGCGCGCGTCGTTGATGTTGCGCGGCACATCGTATGCCTCCATGCTGCCGGACATATCCAGCGCCAGCACGATATCGATGCCCTGCGAACGGATCAGCACCTTTTCATCGCCGTAACGCGGCCTCGCCAGCGCCACGATCAGCACCGCCAGCCCCAGCATCATCGCGACCAGCCGGAAAGTCGGGCGGTGCTTCGCGACCACCGCGCCGAACGGGCGCACGGTGGACACCACCAGCGACGGCCGTTTCTTCCAAAACAGCTCATACGCGAAAAGCAGCGGCACCAGAAGCAGCAGCAACAGTACCCACGGATAAGCAAATTCCATCATTTCGACCTCCCTTCCGCCTCATCCTCGGGGCGAATGCGGGTGCTCTCCACCAGCTGCTCAGCTTTGGCGAGCGCATCGTTCAGCGCCCGGTCGTCCGGCGGAGCCTTCGCGAATTTCACCTGATCTGCGGCGGTCATGAACTCCCGCAGGAACGGCCGCTGCTCCTTCGGCAGCGGGCTTGCGCTCCGGTCCATATCCGCCAGAAATTCCGGCGTGGTCCGGGTGGAGGCGGGAATCTCGAACCGCTGCTCCAGATATCCCCGGACCAAGTCGGTCAGCCGGGCGAAACCGGCCTCCACCGGGATCTCGTGACTCGCCAGCCCGCTGCGCAATGAGTGCAGCGCCTGAAGCGCCCGCTCCCACGGCGGCAGCTCTCCGGCCGCCCTGCCCCTGCGGAACCACACGAACCAGATCACCGCCGCCGCCGGAATCAACAGCAGCAGCCAGTACCAGCCGGAAGCATCCAGCTTGCCGCCCAGCTCCGCCGCCCCGGCCAGCTGCAGCTCCGTCCCCGGTTCCACCTTGACCGGAGCCGCGGTGAATCCGGGCAGCACGATCACATCGAGCAATGCGCCTTTGTTTTTGGAAGTCTCGTCAAGCTCCACAGTGAGCGCACCCGGCTCCACCGCTCCGGGACGGAACGGTCGCACTTCGGCGGTCACATGCCACACCTGCGTGGACCAGCGCCACGCGCCGCGCCGCACCTGCGGCGTTCCCACCAGCACACTGCCCTTGCCCGCTTCGGCAACGGCCTTCTCAATTGAGGCGCGCACCGGCAGTACGAGTTCCGCTTGCGCCTGAACCGTCCTGCCCAGCTCCACTTCCCCCTCCGGAACCAGCGTTGCCGCTCCCGGAATTTCGGCAAGCTCAGTCAGGCGGTACGACCACAGATAGCCGCTCCCCCAGACCAGACCGGCCAGCAACAGCAACCCCCCGAGGGTGATAAAACCGTATTTCAGGAAATTTTTCATCATTCACCTACCTTCCCTGCCGGTTGCGGCGGCGGGCGAAAAAATCGATCACCGGCGGCAGCACATCCTTGCCACTCTCGATTTCGACGAGATCCACCCGGGAACGGCGGCAGAGTTCGCGGCGTTCCCGACGTTCGGCTTCCAGCTCGGCGTCCAGCCGCGCGAGGCTCCGGCTGCCGCCCGGAAAGGTCAGCAGTTCGCCGGTTTCGGCATCCTCGACCACCACCGGCAGCCCGGAGGGCCAGCGGTGTTCGATCGGGTCGAAAATCTGCAGCGCCACACAGTCGTGCTTGCGGTTCAGGATTTTCAGGCTGTTTTCAAACGGGCGGTCCGTGATCAGGTCGCTCAGCAGGAACACCACGCTCTTCTTTTTCAGCACCTGCAGCGTTTCGCGCAGCGCAAGGTCGATGTCGGTTCCCTTGCTCTGCGGTTCAAACGCGAGCATCTCCCGGATCAGCCGCAGCGTGTGGCGGCGGCCCGACCGGGGCGGCACGAAAAGTTCGATCCGGTCGCTGAACATCAGCAATCCGACTTTGTCTCCGTTGTGGCCGGCGCTGAAAGCGAGCAGCGCGGCGAGCTCCGCCGCCGTCCGCCGCTTGGTCTTTTCGGCAGAACCGAACGCCCCCGAAGCGGAGACGTCGACCAGCAGCAGCACAGTCAACTCGCGCTCTTCCATGTATTTTTTGACGTAAGGCGACCCCATGCGGGCCGATACGTTCCAGTCGATGTCGCGGACATCGTCCTCGGGGGTGTATTCACGCACCTCGTCGAATTCGATGCCGCGCCCTTTGAATACGCTCCGGTACGCGCCGCCGGTGATCTCGTCGACCACCCGGTTGGTGCGGATTTCCAGAAGGCGTATCTGCTTGGCTATTTCAGGCGGCAGCATAAGTGACCTCCTCTCCGCGGCTGAATTTGCAACTCCTCAAAACCGTCAGTGTCCGCCCTAGGGCGTGCGCAACTCGGCGAGAAGACGCTGGATCACCGCGTCGGTGTCGATGTTTTCCGCTTCCGCCTCGTAGGAGAGCACAATCCGGTGACGCAGCACGTCGGGCGCGATCTCCTTCACGTCCTGCGGCAGCACGTAGGCGCGCCCGGCCAGCAGCGCCGCCCCGCGGGCGGCCAGCGCCAGCGCGATCGAAGCGCGCGGCGAAGCGCCGAAGCTGACCAGCCCATCGAGTTCGTCCAGCTTCGCGCCGGACTGGCGGCTGGAAAGCTCCGCCCGGCAGCCGGGACGGGTCGCGATCACCAGATCAAGGATGTATTCGACGATCTTTTCATCGATGTAGATTTTGTCCACCAGATTGCGGGCATTCATGATGTCCTCCAGAGACGCCACCGCCACCGCGCCGACCGACGGCGACGGATGGGCCATGCGGTTCACCACCGCCGCCTCCTCGCCGCGCGACGGATAGCTCACGCGCAGCTTGAACATGAAACGGTCCAGCTGCGCTTCCGGCAGCGGGTAGGTTCCCTCCTGTTCGATCGGGTTCTGCGTCGCCATCACCAGAAACGGCATCGGCAGCTTGAAGCATTCCCCGGCAATCGTGACCTGCTTTTCCTGCATCGCTTCGAGCAGGGCGCTCTGCACTTTCGCCGGAGCGCGGTTGATCTCGTCGGCCAGCACGATATTCGCAAACACCGGGCCGATTTTGGTTGAAAACTCATGCGTCGAAGCGTTGTAGATACGCGTGCCGATCACGTCGGCCGGCAACAGGTCCGGAGTGAACTGCAACCGCGAAAACGTCCCTTTCAGGCTCTGCGCCAGCGTTTTGACCGCCAGCGTCTTGGCCAGTCCCGGCACGCCTTCGAGCAGCACGTGGCCGTCGGAGATCAATGCGAGCAGCAACCGGTCGACCAGCTTCTCCTGCCCGGCGATGATCCGCCCCATCTCGGTTTTGACCAGCTGAAGCGGAATCGCCTGCTGGCGGACCAGTTCCTGAAGCTCCTGAATATCCTTTTGTTCCATGATAACACCTCCTCAATGTGTATTCAAAATGGATTCCTCTATGAGAATATTAAGATAAAGTGTTGATACGGAAATGTCAAGCGCCCCGCAGAAAATTCTGCGCCATAACCGCTTTTCCCGGAGGATGCACGCCTCCGGTCACTTCTTGAAAACAAGAGGTTTGGTGAGATTGGTGCTGCGGTCGCTGGCGATCCGGTAACGGAACATCACGCGGGGAGTCGCCTCCTTGACTTTGGCGGCATTCATCACGATCTTGTTGTCATTCTGGAGCACAAGGGTCAGGAAGCCGTCCTTCTGCCGGTCGATCAGATCCGCGAGCTGACGCAGCGACACGATCTTTTCGCCATTGACGGAAACCACCCGGATCGCCCGGATGTTCTGATAGCCGAGATTGACCTCATCGGCCAGCACCATCGACACGATCACGATCTCCTCATCCGGCCGGCTGCGGGGCTTGCCGAGGTTGATTGCAAGGTCGGCGGGCATGTTGCCGGGGTTCCGCCATGCGGAATAGATGAAATTCGCGGTCAGCGGGGTAAAAACCAGCCCGCCCGCAATGTAATATTCGGGTTCGCGGTCGTAGACCTGATTCGGAATCCGGTACGGAATCTTCACGGTTTTCGTTTCGACCGTCATCTCTTTGCCGTCGCGCAGGATGGTCAGTCTGCAGGGGGTGTTCAACTGCTTCTCCCAGAAAACACAGCCGAAATAGAGCACCTTGCCCTGCCCCTGATCGATGGTGGCGTCGTTGGCGATGTTGAAATTCTCGACCTTCATCACCACGTCGCCGGCCTTCAGCGGCACCTGCTCCGCCAGAATTTCCGGAACGGAGGTGACCAGAATGCCGGACTGCCCCGGCTTCATCCTGCAATATTCGCGCAGGTCGGGATTTTCCAGCTTCTCATAATCGAACGGGACATCCGGGAAACCGTCCACCTTGCCGCTTTTCAGGTCCTCCAGAAAATGCTTCAGCACGGAACACGGGATCATATAACCGATGTTCTGCGACTCCCCGAGCCCCTGGAACGCGATGCCGACCACCTTGCCCTCGTGCAGCACGGGGCCGCCGCTGTTGCCGGGATTGATCGCCGCGTCGATCTGGGCGCCGAGCAGCTCCTTGCCGCTGTGGGAGTATTCCAGTGGTTCGACGCGCGACAGCACGCCGACGGTGATCGAAACGTTGTCGCCGCCGACCGGATAGCCGACCGCCGCGACCGAGCTCTGCATCGGCGGCAGGTCGGCCAGCTCCAGCGGCTTGATGCCGTCGAAGAATTTCGGGTCCTCGACGGTCAGGATCGCGAGGTCGCACTCATGGTTGACCGCGACCACCTTCGCCGGATAGCGGGTCTGGTCGCCGGGCTTGCGGACCGTGATGAAGGTCGGATAGGCGACCACATGGGCGTTGGTGATGATCCGGTTGCCGTCGATCACGAAGCCGGTGCCGGAACCGGACTGCTGGCTGAAATTCTGCCACGGCAGGAAGTAGTTCGGCGGGCTGGAGACCGCGAAAATCTTCACGACTCCGGTCCACTCCTCCCCCGCGAACAGCGTCAGGAAGCCGAACAGCGCGGCGACGATCACCGCCGGAAATTTCAATATTTTCATATCACATCCCTCCTCTTTGGGTTATTGTGTCACTTCAAACTCAGGCTCAAGCGGAAATCTTCCGCTGTTTTCTCCGAATCGGCAACCGCAATCGGGAAAAACCACGTAGCACCCCAGGCCGCCAACGGGAACAGGTTATCCCCGGCAGCGCATACCGCCGATAGACTCCGCGCAGCCATTGGTAATATTTCCCCCACGGAAAGCCATGCCGCATTCGCGGCAGGCGGGTCTTACGGCCTGACGGCCTCCAGACCTTGTGCGCCACGCGGCCTGATTTTCAATCGCACCTCCGGTAGCTGGGCACATAGCGGCGGCAAGGTGCCGCTGCCGTGACTGTCTCCGCCGGGCAAAGGCGCTTCGCCCTTGCAACCCGACCGGCAACGTGCCGGTGCGGTAAAACGCATATAGACTTCCCACAACCCATTCGTAATATTCCCGGGGAAGCCATGCCGCATTCGCGGCAGGCGGGTCTTACGACCTAACGGTCTCCAGACCTTGTGCGCTACGCGGCCTGATTTGTAATCAGGCTCCGGTAGCTGGGCGCATAGCGGCGGCAAGGTGCCGCTGCCGTGACTGTCTCCGACGGGCAAGGCGCTTCGCCCTTGCAACCCGACCGGCAACGTGCCGGTGCGGTAAAACGCATATAGACTTCCCACAACCCATGATTAATACCTCCGGTTTTGAGATTTTTGCGCAGCAAAAAACTCGAAACCGTACCCGGCGCCGGCACCTTGCCGGTCGGGGGGCCGGGGGACGAAGTGCCCCCGGCGGGGCCCCGGGGCAGCGCCCCGGGCCGCCGGAGGCAATTACTTCGCGCAGCGGGCGATCGCGACGCGGCCCGAGCGCGCCATCTCGACGATGCCGAAGTCGCGGACCAGCTCGATGAAGTTGTCGATCCGGTCGGATTTGCCCGCGATCTCAACGCCGATCTCCTCGCGGCTGACCGAGACGATGGTTCCGGCGAAGATTTCGACGAGCTGCATCAGCTGGGAACGGTCCTCGCGGGTGGGGGTCTTGATCTTGATCAGCGCCATTTCGCGTTCGATGAAGTGGCTGCCGGTCAGGTTTTCGACCCGGATCACGTCGATCAGCTTGCTGAGCTGCTTGTCGATCTGTTCGAGGATCGCGGCGTCGCCGGTGGTCACGATGGTCATCTTCGAGAAACGGGGGTCCTCGGTTTCGTGGACGGTCAGCGAGGAGATGTTGTAGCCGCGGCCGCTGAAAAGCCCCGCCACGCGGGCCAGCACGCCGAACTTATTCTCCACCAGCACGGATATGGTGTGTTTTTCCTGAAATTCCATGGAACTCTCCTGAATGTAATGATGTTGTCTTTTCTATAACATGCCGCAACTTGCCGTTTTTTGCAATACCCGCGGGAATAAAAAAACGCTTCCGCGCCGGGCGAAAGCGTCTGTTCGGAGGATTCGGGGAGGGTTCAGGCCCGGTTCCGCTCCCGGATTTCCCGGCTGACGTCGGCGATGATCCGCTCCAGCGACAGTTCCGGCTTCCATCCGGTCAGGGCGGTGATCTTCGCGGTATTCGGCATCCGGCGCTTCATGTCCTCGAAGCCCTTGGCATACGCCTTCTCATACGGCACAAGCTCAATCGCGGAGCTGCTGCCGGTCAGGCGGATCACTTCACGCGCCAGATCGCCGATGGTGATCGAATCCTGGCTGCCGATGTTGTAGGTTTCGCCGTGGCTCGCCTCGTTGCCGATCAGCAGCTTCAGCGCCCGGATCACGTCGAACACATGGCAGAAGCAGCGCGACTGGGTGCCGTCGCCGTAGACCTGAATCGGTTCGCCGTTCAGCGCGCGAGACACGAAGCGCGGAATCACCATGCCGTAGCGTCCGGTCTGGCGCGGGCCGACCGTGTTGAAAAAGCGCACCACCGTCCCCGGCATCCCGGACGCCTGATGAAACGCTTTCAGATAAAATTCATCGAGCAGCTTGCTGCACGCATAACTCCAGCGGCAGTGGTCCGGCGAACCGATGATCAGGTCGTCGGTTTCGGTGAACAGCTTCTGGGTGGACTTGCCGTACACCTCGCTGGTCGAAGCGACGATCACGCGCTTGTGATAATGCGCGGTGTGCCGCAGCACGTTTTCGGTGCCGTGCACGTTGGTCAGAATAGTGCGGACCGGGTCCTTCACCACCAGCTCCACGCCGACAGCGGCGGCGAGGTGAATCACCACATCCGCCTCACGGATCAGGGATTCGAGAATTTCCGGATGCGTGACGATGTCGTCCTCGATGATCCGCAGCGCCGGATGGTTCTCCACGGCCCGCAGATTCTCTCTGGAGCCGGTCGAGTAGTTATCGACGACCGTCACCCGCCGGCCGTCGGCCAGCAGAGACTCCGTCAGGTGGCCGCCGATGAAACCGGAACCGCCGGTGATCAGATAGTGCATGACTGCCTCCTTCAGTTGCGGCTTTCCGCCGGAGCCGGTGTTTCGGCTTCGCCGCGCAGTTTATGCCAGACCCAGCCGGCAGGCCCGGAGAGAATGTAAAGAGTGATGATGGCCGTCAGCGCCTGAATCCGGAAGACGGCGACCGCCACCAGCATGACGACCAGCAGCAGAGCCCGCTTCCGGTTGCGGCGCACCGAGAGCAGCCACTTCGCGGCGTGGGTATACGGAATCGGACTGACCATCAGCAGCCCCAGCACCGCCGCATAATAAGGCAGAATCACCGCCAGCTGCTTCAGGCCGATGTTGGTCGTGGAAGCAAAGACCACCACTACGCAGATCGCGGCAGCGGCGCCGGGAGAGGGCAGGCCGGAAAATTTGTCGCCGCTCTTTTTCTCCAGAATCGCATGTACATTATAGGTCGCCAGCCGGAGCGCCGCGCAGCCGAGATAGACGGAGCAGAGGATATAGACCATGATCTCCTGCGTCCGGTTCAGGTCCCAGTCGCGCAGACTGTGGGTCATGATCGCGACCAGTGTCGCCGGAGCCACACCGAAGGTCACCATGTCCGCCAGCGAATCCATCTGGATGCCGTGCATGCTCGCCGCGTTGAACAGCCGCGCCGCGAAGCCGTCGAACGCGTCGAAAATCATCGCGCAGCAGATCAGTACCGCGCTGGTTGCGAACACCGACAGCGCATTGCTCGAATTGTAAAATCTTTCATACGCGCGGAGCGTATAAAGGATCGCCGCGAAACCGCACAGCGAGTTGCAGAGAGTCAGGGAGTTCGGCACACATTTGAGCCACCGGTTCGTCTTGATCAGTTCGCGGAAACGCTGTTTCATAATGACTTATTCTTTCACTGTTGCCATCACGGTTTCGCCGCCATAGACCCGGTCGCCGACTTTCACATTGATTTCGACACCGTCAAGCGGCAGATAAAGCTCCGTGCGCGAACCGAATTTGATCATACCGTAGACTTCGCCCTTCTTCAACTGGCGGCCGGGTTCGACCGGACAGACGATGCGGCGGGCGATCGCCCCCGAAATCTGGCGCACCGCCATCGGAAACTTCTTCCCGGCGGCGGAGGCGGTCCCGGCAATGGTCATCGCCTCATTGCGCCTGGCGCATTCGGAGTTGCGCGCGTCGAGGTATTCGCCCTCGCGGTAATATTTGCTCTCCACCGCAAGCTCGGCGGGAGCGCGGTTCACATGCACATTGAGCACCGACAGAAAGACGCCGATCCGCTGCGCCCTGCCGGTGAACGGCGGGAAATTGAAATCCTCGACCACGCCGATGTCACGCACCACGCCATCGGCGGGACTGACCAGCAGCGCCGGATCAGCCGGAATCTTCCGGGAGGGATTGCGGAAAAAGGCGGCGAACCCGGCAAACAGGATCACGGCAATCACCGCGACGATCCAGCCGGTCGCCGGGAATCCTCCGCGGCAGATCAGCCACCAGCAGCCGGCCAGAACCGCCAGCGTCACCACTCCGCCGAGGCCCCATTCGCGAATTCCAAATTTCGTAAGCGTCATCATGATTGCAGTCTTGTCTCTTTCCGTAATGCTTAAGGGAACCTCTATCAATAGTTTTTTGAAAGGAATTCCGTTTATTCATGTCTGAAAATCTCCGAATGAGATTTTTCAGAGTTGCCATTTAGTTTT
>NZ_QEKH01000042.1 GCF_003096415.1 Victivallis vadensis | reverse complement strand
AAAACTAAATGGCAACTCTGAAAAATCTCATTCGGAGATTTTCAGACATGAATAAACGGAATTCCTTTCAAAAAACTATTGATAGAGGTTCCCTTGATACGATCCGTTGTCAGCTTGTCCACACTTGCCAAGCCACGATTGTCATTCAGCAAGGCTCCAACCATGGCGATGCCGCCAGTGGCTATCAGATCTTCCCTGCTTTGCGTAATTTTAAACCGCGTTGCCATCGTTTCTCCTATCGGGTTGAGTCCATTCGTTATGTTGTATTCTCATGTAATATACTGCAACCCAAGAGGTTTGCCTCTGTTTTAACTTTAATTTTACCTGTTATTTCACGGATTTAGGATTATTGTTTTCCGACCGGGATCCGGGTCGCCCGCGCGATCTGCGCGATCCAGGCCGACCACAGTTCTTGCGGGGTAAACGGCGCTTCAAAAAACTCCGGCATACCCAGTTGACGCGCTTTGGACACTCCCAGCGGATGATAGGGTTCCACATCAATCCCGGCAACATGAGAAAGCGTTTCCGCGAGCTCACCGATCCCGCGGAGTTCCTCCTCTGAATCGTTCACGCCGGGAACCAGCGGACAGCGCAGGCGTATATGGGCGCCGTTCTCGTCCAGAAAACGCAGATTTCCATGAATGACGGCGAGATCCTGCCCGGTCAATCTGCGGTGTTTTTCGGCATCGACCGTTTTCAGGTCATAGAGAAAGATATCGACAAAAGGCAGAATCCGCGCATAATATTCCTGCGGTGCGAATCCGCATGTCTCAAGACAGACGTGCAGTCCGGCCTCTTTTGCCCGTTTCAACAGTTCCTGCGTAAAATCGAACTGGGCCATCGGTTCGCCGCCGGAAAGCGTTATGCCGCCGCCGGAGTTGTCGTAGAAGAGCTTATCTTTCAGCACCTCGGAGATGACCTCTTCGACACTGCGGAGTTGGCCGCACAGTTCGAGAGCATCAGAGAGACAGTGTTTGACGCACTTTCCGCAACCGACGCAAAATTCCCGGTTGAAGACGTGCCGCCCCTGCTCGATTTTATGGCAGCCATGCGGACACGCCGGGACACAGCGACCGCAAACCGTACATTTCGCGGCGTTGAAAAGCAGTTCCGCTTTTCCGGCCCACGACTCCGGGTTGTGGCACCAGACACAACGCAGGGGACACCCCTTCAGAAACACGGCGGTCCGAATACCCGGACCATCATGTATGCTGAATTTCTGGATATTGAAAATCATTCCGGCAGTCATTCCACATTCTCTTCTGTTTTTTCAGAATTTCCATCACTGCAGAACAGCGGACACGGCCGGTCCGACCGCAGACAGGCCCGACACCGCCAGAGATCACATTCTGAATACGTTTCCTCGTCTATGAAACAATACACTTCGGTGATATAGTCTTCCGTGAGCATGCTTGAATACCTTTCTAAGTTGGTTGCAGCTAACCTAACTTAATCGATATTTCGGCTATTAATAGCCCAAGCATGCTCTTTTTCGTTTTTTTCCAATAAAACTTGCACACGGCGTAAAATACTGTTTTTATCTTCTGATTTTTCCAGACTTTGCCTGTCTTCATTCCCTTTTCAGGGAGCCGGATAGTATTGCAGGATGAAGTCTGCCAGCGGCTGGGGATCGTCCAATCCGTGCGGATGATGTCCGTAATAATCCCGGCGGATGATGGTAATATCGCCGCCTGCCGCCTGAAGTCTGTGGCTGAAAAGATCAATGTTCGTCCGGGGCGATACAGTCTGATCCTGTCCGCTGCGGATACAGAGAATCGGCAGTTTCGCCTCCGCAATGGGACGGACGTTGTTCAGCGGCGAAAGCGGATGTGCCCGCAGCTCCGCCGGCGAACTGACGCCGTAGGCAGCCATATTTTCCGCCATCCCCGTTTTCTGTTTGCTGAAAGCGAGATCGCAGACCGGAGCATCCAGATAGATCGCGCCGACCGTCTCAGGATGTTCCGCTGCCCAGCGCAAGCTGAAAAGTCCGCCGTAACTCATCCCGATCAGCGCGGCTTTCGGATGGAAGTTCAACCCGCGCAGCAAGCGGTAAAATGTTTCCAGCACCGCCACACCATCCGGATTCATTCGCGTATCAAACACATCAAGATGAACGTGATGAAATCCCCGTTCCAGCAGTTTCAACGCAGGGGTTCGCGGAACAAAAGCCTCCGCCCACTGCAGACACCAGCACCAGGGCAGTCCCGGCGCCGGATTCGGCGGCTCGACAATGAATCCACGGCGTCCCGCCAATTCAAAATTATGCCGTTTGAAACCATACCATTCGGCGACCTCTCCCGCAGGGTATGAAACCGCCGGCGGACGATTTTTGCGGAACTCCACACCGCCTTCCTGCAGAAACGGCTCAATTTCAATCGTTTGAATCATTTCATTTTTCCTTATTATATTTTTACCAATGCCGGATCGGCAGTCCCAGCTCCATTGCAATGCTGTCCCGCAGCGGATGATTCGGATGATTCGGATCAATCTTGTTTTTTGTGAATCCGAGTGCGAGATGCCGGCGGCGGTCAAGCAGTCCCTCTGAACCGATCGCTCCGCCGTGCCCGATCAAGCCGGAAAGATCATTTTCAAAACCATGGGTTACATACCCCAGTCCAAAGCGGGGCCAGCGGTCAACGGGATCCACGGGGTCGTCCGCCGCACGCCGGGTAATGGCTGCATGAGCGACAGTTTCCGGTTTCAGCAGGAGCACTCCATCGACTTCCGCATCCAGCGCCGCATAATGCCGGGCAATGGCACGGGCGGACATGATTCCGTTGAATGAGGGAATGCATGCACGCTGAATCACCGGAGACGCCACACTCCGCACAACCGCATCCACGGAGGAAACCTGCGAGGCATCCACCGGAGCCACACGGACAGCCGCATCGTCATCCAGTCCGAAGTACATCTCTTTTTCCAATTTCAGCGGCACGATCACTTCATCTTTCAGAATCTGTGGCAGACTTCTGCCGTCGGCACGGGAGAGCGGTTCTCCGAGAAGCCAGGCAAAGGTGTACGGATGATAATGACAACGGGTACCGGGCTTCCATGCCGGACGCATCGCGGCAATACGGGAACACATCGTCTGCCAGTCCGCCAGTTCCTCATACGTCTGCCATTCGGGAGTATGAAAGAGTGCGCCCCGGTGAGTCAGAATGTGCCACAGCAGAACCGATTCTTTTACGGCGCAGTCGAATTCCTGCCACAGATCGCCGATCCGGGCGGAGTAAGTCAGCACACCTTTTTCGACCAGACGGTGCGTCGCCGTGGAAAATATTCCCTTGCCCACCGAGAAAACCGGAAAAAGCGTATCCGGCATTACTTTCTGCGTCCCCTCCGGTGTTGTATACCCTGCGCAGAGATCAGCTGCCAGTTCGCCGTTTTCATAGACTGCCAGCTGACAGCCGCACTCTTTTCCGCTTTCCACCGCCTGATCCAGAAGTCTCTGAAGCCGCTGAACCACATTTTTATTCACTATCATATCTCATTCATCCTTTCCCTTGTAAACCTGCCGGCACAGAAATCAAACAGCAGATTTTTCCACGCAAAACGAATCCCGGAGTTATTTGTAATCTTCGATTTTCCATTCATCCAGCCAGTCGATGCGCGGGACATCGTTCTCAAACCGCAGAGGAAGCCATACGTAACGGGCGAGACTGATGTTTTTTTCAAGGGAAGCTTCTATGCCGCCTTCCAGTTCCGGATTATGCGGCGTGTATTCCGGATTGAACCAGGCGTTGAACAGCATTTCCGTGTGTTCATATGGTTCATCCATCTCTTCCGGAAGCCAGCGATCCGCCAGAGCAATGTAAAGATCCTGTTTGCCGGGATGCTTGAATACCTGCGAAATCTGAGAATGAAACGAAGTTCGGCTTGCATCCGAAACATGCGGATCTCCGATTACTTCAAACGGACCGTGCGGCGAATCCGCGACAGCCGTTTCCGACGGATTAGGGTAAAAACTCGTCGTTCCGGAAGTTATGAGATAATGTTTCCCGTTCCGCTCAAAATGAGCCGGGGCTTCGCGTACATACGGAGGAGAAATACGCTTGAAATGAGTTGAATATACGCCGGAAACTCCGGTATAATCTTCCGTCAGATCAGCGCAGATCAGCTCCTTGTGCGGCCGGTTGAAATAACAGAATCCGCGTCCGTCATCCGTCTGAACCAGATCAAAATCGCCAAACGGCATGTCAAGAGGATTGAAAGATGGACGGATTACACGGTATGGACCGGAAAAAGTGTCTGCGATCAGCACGGTGGCACGCTGACTGTGGCAGCCGTCGAACCAGCAGACGTATTTTCCCGTAGACGGATTCCGGAGGATGTGAGGACGGTCCAGCATATTCGAGGGGGACATGACAGCATCGGGACTTGACAGATCCGGCGGGATAAGCGACCCCATGTCTTCCCAGTTGTAAAGATCAGCCGAGCGGTAATACCGAACGCCCCAGTGCCAGTATTTCATATCCCCATTGGTTCTGCTTTTATCGAGTCCGTACCAGTAATAGACGCCGTTCTCATAAAACAGACGCGGCATGTGCGCCTGGATCGGCTTTCCGGCTGTGTCAAGCCACATTTCTCCGGGACGGATTGAATTGTAAGTTTTTTTCATATTGTATCTCCTGTGCATGGCTTCATCTCAAGGCAGGAAGTCCGGCTCGCCGCCGTCTTCTTCCTGCCAGTCAAAGGTTCGATTCTGTCCGCTAATGCGCCAGTGCCGCGGACAGGTGTTCTCCATCCAGTCCAGAGGTTCCGCATCGATCCTGCCGCGGGATGCCGTGGCGAGAAGCCGCCGCAGTTCGTTGATTTCCGTTGAAGTCAGAATACGGGGATCCGGAGAAATAAACATGGAACTTCCGCTGGCTGCCACCAGCTCTGCCCATTGCCGGTTCAGTTCCCACGGGATGGCTCCGGTCATTCCGATGCAGTCGGCATCCATGTCAAAAAAAGTCCGGTGCTGACAGCCTCGGAAAGCAACGGTGTTGACCCCCATTTTGCGGGTGCGGTCCCAGCGTCTGCCGGATGTGTCATCCCCCGTGCGTGAAAGTTCCTGCAATCCTGCCGCAAGATGACCGACTGTATTGCAGCCCATGATCAGAACTTCCCCTGCCGCTTTGCGGATGGTACGGAACAGGTCGGTCATGATTTCGGCAGTCGTGCGGCTGCGGTCAAAAAAGTTCCAGCCGTTCTCACACGGCCACGGGTGCATGTCAAAGGCATACCGCCCGGTAATGTCGTACGTAGTGAAATCATGTTTGATCAGCTCAAAACCCCATTCCCGCAAACGGGAAATATCACCGGAGACAATCTCCAGTACATCCGGATGCGACGGATCCAGGGTATCCGGCATTTCACGGAGAAACAATTCCCGTTTCAGCGACGGATCATGCTGATACAGCGGACGGTACCAGATTCCGGGACGTACATGATGCTTTTTCATTTTCGCTGCAAGCGCCGGCATATCTGGGAAAAAACTGTTGCCCCGCTGCCAGGGACCATAGTTCGGGGCGTTCTCTTTCCGGAGTACCTGCCAGCCATCGTCTATAACCATGAAAGGTCGGTTGTCAAGCCCTTCGGTCAAACCGGCAAGACAGCGGCAGTCTTCCAGAACACTCTGTTCTGAAATGTTTCCGTAGGCGTAATACCAATTGTTGCTTCCGTATACCGGAGCAGACGGAAAGACGGGGTCTGGACAAAGTTTCCGGCAGAATTTTCCTGCCGCGGCATACGGGGTTATTCCGGAATATACTTCGCTTTCCACTTCTGCTGCAAGCAGAGTCCGTCCGTTCAGCAGAACACCGCGTCCCCCGCTGCGCAAGTCGCACCAGAGCGTTATTCCTTCCGGATCGGCTGTCCATGCGGCAAAGGCGCCGGTACGCACTTTGACTCCGCAGCAGATGACCTTTTCATCCGGAAAGCGGGCGAAAAAATACCAGGGCTGCATCCGGGACGGGTCAAACCCGCCCCATTGCGCATCGCCGTATGTGCGTTCCCACGCATCGCCGCAAAAACGGGTTCCCTGCGGCAAATGACAATTCCAGCGTACTCTCAGAAAACAGAGGGGGGCAGTTTGCGCAGAAATCTCCAGTTTCCCATTGGCAAAGGAGACTTTTCCGCCATCAAACTGTGATATCTTCCCCGTTTCACTGTAAAGGGTAATGGAATCAGCTTTGTCTGATAAAAATTTCATCTGTTTGCTCCTGATGCAGGTGTCTGATGCCCGGCATTTCGCTCATTCCGCTTTTCCGGAAAGACGAATGCCTGTCTTCAATTTGCGCCTGTTTCTTTTTCGGTACGGAAAAACGTACGGATTCTTGTATTTTCTCCATGCAGGGTAAAATCGACGAGTTCATCCAGCCGGGCGGTTGCGAGACCGATGCAGGTGTCCGCACAGCCATAATACATCCGGACTGTTCCATCGTCTTCGACCAGGGCATTGGCGGTAAAAACCACATTGGAACAGCGTCCGCAAAGCTCGTACTGATACTCCGGCCACATTACCGGCAATTCGGCACGGGCGATGATTTTAGAGGGATCATGGAGATCAAGCAGTACGGTTCCAAGCCGGTAGATGTAGTCATTGGTGGAACTGTTGTCCACACCGTGATAGATTTCAAGCCAGCCGGCTTCGGTCTTGATCGGAACTGCTCCCGCACCGATTTTGAGAGAATCCCAGCACCCCTGACGCGGCTGCATGAGGGCTGTTGTATGATCCCAGTGTATGAGGTCATCGGAATAGGAAATGCACATTCCCGCCTGTTCCTCAATATTTTTCGGCATAGGACGGTCAAAACGGACGTAGCGGCCATTGATTTTTTCCGGAAAAAGCGCACCGTTGCGGAATTCATACCCAACATCTGCCTGGTGGATCCGTTCAAAATGAACGAAATCAGTCGTCTTGACCAGTCCGAGCGCAACCCCGCGCTCAACGGTCATGCTGCAGTACATCAGGTAATACACCCCCTCCATTTCCGTGACGCGGATATCGAACACGCAGGTTTCGTGATAACGGTGGGCAGGCCACGCTATCGGCTCCGGATCGGGCGTAAAATGAATGCCGTCACGGCTTCTTGCTATCCAGAATACAATGGGCGTCGATGTCGTCGCCGCATCTGCGAGAAGCAGATATTCACCCTTGAACTTGATCGCTCCGGGATTCATCACATACATGATGTCGGAAGGGAACTGCGAAGCCGTCAGAACCGGGTTGCCGGCAAATTTTTCAAAAATCAGTTTTCTCATGGATATTCCTTTCAAAGTTCGATTTCCGCCTGACTGTCCAACTCCAGCTTGAGGCTGAAAGCATCATTTGCATACGTGCGCTCCGGCAGGACAATCAATACATTCAGCGGTTGATCATTCAGGGAATAGGCTGCATGATGCCAGACTCCGGGACGGACCGAAACAACGGTGTCGCGCGGAACCAAAAAAGCCTCGGCTCGGTCTGCCCGGAAAACATTGTCTGCCGTCGCCGGGGCAAACCAGAGAATCGCATCGCCGTCCAGCGGCACCGCCGCTTCACAGGTGTGATTATGGTATTCCGCATCGGTGATGATCAACGGACGCGGCAGAACGCGGCAAGTCGAATAGGACGGCGCAGATCCGGACAGATCCTGCTGCAGCAGATCCCGGAAAAAAACTGTCTCCGCATCTTTGGAACCTGCCGCTTCTTCCGCCAGCGGGTCGATGAGCGGAGCAAATGTCCCGTACCGGTGAAAATTTTCATGCGTCAGTTTCTGTACTTTGATTTTATGCATCATTACCCCCGTTTCAGCTGTACATTCTGTTCGTAATCCCGGATGACTGCGAGCATGTCATTCCCGACCGGAACATTGTTTTTCAGGCAGTAGTAATCGTAGACCGCCTGCCACGGCATAGCTTTGAGTTCTTCCGTAACAGCAAGCCGTCCGGTGCAATCTCCCGAAACTTCCATGTCGCGCAGCTGCGCAAAGGGTTCAAGCATCGCCTTGCAAAGCGCTTTCTGAATGTTCCGGTAACCGATCGCCCATGCCGCCAGACGATTGATCGTCGCATCGAAGTAATCCATTCCGATATGAATTCGGGATACATCATTGCGGATGGTTTCATTCGCAATATACTGCAGCTCGTCGTCAAAAATAACCACATGGTCGGAATCCCAGCGGATCGGACGGCTGATATGGAGCAGCATCTCCGGGAAAAAGAGCAGGATCGAGCTGATTTTATCACTGATCTGCTCCGTCGGATGAAAATGCCCGGAGTCGATGGTCAGCATGAGATTATGTTCCTTGGCATAATTCATGTAGAATTCATGACTGCCGACGGTGCAGCTTTCCATCCCGATTCCGAACAGTTTGCATTCAACGGAATCCAGAAGATTTTTTCTGGAGTATTCGATTGCGAAGATCTGATCCAGCGAATCTTTCAGACGGGCGCGGGCGCCGCGGCGGTCAACCGGAATGTCCTTGAAGCCATCGGGAATCCAGGTATTCATGACACAAGGGGTGCCGAATTCCCGTCCGAAGCTGTCACAGATTGTGCGGCAGGCTTTTGCATGGTCAATCCAGAATTTGCGGACTTCCGCATCGGGGGATGAAAGAGTAAAGCCGTCCGCTGCCATCGGATGGGCAAAAAAGTCGGATTGAAATCAAGTCCGATACCGCGGTCCTTCGCCCAGGCAGTCCACCGGGCGAAATGCTCCGGTCTGATTTCGCGCCGGTCTACCGGCTGTTCGCTTTCCAGATAGATGGCATGAAGCGCAAAACGGAACTTGCCGCTGACCAGCGTCCGGAGCTGGTCTACATCCTGTCGGAGTTCGTCCGCCGTGCGGGCCTTGCCCGGATAATTGCCGGTTGTGAGTATTCCGCCTCCGGATGCCCCGGTGCGTTTTTCATAGCCGCCGATATCGTCGCCCTGCCAGCACTGAACCGATATCGGAATCTGAAATAATTTTTCCACCACGCTGTCCGTATCAATGCCGAATGCCTGATAACGCTCTTTTGCCAGTTCGTATGCTTTGCATACCAATGATTCCTGTATCATGTGTTGTTTCCTCGTTTGGTTTGATTTTTTGGGGATTATTTCAGATGAACTTCCTGCCAGTCAGGCTCGTTCCTGGATATGGTCAGCGTCTGCCGGTACGTTCCGGAATCAGTTTCCACTGTTACATCATAATCTCCGCAGAAACCGTAAAGTTTGTTTTTGCCGTTCCGTTCGTATTCCAGAGTTTCATCTGTAGTCCATTCCCTGTGAATCAGATTGTAAAGCAGCATATTTTCAGGCGACAGCGCGGCATCCGGCGCGGTCAGGTCAGGCGGGATCAGGGAACCGAGATCCTCCCAGTTGTAAAGGTCGCGGGAGCGATAGTAACGGACGCCCCAGTGCCAGAACTCCATATCCCCGGTGGTGCGGCTCTTGTCCAGCCCGTACCAGTAATAGATGCCGTCTTCAAAGAAAAGTCGCGGCATGTGCGCATGAATCGGGTTCCCTTCCGTATCCAGCCAGATTTTGCCAGGACGGATCGAATGGTATCGGAATGCCATCATCGTATGCCCTCCTGTTTTGGTTGAACGCATCGACAGAATGTAACGGTTTCTCTCGCTTTCAATTCTATCTCAAAAACACTGTTCGCCGCATAATGGTGCAGTTCACGATCCGTCCATTTTCCGTTCGGAAAGCGGAATCGCAGCACGACATTGCGTTCTGCCGTAAATGAAAAACGATCCAAGCTTCCAGAAAAACGCAGTCCGCTAGGACACGCGATATTCCGGCAGGAACAGCCGCTTTCTGATGGAAATCCTCTGAAAAGTTCAAGCACGCCCTGCTTTTCATAAAGAAATCCATCCAGTATTGCAGCGACAACCCCCATGCCGGCATCCATCTGCATCACGCGGTTGCTGCCGAGCAGCCCCGTGGAAAAACCGGGAAAATTCGCATCGTGCAGGGTTCTGCCGCCTTTGTTGGTGTAGAGTTTCGGCCAGATCTCCAACAGAAACTGCGCCATCTCCGGATTTCCCATGCGGGTGTGCAGCATGACCGCCCACGGGATACTCCACCCAGCCCAAGTACCCATGCCGTGTTCAATCCAGCTATGGAGACTTTTTTGCAGCACGGCGTCCGGAATATGCCCAGTATCAAAGGGGCAGACCGCTGCGAGATGAGAATGATGGCGATGGCTCATGTCGAGTTTCAGACCATCCCACAGCGCGATTTCGCCATCGCATTCGCTGTACCACGGGAGTTTCTCCTGAATCTCGCGCCAGCGCGGCGGGACTCCGGTTCCCAGCAACTCCGCCGCTTCAAAAATATCTTGCAGCAGACGGTGGATTGCCGCCAGATGAAACGAGGGATTGCGCCCGCATGCGTCCATTCCCATACCGCGGTATTCGGGGGAGGTCAGATACGGAATGGCATAATGTTCTCCGTCAAAGGTCAGCATTGCTTCGTAAACGCGCATGACGCCGCACATGAAGTCAAATCCGAACCGGCGCAGGAACTCCAGGTCCCCGGAATAGCGCGCGTACTCGAACATCATCGACGCGGTCCACCCGGCGGAAGTATGGTCGATCGTCCCCGGCCAGAATCCCGCCAGGTTCACACAACGGTCATCCACCGAGTGGGGGATCACATAGCCGTCGTCGATGCCGACAAAACACTTCGCATTGTGCCGCATCCGTTCTTTCCAGCTCTCCAGCATCGACCATAGCGGTTTCAGGTTGTCGAAGAGCCCGGCGCGGCAGGCGGGCCAGTAACACATCTGGACATTGATGTTGAAGTGGTAATCCGAACTCCACGGGGGCAACTGCTCATCTTCGATCCACGGGCCCTGAAGTCCCGCAGGCGCGCCGTCGGCGGCGGTCATGCATTGAAAGGCGAAGATCCCGCGCCAGTAAAAACCATCGGTTCCGGCGTCTCCGGTCCGGACCTCGGGAACGCGTTCCCAAAAGGCGCGCCAGAATGCGCGGTTCTCCTCTTCCAGTTCGGCAAAAGAGCCGCGCGGTTCCTGTGGTTCTCCCCGAAAGAAACGGAAAAACACCCCGTCTTCCTGCCGGGAAAAAAGTACGCCGTATGCCGGATCGGCGGGCATCGTCTGCCGAAAACCGTCATTCTGTTTTTCGGGAGCGGAAAACCCGCGCTCCTTCAGGACCGGAGCCAGGTCAAAACCGGGGAGCAACTGAAAATCCCCGCATCCGCGCAAAGCCAGAAGTCCCTTGTCCCGCTGGGAGAGCCGGATCTCCACACGGGTATCTTTTCCCTCCACGGCGAGCAGAGAATCCGCCAGCGACAGTTTCACCCGTTCCGCCCCTGGCAACGGCAGGACGATGCGCGCCAGCGGAATCACACTGGGGTTGAATTTGCTCCACGGAAAAAGTTCCCCCATCCGTTTTTCGTCTTTGGCCGCGAGCGCCCGGCAGACATTGTCATAACGCTGCTCCTGTTTCCAAAGTTCGCCGCCCCGGTGATCCCAAAGCGAGGCGCAGCCCAGCGTGATATTGATCGTGCCGGCTTCTCCCCAGACGGAAAGTCCGAGGAGTCCGTTGCCGATCGCCAGACCGGTATGAACGTGCTCCAGCGGCAGGTCAGCGGAAAAGCTCTCGTATTCTTTCTGCAGCATTTCTGATCCCGATGTTGATGTTTGAATTGTGCGGACGGCGCTGTCCGTCGAACGTTATTTTTCTTCGCCGATGGTCCGGAAAAACTTCCGGATCCGGCGGTTTTCTCCATGCAAGGTGAAATCGACCAATTCATCCAGCCGGGCCGTTGCCAGCCCGATACAGGTATCCGCACAGCCGTAATACATCCAAATCGTCCCGTCCGCCTCCGGCAGGGCATTGGCGGTAAACACGACATTGGAACAGCGTCCGGAAAGTTCGTAAGGATTCTCCGGCCACATCACCGGCAGTTCCGCCCGAGCGATGATCTTCGACGGGTCTTCCAAGTCGACCAGAACCGTCCCCAAACGGTAGATGTAATCGTTGCAGGAACTGTTGTCCACCCCGTGATAGATTTCCAGCCAGCCCACTTCGGTTTTGATCGGCACCGCTCCGGCCCCGATCTTGAGAGAATCCCAGCAGCCTTGGCGCGGTTGCATCAGATCGACGGTTCCGTACCAGCGACTCAGGTCGTCGGAATAGGAAACACACATTCCCGCCGGTTCTTCAATGGTTTTCGGCATAGGCCGGTCGAACCGCACATAGTGCCCGTTGATCTTCTCGGGGAAGAGCGCGCCGTTACGGAACTCGTACCCCATATCGGCCTGTTCGATCCGCTCGAAGTGGATGAAATCGGTGGTCTTCACCAACCCCAACGCGACCCCGCGTTCCACCGTCATACTGCAATACATCAGGTAATAGATTCCCTCCAGCTCGGTGACGCGAATGTCGAAGACGCAGGTCTCGTGATAGCGGTGCGCGGGCCAGTCGATCGGTTCGGGATCGGGGGTAAAATGGATGCCGTCGCGGCTTCTGGCAATCCAGAAAATGATCGGCGTGGAAGTGGTGGCGGCGTCTGCCAGAAGCAGATATTCGCCGTTGAACTTGATCGCCCCCGGATTCATCACGTACATGATGTCGGCGGGGAACTGCGACGCGGTCAGCACCGGATTTCCGGCGTATTTATTGAAAATCAGTTTATGCATAAAACATCCCTTTATTGTGTCGATATCCAATCACGGTAAAAAATCCGGCTCGTCTCCGGAGGCGTCATACAATGCAAGCGTTACTTTCTCGCCGGCGATTTTCCAGATGGCCGGACATGGGTTGGTCATCCAATCCAGCGGTTCCGCCTGAATCTTTCCTTGCGCGGCAAGCCGGAAAAGTTCTTTGACTTCCGCTGTTTCCTGTTCAGAAAGCACGCCTGGCTTGGGCGACAGAAAAAGAGAGGAGCCGCTTGCCGCAATCAACTTAGCCCATTGCCGATTGAAATGCCATGGAATCTTCCCGGATATGCCGACACAATCCGCATCCATGTCGAAAAAAGTCCGATGCTGTGCATGCCGGAAAGCGAGTGTGTTAATACCCATTTTTCGCGTTCGTTCCCATCGACGCCCGGAGGTGTCGTCGCCAGTTCGGGAAAGTTCCTGAAATCCGGCAGCCAAATGGCCTGCAACGTTGCATCCGAGAATCAACATATCACCGGCGGCACGGCGGATTGTCCGATAGAGCTCCCGAAGGATCTCCGCCGTGGTATGACTACGATCAAAAAATCCCCAGTCGCCGGAACAAAGCCAGGGATGAGCTGCAAAACCGTAGTTTCCTGTCGTATCCACGGTGGAAAAATCATGCTTCAGCAATTCAAATCCCCAATCTCGAAAACAACTCACGTCCTGCGACACCTGGGTCAGTACATCCGGATGTGACGGATCAAGTATCCACTTTTCATTTCGGAGATATGCGCCGCCCGGAATGATTTCGCTTCTCAAAAAAAGAGGGCGATACCAAATACCGGGGCGGACCCCCTGTGCTTTCATTTTTTCGGCTATCTTGTCCATGGACGGAAAAAATTCGTTTCCTCTGTTCCACGGACCATAATTAGGCTGGTTTTCCTGCCGCATCACCTGCCAGCCGTCATCAATCACCATAACGGGACGATTGGCAAGTCCGGTTGTCAGATCCGCCAGAAGCCGGCAGTCCTCCAGTACGCTTGCTTCCGTGATGTTTCCGTAAGCGTAATACCAGTTGTTGCTGCCGTAAACCGGCGTTTTCGGAAATATAGGGTCTGTACACATTTCATGACAAAAACGTCGAGCAGCCTGCCACGGAGAAATACCGGAATATTTGGAAAAAACCAAATCTGCGGCGTGCAATGAGCGTCCATTCAGCCGCACACCTTTTCCTCCGTTACGCAAATCCAACCAGCAACTGACCCCTAGGGGGTCCGCCGTCCACCCGACGAAAGCACCAGGGCGAACTTTGACGCCGAAACCATAGATATCGGTTTGGGTTTGCAGCAGAAAATACCACGGCATGAAATGAGCCGCATTGAGATGGCGCCATTCTAAATCACCGTAGCTGCGTTCCCAGGCATCCCCCAAAGTCAAAGCATCCGTCGGAAGCGACAGGTTCCAGCGAATCCGGACGAATGTGAGTGGTGTCCGATCCGCTTGAACGGTGATTGCCCCGGATTCCGAAAGCGCGATCTGAATTTCTTCATTGCCGTTGAATGGGACTTCCCCTGTTTGGGAATAGCACGCAATATGGGCGTAATCTTCCGGTCGGAAGTTGGATTCATTCATGTCAAATTCCTCATTATCGGAACATACATAAATCAATTTTCCTGCATAAGTTTCAGAAGCGCTTCGTCAAAGTAGAAGTCGCCGCAGCGTTTGTCAATCGGCATTCCGGGATTCGGGATACTTTTGATGATCCCAAACTCTCCTCTGAGATTCCACAATGCGAACCCCAGGTTGTACTCCTTGAAAAGCGAAAGCTGATCGCGCATCCAATTCAGCATAACCTGATACGGAGTATTACTATGACAGCCGAATTCGCCAACATGGACACCGATGTTGTTATCAACGGAAAACTGCACCCACTTCTGGAAAAAGATCTCCAACGTGTGCCGATCCCAATAATTGTTTTCGGCCGCGTGCATGGGCCATGTCGGCACCCGTCTTGCCCCATCCCACAAATTGTAGTGAGTGAGTTCATGCGGGTAGTAGGCATGGAAGCTCTGCGAAGTATTGGCTATGCCGGTCAATTCAGGCATCGGCTCCGTTGCAGCCCGCCAACCATCGAAAACACAATGGCGATCTGGATCAATGGCATGCACCTCGGCAATCAACCGCTTCATAATTTCGCTGTATTTCGGGCGAGTAAGATTGGGACCAATCCTTGGTTTTTCATCCGGTTCATTAATGAAGTTGAAAGTCAAGCGCTCCGAAGAGATGCCGCGATACCGCTGGGTCAATTTGCACCACATGGCACTGAAATAGTCCACGGCGACGCCGTTCTCATCAAGCCAGCCAAAGGGTTCCAGTTCATCATCGTTGATGCAGAAGCCAGGGGCACGGTGAATGTTGAGATTGATATGGATGTTGTATTTGAGTCCAAACTCGATGCCCTGATCGATTTTGGACAATCCCTCTTCCGTCAACTCAAAAGGATGTTCTTGACGAGTCAAGCAACGGTAGCTGATCGGAAGCCGTGCAAAATTGAATCCCCAGTCAGAAATCAATCGGAAATCGTCTTCCTGATAGGTATTGGGGTAATCCCGCGACTTAACATTGCTATAGCCGGAAAAACAAAGGTTGGGTAAATTGAATCCACGCCGACGGGGGGTGATATATTGTTGCACGGTTTTCATAAGTCCTTATGTTTCTTTCAATTTTTCTCTACGGGAGGGAAATTTGATTCCCTCCCGGCATCGATTCTTTTCTAATATTTTTTTTAGGGATTACCGTTCCAGCAGAAACCAAAGGCTTCGATCTTCGTGCGTGATCCTGACCTTTCCGTTAACGGAATTCCGCGGCTCTCCTTTGCGCATTCCGGCACCATCCAGAACCGTCAGTTTGTACGGGGCGCCTGGCAGCGTGACATCGAACGCAACCGTTTCCGAAACGTTCGGCGGATCGCCCCATGAATTGGAGGCTTTTGCATCGACCGTCTTCCGGTCTTCGCTTAATTTCAGATTTTGCGCCTCTGTCCTGCCGGAAGATGCCAACAACATTTTTTTGCTCTCGAAAATTGGTTTCCCATCGAGAGAGATCAGTGTTGTGCAACTGAATGCGGGCAGATTCTTATCCGGCCAAGGGCGCGCGGCGATATCAAATCTCACATCTCCAACCGTAAATGACGATCCGCCAACATGCCCTGTCAACATTTTCGCATCAGGCAAATTCAATGTCGCATATGGACCGGGTTTTGCTTTTTGATAGAGAAGGAACGATCCATCCTCGCTGGCGACGGCCCCTGCCTCGGTCTTGCGGGGAATCGCTTTCGCTCCCTGCAAATACGGAGCCTTGCAGTTTTCATCAAAAACAAAGAAGAAACGTGAGGAATAACTGCCGAGATGACTTCCAGCCGTCCGATAAGCCAGCAAGTGCTGGGTGGAGTAGTCCAACGCAGAGTTGTCCAGCATATCGAATGTGGGCACTACCAGAGTTGATGTGGCTCTTGCCATCGGCATTCTGCGCTGACGAAAAAGCAGAGACGCGAAAGGATAGTGAACTACCACATTGGCTCTGCCGGCTATCATAAAAGCATCCATGCCGATATTCTCATCGTATTGATTGGTACAATGGGCGTATGCGTGTGTAGTCAGGGCATCAATGTCCTGTATGGAAAGGAAAATACTATTCAAGGGCAGCATGTCTGCACCATGATCATTGTGATTTGGCGTACTTGACTCGGAAATAACAAACGGTTTTCCCTGCTCTCTGAGGATTGCGCTCATGGAAAGAGTTCCGCCATCGGGGTCTCCTACGATAGCGCTGTTTTGGGTCGTGATTTTCAGCCCGGAAAAGTTGGGATGCTGGAAATAGTCGTGCGTATCGCAATAGTCGTCAGTCACATGAGTAGCCCATTGACCGGAGACACCGCCGTATGGCGTTTGAGTATTGATGATGGGGACCTTGACCCCGATGGTACGCAGGTGTTCTTTCAATTCCTTTACAGTAGCGATCTGTGTATTCACGGTAAATTCTCGAAAATCGCGATCGGCAGGTCCTTCACTCACCGCGGGAACATGAATTCCGGTTTCAAAATTATCGTCAGGCTTCAACAGATTTTGGTTGCCGGCTTTCATGACAAGATCACGAAACTCAATATCTCCCTGCTCGGCCCCGTATTCCAGGACACCTATAACAGTATGCTTATCGCGATTGTATTCCGAGCCTTTGAGAACTTCGGAGACTGAAACATCCTGCCATTCAGGAGTAAGCGACAGTTCTTTTTCGAGACCAATATGTTGATATGGGGGTTGCTCCATTCTGGCATAAAAACGCACTTTTTTAGGAGTAAGTGAACGTATTTTGAAACGAATCGAACAATGTTTGCCATTTCCCGGGTTATCAATTTTGAATCGCACTCCCATGTCCCAGGAATATTGGGGAAGTCTGTTTGCTGAAATACGGTATGCTCCGTCACCGGTCGGCTGCATTTTACCACGGCTGTTGTTGTAGGCGAAGAATTCCGGAACCAATGTCGTACTCGGTTTCTCCACACTCCCTGCCCCCCAGGCATTCGCCAGAATATCAAAAGAACCATATTTGTTCTTTGAGTCAAGAGGATAAACATGATGACTTTTTTGTCGGAAAAACCGGATCCCATCACCCTTTACAATGAAAACGGGCGGCTAACCGATGCAGACGGTCAACCTCTTCTCCTTCCGGAACTTGAAGGTTCAACATGGTGGACGAATTTACTGGAGAATGAAGCGATTTGCATTGAACTCTACCGCGCACACGCAACCAGTGAACAATTCCACAGCGAATTAAAAAGCGACATGGGGCTTGAGCGTTTACCCCGCGGCAAATTCGCCACCAATGCACTGATTTTAAACTTGGCGGCGCTGGCTAACAATTGCTTGCGCCGTATCGGGCAGGAAGCCTTGACCTTCAAAGAAATTTGGCCGGTTAAAATCAATGTCGCACAGCGTCGGCTGCGGTCGGTTTTGCAGGATTTGATTTATGTCGGATGCAGATTTACCCGACATGCGAATGTTTTTATTGTGAAGTTCGGACGGCATTGTCCGTGGTTCAAATGTTTTCGAGAGGTTTACGCAAGATATTGACAATTAATCGTTCAGCAAATCAATACGGGAGGTGACAATAAGAATTCCCGTGGAGTATTATGCCTTAAAATCGGGGTACTCATAGCCTCAATTCCCTGTTTGATTAACGTTAATGTACGGACGAATCAACTCTACAACCATGCGGGAAGGGCGTTGACAGAGGCGATCAACAGGCTACCTTCAATTATCAGCAGTAAACAATAGGGTCAGATAGGAGATGAAGGAGACTCTGGGTAGATACAAGGGGGATTGTATTTGTTGTAAGTGTGGCGGAGAGGGGAATTCGAACCCCCGGTAGGATTCTGAGTTTCCCAAACTTAACACGTTCCGGCACAAAACATCCGAAAAAAAGCTAAATTGCAATTTATTAATAAAATACACTCGATCTCAGAAATTACAAGTTTTCAACTGAAAAAATTGACTTTATGACGATAATAATATTCCAGCTCCTTCTTGAAATCGATAAAACCGATTGTACATGCGCCCTTTTCAGTTCCATGACTGAGACTCTATGGAATTCCCGCCTGGTTCATGATCTCAGAAAATACAAGCTTTTTATTGAAAAAACGAAAATCTGAAAAGACATGAGAGCGCGCAAACGTTTTTATGGCATTTAATAATCAGCAAACAAATATTTTTAATTTGAATTTTGCCTATTCTACGGTATAGTTATTTCAGTTATAGCACCTTTTCCGAATCAGTAAAAACAACGTTTTCCTGATTGGTCAAATTTACATTGAAATCATGGCTCTGGTGATCGCTCAAGGGCATGTAAAAAATTGCTTTTCATTAATAAGCTTCCTTCTAATTTAGAGGTTACATTCGTTCCAATTCGACAAAAACAGGTTCGAGACGGATTTTCTCCAGCGCCGAACGCACCCGGGCACGGTTTTCCAAGAACAGATTCCGAAAAGGACGCTTTTGCCAATAATCCTCGATCACTGCAGCATAATAGGATTGATATTGAGATTTCGCACACTCTATGTGAATATAATCATCCAGAATTTTTCGGGTATCATTTTCGGCAGTCGGATTGCCGCCGCGTTCGGAGACAATCAGATCGCATTGAGCCAAACGGCGCAGCCCCAGATCCTGGCGGTTTTCCTCGGCAAGAAGTGCCGCAATATGAGCAGATTGAGCTTGGAGCGGGATTGCCGATGGCGCGATGTCCATGGTGTTCTTCAACATGGTTCCGTGAATGATTCCGCATGGGATCCCGTTCATTTTCAAAGAATAAGGTTCAGCATCCAAGCCATCAATGGCCCAATTCATTCGGGATAGCGGAGCTGAAAGATCGACTATTTTGTCAGCGGTTTCGAAATAGCTGCTACGGTCAAACGGCAGAAGATCGGGCGTCCAGAAAAAACGGCAGAAGCGGTTGGTAAAAGACAACGCTTCCACCTTGCCGCCATGCAGACTTTCCGGAGTTTTCCCGGATGCGAGAGAGAGTATATTTTCCTCGGTGTCGTAAATGGCGTCATAGATGGCGGCGGCGGCCAGCAGATAGCCGAACCGCCGGGGATGAACCCGGTCGGAACAGATCTGAAAGTTAGAAAACTGTCGGTAATATTGTGTCATGGGCGTGAAAATATCGATAAAGGGCAAGGACTCTTTTTCTGAAAATGTTCTCGCGAGTTCGTTGAGCCTTGCCAGTCCCTGCGTGTTACAGCAGATAAGTTCCTTTCCCGCTTCGGTGAGCGGATGATATTCGTCGAAGGGGAATGAACTCATTACCACCACCGGGATTCCTGCGTCCCGCAGACGTTGAACCGCAAGGGCAAGACGGTCGGAAAATTCACGCAGATGCAGTTCCCGCTCCGCTCTTTTGGCCGCATCGGGAGCAAGTGTGTCGTAGAGCTCTCTGAATACATCATTCAGCCCGAAACAGATGATAACCCGGTCGGGATGACAAGCAATGACATCCCAGTCCAAACGCGATAGCGCGCCTGCTAAATTACCGCCGGAAACTCCGGCATTGATGAAATCAACACAGACATTCTGACGGCACTGGATCATTTGCGCTAAATCATAAAGCCAATATCCATCATGTGTTGTGCTGTCCCCGAGGCATACGACCTTTTCTCCCGGTCGAAAGGGAGGCGTGGAGAAAATCATAATGACATTTCTTTTTCTGAAAATCGCATAAAACCGTCTTTATACCAAAATGGTAATGTCCGAAGTTTTGCGCACATTTACTTGTTTCGACCCAAAAACTATCATCATACCAGTTCCGCCAATAAGATTGCAGACCCCGGGGCCGTTGAGAAGATTCGTTTTCCCTTGGTTGATGATTCGACAATAAACGAGGAATCATACTGTGTAAAATCCAGATATTAATGGTGTTGCAATGCCAGCTGGTTTAACCTGCGCCACAGGAACAGGGCGCTCAGCCTGATTGCGCAGGGCTGTTCGCCCCAGAGCAGGAGCCCTGCAAAATTCATTTTCTCTTCTATAAACATAGAGGCGCAGAGTCTCCTCCTCGCCCGATACCCCCCGCTTTCCGCAACGCGGCAATTGAGTCCGATGCCGAAGATCGTCGGATCGTCGGCATAACGGATTCCGGTTACTTGAAATGTTCAGTCAATTGACCGGTAACGGTTTCAATCAGGCGTCTCTTATTGTTCCGTCATAAAAAACTTGCACATTGCATCAATTATACATGGACCACACGTTCCCCGGGCTCCAATCGTATCCGAGTAGTCCCGTGTTATACAAAGGGATTACCCCGGCAATATCGGAAGCATTCGACTGCACCGTACCGACGTGGCCGTCAAAAAACAGAATATTGCAATTCCGGCCATGGTTCGGAGACGCGTTCCCCTGATTAGCTCCGCTTTGAGGCCATGAATAGACCTCGTGCCACCCGACACTCCGTACGCTTTCTTGCCCCGTCATTAGGGAATCGAGAATTTGAGCCTTCTGGGAAGGCTTGCGAATATGACTGCTGCTCAGCGCACTAAGCCGTGTGGAGGTACTAGTCTGCCAAGCATACATATTCTGTCCATAAATATTATTCCAGTAGCTCCAGGTGATATCCTCATTCGTGGGGATAAAGTCCGGTTTATACTGTACGGGGCAATACATAGTGGGGACCGTTCTCAGATAGTTCAGCCGATAAAACTGATATCCCCAGCTCCCTCGCGTAGCGCCGGACCAGTTGGCTTCCGTCTCCGCGAAGACCTTGTTGTCGTTTTGGTACAGATTGCTTGCCAATCCGACCTGCTTCAAATTTGAGACGCAGGAGGAGCTCTTGGCTCTTTCCCGTGCCTGGTTAAGCGCGGGCAGCAACATTGCGGCGAGAATCGCGATGATGGCGATCACCACGAGCAGTTCTATCAATGTAAAATTCCTGAATTCTCGAGTAGACATTATCGTATCTCCTTGATTGCGGGTTGTTAAATTGCCGTTAATGTCAGCGGGATCAAATCCTTTCAGTCCTTGGAGGAGCATTCGATGCTGCATTCCTACATCATTCAGAGGTATCATATTTTCTTCCTCCTGAATCCGTGAAATTTTGTCTTTGTTTTTTCATTCGGATTCAAACTTTGTTTTTTTGCCGGATTTTCCGGCGTTTTCTGTTCTGATTTCTGTTTCGGTTTCCGTCAAATTTCGTTGCTTGCCAGGCCTCGATTATCGTTCAGCAAGGCTCCCACCATGGCGATGCCCCCTGTGGCTATAATCTCTTCCCTGCTTTGCGTAAAACATTTTTTCTTCCAAACCGGCAAAAGCCGTATTCACATCAGGTTCTGGCGGCTGTCAAGTGGCAAACGGAATAAAAGCGACCCACGGGAGCGATTATGCCGGATTGTTGCTTGACTGCCGGCGGGTTCTGATGTATCTCTCTCCAATTCACCCACAAATTTCCGCGAAGAGCCCGTAATTCTAAACCGATTTGCCATCGTTTCTCCTATCGGGTTGAGTAAGTCCATGATGCGATTACCATACATAATATACTGCAAACCAGCAACTTTTTCAACTATTCCATCCTTGAATCCTCCGATTATTTCACGGCTTCAGGTTCCTCTCAATTTGAGCGGTTGTAAACCGCGCTTTTGTTGTACAACACTTAATTATACTCTCGCCTCCAGATAAAAAAAGCCATGAAATGAAAAATGAGACCTGACTTGATATAATCAATGCAATTTGCCCTTGAATTCAATTTTCGAGACCGTATATTGATTACATGGAGCTGGCTGACGCAGTACGGAATGTGCTACAATGACGACGCGGAGGCGAAGGCGAATTCCGTGGATTTGCGGCTTGGGCCTTCGGGCGAGTACCGCCAGCGCGACAAGGCGGTTGAGGATGACAAGCTTCTGAATATGTCCCAGATCGTCCAACAGCTCCGGCGTTTGCGAATCCTCCCGGCGAAAAACCGCACGGATACGCGGAAAGGCATTTATCAGTCCGGTTCCGGCGAAGTGCTGCTTGACACCGACAAGAATGAGATCACAGTGGTCTCGCCGCAGCTGGAGATGTGTGTGGTCAAAACGGATCATCCGATGCCGATGGGGGCGGCGACCTTGAAATCGGCCGGCATCCCGGTGGGACTTGCGGTCGTTTCGCTGGATGAAAACAGTCCGCTGGCGAAAGCTGGGCGCATTCTGCTGGTCGTGACGACGGATGCCCTCAACAGCGGACAGACGTTTACCAGCGACAAGCGGTTGGAACAGGTGGACAAGGGCCGACTTCCGGTGCTGCTGCGCTGCGGGAAATTCGAATTTACTTTGAATAACCCCATGTCATCACCGAAACTGTACGCGCTGAATATGGCCGGGGATCGGATTGAAAGCATTCCGGTTGCGGCAAAGGACGGTCAACTTCATTTCACCATCGACACCACAAAACTCAAGGAGCCGGCAGTCTTTTTTGAGCTGACAGGCGAGTGATAAACGTCTGCGCGCCGGTTGCACGATAACCGGCGCGCGCGGTGTTGTCATACGGAGTTTACTCCATTGACGGCTTTTGTGATTTACAAGACGGGGGGCCTCTGACTGCCTTGTACTTTCCGAATGCCTGCTGGCCTCCATCGAAAAAAAGAAGTCGATGTATTTCGCGGTACATGGACCGCATGCGGAATCTGCGTACGAAGTTCTTTGCCTTTTTTATTCAGGTATTGATAATTCAGCGGACTCCTTGTTACGGCAATCTGACGATTCTCCAATACATCATTCAACCTGAACAAAGCTAATCGGTAGCATCTGAATGTCGTACTGCAGAGGTGGCGAATACAATCTTCCAGCCAATCAATTATTAACTCTTGGGAATATTCGATATTCTTCTCTATCATATATTCCTTAAACAAACGAAAGCATCGCTTGTTCATGTATATGATGCTGGAAGCACAATGCCTCTTGGTTAGATGATTAATTACTTGATTTGCCGCCCGGTCATAGTCTTGATACATAAATCACCTCCTGTAAAATTAGGTGATTTACTATACCACACAAAAACATTATCCTCAGGATTTGGCATGAAAAACAGATAAATTAAGCAGGAATCGCCAAATCCTGAGAGTAGCCAGATGATGAGGATAAGGCCGGATATTCTAACATTAGAATATCCGGCCGAACGCCTCAACCGGGGAATTGCGATCATCCGAAAGAACTGCCTCTTTGCCGGAAACGAAGCCGGTGGGCAGCGTCTCGCAATCCTGTATTCATTCGCTGCAACATGCAAAGCGAACGGCATCTGCTTTCGCAAGTGGCTCGAAGACGTTCTGCCGCGTTTGAATTCCACTCCGGCAGGACAGATTGATTCGCTGATCCCAGAGGCAAAGCAAAGTTGTCAATGAGCTCAGGCTCATTATTATGAAGAGAGAATGCCGTCTGGTGCTCAAACGCCAGATGGCATCACCTTTTCCTGTTCTAATCTTTTCAAAACTCTATCGCCGATATTTTCCTTTACCATGGGGCTCACTGGGCATACACGCCGCAAGCCGCCGAAAAGTGCTGAAAGAGTTTCGCGGCGAATGGTTCGGCGCTCACATTACCTATCCCGGAAAGTACCGGAATCCGTAAAGGGACTCCGCCGCCGGAGCGATTGAAATCGCTGAAAAAGAGATTTGGACGCATCTTGACGGACTGGTTCGGCAGTCCAGCGAGGGATACGTTGCATACGGGAGGCTCCGCCAAGTCACGTTTGTCGTCTGTAATCGCTCAGGAACAAATGTGCGCAAAACTTCGGACACTACCGAGCAGAGTGAAGCATATTTCTTTGTTTGAAAAAAGTGCGATATTCAGTTGGAGAACGGCCGGTATGCTTTTTCATGAATCGAGAAAGATAGAATTCCGAACTGAAAGCAAGTTTTCCCGCCACCTCTCTCAAAGTAATTGACGGATCAGCAAGAAGAGCCATTACTTTCCGCAGAAGTATATTGGTCAGATATGTTTTTGGTGTTAGCTTAAACCTGTTTTTGAATCTTCTGCGGAAAACATCCGCATTCATTTCCATTTTTTCAGCCAGTGATTCCACTGTCATTAACGCATTGCATTGTTCAGAAATAAACGGCAGCAATCGGTCTAAAATCGGATCGGATTTTTGCATTTCACTCTCGGTTCCTTCCGGCCAATGTTTCAAAAAGAAATCCAGCAGCAAAGCGCGGATGCGGCAAACTTGCCGCATTGCATTTTCATCCTGCCAAATCCGGGCCATTTCCTGAATCATTGCAGAGGCGTCTCCTTCAAGGCATTGAGAATTTTCCGAATTGAAAAGATCTATCCCTGGAAATTTTTCAAAACCAACATGAAATGTATAATACATAATTCCAGGTTGGAGACAGTAATCAGCCGCTTGCCCGCTTGGAATAAAATAAAAATGATTTTCCTTCAGAATACGGGAAAAACCAATTCCGTTGTCGATAAAACTCTCTCCTGAATTATCGCTTTCAAATACAAGAACCAAAATATTGTAAGGGAAAACGCATCTGTCATGAAACGACAGGCGTTCTTTGCGGAGAAGATGCAGAACAATCATGTTCGATGCATTGAACAACGAGAGATGACTTTTATCTTCAATGTCGGGAAAGTGCATGATTTCCATTATAAAAATCCATTCCTTTTGCCTTTTTTTGATATATAATAATATACAAAGAAATTACAAAAAAACAAAGAGCGGTTCAAATGAAAAAAAAATGATCTTGACTTTACCGGAAAGACAGCAATCGTTACCGGAGGAAGGCGCGGTATCGGTCGGGCCATAGCGTTGGCGTATGCCGAACATGGCGCAGAAGTGGCAGTCATTGCAAAGAACCATGATGGAAGCGGGATTCTTGCCGATCTGGAAAAAACAGGAACGCCGGGACATTATTTTTCATGCGACATCGGTGACGAATCGTCACGCCGCGGCTTAATCGCCGAAGTCGTGAAACAATTGGGAGGGCGGCTTGATATTCTGGTGAACAACGCAGGAATGCAATTCGTTGAAACCATAGAAAACTGTACTGAAGACAACTGGAAAAAAAGCGAAGCGCTTATGCTGGATGCTCCCTATGACTTTTCCAGGCAGGCGATCCCCTTTATGAAAGCCCAACACAATGGAAAGATAATCCTGATCTCGTCCATTTGCGCCATACGGGAAGGCGGTGGAAACTTCGGCTATGGAGTCATGAAAGCCGGAGTCGCCGCCATGGCCCGCTGCATGGCGAATTCGCTTGCTCAATACAACATCCAGGTCAATGCGATCGCTCCCGGTATTATTCGTACTGATCTGACAGAGCGGCAAGGTTGTTTTGAGGATCAGCGTTACAAGTCCATTATTCAGAAATATCCGGCCGGACGTCTGGGAGAACCGGAGGAAATCGCCGGAGTCGCTTTGTTTCTCGGCAGTAACTTGAGTTCATTTATGGATGGGCAGCTGTTGGTTGTAGATGGCGGCTTTTCCGGTAATTAACAGAAATATGGAGTTTTTTTATGAAATACGCAGAAATCAAACGGGAATGGGGAAATTACTATCGTGGGATATCATCCCATTGTGTCTCAAGGCCGTTCAACCCTCTGAAAAAGGAGATGGACGCTTTCGCGGAGGCCAATTCCGGTCTTTCCCCCATGATGCTCAAGGCCGGACAATATGAAATCATCGCCGATAAATTCATACCGGTTTTGCTGCCGCATAATCCGTTTTTCTTTGAAACCGGTCTGAAAATGGCGGAATATGATGGCTGCGTTAATCTGAGTTCCGGCGGCTGGTTGTATTTACGCAATGTGGCGCTGTATTCAGATTCTCCGGAAAAGGCCGCAGATTACAGGCGGTACTGCTATGGCGATTTGATCGGTCTGCATCTGTCGTACGGGCCGTACTATGATTACGATCACCACTGTTTCCCGTTCTCCAACATGCTGGAACTGGGATTGTCCGGTATATTGAAGCGTCTTGAAGAGGGACATGCCAGAAATACGGAACCGGAAAAAGCCGAATTCTATGAAGCCGCCCGGCGCGGCATTCTGGCGGTTCGGAAAATCGCCGAAAAGTTTGCCGCCGCCGCAGAGGAGAAACTCGCCTCGGCCGAATCTCCGGAGGAAAGGAAAAATCTGGAACGGATACGGACGGCCGCACGCCGGATACCGTGGAATCCGCCGCAGACATTTTACGAAGGCCTGGAATGCCTTTGGTTCTTCCATGAGCTCGGCAGTGTTCTCGACGGCATCGGCATGTCCGTTCTGGGGTCTCCCGACCGCCAGCTTATCCGGCTTTACCGCCGGGATATTCAGGAGAAACGCCTGACTGAAGCGGAAGCCTACGAACTGATCTGCCTGTATATGCTTCAGACGGACAGCAAACTTGATTTCGACCGTCCGATTGAGGGGCAGTTCAACGCCGGAGAACAGGGAGACACGCTGATTCTTGGCGGTCTGGATGAGAGCGGCAATGATGTGACCAATGAACTCACCTTCCTTTTTCTGAAGGCGCATCGCGAATTGAAACTGACCTATCCCAAAATTCATATCCGTTTCAGTTCCAGGACGCCGGCAGTTCTGTTCCAGGAGGCGGCCAAAGACTTTCTGGCCGACCGGAACGTGCTGTCGTTTCTGAACGACGACATTGTCATCCCGTCCCAGATCATGGCGGGCAAAACGCCTGAAAGCGCAGCAAGGTATGTGGCGGGCGGCTGCTGGGAGAACATTCTGGAGGGATATGAGCACAGTCAGGGCGCCAACAGCTATTTCAGTCTCGGAAAATGCGTTGATCTGAGTATCCATGAGGAGAATGAGGATGAAAAGTCACTTGAACTGCCGTTCCGGAAACTTGACGGCGCCACTTCGTTCGAGGGGGTCTATTCCATTGTAATGGATAATATAAAACTGGCGCTGCATCAGCTTTTCAGCATCCAGCAGAAATATGGCGCTCTGTGGACGCAGGTCAATCCCTGTCCGTTTTTCTCCGCCTGTCTGAACGGCTGCGCCGAAAGCGGCCGGGACTATTCCGCGGGCGGAGCATGTTACAGTCCGCATGGCATTCCGTTCACCGGGGTTGCGGTACTGGTAGATTCCCTGCTCGCGCTGAAGACGATCTGTTTCGGAGAAAATCCCGTTCCGCTGCCGCGCCTCCTCGCAGTGATCCGCAATGACTGGCGTGATGCGGAGGCGCTGCGCTGCCGGGCTATGGCTTCTCCGCATCTGGGCGACGGCAAGGGGGAAGCCGCACGGTTGACGGCTCGCATTCTCAATGACCTAGCGGATTATGTCGCCGGTTTCCGCAACGAATTGGGCGGAATATATCAGTGCGGGCTCTACAGTTACCGTGATATCATCGACTGGGCGAAGGTCACCCGGGCGACACCGGATGGCCGCAGAGCCGGAGATTTTCTCTCGCAGGGACTGACCCCGGCGCGGACGCACGCCGATGCCGTAACGCAGGTATTCTCCGACACGGCGTCGTTGCCGCTGCTCCGCTTCCCGGCCAATTCCGTGCTGACCTTGAGCCTGTCGAAGAACGGTCTGACGGAGGCGCTGCTGAGCGGGTTCCTGAAAGCGTGGGTACTTGTCCGCGGAAGCGGTATGCTGCAGCTGAACTGCATCAGCCGGGAAGAGCTTGAGGATGCGCAGAAAAATCCGCAGAATCATGCTTCGCTGATTGTCCGGCTCTACGGATATTCCGCAAAATTCATCACGCTTTCAGAAGAAAAGCAGCGTGAATTCATCTCCCGCAACATATACTGAGAGATGCCGCCTGATATGACCGCTGCTGATACAAAAATCTTTGATATCGGACACTTCTCCGTGCATGACGGGCCGGGCATCCGCACGACTGTGTTTCTGAAAGGATGTCCTTTACGGTGCCTCTGGTGCCATAACCCGGAATCGCAGTCAGAAAAAAGTGAAATATTCTTTACCCCGTCCCGGTGTGTGGGCTGCGGAGCGTGTTTCACTGTCTGCCCGGCGTCATGCCACCGCATGGAAAACAAGATGCATCTCTTTGACCGGAAACGATGCACGCAATGCGGGATTTGCGCCGCAAACTGTCCCGCCGGCGCCCTTGAGTTGTGCGGCAGGCATCTTTCACCGGAAGAAGTCATGGCGGAAGTTCTGAAAGACCGGGTTTTTTATGAAACTTCAGGCGGCGGCATGACGGTTTCCGGCGGGGAGCCGCTGGCGCACTTCGATTATCTGTTCCACCTGCTTTCACTGGCCCGGAAGGAGAAAATCCATACCTGCGTTGAAACATCCGGCTATGCTTCGTTCGAGCATATCCGCGCCCTGATTCCGCTGGTCAGTCTGTGGCTGTGGGATTTCAAGGCTTCCGAAGCGGATCACCGCAGGCTTACCGGCGTGGAGGCGGAGCGGATCCGCGGCAACCTGCGAAAGCTCGATGCGTGCGGCGCGCCGCTGGTTTTACGTTGCCCATGGATTCCGGAGATCAACGATTCCTCCGCTTACAGCGAGGAACTTCTTGAAATCTCGGCAGAGCTGAAAAGTGTCAGGAGAATTGAAATCGAACCCTACCAGCCATTAGGAGAGGACAAATATAAGCGTCTGGGACGGCCATTGCTCTGTGAAGCGAAATTCCCTTCAAAAAAGGCGAGCGGGGATTACCTGAAATTCCTTCAGAACCGGACAAACATCCCGGTCGTCGAGGGGTAACAACAAGCCGTCCGAACGCCTCACCTGGAACATCCGAAAGAACTGCCTCTTTGCCGGAAACGAAGCCGGTGGGCAGCGTCTCGCAATCCTGTTATGTAAAAGTCAAGGGGCTGAACCCTCTATTTTACGTTTTTTGTTTATTTTCTTTGTTAGACCCTCATTTTTGCCTTATGAGACAAAAAAACTCCATCTGCAATTTCTTGCAGTTTTATTTCAAAACTTGTAACTGTTTTGCTTTCTCAATCAAAAAATCGGACACTGTTATTGGCAACGGATCGATTTTGAATCCTCGCATTTTGCTGTTCCATTCAAAAAATAGTATTCGCAAACTGTATTTAAGCTCACATCCTGAGCAAGGATAGACTACACGACATACTATCAAAAACCGAACATTCTGTTGACAGCAAAACAGATCAAAACGAAAGAATCAGAACTTACTTGTTCTAACTGATCCAAACGCAATCGGCATAGTCGCTTTTAGGACGTCCTTTTACGCCTTTAATATTGCGGGCATTCACCAAGCAAGTATCGAAACCCTCATTTTTCAGCATTTCAAATACAGGAATCCAATAGATTCCTGTTGCTTCCATGGCTACTGCCGTCACCTTTTTCTCCTTCAGATAGGCGACTAACTTACGTAATTCACCAGTTAATGTCCCGAAGGTTTTTACTTCCGGTTCATGATTGTCTTGGAACCCTCCCGGACATACCCAGATTTCTTCTTTGTGTAAATCCAAACCGGCGGCATTCGGATTGAGCATTTCCAAATTCTTCCGATACCTGCGTTCAAAATCTTCTTTGAGGGGCTTGCTTGATGAAATTGTATTCATGGCCTTAACACCGAGGATGTTGATTGATGTTCCTCGGATCCTCCTGTTGTAATATTGCAGAAAATTCCACCTTTGCAAGGCCACTGGACTTTGCATGCAGATTAAACCCAAGTTTCCACGCTTTTGCGGAAGCGTGCGCTACCGAAACGCTGGGCGCTTACTTTGCAACGACAGAATCCGGTTTTGACCTGATTGAAGTCGATACGGCGACCGAAACCGACCCCGGAGTTCGATTGTCGGCGACCCTGCGGGTGGATCTCTCTGGCACCCGGATCGAATTTTATGAGTTCGCCATATTCTGATGGTTCATAAATTCGTCTCTGAACGCATTGAAAAATTTTGTGGTTGGATTTACATTGTATCATCGTAATCAATGTAGACTGGAAGGCGATCATGAAGTTCGTTATTGCACCCGACTGCATGCTTGATTCGACCGGATCGCCGCCGGTGCGGATTGGGTGATTACCGGGGAGGGCAGGAGTGACGAACAAAGTTTGAAAGGGAAACTGTGCGGAGTCATTGCGCGACGCGCCAGAAGGGCGGGGGGGGCGACAATTCTGGTATCCGGTGCATTAGGCCGTGATTTCCGTGACCCGGATCATCTGTTTGCCGCCGCCTTCAGCATCGCCGCCGGTCCCGGCCCGTTTGCGGAAGCATTGACACAAACTCGCGAGAATTTAGTACGAATGGGGCGCAATCTTGCCGGAATCATCGCCCGGCCGTGAACTCTTCGGCCGGGCGATGGGGGTCAGCGGACGGTTTCGCTGTTGTAGTCGCCTTTATCGGAACGGAATGGAACTGCCGGGAACCCCGCGCCGTTCATCAAGTTGCAATCGCCGCGGTATCCGGCATAGGCATAGCGAACCCGCACCGGCTCGGTGATGACCGGCGAAGAAACCAAAACCGTATCCCCGTCGATTTCGGCTTCGGCCCATTGCAGTTTGCCGTCTTTGCCCGCCAGTGCAAACGCGCCGGGGGCTTTGCCGTCACGGGTGCAAAGACCGCCTTCCGTATGCTTGAAAAAGACGCGAGCCTTACCATTCTCAACGACAAAGCGATCGAATTCCGGCCCCTGTGAAACTCTCTGCATTGCATAGACCATCCGTTCCGCTTCACAGGCCAGACGGTAGCCGAGAGTCTTTTTATCGCTGGGGTGAATGTCATACTGGTCACCGATATCCATCGTCACCGCCATGCCGACGTTATCGTAGAGTTTTGGCATTTCAGCCTGGATTTCCCGGGTGAGCGCATAAGGCGGATTCTCTTCGGGCTCCTGCTGCTGCCAGCGATTCTCTTCTCCACGGTTTTCCGGACAGTGTTCCGCAAAGCCGGCAAGTTGAACCAGAAAGAAGGGCAGTTCCGGCTCGTTCCACTGTTGGCGCCAGTCTTCGATCAGATAACGGTGGTGTACATAGTAATCTTTTCTGCCGGTATTGTTACAGCCCTGATACCAGATGACTCCACGCACCGGATACTTGAACCAGGGATACATCATACCATTGAACAGCGTACAGGGAATATTCTGTTCGACTACTTCCACCGTCGGCCGGATCCCGATTTTTTCGAGATCCGCGAGGAAAGCTATTTTTGCGCGCCACTGCGTCAATGCAACCTGCTGCTCCGGGTGCCCCGTCACCGTAATTTTGACCGGGCGCTCCGGAGTGAACCCGCCAGAACTGTAATGGTTGTCGTTGATGACCGCCAGAACATTACGGCCTGCTTTGGCGACTCCGGCCGGAATGGTATAGGTGCGTCTTACCGACCAGTAGGCCGGCACGTCAACATACGTCTTGCCGATCAGAACACCGTTCAGATAGGTCTCATCCACATCGTTTAACGTGCCGAGAGAGAGGGTCAGCTCCTTGCCGGCCATCTCCCGGGGAAGTTCGAAGGCGCAGCGGAAGATCTTTTCTCCGGGAACAAGAAGAGGGAAGATCAGTGAATTACTTTCCCAATCGGAGTCATCGAAATCCGGTTGCAACCAAGCGGTATATTCGGTCTTTCCCTCCTCCCGACAGGCATTGTAACGTTGAAGCCAGGCGTTGAATTCCGTTTCAAAATCGCCTTTTTCATCGGACTTCGAAGCAGCCAAAAGATCACGTTTCCGCAGAAATTCCCGACACCCTTCCTGTTCATATTTTTCACGGGAAATCCAGGCTTCGATATCGGTGCCGCCCCAGGCGGTCGAAATCAAACCGATCGGAATGTTCAAGTCCTGCATCAGTTTACGGCCGAAGAAAAAGCCGCAGGCACTGAAACTTTCAACGCTTTTGGGGGTGCAGAGCTCCCAGCCGGGACCGTTTTCATCGATCAGAGGCTGGTCTGGCGACATCCGGCGATCCAGGATGGAATTAAAAAGCCGCAGTTGCGGGTAGTTTGATGCCGCGGCGACCGCCTCGCCGTCGGCGGAACGCCAGGATGGAGTTTCGCTCCAAACGGGCATTTCCATGTTGGATTGGCCGGAGCACATCCATACGTCCCCGATCAGGATATCGTTCAAGGTTACAACCGGGGACTCTTCATCGCCGCTGAGTTCGGCGGCATAGGGGCCGCCCGCTTCCAGTGCCGGAAATTCGGCGTGCCAGACGCCGTTGGCATCCGCCGCAACAGTGGTGCTCTTTCCGGCGAACGCTAATGTGATGAACTTCTCCGCGTCGGCAGTACCCGAGAATAGGATAGGACGCTGCCGCTGCAATACCATGTGTGAGCCGAAAATTTTGTAGAAATTAAATTTTTTTGCCGTTTTCATCGAATCTTGAATCCTGTTTTTGTTGATTCGTTGTCAAAAATTCCATAATCCTAATTCCGTGAACGAATCACCGTGATTCCTTCACATTTGTTGTTTTGCTGTAAAAAACAGCTCTTTTCTTCGATTTGCAAGGTGATTTTTGGTAAAAACGATTTGCGCGATCCTTTTTTATGAGCTTTTTTTCGTTTTGCGCCAAAAAATAACTGCAAATCCCGATTTTTAGACGTAATCCTCCTGTGTTTTGTTTGACTTCACCTCCATCTTGAGTTGTAATTTGTATTGATTATAAACATTTTGTGGGTCTTCACGGGAATTTGTGGGTGAATCGGAGTGAGATACATCAGAACCCGCCATCAGTCAAGCAACAATCCGGCATAATCGCTCCCGTTGGTCGCTTTTATTCCGTTTGCCACTTGACAGCCGCCAGAACCTGATGTAAATACGACTTTTGCCGGTTTGGAAGAAAAAATGTTTTTTTCATCCACCCCCCCTAATAAGTATCAAGAAAATCATCCGTCATTTTGCCAGAAATGACGGAAATATCCGTCACTTTATTTTGACTGTCAGAAAAATTACGCTCAAAATGAGCATATTATCCCCATAAATTCTGGTGAAGAGGCCATTTTGTTATTGTCCCAAATTTTGTGAAGAACACTTGTAATTTCCAACGCCGATGACGACGTTGCCGATAATATCCATGCGTTTTTGCCAGTAGTCCTCCCATGCTCCGGCGTTGGCAAACCGTTTCAATATGATTCTCGCAACTTTCGTTACGCCTTTGTCGCTCCACCCGTAGGCAATCTTCTTGATCCTGCGGCCCAATTCCCGGCTAACTCTTTCGACCATCGACGAGGCTCTGGGAGAGATCAGTCCCCATTTCAGCCAGCGGCGAACGTAGCCGAACATGCCGATTTTCGCCCGACGCATATAGGTCGCCGCCGCCTCGTAACCGTGCCCTTGAAAATATCCGATCAGTTGGTCTATGGCCGCTTCGGTTTTCTCCATTCTCGCCTCAATATCGCTTTTTTCCTGCTCGGAAACCGATTGAAAATCCTCTTGCGGCAATTCGATCGCCAACGCTCCGGCCAATGCGTCCTGAATTGGTTTTGAATCCGCCTTGCGTCCGCCGTCCTGGTACATTGCGTGGTACAAATCCCGATTGATGTGCCAGTGGCAGCGTTGCTGTTCCGAAGCGTATTCGGCAAATGCTTCGGATAATCCCAGTTCGCCATCGCAGATCAGAATGCTGCCGTCCGGGAGCTTCATCTCTTGCTCTTTTCATTGCTTATTGATCGTGTCCCAACTGGTTCCAGCCCAACTTCCCAGTGGGAAGATTTCTCCCTTTTGGGTAATGCCGATGACTACTTTCAAATCGCCTTTGCGTGCCTTGCCGTCACGCCCTTCGCCCTTGAAGCCGGTTCCGTCAGGCATGATCTGAATCGGAACGGAACCGATCACCTGCCTGGAAAGATCGATTTCATCGCAATCCGTTCGTAATACCCAGCCATGCGCGGTATGAAATGACACCGGTAATTTGCCATCACGCGCCAAATCTCGAACGGCTCGACGATAATTTGTTTCGCTCGCGGCTTCGATCACCAACTTTTCCAGTTCATTGGTTTTCGTCTGATAACGCCCCAGATGAATGAACCGCTGCAGCGGCGAGAACGTCTTGCCGCAAGCGGAACAACTCACCCGCCAAAACGACATTTTGAACTCGCCAAGACTGGTGCGAATCCGACGCTCAAAGCTGCCATTCATGCGGAGGTGGCCGCTGTCACAACACTTCACCGCATCCGTTTTGCCATGAAAGATTCGGTACATCAGAATCTCTTGAACCATCTGCAAGATCATCTTCAGCAGCTCGCCGAAAGCCTTGCGTTCATACACATCGCCCAGTTTTACCACGAGTTCGTCCAAAGAAAAACCAGTCTCTGATTGACAAAACGATAGATCCATGCTAATCTTACCTTGCATCTGCTTTCCCTTTATGTTGAGTCGTTGAGTAAACTCAAAATAAAGGGCAGATGCAACTTTGTCAAGCAACACGTCCCATCACAAAATTTGGGACATTAACAATTTATAATCTAAAGTTTTCCTGAAACTGGTTCAATGAGAAGTACTATACAACGGAGAAAATGGAAAAGCAAGCAGAAAATCCGTGGGAGCTGAAAGATTTTCT
>NZ_QEKH01000041.1 GCF_003096415.1 Victivallis vadensis | reverse complement strand
TTCAATGCCGAAAAAATCAGAGCCCGAGATTTATGGCATTTGACTGTTCGGATTAGCAGGAAATTGTTGGCACATTCCATCAATTGCTGTATCAATCAGAAATATGGGAATCCGCTTCTACAATTTGAACGGATTTTTTGTTAAAAAACTTGCACACGGCGTTAAATTCAATTCCGGCGAAAGCACATGGCGACAGGCTCCCTCCTGTATCGGAATACATTCTTTCCAAAGTTCCCGTACCGGAATTCCATTGAAATTCGGCAGGGTAAAATGCGGTTCCAGACAAAAGCCGTTTTTCCGGCGCACCGCGAAATGGTGGTCGGCGATCGCTTCAAGTTCATGACTCCAGCCGTCCCGCTTCAGTACGTCACGAATCCGGCCGCAATCCGGGAACCGGATAGACTCGAAAGGCGAGAGCCACCCCTTGATCGGCGTAAATACGGATTCGGTTTTCTTCGAGCATCGCAGTCAACTGCCGAAGGCAAACTGCTGGCGGAGCGCGTTTCCGGCCTGTTGACGGAACTGCCCGCAGAACTGTCGCCGTCAAGGTGCCGGCAGTTTCCCGCCTGAACGGAAATAGGCCAGTGGGCCCAGGTGGAAACGTTCCAGTTCGGCACACAACGCTTCGCCGCCGGAGAAACTCTGTTCTCCTGCGATCAGTTCCCGTAAGACGGGCAACAATTCAACTGGAAACTCCATGACTTCAGAATTATCTTGGCAAGCTTTTCCGCCGCAAATTGAATCAGACGCCGAAGGAATTTCGAGTCGCGGCCGGAAATAGTTTCTCCTATCCATAAAGTAGGGCGATCTAAATAAATAATGGAAAATACCGGCGGACTTAGTTTCTCAGTCCGCCGGCTGCCGGTTGTTATTTTCGGTTCAATTGGGCTACGGCTGCCGGGCCGGTAACGGGCTGCTGTCTTTCGCCGCCCGTGTTGTCCCGGGGCTGTGTGTCCGGCACGGGGGCGGCGGGAGCTTCGACCTTGACGGCGGGCTTCGGTTCGGGCTTTTCGAAGTACTTTTTCCCCCAGAACCAGTAGGTCGCCGCGAGGGCAAGCACGCAGAGCAGAATCGTGATCAGCGTCCAACGCAGCCGGTGGCGCGGGATCGGACCGTGGAAGATGTCGACCAGATCCTCCCGGATCAGCGAGGAAGCGGGCAGGGGCGGGGTGAAAGTGAAGATCGCCCCCATTTTGCGCGAAAGCCGCATCGGGCGGTTCACCGCGCACGCGTTCGCTTCGAGGAAGCGGGCCATGTTGCGCCGGTAGAGCTTGACCAGTGAAATCACCACCATCGGGCCGCCGAAGATCAGGATGATGCCGAACAGCACCGCCAGCACGTTCAGGATCGACACGTTCTGCAGCGATTTCACGATAAAGGCGATCATGCTGCCGATCGCGGCGATGCCGATGCCGCCGCCCATCAGCAGCATCGAGCCGGAAAAGGCGGGAGTCTGCTGCACCTTGGCGGCCGGAGCCGGGGCGGGCGGCAGCGGCAATGCACCGGTGGCGATGTTTTTCTCCATCGCCTTCTGGGCGTCGGCGCTCTTGGAGGTGAAGTATTTGTCGGCCTGTTTGGTCACGAATTCTCCGAACCGGTAGAACGGCATGCGCAACGCCTCCGAAACGGAGACGGGCTGCTGGATAAAGTCGATCACCCTGGCATCCCACAGCACCCCGTCCGGCGTGAAAAAGACGCCGCGCTTGCCGATGAAAAGGTTGCGCATGTTCCCTGAGGTGATTGCGACCGCCAGCGTCAGCTTGCGCAGCGCCGTCGTCGGACCGGTGGTGATTTCGACATAGGCGACGCAGATGTCGCTCATCGTCGCGATGCGCTTGTGTTCGGCAATGTTCTTGATCTGCATCGCAAGGGTGAAATGCCGCCCGTCCATCACCAGTTTGCCGCTCTGGAGCATCGCCGGACCGTGGGGATTGAACAGGTCGCTCAGGCAGACGTAGTTGTTCAGGAACGGCAGCAGGAAACAGTTGAACAGCACCAGCTTGAGCAACTGGTCGTAGGCGCTGATTTCCCTGGCGACTGCAAGGTCGGATTCGATCAGGCTGCGGAGCTGCTCCATGCTGCCGTCGGTGAGCATCGCGGCGAGCTCCGCCGGATCGAACTTATCGTAAGTGTCGCCCGGTTTGGCGCCCAGCCAGTTCGCATAGGGAGCGATGGTCGCCTTGAGATTCCGCCAGCTTCGGACGGACAGCTTCCGCCCCGCAAGAAACGGCTGCACCGCCGGATCGGCAGCGAATGCTTCCAGCGCGTCGGCGAACAGCGGATTCAGGGGGGCATCGAAATCAAGCTCTTCAGCGGCGGAAGGCTCGGCAATGGTCACCGTATCAAGGAAGTCGCGGACGGTCGCGGCATTCATGATGTCCGCAACGGCGTCGACCTTGACGAGCCGCGCGGAGGAATCCGGCAGGAAACGCAGTGCGGCGCTGTTCAGGAAGAACTGGTCGATCCGGTCTTTCAGCGCGGCGTATCTGCTGTGGAACGCGGCGGTGTTCTCTCCGAACGGCAGCAGCGTCGCCGGGTCCTTGGCCGGAGCATTCTTCCAGTCCAGAAAAGTCTGTGCCCCGGCGATGAAGGCGTCGAGCAGTTTGCCGTCGATGCCGTCTTCGCCGGTCAGGTCCTTGACGCTGCCGACGGTCGCCATGATCGTTTTGATCCGCCCCGCCAACAGCTCGTCGGCGGTGGAGTGGGGATTGATCACGCCACTGCCGGAAAGGCCGCCGGGAGTAATCACGCCGTCGCCATTGTTACCCGGACTGGCAATGATCTGCTTGTCATTGCGGATCTGGGAGAGGGTGAGTGAGGAAGCGTCCGGCGTACCGAGATTTTCCAGCACCACCCGGGCTGCTGCGGACAGAATTGCTCCGTCCGGCGTGTCGGAGTTGATCGCATCCAGATGCAGCACGTCGGTGCCCGCGCCGGGATCGGAATCCGGTTTGATCCGGTCCAGATACCACCGGATCGCCCGTTTGACCTCGTCCACGCGGATCATTCCGTTGTGGTCGTCGTCGACGAAGTTCAGAAACTGCCGGTCGGTGTACATCGAGTCCAGGTCGATGCTGTTCAGCGCCCAGTGCGCTTCATCCAGTTCCAAGGCGTAACGCAGATCTTGCAGATCGGTGACGTTTAATTGATAAAAGCCGCCGATACGGCGGAATTTCATGCGCGGCTCCTTCGCCGCCCGGTCGTTGCCCATGACGGAATCTCCCCCAGCTTGTCGTGTTGCATAATCCTTTTGGCCATATAATATAGCGGCTTGTGAACCACTTGCTACCGGGCGGGGCCAATAAAATGCGAAATTTTCCGAAAGGAAGGGGAATCAGGCGCGGATCGGGAAATACGAGTACCCGCCGCCGTTTGTTCCGGAAGAAACGTTTTCGGCGAGAAGGTCGGGTGGATGATTTGTTATTGAAATGATTTATTTGTGAATAAAATTGCAATATTGGTTGAAAATATAAATAATGATGGTAATATATAACATGAAGGGTGAAAGAGCGTGTGCCGAATCCGCCGAGGCGGAGGCGTGGAGAAACGATCCGATGCGGACCGGTCCCGAGGCCGGTTATGATAGGAGCAGGGGTGCCGGAAGGCATCCCCCCCGAAACGTTATCCGGTTTTTGGGGAAAATTACAACTGTGAAGGAGCAGATGATGGAAGAGATGAAGAGCGAGATGTTCTGTTTTCAGTGCGAACAGACTTCAGGCGGAACCGGCTGCAAGCTGCGCGCCGGCGTTTGCGGCAAGAGTCACGAATGCGCGACAATGCAGGACCTGCTGCTGGAACTGCTGAAGGAGTGGGCCGCGAAGCGTCCGGCCCCCGAACCCGGCCTGATGGCGGACGCCTTGTTCGCTACTGTGACCAACGTGGACTTCGATACGGAGAAGATTGCTGAACTCTGTCGCCGGGTGGCCGCGAAGATTCCGCGCGAACTGCCCGCCGATACCGCCGGACTGCTGGAGCTGGGCAGGGAGTATAAATTCACCCGGCGGCTGCAGGAGCTGGGCGAGGATGCCGCGAAGCTGGGTGAACTTTTGCTGTACGGCCTCAAGGGGATGGCGGCGTATTATCACCATGCGCGGCGGCTCGGCGCTTCCGACGCGAAGATCGACGCGTTTCTGGCCAGGGCGTTGCGGGCGCTGGCGGAACGGGTTCCGGCGGAGGAACTGGTCGGACTGATTCTGGAGTGCGGCAGCGTGAATTATCTGGCGATGCAGCTGCTGAACGAGCATCACATCGCCCGTTTCGGCAAACCGGAGCCGACCGAAGTGCGCGTGACGCCGGTGGCGGGCAAGGCGATTCTGGTTTCCGGCCACGACCTCGACGATCTGGAGCAGTTGCTGATCCAGACCGAAGGCAGGGGGATCAACGTCTATACGCACGGTGAAATGCTTCCGGCCCACGGCTATCCGGGACTGAAGAAGTACAAGCATCTGGTCGGCAACTACGGCGGCGCGTGGCAGGACCAGCAAAAGGAGTTCGACCTGTTCCCCGGCGCGATCCTGATGACCACCAACTGCATCCAGAAGCCGCGCCCGACTTATATGGACCGGATTTTCACCACCGGGCTGGTGGAGTATCCCGGCGCCCGCCATGTGAAAAACGGCGAATTCGGCCCGGTGATCGAAGCCGCGCTGATGCAGCCCGGATTCCCGGCGGACGGGCCGGAAAAGAAGATCATGGTCGGCTTCGGCCACGACGCGGTCGCTTCGGTGGCCGAAACGGTGGCAGGCGCGGTGAAGGCGGGGAAGATCCGCCACTTTTTCCTGATCGGCGGCTGTGACGGCGCGAAGCCGGGACGCAACTATTACACCGAGCTGGCCGAAAAGGTGCCGCAGGATTGCGTGATCCTGACGCTCGCGTGCGGAAAATACCGCTTCAACAAGCTGGAATTCGGCGACATCGGCGGGATTCCGCGGCTGCTCGACGTCGGCCAGTGCAACGATGCTTATTCGGCGGTGCGCATCGCGTCGATGCTGGCGGCGGCGTTCCACTGTTCGATCAACGACCTGCCGCTGACGATCATCCTGTCGTGGTACGAGCAGAAAGCGGTCGCGGTGCTGCTGACCTTGCTTTCGCTCGGCGTGAAGAATATCAAGCTCGGCCCGTCGCTTCCGGCGTTCGTGTCGCCCGCGACGTTGCGGCTTCTCGTCGAGAAGTTCAACATCGGGCCGGTCACCACGCCGGACGAGGACATCGCCGCCGCCCTGAAGTAGGCGGAGCGCGGCATCAGGGCAGGGGGATGTATTGAACCTGCCCGGTGGGCCGGAGGCTTTTCCCGCCGCAGTTGACGGCGGGAGAGACCTCCGGCTTCGTCGTCCAGAGCGCGAGTACCCGGCCTCCTTCGGCGCGCTCGAAGATCAGCGCCTGAACTTCCGGCGGCAGGCCCGGCAGCCGGCTTGCGAATTTCGGGGCGCGTCCGAGGGCGGCGGTCATCGCCCGGTAGGCGCGGTAGGCGGGCTTGGGAGTGTAATCCCAGCGCACCAGCCCGAAGTTGTGTTCGCGTTCGGCGGGGGAGGTGCCGTCGTTGTGGAAGTTGTAATAGAACAGCTTTTCCACCCCGTTGGCAAGATAACTCAGATAGAGCGTCTGCAGCAGATCGGCCTGCTCCTGCTCGGTGATTCCGCCTGCGAACTGCATCGTGCAGCCGAGCACGGCCCCTTTCCAGTCCCCGAAAGTATAGAGCGCCAGTCCCTGCCCGATGGAGTTCCCGTTGCCGTCGAGCGCGTCGACCAGCGGAGTATAGGTGTCGCCTTTTTTCAGGTTGTCCGGGGTCAGGAAACGGGTCACGTAGATGTTTTTCAGGTCGATGATGCCCGCCGCTTTGCCCGCTTCGAGGGTTTTGACGCGGGTGGTCTGCTTCGGCAAACCGGGTTTGGTCCACCACGCCTGAAAGCCGATGCGGAAACCGGGATGCAGTTCGGAGGCTGCCCCGCGCAGCGCCCAGTTCCCCTTGTCGTTGCGGTAGCGGAGGTTGTAGAGCGGCACCTCGCCGAACGCGAGCAGGATGCCGCCGCGCCTGAGATAACTCTGCATCGGCTTCAGGAACGGTTCCTCCAGCGTGATGTGTTCGGTGGCGATCATCACCGGCAGCCGGGCCGGATCGGCGGCGGCGAGCTGCTGCGGCGTGACCGGGGCGATCCGGACGCCGGGCAGCCAGGAGCGGGGGGTTTCAAAATCCCGGTCCGGGAACTCCTGGGACACCGGCGCGCCGACCGTCAGCTCTCCGGCGGGCAGTTTCCTGCCGATTTGCTCCGCAGCGAACCGGATCGCCCGGATCAGCGCATCGGGCTGCTGGGAGATCAGGTTGCTGCGGTGGCTGGGACCGCCGCATTCGGTGATCCAGACCGGCTTCGCACTGTCGCCGTGCCGCGCCATCACCCGCCGGAATTTCGCCATGCTGCGGGCCTGGAAGGGACTGGAGTCCGGCCCCTTGCCGTAAGGATGCACGGCGACGAGGTCGAAGTATTTTCCGGCTCCGGCGGCGTAAAGATCCGCGAGATAGCTCGCCTCCCAGCCGCACAGCCCGCCGACCATCACCTGATTGGCGGGATCGGCCTTTTTCAGCTCTTCATGGGCGATTTTGAGCAACTGCGCATATTGTTCCGCGTTGGGCTGGGGCTTCCAGAAGCCGCCGTCCGGCTCGTTCCAGATTTCCCAGACTTTGATCCTGCCTTTGTAGTGTTCGGCGGCGGCCCGCACGAAGTTGCGCCATTCGCCGGGATGCTTGTAGAGCGGGACCGCGTCGGGACGGCAGGACTGGATCTCCCAGTCGTAGCCGGAGAGGATCGGCAGCAGCGAAATTCCGGTCCCGTCCAGTTTGGCGAGCAGCGCGTCGCAGGCGCTGAAGTCGTAACTGCCCTTGGCGCGGGCCACGCGGGAGAACTGCAGGTCGGTGCGCAGCATGGTGATGCCCGCCTCGCGCATCATCGAGACCTCTTTGTCGATGTGATCCCATTCGTAGCTTTTCATCGGATGGGCGGCGATGCCCCATGGGGATGCCGCCGCGCCGGAGGAAAGGACGGCGGAGGCGGCGGCCGCCAGGAAAAGGGTGCGTAAAATCGTCATGATGTGGTTTCCTGAAATTGGGTGGTCACTGGAGGACGGTGAAGCGGACATAGCTCTCGGAGATGAACTGCCGCGGCTTCATCGGCAATTGCTGGATCTGCGCCAGCGTCAGCGAGGCGGTGTGCCCGTCGACGAAGGAGAGCTGCGTTCTGCCGTTGTGGCCGAGCCAGATGCCGCCGCCGTTGGAGCTGCTGTCGCCGGCGTAGTCGGCGCGCCAGTAGTAGGCCGCATAGGGGGTGTTCTGCAAGCTGGTGTCGGCGTAGAGGTGAAGTTCCGACGGGCGTTTGATGCGCGACAGGGCGTAACCGCCGAAGTAGCCGCCTCCCTTGACGTAGAAGTCGCCGGTGAGCGGCTTCATCTTCTGGTAGGCGGTGGTTTCCTCATAGAGCGGGATGTAGAAGCCGTTGGTGTTCCAGTTGCCGTAGTCCTTGCGGAGGTAGGAGCCGGAAAGCGGGCACTGGAAGGTCTGCCGCGCCGCGAACGTGAGGTACTCCGGGAAAGCCGGGTTGCGGGTGAAGGTCTGTCCGGCCGAGGTGGAGAAATCCCAGACGCCGCCGGTCAGCACCCCGCTGAACGGCGTGCCGTCGGAGGCCTTCCAGACCATATAGTTGCGGTAGTCGTTGGAGTACAGGATCTGGGCCGCCATGACCTGTTTGTGATTGGCGGCGCAGAGCGCCATCTTGGCGCGTTCCCGGGCCTTGTTCAGCGCGGGCAGCAGCATGGAGGCAAGCACGGCGATGATTGCAATCACAACGAGCAGCTCGATCAGGGTGAATGGCCTTAAATGGCGGTATGCGGGGGGCGTGTCCGCCGCCCCCCGCACCCCCTGCGTCCGGCAAGGTGCCGGTGCCGGGTACGGGACGGTCAACTGGCGGAGGCGCGGTTGGCCGGCGGGGAAGGAAGATCCGCAATAACGTGAAGTTGTCTTCCCGCTTTTCTGCGGAAAGGCAACTTCACGTTTTTGCTCCGACTTGCCGCTTGCAGAGCATTGGCGGAGACGTGAGAGCTTGCGGGAAATGAGAGAGGTGTTCGGATTGGCTGGTACGGGGAGAGACGCGGCGCGAGTCGCCGCTTTCTCTCCCCCGAACCCCTCTCTTTTCCGCAGAGCGGCGTACGGGAACTGATTGTATATTTTGCATGTAATGTTCACGAGCAGCTCGATCAGGGTGAAATGTCTTTTCATGGTTTGAATTCCTTCAGTTGAGGTTAAGGTTTTTTACGGTGGCGCCGTGATGGATTTCCGGGGTGATTTTACAGGCGAACGGGATGCCGGGCGTGTGGTCGAAGTGGGCCCGGATCGCCTGAATGGCGCAATGGGCGATTTTATCCCGGCGGCTGTTGACCGAGGTGAGGCCGGGGATGGCCGGCGTGACGCTGTGTTCGAGCGAAATCACGCTGAGATCGTCGGGAACGGAGAGGCGGTGTTCCCGGATCGCGCGCAGCACCTCCCGGGTCGGGTCCTCGGAAACCGTGAAAAGCCCGGTGAACGGCGGCTCCGGGTTGGCGTCGAGATAGGCCGAAAAGAACTCATAGCTTTTCGCCGGAGAGTTTTCGCCGGAACGGATGCCCGGATTCAGCAGTTCCACGGGGAGCCGGTAGGCTTCCGCGCATTTCAGGAAGCCGCTGATACGTTCCCGCACCACCCGGAAGTCCGGTTCGGTCTGGAGCAGCGCGAGCTTGCGGTGTCCGTTCATCAGCAGATGGGTCGCGGCCAGCACGCCGCAGAACTCGTTGTCGCTGTCGACATAGCGGCAGTTTTCCACCGGAATCGAGCAGTTGATCAGCACCACCGGCACCGGCTGGAGCATCAGTTGGTTGAGCTGGGCGGCGGTGATGGAGTCCAGCCCGAACGGCGAGAAGATGATCGCGTCGGCGCGCACGTCGCTCATCCGGGCGATTCCCTCCGGGTTTTCCCCGAACAGGATCACTTCATGCTCGAAACCGGCTTCGGCGGCCTCCTGCGTGAGCAGCCGGGTGAACTCGTGCCGGACGCCGAAGTTTCCGGCGGGCAGGATCGAAACGATCCTGCCGTAACGGCGGTCGCGCCGCACGAAGTAGCCGGAACGGTCGCGCGCTTCGAGCACGCCCGATTCGCAGAGCCGTTCGATCGCCTGCTTCACCGTGATCTGGCTGACGCCGAACTCCTCCATGATCTGCCGGACCGAAAGGAACTTCTCGCCCGCATTCAATTTCTGGCAGCGGTCCTTCAGGCCGAGCATCAGCTGGTCGGCGCGGTTGAATTTGGGGTTTTTCATCGATAATCCGTTTTTTCTGTATTTATTTTGAACACAGTTATAGTATGAACCATTTTGATGAAAATGTCAATACTGTATTCAAAAAAAATACAATTTTTTTGGGAAATTTCTTTTGTCCCGATGAAAGCGGTCCGGTGTACGGCTCGATAAAATGACATGATCTGTATATGGATTGTACATAATTTGTATATCATGATGGAAGAAAATCTGTCTGTCCTCCTCGGAAAACTGTTGGCACGGTTATTGCTATTCTCCTTTCAGGCAGCGCCGTTAACCGGAAACTAACGGTTTCCTGACGGCGGCCTAAACGGCGCGGCTTCCGTTTTCGGAAGAGGCGGTTATAGTAAAAGTACCGAAGAACATGAATTGGTTCCACTGCTTTGGGGAGGAAAAAACATGATATTGACTCCGTTGATTCAATCGTTTCGTCCGTCCGCTTGTTCTGCCGAATGGCGGGGATTTCTGCCGCACCTGGCCCGCCGGCATGAGCCGGTGCTGGCCGAACAGGAGCATTTCCGGCTGAAGCTGGCGGAGACTCCCGCGGAAGTCGCCGCCGCCCAGAAGCTGCGTTACCGGGTGTTCAAGCAGGAGCAGGGGCGGCTCGCCAACTGCAACGACGGCATCGACCGCGACCGCTTCGACCGCCACTGCCGCCACCTGATCGTGACGGAAAAGGAACGGGGCCGGATCGTCGGAACCTACCGGGTGCTCTCCGGCGCCGGAGCGGCGGCGGCCGGCGGTTTCTACTCGGAGGAGGAGTTTGAGGTGCACGGATTGCGGCAGCTTCGCGGCGAAGTGTGCGAAGTCGGACGTTCCTGCGTGGACCCGGAATTCCGTTCCGGCGCGGTGGTCGCGCTGCTGTGGAGCGGACTGGGCGCCCTGCGCCGCCGCCCGGAGCCGGGACGCGGCTGGCTGCACCGGTACGCGGGGCGCCGGCGTTCGGAAAAACCGGCGTTCCACTACCTGTTCGGTTGCGTGAGTCTGGAAGAACGCGATCCGGTCGCCGCGCTGGCGCTTTACGAATATTTCAAGCGCAATGAGATGATCAGCACCCGGCTGCAGGCAACGCCGCGTCCGGGATTCGAGCTGGACCGGGTCCCGTCGGCGGAGGTGATGCGGTATTTCGAGGAACACGAAAAGCAGATGGAACGGACGCTTCCGCCGCTTTTCAAAGGCTACATCAAACTCGGCGCCAAAATCTGCGGCGCTCCGGCCTATGACCGGGAATTCGGCACGATCGACTTCCTGATCCTGCTGGATATGCGCGAAATGCCGGAGCGCTACGCCCGCCGCTTCCTGAATTGAGCTTGGAAGCGGGGATTTCGCTCCTCTGGAGCGAGCAGGGCGCTTCGCCCCTGCACCCCGACCGGCAAGGTGCCGGCGCCGGGTACTTAGATCCGGGAAAGGCGTGCCGCCTTTCCCTCCAGGGGGGAGACTCTACTGTGGACAGGCAAGCGGGTACCTGAGCGGCACACCGCTCCGGTCGGCGACCGCGTCGGCTTTTTTGCCGACGCCGGGCACTCCCTGCGCCTGCTGCCGCCGGAGGTCACGCGCGGAACCTCCAGATGCTGACCGGATGATGTGAAATTACCCTCATGGAGGCTGAACTCTACCTGTCTTTTGATATAGGCAAGGTTCAGTAAGGCTCGTACTCAAAGATGCTTGCCTGTGATATCGCAATTGCGTTGTTGCCTGACCTCGCTTTGCGTATATCGGTAGATAAATTCTTATCAGCCTCCATCAGGGTTCCCGTCTGTTTCCCGGTCAGCATTTGGAGGTTCCGAGCGTGACCTCCGGCGGCAGCAGGCGCAGGGAGTGCCTAAAGCCTGCAAAAAAGCAGGCTTTGCGCCGACCGGAGCGGTGTGCCGCTCCTGTACGCTCCATGCCTGTCTCTACCGGAGCCTCCCTTACCCGGAGGGAAAACCGTTCCGGTTTTCCCGGCTCTCAAGTATTCGGCGCCGGCACCTTGCCGGTCGGGGTGCAGGGGCGAAGCGCCCTGCTCGCCGAAGGCGAAATCTCCGGCGGGCTTTATTCGGTAGATTCGCGGAGTTGCTGACGTTCTGTGCGGACCCATTCGGATTCGCGCGGCAGCAGCAGCGCCTGCATCAGGGTGACGGGGCGCATCAGCCGGATGCGGCTGTACTGGTCGACTTCGAAGTAGAGCCGTACCGCGCGGCCCTGGCGCAACGGTACGGGCGCGAAGCCGTCCCACTGCAGAATGCCGTCCCGAGCGGGGATCATCCGGCAGAATACCGTGCAGTAACGGGGGCGGTCGTCGTCACGGTAGCTGCCGGCCTGAATGCTCCATTCGGCGGCATGGGGATCCAGCACGTCGGCGATCGCTTCGCGGGTGTTGGCCGGGCAGCAGCGTTCCGGATCGACCCACGTCTGCTGCGGCTGGCGAAACGGATACATCGGAGGCGCGGTGGAACTGCGCACGGTGACGACCCGGCCGTCCTCCACCTTGATCCGGAGCGTCAAGAAAAGCCGGCGCCCCTTCCGGAGCTGCACCGGCGGCGCGTCGTCGAAAAGCCGCAGCTCGCCGTCGGAGGGCGGCAGCAGGTCCATATCAAGCTGGTAAAGATAGCGCACGCGGGGAACCCTGAGGGCCAGCAGCACGGTGTGGCAGTAGGCGCGGGCGGTGAACTGCTGTTCGTCACGCCGGGCGTTCAGCAGGGTCTGGATCGGCAGGTCGTCGTAGGCGGTGGCAGGACGCAATACCGCGTTGTCATCTTCGTCGAGGGAGACCCCCCGGAAGCCCCGCTTCCGGTCGAGGCAGTAAGCGCCGAGAAGCATGGAAAAGAGCCAGCAGAGCAGAAAGGGAAAGCCCCAGACGGAAGTTTCGCCGCCGTCGATGATCCGCAGCGCCAGAAAACACACCGCCAGTATTCCGAGCAGCAGGGCGCAATTGCGGAGACGGCGCAGTTTTCTCGGTGTCATCGGCTTTCCTTTCCTCCCGGCTGTTTTTGTGTCTGATAACAAAATACAGCTTGAACCCGGAATTTCAAGTCCGGGTTGTACGGGAGGAAGGGACGCTGTTCAAAGTTCTCCAAGCGTCGGAATGGACTCCGCGGCTCCGGGACGGCTGACGCAGCGCGCCCCCGCCTTGCAGCCGAGCTTCAGCGCCTTGCCGAGGTCGCCGGAGCGCAGCAGCTCCGCGAGAAAGAACCCGATGAAGGTGTCTCCCGCCGCGGTGGTTTCGACCACCTCCTCCGGCGGCGACGGCTCATGCAGCACCTCGCCCGAGGGCGTACAGGCAAACGCTCCTTCCGGCCCCCGGGTCATCACGGTCAGCAGCGCCGGATACCGTTCATGAAGGATGGCGAGAATGCGGCCGGTATCGCCGGCACCGGCGACTCCGGCGCCTTCGATCTCGTTGACGAACAGGATATCGACCAGCTCCAGCGGCAGTTCGCGCGCCGCCTGCGGATCGAACGGGGCGAAATTGAATGCGATTTTCAGGCCGGCCGCATGGCCGCGCCTGATCGCCTCCGCGATCAGGTTGGTTTCGTTCTGCAGCAGCAGGATGTCGCCGGGATGCCCTTGGCCGATCGCCTCGTCGAGGTCGTTGATCGTCAGGGTGTGGTTGGCGCCCGGCGAAAGCACGATCGAATTGTTGCCCTTTTCATTGACCAGGATCAGCGCGTGTCCGGTCGCGGTATCGCGGACCCGGACCAGCGACACGTCCGCCCCGGCCTCCCGGAGCGCGGCGGTCAGCGGTTCCCCGTCCGGTCCGACCGCCCCGGCGTGGATCACGGCGGCTTCGGCGCGGGCGGCGGCGATGGACTGATTCAACCCCTTGCCGCCGAGTCCGATTCGGTTGGAGGAGGCGGTCAGCGTCTCTCCCGGCAGCGGCGTGTGGGGCAATTGGTAGATTTTGTCCAGATTCAGAGAGCCGATGTTGATGATCCGCTTCATGGGCATCACCTTTTGAGCCGGTTGAAGAGATCGGTGAATACGGCGTCGCGGCCGATGTGGTAGACGGTCCGCATCAGGTGGCGGCCCGGCTGCTGCCGGTAAGCTCCTTCGTCGTCCACCGTCGGCGCGGGATGGACGGCCGAGGCGAACGTCTCCGGCACCGTGAACCACGCAACCGTGGCGATATCCCAGATCACCTTGCTGTCGAAGTTGCGTTCTTTCATATAAGTGGAGGTGCGTTCGTACAGGAATTCACCGAGGGGGCCGAGCACTTTGCAGCGCACGTCCAGCTCCGGGATCGTGACCATCAGCAGCTCCGCGACCGAGGCGCACGGCACCTGCACCAGCGGCACGCCGGAGTCGAACAGCACCTGCACCGCCGGGATATCCTGGGCATAGTTGAATTCGCCGTGAGTCGGCCAGTGGTGCGGCTGGCCGCCGAGCCAGATCACCACGACGGAGTCGATGATCTCCGGCGCCATCAGCAGCGCGGAGGAGATATTGGTCAGCGCCGCGATGCCGAGCACGTAGATTACTTTGCCGGCGGCTTTGGCTTCGCGGGCCAGTTCGACGATGCGGCGGGCGGCGGGGGAATCGACGGGAGTATGGCGGTCCGGCAGGTAATTGGCCGAGCCGCGCCACGCGAAGTCGGCCGAATCGCGCCCGGCCAGCTTCAGGATGCGTTGAATTTCCTCGTAGCTCTTTTCCATGCCGTCGCCGGGGCCGCTGGAACGGTCGTTGAAGAAGGGCGCGGCGGTCACTGCGCGGAGGTTGATCTTTTCCGGCGAAAACAGCGCGTAGGCGAGCGCGAACTGGTCGTCCACTTCGTTGAAGGTGTCGGTATCGAGGATCGCGTCGATCCTGCCGGCGGGAACCTCCAGCCGGGCTCGCATGGTCTCTTCGGTCAAAACGTTCATGATTGGTGTGCTCCTTGCGGTTTATGCTATAAGTATATATCAGGCTCCGCCGTTTGGCAACCCCGTTCGATGGTACAGTTCACGGATATTATAGCACAAAATGACGATTCCGGTATGGCCGGGAGAAACTGCGGAGGAATCGGGCCGGATGTTTTTCTGAAAAGCGGGCAGGTTTCCCGGTTGCATTTCGGGCAAAAAGAGGGTATGTTAACCAACATTCTCAATCAACTCGGGAAGGAGAGTATGAAACAGACACCTGAAACCATTGTGCTGTTGAATTTCGGCTGTGAGGATATCCAGAAATTCGCCCGCGCCATCCGGGACCGGCACATCTATACGATGGTGATGCCGTACACGGTTCCGGCGGAGCGCGTCACGCAGGAAGCTCCGGCCGGACTGATCGTCTGCGCAGATGTCGGCGTTCCGGCCCGCCCGGAAGCCCGCGCGAAGTTCGACGCTCTGAAGCTGCCGACCCTCGACCTGACCGGCGGCATCGGCGGTAAAGTCGATGAAGCGGTCGAATTCTGCAAGGCGAAGTGCGGCTGCACCGGCAGCTGGACCATGGAGAAATTCATCGACGAGGCGATCGCCGACATCCGCAGTCAGGTCGGCGGCCAGAAGGTCGTGCTCGGCCTCTCCGGCGGCGTGGATTCCTCGGTGGTCGCGGCGCTGATTCACAAGGCGATCGGCAAGCAGTTGACCTGCGTATTCGTGAACCACGGGCTGCTGCGCAAGAATGAACCGGAAATGGTGCAGGAGATTTTCGCGCGCAACTTCGACATGAATCTGTGCTACGTCGACGCCTCCGACCGCTTTCTGGACAAACTCAAGGGGGTTTCCGATCCCGAACAGAAGCGCAAGGTGATCGGCAAGGAGTTTATCGAGGTGTTCGCGGAGGCGGCGGCCAAGGTCGACGCTCCGTTCCTCGGACAGGGGACGATCTACCCGGACATTCTGGAAAGCATTCCGCTGGACGGCAATCCGAACGGCGTGATCAAGAGCCACCATAACGTCGGCGGCCTGCCGGAAAACATGAAGTTCAAGCTGGTCGAGCCGGTCGAACGCCTGTTCAAGGATGAGGTCCGCGAGGTCGGCCGCATGCTCGGGCTGCCTTCGGAGCTGATCGACCGCCACCCGTTCCCGGGGCCGTCGCTCGGCGTGCGCCACGTCGGTGCGATTGAACGCAGCACGCTCGCGATGCTCCGCGAAGCCGACGCGATCGTGACTGAGGAGCTGACCAAAGCCGGCTGGTATCACAAGACCTGGCAGACTTTTGCGATCTTCGTCCCGGTCAAGACGGTCGGCATCAAGAACCACCAGCGTTCCTACGATTACGTGATCGCGATCCGCTCCATCAACAGCGTGGATGCGGTGACCGCACAGGTGGTCCGCCTGCCGTGGGAGCTGTTGGAGACCATGATGGAACGCATCGTCAAAGAGGTCGACGGGGTCAACCGCGTCGTCTACGACATCACCGCGAAGCCCCCGGGCACCATCGAGTGGGAGTGAGGCCGGCCTGTTTTTTTTAAAGGCTTGCCGGTTTGGCCGTTGCGGTTCCGGCCGGGGAACTGGCCGGAATCGCGACTGATATGCTTTCCGGAATGAGAAACCGCTGATGCTGCGTTTCTGATTGATCTTGCCGGAATGCGTATGGAGGCCGCGGTCCGCCGGGAGTTGTTTCCGACGGACTGCGGCGTATTGTTTCTGCAGTGTGCTGCAAGATCGGATGGTGGAAGGAACCTTTCCAACACCGGTAGTTTTTTTATGCCGTTTGGCGGGAGAAGGCGATGTTGAAGATTTTGAAGGAGCTGATTCTCCGGGAGAGATTCTGTCCCGGTCCGACCGGAATTTTTTTGAATCATTTCTATTTTTCCCGGCATGGCATTGCCCGGATGATGGAAAAGCTGGCCCCGGAGCTGGAAGGGCGGATACTGGACGTCGGTTGCGGAACCCGGCCTTACGAGAAACTTTTTACTGCCTGTACCGGATATGTCGGCGTGGAAATCGATACTCCGGCTGCCCGGCAGGCCGGGAACGCCGATTACTTTTATGACGGTCAGACGCTGCCGTTCGACTCGGAGACCTTCGACGGAGTCGTGTTGAATGAGGTGCTGGAACATGTTTTCAATCCCGAGGAGTTGCTGACGGAACTTCGGCGTGTGCTGCGTCCGGGCGGACGGATCATCCTGACGGTTCCCTTTGCATGGATCGAACATGAAAAACCGTTCGATTACGCCCGTTATACTTCTTTCGGACTGAAAGCCCTGCTGGAAAGAAACGGCTTTGCTGTTCTCAGGCAGGAAAAAATCGGCACCGGAATTACCGCCCTGTTTCAGTTGAAAAACGCTTATTGGGATTGTGTCATTCCATTCCGTCCGCTCTGGCTGCGCTATGTGTTGATTCTGACGCTGGGGACATGGAACAATCTGTGCGGTTTGCTGCTTTCAAAACTGTTGCCGGATCAGTCTGATTTTTATCTGGATCAGGTCGTATTGGGCAAGCGGCTGGAAAAGTGAACGGCATTCAATTCCGTTCGGCGCTGAACGGGTCCGACGGAGCGCAGATGCACTTGAGCGGCGGTTTCGGCAGGGGCTCCTGCGGTTGGGGCAGGAAGGCGGTGCAGGAGAGATTCAGAAACAGGAAACAGCCGAGGGTGACGGCAGCGGCGTAGAGTACGGTTTTCAGGGAGCGCAGCGTTTCGTCTTTCGTCTTGCCGATCGGGCGCAGGAGCAGCAGCGAACCGAGGCCGCCTGCCAGAAAAACAGCGGATATCCAGAAGCCGGCGATGTACAGCGAAAGCCAGAACGTGGCCGGCACAATCACTGAGATATAGATGATAACGGCTTTCATCGGGCTTCCTTTCATATTTTCCTGTCAGTATAGTATGGGAATGCCGTTTTTTCAAGCTGGGGGATCGCGTGGAATACAAAAAACGGCGGAGTGATTCAGCTCTTCACTTCTGAATCACTCCGCCGGATCAATGCCGCATTGCTGCCGTTCCTCTTTTCTCCTCTTCACGGCGGCTGTCGCTTTTACGCCTGCTTCGCGGTTCTCCTCCCCCGGGAAATCACTCCTCATGGCGAAACGGCCTCTTCACTTTCCGTTCCTCCGCAATTTCTCCTTGCCGGGGCTTCCTCTTCCGCGACGCTCTCCTCTTCTTCGTAGCAGGTCCTCCTCTCCCGGGAAATCACTCCTCATGGTGAAACGGCCTCTTCACTTTCCGTTCCTCCGCAATTTCTCCTTGCCGGGACTCCTCGCCTGCGACGCTCTCCTCCGGGCGACAGACTGTACGGCCTGGGCGCCTTACGCCGGGGCGGCCCGTGCCGGGATCGATGGTTGCAGGAACTCTTTCACGAATGCAACGGCTCCTCTTCGCCTGGTCTGAATTGTCCGATATTGTGTATGGAAAGTTCCAGCCGTGAAAACCGGAATTTCACGTACAGCCTCCACTGGATGATACGGTTTGTGTTTTTCCGAATCGATGAACAGGACCGCCCGGCTTCTGCAGATTCCCTGGAACTCATATTGTGTCGCCTCCGGCATGGAAGCCTCTTCCAGTATGCCATCGTCGCTGAACGGAATCGCTTTCACGAACCGCCGTTCGGAAGGAGCGCCTGCTCCGGCTTCCGGAAGAAAAATGAAAGCACAGACCGTCCATAAGAGTGAACTGATGATGGTACGCAGATTTATTACTTCCATTTTACAACCTTATTCTATCAAAGTAGAGTGTAGCTCCTGCCTTCTGTTGTTATAATAGACCCATAAATAGAGAATGTCAAATTATAATTTTCAAAAAATATCAAAAATATTGTGTTTTTTATATGTTTTATGGTATTGTTTGGTTTAGTTTGTGTTTTCTATGTCGATTGATCAGGTACAGGGTGAGCTCACCGCCGAGGCGGATCAGCAGATTGATCAGAATAATCAGCAGCGGAACCACCACCCGCCGGTACAGCGTGAAGCGGGAGACGCCGCTTCCGGGTCTACTTTTCGGCGATCAGCCAGCTGTCGAGCTGCAATGCGCGCATGCCGTCGTCGTCGGAACGTCCCTGCACTCCGGTATCCTTTGCGGCGGCGTCTCCCATCAGCTGTGTATCGATCGCGTAGCCGGGGCTTCGGCCGAGTGCGCGGATCGTCAGCGTATGCTTCCCCGCCGCCAGCGCGCCGAGCGGGGCGGACGAGTAGCCGACCTCCAGCCGGTTCTTGCCCAGCCCGGCGTTCCACGGGCTCAGGTGCATCCGGTCGGTGGCCGGAGCATTGGCGGCGATCCGGGCCGCGCTTCGCCCGTCGATCAGGATTTCCAGCTCCATCGACGGTGAAACTTGTTTGCGCAGGTGGAATTGCGCATTCGCGAGCGGCCGCGACAGCTCGAAGTCGTAGACGGCCTCGTATTCCCTGCCAGCCGGAGGCGCCCAGTGGGTGTTGATGCCAATCGCCCGCCCGCCGCTGTAGCGGGAGTAACCCACCAGCGACGGCTGCGGAAAGGTCGTCGAACGGAACGCTTCCGCCTCGCGGTACACCGCCACCTCCGCCGGAGCCAGCGCGGCGGGGAGCCAGCGGCGGAATGCGGGGGCGTTCCGCTTTTGCAGCTCCTCCATCGTCACGCCGGTCAGACAGGCGGTCTCCGGCTGGCCGTTATCCGCATTGTAATAGCCGTTCGGGAAGTGCGGCGGCAGGTTGTCGCGGCTGAGCGCGTAAGGGGCGCGTTTCAGCGTAAGGCGGTTGTTTTCGGCCGGCAGCGGTTCCCCCTTGAGATTGACGGCCCGCGCTCCGGGCGGCAGCGTGATTTCGGCCTGTTCGCGTTCGACGCAGACCCAGACCAGCAGCCGGCCGTCCGGCAGCCGCAGCCCGTTCAGCTCTTCGGTCTGGAAGGTTTCGCAGTCGAGCACCCTGCGCCGGAACTCCTGCAGCTGATTCGGATTCCCCGGCTCCGGCGGGATGACCCCGATCCCGTGGGCGGTGAAGCTGTCGAGGGTCTTCGCGGTCAGGCGCCGCGCCGCCGGATGGAGGGCGGCCTCTTTTGCCTGCAGCGCGGTCAGCAGCGGCTCGGCGACCAGCAGGGTGCGGAACGGGGCGTCGGGATTCACGGCGGGCAGAATCCACCGTCCGTCCGGCGCCATGCGGATCTGGGCGGAAGTTCCCATGTAGTTGCCGTCGATGTCATAGGTGCGCGCGAGGTTGCCCGCTGCTTCGCCTTCGCGCAGGTAACCGGGATACCAGCCGTGGTATTCCGGCCGGGCTTCCAGCAGCTTCCGGCCCGCGTCGCGGTAGAGTTTCGCGTGGGTCGCGAGCCACTCCAGCTGGCGCGGATCGCGGGTCAGCTCCGTGGTGAAGAAGCGGCCCCCATCCGGATCGAACATGAGGCCGAAATGGTAGAAGCCTTTGGCGCCGAGCATCATCAGCTGGTCGATGTCGTCCAGCATCTGCAGCCGGTCGGGATAGCCGCAGTACTCTTTCTGCCCCTCGAAGGCCGCCGCCGAACTTTCGGTCACCGGGCACCACTGGGTGCGGCGCGACTGCATCGCCTCGGCGTAGACCACGGCGGAATTGTGATAGGCGAGGCTGTCGCCGTAGCAGTACGCTTCCATGCCGGTGCCGTCCGCGCCGCCCTTTTCGAGCGGGTTCACGAACCAGTCGCTGAACCAGGTGTTGTGTTTGAGCAGCACCGGCACGTCGGCGATCTCCTTCAACACGGCGACGACCCGGTTGATCACTTCGCGGCAGACTTCGCCGCGCAGCTCCTTGAGGTCGCGCAGGGTCTGGCCGTTTTGGTCGTCGAACCGGAACAGCCGGCCGGTTTCGGGATCGATCCAGCAGCTGGAGCGGCCGTTGGCCGCCAGCGGCACCAGCCGGGCGGCGGTGGTGAAGTCGGAGACGGATGCGCCGCGCGCCCGGCAGATGCGGTTCAGCTCCGCAACCGAACCGTACCGCTTCGCAAGGAAGGCGGCGCGCCGCTCCTGAAATGCCGCGGTGGTCGGAACGCCGGTCGGCCGGGTGTGCATCTCGTTGGAGAGCGGGTCGATGAAGAAACGGAAATGTTCCCCGAGCGGCAGCGAACCGTAGACCGCCCGCACCTTGGCGAGGTAGTCCTCAAGACCGCCGAAGTATCCGGCGGGATCGGAGGCGGCCAGCGGTATTTCGGGCAGATAGACCAGGCGGTCGCCGTCGCGCGCCTGAGTCCGGAATTTCACTTCGGCGGAACCGGCTGCGTCGAGCGTGGCCACGCCGCCTTCGCGGGCGATGCCTTCCGCATCGACCACCGCGTAGAGGACGCGGCAGGGGAATTTCAGTTCGGGCAGCTTTTTCGGTCTGCGTCCCGGCAGGAAGTCCTTTGCCGCGTCGAGCCGGTGCGAGGCGGTTCCCGCCTTGAGTGGTACGCCGCGCGCCGGATCGCGCACGAAACCCGGATCGGATTCGCGGGGAAAATCCGACAGGTGCAGGCCGTAATTCATCCCCTCCGCCTCGGCCAGATTGACCACCTCGCGCAGCACGTTCGGATTGGAGCGGGGAAAGAAGCCGTTGAAATAGATGTCGCGCAGTCCGTAGGATTTCAATTGCGCGATCCGCCCCTTGAGGAGGTTGCGCCCGCCGTTCAGGAAGCCGGAATTTTCCGGTTCTCCCTGTCTGGCGGCCCAGGAGAGCCGGGTGTTGATCATGCCGCCGAAGGGCAGGTAGGGTTCTCCGTCCCAGACCAGCACGTTGCCCGGCGTCACGTACCAGAAGTGGCGGATGCCGGAGCGGCTGCGGTAGACGCCCCACGACAGCGGCAGGCCTCGCCGGTCGCCTTCTGCCCAAACCAGACTGCCGGGTTCGCCGTAGCCGAATGGAGTTCCGAGCGGGAACAAATAGAGTTTCAGCTTACCTGCCGGCAGGCCGGACGGAAGATCAAGTTCAAACTCGGTCGTGCGGTTCCGGCCGTCGGCTTCCAGCGGGACGACCGCGTACAGTGCGCCGCCCCGGGTGAAAGCCGCCAGCAGCCGCCCCTTGAAAGGGCGGTTCATCACGGCGGTGAAGTGCAGTTTGCCGGCTTCGCAGCGCAGTTTTTCCACCCGGAGACTCAGCAGCGCCTTTTTCCCGTCATCGGGCAGGGCGGCGAGCTGTTCGGCGCCTTTCCGCTGCGCCTCTTGCTCCGCCGGGGAAAAACGTCCCGCGGGGCGGAAATCCGGATCGTCGGTGAGCAGCAGCGCATCCTGCACGAAATAGTAGTAGTCCCCGCGCGGCCGTTTGCCGGTCGCCTCGAAGCGGAGCAGGTGAGGTCCGGCCTCCAGCTCCGCTTCGCCCCACAGACACCAGTCCAGCGGGAAGTTACGCTGGAACACCTCCCGGTCCACCCGTGCCTGCGGCTTCCATTCCCGCCACTCTCCGCCGTCGATCCGCCAGCGTCCGGGGCTGGACCACTTCGGGTCGAACGTGCGTCCCCAGACCCGGTAATTGCCCGGCGCGGGGCAGTCGAAGCGGTATTCAAAAAAGGGCTGGTCCGGAATCGGCCGGTTCGGAATCAGGGCCGCCGCCTTTCCCGCACTGGCGGTCGTCCAGTTGTGGGTGGCGTTGAAGTTGGTCCGGGCGGGCTGATCCTGCCGGATCGGCGCGGCGGCCAGTTCGAGCGCGAGCAGCAGGCCCGCCGGTATCACGGATTTGAAAAGCATGGATCACTCCTTATGTAATGGTCAGCGGATCAGGTTCCAGATGTCGTTCGGCCCGGCGGGGGCGACGGCGTCATTGGTCAGCTGGGGGATCAACGCGACCGAGGCGTGGCCGTCTACCCAGGAGACGTTCACGCGCCCGTTGTGCATTCCGCCGACTTTGGCCGGGCTGAGGTTGGCGTCGCACTGGTTGTAGTTCGCGGTGATCTTGACGATCGTGTCGGCGTAGAAGAGCGTCTGCGCCGGATATCGTCCCCGGGTCAGCTGCGGCGCCGAAAACCACTGGTTCGAGCCGGGCAGATACAAATAGAAGTTGCGCGCATAGGACGGCGTGACCATGCGTCCGGTTGCCGCCGCTGCCGGGCAGGAGAAGTAAACCTTGCGCAGCTCCTCCTTGTTCCCGTCGTTTTTGTTGTTGATCTGGAAGACCGCGTCTTTGGTCGTCGAATAACCGCGACCCGGATAACAGTACTTCAACAGCATATTGTGCCACCACGGTTTGTCGTTCGCCTCGCGCATCGGGGGCTGCATTTCCCCGTTGTCCAGCGCATAGCCGATGCTCATCATGGTCAGTTGGCGCAGGTTGCCTGCGCAGGCGCTCATCCGGGCCTTGTCCCGCGCCTTGTTCAGTGCAGGCAGCAGCATCGCCGCCAGGATCGCTATGATTGCTATTACTATAAGCAATTCAATCAATGTAAATTTGCAAGACGGAAGTGACGGATAAACCGCCGGGGCAGCGCTGTTTTTCAGTTTCATTTCCTGTGCCTTTTGTTGAAGTTGAAGTTCCTGCGGTTACGCGAGCCGGTTTGCGGTGCTGTCCCGGATGGAGAAACGCTCCGGAACCGTCACTTGCGGAACCTGCACGGCACCTTTGTCCATCAGTTCGCAGAGCATCGCGACTCCGGCTTCGATGATCCCGGCGTAGTTGCGTTCCACGGCGGTGAGGCGGGGGACGAACTTGTACGCCTCCCAGTCATTGGTGCCGAATGCGACGATGCTGGCGTCGGCGGGAATCCGCACTCCGCGCTGCAGCGCCTGCACGACAATGCTTTTGACCAGGATGCCGCTGCTGACCATCACGGCGTCGGGGCGGTCCGGGCGGTCGAAAAGCCGCCGCCCCGCCAGCACCGCGTCCAGCGCGAAATCGCCGTAGGGATCGGCCTCATAGAAAAGCTCCTCGTCGACGGTCAGGCCGAAGCGCGCGCAGCTTTCGCGGAAGGCGCTGTGAAGATTCCGGAAGTACGGCAGCGTTTCCGGCCCGTTGACCAGCCCGAGGCGGCGATGGCCGGTCGCGGCCAGATATTCCAGCGCCTGCCGGAAGGCGGGCTGCGGATCGAACCTCACCGAATGCTTGCCCGGTTCGTCGAGGCGGACGATGGGGAGCGTGCAGCTTTCGCGCAAATACTGTTCGGAGGCCCCGATCGGATTTCCCGCGATCAGCAGCCCCCCGATCAGGCCGTCGGTCAGGATTGCCGGGACCTCGTCGGGATGCCGGAAGGGGTCGAACCAGTCCACCTGGTAACGCCGCCCGTATTCGCGGCTGATCCGGCTGAATTGGAGGTTCATATCCGTGAACCCGGCGTGTTCGCGGATGTGTCTGGTCTCCTCGAAGAACAGCAGCCCGATATCGCTGAGGCTCTTGCTTTTCAGAATCCGCCCCGCCGCATTCGCGCGGTAACCGAGCCGTGCCGCGATCGCCTGGATTTCAGCCCTCCGTGCCGCGCTGACCCGGACCCGGCTGCCGCTGCCGCTGCCGTTCAGCACGATCGACGCCGTCACCGCCGACACGCCTGCGGCTTCCGCCACGTCCTTCAGACTGACCCGTCCCATTTTTACTCCTGATTGATTAAACGATAAACCTGTATCTGTTCCTGATTTCAACCATATTTTTCAGAAATTGAAAATAAGAAACGAAATTTGGCTGAAACGTTAAACTCTGATTAATTATACCAAAACTTATTCCCGATGTCAATAGCGGAACGGAAAAAATCCGTAATTTTCCTGAAAATCTCCCGGATGGCCGGGAAAGTTTCCTCAATTCCAAAGCGGAACGGGTGGAAAAAAGCCGGCCGAGGTGCTATATTATCACGGTTTATTTTACGTTAACACAATCATCATCAAGGATTCACGCAGCAAAAATGATCGCAGCAACCGATGTTTCGATGCGGTTCGGGCAGCAGATGCTGTTCGAGAACGTCTCCGTCAAGTTCAATTCCGGCTGCCGTTACGGCCTGATCGGCGCGAACGGTTCCGGCAAATCGACTTTCATGAAGATTCTCTCCGGCCAGCAGGATTCCACCACCGGATCGGTCGCGATCGACAAGGACTGCCGCATGGGGTTCCTGAAACAGAACCACTATGATTACGAAGACGTTCCGATTCTCGATGTGGTCTACATGGGCAACGAGAACCTCTGGAAGATCCATCAGGAACGCGAATATCTCTACAGCAAGCTCGAACTCACCGAGGAGGAGGAGGAGCGCGCCAACGATATCGAAGGGCTTTTCGGCGACGCGGGCGGCTATACGATGGAAGCCGATGCGGCCAAGCTGCTCGTCGGCCTCGGCATTCCGGTCGAAAAGCACAACCAGCCGCTTTCCAGCCTGACCGGCGGTTTCAAGCTGCGGGTGCTGCTCGCGCAGGTGTTGTTCTACAACCCCGACATCCTGCTGCTCGACGAGCCGACCAACCACCTCGACATCAGCAGCATCGACTGGCTCTGCAATCTGCTCAAGAACCACAAGGGCACGGTGATCGTGATCTCCCACAACCGCTACTTCCTGAACGAGGTCTGCACCCATATCGCCGACCTTGACTATCAGGAGATCCGCCTGTTCACCGGCAACTACGATGACTTCATGACCGCGAATGAAATCGCGCTTGAGCGCGTCCGGCGCGAAAACGCCAAAAAGGAGAGCCGCATCTCCGAGCTCAAGGAGTTCATCAACCGGTTCGGCGCGAACGCCTCCAAGGCGCGGCAGGCCACCAGCCGCCAGAAGGAGCTGGAGAAAATTCAGCTTGAGGAGATCAAGCCTTCCAGCCGCGTTTCGCCGTACATCCGCTTCAATCCGCGCACCCGGCTCGGCTCGAAAGTGCTGGAAGCCGCCGGAATCGGCAAGATGTACGACCATACCCTTTTCAAGGATGTCGACATCACCATCGGCAATGAGGAAAAGGTCGCGATCATCGGCACCAACGGCGTCGGTAAGACCACGCTGCTGAAGCTGCTGCTCAAGCTGATCGAGCCGAACGACGGCGACGTGGTCCACGGCGAAACCGTGCAGTTGAGCTACTTCCCGCAGGACGCCTCCGACATCCTGAATATGGAGGACCGCGCGATCGACTGGCTGGCCCGGTTCGCCCCGGAGGAGGGGCTGAACGAGATGGAGCTGCGTTCCTTCATGGGCAAGATGCTTTTCAGCGGCGACGAGGTCAACAAGTTCGTGAAGGTGCTGTCGGGTGGCGAAAAGGCCCGCCTGATCCTCGCGAAGATGATGCTCGAAGCGGGCAATGTGCTCGCGCTCGACGAGCCGACCAACCATCTCGACCTCGAATCGATCGAGGCGTTGAACTATTCGCTGACGCTCTTCAAGAACACCGTGATCTTCGTCAGCCACGACCGCGAATTCATCAGCAGCCTGGCCACCCGCATTATCGAAATCGACAATGACGGCAAGGTCATCGACTTCCCCGGCACTCTCGCCGAATACGAGGACTTCAAGAAGCGCCGCGCCAAAGGGAAATGACGGTTCCCGCTGAATCGGAGCGACGATACTGAAAACAGTGCCGGAAATGCCTGCGCATACTCCTGTGTGCGGGGATTTCCGGCAATTTTCTGGCCGGTGCTCGGGACAGACAGACTGGACCGTCGCAATTTTTTGAAATAATTCCGTTTCACTATTGACAAGGGGCCTCATCTTTGCTATAATATATACAGGTATACTAGATATGTATACATGGCGAAAGGGACCCATGCAGAAGAACGGATACCATTTTATCTATGAATCGTTGTTGAGCCGGATCGAATGTCATGCGCTGGCTCCGGGGATGCAGTTGCCGTCGGAAAAAGATCTGGTCAACGAGTTCGGAGCCAGTCGGATGACGGTGCGGCGGGCGTTGACGCGGCTGGAGGAGGACGGCAGGATTTTCCGCCGCTCCGGCGTCGGTTCCTTTGTGAAGGTTCCGGGAGCTTCGGAGTCCTCCGGGGCCAGGCGCGTGGAAATCGGCGTCGAAGTGCATCCGGAATGGGGAGCGCCGCGCAGCTTCATGACCGAAGTGCTGTCGGCTTCCCAGAAGGCGTGTGCGGAGTGCAACTGCAATCTGCTGCTGCGCAGCAAGGAAGAGCTGCTGGCGGGGGAGAATGTGGACGCGGCGTTCTTCCTGTTTCTGGATGCGGAGGATTTTCCGCAGGCCTCCCGGCTGGCGGCCCGGAAGCCGACGCTGCTGTTGAACCGCGTCACCGACGATCCGAATCTGGGGTATGTGGCGGTCGACTATGCGGCGGCCGTTGCGCAGGTGGTACGGCGGATGCTGCAGAACGGCGCGGGGAAAATCCTGTTCGCGGGCGGCTCCATGACCGACAGGAATTATGCTCCTTTCATGCGTGAACTCGGATACCGCCGCGCCCACGAAATATTGGGGATTCCGGTGCGGGAGGAGCTGATCATCTCCTGGGATGACTGCCGCGAATATGAGAAGATCGCGCAGCGGCTGGAGGCGGAACAGCCGGATGTGATTTTCGTCAGCTGCGAATACCACCTGTCGCGGGTGTACACCGCCTGTGAGAAATGCGACGGAAGGCTGCTGCGCAAACCGTATGTATTCTGCTTTGATGACGTGCAGGATTGCGCCTCGTTTCCGTCGGGTTCGATCTCCTACGGGCGCATTCCGTTCGGGGATATGTGCCGCCGGGCGGTCCGGTATCTGGCCGGGCGGGTGAACCGGGAGCTGCCCGATCAGGCGATCCGGGAGATTTTCACTATGAGTTATATCGTCAACAATTGTCCGTTCCTGATTTAACCTCCAACGAGAAGGAGTATCAGACATGTCAAAGAAAAGTTTTACCTTAATTGAACTGCTGGTCGTGATTGCGATCATAGCCATTCTGGCGGCGATGCTGCTTCCGGCGCTGAACAAGGCGCGGATGGTCGCCCATCGCGCCAGCTGCATGAGCAATCTCAAGCAGATCGGAGCCGCGCACAATTTCTACGCGGGAGACAATGACGACTGGCTGGTCCCGGAGATGCGGCTGGACGCCAGGGGAAACGAACTCTACTGGTACTATATTTTCGCCGGCAAGGACGAGAACAACAAGGTCTGTCCCGAAGGGAATTACGGACTGAGTTACTTCGGGATCAATTCCACGAAAGGGACATTTGCCTGCCCGGCGGAAGCCACAAAATTCGGTTGGGCGAGTGCAGGGGATTTCCGGCGCACCCATTATGCGCTGAATATTCTCTGCAACGGTTCAGGCAACAGTTGGTATGGAGATCGCAACGATGCTTTCTGCCGGAAATTGAGCTCCTTTCAGAAGCCGACTATTGTGGTGCAGACTTTTGACAATATTGCCGGAGACAATGCAAAAGGAAACTGGAACCGACATGCAGCCTATCGGCATGGAGGTCCCGGAGAATATAAGCAAAGATATGAGACTCCCAATGGGCGTGACAACTATATGCCGTTGCGCGGCGGGCTTACTAATGTACAGTATGTGGATGGACATGTCGCCACTGTGAAAATGGATGATATCGGCGGCTGGGGAACGGGCAGCGGCAGTTCGCTGTATATGGGAATCGATCTGAACCGTGGTAAGAAATATTGATCGGAAAATCTGATTATGAATACGATATTGAAAATCTGTGCGGCTGTGATGGTCTCGCTGGCCGCGCTGGCCCTCGCCGCCGCTCCGCGGGAGGCTTCGCCGCAGGAGGTTTCCCGGCTGTTTGCGGAAAACGCTTCCGGCCATCCCCGGCTCTTCCTGCGGGACTACAGGACTTTGGAGGAGAGCCGCAAAACCGCAACCGGAAGTGCGATGACGGGCCGTATCCTGCACGACGCCGGGAAGATGCTCGGCTATCCGGTGGTGGAGCGGCGGATGACCGGCAACCAGATGCTTTCGGTGAGCCGGAATATCCTGTACCGGATCAATACGCTGGCGATCGCCTACCGGCTGAGCGGCGACCGCCGCTACGCCGATAAAGCGGTCGCGGAGATGCGCAACGCGGCGGCGTTTCCGGACTGGAATCCGCAGCATTTTCTGGATGTCGCCGAACTGACGCTGGCGATGGCGTTCGGGTACGACTGGCTCTACGACCTGCTGGATGAAAACGACCGGCAGCTCTTTGAACAGGCGATCATCGAAAAGGGGATCCTGCCTTCCTACGGCGAACCCCGCTACAACTGGTGGGTGAAAGGGACGAACAACTGGAATCAGGTCTGCCACGCCGGAATGACGGCCGGCGCGCTTGCGGTTTTCGAGAGAAACCCGGAACTTGCCGCGAAAACCATTGCGCGGGCGGTCAACTGCCTGCCGCCGGCGATGCGCGCCTCCTACTATCCCAAAGGCGCCTATCCGGAGGGGCCGGTCTACTGGAGTTACGGCAGTGAATTCAACGTCGCGCTGCTGGCGATGCTTGAGAGTGCGTTGGGCACGGATTTCGGGCTGGCTTCGATGCCCGGCTTCAGCGAGACCGGCGACTACGTGCTGGCGGTGCGCGCGCCGAGCGGCAGGAGTTTCAGCTATGCGGATTCGGTGCCGTTCATCGGCGTCGATTTCGCGCAGGTGTGGCTGCCCAAGCGGTTCAACCGTCCCGACTGGATGTCCGCCTGGGCGCAGCAGGAGCTGCTGAACGCGGGGGCGCGCCGGAATGCCGACGTGAGCAAAGGCGGCCCCCGGATGCTGCCGCTGGCGATGATCTTCTTTTCCGACTACCGGAAAACGGACCGGGAGCCGCCGAAGTCCTATTTCAGCGGCGCGGATGCGGCGGTACCGGTGGCGATGTTCCGTTCGGACTGGTCCGACGACGCGGCCTACCTCGGCGTCAAGGCGGGTTCGCCGTCGTGGGCGCACGGCCACATGGATGCCGGCAGCTTCGTCTATGAAGTTGACGGAGTGCGCTGGGCCGCCGATCTGGGGCAGGACAACTATGACAAGTTTCTGGCGCGCGGGATGACGCTGTGGAACTCCGCACAGGAGTCGGACCGCTGGAAAATCTTCCGCTTCGGCCCCCTGAGCCACAATATCCTGATGATCGACGGGCAGTTACAGCAGGCCGCAAACAAGGCGGAGATCACCGGTTGCACGGAAAATTCGGCGGTCGTCGACCTCTCGCCGGTCTATGCGGGGCAGGCGAAGAACCTGACCCGTTCCTTCCGGCTGCTGCCGGACCGGAGTGTTGAAATTTCGGACCGGATCGAAGGTGCGAAGCCGGGCGCCGTGGTACGCTGGCAGATGCTGATCCAGGGAAGCGATGCGGAAATACAAAAGAGGAACCTCCTTCTGGCGAACGGTGAAAAACGGCTGCTGATCGAAGTCGATTCGCCGCAACCGGGCAAATGGAGCATCACTGATACGAAGGAGCTGGAAGCCGAATGGGACGCTCCGAATCCCGGCTGCCGGATGATCGCGTTTGAACAGGCGGTTCCCGCCGACGGCTCTCTGGCCTACACGGTTCGCCTGAAACCGCAGCCTGCGCGGGCATGGCAGCCCGGCGAACCGGTGACGCTCGGAATGAAACGGCAGCCCCGCGAAGAGCGGGTGCTTTCCGCGCTGCCGCTGAAACCGGGAAGGACGGTCAGGACCACGGTGAAGCCGATCCGCAAATACGGTGCGGACTCCGCTTGGAAAAGCTGCGGTGTCGGAATCCACCGGGACGCCCGGAACCAGTTTTTGTTTTCGTTCTGCGAGTCTCCGGCTTCCGGCGGCAGCCGCCGTTTTCTCGAACTCAAGCAGCGCAAAAACGGCCAGTGGGAATCCGTCGCCGGAATCAGGCCGGTGGAGTGCCGTTCCAATTTCAATTGGAAGTACGGTGAAGAGTATGTGATGGAACTTGCCGTTTCCGCCGCCGCGCTCACCGGGACTCTGAAATCTCCCGACGGCGGGAAGTTGGCCGAAATCACGATTCCGGTCGTATCGGATGAGGCGGTGAATTCCGGGAACACGCTGCTGTTCTCCTCCGGCATCGAAGCCGCTTTTACCGGAACCGGTCTCCCGTAATCGTCATGATGCCGGGGATTTCGCCTTCGACGAACATGGCGAAATCCCGCCCCGGAGTGTGTTGCAATATCCGTAAACGAAGCTATAGTAAGTGGACGGAGTCACACCATACACATACCGGTAAGAAAGGGGAGATATGTCACAGAAACGCAAAGAGACGCAACGTGGAATGTTCGAGGCCGGAGGCCGTTTTTTCGTCGGCTGCAACTACTGGGCCAGCCATGCCGGAATTGCGATGTGGCGCAAATGGGACGCCGATACGGTGCGTGCCGACCTGAAACTGCTCAGTGAAAACGCAGTGGAGGTGCTGCGGGTGTTTCCGCTGTGGCCGGACTTCCAGCCGATCAGCCGCCATACCGCAGGGGGCCAGAGCTTTGTGGAGATGCGCTTCGGCGAACAACCGCTGCCGGATACGCCGGCAGGGCGCGCGGGAGTCGATCCGGTGATGGTGGAGCGCTTCCGCACGCTGTGCGCCTATGCCGCCGAATACAGGCTCCGGCTGATCGTCGGGCTGGTCACCGGATGGATGTCGGGGCGGATGTTCGTGCCTCCGGCGTTTTCCGGCGTCAATGTGCTGACCGACCCGACCGCGCTGAAGTGGGAGGTGCGGATGGTGCGGCATCTGGTTTCGGAACTGAGGAACGAGACCGCGATTGCCGCGTGGGACCTCGGCAATGAGTGCAACTGCATGGGCCCGGTCGAAGGCAACCCGGATGCGGCGTGGGCGTGGACCAATGCGATCTCGGCGGCGATCCGGGTGGAGGACGCTTCCCGCCCGGTGGTCTCCGGCATGCACAGCCTGACCGCGTTCAAGGAAAACGGCCTGTGGAATATCGGCGAGCAGGCGGAATTGACCGATGTGCTGACCACCCATCCGTATCCTTTGTTTACGCCGCACTGCAATCTCGATCCGATCCATACGATGCGCAATGCGTTTCACGCGACAGCCGAAACCCGCCTCTACGGCGACGTCGGGCGCGTCGATGCCTTCATCGAGGAGGCCGGAACGCTGGGGCCCTCCCAGTCCGGCGACTCCAATGCGGCCAACCTGATGCGCGCGATGCTCTGGAACGGCTTTGCGCACGACTGCCGGGGGATGCTCTGGTGGTGCGCATTCGATCAGGATCAGCTCGAAGAAACTCCGTACGACTGGATGGCCATTGAGCGGGAGCTCGGTCTGGTCCGTTCCAACCGCGAACCCAAGCCGGCGCTGATCGCACTGCGGGAGTTCAGCCGCGCGCTCGACCGGCTGAACCTGCGCACGATTCCGCCCTTCCGGCGGGACGCGGTGGTGATCCTGAGCCATGAACAGGACAACTGGGGCGTCGGCTATTCGAGCTTCCTGCTGGCCAAACAGGCCGGCTTCGACGTGGAATTTGCGACCGCAGATCAGGAGCTGCCCGAATCGAAGTTCTATATCCTGCCCTCGGTGCGCGGACTGCGCGTGATCGACCGCCGCCGCTGGCTGGCGTTGCTGGATAAAGTGGAAAAGGGTGCGACGCTGCTGGTCACCAGCGACGGCGGAACTCTTCAACCTTTCAACGTTCCCTTCGGCGTGGATATCGTGTGGACCGCCGCGCCGACCGAACCGGTCGCGGTGATCGGGGCGGGCATGGAGCTGTACTGCCCTGTCGAACGGCTGCTGAAACTTTCTGCGCGTGATGCGGAAGTGCTGGCTTCCGACCGCGACGGCACACCGGTGATGACCTCCCGGGCATACGGCAAGGGCAAGCTGCTGTTCCTGTCGGTGCCGATCGAACGGCACGCCGCGAATCAGCCGCGCGCATTCCTGCCCGGCTCGGAATCCTATTACAAAATCTACCAGCTGGCCGCCGCGGCAGCTGGAGTGGAACGCAGCGTGACCCGCACGAATCCGTCGCTGACGCTGACCGAACACCGGCTGGCGCGATGCGAGCTTCTGGTGATCGCGGTCAACAATACGCCTGATCCGATCACGGATGCAATCACCGCCGGAGCGGGCTGGGCGTTCGACCGGGTATTGTGCGGCGGACGCATGGAATGGGGGGCGCTGACGGTGCCGGGCAACTCCGCCGCCGTGATGGTGTTCCGCTGCAACAACTGAAAACCGTCCCGGTCTTTTCGCGGGGAGCCCGCCGGTTTCTCCGCATGTCATTTTTTCCTCCGCCTTATCCGAAAAAGCGGAGGAAAGGATTTGTATTTCATCGGGTTTCCCGTTATTGTAAAGTTACAGTAAGTTTAACTTCACAGGAAAAGAGCCTGCCATGGCTGAAATTCGCCCCTTTGCCCCGTCGAAAGACCGCACGCCGAGATATACCGTCAAGGAGGTTTCCGAACTGACGGGGCTCTCCGCATACACGATCCGTTACTATGAGAATTCCGGCCTGATTCCGTCGGTGGACCGGACGGGCGGCAATATCCGGATGTTTTCCGAATATGCGTTGAGCTGGCTGCGGCTGGTGCACTGCCTGCGGGCCACCGGCCTGCCGATCGATCAGGTACGGCACTATATCAGGATGTGCGAACAGGGAGATTCGACCATTCCGGAGCGGGCCGAAATGATCTTCCGCCAGGAGGAAAGCCTGCGCCGGCAGCTCGAATCTCTGCAGCAGCAGTTCGAAGTGCTGAAATACAAAAAGGAATATTACAAACGGCTGCTGGAGGGACGCGGACAGGATTCCTGCAATCCGGCGGCACGGCAAAAAGCCGAACCGGATATCGTCCCTGAACTCGTCCTGTAACTCTCTGGCTTCCTCCTTTCAACCATCTCCCCCCCCTCGCGCCGGCGGGCGGTCCTGTGACATCGCCTGCCGACGCATTCTTATTTGCAGAAAAGTCATAGTAAAAATTTTATCACTATTATCCAATTTCTTTCTATTTCTTCAAATAGGCGAATTAAAATTTACTAATGATTGGTATAAAATAAACTAAGTTTGTTTATTTTATTATGATATAAATAATAAATAAACAAACCGTATCGTTACTGTAACAATAAGTGCAATCAGCATAGCTCATGAAGCGGGATAGTTGTTTTCTGCCGCCGGAAGAGTTGAGCTTTCATCTTTCGTCTGAAGACGTATTGTCGAATATTCACGCCCGCAATTGACAATGAGACGGAATTTCAGTCAACTGTCCGCGTCTGATTTGACAACCGGATTCGCAATCGAGCCGGACTTCCCGGAGAAGTTGGATTGTGATTGATAATTAAAGTGATGTGATTGTTTTGGTTTCATTCTTTTTTTGATGAAGAAAGAGGATTTTACTCTTGACATTTGCGACAGGTTAAATTATAACGAACAAGAGGGGGATTCCATGTCTGATATACACTGCCATGTGACAGTTGCCGATTCCGCTTCCGGTTGCAGCCGGATGGAAATCGGAAAAATGAGTACGGAATATTTTCTGCATTCTCCCCTTTCTGCCGTTTACTCCGAATTTTGCGTGGCCTCCTCTGTCACGCGCGATGGAAGAACGTTCTATATTCCGGCTCCGGAGTATACGGAATCCACTGCTTTTCTGCGTCCGCTTTTTTCAAAGGTCTCCCTCTCGATCTGCGGCGCCGCGGAGCTTTCCGGTGGTTTCCGCTGCAGTATTTTGTCCGCTTCTTTTTCGTGCCGGGAAACGGTTCGGTCCTGCCGCCGTGATCCGGGAACGTTTGTCCGTGTTCCCGCCCGGCGGGAATCCGTCAGGGCCGGAATGTCACGGAGCCGGAGCGCCTGCATTCAATTCCAGAAATTCAACCTATAAATAATATAGAAATGTAAAAACGGGAAGGTAACACCATGGCAACTTATTACGTGTATGCGGACGAAGCGGCGCGTCAGGCCGCAATTCAGGCCGGCGAAGCCGCTGAAAACAATTCATTCACCTCCATCCAGACCGCGATCAACCAGTCGGCCGACGGCGATACCATTCAGGTCGGCGCCGGAACATTCGATGAGAAAATTACGGTAGGCAAGGCTGTCACGCTGCAGGGGGCCGCCGATCACGGCACTGTTGTCACCAACGGATTCGGCATCTATTCCGACGGTGTGACCATCAGGGGATTCAACATTCAACCGCAGACGGCTAACTACGGCAGTTCCGCCTGCGGTATCTATATGGCGTATGAGCCGGGGCAGGGACATAACGGCTTCGGCGCTGACGGAGTACTGAGCAATCTGACGGTTGAAGACAACATTTTCGACTGTACGCAGTTCTCCGGCTCCGCCTACGGCGTGAATATGACGCAGGGCGGAAAATCAGCCGATGTGACCATCACCGGCAACCGGTTTGTCGGTGCAACCGCAGAGGGAACCAAAAAAGGACAGGATGCGTTCTTCGGCGGCAACCTTGAAAACTTCGTATTCGACAACAACACGATCGACGGTTTCAAGCATCACGGCGTTTCCTCAAGTGCGTTGACCGGCAACTCCTCCATTTCCGGCAATACCGTGACCAATCTGAGCCGCAACGGCATCCAGGTGGCCGGAGCTTGCTCCGGCACGGTTACGGTTCAGAACAACATCGTCGATAAGGCTAACCAGTCATTCCTCTCTTCTCTTTCTGCGGATGACGGTGCAATCGTGCTGCGCGGCGAGAATGCCGACGGTTCGGTTCCGACCGGATTTGATGTCACCGGAAATACCGTTACCAATTCCAAAGTCGGAGTTTATGTCGAAAACTCGATGACGGGCACTGATGTCGCGATTTCCGGCAATACCATTTCCGACAACAAAACCGCGATTCAGAATAAAGCTGATGAGGTGGTCGATGCCGTTCATAATGACTGGGGAACCACTGATCCGGCTGAACTCGGCAACTCCATGAAGGGACAGGTCGATTTTTCCAATTTCATAACCGGTTACGATGATGACAATCAACCGATCTATTCCGAATTGACCATCGATTATTCCGTGGTCTACGTCGACTCGCAAAAGAGCGGCGCCCAGGTGGTCGACGGCAAGATGGTGATGTTCTACAAAAGTGCTTCCACCGCTATCAGCAATGCGGTGACGGGCACGGTCGTCGTTTCCGAAGCCACTCCGACCACTTCGGTCAGCGTACCGGAGGGGATCACTTTCAAGGTTGGCGACAGCATCTCGATTACGAATGGCAGATATGTTTTCCGTGACGGCCAGTTAACCTTGACCGCCAATGACGGCGGTTCGGTTGTGATCGACAGCCTGCCTGAGGGGGTCGCTTCCATCACGATTGCGGATGGAAGCAAAGGTGCCGTGACCATTGATCCTTCGGTTTCGGACTCGGTGACGGTTCCTTCGGATGTGGCGGTGAAGATCGCGGTGAACTGGCCTGCCGATTTCTTTGGCGCGGATGCGCCGGCTTCGGCGGAACAGCTTGTGCCGGCGGCGGACCGTGCGACGTTCGGCACCGG
>NZ_QEKH01000040.1 GCF_003096415.1 Victivallis vadensis | reverse complement strand
TCGACTACTGTAAGACTTCCGTCTTATCAAAGTCATTTTCAGGTTTACATCGCACTATTCAATTTTCAATCAACTCTCAACCAGCACGCAGCGCCAGTTTCATAATATATCACGCTTTCAGCAACTTGTCAAGCCGAAGTTTTAAGATTTTTAAAACTTTATTTCAACCACCGTTCCGTCACCATCAGCCGTCGCACTCCGTAACTCGTTGCGCAACAGATCCTTAATGTAGCACGGTTTCCAAAACTTGCAAGCCCGATTTTGAAAAATATTCCAAAATCTCAGCCGAAGCAATATCCAATTTTTTTCATCAGCAGCGCTCCCTCTAGCAAGAGGCGCAACAGGGTTTTAAAATATCATCAATTCCAGGTTTTGCAAATCAAAAGCAAAACTTTTTTCAAAATTATTCGCAGAGCCTGAACGCTGAATATTTAAACAACCGTCACGATTAACGCGCAACAGAATTATAAAATATCATACTTTTGAAAGTTGTCAAGGCCGTTTTGTGCGTTTTTCATGAATTTTGAGCATGATTTTCCCTGCAAACGGACCTTTTTCACAAAAACTGACCCATAGAAGGCGTTTCCCGGACAGTTTCCAGCAGGCAATCCCCCATGTATCCGGTTTCACAAATTCAAAATCCGGGAAGCCGTGCTGCCGAAGCAGCACTTCCCATGCCTTGCGGTGATACTCTCCACTTTCGGCCAGAACCGTACCGTCGAGTCCCAGCCCCAGCCATGCGGCTTCCATGCAGAGCAGCTCCAAAGTCTCCCGGTAAGCTCGCTGCAATGCGATCGGAACTTCAGATGTTGCCGGGAAAAATCCCTGCAATACCGCTGCGGCGCGCTCCCGCAGCTTTTTCCCGGCACTCTCCTGCGCCGCCTCCTGAAGCAGCCGATCAAGTTCCTTCGCCCGTTCGGAAGCACTTTGCCATGCCTTCAATTGCTGCAGAGTCACCGTCGCTTCGGGGCGGCGGACATAGTTGTCGATCCGGACCGCAACCGCCTCCTCCCCTTCCCGGCGACGACCGCGCAACACTCCCACCACCTCACCGGAGGCTCCGGTAACCGCTTCGCCGGATTCGCCGGGGCGGATTCGCAACCCGGCAAGGTTGACCTCCTGCAAGGAAATCTTCACCGGCTGATACGAAATGCCTTTATTATATAGGGAAGAACCGGAACTCAATCCGGAGCGCCGCACCGCCGGACCGAACGGTGGCAGTTCCACGGTTTCCAGAATCGCCAGATCGCGGTCCGGGGCCAATTCGACGGAACGGATCGCGTAACCCTTTCCCTCCCCGTCGGTCAGGCGCAGATCGGGATTATCAATCACCACATGGGCGGCGGTCACCACTACCGGCTGCCCCTCCCAGCGCACGGCGCTTCCGGCCCCACGCATCCGGTCACCTGTAATCTCAAAGCTCCACGGCTCGCTTCCGCCAACGATCCAACCGAATCCGACGAGCAATACCGCCGACCACCATTTTCGCATCATTTTCTCCTTGACAAGCATCATGCGTCAAGCTAAAATAATGAGAAAACGGTATTTTTCAACCTGTTCCGGGAGGATTCGCGATGAAACTTTCAGCTGCCGCTTCGGCACGAATAGGCCTGGGCACTTCGATCGGCATGATCCTGCTCTCGGCTTTCCTGCTGTGCGCCGATCCGGCGGGGCCTGCGCTCTGGTTGCTGTTTTCCGCGATTCCGCTTGCCTCGCCGTTACTCATCGGCAACCGCAAACACCGGATTTATGCACTTCTCATCCTGCTTTTCATCGGGCTCTCCTGCGGAACCGCCCTTACCCGGATGAACCGTCAACTCAACCGCACCATCCGGCAACTGATTGAGCTCAGAACAAAGAACGCTCCCGTGGAGTAACGCTTTCATACGTGCCATCCGTGTAAAGAACATTATACATCTGCTTCGGATGGTTGCCGGGCTTGTCCATCAGCAGCGGCAACCGGGAGATTTCCGACAATCTGCCGCCGCCGTAAAAGATATAACCGCACTCCTCCTCGGTCAACTCCGCCTTTTGAGGATGGCGGCGGCTCCCCTGCCACGGGCAGACGTAAATCGCCCGATCCGTCAGGTATTCGCCGCGTATCAGGTAATTCAGCCCGGCGGCTCCATTTTCCGGCGGCAGAAAACCGTTATGATCTCCGGCGTAGAGCTTCAGCGCCGTGTGAATCTGCCGGAGATTGGAACGGCAGGCGATCAGTGCGGCCTTGGGCCGAATCCTGCCGACGGGTTCCGGGATCAGGATCAGAAACAGGACGGATAAACAGAGAATCGAGAAGAACCATCCGGCCTGCCGCAGCCAGAACCGGAACTCCTTCCGGCGAAAAACAGCCCAGACCAACGCTCCCATCATCGCCGCGATGCACCATCCCAGCGCGCACAGCAATCCGCGTTCCTGCCATCTCGCCCAGATGCCGAAAGGCGGCAGGAGTCCGACGCCGACGGTCAACAGGAAAGTCGCAAGTGCGAACCACCATGGACAAGTCGCCAGCCGCCTGAACAATTCCCGCCTCATTCCGCCTGCCTCCGTTTCCGCTCCTCACACTGCACACTTCCATCGGAACGGGTGATACAATACGTGCGCCCCGGATGGCTACCCGGCTTATCCATTACCATCACAACCGGATTATTCGCCATCGGATACATCCCTGATGTTAAATTCTGACGTACCGTCGGAGTAAAAAATATTACACCTCCCTTCCGGATGATTGCCGGGCTTGTCCATCAGCACAATACTTTTTCCCTCCGACTGCCGGCCCCCTCCGCGATAGATATAATCACACGTTTCATCCGTCAGGCTCTCCGGGAAGACCGTTCCGGTTACCGGACAGTTGAAAACGGAAAGATTATCCAGATACCCGCCCTGTACCAGCCGACTCAGCCCTCCGACGCCATCCTCCGGCGGAAGCCAGCCATCATGATCCCACGCATATACCTGCAATGCCGTGTAAATCATTTTCAAGTTCGACATGCACCTTACGTTTTTGGGCCGACAACGGCAATCCGTGTAAAGCGGCGGCAAAAGTATTGCTACTCCTGCAACCAACGCCAGAATTATGACGCACCAGAGAAGCAGACGTTTTTGTTTTTTCACCATCCACCCCGACTCTCAATCTCACCGTTATAGTAAAGTATGTTATATTTCCGCTCCGGGTGGTTGCCGGGTTTATCCATCAGCAGGATTCCTTTCCGGTCGTAGCTTTGCTCACCACCTCCATAGTAGATATAATCACAGTTTTCTTCTGTCAGCTCTTGAAACTCCCCGGCAGACCCTGAGCGGCCGGGACAATGGAATAGTACCGGTTCCGCCAAATATCCTCCCCTCAACAACTCATTCAATCCGGTAGCTCCGTTTCCCGGCGGGAGAAAGTTCTTATTATCGGAAGCATACGCCTGCAATGCATTCCAAATTTGTTGCAGATTGGCACGGCAGGAGATCAAACGTGCTTTTTCAGAAGCAACGCAGGGACCGGACAGGAAGAAACCGAATAAAACCGTCCCAACCACCATACTCACCAAAAAAGCACATCCATGCCGTTCCCAGAAATCCTCTTCTCCGGACCTCCGGCGGCGGAAAGCGGCAACCATTGCCCCGATCAGGCAGAAACAGCCCCAAACCAACGGACTCATCGCCCGGGCCGGAATCACAAGTCTTATCTCATCGTCCGAACCCAATGCTACAATAAGCAACAGAATAAAAAGCCCTACAACCAACTTCCAGCGGAATACACCGAGCCAGTATTTATCTTCCAACCGCAGTTCCTTATTTTCCATCGTCCTCCTCCGTCCGGGTGGAAATATGCCCGCCGACATGCAACCGATGCCGAAACTTCCCGCCGTGGTTTTCCGGTTTGTCGGCAACCAGAATCTCCTCCCGGCTTGATTCGAGTGCGCGCAGGCCGCCGAAATACAGATAGCTGCAATGCTCTTCGGTCAGCTTCCCGGAAGTGAGCTTCTGCCGGGAATCGCCGGGACAGACGTACAGCGAAGCATCCGTCAGGCAGCCCTGCCGGAGCAGCTCATTCAATCCGGCGGCTCCATCCTCCGGCGGAAACCAGCCATCGTTATCCTGCGCATACATCCGCAATGCAAGCCCGAGCTGTTTCAAACCGCCGCAACATGCCGCTCCCGGAGGAAGCGGACGGCGCAAACGTTCCTCCAGCGCCAACTCAGCCGACAGATTCGACACGATCAGCGTCGCCAGAAAACAGAGCAAATAAACCAGATAGGTGCCCCGCTTCCTCCATTCCAGGCAGATTCCGGCCAGCGCCGACAGCGCGCCCAGCAGGCAAGCGCCCCGGACAAACCGGAATGCTTCAAACAAATATCCATACCGCCCCTGCTCCGGCCACCGGATGAACAGCGCGATGATCCCGGCAAAAAGCGGCAGATACCACCAGCGGTATTCGGCGGCGACACGGCAGAATCGACGCAGCTTCCACATGAAAAAGCCCTCCTGCATTCATTATAGAAGCTCAGGAGGGCGGTTTCAAGCCGGAGTTTCAGAAAATGCCTAGTTCCGGCGCATTTTTTCGATATGCCTGCGCATGAACTCCTCTCCGGCCTGAAACGTGCTGCGCGGCACGGAGTGGTCGCTGGCGGGGCTGTTCACGATCTGTTTCATCTCTGCCGGAATCACATTGTATGCGGCGTACACGCTCGAAGGATGACACGACAAATCCACGAATCCGGTCGACAGGAAACAGTCCGCTTTGATCCGGCGCGCGAAATTCACCGCATCCACGTAGTCCGCCACCGGCAACACTTTCGCCTCATCGTAGCCTTTGCCCCAGTGGAACCGGGGCCAGCCGCTTTCGCGCCCGACCGACAGGCCGCCGTGGTCGCACAGCGCCGGGACATACGCGACACAGCATGACACGTCCGGGTCCAGCCCGGCGGCCGCCAGCGCCTGCCCGCCGCCCTGACTGCCCCCGAGTGCGATCAGGGTGCGTCCATCCCACTCCGGCAGCCGCTTCACGAACTGCAGCGCCCGCCAGACCCGCTGGAACATGCCGCGGAAGTAGATTTTTTCCGGATCGTCCATATTCCGGTAGCGGTAGCCGTTCAACTCCCCTTTGTCCAGCGCGTCGTAGAATTCCCGCGGCCGGCCGTTGACCACTCCGTGCGCATTGATTTCAAAGCCGATCATGCCGGCCAGCGCACGGCCGACCGGCCTGCCCGCGCTGTGTACTCCCGCCCCCTGAAACGAAACCACCGCCGGAAGCGTTTTCGCCTCGGCCGCGTAGGGCAGCGCAAGATAGCCGCGCACCGGAGCGCCGCTCCCGGAACAGTTCAATTCGACATCGAAGAGCTTTATTTTCGCCGCCTGCCCGGCATCCGCGAGCGGAACCGGCGTCAGTTTCACCCGCAGCGGCTCCTGGTCCACCTCCTGCTTCGCCTTCGCCCAGTAAGCGTCGAAATCGGGCGGTTCGGGCCGGGCGGGCATGATTTTCCGTGGATCGAAACCGGCTCCGCCCGAACCTTCCACCTTCTCCTTTCCCGTGCCGGTCGCCGCGGCAAGCCGGATGAAACCGGGACGGTTCAGCCCGGTTTTCACCTCCGCCGCGCCGTCCGGCCCGGTCCGCAACGTTCCTTTACCCTTGATGGAATCGTCGCCGTACAGGTAGTAGCGCACCTCCCGGTCCGCGACCGGTTTTCCTTCTTCCGAAGTCAGCTTCAGGGTGAAAACCGCCTGTTCGCCGGGGCGATACAGCGCCTCCGGCCGGTCGGGTGCCACGGTCAGGCGCTCCGCCGCCGCTCCGCCCGCCAACAGCAGAACGGAAAGAAAAGCCGTCAATTTCATTGTTCACAACTCCTTTTATGATATTCCGAATCTTCCATTACTGTTCCGGCGCGGCGGCCACCAGCGAGGCGGCGTCGATCTTCGTCGCATACCCCTTCTCCATCTTCAGCACGAACCAGGTGCAGAAGAGCAGCAGGAAGTTCGTGACGATATTGCCGAGTGCGAACAGCACCACGTACAGCTCGTTTTCCAGCCTGACCGCCACAAGGAACTGCGCGATCACCAGCCCGATCGTCAACAGGAACTTCGAGCCGAACACCATCATCATCCCGTGGTGCGGGATCCCGTTCACCGGCAGTTCCCCCGCCTTCGCCCGCCCGACATCCCGCCGGATGCCCCGCACCATCCTGAACCAGATCACCGCCACCACCAGCGACAGCGGCAGCACCGCGATCAGGAACCACCGGACCGCCCCGTACATGCCGTGCCACGCCAGCGGCGCCAGCATTACCGCCACCAGCAGCAGCGAGCCGAACATCACGCCGTCCATCATCAGCAGTGCGATATTCAACCATTTGCTCTGGTAGCCGGTCGTCGCGACCACGGCCACCTTTTCGTAGCCCTCCTTGTTCCACGAAGCGGGCGGATGAAAATGGGCGTCGCCGCCGAGCTGGTTCCAGCGCCGGTAGGCCCACGCAATCAACACGAAGTTGATCAGGCTGGCCAGCGACGACCACACGAAATAGAACCGGTAACAGTACCCGGCTCCGGCCGCGATGCCGCCACCGTGCCAGCAGTTCGCGAAAATCACCTGAATCAGGTCGTAGAAGCCCCCGACCACCATGCCGGCCGCGATCGTGCAGGCGGAGCGGATCATCCCCTGCGCCGCTCCGAACTGGCCGTACCGCGAATGCGGAAACAGCCGCATCTGCATCGGCATCGCGCACGCCGCCGACAGCGCGTTCATGAATGCGTACAGCAGCTGCGCCGCCAGCGAGAGCCAGAAGAAAATCCGCCCCGGCAGGTCGATGAAGAGCCAGACCCAGTTCATCATCGGCCCGGTCAGCGAAAAGATCACCACATAGGTGTACACCCGCAGCGGATGCCAGCGGTCCACGAAGATCGCCGCGAAGTAGGTTGCGATGAAGGCCGCCACCGCCAGAATCGCGTTGTACTTGCCGATCTGTTCGAGGTCCATTTTCATTTCGAGCAGGAAGAACACCTGAAAGCCCCACGCCACCCCGGCGAAGGCCAGCACGCCGCCGCTGGCGAAGATCAGCTGGTAGAGCCGTTCGTGGAACGACTCCCGGAAAAACTCCCGCGTCGCCTGCCAGCGGCTGACCTTTCTGGTCTGGCTCTCGTCCAGCGGCGGATACTTTCCCTCCTTGACCATCGACAGCAGCAGCAGGAAACCGACCGTGTACAGGATCGCCGAACCCGCGAAAATCTCATGGGAATGGCTTTCGGCGTAGCGGAACAGGAAATAGTTGTAGAACGCCCCCGCCGCCGTGCCGACCATCCGGAACGCCCCCGCGAAACGGGCCAGGTGGGTCGGCGGCACCACATCGTTGAACAGCGCCCAGAAGCCCGTGTTCAGAAACTGGTTGAAGAATTGGAAGATCAGCATGAAAATACCGATCATCCCGATCGCGACCGTGGCCGGGGCATACGCCTCCAGCCCGGGAACCGTCATGCGCAGCCATTCCGCGATCTCCCGGCTCCAGCCCAGCAGGAACAGACTGACGGTCAGGAACGGCATGCTCGCGGCGATGAACGGGATACGCCGTCCCCAGCGGGTGCGGCAGCGGTCGCTCTTCACGCTGACATACGGCGCGACGGTCATGCTCATGAAGTTCGGAATCGTCGAAATGATCATTCCCATGATCCAGTTCGGGCAGGAAAGCCCTTTCAGGGTCAGCGGAATGATGCTCGGCACCACCGTCTCCATCAGCGTATAGCAGAAATCCCCCCACAGCAGCCAGATGAACAGTGAAACCAACCCGATTTTCGTATAGGTCAAAGTTCCGCAGTGATAAAGTTCCCTTTTTTCTTCTCCGACGGTACTCGCTTCCGGCATTTCGATGATCCCCCTGTTCGATCCATTCTGACACAGTCACATTGCAATTATACAATATTTCCAATTGAAAAGCAAGAGCGGCAACCAAATTTTTCCCGATTTTTTCTTTTCAGAACGAATTCGGAACAATCTTGAAACCGCCGCTTGACAAAGTCAGTATCCCGGATTATGGTATTTTCATCGAACCTTCAACCACGGGTGACATCGTTATGAAGCTGGACAAGAATCTTGAGATCCGCAACCTCCTGCTCGACAAGATCGAACGCGGCGAATGGCGTCCCGGCGCCAAGCTTCCCGGAGCGCGCCAGCTGGCCGGTGAAGTCGGCTGCTGCTTCACACACCTGCAATCCGTGTTGGAGAGCCTGGTGCAGCAGGGAATTCTGCTCAGCGTCCCGCGCAGCGGCACCTACGTGCGGGAAAATTGGGAGAAACGGCTCCTGCAGGGGACCTTGCGGCTTCACCGGGCCGCGCCGGAGGACTGTACCCGACAGGTCTACAGCGCCCCGATCAGCCAGGAACACCCCGAACTGCGGCTGACCTGGAAATTCGACCGGGCCGTCTATGAGATTCAGGTCTCCCACTATCTGCTCGGCCACCACTCGCAATATCTGGACCTCGGGCCGATCTTCCGGAAACTCTACCCGGACCCCTCCGCCTTTTTTCCGGCTCCGTTCCGGCAATTTCTGGTCAACGGCAAACTCTGCGGCATTCCGCTGCTGTTCTCGCCGCGCATCATCGCTTATAACCGCGAACTCTTCAAGCAGTGCGGCGTGGAGCTGCCGCGCCCCGGCTGGAGCTGGGAGGAGTTCATCGCCTGCATCCGGCAACTGCGTTCCAAACTGCCCGCCGAACGGGTTTTCCCGTTCAATCACGCGCTGTATGAATTTTATCCGATCGCGGCCCGCTTCGGCGGCCGCATCATCGAACCGGATCAGCCGGACCCCGTCCGGATCGACGCACCCGAGATGCTGCGCGGGCTTGACCACTACCTGATGCTGCGGGACCTGCTCGGTCCCGAAGAAGGGCCGGTCAACTACACGGATGTCGCGCTGCGGATCACCACCCGCGAGCAGTTGGCCCACGAACTGACCCGCGAAAACTTCGCCCGCATCGGCGGCGTGGAGCTGCCGATGCCCGACAACGGCTGCGACGTGAACGTCCAGGCGGCGGAGTTACTCTGCGTCCGCAACGAATGCGCCGACCTTGCGCAGGCTGAACGACTGATCGAATTCCTGCTCTCCGAACCCATGCAGGACCGTATCGGCCAGAGCCGGTACGGAATCCCGGTCCGGCGCAGTTCCGCCGCCTTCAGCATGAATCCCTACGAGTCCACCGACGCCCTCTTTCTTCAGGAGATGGAGAAGCCCGCCGCCGGCTACAACCTTTTCACCCCGGAATTCTACACCATCGTCGACCGCTCCTGCAATCTGTTCAACCGTCAATCCCGCGAAGAAGCCGTCCGCACCGTGCGCGAACTCGGCGCGACGCTGCGTTTCCTGACCCGCATCGGCGAATGACCTCCGTGTCCGTCCGTATTCGCCCGAACATAAAATATCAGGCTCCGCAGCGGGACGATCCTGCTGCGGAGCCTGTATATCGCCATCTCTCCCGCCCGACTGCCGCCGTGCGGAAGATTTCACGGGTCACTCCTGACCGTGCTTGCCCAGATAATCGGCGACGCCGACCGCGGTCGGCTTGAGTCCTTCCGCGCCTTCCTTCCAGTTGGCCGGACAGACTTCACCGTACTTTTCGGTGAACTGCAACGACTTCAGCACCCGAAGCACTTCCTCGACGTTGCGGCCCAGCGGCAGGTCGTTGACCGTCTCGTGGCGGACGACTCCCTCCCGGTCGATCACGAAAAGACCGCGCAGCGCCACGCTGTTGTTCAGCAGGATTCCATAGTTGCGGCTGATCTCTTTGGTGAAGTCGGAAACCATCGGGTAACGCAATTTCCCGATCCCGCCTTTGCTGCGCTCGATCTGTTTCCACGCATAGTGGCTGTATTCGGAGTCCACCGAAACCGAAACCAGTTCCGCATTCAGCGCCTTGAACTTCTCGATCGCATTGTCGAAAGCGACCAGCTCCGTCGGACAGACGAACGTGAAGTCCATCGGGTAAAAGAACAGCACGACATATTTGCCGCGCAGGTTTGACAGGGTGAACGGTTCGATCAGGTTTTCCGGCGTGACCGCGTTTGCAGTGAAATCCGGCGCCATTTGTGCTACCAGTGACATGATTGCTTCTCCTTCCGTGTTGCATGCCGGAGGCTACTCCCTCCTCCGGCATTGGTGTCTATATCATTATAATAGATATCGTTTTCAGATATTTTCAAGAACCGGAGAAAATAAAAATGAATCTCCGCAACACCGGAACTCATGCCGCAGATATGTTATTTTACGGTAACGACCGCGTTGCAGACGCCGATTCTTTTTCCGTCGGCGTTCCGGAGTTCCGCCAGCAGCGGGCACGGGTATTCCGGCAAATAGAGCGGGCTCTCTTTCGGAAGCCGCACGCGGAAGGTCAGGTCGCTGACCGCTTTTCCAGCCGGAACCTCCTGTTCCGCCGGCGTCACAGTCCAGTCGCCGAATGCGCGCAAACATACCTTGCTTCCGGCCGGAGCATCCGCGACGCGCACCGTCACGGTCAATTCCGAGCCTTTCTCCACCAGCAGCGTCCACGGGTCATACGGAGCATGGCCGGCATCGCCGACCGCTTCGACCGTAAGTCCGAGCATCGGCAGCGGCTTCTTCCAGGCGTAGAGCACTCCGGCGGTCCGCAGCGACGGCAGCTCAAATTCATAGAAATCGTCTTTCAACTGTTTCACTTTGTCGAACACGCGGAAATTCGTCCCTTCCGCATCCGCCCAGTAGAACGCTTTGTAACCGTCGCCCGGCATCCGGAGTTTCGCAGTGAATCCGGGCAGCGGCTCCCGGACGGTATTGGCGAACACCACGGCGGTGTTGCCGTCGTCGTCAACCATCGGAGCTTCGATGCGCAGCTCCGGCAGCGCCGGAACCGTGACCGCCTGCGGTTCCACTCCCGCCGAGCCGAGCAGTTCCCGCAGCCAGTCGCCGACCAGATGGGCGGGGCCTTCGGCGCGCATGCAGCCGAGACGGGTATTGATCCAGAACGCCGTTCCCCTGCCGAAGCGGTTGCGGGTCAACATCGGGACTTTGAGGCTGTTCGCGACATCGTCGGCGTTCAGCAGTTCGGCAGTCGTGACGCTGCCGGTGATCTTGCCGTCGCAGCGCAGCACATTGCCTTTGCCGTCGCAGATCCAGAGATCGTCGGGAGAGACGTCGATCCCCTTGTAGACCTTGCCCATGCGGATGCCGAGCAGCTTTTCGAGACTGCGGATTTCGCGGTGGCGGTCGTCGAAAAAGCCGCACTGCCCGTCGGCCAGCAGCACGCCGCCGGCAGCGACGAAACGCTCGATCGCCCCGGCCTCCGCCGCAGTCAGGTGGTCCGCACCGACCAGCACCAGCGCGGCATATTTTTTCAGATAGGCGTCATTGAGTTTGTTGTAAGGCAGCACGTCGACCCGGTAACCGGCTTCGCGCAAATGGGTGTAGACGTTGAGCCGGTTGTTCTGCGAATAGTCCCAGCGGCTCGCGCCGGCCGGTTCCGAGAGCAGTACGTCGCGAGTCGGGATCAGCATCGCGACCGCTCCCTGCGTATACGGCCGCGACTGCGCCCAGAATTGTTCGGTGCGGTGAATCATCGCTCCCAGCCGGGCCGCGTAATAGAGCTTGCCCCGCCGCACGCCGTCGCTTGCACGGGTGAATCCGAACGTCGCCCAGTCTCCTTTCGCTCCTTTTTTGCCGAGCGTAAAGAAGTCGAAACCCTTCACGCCGTTGCCGAGCACCCGCCAGAAGGATTCGGCGAACTGCCAGTCCGGGCCGGTGTGGTTGTTGGTCTCCGCCGCGAACACGCCCCAGTTCCAGCGCCGGTCCTCCGGATCGGCCGGATTCAGGATGCAGTTGTAGAAGTAGTTGTATTCATAGCAGTTGCGGTCGGTATTGCCATACATGTCGATACCGTACCATCCCTTGGAATACTCGCGGGTCTTGTCGGCCAGCATCTCATGGTTGTTCAGCCGCAGCTTGTAGACCGCCGGCATCTCCAGCGTGCACTGAGTCCCCTTGAACACCACCCGGCGGCGCCCCTTGTCGGCTTCGGAAACGTTTTTGAAACGGGCCGCCATAAAATCGGTGTAGCTCTCCTCCTGGAACCGCCGCCAGTCGAGCCACGCCCCCGGCCGCCTGGAAGCCTCCTCCGCCACCGGCGCTTCAAAATCCTCGAACCGCCTGTAATCGCTTCCCCAGACCCGGTTGAATTCGTCCAGGTCGTTGTTGTAGAGTTTCTTCGCATACTTGACGAAACCGGCCTTCGCCTCCGGCGAATAGTCCATCGGCAGCTCCCATTCGTTGTCAAGATGCCACATGAACACGCGGTCGCCGTTGACTTCGAGCACCTTCTCCACGCTGAACCGCTCGCAGTCGAGGATATATTTTCCGGTATTCGGATCGTGCAGATTCAGGTTGTGCATCTTGTGCGGTTTGCCGTCCGGGCCCTGCGAATTTTTGAGCGTGCCGTAGTTTCTGGTCCAGCGGCTGCCTGCGACGGTATGGGCGGCCCAGAGGCTCACGAACACCGGCGCCCGGTCCGACACCTTCTTGTGATAGGTGCACTCCTTGCCGGTGCGGAATTCAAGACACTGGTGGCCGCCGCCGTCGGTGAACGTGTAGCCCAGCCGGGGCAGCAGGTCCATTTCGTCGTTCCGCAGAATGCTCAGCGGGAAGAAGTTCCGGCCCGGCTGCATTTCGCCGTCCAGCTCCAGCGTATAGGCGTTCGATTTCTGCAGCGGATCATCCGCCGCCCCCGCGCCGATTGCGGCGAGGAGCGCCAATCCCAGAGAGAGTTTGAAAAGTTTGTTCATTCCGTCACCTTCCGTTATGATCATTATGAAATGTTTCCAGTCGTTTCACGCTTTTCCGGCACCGCCCGCACGGTATTGCCCGGTTTCAGGCGGCAGGGGACCAGAATGCTCTGCGGCATTTCCGCCTCCGGCGGGCGGGCGATCAACTGCAACACCCGCCCCGCCGCCTTGAAGCCGAGCTGACGCGGGAAGGTCTCCATGCTGGTGAACTCCATGCCCGGGATGAAATCGGACTCCGCGTCGAAGGTCGCAATATTGTACCGGTCCGGCTTCAGACCGCGGTGCACCAGAAGGTTGTAGAACACATAGGCGGCCACGAAATGCGAAAAAACCAGCGTCCGGGGACACTTCCCCGAATCCAGCCACGCCGCCAGCGTCTCCATCACATCCTTGTTGTCGGTCGAATCGGCGTAGCGGCAGGAAAAACTTTTCTCCCCCAGCCGATGCAGCGCCTGCACCATCACCCCGTTCAACCTCGCCGTAAAACATTCCGAGTGCCGCGAACCGGAAAAGAAACCGATTTCGACGCATCCCCGGTCGATCAGATAATCCGCCAGCACCTGCCCCGCCTGAAAATCGTTGTGCGACACATAGTCCAGCGAATCGGACGCCGTCCCCATGCCGATCGCCACGATCGCCTTGTTGAGCCGCTTCAATTCCCGGACCGCCTGCGGAAAACTGCTGCCGATCAGCAGCAGCCCGTCCGCCTTCCGGAACCGTTTCAGCACCGTCTCCGGCAAATCCGCCGTTCCCTGCCACGACCTCTCCCACGTCAGAAGCGACGCCCGCGCCGTCCCGGACTGGTTCAGCACGCTCAGGCATCCCTCGTAGATTTCATTGAAGTAGCTCAGTTTGAAGATGTCGTTCTGTTCCGGCAGCGGAAACATCACGATTTCAATCCGCCTTTCGTGCATCTGCGCATTGGAAATCACCGCCGCCTTGCGGAGGATCGGCTCGGCATCATAACCAAGCGCCTCAATCGCCTCCATCACCCGGCTGCGCACCTCCCCGCTGACTCCCGGATGCCGGTTCAGCACGCGCGACACCGTCGGAGCCGAAACTCCGGCGGCACGGCCGATCTCCTGAAGCGTCACCTGTTGCTTTCGCTGCATTGCAATTCCTTGAAAGATTTAATATAATTTCAGAAATATTTCACAATAGTATAGCATAAAAATATTGAATGTCAATAGAATACATACAACAAGATATGATTTTACAATCCCGATACAACATTGAAATGTTTCATATACAGGGAGATTTTGCCCCCGGCGTCCAAGGCGCTCCGCCCCGGAGAGCGAAATAGTATTACAATTCGTCTTTGACTTTTTTGTAATAGAGGGGAAGCAGGCGGCCGGTCTTCTGATACGGCAGGATGGTGAATAAGGTGATATACTCTTCGGAGATGACGTTGAAGTGCAAAGTCGCCTTGCCGCCGCCGCGCTCCCGGAAAATCAACTCCTGATCGTTCGAGGTCAGAATCCGCCCCCTGGAAGGCTCGGAGACCGGCTTGGCATCGGGACGCTCCGGGTATTTCACGAAGGTGTGGATGATCGTCCCGTCCGGGCGAATCGTCACCGCCCGGTCGCGCATCGACAGTCGGAAACGCTCCAGCTCTTTTTCACTGAACAATTTGCAGATCTTCCTGCCCTGCTTGCAGGTCTCCTCGAAATCGAATTTCCAGTTTCCCACAAAATTGGGATGCACCGCATCCGCGGCCCATACCGAAACCGCCGCAAAAAGCGCCGGAATCCCGATGAAACTCCCTGTAAAAATCCGGTTCATGCGTTTTCACCTCCCGGCAGCCAATGAAATATCTGCTCGATATCACCCGCGCCGATCACCGCCAGCAACAGCGGCGCGGCGCCGTCGTATTCCAGTGCTTTTTGCGCGATTTCCGGCCAGCCGCCTTCCAGATACCGCGCCTTTGCTCCGATTGCGGCGGCGAGGTCGGCGCCGGAAACCGGGCCGGTTTCACTCCACGCCGCAAAAACCGGCGTCACGATCACCGAATCCGCCTTGCCGAGTTCGGCAGCCAGTTCCGGCAGGTATTTCGCCAGCCGCGCGTAACGGTGCGGCTGGAACACCACCCGCAGATGGCAACGGGGAAAACGTCCCCGGAACGCCGCGATCGAACTGGCGACCTCCGCCGGATGGTGGGCGTAGTCCTCATAGACCAGCAACCGCTCCGAAGCGTAATGTCCGCTCATGCGGCGGGCCACGCCGGGAAAGTCGTCCAGCAGCGCCAACGCCCGCTCCGGTGCCACGCCGAACCGCCCGGCGGCAGCGATTGCCAACTGCGCGTTCCACGCCTGAAACCCGTGCCAGCGGCCCAGTGCAAAATCCATCGGGGGGCGTTCCAGCCGCAGCGCGTCGGGGTGCCCGGCGAACAGCCGATCCGCCACCGGCCCGGCATAGTAAATCAGGTGTTGCGACTGGCGGCCGAATCTGCGGAAATTCTCCCGCAACGCCGCTTCGCCGCCGACGCTCCAGCAGTGGTCGTCATCCACATTCGGCACGATGCCGAGCCAGGGACGGACCAGCGTATGGGTGGCGTCGGACTCATCGACCTCCGACACGAAAATATCGTTCCCGGCTCCCGCCGACGCCGAAGCGCCGCCATTCACCGCCGCGCCGATCAGAAAACCGGGCTTCAGTCCCGCCTTCACCAGAATATGCGCCAGCATCGCGGTCACGCTGGTCTTGCCGTGGGAGCCGGAGACCGCGGCAAGCCGCCGGTACTGCCGGGTCAGTTCTGCAAGAAATTCGCCGCGGCGGAGCTGGGGAATCTTCAACTCCGCCGCGCGCCGCCGTTCAGGATTGCTTTCGGGAACCGCCGAGGAGTAGACCGCCAGCGTCGCATCCGGCGGCAGGTTCGCCGCGTCGTGCCCGATATGCATAACGGCGCCGTGCCGGGCAAGCTCGGCGGTTTTCGCGTTGGCTTCGCGGTCGGAACCGGTCACGACCGCGCCGTGTTCCAGCAGGATCGCGGCCAGCGGCGCCATGCCCGCACCGCCGATGCCGATGAAGTGAACCCGTTCCACCGGAAGCCGCCTTTCGTCAGTTGTCCATCGCGAACTGGGTGTCGTGCAGCTTGCGGTAAGCGCCGTTGCGCGCCAGCAGTTCCTGATGGGTGCCGCACTCGGCCACCCTGCCGTGGCGCAGCACCACGATCATGTTCGCATTGCGGATCGTGCTCAGGCGGTGGGCGATCGCAAAGACGGTGCGGTTGCTCATCACCTTGTTCAGCGCCTCCTGCACCAGCTTTTCGGTCACGGTGTCGAGCGCGCTGGTCGCCTCGTCCAGCAGCAGGATCGGCGGATTGCGCAGAATCGCCCGCGCAATCGCGACGCGCTGCTTTTCGCCGCCGGAGAGCTTGAAGCCCTTTTCACCGACTTCGGTATCGTACCCTTCGGGGTGGCGGCCGTCGACGATGAATTCATGCGCGTTGGCCAGCTTGGCGGCCTCGATGATCTGTTCGCGGGTCGCCTCCGGGCAGCCGTAGGCGATGTTGTTCGCGATGGTATCGTTGAAGAGGATCGCATCCTGATTGACCACGCCGATCATCTTCCGCAGCGATTCGAGCGAATAGTCGCGCACATCCACGCCGTCGATCCGCACGGCCCCGCCGGTCACGTCGTAGAAGCGGGCGATCAGGTTCGCGATCGTGGTCTTGCCGGAGCCGGTTTCGCCGACCACCGCGACCATGTGCCCTTTCGGGATCGCGAAGGAGACGCCGTCGATGATCTTGCGCTCGTCATAGGAGAATTCGGCGCGGTCAAGCTCGATCTTGTCTTTGAACTCGGTCAGGGCGACCGCATCCGGCTTCTCCGGCAGCGACGTGTCGGTGTCGATCAGATGGAAGTAGCGGTCCGCCGCCGCCATCGAACGCTGCAGGGATGCAACCACTTTCGACAGGTCCTTGATCGGCTGGTAGGCCATGAAGGCCGGTGCCAGCAGCGCCGCCAGCTGCGTGACCGAAATCCCCTGACTGTAGGAAAAGACCAGAAACACCAGCGTCGCGGCGACCGCGACCACCTCCATCGCCGGAGAAATCAGCAGCTGCAGCCGCAGCGCCCGCACCACCTGCCGCAGATAGTCGCGGTTGACCCGGTTGAACCGGACCTCTTCCGCGACTTCGGTATTATAGGCCTTGACCACCCGGATGCCGGTGAACACCTCGTGCATGCGCGAAAACACCTCCGCGATCCGCGCAAAGCTCTTTTTATACACCTTGCGGATGCGCCGCCCGAGGATATGCACCGGAAGCACCACCAGCGGCACGCCGATCAGCAAGATCACCATCAGCGCATAGCTGTCGTACTTGTGGCACGCGATGATCACCGCCGCAAGACACGCGAAAATCTGGATCGGCGCACTGGTGAAGTCCGCGATCGAGTTGGAGACCGAGCTTTCGATCGCCGACGTGTCGTTGGTGCAGCGGCTGATCAGGTGGCCGACGTCCATATTGCCGAAAAAGCGCATCGACTGGTTGATCAGCTTTTTGAAAATCTCCTCGCGCAGATCGGCGACCACCTTCGCGCCGACCCAGCGGGTGTAGTAGTGGTTGATGTAGGTCGCGACGTTCTTGACCAGCCACGCCAGCACGAACAGCACGCCGTAGAGAGCGAAAATCTGCCACGCGACCGTCCCTTCCGGGCTGACCGCTTCGAAAGTGAAGGAGACCGGCCAGGTCACCACGATGTTGCGCCCTTCGACCTTCAGCGGCAGGTGATAATGTTCCGCCGCCGAACGGGCCTGATTCAGCATCTTGGTCAGCTGCGGGTCCTTGTCCGGCGGATGCAGGATCGCATCGATCGCCCTGGCACGTTCCTGCTGGGTAAGCCCGGGTTGCTCCACCGTTTTCAGCAGTTCGGTGGTGGTGGCGTCGTAGCTCTCTTCCGTCACCTCGACCTGGCCGGGCGTACCGGTCGGATCGACCACGCCGACCAGCTGCGGAATCAGCATCAGGCTCACGAAGAGCGAACCGCCGACCAGCATGCCGGCGACGATGCCGACCGTCAGCCGGAACCAGTAGGGACGCGCGTACTTCAGCAGCCGGAAATAGCTCTGCGCCTTGAACTCGCGTTCGTTTTCGCTGTTTTGTCCCATACCGGAGCCTTAGGCGAGAAACGCGGCGATTGCGTCGACCACGGCCTGACGCTGTTCGGTGGTCGACTCCGGATAGATCGGCAGCGCCATGATCTCCTGCGTCGCCGCTTCGCAGACCGGATAGTCGCCCGGCTTGCCGCCGAGGTTTTCAAAGCACTTCTGCAGATGCAGCGACAGCGGATAGTAGATCGCGCAGCCGATGCCGATGCCGCGCAGATGCGCGAGCAGCGCGTCGCGCTTGCCGCCCGCCACGCGGATGCAGAACTGATTGTAGATATGGCGGACCGGATAGGAGGCCGTTTCCGGCAGCGAAACCTTGCCGTCCAGCCCCGCACCGGCGAAGATTTCACGGTATTCGGCCGCATTCTTCTGCCGGGCTTCGCTCCAGCCGTCAAGGTAGGGCAGCTTGACCGACAGCACCGCGGCCTGCAGCGCGTCGAGGCGGAAGTTGCCGCCGACGTATTCGTGAATATAGGTGCCGCTCTGGCCGTGGTTGCGGAAAATCTTCAGCAGTTTCGCCTTTTCCGGATCGTTGCAGGTGACCATGCCGCCGTCGCCGAAACAGCCGAGGTTCTTGCTCGGGAAGAAGCTGAAACAGCCGTAATCGCCGATCGAACCGACGCGCCGGCCCTTGTATTCGGAGCCGATCGCCTGGCAGGCGTCTTCGATCACGATCAGGTTGTGCTTTTTCGCGATTTCCATGATCGGATCCATGTCGGCGGCCTGTCCGAAGAGGTGGACCGGGATGATCGCCCTGGTGCGGGGCGTGATCTTTGCTTCGATCTTCGCCGGATCGATGTTGTAGGTCACCGGGTCGATGTCGGCGAAAACCGGGGTCGCGCCGACGCGGACAATCGCGCCGACCGTCGCAAAGAAGGTGAACGGCGTGGTGATCACCTCGTCGCCCGCTTTGATCCCCTCGACCATCAGCGCGATGATCAATGCGTCCGAGCCGCTGGTCACGCCGACCGCGTGGTTGCTGCGGCAATAGGCGGCGACTTCGGTTTCAAGCTTTTCGACTTTGGGGCCGAGAATGAAATGCTGCGAATCGCAGACTTCGGAAATTTCCCTGAGCATCCCCTCCTTCATCGAAGCGTACTGGGCGCGAAGATCGAGCAACGGAACCTGCATGATAATCCTCCTTGGCAAAAAGACAATATCAAAGACGTTTTATTTTCAATTACAATTCTATACTATAGCCCGACTCGGACGATCTTTCACCTTTTTTTTGGTTATTTTTTAGCAATTTGCGGGATTTCAGCGTATATTATCCGCGAAACGAATTCAGGCAACCGGCAAACAGGAATGAATCGGATGGAAATCGGCAGGGAATTTCAGTGTGAAATCGAGAAAACCGTGTTCGGCGGCGACGGGCTGGCCCGGGTCGGCGGCGAGGTGGTCTTCATTCCCCGCACCCTGCCGGGCGAACGGCTGATCGCGCGGGTCACCGCATGCAAAAGCAGCTTCTCACGCGCCGAAGCCGTGCGGTTCGGCGCGACCAGTCCGCACCGGATCGAACCGGCCTGTCCGTACTTCGGACGCTGCCCCGGCTGCCGCTATCTGCACGCCGGCTATGCGTATGAAACCGAGCTGAAAGCCGCGCAGCTGGCCGACCAGCTGGCACAGGCCGGGTTGGAACCGGCTCCGGGCGTTCTCGAATCTCCCGTCGCCCCCGAACCGCCGCTCGGCTACCGCAACAAGATCGTGCTGCACGTGCACAAGGTGGGGGGGCGCACCATGCTCGGTTATGTGATGGGCGACAACACCACGGTCACCGATATCGAAGCATGTCCGCTGGCCCATCCCGAAATCAACGCGAAACTCGCGGAGCTGCGCGGCGACAAATCCTTTTTGCACTCCCTGCACGAGGGAATGGACGTCACTTTCCGTCGGACCGCCGCCGGCGGCGCGACTTATTGGCGCAACCAGCCCGCCCGCAATGCGACCTGGCTCAAGGAGGAATTGCCGTTCGGGCGGCTTTCGGTGCCGTGCGGCAGCTTCTTTCAGGTGAATGCCGCCGGAGCTGCCGCGCTGGCCGACGAGGTCGCCGCGCTGATCGCGGCCCGGAAGCCCGCGCGTTTCATCGACCTTTACGCCGGAGTCGGCTTCTTCAGCGCCGTCGCGCTTCACGCCGGAGTGCGCGAAGTGCTGGCAGTGGAGTCGGACGAAGCCGCCGCGGCCGCCGCCCGGTTCAACCTGAAGAACTTCGGGGCGGAGAATCCGGAGGTGATCGCCGGAGACGCCGCCGAAGCCCTGAAATCCCTGAAAGACGCCCCGGCTTCGGATGCGTTGCTGACGGTCGATCCGCCGCGCGGCGGCCTGACGCTGAAGGCCGCGATGGCGCTGACCGGCAGCACGCTCGATTCTTTCATCTACATCTCCTGCAATCCGGCGACCTGGGCGCGCGACGCCCGGCGGCTGGCCAAAGGCGGATTCACCCTGAACAAGCTCCGGCTGGTCAATATGTTCCCCCGGACCGAACACTTTGAACTTTTCAGCTTCTGGACCCGATAGAGTATGGCAACCGCCCCGAAAAATCCGAACAGCGGCCACCGGAAACGGTTGCGCGAACGTTTCCTGCGCGCCGGACTCGAAGGCCTGCAGGATTACGAAGCGATCGAGCTGGTGCTGACCTTCGCGATCCCGCGCCACGATGTGAAGCCGCTGGCCAAACAGCTCCTCGAACACTACGGTTCGCTGGAAAAACTGCTCGACGCGACTCCCGCCGAGCTGCTCGACCAGCACGGACTGGGCGAAGCGGCCGTAACCTTGCTCGCGCTTCACAAGCAGTTATGCACCAAATACCTGGAACAGAAGGCCCGCGATGTCGACGTGCTCGACAACACCACGAAAATCGTGAACTTCCTGCGCATGAAGCTCGGCGGCGGCAAAAAGGAGACCTTCATGGTACTGTTTTTGAATGCGCAGAACCACCTGCTCTGTTTCGACGTGATCCCCGGAACCGTCGACCGGGCCACGGTCTACGCCCGCGAAGTGCTCGAAAAGGCGATCAACACCAAGGCCACCGCGGTGATCCTCGCCCACAACCACCCGACCGGCATCTGCGAGCCGTCGCCCGCCGACATCAAATTGACCAACACAATCCGTCAGGTTCTGCAGCCGGTCGGCATTTTGCTCCACGACCACATCATCGTCGCGCCGAGCTGCTATTTCAGCTTCGCCTCCCGGCGGATGCTGTAACCGCACTTCAGCGGCAGGTGACGGCAAGCCGTTCCAGTGCGGCAATGAAACCGTCCTCCCGGTACCAGTCGTCCAGCACGCCGCGCTGGTCGGCGGCCAGATGGCAGTCGGCGACACCGTCCGGGAACGCATCAAGCGGCAGCCGCACCTGCAGGACCGCCCCTTCCGAACAGTCATATGGACAGACCCACGCCGGGAACTCCGCAACCGGCTTGCCGAGGTGCTGAATCCGCAGCCGGTAGCGGAAGGGCTTCGCCTCCTCTTTCGGAGTCCGGGTGAACAAAGTCAGCGTAAACCGCCCGTCGGCACTCGCCAGCGTCTCCAGTCCGGCGATTTCAAAGTGAAGCGAGCGCGGATGCACCCAGAACGAACGCCCGTGCCCCAGCGAAATCCCGCCGTCGGAGAGTTCCTCCGCCCGGAGCGCCGCCTTCCCGCGCCGCACGATCCGATCGAACGGTCTGGCGCGGCTGCGTTCCCCGAATACATTGTCGCCGAAGCAGTCCAGCTCCAGCTCCACGTGTTCGCCGGCGGGAAGCTGCGCGGCGAACCATTCGTCAAGCTCGCGCCGGTCCCGCGGCAGGTCGCGGCGCGCCTCCGCGAAAAAGCGTTCCGACTCCCGTTGTTCGGAGGAGAGCTTCCGCATCGCGTCACCGCCGGGGCGGATCGCCTCCGGCGCAAGGCCGTGAAACCGATACCAGAGCCGCCGCGCGTTGAAGGCAAGCCGGACGCTTTCGCCCGCCGCGAAACCGCCGAGCACCCGGTCGGGCGCGTCGATCCGGCACGCCGCCGGAGCCTGCCAGTCGATTTCAAAGGGGCGCGTGGCCGGGAAATCGAGGTACAAATAACAGTGTCCCCCGATCCGCTGCACCCGCCATGCCGGATGATCCGATCCGGCAAATTCGGCGGCCGGCGGCTCCGAAACATTCCGTACCGCCAGCACGCACTCCCCGTGCCAGCCGACGGGCAGCTCCAGCACCGTATGCGTCCGGCCGTCATCCAACTGCGGCGGCTGAAACACCCGTCCCGGACGATCCCCGGCGATTTCGCCGTCCCACACCGCCACCGGTACCGCCCGTTCCAGCGGCTTTGCCGCCCGGAGCGTCAGGACATCCCCGGAACGCCGCACCTCCACCGCCGCCCGGTCGCTTTCCACATAATCGCGCGGCACGGCGGTGTCGTCAGCGCGGTAGTGCCACGGCTCCAGATAGTCGTAGTGATAGAAGGGCAGCGGCTCCAGATGGGCGAACACCGCCTTGTAGGCGTGCATCTCCATCCCGATCGACGGGCCGGAGTTGACCGGCTTGTCCATGATCCGGGTTCCGGCGAGATAGTCCCGCTGGGTGAACACAGCCTCCGGCTGGGCGAGTTGGTGTCTTTCATAGTACAGCGCGACGTCGCGCCCGGTCGCAAAGACCACCGGATGCCGTTTCGCGGCTTCCAGCACCAGTTCCAGCCCGCGCCGGTTGTGCTTCGTCATGGAACGCACGCCGAAGGTCCGGCCGAACTCGAAACCGGCGATCAGAAAGAACGGCTCCTCCCGCCCCTCCGCCGCCGCCAGATAGTCGCGCAGGAAATTGCCGAACCGCAGCGGTTCCGGGCCGGATTCCACGGTGCGGTGCCAGCGCAGGAAGTGCGACGGCGACAGCACATTATCCCCCCAGTGGGTCACATGCGGCATATACAGATGGTAGGAGTTCATGCTCATCGCGATCACATTGTTTTCGCCGCGTTCAGCCGGCTTGCGGAAATCTTCGCCGCTGACGTAGAACGGCTGGTTCGGCATTCCCCAGTGATTGATCGCCCAGCGCCCGTCGGACCAGTTCTGCTCCGGCACGACCGAATGCAGCACCCTCCAGCCGAGCCGCTTCATCGCGGCGACCAGCGAGTTGGAGGGTGTATAGGTCGCAATGCCGTGCAGCGGGGCAAAGCCGCGCTCCCGCCAGAAGCCGTCCAGCGCCCGGAGCCGGGTTTCGATCGTCTCCGCATCCAGCGAATCCCAGTTCGCGTCGTGGCAGGCGAAAGCCGGATCGACCGGCGACAGGCTGTTGGGCATCAGATGCGGATAGACCGCGTCGCCGTAATCCTGCTCGTAGCCGCGGAATGTGGAGTCGTTCACCTGCCCGAGGTTCACATAATAGTTGACCGGCACCCGGTTCGCGTGAACCACCGCGTCGAACGTATCCGATGTGAAGCTCCCGACCGTCAACTGCATCACGGTATACCCCCTGCCCGCCACTCCGAGGTAGCGCACCCGTTCCTCGCCGGGAGCGGTGGTTTCGGAGATCAGGTAGTGGCCCGGGGCCAGCGGCGGCACCGTTTCGCCCGCCCGGGCCCGGATGACCTCCGCCCCGTCCGACAGCGACGGATGGCGGCGGATCACCGCATCGCATTCCAGTTCAATCGCTTCCGACCGGTCAAAAAGATAACGCATAAAAACTCCTGAATATACCTGTTTGCAAAATCCTCTCCCCCATCGGCCGCCGGAAGCTGGTCGCAGGGGAAAGCCTGCCATTTTAAAGGCAGGCGGGTCTGCCCGTCCTGTCGGGCGGCAGACCTTGTGCGCTACGCGGCCTGATTTACAATCAGGCTCCGGTAGCTGGGCACAGTAGCGCACAAATAACCTCCGGTGGCAAGGGCGCTTCGCCCCTTGACTCCGACCGGCAACGTGCCGGGGCGGAGTACCGCCGATAGAGCTGATAAACTGATAGATAATAACCCCGGTTTTGTAATTTTTACGCAGTAAAAATTCAAAACCGTACCCGCCACCGGGTGCTACCCGGTCGGGGGGCCCGGGGGCGAAGCGCCCCGGGCCGCCGGAGGCATCCCCTTACGGCTGCGCCGTCCGGAAGTACTCGAAGAGCACGCGGCCGATGATCTGTTTGCCGCGTTCGCCGGAGTGGACGTAGTCGCGACTGTGGAATTCATACGGTTTGCCGCTCGCGTACAGCCAGTTGTAGCATGGCGTCGTCATATCCCAGACCGGGATGTCCAGCTTCGCCGCACCGGAGTACAGGCGCTCAAAGTCATTCATTTTCTGCACCTCCTTGTCGGCCTCCAGCGCCCACTTGCGCGGCGCGGTCTCCTTGCCGCGCGTGTCGATGCTCAGCGCACCGGTCAGCAGCAGCACTTCGCAGCCGAGTTCCTTTCGCGCCCGCTCCGCGACTTCGAGGATCGCGGCGGTGTCCGCGGCTTTGTCTTTGCCCTGATAGTTGGAGATGCCGCCGATGACCAGCAGATCCGGCTTCATCGCGGCGGCGTAGCTCTGGAAGTTTTCCGGCTTGCGGTAGAACCAGCAGCCGGTGGAACCGCGCATCGAGATGATATAGTCCAGATTCGACTTCGGGAACTCCCGCTTCACCAGCGATTCAAACTGGGAGTGGAAGGCGTCCTGCATGATGCTGTCGCCGAGAAACACCACCCGCCACGGCTTGCCGGTGCGCAGCGCCTCCGCCGTGCGCGGCAGTTTTTGAAACGAATCGGCGGCAGCTTTGAAGTCGATCGGCGGGAGCGTCGCGTACAATTCGTCGCACCAGCGGGCCGCCTCTTCGGGAGTGGCGGGTTCGACCGACAGGTTCCACGCCTCGATGCCGCGGTTGGACTGGAAGAAAACCCGCATCGAATCGACTTTTCCCATCGCGTAGATGATGAATTCATACCCGGCCCGGTCGCCCGGATGGATCACGCCGTAATAATCCGGCAGCAGTTTACCCGAAGCATCGAAGAAGTCGACGCCCCAGTAACTGCGTTCCGGGGCTTTCGCGTCGAACCTGACCCGGTAGAAACTGCCGGAGGGGCGTTCCCCGATCCTGATCGGCGCGGAACTGAGCTTGCCGCCCTTGTCTGGGTAGTAGCCTTCAAATTCATTGTAAACCAGTCCGTCTTTCGGCTTGGAAGCCTTGAAGCTCCAGCCGGGGAGCTTGTCCGTAAGCGTTCCATCGAATTGAATTGCCATGCTCATCTCCCCCGCGCAAAGCGCCGCTGCCAGCAGAATGTTTTTACCGATCATCTTGAACCTGATTGTTGATTTTCCCTGTATTTAAGATATGCGGCGGACCGGAAACTGCAAGCGAAAAAACAAAAATAATCGCATTGCCGACAGCGTTTCACCGGGAGAAGCCATACCGCCTTCGCGGCAGGCGGGTCTGCTGCCCGATAGGGCAAGCAGACCTTGTGCGCTACGCGGCCTGATTTTCAATCAGGCACCGGTAGCTGGGCGCTGCGCGCACAAGTGTCTTCGACGACAAGGGCGCTTCGCCCCTTGACCCAGACCGGGTAGCACCCGGTGGCAGGTATTGCCGAAAGAGCCAATAGAGTGATAGATAGTACCCCCGGTTTTGAGATTTTTGCACAGCAAAAATCTCAAAACCGCACTCGGCACCGGCACCTTGCCGGTCGGGGGGACCGGGGGGCGAAGCGCCACCGGCCGCCGGAGGCACTCCACAACGAGGGGAGGCCGCCGGAGGTATTCCTACTTCACCGTCACTTTCACGTCGTCGATGAAAGCTTTGAAGTTGTTCTTGCCGGGCAGGGTGTTGATGCAGAGCAGACCGAGCTTGTTCGGATACTCTTTGATCGGAGATTCCATCGTCGCCGACTGGCCGGTTTTGATGTCGGTGATTTCAAATCTGCTCTGTTCGCCGTCCGCTTTGGAGGCGGGGATCGTGAATTTCAGCTTGTACCAGGTATCGCCGGTCAGGCTGAAAACCTGTTTGCGCCGCGAGTTGCGGATTTTGAAATCCTGTACCGTCGCGCTGCCGAAGATCAGCCGTCCCGGCGTGTTGTTGCGGATTTCAAAACCGAGACAGGCCTGGTTGCCGGGACCTTCCAGCAGCAGGTTGAACGAGATTTCGACGGTTCCCCTGTCCACGTGCGGAAACGCGACGCCGAAGCCCCACTGGCCCTGATTGTCGCCGCGCGTCAGCAGCAGCGCATTGTCGCCCCCGGCGGACTTTTCATTGGTCACGGCGAAGATGTCGCTGCCGGGACTTCCCCAGACTTTAGTCCATTTCTTCGGGGTCTGGCCGGGAATCGCTTCCTCGAAGTTCTCCGAATAAAGCACCTTCTCCTGTGCCTGCACTCCGGCGGCGACAGCGAGGGCGGCCAGCGCCGCGGCCAGTGATTTACCAGTAATGATACTCATAGGGACTCCTTATTTTGATATTGGGATCATACAACAGCTCTTTGGCGGCAGGTTCGGCGACTTCCCCTTCGCCCTCCGGTTCGGAGAGGTTGGCCCAGAAGCCGAAGCCCTTGCTGCCGCACATCAGTTTGACGACAATCACGTTGACGCCCTTCTTCAGTTTCACGCGCACCTTGAACTGGTTCGGTTTCGGCGAAGAGTGGTTGGTGCTCTGCTCGTAAACCGGCTTGCCGTTCACATAGATGCGGAAGAAATAATCCGCGCCGAAGCGGAGCATCGCCCGCCGCTCGACCGGCGATTCGATCTCCTTGACCGCAAATGCGACCGCGTCCAGCCCGGCCGGTTTCAGAATGCGGCCGAGGTCCACGAAGCCGTCCGGCCCGGCGGAAACGGTGGTGCGGAAGTCCAGTGTGCGGCCGTCTCCGGTCGGATAGGTGATGTTCGGATTGGTGTCGCCCGCCAGCGCCGCCTTCTGGCCCGGATACTCCTTCTCCAGCGCCTTGGCCGCATCGTTGGTCTTGGCGTAGAAGGGACCGAATACGGTCCAGCTGTCGAGGTTCTGGTAGGCCGCGCCGCGCCGGACTTTCAGCAGCCGTTCGGTCGTTCCCGGCGCGGGAGCCTCGCCGCCGAGGGTCTTGAGCCGGGCGGCGAGCTGTTTGAGCCGGACCACTGAAATTGCCACGCCTTCCCTGCGGTCCGGATCGTCCGCGTAACGGCCTTCCAGCAGTTCCGGCGCGAGCTGGCAGTAGAGTTCCTCTGATTCCGGCCGGAACAGGAACATGCCGTTACCCATGATTTCGTCGCCCGGCTTGCCCGAGACGATCCGGTTGGAGGCGAGTTCGTCGCGGAACCGCAGCAGGTTCAGCGGCAGAAGCTCCCCGATCCTGTCGTCCGGCGTGAACGCCCGCCGCAGCTTCGCCGGTTCGGTCCGGATGCCGCGCTTCGCCAGTTCCTCCTGCGGCAGGTTCAGGAACACCTTCGTCTTCCGCGGAGCCGTTTCCGCGCCGATCCGTTTCAACATCCACGCGGCCAGTTCCGTGGCGGCGGGGTCCTTGCCGGCGCGGCCGGTGAAGTCCAGCGAACTGTACAGGATGCCGCCCTTGCCGTCGCGGTATTCCAGCAGCGGCGAATAGTTCATATCGAATTCGCACGCCAGCAGCGGCAGGAAGCCGACCGCCTGCGGGATCTCCATCACCGTCGACGCGACCACGCCGCGGTTGCTGGTCTTGGGGGCCACCGGCACATCGTAGGCGCGCGCCGCCTTGAATTCCGGCAGCAGCGTCGCCTTGCCGCGCCAGTCGCGCAGATCGGCTTCGCGCAGATTCAACTGTTTCATGGTCGGGAACACCTGCCGCGGCGCGGCCTCGTAGTTGCGCAAGCCCATCGCCTCCCACACCTCCGGCATCTGTTCGAGAAAGACCACTTTCAGGCCGTTGCGGATATCGTCGGCGGTGAAAGGCAGTTTGTCCCCTACCTTCAGCGATTCGCGCCCGAAGATCACCACGTCGTTCACGCCGGGCTTTTCGCCAGAGGCCAGCGGCTTCACATCCGGCACCAGCTCCTTCACCCAGCCGGAGCGGTTCTGCGGATCGTACAGCCGGTAAGCGCGGGCCGTCCCGACCGGCTCCGTCTTCGGGAAGATTTCCAGAGCAAAGGTATCGACCAGCGGCTTGTCTTTCCAGCCGTCGAGGGTCAGCTTCAGATGGTATTCCGAACGCCGCGCCACCGCCGGGGCGGTAAACCGGACCGGTTCAAATTTGATGTCGCCCGCCTTCAGGTCAAGCCCTCCCAACTTCCCGGAAAGCACCGCGTTGCCCTGCGCGTCGAGCAGCTCCCATTTGCCGGTGAGCTTCAGGTCGCCGGGGCCGTCCCAGACCGCGGCCAACTGCTTTTCGACGGTTTCGCCCGCGTAGAAGCTGTGGGTTTTGTCGGTGTGGTCGGGATAGCCCGCGACATAAGCCAGCAGCGGCTGCATGTTTTTCGCATAATAGTCGAACTGCGGATTCGCCCAGTCGGGCCGCCCCGTAACCGGCCTGGTCATCACGCTGTAACGGGCGAACGGCTTGTATCCCTTCGTCTCCGGCGGATCACCGTAGCCGAGGTGAAAGTTGAAGTAGTGCCAGCCGAGTACGCCGTAGGTGCGCCACGCCCGGTCCATCGCCTCGACATAGCGCTTCTGGACTTCATAATAGAGCGGCGTGTACTGCGCGACGTGGCGCATATCCTGGCCGTGGCCGCGGTTGTTCAGGCCGAGCCTGACGGTCTCCTCAAGCTGTTTGTCAGTTTCGAGCTTGTACGCTTCCGGCCCGAGCATGATCGCGGCGTATTCGGTCAGCAGGAACTGCTTGCCCTTGAAATAGCTGCCGTCGTAAACCGCCGCGAATTCGCACGCCCACCACGGCATATCGCCCTCTTTCGACCAGATTTCAGGCCAGTCCTCCGCCTCCTGGATCGGAGCGAAGTTCGGGTAGCAGTTGCCGGTCGCCAGATCGGTCAGGTTGCCGTCCGCATGGGAGTAGGCCAGCCGGGTCGGATCGTAAGATTTGACCAGCTTCGCGGCGTTTTCCAGCACGTCGGCCTGCACATGCCGGTAGTCGCTGCGTTTGCCCATCGTCGGCGGATGAATCGCGTCTTTGGGATTGAAGGAGTTCATCGACAGACACCACGCCAGAATCGACGGGTGGTTCCGGTAGCGGCGCATGAACGCCTCGGTTTCCTCTTTGTACTGCTTTTTCATCACCGGATCGTTCAGCAGCCGCTCCCGGCCGAAGTTCACCGTCGGCACCGGCAGCAGCACCGCGATGCCCTCGCGGTCGCAGAGATCGAGGGTCTCCTGCGGAAAGTTGAAAACCTCGCCGCCCCAGTCGCGCCACCACCCGGAGGGGTTGGACTGAAAATAGATCATATTGCGCCCGAGCAGCTTGAAGTAGCTGACCGAGTTTTCATTCAGGCCGAAGCTCGACCACTCCACCCGGAACCGGGCCTTGTGGCCGTTGAGCATCAGGTTCCGCCCTTCCGTCCAGACTTCGCGGAAACCGAACGGGAACGACTCCCGGTCGATCACCTTGCCGGAGCTGTCGGCAAGCGTCAGCTTCGCGGTGTACACATAGCCGCCGTCCAGCTCCCACAGCCGGGGATTCGCCCACGGCGCACTCGTTTCCACATTCTGAATGCCGGGCTTCAGCGTCAGCCCTTCCCGGGCGAATTCCAGAACCTTTTTGCCGTCGGCGTCGAAGATCTCGACCTGCAGCTTCGCGTCCCGGACCGGCTGCCGGGCGTCAAGCTCGGCGTGCATCGTGACCGTCTTTTTGCGGAAGCTGGTATCGCTCCACGCCGCCGCGATCGCCGCCGGGTCCGGCCGGTGAACCAGCCAGACCGGAGCATCCACCCCGAACGCCCACCGTTCCATCGGCACCGCGCCGTACAGCGCCTTCGGTCCCCGCGCCGTATAACGCAGCGGGTCGTTTTCAAAGGTGCGCGACACATCGGTATAATTGCGCGTGTTGAAGATCAGCAGTTCATTCTTCTCCCCCGGAACCGCGAAACCGGTAATATCGATCTCACCGTAGGGGCCGAGCCGCTCGCCGACTTTCTTGCCGTTGATGAAAATCACCGCGTTGCCGTTGATCCGCTCGAAGTCGAGGCTCAGCCGCCCGGAGTTCCAGCCGGCGGGGACCTCGAACTCCCGCTTCAGGTATTGGTTGTGGATTTTTTTCGCATCCGCGCGCTTCCAGCCGGCTCCGGCGGGCGGGAGGGCATGCCCGAGCGTCGTGACGCGGTTTGTGCTCCACGCATCCGCCTTCGGCGGCTGATTCGCGGAGGTGGCGGGCTGTGCCTGAAAGCGCGGCGGAATCTCCAGCCGTTCGGCAGCGGAGAGCCCGGCGGCGGTCAGCGCCGCCAGAGCGGTAAACAACAGTTTTTTCATCATGGCAGTATCCTTCCGTTGAAGTTCATCACATCCCGCGCCGGTAACGGAGATTCCATAGTTCTTTCGTCGTATCCCAGTCCCGGATTGGAAAAAGTTTTCCCGGGCACACAATCTCATAGTGCTGGCGGCGCGGCCCGACGTGTCCGTCCGCATACAGCACATTGCGGCTCCCGCTGTGCGCTTCATCGGTCGCCAGCTGCTGCTGGCCTTCATTCACTCCGAAAGTAGTGTAATCGTTCGCCCCATCCCGGTAACTGTCGATCACCAGCAGCTTCAGGCTCGGCATCACGATCTGTCCGTAATTGTTGGCATTGTAATTGTTGCCCGCGTCCGACGCCCGAATCTTCTGGCTGAAGCCGTAATTGCGTTTCTTATTGCCCGGCAGCAACTTCATGATTTTGGGACATGAAAAGATCGAGGAGTTTCCCTGTGCATCCGCCTTTTTCCCGAAATAAGGCTCAATCGCCTCGAACAACTTGTATTCGCTGCTGTCCTGCCCGCAGGGCGGCAGGTAATCTTTAAAATCCCCCGCGTAAAGCGTGAACAAAGTGCCGACCTGTTTCAAGCGGCTGCTGCAATCGCTGGTCATAGCCCGGTCGCGCGCCTGATTCAAGGCGGGCAGCAGCATGGAGGCAAGAATCGCAATGATCGCGATTACGACCAGCAATTCAATTAAGGTAAAACTGCAATTTTGTCTTTTCATTCTCACGCCCTTTCTCTTTTCTCATGTCACATAATAGAAAGTATGTTAATATGATTGTGGTGATTCCCGTCTCGCAATAATCTGTTTCTCACCGATTTTCCCCGACGCGAAGCGTCCTTGGAGTGCGGAGATTTATCTCCGCTTTCAAGTTTCGCGTGATCATGTACTTACTCATAAGGTTGATTGACCTTTCCGTATCGTTACCGGCCACAAACTGAACGTCACATCATCTGCGGATGGCTCCGGAGGGCCTTTTTCAAGGCCCGCCCGCCTACGGCGTGCACGATCGCCCGTCCGGACCTCCTCGCTCGCCTCGGGACTCCCGTTGACTTGCGAAGCACTCCCATTCGCGGGCGCGGCTTTGCCGCTTACTTGTCCGCCTGCGGCGGCCAACCCCTTCACCGCCCGCGTTGCGGGCTACGCCAGGGGGGCTTCGCTCACTACGTTCGGCTTCGTCACTATCGTTCCTCGTTACTTGCTGCCGCAAGTAATTCCCTCACATTCGTTCGCGGCGCTGACCGCGCTTGTTGTGCGCCGCGTAAATGGCCATGGAAACCAACCATGCTTGCCTGTACTGGTTGCCCGCACGCCCCCCGCAAGGGGCATTGGCGTGCGCACCCGGCAGCGGCACCTTGCCGCCCGCTTAACATACTTTCTATTATGCGCCGCCAAGTTTGGCGGTGGAACTCCGAATCTCCAATCTGGTATCCACCAGAATATCCTGCGATTCGAGTTCCATGCCGGCAATGCGACGCTGCAGCAGCAACATCGCCTGCGTAATCTGCTGCTCGAAATCATGCCCCAGAGAAGTAACCGCCGGATAAGTATCCTCGGCGTCTTTGGGATATCCCACTGCGATAATGCTCAGATCGCGGGGAACGACCAATCCCATTTCCAGCGCCGCGTAGATCAGCGAACGCGCCTCCAGCATGCCGCAACAGAAAAAAGCGGTCGGCCGCGGCGTCCGGCGCAAAGTGGCGCGGGCCATTTCCACACACCGCTGCATCACCTCGACATGGGGAATCCCCTTGACCTCCATCTCCTGCCGCAGCGGCTCCTGATCGAAATGGAATTCCCGTAGCGCCTCGTCAAGCCCCTGCCGGAGCTGGCGGTGAAGATCGTATTCCCGGTCCCCGACGGTAAGGCAGAAATTGCGGTGGCCGAGCGCGGCCAGATATTGAATCGCCTGACGGGCGCCGGAAACAAAATTGCTGCGCACGCAGAAGGTATGCTGCTCATTGATCGCCACGAACGGATAGTTCGGATTCTTCGCCAGAAACTCCCGGACCGCCTCGCCGAGATATCCGACATGCAGACAGCCCGCCGCGAAGTTGTCCGCCAGCAGCGACGGGGCCAGCCGGGCGCTGCTGCTGATCAATTCAAGCTGGTGCCGGAGATGAAACTTTTCGCACCACCTGATGAAATCCCTGACCAGCATATCCTGCCCGTCCGCGATCAGCATACCCGCGTCGACCGTGGGCTTATTGCGCAGCACCCGCGCGGCCGAACTGGGACGGTAATCCATTTCCACGGCCAGTTTGCGGATCGCTTCGCGCGTCTCCGGGCTGACCCGGCCGATGCCGCCGAGCGCCGCCGAAACGGTGCCGGGAGAAACTCCCGCCGCCTGCGCAATATCTTTCAATCTGACCATACCGTCCCCCGTGCCGAAGAATTGCCAAATACTGCAATAACGTTATTGCAATTATATTATGACACAAAAGAAACGCGATGTCAATAGGGAAATAAAGAAATTTGAAAAATAATACTGTTGTTTTTAAACAGGGACCGGAGGATGCGTATCCCCCAGGAATAAAAAAGGGAGGCCGAAGCCTCCCTCACAGATCCAGAATCCGCACCTCAGTGCAGCGGCGACAGATCCATGCGGCGAATCCGCAGCAGCGCCAGCAGCAGAAACAGCGCCGACACCGATACCGTGTACACCAGAAGCGACAGGATCAGGAAGGTTCCGTTCACACTGTCCTGGATATAGAACAACAGATTCGGGAAGAAATAGTGAAGGACCGTCAGCACCGGCCCCAGCCCCGGAATCATATCCTTCGGAAACAGCGCCAGCGTCAGCGGCATGAAGGACATCACCGCCGAAAACAGCAAATAGACCGTCGTGCAGATCATCGCTCCCATCGAACCGGCCAGCGTTGAAAACGCGATCGTAATCGAAATCAGCGGCACCAGCATCAGCGGCGGAATCATCTGCCGCAGAATCTGCCGGAACGAATAGTCGGAAGCTCCGCCCGTCCCCAGCACGAAATGCGAAATGATCAACGCAATTTCAATCACCACGAAAATTCCGACGGAGATGATCAGCGTCGCCAGATATTTCCCGAACAGATAGCGCGCCCGGCTGATCGGCTTGGACAGCAGCACCATCACCAGCCCGCTGTTCATATCACCGGGAATTTCGGACGAACCGAAAAATACCCCCAGCAGAATGCAGATCAGCATCGCCACGCAGCTCCCGGCGGTGATCGGCGGAACGTTCACCGATTCGCCGCTCAACGCATACGCGAACAGCGACTCCTTGGCGACCTGCCCCGAAATCGGATCGGCGGAGTCGGCCAGCACGCAGACCACAATGCCGATCAGGATCAGCAGATAAAATGTGCCTTCGCGCATCCGCCGCAAAGACAATTCAGTCACAGCCCACATTGTCTCTCTCCGTCAATTCAATCTGTTGAAATTTTCATCATCCATCACCACTGACGGCATATAGATGTCCTGAACCCGCTGCAGGAACCGGTTGGCGCGCGCCGCCTTGTCGGCATCCTTGAGCGCCTCCGCCTGCTTCGCGATCTCGCGGAACAGCAACGCGTAATCCCGGTACTTGATCTCCTGGTCCAGAAGCGGCGCAAGATACTCCATCATCACCTTCGGCGCGGCCTTCTCGTTCAGCAGCTGCTGATAGCCGGCTTCCCACGCCAGATAGAGGTTCCTCGGGTCCTTGATTCCCTCCAGAACCTTGTGATACTGCTCCACCGACAGCTGCCGTTTGCTTTTCTTGTACAAAAGCAGGTTCGACAATGGCAGATAGGCATTGGAAGCGTTTTTCAACTCCGGAGTATCCAGCAGCCGGTCGAATGTGGCGTTGCTCTCGGCGTCATCCTTGCCGCGCGTCAGCACCGCCAGCGAAGTCAGCGCGGAAACCAGCTCCTCCGGAGTCCCGGCTTCGGCGATGCTCTGTTTGACATCCTGATACCGTTCCCGGTATTCCAGCGGCGCGCGCAGCAAATCCTGCGAAAGCCAGCGTTTGCCGGCCTTGTTGTCCGCCTTGATCCGGGCCGCCCGCTCGGCCAGCTCCTGCTTGCCCTCCACCTTCGGAGCGCGGCGCTCGATGTCCGTATAGAAACGATCATAGTTGGTGTACGGCTTCGGATTCTCCAGCAGCGGAGCATAGAAATCCAGATAGACCGCATCCTTCGCACGCATCGCATTCAGCCGCTTCTGGCCTTCTTCCCAGGCATAGTAGATATCCTCCTCCCATTTCAGGGTTTTCATATAGTCATGAAACTCCCTGATCTGAACCGGATGACGGCTCTTGTCGTTCAGAAGCAAAAACGCATAGGCGCGGTACGCGCGGCGGGAATCCTTGTATTCCGGGTTGGTCACGAGACTGACCATCATCTCATCGCTGCCTTTGGGGTCCTTGACCTTGATGTAATCGGCAAACGTGAAGATGGCCTCAACCTTCGCATCCAGCTTCCTGGCCCGGTTCATCCGGGTCTGGTAGAAGAGGTACTTCGCCCGGTATTCGATCGCCAGCTTCGCATCCTGCGGCAGCCAGCTGACCAGATGGGCGTATTCGCCTTCACGCTCCGACGACTTCGCCAGCTGGAGCGTATTCTGCTGCAGAATTGCATCCGACAGCACGTAACCGCCCAATGCAACGACAAAAACCGCCGTCCCCAGGACGGCGGTTTTCTTGATTTTCAAACGCCTCTGCACAGGCTTGCCTCACTTCGTCGCTGCAGCAGTTCCGCAGTAGGGGCAATACTTCGCACCGGCGATGGTCTTGTGGCACTTGTTGCACTGTCCCCAGACCTGGACGGCGGTTCCGCAAGCAGTGCAGAACGATTCGCCGGGGCCGTAGGGCTGGATGCAGTTCAAGCAGAGATGGGCGTCCGCAAAAACCTTCTGCGAGATTTCGGAAGCGCGGTCCAGCACCTGCTTGGTCGGGGTGTAGTCCTCCGACGGAGTCTTGATGTCCTTCAGGGCCCGGAACAGCCGATCCTTGATATCGATGGAGGAACCATCCATACCGGCGGCGCCGGCGCTGCCGGTGAAGCGCTCCGACTGAAGTTCATTGTAAAGGATTTCCGCCAGAGCGAGGCGTTCGTCCATGTTCTCGGCCTGCGCCAGGAGCTTGGCGCGGGTGCGGTAGTAGTAGCCCCAGTAATGGCGCTTCATCTCCTGCAGACCGCCGGAACGCTCCGCCGCCATCTTGAAGTAATCGACCGCTTCCTTGTAGTTGGCGGGCTTCAGATGCTGAACCATCACAAAACCGGTGTAGAACGGGATTTCGGAATTGTTCTGCAGCTGGGAGTTGTTGCAGGCCTTCTTCAGCAGCTCGATAGACTTCTCCGGGTCCTGGATCGCGATCGAGGAAACGCCATCCTTATAGAGCTTGTCGAGATTCGGGTCGAGAGCGATCAGACGCTCCAGACGGCCGATCACATCTTCGACATTGCTCTCGTCGACCGTGCTCAGCGAACCCATATAGTTCACAAAAAGCATCCACTCGACGTCAGCGGCGAACTTGTGGAAGCCGCCGACCGGAATCGCCGCCAGTTCGGCCTTTTCCGGAATCAGAGCACGCTGATCGTTGTTCAACTTGATCGCCAACATGGTGCCCGCGATCACCGCGACAACCATCACCACAACATGAATAATCGTACCTTTTTTCATTGAATTATGATCCCTTTGCTGATAGTTAGCGGATGTCCTTGCGGCTGAAAATCAGGCTGGCGAGAGACGCCGCGAAAACCGCATAGCAGATTCCCCAGAGCGTCACCAGAACCACATAGGACCACGGAATCACCGTCTGGTAGACCGCGCTCGCCTTGAAGTTGAAGAGTTCGAGGTCCGGCAGGATTCCGCCGTAGATCACCGGCAGATTCGACAGCAACCCCATCGAATGCGAAAACCAGATCACCAGAACCGTCACGATCGGAGCGACGATTTCCGGCAGCGCCACCGCGAACAGCACCGCGAGCGCCGACATCGGAATCACCGACAGAATCACCAGGACCTGGCTCTGGAGCATCGTCTGGCCGACCGTGTCATTGAACGAAACCCGGAAAATCAGGAAAGAGCCGGCGGCGACCAGCGCACAGAGCACGAATCCGATCACCATGTTGCCGAGCATCTTGCCGATCAGGTAGTGGGTGCGGCCCAACGGCTTGGAGAGCATGCTCGATGCGACGCCGTCCTTGAGTTCCTTGGGAATCTCGAACGTCAACGACAGAACGATCAGCACCGCGGTAATCGTGTTCAGCATCAGAGATGCGTCGATCAGGAGTTCCTTTTCCAGCCCGAGCGAGAGCACGTCATAGTTGAGCGCGCACGCGACCAGCACCCAGACGCAGAACACCAGAAAATACACGACTTTGAGCCGCAGGACATTACGCCATGTGCTCCCGGCAATTGCAAAAATTTCGTTCATGTAACCTTCCTTTCTTTAGTTGTAGGAATTCAAAAATATATTTTAATATTGTCATACCGGAGTTGTGTGCCTACTTCGCCTCGTCATCCATCGCCGCCTTGCTCCGGTCATTTTCAAGGCAGCGGAAGAAAAAGTCTTCGAGCTTCTCATGACCCGCCGAGACTTTCACCGCCTCGGGGAAACTCCCGGCGAGTTCGTCAAGCCTGGGCTTGACGCTCTCCAAGTGCTCGAAGTTCAGCACCCACGCGCCATCCGGCTGCCTGGAGGTGCCGGAAGCGGTCGTGATCAGATCCTTCAGAATATCGTCGTGTCCCGGAGCAATCGTCACCGTGGCGCCGTTCGCGCTGAGGAGTTCGTCGAGACGGCCGGTGCAGAGCAGCCGGCCCTTGTTCAGAATCGCGATCCGGTCGCAAATTTCCTCGACATCGGAAAGGATGTGGCTGCTGAAAAACACACTGGTTCCGCGTTCACGCTGGCTGAGGATGATATTCTTGAACTCCTGACGCCCGAACGGGTCCAGCCCCAGCAGAGGCTCGTCGAGGATCAGCAGTTCCGGTTTGTTGAGCAGCGCCTGGGCGACGCCGACGCGCTGCAGCATGCCGCGCGAAAACGAACCGATCTTGTCTCTGGCGTGATCCGCCATCTTGACATCCGAGAGCACCTCTTCGATCCGCCCGGGACGGACTTCCGACGGCAGGCGCAGCAGCTTCGCACAGATGTTCAAAAATTCATAAGCGGTCAGTTGCGGGCTGAATGCCGGAGAATCCGGCAGAAACCCGATCTTAGCCTTGACATCGACGTCATAGGAGGGCTTGCCGAGCACATAAGCCTTACCCGCAGTGCATTTGATCAAATCCATCAGAATCTTGATGGTGGTGGTCTTGCCGGCGCCATTCGGACCAAGGAAACCGAAAATAGACCCCTTCGGAACCGTAATGGTCAAATCATTGAGCGCACACGTCCCCGGCCGGAACCAGCGTTTGTACGTTTTCGACAAATTTTCGGTCCGGATTACAGCATCTTCCATGTCCATAGACACCTGCTCTGCCCCCTGTTCTGTCACTTCCCCCATCTCCATAAGCGGTCCGGCGGAATCCCCGTCTCCCCACCCCTGATAGATAAATTACCTAAAAAATTTGTGATTGCAAATTTTTTTTCCGATAATTCTCAGTTTTTCTCTTATAAAGATGTCATAAAAACATAACGAACCGCAATACAGCAACGGTCCGACCATTCATCTTTCGGATTCCGACGTTCTTTCCCCTGACGAGGGAAACCCTTTCATCTATATAAATACACCGGTCTCGCGCTTTTTCCAGTGCCGGAATGAAAAAAAGTTGATAATGTCCCAAATTTTGTGATGGGATGTGTTGTTTGACAAGGTTGCATCTGCCTTTTATTTTGAGTAACTCAAAATCTCAACATAAAGGGAAT
>NZ_QEKH01000039.1 GCF_003096415.1 Victivallis vadensis | reverse complement strand
CCAAGGGGGTTACGCGATCCCATATCAATGATATAGTCTGTCGCGGCTGCACGCCGTCACTGCCGGATCACGAACGCCAACAGGCCGGGGCGGGACCGAACATCGGCTTCAGTGACTGGACGAAGCACATCGAACCGCCGGAAACAAAGATTACACCGGTGCTTTCAGGATCGGGCGTTCTCCATTCCATTCCACGGGAAGCCAGAGGTAGCGGCCGTCGATTGCGTTTTCCGGATTCCAGCGGTCGGCCATGAAGATGATTTGGTCCGGCGCCAGCTGCAGAGCAAAGGTTCCCTGTGCTCCGTAGGTGGTGTCGCCTCCGGCATCAACCGCCGGATTGCCCAGTTCGGTCCACGGCCCGGTCAGACGCTCGGCAACGGCGCTGCGGGCGGCATTGGGCGCCCAGCCGGTACAGCCGGAACCGATGAAATAGTACTTTCCGTTCCGCTTGAACAGTACGGGAGCCTCCATCCAGCGCCACGGAAACAGCCGCCAGTAGCGTCCGGTAAAGCCGGTGTAACCGCCGTCCAGTTCGGCGAGATGGATCGTGCTGTTTTTTTCCGAAGCGTACACCACATAAGCTGTCCGGTCGTCATCGACGAATACCGTCATATCGCGGCTCTGCTGCCCCGTTTCGAGATCCATCCCCAGCACGCTGAGCTGCGGCGTCAGCGGATTGGCGTCATAAGGAAGCGTCGGCATCTCCCGGCATGCCGCTTCAATCCGTGCCGGTTCTTTCAATTCAGGCGGCGTATTCTGCGGCCAGACACCCGGATTCGGACGCCCGTGCCAGAGCAGCCGGAACGGACCTTCCGGCCGGTCGGCAACGGCGACGGCCTGCCGGGCGTCGGAGTAGGTGCAGTCCCGTTCCAGATGGAACCACATCACGAATTTTCCCGCCGGATTGCGCACCACTTTGGGGCGTTCAATCACACATCCCGGCCGCAACGGTCCGCCGTCGCGGATATCGAACGCGATTCCCGCGTCGCGCCAATGCACCAGATCATCCGAAATGTAGACATGCACGCCGACCCAGGCCAGATTTCCACGCTTCCCGGCCACTTTGTGTTCGCCGTACCAGTAGAACAGGTTTCCTTCCTTTAATATCCCGCCGCCGTGGGCGTTGATGGGGATTCCTGCGGAATCGGGCCAGATTTCGCCCGACATTCCCGGACATGCAAGCAATTCAGTCACATTCATTCTCTTTCATCTTTTGTTTTCCGCTTTTCCAAAGCGTCTCTGATCTCAAGCATCCGCTCCCGGCTCAGGGGATAGAAGTACAGCGTACACGCCGCCAGCACCAGCCCCGCCGCCGGAATACAGGACATCATCAGCCGCATATTCCAGAAGGTTCCCGGCTGCTGTCCGCCGCCAAGCTCCAATTCAAAGCCGGACCAGACCAGGAAATAGCCGCCGCCAATGCTGCACAGCACGTAGCCGAGTTTGCAGGTCCAGCTGATGATCGCGCCGAAGATCCCCTCGCGCCTGCGATGATTGTACAATTCGTCATAATCGCACGAATCCGACACCATCGCGGAAATCAGCATCCACATCGCCGATATCCCCACCGCCCCCAGAATCGGCTGAAGAACCGACAAATACGGCATCGCCGGAGTGATCAGCACCAGAATCGACAGATTGCCGAGCGCCCCCAGCAGCAGGAACAGCATCAGGGCGCGGCTCTTGCCGAGCTTTTTCGACACGAAATTCACAACCGGAATCGCCGCGATGCAGCTTCCGGCGGAAACCAGCCCGCCGATCCCGGCGAGGCGGGAAGCGAACTCCTTGTCGCCGCCGCAGCCGTAATAGATCAGCAGATTCAAACCGAACGACAGCACGAGGAACAATCCGAATACGCTCAACGCCAGCACGACGACCAGAATCAGAAAGGGCCTGACCCGGAACGCGGTGAAGATATCCATGACGCCGATCCGTTCATACCGCTCTCTTTCGCCCCGCCGCTCCATATCCTCCTTCCGGCTGGACACCGTCGGCGTCAGCAGCAGCGGCCCCAGCGCGAACAGGATGAAAATCACGCCGCTGATCACGCTCAAGCAGCGCATTCCCTGCAACGGAGTGTCGAACCAGCTCCGCTCCGTAAACCAGTACATCCACGGCAGGATGAAAGCGCCGCAGTTCACGAAGAACGAACGGTAGCCCATTACCCTCGTCCGCTCGTTGTAGTCCATCGAAAGCTCATAGCCCATACTGATGTAAGGAACGCAGAACAGGGTCGTCGACGTGTAGAACAGAAGGCAGGTCGCGGTCAGGTACCAGAAGTACCACATCTGCGACTTTCCCTCCGGGAACATCCAGATCAGCCAGAAGGAGAACGCGCTCATCACCGCGCCGACCAGGATGTACGGCTTGCGCTTGCCGAAGCGGGAACGGGTCCGGTCGCTCAGATACCCCATCAGGGGATCGGTGACCGTATCCCAGAGCCGCGCGATCGCGAACACGTAACCGAGCAGGATCGGACTCACCCCCATATAGTTGAACATGATCAGCGGCAGCATGATGTTCACCACGTTCTGCACGTTGTTCTCGGTCAACGCCCCGGCGCCGTAGCCGATTTTATTCCAGAAAGTCAGCGGCTTCATCTTCACTCCCGGATCGGATGAATCTGTTTCGCATCGAATCGGCGCGGCCGGGTGGAAAGTTCCACGATTTCGGCGTCGATCACATCGTCGTGCCAGGTCTGGACCGACAGGCTGTTCGGCCCTTCCGGGAGCGCCGCCGTCAGATTTTTCACGACGACCTTGCCGTCGTAAAGGACATTCAGCACACCATCGCGCAGATTGATCACCAGCGGCTTATACTCTTTCCCGGCCAGCGGGACCTGCTGAAAGACCCAGCCGCGCGAATAGGGATCGGTAAGCCCGCGCACCAGCCATCCCCAGCCGGGGAAGCCTCCGCCGTAGCTGAGCGTGATATTGCCCATTACGAAGTTGAAACGCTCCGGGAGCCTGACTTTCATTTCCAGATAGAGGTCTTTCCGGAAACAGCGTTTGAAATCGGCGACGGCCAGTCCTTTTTCCGGCGACGCGCGCAGCAGAAGCCGGTTCCCGGCCGCCTTTGCCTCCGCGGCATTGCCGAACTCCCATTCACGGCTCTGGTCCGCGATATCAAACCCTTCCGCCCCGGGAGGGTCCTCCGCGACAAAGTTCCGGGCGTGGATGAGCCGGAAAGAGAGGGTGTTGTCGTGCCAGGTGCGGAAGGCCAGATGGTTGTTTTCCGACTTCAAGTCCAGCTTTTTGTCATAGACCAGAAGTTTGTTGTTCAAATGCACGTTCAGCCGCCCGTCGCGGACGGTCAGGACCAGCCGGTTCCAGCCGTCGCGGGCGGCGGCGAAACGGTTCACGACTCCGGCCGGCTCCTCGCCGTTCTCATTATAAAAGAGCCAGCCGTTGTCGCGGATGAAGTCGATGCCGCCGAACTCCACTCCAACCCTGCCGTCGGCAACAAATTCGATGCAGACGGAAAGCTCTCTGCCGAACGTGAAATTCCGCAATTCCGCGCGGGAAGCCGGGGCTCCCGGCACCGCTTTCAACGCAATCACGCCATCCTGCCCCCGGCTGCCGCCGGAAATCCGCCATTGCGCTTCGCTTCCGGCCTCCTGCTTCGGCAACTCGGCAGCCGCAGCGGTCGCCGGCTTCGGGCGAACCGTCAGCAGCCGGCAGCTGAACGGCTCCAGCGTATCCTCCACCACGGCGGAATCCACCGGGATTTTCCGCAGATAGTCGTACACTTCAATCTCCCGGCCGGGGTAGAGCCGCGACAGGTCGAGCCGGTACGGATTTTTCCCGTACCGCAGGTTGCTCACCACCGCCAGCGACTCATCGGGGCCGTAATATAAGGAGGCGTAGCAATTCGCGGATTCAAAGCCGATCTTCTCATGTTTCCGCCAGAACGGGTGGAAGGTGTTGCCGGGTTTGGCAAAGCGCTCCAGAAGCTCCACGTCGATATTGACCGGATCGACGTCGTCACTGGTGTAATATTCGCTGTTGAACAGCAGCGCATAGGCCAGCGCCGTATCCAGCCCGTCGTAGTTGTGGAGCTGCTTCGGCCAGTAGATGGTCCTCCAGCCCCACGCCAGCCCGGAATATCCGATGGAAAACATCGCTTCGCTCGGATAGTAGCCGCGCCGGTAGCGCATCAGCTGCTCCCCCTCGAAGTAACTGTCGAAAAAGCTCAGCGTGTTCACGTCGATCCCGCCTCCGGTGTGGGCGACCAGACAGAACTCCTCCCCGGTCGCATCGAACAGGCCGCGGATGCGTTTCAGGAACTCCCGCTGCTTGACCACGCGGCTCTGAATCTCGCGGTCCATCGAAAGCTTCGTCATCGCGCCGCAGGATTCGCCGTGCAGCGGATTGCTGTCGCCCCACGGCACCGAAAGGCCGTCGCTCATCAGGCCGCGGATGCCGGTTTCCGCAATAAGTTTCCGGTAGTTGTGGAGCTGCAGGTCCCCCTCCGGCCCCCGTTTGCAGGTGGCAAAGCAGTTCTTCCCCTGCCAGAAGTAGTAACGCCACGCCGGCTGCAAAGCGAGGTTTTCCCGGAACTGCCGCATCGGCGGAGCATCCTCCTGCAAGCCCTGGCAGCAGTAGAGGGTCAGCTTCTTCCCTTTGGCGGCCAAATCCCTGACCTGTTTTCTGACCTCGTCGATTTTGGAGAGGTCGGGATAACCGTGCCAGCGGCTCCACCCCTCCCACTGCCATGTGACCCAGCCGCGCACCGGGCGGGCCGGATACGGTTTGGTCGGCGTCGGCTGCAAAAAGAAACGGAAAATCTCCTCGTCCTCCCGCAACTGCCCTGCCCCATCCGCCAGATTGAGTTTCAGGAAATCGCCGTCTTCGTTCTGCACCACCTCGACCTGACGGCGCAAGTCTCCGGAGCGGAACGGATTGCGGTCGAAGGAGAATGCCAGTCCCTCCTCCTGATTGCCGATCCAAAGATTGGCGGCACGGTTGCGGTAACCGGCTCCGGTCAGCTCTCCGGCCCGCTGGACGGAAGCGCCCGGCAGCAGGAATTTCACGATCTTCCGGTCCAGCGGCAACAGCACCGAGAGCCGGTCGACTTTCTTCAACTCTTTGCCGGACAGTGAAAATTTGATCTCCATAAAGCCGTCGAAGTCGATCTGATTCAGAATCCGCAGCCTCCACGCCCCGCCTGTCGCCGCGGCTTCCGCCACGACCTGATTGCCGCGCGGCTTCACCTGAAGCTCACCGAATGTAAAGACCTGCTCGCGCCCCTCCGCCACGACCTGAATCAGCGGCGGCGCGGCCAGAATCCGGCTCTCCGAGCCGGTGCGCTCCACCGCCGCCGGGAAGGCGTTCTCACCGAGGATGATCTTTTTATCCAGCAACTCGACCGTGTTTCCGGCGATCCGCGGCTTCGTCCACGGGCGCGGAATCTTTTCGTCGACATACTCCCGGCCCGCATCGGTATTCAGCCACTCCGGCATCTTCGCGGCGGCGCACTGCCGTTCGATTTCAGCGACGACTTTGCCGGAAGCGTCACGGACGGAGAATTTCACCCGCCGTTCCGGCTGGTCCCCCTCCGGCAATTCGCATTTCACGATCGCCTGACGGGTCGCCAGCGGATTGCTGTCACGGTCGAACATGCCGTTGAACTCCAGCTTCTCCCGAATCGCCGGGAAGCCGTCAACTTCCAATACTCCGGTCAGTTCTCCAAACTCTCCGTCGATCTCCGCCACGCCGAGAATCCCCCCGTCCAGCGGCCCGTAGCCGATAAAAGCGCGGCACGCTTTCCGGATGGCCTGTTTTTCCGCAGCCGCCGGAACGGCTTCCTGCGATCCCGCCCCGCCCGGCGGCAGGAAGGAGATTTCCCCGAGCGGCATCGGATTGTAGCCGCCGAATGCAGGCAGGTGCCAGCCGTACATCACCGGAGCGCGGTGGCGGAAGAAATTCGCGAACACCTTCCGGTTTGCCGCCGGCTCAAGCCCGCAGCCGGAAAAGGGAATCGCCATCTCCACCACCCAGCGGCCATCGGAAAACGGCGAAACGGCGGAGCGGAAAAGCGGCTTTTCCTGCGGCGCCTCGTTGAACTGCCGCTGCTGCGCATTCACCGCATTCACACTGTATGTGTAGTAGAAATCCGCGGCGGTGAATTCGTTGTCCAGCGCCCCTTCATAACCGCCGACATTCACTTTGCCGCGCACCGCGATTTCCGGGTCGGCGACGCCCAGCACCACCTGCACAGTGTCGTCATTGTCGAAGAAGGCGTCGTTCCACGGCCGCGGATACGCCTCCGGCCCCCTGCCGGACGGATCGAAGCAGACCGCCGCGACATAAAGGTGATCCCGGTCGTACTTCAAATAAAATTCCGTCGCAATCCCGTCGCTTTTCCGGCTGCCGAGCGGCGTGACCTGCTTCAGAACGCAGCTTGCCTTCCATTCGGTTTCATCGAAGATTCCGTCGATTTCCGGCGGCTCCTCCGTGAACGGCACCGCCGCCTGCGGAATCTCCGCCGCGCCGAGAACGCAGCCCAGCAGCAGGCTGCCGAGCAATCCATAAAATTTTCCGTCTTTTTTCACGTGTTTCCTCATCTTCCCGCCGATTACCATTTCAGATAGGCTTTCACTTTCTGCACGTGCATGTCCGCGAACAGACAATGGGTGGTGCCGTATTCCCCCTGCACCGGCTGGTGGGGAGCGCCCGTTTCGTCCGGCAGAGTCGCATTGACCCGCTCGCGCAGAATGATCCGGTTCGGGAAATCGCGCAGCCGGTCGATCGTTCCAGCCCAATTATTGATTGAAAATGAGCCGCCCTCAAATCTGCCGCAATAAGTATTTCCCCAATATTTATCCTCCAGCTTTGCTGCTTCATCGTTCTGCGCCCACGCATAGGAACTCAACACGTTCCCGTTGCCCGCCCCGAATGGCCTCATCCGGTCCTTCGGACACCAGACCACCGGCAGCCTGTGCTGATACGCATTATCATTCGGGATTCCGCTGCTCATGTAGGGCGCCAGGAAGATCACCCAGTTGCTGTCTTCGCTGAAAGGCGTCCCCCCATCTTCCGGATTGCTCCAGTTGAAAGGCGGCACCGTGTTGTAATCACTGATATAGAGCGTCATACTGCTGCCGACCTGCTTCAGGTTGCTCAGGCATTTCGTCGCATGGGCCGACTCCCGCGCCTTGTTCAGCGCCGGCAGCAGCATTCCCGCCAGAATCGCGATGATCGCTATCACAACGAGCAGTTCAATCAAGGTAAACAGCCTTATATGGCGGTATGCGGGGGGCGTATCCGCCTCGTGCCGCGCCCCCTGCGTCCGGCAAGGTGCCGGTGCCGGGTACGGGGCGGTCGACAGGCGGAGGCGCGGTCGCTCGGCGGAGGAAGAAAATCCGCAATAACGTGAAGTTGTCTTCCAGCTTTTCTGCGGAAAGGCAACTTCACGTTTTTGCTCCGACTTGCCGCTTGCAGAGCACTGGCGGAGGCGTGAGAGCCTGCAGGAAATATGTGAAAAGTTGGGGATGCTTGGTACGGGAAGAGACGCGGTGCTGACCGCCGCTTTCTCTCCCCCGTGCCCCTCTCTTTTACGCAGAGCGGCAGCCGTGGACTGATTGTATATTTTACAAGTTGTGTTCACGAGCAGCTCAATAAGGGTAAACTGGCGGGACGCCGCCGGACCATGTACGCCCTCCCCTCCACGAAAGAGATGTGAAAAAAAATTATAAATTCTCCCGATTTCATTCACAAGTAAATTGAATTTCCGGCAAACACTTTTCATCTTTTCTTACCTTTCCTTTTCAGTTGTTTCCACATTCCGCAAATATCGCCCGCTTACAAATTAAACCTTTAAGTAAATCCGCAAAATGATTCACGCGATGTATCAAGATACACAAGTTCCAACGCGTTGACCGGAATCTGAAAGTCCGCAAAATCACCATTCCTGCCGACTGCCGAAACCATGCTCTCCGCCTGCCGGTTCCGAACCAGCAGGGCTTTGTCCTGCGCCGTGCGCAGCCGGACCGTCAGGTTCTCCGCCGGTTCCAGCGACCAATTGAAAACGGCGGCGGTGACGCCGCTTCCCTCGCCGGCACGGGCATACACTTTGGTCCGCACCCGACATTCCGGGACCTCCGCGTCCAGCGCGTCGGCGGCGAGCCAGCGGAAAACCGCATGAATCTGCCGGTATTTGAACTCATGGCCGAGAAGATTCCACGCCCCGTACCCCGCGACGGCCACCCTTCCGCCCAAAGCGTTTGTGAATGTACCGGAGCAACACGGGGCAATCTCATTTCCCGCGTAGTCGACGAGCCTAGAAAGGATTTCCGCCCCGGCTGCCTGCGGGATGAATTCCGTCGCGCGGCCGCCCCAGAAGCTCTGCCGGATGTTCCGACGGAACAGAGCGGGATTCAGGGGATGGGCGACGGACTCTTCCAACGCATCCGCATCGAAGATTTTCCCGATGCTGAATCCGATCAGCCCGCCGTAACCGCGCTCAATCAGCACCCGGACGGCATCGGCGTCAAGATATCCGCCGGTGGAAAGTACCTGCAAAACAGCCTCATCGGAAAGAGCGCGGGCCTCACGGCCGGACAAAGCGCCGCAAAGCGCATGTTCCGGGGCATACGCATACGGCAGCCCCAGCGCCTGAAAACCGCGGGAAACGTCGTTTCCGGCGACGGGAAATCCGCCGCCCCGGAGGAAATCCGTTTCGGCGCCCAGAAAATAATCCTTATCCTTTCCAAACCAGATTCCCCGGAGAGGACGGCCGCGGTTCAGGCGGACTATTTTGTCGTTGAACCAGCGCTGTTCCTTCAGTTCAAGCAGGTAAGGTTCATAGCACTCGGGCGGCGCGGAAGCGGGGTCCCCCAGAAGGTTCAGGGCGGTCCCGGTACAGCCCGCCGCACAGTAAAGCGAGGTCTCCAGAGCGGTAAACGACGTGCTTTTCTGCAGCCGCGAATAAGGGAAATTCTCCAGCTCGCTCTGAATGACCGTCACCTCCGGGGGCAGCATCGCCGCCTCCGCCGCGATGGTGTCGGCTTTCCGGATCAGTTCTTCCAGATCAGTGTCGCAATAGGCTCCGCCGCCGGGACGCCACCACACGGAGCCGCCGCCTTCCCCGCCCAGCAGAGACGCCTGCCGCCTCCTGTCGGACTCCCACAGGTCGAGGCAGTCCATCTTGCCGAGGATGATATCCGGATTCACCTCATGAACCGTTTGCCGGATAAAGATAAAAGCCGAAGCCAGCACCTGCCGGTTCCACTCCAGCATCTTCAAACGGCGCTCCCGCAACTCCTCTGCGGAGCCGCGATCGAAGAAACCGGCGAATTCCCGGCGGCTCCCATGAAAACCGAAGTATTCCGACAGCTTCCGGAAACAGCCGTCACAGAAACAGCCGTAAGAAGCGGCTCCATGATTGTGCAAACGCAAATCATCGTCGATCCAGATGAATTCCGGCCCTGCTTCCGCAAGCATCCGGTAAACCGGTTTCAGGTAAGAATTTCTCCAGGTTTCCCCCTGCGGGCAGAAATTGCCCGGACTGGAATTTCCGTCGATATCCATAAACAGTTCGCCAGTGAGCGATCCCGCACCTTTCCGGTCCTCGGCGGCATGTCCAAGGGTGCACAAAATATTGATTCCCGCATGGTAACCGGCGGCCTCCAAAGCCGAAATACGCTTTTTCAAAATACCGGCCCGGACAGTCATTTTCTCCAAAGAAGGCGCGACATGAATATCACCGGTCAGCAACGCCACTTCATCAAGCGCCTGAAGCCGGTTCAGCCGGGCCAGGAAACTTGAAAACTCCGTTTCCGGCTCCCAGATGGCGGGGGTGACTCTCAGTGACATCTGACTCATAACTTCTACCGTTGCCTTTGCCGCCGGAGGTTTCTCCGGACATTTTCCGTTAAAAACGATCCATATTTTCCGCCACGCTGCCCCGGACCACCAACTCCGCCTTTTCGCAGTAGGAATACCGGCCCGACGAATTCTTATCGACAATGGCGGTCGTCATGTGGACGATCTCCGCGACGTAATTTTCAAGGTTGAACCGCACCGTCGTCAGCTCAGGGGTAGTCAGCCACGCTCCGGTCTGGTCATCGAAACCGATCAGCGAGAGCTGCTCCGGCACCCGGAGCCCAAGCCGGCCGGCAACCTTCAGCGCCAGCATCGCGTAGTTGTCGTTGTGGCACAGGAAAGCGGTCGGGCGCTGTTCCGTGCGCAGCACTTTTTCCAGAAGCTCCCCGGTCTCCGGCGTCGGCACCGAGCCGTTGGCCGGAATCACGACCGCCGGATCAAACGTAACATTCCGGCTTTCCAGAAAGCTGCGGTATGCGGAAAAGCGCGTATACGGAGAAGGATTGTCGAGGTCGAACGCATTCAGCCCCAGATAACCGATCCGGCGGTGCCCCATTTCACACAGGTACTGCATGGCCTGTTGCGTTCCCCCGACCAGATCGAGCATCAGATGCGAGCAGGGCAGCTGATCGACGCTGTCGAAAATGATCAGCTTTTCAGTCGCCACATACTCCTGCGAAACCACCTGATAGCGGGAATGGTCGCACGGCCCCAGCAGCACCGCTTCCGCCTTGATCTGGTTGAAAAAATTCAGCGCCCAGCTCTCGTTCCGGTCGCGGGCATCCCGCCGGAACGGGTCCAGCACGATCGTGATCGCGTAGAGATTCGCCTCGGAGAGCTGCAACTGCAGACGGCAGAGCAATTCCCCATACCACGGCGTTGACGGCGGCACGCAAAGACAGATGCCGACAATGCCGGTGCGCCCGCTCAGCAGCGAACGCGCCATATAGTTCGGCCGATACCCCACCGCCTCGGCATAGGCGCGAATCTCCTTCGCGAGTTTTTCCGCAACCCCCTTGCGGTGATTCAGCGCATTGCTCACCGTCACCGAAGAAACATTGAATTTTTTTGCAATTTCACAGATACTCATAAAAATAGATTAAACCTTTAAGTTACCAATATTATGATCGATTTTGTCCCAAATGTCAAGCCCCGGATAGAAAAAAAGCCAAAATATCCCCCGTGACAGGCTAATTTACCGGTCTGCCGCCGGAAATAAACAGAAATTACAAAAGAAAAACACTGCACACAACTGGCCTTTCGGCGGCCAATACTTTCGCCGTTGGATCACGACCGGGCAGCACCCGGTGGCAAATACTGCCGATAGAGCCGATAAATTGATAGATAATACCCCGGTTTCGGCACCTTGCCGGTCAGGGGGACCGGGGGGCGAAGCGCACCCGGCCGCCGGAGGCAAGTCTCAGCCATGCCGCAGTCGCGGCAGGCGCATAGCACACACTATCTCCGACGGACAGGGCGCCCCGCTCGCTCCCAAGAAGCGAAATCCCGGTTCAGGAAACTTGCACACGGCGTTATTTGTTGAGCGGCGTCAATGAATCCGCATAGATTTGCCTGACGGCGGCGCGGTCGGCTTTGTCGGGGGCCAGCGAAAGCAGGAAGTTGAGCGATGGCGTGGTAAAAGCAAGCTCCGTCAGTTTGTCGATATCGGCGGCGGAGAAGCCTTCATCGGCCAGTTTTTCCGGCGCGCCGCTGGCGATGAGCCATTTTTCAACTCCCTTTGCGGCTGATTCAGCTTCCGCCGGATCGCCTTTCTGACCGGGAACGATCGATACGAGCACGTCGGACAGCACAACTGCCCTTACCGGATATATGCTTGATAACCGCCGGAAGCAGCATGGAGGCATAGAGCAGATAGTAACGTGCGGTCAGGTCTTTCGGATCTTTCAGGGCAGCTGGCAGGAACTGGGCGACCAGGACGATGGCTTCGCGTGCGAGGGGTGATCGAAAGCGGACTGGCGATGGCGCTGGTCACGGCTTCCACACTGTGGTTAACGGCGTCGATGCTGACGAAACGGGTCTGTTTTTCGAAAAGTCCGGTCATCAGCGCGGCTTCGTCGATCTGCGCCGTGGTCGGATCGGAAGTCACCTTGTCGCAGAGCACGTATTTGATATGGTGTTTTTCAAGAGCGGAAACGACATAATCTCAGGTCCCGGTGGTTTTATAGGCGCCGCGCCCGGTCACGGCGGGCAGGCTGCGGACGCCGCGTTTTTCGAGTGCCGCCGCGATTTCTTCGATTTTGCGGATCGCGCCGCAGCCGAAAGAGACGAGGGTGTTCAGGTGGAGTTCCTTGATTTCGTGAATGTCCAGACTGTTGTGGAACATAATATTCTCCTTGAACCGGATGACTTTCGATTGAAACTAAGACAGCATGCTTTTCCGGGATGTCAAAGAAGATTGGATATCCGGGTTGTCCTGTTTTCGGGAAGGCGGTGAAGCGGAGATTGTTCCATTGACTTTTACCGGTTCGTTGTCTATATTTATCAAGTGCGTGAAAGTTCAATGAATTTGTCCTGATTGTGATAAAATGGCCGGTGCGAAAAACAAATACCAGATAGACATGTGCCGGGGGCCGCTGTTCAGCAAAATCGTGGTCTTTTCCGTACCGCTGATGCTGTCCGGAATTCTGCAGCTGCTGTTCAATGCGGCGGATCTGGTCGTGATCGGCCGGTATGCGCCCCATGAGGCGATGGCGGCGGTGGGAGCGACCGCCTCGCTGACGCAGCTGATCGTGACGGTGTTCATGGGGCTTTCCGTCGGGACGAACGTGCTGGTCGCCAACTACTACGGAGCAAAGAACCGGAAGAATATCAGCAGGACGGTTCACACGGCGATCCTGCTGTCGCTGGCCGGCGGCGCGGTCCTCGCCATCGCAGGCATCGTGCTGGCGCGGCCGATGCTGACGCTGATGGGGACGCCGGAGAATGTGCTGGCGAAAGCGTGCGTTTACATGTGGATCTACTTCGCCGGGATGCCCTGCATCATGCTGTACAACTTCGGCAGCGCCGTGCTGCGGGCGGTGGGGGATACCCGCCGCCCCCTGATCTTCCTGCTGCTCGCGGGACTGGTGAATGTGGGACTGAATCTGTTTTTCGTGCTGGTGTTCGGCATGGACGTCGGCGGGGTGGCGCTGGCCACGGTCATCGCGCAGGGGATCGCCGGTTATCTGGTGCTCAAATGCCTGATGAATTCCCGGGACGCCTGCCGGGTGAAGCTCCGCAATCTGCGGATCGATCCGGCGATCCTGAAAAGCATGTTGTGGATCGGTTTGCCGGCGGGGATTCAGGGGGCGTTCTTTTCGCTTTCCAACATCACGATCCAGTCTTCGGTGAACTCCTTCGGTTCACTGGCGATCGCGGGCAATACGGCGGCGATCAGCCTGGAGGGCTTCGTCTATATCGGCTCCGGCGCTTTCCACCAGACGGTGGTCAGCTTTGCCGGGCAGAATCTGGGGGGACGGCAATATGAACGCATCCGCAAAAGCATCATCTACTGCATGTTGAGCGCATTCTGCATCTGTCTGGTGATGGGATACGGCTTTTTCTTCGCGGGAAAGCAGTTGCTTGCCATCTACAACCCGGACCCGGCGGTGATCTCATGGGGGATGCTGCGGATCAGGATTCTTTTCACCACCTGCTTCTTATGCGGCGCCATGGATGTGATCAGCGGCGCCCTGCGGGGCCTGGAGCATTCGGTGATGCCGGCGGTGGTCACGCTGCTCGGCGTATGCGTGCTGCGCATCGTCTGGGTTTATACGGTTTTCCCGCTGCATCCGACCATGGGGAATTTGATGCTCTCTTATCCGATCACATGGCTGATCACCGCGGCCGCCAACGGCCTTTACCTCTACTGGATCTGCAAAAAACTGTTTCATCCCGGATATCGGAAGGGATTGAGCCGCCCGTGAAACGGAAACGGCCGGGGAAATTCATGATTCCCGAAGTAATTCCGCTTGTATTTTCAGTGAAATGCCGTACACTATAGATATACCGGTATCAAACGGCAAAGGCGGAGGCAGAGAAGAGGGCTTCCGCACCTGTAATGCCATTCCGGTTCGATGATATGGAACGATCGGCAATGATAAGAGGAGGCTTGTGATGAATCGATTAATCGTCACGGTGGCGTTTGCGCTGATTGCGGTGCAGGGGGCCGGCTGCGGAGACCGGCAGATGGCGAAAGCTGAGCTGGAACAGGCGCAGGTGGTCAAAATCGTGAAGATGCAGCCGCGCCGGATGGAGTTTGTGGAGAAGATTCCGATTCAGGGGAATGTGGAGTCGCAGCAGAGCGCGGACATCTCCAGCCGGACCAGCGGGAATATCGACCAGATTCCGGTGGGCGAGGGAGACCGGGTCAAAAAGGGGCAATTGCTCTTTGAGATCGACCGGGTCAACCTTGAAAACAATGTGAAGGCGCAGCAGGAGAAGGTCGCGGTCACTGAAGCCGACTATAAGATTGCCCGGATCAATGCGGAGCTGGCGGAAACGGTCCGGCAGAAGGCGAAAATCGATTACGACCGGGCCTTGCAGCTCAAAAGTTCCAACGCGATTTCGCAGGACGCCTACGAGAATGCCAAGCTGAAGTACGACGAGGCGGTCGCCAATATCGCGAAGACGCAGGCGCAGAGCAACTATGCGCTCGCCCAGCTCAATCAGGAAAAGGCGAACCTGGAAATCTGCCGGAAAACCCTCGCCGATTCGATTGTGAAATCGCCGTTCGAGGGGGTGGTGGTGGTCAAGGACATGGATCCCGACGAATACGTGCAGACCGGCAGCCGGATTCTGCGGCTTGAGAATCCCGACCGGCTCGAACTGGTCAGCATGATCAGCGCGAACTACTATGCCCGGGTGATTCCCGGCAAGACGACAGGGGTGATCCGGACTGTGGCGGGAGAGGAGATCACGCTGCCGGTCACGTTCCGCAGCCCTTCGGTCGATGCGCTGTCGCGCACGTTCACCGTGAAAATCCAGCTGCCGCCCGGCAAGGGGTTCGTCAGCGGCCAGCTCTATACCTATGACCTGATCCTGAACCGGGTCGAAGGAGTGGGGATTCCCAATGAGGCGGTGCTGACGCGCGGCAGCGGCCGCAAGGCGGTCTTCGTGGTCACGCCGCGGAACACCGCCGAAGAGGTGACGGTGAAGACCGGCATCGTCGACGGACCGTGGACGATGCTGCTCGATCCGGCGGCGCTGAAGGGGCTGCCGGTCGTCTCGGAAGGGCAGGCGTTCCTGGAACCGGGGGACAAGGTGGAGGAAACGCAGGCTTCCGCCGCCGGACAGGAGGCGCAGTGACATGTTTTTATCCCACGCTTCCGTAGTCCGTCCCATCGCGATGACCTGTCTGATCATCGTGCTGGTGCTGTTCGGGCTGAGCAGCTACGACAAGATCGGGCTGGACTCCTTTCCGGACGTCGAGATTCCGTATGTGACCGTCACCACCGTCTATCCGGGGGCCAGCCCCGCCGAGATTGAGGTCGATGTCGCGAAACGTCTGGAGGATGCGGTCGGCACCATCAACGGCCTCAAGACGATGAAAACCACCTGCATGGAGAATGTCTGCCAGATCCTGCTGGAATTCCAGCTCGGAGAGTCGGTCGACATCGCCGCGATGGATGTGCGCGAACGGATCGACAAGGTGAAAAAAGACCTCCCCGCCGCCGCGGAAGCGCCGGAAATCCTGAAGTTCGACCCCAACGCGACCCCGGTGATCACAATCATGCTGACCGGCGACCTGCCGATCGATTCGATTTACGACTACGCCGACGAGACGCTGGCCAACAAGCTCTCGACCATCTCCGGCGTAGCGGAGGTGCAGATCGCCGGCGGCGAACAGCTGGAGCTGCGCGTGACCCTCGACACCGAGAAGCTCTCCGCCTGCGGCCTCAGCGTGGTGCAGGTGCTGAAGAAGCTCGGCGACGCCAATGTGAAGGTGCCGGTCGGGCGTATCCGGCAGGGGATACAGGAGATCAACGTGACCTATGACTCCGAGTTCAAAGATTTCGCGGATCTCGGCTCGCTGGAGATCGGCACGTTTCAGAAGCGGCGCATCTATCTGCGCGACGTCGCGAAAATTTCGATGGAGTCCGAGGAGAAACGCTCGCTGGCTTTTTACGACGGCCAGCCGGGCGTGATCCTGAAAATCGTGAAGAAGGGAGATTCCAACGCGGTCCGGGTGATCGACAGCGTCCGGGCCGAAGTGGAACGGATCAACCGTGACCGGGAGCTTCCCTCCGGCATGAAGCTGCAGTGGGTGCGCGATTCGGGCAGTTTCATCAAGGCGTCGGTGGACGATGCGTGGAGCAGCATCGTGATCGGGGTGATCCTGACCGCGGCGATTCTGTTCGCGTTCCTGCACGAGGTGCGTTCGACCTTCATCGTGGCGGTGTCGATGCCGGTGTCGATCGTGGTGTCGTTCTGGGTGATGCAGATGTGCGGCTTCACGTTCAATATGTTCACACTGCTGGCGCTGGGCACATCGGTCGGCACGCTGGTCACCAACTCCATCGTGGTAATCGAAAACATCGCCAAGAAACTCGATCAGGGGATGGATCCGAAAACCGCTTCGGACATCGGCGCCGGTGAAGTCGCGGTGCCGGTGTTCGCCTCCGCGATGACCAACGTGGTGGTGTTCGGACCGATCGCGATGATGACCTCGCTGGTGGGGCGTTTCCTGGTGCCGTTCGCGATCACGATGACCATCGCGACACTGGTTTCGCTGTTCGTCAGCTTCACGCTGACCCCGATCCTGGCTTCGATCATGCTGCGCAAGGAGCTGCCCGAGCCGAATCCGCTGCTGAAGGTTTTCAACCGCTGGTGGGACGCCGGGTACGGTTTCATCGCCGGCTGGTTCAATCGCTCGGTGCATCTGGTGTGCCGTCACGGCGTGGTGACCATATTGCTCGCGCTCGCGCTCTTCCTGTTCTCGGTCCTGTGGGTTGCGCCGCGGGTCGGGATGACCTTCGTGCCGGAGGACGATCAGGGCGAATTCATCATAAAGCTGGAATTCCCGACCGATTACAGTCTGGAAAGCACGCTGAGCCGGACGCTTCAGGTGGAGAAGCAGGTTCGGCAGCTTCCGGCCGTACTCAGCACCGCCACCGTGATCGGCAAGGTGCAGGGAACGGTCGGACAGGCCTCCGAAGGGGTCTATCTGGCCGAGATCACCGTGGTCTGCAAGCCCAAAACGGAACGGCTGCAGACACTCGACGAGCTGCGCGATATGTTCCGGGAAGCTCTGAAGCCGCTGAGCAACTGCATCGTGACCGTGAACATTCCGTCCTCGGCGGGCGGCTCGTCAGCCCAGCTGGAGTTGGAAATAGTCGGTTCCGACCTGAACACGATCGAGCAGGTTGCGAATACCGCCGCGAACAACCTGAAGCTGACCGGCAAGGCCCGCGACGTGGACACCAGCGTGCGGGTCGGCAAGCCGGAGATCAAGGTCGTGCCGCACCGGGCGGTGCTGCAGAACCTCGACCTGCCGTCCAGCACCATCGGCACGCTGCTGCGCGGTTCGGTGGAGGGGCTGAAGCAGGGAACCTACAAGCGCGGCGCGCGCTCCTTCGACATCCGGGTCAAGCTGGATGAGAAAAAAGGATACGAACAGCTGCCGGCATTGGCGTTCAGCTCCAAAGAGGGGAAGCCGCTGGCTTTGAACGCGATTTCGACGCTGCAGCCGTCGACGATGCCGATCCAGATCAACCGCACCGACCGGGAGCGGGTGGCGAAGGTGTATGCGAATCCCGCGCCGAAAATCGGCCTGCAGGATCTGGTGACCATCGTGACCGACACGGTCAATCCGCTGCTGCCGCCCGGTTATAAGATCCGGTTCGGCGGACAGGTGACCTCTATGACCGAGGCGTTTGCGGATTTCGCGCAGGCGATCGTGTTCGCGATCGTGCTGACCTATCTCTTGATCGCGGCGATCATGGAGTCGTGGACGCGCCCGTTCCTGATCATGTTCACGGTGCCGCTGGCGCTGATCGGCATGGAGCTGGCGCTGCTGTGGGCGGGGATTCCGCTGTCGATTTTCGGGCTGCTGGGCTTCGTGATGCTGATCGGCATCGTGGTGAACAACGCGATCCTGATCATGGACGACCTGGCAGCGCAGAAAGCGGCCGGGCTGCCGCCGCGAGAGGCGATGCTGGCGGCGGTCGGGAACAAATTCCGGCCGATCCTGATGACCAGCATCGCGGCGGTGCTCGGAATCGTGCCGATGGCGTTCGGCGCCGGCATCGGCTCCGAAACGCGCGCCAGCTGCGGCATCGCGGTGATCGGCGGGCTGGTCAGTTCGACGATTCTGGCGCTGTATGTGATTCCGGCGCTCTATATTCTCTTCTGCAGGAAGCCGAAGAAAAACGAACCTGAGGAAAGCAAGAAATGAAAAAATTCTGGATGATGACTCTGGCCGCGGCGACCGCCGCCGCCGCTCTGCCCGCCTACGCGCTGCGTTCCGGTGATCCGGTGCAGGAGCTGAATGTGAAATGGGTGCAGGGAACGCCGCTGGCGCTGCTGCCCCCCGCCAAACCGCAGCCGAACGAACCCAGACTGAAAGCGGCCGTGTTTTTTCTGACCCGGGCGGCGAACCGCGACGAGACGCTGACGCTGTTGAACAACCTGCGCCGCAGTTACGCCGGGCCGCTGCGGCTGGCGGCGGTCACCCCGGATTCGGAGGCGGACGTGCGGGAGATGCTCAAGGCCCGGCCCGATTTCACGCTGCCGCTGGGAGTGGACCAGAAGCGGCAGCTGACTGCGAACTACATGAACGGCAGCATGCTCTACCCGATGGCGTTCGTGACGGACGACTCCGGCAGGATCATCTGGAGCGGGGAGCTGGTCGATCTCGGGGAAATGGTGCAGAACTATCTCGAAGGCAACTTCGACGCCTCGCGCCAGAAGAAGCTCGCGCCGCTGCTGGATGAACTTCAGACGCTGCTGCGCGAAAACAACGACCGGCGCATGAAAATGGTCACCAACTCCATTCTGAAAATCGATCCGGGCAACGCCGCCGCCTTGCGCATCCGGCTTTTCGTGCTGGAAAACTCCGGGCGGCTCGACGAAGCGTGGCAGCTGATCGACTCCCAGCTCCGGCAGCAGCCGAAGCTGGAACGGCTTTACTTCGCCGCGCTCGACCTGGCGATGCGCCACCCGGAACTGGCGGGGAGGATTCCGGCGCTGCTGGCGGCTTACCGTTCGGCGATAGCAGGCAATCCGGACTCCGACAACCTGATGGCGTGGACGCTGCTGAACCGGCTCCCGGATGATCCCGCGGCGCTGCGTTCCGCCGTTGAACTGGCCGGCCGCGCCGAATCGCAATTGAAGCCGGATTCCGCTCCGGCCCTGCGCGCCGCTGTCCTGAGCACCCGTTCCCTGATCGCCTACCGGCTCGGCAATGTGGCAGGCGCGGTGAAATTCGAGCAGGAAGCCGCCGCGTTCTGGAAAAAGGCGGATCTGCCGGGCAATGCCGCCAACTCCAGACTTCGCCTCGACTATTACCGGACCGTACAGGAGCTGGCCGGAAAGCAGTGACGCCTCCATCCCGGTTTCAACGGAATAAAGCCCGGCATTCAGGTGCCGGGCTTCTTTTGTACGCATCGACTATTAATGTTACTCATTGAAGGATAGCACGATGGGAGTTTCGCAGGCGGCGCAGATTTGCATATTTCCGGGAAAGCGGTATTTTGAATTCTATAGTTACCGCAATTATGAGGAGGAAGCAATATGAGTAACAGAAAAGTGATCAGGGTCGTAACCGGCATCCATACCCGGGACGGCGCCGGAGTGAAACTGACCCGCGTGATCGGAGAACGGGATGTCCGGGATTTCGACCCGTTCCTGATGCTGGATGCGTTCGATTCGCGCAACCCGGAAGATTATATTGAAGGTTTTCCGTGGCACCCACACCGCGGTATCGAAACGGTTACCTATCTGATTTCCGGCGATATCGAACACGGCGACAGCCTCGGCAACAAAGGGAGCATCACCGACGGCAGCTGCCAGTGGATGACCGCAGGCGGCGGAATCCTCCACCAGGAGATGCCGCAGCCCTCCGAACACATGCTCGGCGCCCAGCTGTGGATCAATCTGCCGAAAAAAGACAAGATGACGCCGCCGTCATACAATGACATCAAGGCGCACGCCATCGTGAAAGTGGAGGAGGACGGAGCGAGGGTCGCGATCGTCTCCGGCGAGTACAAAGGCAAAAAAGCCCCGATGCAGGGCAATTTCGTAAAGACCACCTATCTGGATGTGATGCTGGAACTGGACCGGGAGTGGCAGGTTGAAACTCCGGTCGAAAATACCGTTTTCATCTATATCGTGCAAGGCTCTTTGGCGGTGGACGGCACCGTCTGCGAAAGCAGGCGCGCACTGCTTTTCGACCGGGCGGAGAAGCTGGCGTTGACGGCGGGCAGCTCGGGAGTGCGTTTCCTGCTGCTTTCCGCAAAGCCGCTGAACGAACCGATCGCATGGGCCGGCCCCATCGTGATGAACACCCGCGCTGAATTGGAGCGGGCCTTCCGCGAGATCGAAGACGGCACGTTCGTCAAGGACTGCAAAAAGGCGTACATGGATTCTGATCAGTAATCACTCCCGCACGGGGATTTATTCCGGGCGGAACCGGTAACCGACGCCGTAGACCGTTTCGATCAGGCGCGGCAGGTGCTCCGGTTCGATTTTACGCCGCAATGCGACCAGATGCTGATCGAGCGTGCGCGAGGAGGTCAGGGCATTGCCCCAGATTTCGCGCATGATGAAGCTCCGGTCGAGCACCTCGCCGGGATGGGCGGCAAAGAGACGCAGCAGTTCAATTTCGCGCATGGTCAGTTCGACGGCGGCTCCGGCGGTTTCAGCGGAGAGCTTTTTCACATCCACCCGCCACGGACCGAAGGCGAATTCGCCGGAAGGAGGCGGGGCGGCGGTTTCGACCCGGCGACGACGCAATTGTGCCGCGATGCGGGCGGAAAGCTCGCGCAGCCCGAAGGGCTTCGTCACGTAATCGTCGGCTCCGAGTTCCAGCCCGAGCACCTTGTCGATCTCCTCGCCCTTGGCGGTCAGCATGATAATCGGAGTCGCAACATCGCTCCGGCGGATCCGGCGGCACACTTCGTAACCGTTCAGGTTCGGCATCATCACATCGAGCAACACCAGATCGGGCCGGAACGCGGTGAATTTGCGCAGCGCGCCGGCGCCGGCGGCAGCTTCCTCCATCACATACCCCTCCAGCTCCAGCGCGTCGACCAGGCCGGAGCGGATATTGCGGTCGTCTTCAGCGACCAGAATTTTAAACGGTTCCATTTGCATTTCCTTTCGGCAGAACGATCAGAAATTCGGCGCCGGGCGATTTCCGGACGAGCTGCAGGTCGCCTCCCTGGTCGCGCATCAGCTGCCGCGCGATCGCCAGTCCGAGCCCGAAGCCGGAGACTTCGGCGGTCAGGCTGCTGTCAACCCGGTAGAATTTCCGGAAAATCTTCTCGGCGGCCGCCGCCGGAATCCCGGGGCCGTAGTCCCGCACCGCGATGGTCCAGCGTCCATCCGCCCGGGCTGCGAGCGTCAGATCGAGCTTTCCGCCTTCCCCGGCATATTTCAGCGCGTTGGAAAAAAGGTTGTACAACACCTGCATCAGCGAATCCCGGTCGACCACGCACTCCGCCGCGGTTTCCGGCAGCCGGACTTCCACGGTCATATTCTCGGCGGCGGCCAGCTCCTTCCACAGCGCCCCGGTGGCTCCGGCCAGCTCGCAAAGGTCGACCGGCGCGGGATGATAGCGTTTGCGCCCCTCGTCGAGCCGCCCGAAATCCAGCACATTGCCGACCAGCCGGGTCAGCCGCTCGCTCTCGTCGGCGATCACTTTCAAATACCGCTCCCGCTTCTCCTGCGGCAGCCGCGCCAGGTGATCGCGCAGCAGTTCGGAGTACATGCGGATGCTGGTCAGCGGCGTCTTGAGCTCGTGCGACACCTGCGACACAAAGCCGCTCTTCTGCCCCGCCAGCGCCAGCTCCCGCCGCGTCAGATAGAACGCGACTCCGCCGGCGGCGAATATGATCAGACAGAGCGCCGCCAGCGCCAGCCCCATCCCGAACCGGAAGGAGTTCGTCGGCAACAGCTCCGGCAGCAGGAAGGCCCGCAGCTGCATATTCGGCAGCAGCAGTTCCGAAAACGGCATCACCAGTACCGGCTCCGGCCGTTTTTCCTCATTGGCGGCGAAAGCGCCGCCGGTAGCGTAAACCACCCGGTCGGCGGCATCCGCCAGTTCGAGCCGGAAGTAACCGGGCAGCTCCTCCGGGAACAGCGGAATCAGCCGCGACAGCAGCACCGTGTCCTCCAATTCAAAACCGGCGATCAGGTCAGGCGCGTTCCGGCTCTGCGCCCAGATCAGCGGCGCAAACCGGTTGTCGGTGAACCACGGGATGAAGCCGTCCCGCCGTTTCCGGGTCAGCGCGGCGAAGCGGGTGATCATCCGCGGCGAATCCGCCGATGCCGGGGAAGCGGCGTCCGCCGCCATTTCCATTGCCGGAGCAGCTTTGGCCGGAGCCGCCGGCCTGACGGAACGCTCTTTACTCTTGAGCTTCGATACGGGAGCGGCAGCCTCCGGAACCGGGACCGCCTCCGCTTCCCGGAGCACATCGGTGCGGTTTTCCATCCGGGAACTGCCGAGGGTCCCCGCCATCGGCTCGATCCGGCGCAGGTCGTTCCGTTTCGGCGCGGTCCGCGTCTGGTAGAGCAGTGCCGAATCGGACGGCATCACCACGTTGGAAAACTGTGTGCTCTCCGCGTCGCGCGCACTGACCAGCCCGGCAAACAGCTCCCCGTACCGCCTCGCCCAACCGCTTCCCGGCTCCGGATACAGCAGCGTGCCGTCCCGCCGGGCCAGAAATCCGGCGGTAAACAGCGGTTCTCTCCCGACAGCTTCCCGGATTCCCGCCACCGACGGCACAGCGCCGGCGGCCAACTCCGCCAATTCCCGTCGCTCGGCGTCGAGCGCCTGACGGCAGCGGCCCGCGAACAACCGGCACTCGCTTTTCAGCAGCGAGCGCAGCTCTTCCTTGCGGAACTCCTCCTCGTGCCGGGCCAGCCGGAATGCGGCGACGCCCAGCGCCAGCGCGGCAGCGGCCGCCGCACCGGTCAGAAGCAGAATCCATGTTTCACGAGAGAGTTTCATCATGGTTTAACATAGCTCCGCTACCGCACAATTTCCAGCTACTGCCGGAAACTCCGGCTGTTCCGCCCCTGACAGGCGCGCCCCTTCAGCTCCTTGAGAAGCTGTTTGTACCGTGCCGGTTCGGCAGAAGCCTGCTCCATTTTCCGCGACTCGTCCGCCAGTTTCTCTGCGGCAGCCGCCACCTTCAATGTCACCGCCCGCCCAGCAACAGCCCCACACCGGTCATCCAATGCTTTTTCATCCTCGCACCCTCCATTCAAACTTGTTCCACACCCAGACTCCTTACACGATTCAAGATAACCCGAAAAACGGAAAAGTTGTCAAGAGAATGCAAAATGATTGTAAAAGAATTGTAAAACGAAATCCCCCTGGCCTATGAAAGGAGCGTGAGTTTTGCGGACAACACAGCCGGATAGGTCCCGTTCTCCGGCGTGCCGCCTTCGACACGCGGATGGCCGAAGGTAAGGCTGTCGCCGAGACAGGCCACGGAGGCGGGGCGGATTCCGAGTTCCCGGAATTTCGCGAAGACGGCTTCGGCGATCGCACGATAGCCCGCCGGCAGCAGATGCACTCCGTCCGGCTGGCCGCAATTCGCGACGGTGCGGATCAGATTGGCGGGGTCGGTTCCGATCACCGCATGAACGTCGACGCAGGGGGCGTTGAACTCCGACGCCAGCTTTTTCACGATCGCTCCCGCCTCCAGCAGCCGGTCGGCGGGAGTGTGTCCGCCGTAGGCCGCTTTCGGGTGGCGGGTGTACAAATACTCCTCGATGCACGGGGGCGGTGTCATCAGCATCACGCGGATTCCGGCGGAGGCGAGCTGCTCCGCGATCCGGCGCAGGTTCGCCTCGTATTCCGAGGCCGGGACCAGAGCGTAAGAGTTGATCCGGTCGTTGGTGCCGGCCATCACGACCGCCCACTCCGGCTTGAGTTCCAATGCCTGCGGCAGTTCGTCGCGCAATACCTGCGCCGAGGTCGCGCCGCTGATTCCAAGATTGTATACGGTTGCCATTTTTCCTCCTTGTTTTTGCTGTAATATAGGAGAGCAACAGTACAATCGCAAGCGGCGACGCCGTTTTTCAACCTCAAAAAGAGCCGTCGAGCACCGGCAGCGTCACTTCCGTCCCGGCGGGGATCGTGTTGACCGGGCCGCGCGGCATCGGCTCCACGTTGGAGGCGGGGAAACGCACCGCAGGATCGTCCGCCACACCGCCGACCGGCACGGTCAGCACCTCGCCGACTGCCGGGAGCGTATCGAGCTTCAGCCGCAGCAGGTTGCCGTCCCAGCGGCACTCCGCGATCCGGCAGGAACGCTCCTTTCCCTTCAGCTCGCGCCCTTTCATCAGCTTTGCGGATTCCGCGCCGAGCCGCTGGTCGAACACCAGCGAGAGCGTGTCGCCGTCGCGGCGGATTTCGCACAGGCGCGGCGGCAGCGAATAGATCTCCCAGCGCAGGCCGAATTCATAATAGGTGGTGGTGTCCACTCCCGCCTCCCGGCATGCGTCGTAGAACAGCTTCTGCCATGCCGGGTCGCGGCGGGAGGGGCCGAGCGAACCGAGGTCCGCCTGCATTCCGATTTTCACGTCGGGATTCGCCGTGCGCACCGCGTCGAAAAAGGGCTTGTAAGCCAGCGGATAATCCCCCGGCAGCGCCGGATTCGCCCAGTCGGGCGCGTGGGTCTGGATGAAGTGCAGATCGGGCTTCACGCGCCGGATCATCGCGACGATATCGTTGCCTTCCCATTCGCGCAGCTTCGCCACGCCGTCCGGGATGTTGATGCCGAGCGTCCAGGTCGCGAAAAGAATCCCCGGCGCCGTTTCGCGCGCCCCGCCGGGACCGTTGATGATGTCGTCGTAGAAGTCGTCGATGGTTTTGACCCGGTATTCGACCAGCTGCCGGTAGAGTCCGGTATTGGTTTTGAAATAGTCCGGGTCGGCGGGATCGGTGAAGTTCGGGAACTTCGCGTTGCCGGTCGCCGCCTTGAACGCCGCCTGAAAACCGGGGCTGACGTCGCCGTAGAACGGCGGGTTCCTCTCCGGGCCGTCGTAGATCGGGTACATGATTTCGGCGAAAGTGAATGCGTCGAAGCCGTGCCCGGCCAACATGCCGTTCAGGTAGTTTTTGTACCACCGGTTGTACTCCGGGTACACGAAACCGATGAAGCGGTAGATGTCCATCTCCCTGCCGGTGAATTCGATCAGCCAGTCGCGCCAGCCGGCGGGCAGCCGTTCGGCCAGTTGCGCCTCGCTCCAGTAGACCAGACTCGGCAGCGTCATCAGCCCGACGCCGAGCTTCTGGCGCTGCATCTCGCCGACCAGCCCGGAACGCAGCCCGGTATCCATGCCGGTGTAGTACCAGACGCCGTCAAAACCGTTGACCCGCAGCTCCGAGGCGATGCTTTCATTGGAGCGGTTGTGATAGTACGGAAACGCAGTGTCGATCTGAGTGGTGCGGCCGTACAGCAGTTTTTCCCGCCGCGCCTTGCGCGCCTCCGGCGTATCGTGGAATTCACGTACCGCCGCCGCTCCCGGCAGGTCGATCGCGCCGACCGTGACCCGCATCGGCGCGCCCGCGTCGTGCAGGCAGATCAGCAGCGCGAGATGGTCCTGCCAGTTGAAGCGCCCCTCGTTCGGAATCTCCACCTTGACCGGTTGTCCCGGCACGAGTTTGAAATCGTGCAGCACCAGATTCCCGGCGTTGCGGTCGGAACGCAGCGCGACATACGCGTAGGCTCCCGGCGCATTCTTCGCGTCGGAGTGCATCGTAAAGGCCAGCCGTTCGCCCGGCCGTACCGCCAGTTCGCGCACGATCACCTTGTCGCCGGGGCCTCCCGCAGTTGTCAGCTCCATCGCCGGAACGCCGTCCAGCGTGGAAAGCACCACTGCGGGAGCCGGGTTTCCGCCGCCGAAGCCGGTCCAGTTCTTCCTGAGCGCCTCCGTGTCGGAGTAGCTTTTGAAATCCTCGACCGCCGCCGGCAGCGCCAGCGGCAGAACCGTGCTCAACAGAGTGATGTACAGAAGTTTTCTCACCGTCACCTCCCGGCCAGGTTGAAGTGTTCGCAGTAGCGGTCGAAAAGATGGCCGGCGGCCCGGTAGCAGGAGTTCGGGCTCATGAAGTGTGAAAACTCAAAGGTGATCGCCTTTTCGATTCCGGCGGCCTTTGCCGCTTCCAGCTTCATCAGCATCTTGTCCCACTTGATCGGCAGGAAGTGGATCGGCATATCGCGGTCGAAGCTCTCGCAGTTGGTCCAGCTGGTCATCCCATAACGATCGGTCAGTTTTTTGTTGACCCGCAGGTAGTCGGCCAGCTCGTGATAGTCGCAATGGCCGTCCTGAAACGCGACGATGTCGACCGCGCCCTGAATCCCCTTGAGGATTTCGTTCCACTCCTTCTCGTGCTGGGCGATGCCGATGGAATCCTCCTTATACAGCTCCTCGCCCGGCACCGCGAGCTTGATGCCGTCGATGTACGGCGAAATCATCGTCGGCAGGTTGCCGGAGAGCTGCTTCACATACTGCCCCATCCCGGCATACAGCTCGGTGATCCCTGCGAAGGCGCGGCTGACTTCAAAATTCAGATACCAACCGCCGAAAGCCTTGCGCTCCCCGTAGCGGCTCCACACCTCGTCGGCGACCGCGCGGCTGATCTCCATCTCGCGTTCGCACTCGTGGTTGTGCCAGTATTTGCCGGAGTCGTACAGCCCGAAATAGAACTTCATGCCATACTTTTCGGCGAGATCGAGGAACAGGTCCACCAGGTCCGTCGACGGCCTGTAACACCCCTCGCGCTCCATCAGGTATCCGGACGGATAGGTGATGAACCGGCGGTGGCCGCAGCGGATCAGGATCACGGTGTCGATGCCGATCGACTTCATCGACGCGAAGTCGCGGTCCCACTCGGCCCGCCCCCAGTTCTGGTGCGGGATGTCGTGGCTGATCTCATCGAGGAAAGTTCCGGTTATCTGCATGGCAATAAATCCTTTCTATGATTCCCGACTTACGGTCAGGCGTGAAATGTAACGGTTGAAAATCATTTTGAAAATCACTCCGGCAACCAGACAGGCGGCGCCGCACAATGCGGCCTCCAGGTACTTGCCGACGTAGAGCGTCGAAGCGGTCAATACTCCGGCGGCGATCATCGCGAAGCCGACCGCCGCCACGCCGACGCCCGGCAGGATCAGCGACGGCGCGGGTTCTTCCGGCAGCCGCCCCTCGGCGATCAGCGCGCGGCGCACCGGCCCCCAGCATCCCATCGGACGGGCGCGCAGATAGAACTCCTTGAGCACCTCCATATCCTCCGGTCTGGTCAGCACGGTGACCGCGAGCCAGATGCCGGTGTTGACCGCCAGCGCGACCACCGCCTGCAGCAGCTGCATATTCTGCGCCTCGGCGGGGCCTCTGGCGATTTCGGCGGCCCACCACGGGATCAGCGGCAGCAGCCGCCCGCAGATCAGGTAGACCACCGGCCCGGCGACCACCGACGCGCACCACCCCTTGAAATTGATCCGCCAGTACCACCACTGCGCCCAGCCGAACGCCGCCGAAGTGCCGAAAACTCCGAGCACCACCACCGCGATGCCGAGCAGCGAATCGGCGGCGAACACCACCCCGACCGACAGCACCGCGATGCCGAGCATCAGCAGCCGCCCGATCCAGACCTCGCGGCCCGGCTTCGGTTCGCCGACCAGCGGCCGCCACACATCGTTCAGCAAGGTCTGGGAACCGTAGTTGAGATGGGTTGAAATCGTGCTCATCACCGCCGCCAGCAGCGCCGCGACCGTCAGGCCGACGCCGCCTCTGGGCAGAAATTCCGAGAGCATCTTTCCGTAGGCGAACTCCCGCTCCGAAGGCGAGGCCGTGTAAAACTCGGGGTGGCGCGCCAGCAGCCCCATCGCGGGCAGCATCAGCATCAGCAGCATCGCGAACAGGATCACTTCGCCCCAGATGCCGACCTTCGCCGCCTCGCGGTTGCTGCGGCAGGAGAAGAGCCGCTGGCCGTCCGCGCCGACCGCGCTGCCCGCGCCGACCGACACGATCAGCATCCATGCGAAAATGCTCAGCGGACTTAATACCGGATTGCCCGCCTGCGGCAGGATCGACAGGATCGCGCCGCCGGTTTCGGGCCCGGCCGCACTCATCACCGCCTCCGCCAGCCCGGAGGGGCCGCCGAACGCCCACAGCACCGCGCCGACCATCACCAGATTGGCCGCGAGGATCACGAAGCCCTGCAGCGCGTCGGTCAGCAGCACGCCCGCGAGGCCGCTGGTCCACACGTAGACGGTCAGCAGCGGCAGCACGATCAGCAGCGTGACCGCCTTGCTGTCGATCCCGAAGATCGGGGCGGCGACCAGATGGATGCCGATCAGTCCCGCGCCGATCCACGGCACCATGCCGATCAGCACCGAGGTCAGCGACGAATAGACCCGCGCGAATTTGTTGCCCGCACCGAACCGGAGATGAAAAAATTCCGGGCCGGTCCTGATTCCCATCTGCCGCCAGCGCACCGCGAACAGGATCGCCGCCAGCAGCAGCGCCATCCCGAAGCGGGAGAGAAAGAACCAGCAGCCGGAAAGCCCGGTCACCACCGCGATGCCGCAGTAAAGCGGCGCGACATCGCTGTTCAACGCGGTCGCCGCCACGCTCATGCCGTTCAGCCAGCCGGGCATCTTGCGCCCGGCCAGATAGTAGTCGTCCTCTTTGGAGTTGTTCATCCCCAGAAGCCTGCTGCCGAAAATGCCGAGCAGCAGCGAAACGACCAGATAGACGGCGATGATCACGGGGTCGATCGCCAGAAGTTTCTCAGTCAGCATGGATTCTCCTCCGGTAGTCGCAATAGAGCTTCACGGTGTCCGGCCCGCCGGGAGTCAGCCGGGAGCCGGGGGCGTTCAACAGGCCAGGGAACTGGTAGCAGAGCACCTTTTCAAAGCTCCGGTAGTTCTCCAGCTCGTAAAAGATTTCGTCGACCGGGCGCGGATAGAGGGCCATATCCTCCTTGAAGAGAAAGATTTCCATATCCAGCCACAGATGCGCGCCGTTTTCGTCGGCGATCGACTGCATCAGCGCGATCGCCTGCTCCGGCGCGAGGTCCCCCTCCGGCATCCGGTTGAAGCCGAACGGGCACAGGATATCCAGCTCGCGCGCCAGCAGCTTCCAGCTGTCGAGCGCGGAGGGTACCCCGAAACAGTTCGGCGCCAGCATCACCGGCAGCGTCGGGTCGAGTTCGTCGCGCAGTTTGCCGAATCCGCGGAAAAAGGCGACGATCTCCTCCGGCGTCTTCGTCCCCCGGTTCAGGTCGCCGAACACCTCCTCGGAGATATACCAGCCGTAGAAGGAACGGTGATGCCCGTAGCGTTTCCACACCTCGCGCGCCACCCGGCAGTGCCAGTCGAGCGACTCCGGCGTGAAGTCGAACCATGCGTACATCCCGATCCCCGGCAGCACCGCCATTTCCAGCTCGTCGGCGGCGGAGAGGATCGCTTCGACCGGATCGGGGCAGCCGATCTCCATCCGCCCCGGAAACAGCTCCGACGGATAGAACGCCCGCCCCCGGTATCCCGTTTCCGGCATCCGGTGCCTGCCGTAATACTCCTGATTGCGGAACAGCTCCTGCAGGATCACCACATCCATCCCGATCCGGTGCATCGACCGGATCAGCTCCCGCCAGTCGGCGGCGGTGAACTTCCGCAGCTCCCGGTTCCAGAGCCGCCCCTCCTCCTCGCTCCAGTGGTACAGCCCGCACCACGCGCCGTCGATCCGCCCGGTGGAACGGGTTTCGGAATCCACGACTTCAAGCGGCCGGACGGCGGCGGCGATCGTGTTCCCGGCTTCATCCAGCAGTTCGAACTTCAGTTCCACCCCGCCGGCCATCCCGGTCAGGTCGAGCTTCCGCACGCCGGAATACCACCCCGCCGCATTCGGTTCGCCGGGCTTCCGCCGCATCACCTCGCGCCCGGCCAGCGTCAGGCGAAGTTCCGCCGGAGCCGCGCCGCGAAACGCATAGCGCGCATCCACCGGCGCCCGGCAACTGACCGGCGAAACCGGCAGCAGTTTCAATGAAATTTCCATTGCCTATCCTTTCAATTCCTCTCTCAGCCACTGCTGCAAACGGCCGTAGCTCGGCCATATCTCGTGCGCCATCGACGGTTCGTCGATGATCTCCTTCGGCGCATTGATGCAGTTGTAAGCGGCGTAGACCGATTCGGGCGGACACACCTCGTCGCGCCATCCGGCGATCATCTTCACCGGACACTGAATCCGGGCCGCGAAATACGCGGCGTCGAAAAGCTGCATCCGGTCGAAGCCGTGTCGCCGGAACTGCGGCCAGCCGCTCTTTTCGCCGCCGAAGTCGCAGAAGGCGGGCACATTCGCCGCAGCCGCCCGGAAATGCGGCACCAGCCCGGCCAGCATCAGCGCAAAACCGCCGCCCTGGCTCGAACCGAAAACGCCGATCCGGTCCGCATCCACGAACGGCTGGGCCGCGAACCACTCCACCGCCCGCCCGATTCCGAGCAGCGCGGAACGCATCAGGCAGCGTTCCGGCGACTCCGCGCCCCGGTAAATATACAGCCCTTCCCGGTTGAACGCCTCGTAACGCCGTTCATTTTCCGCACAATCCTCGGTCGTCTCATACGGGAACACATTGCAGTACAACACCGCGAAGCCCTCGTTTGCCGATTCCGCATCCGGCCCGGTTCCCGGCCCCGCCCCCGGCACCGACACCAGCGCCGGAAACGGCCCCGCCCCGGCCGGACGCGTCAGGAAGCCGTAGATCCGCCCGCCGCCGACCGTCGCGAAGCTGATCCGGCACACCTCGCGCCGACCGTCGCACAACGCTTCGATCCGCTTCCGGCGAACATCCGCCGGCACTGCCGCAACCTCCGCCAACCCGCTGCGCCAGAATTCGTTGAACTCTTCGGGTTCCGGCAGTGCCGGACGAATATCCTTATGGTTGAATACCGCCGCCTTCTCCCCCCGGTCACTCCCCGGGAGCGCCTGCGGCACCATACCGAACTTCATCAGAAACCCCACAGCGTTCCCGGCTCCGGCGACTGGGTGTCGCCTTCAAACGCATTTTTGTAGGGGTTGTCATCCGACGAATAGTTGATCGGCAACTTCGTCGAAGATTTCCGAGAAGCGGCGTGACCATCCAGAAACAGCGCATTCGCTCCCTGTCCGTGCCGCAGGTCGATGATCGAAAAACTGCCGGTCGTGTTGTACTGCTGGATCAGGTTCGGAGTGAACATCCGCACCCCGCCGCTGCTGTTGCCGCTGGCCGTATCCGCATTGCTCAGGGTCATCGACGGCGACTTCGCCCGGCTCAGCTTCCGCGACACGAAGTTATCGTTCATATAAGGAGCGCAGGATTCATTCAACGCATAATGCGGCCACTCGAAATTCACATTGCCGGTAAAGGCGTCAGCCTCCGAAACGTTTTTCCAATTGATCGTTTCGGACTTCACGGAGGGACAGCCCATCACCCCGCCCGTAATCATTTTATTTCCGATCAGATACTCGGTCCACCAGGCGGCGTTTCCATCCACAATCCGCTTCATCGGCGGCAGCATCCCGTCATTCGCATCCACATAAAGCATCATCCCCGAGCCCAGTTGTTTCAGGTTGCTCAGGCAGCTCGAAGCGTGCGCGCTCTCCCGCGCCCGGTTCAGCGCAGGTAGCAGCATTCCCGCTAGAATGGCGATGATCGCTATCACTACGAGCAGCTCAATTAAGGTAAAATGTCGTTTCATGGTCGGCATCCTTTCTTGTTGCTTCAAGGTTGAAGCAGATATTCCTTGAAAAAGCGGAGTTCCGCCTCCGCTTCGGAGTGAACCTTACCGCAGGCACTGCACTGCCACCTCTTCCACCGTCACATCGAACTGGCCTGCCGTCTTGTGGAATGAAATCACGATCAGGAACCGGTCCAGCTTCGCGAATTCAGGGGAATTCAACACATACTCCCCCGCCTTCTCCGCCGGCACGATCTGCACTTCGGCGAAGTTCGGCTGCCCCTCGTCGCGGCGCGCGCCGAATACGATCACGCCGGATTTCGCATTGCCGGGAGCGCCGGCCAGCCGGATCAGCAATCCCGACGCCCTGCCCGGAGCCGGATTCTCCACCGCGTGCTTCACCACCGCATAGGTCCGGCCTCCGGTCACGCAGCGCATCGCCGGCCTGCCGCCGACGGTCACCAGTTCCATTTGCTCCGGTCCCGGATTCCCGGCATCGAAGCCCGGCCACGCCTGCCGCAGCGCCGCGCTGTCGGCAGCCTGCGCAAAGCCGTCCACCACCAGCTGCTCCGCCGCGACGACGGCAATGTCATCAACAGCCGCCGTCAACGATCCGCCGATCTTGTTGAACATCAGCAGCACCGCAAATTTGTCCAGCTTTCCAAGCCCGGCGACCGGAACCGTGACCGTCCGCGCCTCGCCGGAGCGCAGCGGAATCACCATGCGGCCGAGGTCGGCGCCGCCCTTGCCGGCGCGCACCGCCACAGTCAGCACCGCATCCGCCGGATTCGAGGCGTCGCCTTTCACGGCCAGCCTGATCCCGGCGGCCTTCGCGCCGAGCGGGTTTTCCATCTCCCGGTAGAGCAAAGAGTAATCGCGCGCCGCCGTCACCTGCATCGCCTTGCCGTTCAATGTGCCGAATCCGACCGACTCCGGCGCGGGATTGCCCGCATCGAACTCCAGCCAGACCCGCCGCAGCGCCGCGGCGTCCGGGTAAGCCTCGAAATCCTCCGCCGCCAGCAGCAGCGGCAACAACAGCATCGGGAACAGCTTCTTTTTCATCGTTTTAACTCCTTGTCGTCTTTCTGACCACCAACGGTGCGTTCAGCAACTGGGATTCCACCGTTTTCCCGGCGAAAAGGTCCAGCATCATCCGGGCCGCCAACTGCCCGATCCGCTCCTTGGGCTGCGCCATCGTGCTCAACGGATAGACCATCTGCCTGGCCGCGATCTCCAGATCGTCAAAGCCGATGATCGCCAGCTCCTCCGGAATCCTGCGCCCCAATTCCAGCGCCGCCCGGATCGCCCCCAGCGCCGCCACATCCGACGCGGCGAAAAGCGCGGTCACTTCGGGATGCGCCGTCAGCAGTTCCAGCGCCGCCTCCCGCCCGGACTCGATCGACATGAAACACTTGCAGCAGCACTCCGTTCCGAGCCGATGCGCCCGCATCGCCGCATCGAAGCCGCGATGGCGCGCGACCAGTTCGGGCGACTCGTCGTCATGGCCGATAAAACCGATTTTCCGGTGGCCGAGCCCGATCAGGTGCTCGGTGGCTTCGCGCCCGCCGGTCAGGTTGTCCACCATGACCGCGTATTCGCCGAATTCGGCGAAATGGTTCATCACCTGAATCACCGGCACGCCGATCGCTTTCAGGCTCTCCGCCAGTCCGAGCTGGTGGCGCTGCGGATACAGGATGATGCCGTCCACATTGCGCTGCATCAGCCGCGACAGCACCCGCCGCTGCCGGTTTTCATCGCAATCCAGCGAATCGAGCAACAACGTGAAATCGTGTTCTCCCGCCACTTCCTCGATACCGGCGATGATGTTGCCGAAAAAACTGCTGTTCAGGTACGGCACCAGCACTCCGATAAAGCTGCTGCGGTGGGTGACCAGCGACCGGGCCGCGACATTCGGCGTGTACCCCATCCTGCGGGCGGCCTCCTGAATCTTCTTGCGGGTTTCGGGCGACAGCCGCCCGGTGCCGTTCAGCCCGGTCGAAACCGCTTTGACCGACAGCCCCAGCTCCTGCGCGATATCCTTCAGAGTTACCGTTGAATTCTTCCTGACCATTCTTGATTCCAATTCTGCTTCATCGTTGTAGCACATGGATAATTATACCCGATTTCACGGCAAAAAGCAAGAGGCAAAAGTAAAATTTTCCATTTTTTTCGATGTTTTTGCCGCTGCCTGCCATTTCCTGGCGCTTGACTTTCCGATATAACTGGCTATCTTCTTTTTATACAGGGTTCCGAAGTTTTCCGGGAGAGGAAATGAAAAAGAGCAATGTTTACAGCATACCGGCCCTGAAGCGGCTGCCCGCCTATCTGCGGGAACTCAAACGGCTGCAGGCGGAAGGACAACTGCGGGTCGCCAGCCCGGCGCTGGCCCGCGCCCTGCACATCGACACGATCATCGCCCGCAAGGACATGGAGATGCTCGGCGTGGTCGGCTCCCCCGGCGTCGGCTTCCGGGTGGAGGAGCTGATCGACGGAATTGAAACCTTCCTCGGCTGGAAGAACAGCTCCGAAGCGTTTCTGGTCGGAACCGGCGACTTCGGGCGGGCGCTGCTGGGTTACTCCGGATTCGCCGCCTACGGGGTCAGAATCGTCGCGGCGTTCGATCCGGACCCGGTGGAGGAGGGGCTGGAGATTCACGGAGTTCCGGTATTCGGCCTCTCCCATTTCGCCCACTATACCGGCCGCCTCGGCATCCACATCGGCATTCTGTGTGTGCCGGACGACGACGCCCAGAAAACCGCCGAACTGATGGTGGATTCCGGCATCCTCGCGATCTGGAACTTCACCGCCCACACTTTGCAGCTCCCCGAACACATCATCCGCCAACGGGTCAACCTCGGCGGCGATCTCGCGGTACTGTCGGTCAAACTCGCAGAAAAACTCCGGGAACGCAAGGAGAATCCATGAAGCACACCATCGTGATCTGCATGGGCAGCAGCTGTTTCGCCCGCGGCAACAAGCGCAATTTGAAAATCATCGAGGAGTATCTCGCCGGACACCGGATCGACTGCACGCTGACCGGCCGCGGCTGCGTCGGCAAGTGCCGCACCGGCCCCAACCTCAGCATCGACGGTGAAAATTTTGAACGGGTCGACTCCGAATCGCTGATCGACCTCCTCGAAGCCAAACTCAAGGAGCGGTAGACCATGACCCACGCCTATCCGGTTTATACCATCGAAGCCGAATGCCAGGATTGTTACAAATGCGTCCGCCACTGTCCGGTCAAGGCGATCCGGGTCCGCGACGGCCACGCCGCCGTGATTCCGGAGCTTTGCGTCGCCTGCGGCAAATGCGTCGAAGTCTGCCCGGTCAAGGCCAAGCAGGTGCGCAACGGCACCGGACGGCTGCGGCTGCTGCTCTCCGAACCGGCTCCCGTTTACGCCTCGCTGGCGCCGTCGTGGGTCAGCGAATTCAAGAACGTGGCCTCCGGCCAGTTGATCCGGGCGCTGAAGCAGCTCGGCTTCGCCGGAGTCAGTGAAACCGCGCTCGGCGCGCAACTGGTTTCGGCGCAGGTCGCCAAAGAGCTGGATGGCGGCTCCGCCGGGCTGCTGCTCTCGTCGGCCTGCCCGACCGCGGTGGATTTCGTGCGCAAATACCTGCCCCATCTCGCCGGCTGCATCACACCGGTCGGCTCGCCGCTGATGGCGCACGCCCGGATGCTGCGCGACCGGTACGGGGACGGGATCCGGGTGGTTTTCATCGGCCCCTGCATCGGCAAGAAGAATGAGGCGGACCGCAATCCGGAGCTGCTCAATCTCGCGGTCACCTACCCCGAACTGCGCCAGATGTTCCGCGAGGCTTCGATCGATCCCGAACGGCTGGCCGCCGATCCCGCCGACGGATTCGTGCCCGAAGCAGCCGAGGAGGGGGCGCAGTATCCGGTCGAAGGCGGCATGAACGACACCATCCGGTTCCAAACCGCCGGTTCCGAAGTCCACTACGCGACGCTGACCGGGCTGGACAACCTGAAACTGGCGCTCGGCGGCCTCGAAGGGATGCCGGAAGGAGAGGCGGTTTTCGTCGAAATGCTCGCCTGTCCCGGCGGCTGTGTGCACGGCCCCTGCGCCGAACATGACTCCCCCGGCCTGCTCGAACGGCTGCGGGTGCTGCGCCACACCCGGTGGCCCGACCGTCCCCGCGAACGCAGCACCTCCGGCAGCATCCATGCGAAATTTCCCGGCGACGCGGTCGCCGCCCCGGTTCCGGCGGGAAACGATATCGTCGCCGCGTTGCGGAGCATCGGCAAGACCTGTCCCGAAGACGAACTCAACTGCGACGGCTGCGGCTACGATACCTGCCGCAACTTCGCGCAGGCGCTGCTCTCCGGCCACGCCGAGCCGTCAATGTGCGTTTCCTACCTGAAAAAACAGGCGCAGAAAAAGGCGAATGCGCTGCTGCGCAGCATCTCCTCCGGCGTGGTGATCGCCGACAAAAAGCTCCAGATCATCGAATGCAACCGCAATTTCGCCGAGCTGTTCGGTGCGGATACGGTCGAAGCCTTCGACGCCTGCCCGGGGCTGGCAGGAGCCGACCTGAGCCGGATCGTCCCTTTTTACGCGCTCTTTGAATCCTCTCTGCAGAGCGGCCGCGATGTGCGCCGCGATTCGCTGAAGTGCGGCAAGCGGCTCTTCAACGTGAACATTTTCAACATCGAGCCGGGCGAGGTGATCGGCGCGGTGATGTTCGACGTGACCAGCACCGAACTGCGCCGCGAACAGATCGCCGCGCGCGCCCGGGAAGTGATCGACCGCAACCTCGCCACCGTGCAGGAGATCGCCTGCCGCCTCGGCGAACAGATGGCCGATACCGAGCTCCTGCTCCGTTCCATCGCCGACGACTACGCCGATGAAACCCTGATCCCGCCCGAACCGCCGCCGGAGGAACAGCCGTTATGAATCTGACCACCGGCAACCTCTTCATCGACACCGGCTTCAGCCAGTGCTGCCACTTTCAGGAAAAAGCCTGCGGGGATGCGGTCGCCTTCAAGCGGATTCCGGCCGAAGAACGGCTGCTGGCGGTGCTGGCGGACGGACTGGGACATGGAGTAAAGGCGAACATCCTCGCTTTGATGACCACCACGATGGCGCTGCGGTTCAGCGCGGAGGACCGCGAGATCGTCCACTCCGCCGAAATCATCATGGATGCGCTGCCGGTCTGTCAGGTACGGCAGATCAGCTACGCGACCTTCACCATCGTCGACACCCGCCTCGGCGGCGTGACCCGCATTGTGGAGATGGGGAATCCGGAATTCCTGCTGCTGCGGCACGGCAGGCCGTTTCCGGTCGAAGGGCGGGAGTTTTCCTCGCCCAAATACCGCGAACGCGCCATGACCGCCTATACCTTTCAGGCCCAGGCGGAAGACCGGGTTCTCTTCTTTTCCGACGGGGTTACGCAGGCCGGGCTCGGCACGCCGCGTTTTCCGCTCGGCTGGCGCGGCTCCGGCGTCGAAGAATATGCGGCGGAGCAGGTGGCGGCCCAGCCGGATATCTGCGCACAGGAACTTTCCGAACGCATCCTGCGCGAAGCCGTCGCCCACGAGCCCGGCCAGCGTCCCGCCGACGATATCTCCTGCGCCTGCCTTTACTTCCGCAAACCGCGCCGGATGCTGCTGTTCACCGGTCCGCCGTTCGATCAGGCCCGCGATGCGGAATGCGCCCGCACCTTCCGCGAGTTCGAGGGGACGAAGGTGATCTCCGGCGGCACCTCCGCCGAAATCATCTCCCGCGAACTCGGCCGGCCGCTGACCATCGACCTCGACACCGTCAGCGGCGACCTGCCCCCGCTTTCCCGTATGCCCGGCGCCGATCTGGTCACTGAAGGCATCTTCACCCTGACCCGCGCCGCCCGCTATCTGGAAAACAATGAGTTCAGCAAGCTCGACCCCGCCGGTCGGCTGGTGGAGCTGATGCGCCGCAACGACATCATCGAATTCCTGGTCGGGACACGGATCAACGAAGCCCATCAGGACCCGAACCTGCCGGTCGACCTCGAACTGCGACGCAACATCATAAAACGCCTCGGCGCCGTGCTGAGCGACCGGTATATGAAAGAGGTCCGCATCCATTTCGTATGACGAGCGCAACGAAGCTTTCCATCACGGCTGCGGAAGAAAGTGCGAATTCCATATCCGCCATTTTTCCGGCGTCATCTCCCATTCGCAATAGATCGCGCAACCGATGTAATTTCCTCCCGGTTCCGCCGCCTGAATTCCGGCAAGCGCCGAGGTCAGGTTTTCCACCTCCGGATGATGATAACCGGAACCCGCATCCTCATAGGCCGGCACACCGAGCAGCAGCTTGCAATTGCCGCCGGTCGACATTTCCTGCAATTCCCGCGTCCACTGCGTCATCAATCGAATATAAAATTTTTCCAGCTTAATGGCTGTATCGTACATCATCACCGCCATCTGGTCGGAACGTTTTGCAACTTCGGCAAGATACGGCAACTCCCAGTGGACATCCGCATGGGGATGCCAGCGAGTCGGCGGCGGATAAGCGGCTACACCGAGGATCCGCCCCTTCAGGACCGGCCGCAGTTCATCCAGCAGCAACAGAAAATCGGAATTGCCGGAGGGAAGCGGTTCAATATTGACCTGAACGCCGGCCAGACGCGGGTGCTTCTCCAGCAACTCCTTGACGGATGCAGCGAAACCGTCGCGCCAACGCCAGTTTTCAAGCCGCGCGGACTCCCCCAGAACGCCGCCGATCCACGGAATCACCTCAATGCCGAACTCCTGCGCCGCATCCAGAAAACGTTCCATCTGCGCATCGTCATAAGGAGCGATCGCGCCGTTGAATTGCGCCGGGCAGAGATGCGGATACACAAACCGGATATGCTGCGACTGCAATTGCCGCATCAGTTCCGTGAGCTTTCCGGAACTACGAAAAAGTTCCGGCTCACGGGAATTCCGTTCAAACCACGAGTCATCTCCCAGCCATCCATGTCCCAGCCACACGGCATTCTGACCCTGATCGAACTTTCCCGCCGCCTCAGCAATTCCCGGAGTCCACAACCAGTACAGCAATGCGGGAATCCCGAGCAACACACTCAATGCAACAGCAATCCGCAGCAGGCTTTGCCCCAATTTTTTCAACCAGGCATACCGTCCCATAATCCACACACTCTCGACGAATCCCAATCTTCCAACCGCTTCCAATATACCGCCGCACTCCAGAAAATACAATTCCTTTGCCGCTCCGTGCCCTTCCGTGGAAGTCGGTGTGTCAGTGCCCATGCCTCAAGCCCAGGC
>NZ_QEKH01000038.1 GCF_003096415.1 Victivallis vadensis | reverse complement strand
TTTCCAACATTCTTTCATCATGTCGTCTATGAAACAATACACTTCGGTGATATAGTCTTCCGTGAGCATGCTTGAATACCTTTCTAAGTTGGTTGTAGCTAACCTAACTTAATCGATATTTCGGCTATTAATAGCCCAAGCATGCTCTTTTTCGTTTTTTACCAATAAAACTTGCACACGGCGTTAATATAGTATGATGATGTTAAATAACATTGTATGTTGCATTCTATAATTTCCGGATAAGGAGGAGCATCTTGAAACTGTTTTCAGAGTGGACATCGCGGCTGCTCGGCGGCGGCCTGATCGCCGTGCTGGTGCTGTCGCTGGGGTACGCCTGGTGCGTGCGCTCCGCGCAGCGCGGCGCTGGGGACGGCACGCGGATCCTGAAGCTCGGACACGGGCTGCCGACGGACCACCCGGTGCACGAAGCGATGGTGATGATGGCGGAACGGGTCAAAAAGCTGTCGGGCGGCAAGCTGGAAATACAGATTTACCCGTCGGGCATGATCGGCTCCGAAGCGGAGTGTCTGAAGCAGGTGCAGAACGGGCAGCTCGACATTTCCAAGACCTCCACGGCGGTACTGGAATCAAGCGTACCGGAGATCACCGTGCTCGGCCTGCCGTATGTGTTCCGCGACAGCGATCACTTCTGGAAGGTGCTGAACGGCCCCATCGGCCGCGACCTTGCCGAGCATCTCCCCGGAATGCGCGGCCTTGTCTATTATGACGCCGGGACGCGTAATTTCTACACGACGAAGAAGCCCGTCCGCAAGGCGGACGATCTCAAGGGGCTGAAAATACGCACCCAGCAGAGCCGCAGCGCGATGGATATGGTCAGCGCTTTCGGCGGCGCTCCGACTCCGATCCCGTGGGGAGAGCTTTACACCGCGCTGTCTCAGGGCACGGTGGACGGAGCGGAAAACAACCTGCCGAGCTTCGAGACCGGCCGCCACATGGAAGTGTGCAGATTTTTCACCTTCAGTGACCATGTGATGGTACCCGATCTGCTGGTGGTCAGCTCCGCCACCTGGAATTCGCTGTCGGAACAGCAGCGCGAGTGGCTGGAAATCGCCGCCGCCGAATCCGGCCTTTTCCAACGCAAGCTCTGGGCGGAGGCCGAAAAGCGTGCCCGGACCCGGGCGGAAGAATTGGGAGTTGAATTCATCGTCGTGGACAAGGCGGAGTTCGCGGCGAAAATGGAACCGGTCTATTCATCGTACACCGGCAAAACCGCAGAATTGATCCGCAAAATCCGGGAGGTGAAATAATGCTCGACACCCTGAAAAAACATGCTCTGCGCGTGCTGAACGTCTGCCTGATCGCCGCTGTCGCCCTCCTCGTGATCGACGTGCTGCTCGGCGTCGCGTCGCGCTATCTTTGGGGAGCACAGATCAAATGGACCGAGGAGCTTGCCGGCGTGCTGCTGATCTGGGTCAGCTATCTCGGGATCGCAGCGGCCTTTGAAGCGCGGGCGCACCTCGGGATCGATATTCTGACCAATCGCTTTGCCGCCGGGATGAAGCTGAAAATGGCGTTTTTCATCCATTTCGTCACGCTGGCCTTCACCCTGATTGTTTTTGAAATAGGCGGGGTCAAGCTGGTGATGCAGGCGCTTCACCATTGGAATGTGCTGCCGGCGCTTCAGGTGTCGGACGTGGTTCAATACCTGCCGCTGCCGGTCAGCGGGCTTTTCATCCTGTTGTTTGAAGTGTGCAATCTCCGGGAGGACCTGAAACATGACTGAAGTGGCAATCGTTCTTGTCCTGGTGTTCGTCGCGTTGCTGCTGAGCAATGTTCCGATCGGCGTGGCGATCGGAACCGCCTCGCTCGCGGCGGTTTTCGCAAACGGCGGAATGGCTTCGAGCGAAACGATCGTGGCTGACCGGATGGTGAACGGCGTGAGTTCGTTTTCACTGCTGGCAATTCCGTTCTTCGTACTTTCCGGCATCCTGATGGGGCGCGGCGGCATGGCGCGGCGGCTGATCGACTTCGCCAATGCGCTCGTGGGGCGTTATCCGGGCGGGCTTTCCTATGTGAACACCCTGACCTGCATGATGTTCGGTTCCATTTCCGGTTCCGCCACGGCGGCGGTTTCAAGCGTAGGCGGCTTTATGCTGCCGGAGATGACCCGCAACGGCTACGACCGCGATTTCAGTGTAGCGGTGACCACGGCGGCGGCGACGACGGGGCTGATCATCCCGCCCTCGAACATCATGATTGTCTACGCGGTCGCGTGCGGCTCGGTTTCGATCGCGGCAATCTTCATCGCCGGAGTGATTCCCGGAATCGTGATGGGGCTGTGCATCATGACGGTCTGCCTGATCCACGCGATCCGCAAGGGGGACAAGGGCGGAGTGAAATGCAGCCGGCGACAGATCTGGACCGCTTTCCGGCGCGCCTTCCTGAGTTTGTTCCTGATGGTGGTGATCATCGGCGGCATCCTCGGCGGCATCTTCACCGCGACGGAAGCGGCGGCGGTGGCGGTCGCGTATTCGCTGATCCTGGCGATGGCGGTCTACCGGGAAGTCAAATGGCGCGATCTTCCCGATATCCTGCGGCAGACCGGCGTCACCACCGCCGTGGTGATGCTGCTGATCGCGGTAAGTTCGTCGATGAGCTGGATCATGACCATCGCCAACATTCCGCAGACGATCAGTTCGGCGCTGGTGGCGGTTTCGGAGAACCGGTTCGTGCTGCTGCTCATCATCAACCTGTTGCTGCTGGCGGTGGGAACTTTCATGGACATGACTCCGGCGGTGCTGATCTTCACGCCGATTTTCCTGCCGGTGGCGCGTCAGCTCGGCATGAGCGACATCCAGTTCGGAATCATGATGATCGCAAACCTCTGCATCGGGCTGTGCACTCCGCCGGTGGGCTCCTGTCTCTTCCTAGGCTGCGGCATCGGCAAAACTTCGATCGCGAATGTGACGAAGCCGATGATTCCCTTTTTCATCGCGATGATCGTCGCGGTGCTGCTGATCACCTTCATACCGGCGCTCTCCATGTGGCTGCCCGGCATTGCGGGACTGTTGAAATAGCGAAACAAGAAGTTCCCTGCCTGAAACACGTTCCGGTCCCGGTACGGCAATCCTGACGGCCCTGATGCCGACCTGCCGCGGCTCGAATTCCGGAAAGCAATTAGTCGACAGAAAAAAACGGCAGGGAGTTTGAACTCCCCGCCGTTCGTCTCTGGCGAGATACCGGTTGAAAACCGGCTACTTCTTCTTTAACTTCTCAATCATTTCCTCGACCTCCCCTGCACCGGCTTTGTAGTGTTTGCACTCATCAGGCGCAAGCTCATGCAACAGCCGCAGGAATTCTCCGGCGTGGACGCGCTCCTCATCCGCCACATCCACCAGAACTGCTTTGGCCAGTTTGTTGTCGGTCGATTCGGCCAGCTGCATGTAAAGCTGTGTCGCTTCATACTCCGACGCAATCATAAAACGAATCGCGCGTATCAACTCCGGCTCCGTCACCTTGCGGTCATGATGAAGGCCTTCAAACGGATTACTGAATGACGGCATAATAAAACCTCCTCTTGCTTTATTTGGTTGCCTTATCATTCAATATAAACCAAAATAAAAATAAATCAACTATTCTGCCGAAATACTTCCACGAACATATTACAAATAACCACCCGACTCCCAATTTGGCAATAACAGGCAAACACCGCAACAGCGTTTTCCCGGCGTTCCGCTTCAGGCCTGCCCGTAAAGGCGCCGGACGGCTTCGTCGAGAATCGCGGCGGTTGCGGTTGCTCCGACTCGGGTCACACCGAGCTTCCGCACCGTCAGCAGGTCATCGAGCGTGCGGACGCCTCCGGCCGCCTTGATCTGGATCGCGGGATCGGAAACGCGGCGCATCAGCGCGAGTTGCTCGACGGTAGCCCCGGTATAGTTGTAATTGCCGTCTTCACGCTTCGTGAAGCCGTAACCGGTGGAGGTCTTGATGAAGGCGGGCCTGATCCGGTTGCAGACCAGACAGAGCTGCTCGATCTGGGCATCGGTGAGGAAATCGTTTTCGAAAATCACTTTCAGGATCGCGCCGCCGGAGGTCACTTCACGGTTCACGGCTTCGATCTCATCGCTGACGAATCCCCACTCCGCCGAACGAGCCTTGCCGATGTTGATGACCATGTCCACTTCGTCGGCACCGTCCTCCACCGCCTGCTTCGCCTCGAAGACCTTGACGGCGGTGGAACTGTTGCCGTGCGGGAAACCGATCACAGTGCCGGTTTTGATCCCGGTGCCGTCGAGCAACTGGGAGATAATCTTCACAAAATACGGTTTGATACAGACGGAAGCGCAGTTGTAATCAACCGCCAGTGCAGCCCCCTTGATCAATTCCTCATCGGTCATGGTCGGATGCAGCAGCGAGTGATCGATCATCTTGGAGAGTTCATCCAGCGTGTAATCCAATTCCATATCCTGTCCTTTTCATTCTCTTGCTCCGGCTTCACGGAGCATCATTTCAATTTTCCGGTACCGGAATTCTTTTGCATTGCCGAGCGGAGTCACCAGCCGCCCGTTCTGATAGAAGGATTGCAGATTCACGTCGGCGCCTCCGGCGATCAGGGCGCGAATCACCTCCAGTTTGCCTTCGGATTCGCCGATCCGCAGCTCGCCGCGTTTTTTTTCCCACTCCTCGCTCCCCTCCGGAGCAGTCAGCGGGTCGAGCACCGACGGCGGCGGCCCGATCGCATCGACCAATACGGTCATCCCGACCTTGGTGCGGGCATTCGGAGTGACGCCGGCCTCCAGCAGCAGTTTCACCAGGTCGGCCCGTTCCGAACGAACCGCCTGGAACAATTCCGCGGTCGCCTCCGCCGGATCGGCCTTCACCGCGGTCTTCAGCAGCAGCTTCACCATCCTGCCGTCCGGCTCGCGCCCGGCGCGCTCCATGATGCTGCGCACGGTGGCTTCTTTGGTGATGAAGTCGTTCACCTCGCCGCTGGTATGGTAAAGCATGAAAATCACAAACGCCGCGATCAGTCCCAGCAGGATCAACAGAGAAGTGACTCCCTTGAACAGCACAAAGAAACCGGCGAACGACGAGGCGCGGCGCGGCGGCTCCTCCGGTTCGGCGTATTCTTCCGGTTCTTCCTCCGGTTCCGGCATTTCAACGGCGGGCGGTTCTTCCGGGGAAACGGCCACAGGTGGAGCCGCCTCCGGTTCCGGCACGGGCAACGGCAGGTTCAAAAGCTCGACTTCGAGCGGCATCCGGTCGAAAAGCTCGGTGTAGCTCATCCAGTTCACACAATCCGGCGACAGGCAGACGGCATCGCAGGAGAGTTCCCCGGATTCAAGCATCTCTTCAAGCCGGGCCGCCGGGTAGAGGAACACTCCGCCGGAGGTATTCATGTAGATTGAATCGGGCAGACAGCGCGACACGCAAAAACTGCAGCCGCAGCGTTCACACCAAAGCGTGACGCCGACCAGTTCCGGATAGATTTCGTAGTCCAGCCCGCAATTCGGGCAATTCACCAACTCCGCCATGCGACCGCCTTTCTGAAATACACTCCTCTAACATAGCGTGTTATACCGCTTTTTTCTAATCCGAATGTCCCCTCCCTGTAAAAAAACAACTTTTTTCCCAATTCCGCCCTTGAAATAGTTGCCTAGTCAAATTATAATATAACAAAGAAACCTAGATTAAAATTAACCGCCGAGGAGTGTTCCATGGTCAGACAGCAACCGTTCCGGGAGATTGCCCGGGAGATTGAACGCAGGATCCGGCAGGGCGTCTATCCGGAAAACAGCGCCCTGCCCTCCCGTCCGGAGCTGGCGGAGGAATTCGGGGTGGCCCGCGCCACATTGGACCGGGCGATCCAGGAACTGACCCGTTCCGGAATTCTGGTCAGCCGCCACGGTTCCGGCACCTTCGCCGCGCCGATCGCGGAAAAGAAATTCAGGGTCGGCGTAGTGTCGGGAGCGGAATTCATGGAGTACGCCGGCAGCATATTCGATGCGGTCTTTCTGAATCCCGCCGAACTGGAAAACCGTTCCGCATGGCGGCGGCTTTTTGAATTCGACGGCCTGCTATGGGTCCGCCCCGAAGCGGTGCTGTTTCCGGCGATCGAGGCGATCGCGCCGCAGGTGCCGAGCGTATTGATCAACCGCGTGGTGGCCGACCTGCCCTATGTTTCGAGCGACCATCGCCGTGCCTATTACGAGATCACCCGCAGCCGGATCGCGGCGTATCCCGAAGCATTGCCGGTACTGCTGCAGAGTCGCCCGGATTCGCTGGTCACCGGCTACCGGTGCGAGGGTTTTGTGGACGCCTGCCGCGAAACGGGCAAATTCTACGAAGTTGTGCGTATGCCGCCTGACTTTAAAGAGAAGGTCGCCACGCTGGAAGAACGCCTGAAACTCTCGGACGAACGTCCGCTGCTGGTGGTCAGCGATACCCGCGCCCACACCGGCGCATTGATGCGCTGGAGCGCGTTCCATCCGGTCGAATGGCGCGGCAACCTGTTCTACAGCGACTTCGACAATGATTTCGACACGGACATCTTCGGCGTTCGCGTGACCGGTTTCCTGCAGGATCAGGAGCTGCTTTTCAAGGAAGCGGCGGCGAAGCTCAAACGGACGCTAGACGGTACGCCGGACGCCGAATCGGGACTGCTGGTTTATCCCGAATTCCGGGATGCGGATACTTAAATTACTTAAGGAGAACACGACATGAACCGGAAAGTGAAAACAGCCATCGCCGGTTTCGGCCGCAGCGGCTGCGACATCCACGCCAGGTACCTGAAGACTGATCCGAGATTCGAGGTTGTCGCGGTGGCCGACGAACTGGACGACCGGCGGGAAGACGCAGTCAAGGCTTTCGGCTGCAAAACATTCCATAACGCAAAGGAGCTGATCGCCGCAGGCGGCTTCGAACTGCTGGTCAACGCGACGCCGAGCCGTTTCCACGTCGAAACCTCGCTCGCCGGATTGCAGGCGGGATTCCATGTGCTCAGCGAGAAACCCTCCGCGACCACAGTGGCCGAATTCGACGCGATCACGGCAGCCGCCGAAAAAGCGGACAAGCTTTTCTTCCCCTTCCAGAATTCCCGCTTCTATCCGTACTTCCGCAAAATCCGCGAAGTGATCGCTTCGGGGGTGCTGGGCCGGATCATCTGCATCCGCAGCAACTGGTCCGGCTACGGCCGCCGCTGGGACTGGCAGACCCGGCAGGACCAGTGCGCCGGGAATCTCTTCAACACCGGCCCGCATCCGGTGGATCAGGCGCTCGTATTGTTCGGGGACGCCACGCCTCAGGTGTTCTGCCGGATGGCGGCGTACCACTTCGACTTCGGCGGCGACGCGAACAACTTCTGCGCGCTGACCCTCTACGGCGACGGTGCGCCGACCATCGAAATTCAGGTCAGCTCCTTTCAGGCTTACCCGCAGGGCGAACAGTACAACATCCAGGGAACGCTCGGCGGGCTGACCGGAGGCCCCTCCGGGCTGCGCTGGAAATACTTCGATCCGGCCCGCGCCCCGAAACATACGCTGTGGAAGCCGTGGAGCGACCGCCGCCAATACTGTTCCGAAACGCTGAACTGGCAGGAAGAGACCTGGAGTTTCCCCGATCCGAGCAGCAACGCCAACGGATTCACGGATCTTTCCGCCGGAGTCTACGACAACATTTACGACATACTGGTCAACGGCGCACAGCGGATCATCACCCTCGATCAGGTCCGCCGCCAGATTTACGTGATGGAAGAGGCGCACCGCCAGAATCCCCTCCCCCGCATCGAACTCAACTGAAGGAACTTTTATCATGCAGGAACTCAAAGTGGGCCTCGTCGGCCTCGACACCTCCCATGTCGTCTGTTTCGCCGGATGCTTCAACGATCCGGCGGATCAATTCCACGTCCCCGGCGTGAAGGTCGTCAAAGCCTTCCCCGGCGGCAGTGAAACCTTCTCGCTGAGCCGCAGCCGCGTCGCCGGCTTCACCGCCGACCTCCGCGACAAGTACGGCGTCGAAATCGTCAGCTCCATCGAAGAACTCGCCGGGCTGGACGCCTATCTGCTCGAAAGCGTCGACGGCGCACAGCATCTTGAACAATTCAAAGTACTTGCGAAATTCGGCAAACCGGTTTTCATCGACAAGCCGCTCGCCTGCTCCTACAGCGATGCCAGAACGCTTTTCGACCTTGCCGCACAGTACAATGTGCCGATCATGACCGCATCGAGCATGCGCTTCGCCGCCGGGATCGCCGGACTCAAGCCGCAGGATGAGACCGTCGCCGCCGCCGAAGGCTTCGGCCCGATGGCGATCCTCGACGACTACCGGGACTACTTCTGGTACGGCATCCACTCCGCCGAAATCGTGTACAGCTACCTCGGCAAAGGATGTGCCGAAGTCCATACCGAAAGCAACGGGAAGTTCGATCTCGTCGTCGGCCGCTGGAACGACGGCCGCCTCGGCCTCGTCGCCGGCAACCGGGTCGGAGCCAATAACTTCGGAGTACGGCTGACCACCGACAAGCGCCATATCGTCAGCGTGCAGAACCCGGACATCCCGTATATGTTCGCGCTGGCGCAGTCGATCGACCGCTTTTTCCGCACCGGAGTCTCCCCGATCGATCCGGCCGAAAGCCTTGAGGTAATCGCCTTCCTCGAAGCCGCCAGCCGCAGCCGCGCCCGGGGCGGCGTTCCCGTCGTCCTCGCCGACCTCTAACCGGCAACTTTGGGTTGCCTCCGGCGGCCGGGGGCGCTTCGCCCCCCGGTCCCCCAGACCGGCAAGGTGCCGGCGCCGGGTACGGTTTCGAGCTTTTTGCTGCGCAAAAATCTCAAAACCGGGGGTAGGATCTATGAGTTTGTTTGCTCTATCGGCGGAACTCTGCACCGGCACGTTGCCGGTCGGGTTGCAAGGGCAAGCGCCTTGCCCGTCGGAGACGCTTGTACGCTACTGCGCCCAGCTCCGGTGCCTGATTGAAAATCAGGCACCGGAGCGCACAAGGTCTGCAAACCGCAGGGTTGCAGACCCGCCAGCCGCCCAAGCGGCATGGCTTCTCCCCCCCTGACAAGGGATTATACAATTAATATTGAAAGGAACATGAAACATGCAGGTAAAAATTTTTGACGACAAGGTTTCACTCGGAACAGCGGCGGCGAAAGCGGGAGCGGAAAAAATCCGCAAGGCGCTCGCCGACAACGGCAAAGCGAACATTATTCTCGCCACCGGCGCCAGTCAGTTCGAAATGCTGGCGGCGCTGTTGCAGGAGCCGGGAATCGACTGGAGCAAAATCCGGATTTTCCACCTCGACGAATACATCGGGCTTCCGGCGGACCACCCGGCGGGATTCCGCAAATATCTGTGGACCCGCTTCGTGTCGAAACTGCCGGTGCCGCCCGCAGCGTTCCATCCGGTCAACGGCAGCGCCGCCGATCCGGAGCAGGCCTGCGCCGAACTGGATGCGGTTATTTCCGCAAATCCGATCGATGTCGCGTTCATCGGCATCGGCGAAAACGGTCACATCGCGTTCAACGATCCGCCGGCGGACTTCGATACCGAAAAACCCTACCTGGTGATCAAACTCGATGAGAAGTGCCGCAGGCAGCAGCTCGGCGAAGGCTGGTTCCCGACGCTGGCGGACGTGCCGGAACGGGCGATTTCGATGAGCTGCCGCCAGATCCTGAAAAGCAAGGCGATCATCAACACCGTGCCGGACAAGCGCAAGGCCGAAGCGGTCAGGGGCGCTCTCGAAGGGCCGCTGACCAATCTCTGCCCGTCGTCGATCCTGCGCACCCACTCCGACGTGGCCACCTTCCTCGACCGCGATTCGGCGTCGCTGCTGGAGAAGAAATATGAATAATCCGGGCTGGGTCGATCTTCAGGTCAACGGACACAACGGGGTGAACTTCTCCGATCCGGAACTGACCGAATCGGAGTTCCTGCGGGCGGCGGACGAGCTGTTCGCCGCCGGAACCGCCGTTTTCCTGCCGACGCTGATCACCTCCCCGGCCGAAGTCTACCGCCGCAACCTGCCGCTGATCCGGCGGGCGGTCGAACGGCACGGCCTCGCCGGAGCGGTTCCGGGCATCCATCTTGAAGGGCCTTTCATCGCACGCGGCGCGATCGGTTCGCACAACCCGGAGTGGGTGCAGGCCCCCTCCCCCGAAACGGTGGAACGGCTTTACCAACAGGCGGAAGGCTTCGTCAGGCTGATCACCGTCAGCGCCGATGCGCCGGGCGCGCCGGAGGCGATCGCCCGCGCCCGGAAACTCGGAATCGCGGTTTCCGTGGGCCACCACCTGGCAAATACCGCGGACATCGTGAACGCGGCGGATGCGGGAGCGCAGGCGCTGACCCACCTCGGCAACGGCCTGCCGAATCAGCTCGACCGGCACCGCAACCCGATCTGGGCGGGACTGGCCGAGGACCGGCTGAGCGCGATGATCATCACCGACGGCCATCACCTGCCCGCCGACCTGATCAAGGTGATCCTGCGTGTGAAGGGGGCGGACCGGGTGATCGTGACCAGCGACGCTTCGGAGGCGGCCGGATATCCTCCCGGCCATTGCCGCGTGCTCGGCAACGACGCGATCCTGACGCCGGATGGAAAGTTGTACAACCCGGCCAAGAACTGCCTGGTCGCGGCGGCGGTCACGCTGGACTTCTGCATGAAGCACCTCGCCTCGCTGGAGCTGCTCTCCGACGCGGAGCTGCTGAAAGTCGGCCGCACCAACGCCCTCCGCCTGATCGGCAGCACTCCTGAGTGTATGGAGACTACGCGGCAAGAAAACACTTCTGCAACTTGAATAATGGGCTCACGGGTGTATATTGAACTGCATAACAGTAAAACAACAACTGCGAGCGTTCATGAGCACACCCGAAGTTACCGTCATCATAGCGAACTACAAGACTCCCGAGCTGACGCGGCTCTGTCTGCGCCTGCTCCGGATGCACACCGCTCCGGAACGGTACAAGGTGATCGTCGTGGACAACGATTCGCAGGACGAATCGCTCGAATACCTGCGCGGACTCCGCTGGATCAGGCTGCTGGAGCGCCGCAACGTCGGCGGCGAAACTCCCCACCAGATGGAAGCGCGCGCGATCGATCTCGCGCTTAAGGAGGTCGACACTCCGCTGACGCTGCTGATGCACACCGATACCCTGATCCGCAACGACCTCTGGCTCGACTTCCTGGTCAACCGGATCAACGCCTCGCCGCAGATTGCCGGACTCGGCAGCTGGAAACTCAAAACCACCACCCATTACCGCCGTTTCGCCGGCTTCGTCGAAGGGCTGGCCAAGAAGTTCCGCGCGGAAATCAAACCGAAGCAGGAGCGGTATCTGCGCACCCATTGCGTGCTGTACCGCACCGAACTCCTGAAGCGGTGTCCCGGCGGCTTCGACGACGGCGGCCCGGTCGGGCGCTCCATCCACCGCAGGCTGGTCGAACAGGGCTACGAGATGAGTTTCGTGACCCCCGAAGAACTGGGGCGGTTCGTCAGCCACCTCCAGCACGCGACCACCGTACTGAATCCGCTGTGCAGCGACAAACCGGTCCGGCTGTCGGCCCGGCGGCGGCTGCGCCGCAAGCTCAACCAGTTTGAATACCGGCGGGTATTGCTGCTCGACGACCTTGACGGGGAGTGAGCGTTCCGTGAAACTCGCATTCGGCATTTTCAAATATTTCCCGCACGGGGGGCTCCAGCGCGATATGATGCGCATCGCCGCAGAAGCGGTGCGGCGCGGCCACCGGGTCACCGTTTACGCGATTTCGGCGGAAGGAGAGATCCCGGCCGGGGTAAAGCTCGAACTGCTGCCGGTTTCCGGCTGGAGCAACCACGGCCGTGCGAAGCGGTTCGCCGCCGCGCTCCGCCGGAAGTTCGAAGCAGAAAAGCCCGATCTCTTTTTCGCCTTCAACCGGATGCCCGGCGCCGACCTTTATTTCGCCGCCGACAACTGCTTCGCGCTCTCCGCGCAACGTCATCCGGCATTGGTGCGCAAACTGCTGCCGCGCTACCGGACCTTTCTCGCCTTCGAGGAGGCGATCTTCGCGCCGCAGGCGAAAACCGTGATCCTCTACCTGACGCCCGGCCAGTTACGCGACTTTCAACAAGTTTACCACACCCCCGCCGAACGGTTCCGGCTGCTGCCGCCGGGCATCCCCGCCGACCGCAGACGCCCGGAACATCCGGAGCCGGTCCGGGAAGCCAAGCGACGTGAATTCGGCATTTCCGCGGATGAAATTCTGCTGATTCAGGTCGGTTCCGGCTTCCGCACCAAAGGGGTGGACCGGTCGCTGCGCGCCGTGGCCGCATTGCCGGAAGAGCTGAAAAAACGCACCCGGCTGCTGGTCGCGGGACGCGACTCCGGCAATACCTGCCCTAAACTGGCCGCATCGCTCGGAATTTCAAACCGGGTGATCTTCGCGGGGGGGCGTGACGACGTCGGGGCGCTGCTGCTGGCGGCGGACCTGCTGATCCACCCGGCCCGCAACGAGGCGACCGGCACCGTGCTGATCGAGGCACTTGCCGCCGGGACTCCGGTGATGGCGACCGCCAACTGCGGTTTCGCGAACTACGTCGCCGAATCGGGCGGCATCGTGATTCCGGCCGATCCGTTCGAGCAGGAAACATTCGACCGGGAGCTGGCGGCGGCGCTTTCCACTCCCGGCCGGCTGGAACAATTGAAACAACTTGCAATCGACTACGGGGCCAAAGCCGACTTCTACCGCCGCGCCGAAGCCGCCGTCGACTATATCGAGGAGGCCGCCCATGCCGGTAACCGTTAAACTGGACCCGTTTTTCACACAGCTCTGGCAGGGGCGCGATCCGTTTGCAGAGGTCGAGAAGATTGAGGGCGAGGTGTTCCGCCATGTGAAAACCCGTCGCACTTTCCGCTTCGAACTGGAGGGACGCGGCTATTTTGCGAAAATCCACCACGGCGTCGGCTGGAAGGAAATTTTCAAGAACTGGCTTCAATTCAAGCAGCCGGTGCTGGGCGCGCGCAACGAGTTTGCGGCGCTGAACCTGCTGCACGAACTGGGCGTGGACACCATGACGCCGTGCGCCTTCGGCGAACGCGGTTCCGACCCGGCCCGGCTGGACTCCTTCCTGATCACCGCCGAGCTCAAAAACATGACCAGCCTCGAAGATTTCTGCCGCGACTGGCCGCAGCGTCCGCCTGCCTTCCGGCTCAAGCTCGGATTGCTGACCCGTCTGGCGACGATGGCGCGCACCATGCACCGCAACGGGATGAACCACCGCGACTGCTATTTGTGCCACTTCCTCGCCGACAACGCGACACTCGGCGAAGAGCTGCCGCACCTCTACGTAATCGACCTGCACCGGGCCGAAATCCGGCAGGAGGTGCCGTTCCGCTATCTGGTCAAGGATGTGGCGGGGCTGTTTTTTTCCGCGATGGACACCGGGATCTCCCGGCGAGACCTGTTCCGCTTCATGAAGATTTACGCGGGTGTTCCGCACCTTCGCGACACCCTGAACCGCGACCGCGCCTTCTGGCTTGCGGTCGACCGCGCCGCCCGCAAGCTCTACAACAAGGAGTTCGGCAAGGCCGCGCCGGAGTTTTAAGATGCTCAGCTTCATTAAAATCAGCAACTACGCCCTGATCGAACGGGCCGAACTCGAATTCGGCCCCGGCTTCAACGTCGTCACCGGCGAATCCGGCGCGGGCAAATCGATTCTGATGGGAGCGGTCGAGCTGCTGCTCGGCGGCCGGGTGGACCGTTCGGTGGTCCGGACCGGAGCCGACCGCTGCGAGGTGACCGGCTGCTTCGATGTCCCCCCGCATCTGGTCAAAGTGATTGCCGGACTGCTCATGGAGGCGGGGATCCCTTTCGATCCGGCCCAGCCGGAGTTGCAGCTGCGCCGGGTGATCGGCGCAAGTTCGGTGCGCAACTTCATCAACGACACTCCGGTCAGCGCCCGGCTGCTCGGCTCCATCGGCGAACAGTTGATCGACCTGCACGGGGCCAATGAGCAGCTTTCGCTGCTGGTGCCGGCCCGCCAGCTCGACATGCTCGACCGTTACGCGGGCACCGATGAACCGCGCGCACTGTGCGCGAAGCTCTGTGACGACCTTGCGGCGCTGCGCGCGGAACGCGACGAATTCAACCGCAACCTCCCTGATGAAGCCGAAGTAAGCCGCCTGGAACTGCTGCTTGAGGATATCGACAAGATCGATCCCGCTCCCGGCGAAGATGAGGAGCTTTCCGCCAAGCACAAGCTCGGTTCCAATTCCCGGCAGGTGCTCGAAACCGCCGGATACCTGACCAACGCGCTGACCGAAAGCGAAAACTCTCTGGCCGACCAGCTCGGTTCCGTATACCGCCAACTGCTGAACCTGTCGCGGATCGACGAGAAACTGACCGAAAAACTGCTGCTTGACTGCGATACGATTCAGGAGTCGATCAATGCGCTCTCCTCCGACATCAGCGATCTTGCGTCCCGGGTCGACCTCGACGCCGAGGCGCTCGCCGCGATCGAAAACCGCCTGAGCGACATCTTCACATTGAAGCGGCGCTACGGCCCCTCGCTCGAACAGGTGCTCGACGCCCGCGACGAGGCCCGGAAGCGGCTGAAAGACTTCACCGATGCGCGCAAACACCGCGAGGAGTTCGACCAGCGGGAAAAAGAGCTGGAAGCGGAGCTGAAAACCGCAGCGGAAACGCTGTCGAAACTCCGCAGAAAAGCCGCTGAAAAGTTCGCCCGCGAAGTTCAGGGCAAACTCGGCGCGATCGGTTTTGCCAGATGTATCCTGGCGGTCGATTTCTCGGAAATACCGCCCTGCCCTTCCGGCATGGACAGGATCGAATTCATGTTCTCCGCCAACGCGGGCGAGAACAGCCAGCCGCTGCGCCGCATCGCCTCCAGCGGCGAGCTGTCACGCCTGATGCTGGCGCTGAAAACCGTGCTGGCCGACGCCGACGCGATCCCGGTGGTGGTCTTCGACGAGATCGACTCCAACATCGGCGGCGAAACCGCCAACCGGGTCGGCGACGAGCTGAAAAATCTGGGCCGCCACCGGCAGATCCTGTGCATTTCGCATCAGGCGCAGGTCGCCGCGCGCGCCGACCGCCACTACTGCGTGGTCAAGCACACCGAAAAGGGGCGCACCTACTCCGAAAGCATCCGCCTCGACGAAAACGGCCGTGAACTTGAAATCGCCCGGATGCTCGGCGGCGGCGAATCCGCGCTGATCCACGCCCGCAGCATCCTCACCGCCCGCTGAACGGCGGCAGTTCAGCGGCAGTCAGCTCGCGCACAGCCCGGCAGCGGGCCGCAAGCCGGAGAAATCTCTCCTTGACGGTTTCTCCGGGCGTCAGGGACATTCCGCTGTAAACATACGTTCCGCCCCGCACTCTTTCCGCCGATACCTCCCGCAGATCGGAAACGTTGTACAGTTGCAGCATCATCGTCCGATCCACCGTCAGATACCACCAGAGCTGCGGAAGAAAGAATTTCAACGTCCGGTACGGCAACGGCCGGTACTCACCGGCAGCCCCCGATATCATTCCGCCCTCTCCGGTGAACATATCAAACAGATCCAGAGCGATGACGGCTTCCGCAAATAATTGGCGTTCCTCCATCACGGTAATCAAGGTTTCCATCTTCCGCAGTTCCACCGCCCACCGCCGGAGCTGTTCCGCCGGGCAGAGGCCGGACTTCAACAGCAGTTCCATCGCATCCAACCGGTGCTGTCCGCAGGTAATCCATGCGTTGCCGTAGGCGGGGCCTGCCACATTTTCCAGATGGCGGCATACATTCCGCATGGTTTCACAGGAGTACAGCGCCTCCTGCGCCTTTCCCTCCTCCGCTGCCGACTGAATCCGCAGGAAAGCCAGTCTGCTGTAAGTGTACAAAGTCCCAAGATCATTATATTCAGCCCCGACTTCGGCTTTTCTGAACTCCAGTTTTTCCAGAGGGATGGCACCGGCAAATGTCTGTTCCCATCTGGTCCAGTCGGAAGAGCTGAAAATTTTTCTGAGCCTCTCCTTTTTTTCCGTAGGCAAAGTTTCCGGACGTGCCGACCGGCCGAAACCCCATTCAAGCTCCGCGCTGATCCGCTTTTCCATTGCCTTGATCTGTTTCCAATATCCGGGATCGGGCTGACGTCCCCGGTAAAAGCCCGTTTTCAGCGATGCAGCAGTCGGCGGCCTGCCGAACCGCAGTTCCAACGCCTGCCGCGCCTGCGCCTCCCCCTTTTCCGCATACAGCATCATTCCCGCCGAAAACAGCCAGCAGCCGAACGCCGCACTCCACAGCATCCATATTCCTCTGCCGAACATGCAACGCACTTCCACCTGATCCAGTTTCGCCCACAATACAGCGGTCAGGAAATATCCGCCCGCCGGGAACAGCAGCCCGGCCAACCCGAACAGACTCCAGCCATATCCGTAAATCGGCCAGAAACGCTGGATGCCGAACCAATGGAAAACGTCCGGTTCATCAGGGCCATGCAAGCACATTTCCTGAAATCCGCCAGTCTGTATAATGAAATCCCAGATGCAATACAAAATCACTCCCCCGGACAGCCAGCACAGGAAATTGCCGATGATCAACGCAATATTTTTCCTGTCAAAACTTTCCGTTGCCGCCAGCGGCAGGATCAGCCCCAAAAACAGAATCGAACTTCCCGCCGCTGTTTCCACTTTTCCCGGCAGCAGAGCGACCAGCAGGAACAACGGTGTCAGCAGCCATACGCACCAGCGGATCAGAAACACATTGCTTTTGCCGCAAAACCGCTGATAAAACGCCAGAATCAGGTAAAGAAGCAAAAACGTCAGCCCGCAGCCTGACCAGAAAAGGAGCTGCGGAACCACTCCGCCACACCAGCCGGCCATCTTCCAGACCGGTACTCCCAGCGCAAACAGCCACGATATGCCGGAAAAAACCACATATCCGCCAACCGCCCACAGCGTCACCCCCAGAAAAACCGCCGGAGCCGATACCCGCCACTTCATTCCCCGATCCTCACAATCGCCCGGATATCATCACACTGTCTGCGGACAGCTTCATCGTAACCGCCCAAGCCATCCTCGTCAATTCCGTTGGGACCGACGCTCCATACCTGCGTTCCTGCACGGTAAAGCAACGGTTTGCCGCTGAAAGGGTCAATCGGCATCGGCTCAAGTTTCTCCGGCCAGGCTCCATTCTCCCGCCTGCTCAGTTCGGCGGCAATCAGCGCCCGCATGGCCCGGCAGCGCGCCTTGAGCATCAGGAACCGGTTGCCGTATCCGTTTGTCCCCGGCAGTACGATACTGCAAATCACATAGGGCTTTCGTTCCAGCTCCTTCTCCGGCACATCCCGCAGTCCCGGAACGTTATATGCCTGCAGCAAAGTCCGCCGGTCCGCTGCGCAATACCACCACAACTGTGGGAAAAGGAACCGCAATTTTCCCGGTTGCGCCACTCGATATGAAAACGATCCGGCTTTCACTGTTTCACGAGTTGCCTCCGTTTCCAGAGCATCCAATATAAAAACCACGTCGGCATAGAACGCTTCCTCCTCTATTTCATCGATCTTCTTCTCCGAAGCCGCCAACTTTTCCCCCTCCTGCCGCAACCAGCCGGAAGAACACAAACCGGATTCCAGCAACAACTCCAAAGCATCCAGCCGTTTTTCCTCGCCACTGATCCATCCCACACCGGATATCCAGTTCACAATACCGACAGTATTGCAGTTTTCCATTCTCCGGTAAATTGCAAGCGCCGATTCACCATCCTGTTCCGCCAGCGCCGACCGGAGCCGCCATAAGCCCCAGAGCAGATAAGACTGGATGATTTCTCCGCAGCAATCTTCAAATTGCACTGCCTCCTCTTCTGAGAGCCGCCGCTCCCCCCGGAGCAGGACTCCGCCGAATGCCCGGTCCAGTTCCTGCAACGGTTTCTCACAGAAGCCGAATCCCTCCCTGAGCCGTTCCAACTCCTCCGAATGCAGTTGAAACCAGCGCGGACTCCGGTTGCAGAACTCCTCCAGCGGCCCGGCAGTCTGCCGGGCGACCTCCTCCCGCGCCATCGCCAGTCTGCTCCAGAATTCCGGATCGGGAGAACCGCTCCGGCAATACCTTTCCCGCAACCCGGCCGAGGTCAGCGGATATCCGAACCGCCGTTCCAATGCCGTTTTGTCCCGTTCGCTCTCCTGTGAAGCCCATAAAGCCAACAGCAGAGAAAACACAAAGCAGGACAGCGCCATTCCCCACGGCACCACCACCTTTTTTCCGAACATCCGGCGCAACTTCACCCCTTCCGCTTCCGCCCAAATCACCGCAGTAAATCCATAACCGGCCAAGAGCAGCAGGAGTCCGGCCAGCAGCAGCCACGCCCATCCGGAACCGGAAAGCCGCAGAAAACCTGCGGCAGCCTGATCGATTTCAATGAAAGTCCCAAGTTTCTGCCGGACTTCAACCGCTTCCCAAACCCATCCTCCCCGGAGCAACAATCCGGTCCACACGATACCGACCAGAAACATGCCTCCGCTCCAGCACAGGAAATTGCCGCAGACCAGACCAACGCTCCGGCGGTTCAACTCTTTCTGAATCAACAACGGAAACACCAGTGTCACCAAACAGCGGGCCAGCCAGATCACTGTCGGTTCAACAGTACTCCAGTTTTCCGCCGCCGTCAACAGCACAAGCAGCACTCCTGTCCCCCACGCCACACACCACCGCATCAGCCAACCGGAACAGACCTGTTGCGCAATCCTGTGAAAAAACAGCAGCATCGCCCCGACTGCCCCCAGGCCGGTAATGATCCAACACCAGTACGGAACTGCCAACAACAGCCGCAAATCATCACAGTCCAGCAGAAAGTCGAGCCACCCCGGCACCAGCAGAAACAGAAACAACGAATAGACGATATACCATCCCAATCCCCAGAGAGTCAGCAGGAAAAAAGCCGCCGGAGCCGATACCCGCCACTGAGTCAACCTTGTCAACCATCGCTTCATTTTCCGATCCTCACAATCGCCCGGATATCATCACACTGTCTGCGGGCAGCTTCATCGTAACCGCCCAAGCCATCCTCGTCAATTCCGTTGGGACCGATGCTCCATACCTGTACGGCGGGGACTTTACGATACTGCATTTCATAACCGGAATATCCGGCAGCGTCAGCCGGGGCCGCCCGCCGGCTTGATTCCAGAACGGGACAATCACCGATCCGGTATCGCAACGTTTTTTCACCAAAGGGGTCAAGCGGCATCGGCTCGATTTTCTCCGGATAAACGCCGGTTTCACGTTTATGAAGCTCTGCCGCCGCCAATATTTCCATCGCCCGGTAACGAGCCTGCAATACGGCAAACCTCTTTCTGATGAAATCCCCTACGACGACCGCCCGCCCGGTGAACATGTACGGCTTTCCAATCACCTCCACTCCCCGCATATTTCGGAAAGCCGGGACATCGCACATCCGCATCAGTTCCATCCGGTCCGCAGAGCAATACCACCGGAACTGCGGGAAGAAAAATCTCAAAGCCCGCGGACAAAGCGGCAGATAAGAGAGTTGCGTCACCGGCGGTATCCCGGTATGTGCCGCCGAATCCATTGCATCCAGTTCCCCGGCCACATACGCAAAAAATCCCTGTTCCTCAGCAACAATGCTACGCGCCCTCAGCTCCTGCAGTTCCTCAGCCTCCTGTTCCAGCCAATCGGCGGAACCTGTCCCCGCTTCCAACAGCAGTTCCAACGCATCCAGTCGAAGCGCTTCGCATCGAAACCGGACCAGCGGGTAAATAACATTCGGCGCCTTTTCAAGATATCGGCAGCCGTTTTTCATGGAACGATAACACTGCAATGCCCCTTCCCGATCCCCGCCTGCCGGAGTACTTGCAATTCTCCACAGTGCCAGACTACAAAAGGCACGAATCAATTCCGGGGCGGCCGAGGACTCATTGCATAGTACAGATGTTTGAAAATTCAGCGCTTCCGCCGGAAGCTCTCCGGAAAACAACCGCACCCACTCGTTCCATGCCTCTGAAGCGGCGAAATTGCTGCTGAGCTTCTTTAATTCTTCCGGCGACAGCCGGAACCAACGCGGTTCCGGTATAAAATACCACGGTTCCCTGTCATCCTGAATCAACTGGCGGGCCACACCTGCCAACCTTTTCACACGATTCCAGAACTCCGGATCAGGAATGTTATCCCGGTAAAACTCCCGCTTCAGTGTCACCACCGTCGGCGGCCTGCCGAACCGCTTTTCCAACGCCAGCCATGCCGCTTCCGCCTGCCGTGCAGAATACGCCGCCATTCCCAGCGAGAACAGCCAGCAGAAAGCCACCGCTCCCCACAATGTCAATACACCTTTCCCGAACAACCGCCGCATGTTCACCCGATCCGCCCCCGCCCAAAGCGCAGCACTCGCCAGATACCCGCCCTGCAGCAACAGCAGCCCGGCCAGGAAGAACCAACCCCAGCCGCCGCCGGAAATCCGTAAAAAATCCCGGATACCGAAGCAGAATGCCGCCGGATACCGGTAACAGACGCTCATCCTGCTTATGAAACCGAAATCTGTGGCGGAAAGGGCAAAATCTCCGGTCACCGCCAGAACCAGAATCCCCCCGCTCCATCCCAGAAAATTACAGCAGACCAGAGCAATGTGCTTCCAATCCGGCCGTCCGGGCGCCGCCAACGGCAGAACCACAGTAAGGAATACAAGCGCCACTCCTGCCATCCCCGGCCCGGACTCCGCCAGCCATGCGCCCCCCTCCGCAAGCAGAAACAGCAGCGAAGCCCAGACCACATACCACCGCATCAGAAGCCCGACATGACTTTCGCGGCACTTCTGATGGAAAAACAGCCCCAGCAGACACAGGAAGCAGAACACCGTTCCAGCGCCCCCAAAAATCAAAAGCAGTGGAGCTGCTTCAAAATCACCGGAAAAGGCCCGGTCAACCGGTATCCCCCATGCGCAAAGCGCCACGGCGGCGGAACCGACAATATAAGCGCCCGTCCCCGACAGCGTCAACAGAAAAAACAACGTCTGTGCCGTAACTTTCCACTGCCCGGTTTTCACCATGTCGCCCTCTGGCCGTTTTCCTGATTTTCCCCCTGCTGTTTGCATTCTACCATCCGTCGCCTGTTTTTTCAACCGGAAACCGGGGAAAAACGTTGAAAAAAATCCCCTTTGACTGTATGTTACCGTGTTAAGCAAAGCAGGAGCCAAATGGAAGAGACCAAACATTCGTTTCCGCCGGCGGCGGCGCCCGATGCGGAGCTGCTGTTTCTCGGTTCGCTGCCGGGCGACGAATCGCTGCGGCAGGCGCAGTATTATGCGCATCCGCGCAACGCGTTCTGGCGGATCATGGGCGAGCTGTTCGGCTTCGATCACCTCCTTCCCTACGGGGAACGGCTTGCCGAACTCCGGCGAAACCGCGTGGCGCTGTGGGATGTGGTCGGCTCCGGCGTGCGGCCCGGCAGCCTCGACACCGCAATCCGCGAACACCGCCCCAACGACATTCCCGGACTCCTCGCGCGATGTCCCGGCATTCGCGCGATCGGCTGCAACGGTTCGACTTCGCACAAGCTCCTGAAGCGGCACTATCCCGAACTTTTCGGGCGCACCGGACTGACGATCCTCGCGCTTCCCTCCACCAGCCCGGCGGCGGCGCGGCTCCGCTATGAAGAGAAGCTCGCCGCTTTCCGCGAAATGCTCCGCTTCCGGGAGACGCAATGAACTTCAACCTCTACTCCAGCAACAAACTTGAGGATCTCGCCGCAATCTTCCGCCGGATGATCTTCGACCGCCCCGGTCCCGATCCTTTCGTGCCGGAAACCGTGGTGGTGCAGACACAGGGCATGGCCACCTGGCTGGAGCAGGAGATGGCGCGCGACGGCTCGATCATGGCCAACTTCGACATGCCGTTCCTGCAGAGTTTCATTTTAAAGACCATGCGGCAACTGCTGCCGCGCGAGGAGCTGGAGGCGTTCAACCGGGAGTGCCGCATCTTTTCGCCGGAGGTCGCCGCGTGGCGGATCTTCCGGCTGCTCGGAGAATCCGCCGGACGCTGGCCGGAATTGGATCGCTATCTCACCGGCTCCGAACCGGTCCGCAAGCGGCGGCAGCTCGCCGGGCGCATCGCCGATCTGTTCGACCAGTACCAGGTCTACCGCGGCGACCTGCTCGAAGCGTGGCGGCGCGGCGAAGAACCGGGGCGTTATGTGTGGCAGCAGCAGTTGTACCGGGAAATCGCGAAAGGGTTCACCGGTCCCTACGGCTGGTTCCGCAAATTCTTCGAGCGGGTGCCGGAGCGCGATCTGTGGAGCCGCGTGCCGGTGCGGATCAGCGTGTTCGGGGTCGGCACCATGCCGCCGCTCTATCTGAATTTCCTGCGGCACCTCTCCGCGATCACCGAGGTCAATCTTTTCTATCTGAACCCCTGCCGCGAATTCTGGGACACCTATGAGAAGCGTTTCCGCGACCGTCTCGCCGACAAGAACAGCGGCGTCTTTGAAAACACCGATGTGGAGAATCCGCTGCTCACCAGCCTCGGCGCGCAGGGGCGGAGCTTCTTCGCGCAGACGCTGGAGCTGCCGGAGCTGGCCCGGGTGCGCTCGGCCGAACTCTTCCGCAGTTTCGTGCCGGAGAAAAGCGAATCGCTCGCCTACCCCGGCGCGACCATGCTCCAGACCATTCAGGAGGATATCCTGCGGATGCGACGGCGCGGTCCGGACGGGGACGATGTCGAAGTCGGCCGCACCCGCAAAATCGACTACCGGCGCGACCGCTCGATCCGGGTCCACAGCTGCCACACCATCCGGCGCGAACTTGAAGTGCTGAAAGATGAGTTGATCCGCCTGTTCGACGAAAGCAACGGCGCCGTCCAGCCGCGCGACGTGATCGTGATGGCTCCCGACATCAACGCCTATGAACCGTACATCCGGGCGGTGTTCAACGACGAAACCTTTGAAGGGCGTTACGGCATCTCCGACCGCAGCCTGCGGCAGGAGAGCCTGATCGCGGAAACTTTCCTGCAGCTGCTGCGGCAGGCTTCCGGGCGGTTCGAAGCCTCCGAAATCCTTTCATTGCTCGACACGCCCGCCCTGCGGCAGAAGTTCCGCATCGCCGACGCGGAGATGGAAACCTTGCGCGAACTGGTCGGGCAAAGCGCGATCCGCTGGGGCTACGACGCGGCGGCGCGGCGGCGTTTCTGCGACTTTGAATTCGGGGAATTCAGCTGGCGCTGCGGCTTCGACCGGCTGCTGCTCGGTTTTGCGATGACCGCCCCGGAGGACCAACTGGTCAACGGGGAGTACCTGCCATGCGGCAATGCCGAGGGGAGCGATGCGGAACTGCTCGGACGGTTCGTGTCGTTTGTAAGCTCGCTTGCGGAACTCGGCGAACGCACCGGCAACGCCCACTCCGCCGAAGCGTGGGCGCAACTCTTTCACAATGCCGTGGATACCTTCTTCCGCCCTGACAAGGAGTCGCTGCCGGAAATCACCGCATTGCGCGGCACGATCGACGCCTTTGCGGCGGCGGCTCGCGACGGGAACTGCGATGAACCGCTTCCCCTCGAGGCTGTGACCGACCAGTTGTCCGACAGTTTCAGCCTCGTACAGAACAATATGCCCTTCCTGCGCGGCGGGATCACCTTCTGCTCGATGGTGCCGCTGCGGAGCATCCCGATGCAGGCGGTCGCGCTGCTTGGCCTCAACGAGGGGGAGTTCCCGCGAAGGGATATCCGGCTCGGCTTCAACATCATGAGCGACCGGCGGCTCGGCGACCGCTCGCGCCAGATGGAGGACCGCTATCTGTTCCTCGAAGCCCTGTTGGCGGCGCGCCGCACTCTGATGCTGTTCTACCACGGCAGCGATCCCCTGACCCTTGAGGAACGGCCTCCGGCGGTGCCGCTGGCCGACCTGATCGACGTATTGAAGGCGAGTTTCCGCGATTTTGAAGTGATCCGCCACTCCCTGCAAAGCTTCAATTTCCGCTATTTCGACCCGGCGAACGGCGCGGAGCTGCGCTGCTATTCGCCGGAATACTTCCGCGCCGCCCGTTCGCTGCACGGCTATCTGGCAGGCGGCGCGGAGCCGGAAAGCCGGCTCCCCTTCACCCTCCGGCCCGAACCGCTGCCGCCGGTGCTCGAACTTGCGGAACTGGAACGCGCATTCCTGAATCACCCGGAATACTTCCTGCGCAACCGTGTCGGCCTGAGTTTTCGCACCGACCGCTGCACGCCCGAAGACAAGGAACCGTTTACCCTCGACGGCTTAGGCAGTTATCAGGTGCGGGACCGGCTGCTCGACTGGCGGCTCTCCTCCGATGAAGGACCGTCAGGCGAGCTTGCCTACCGGCTGATGCTGGCGGGAGGACAGCTTCCACTCGGCAGCGCGGGCAGGAATGAATTTGAAACTGCCCGCCGCCAGGTCGCCGCGCTGACTCCGGAACAATACGCGCTGCTGACCGAACGCCATGCGGAACCCTTTGCGGTTGAAACGAATGGGATCACCGTAACCGGTTCGATGTTCCTGTCGCCGGACGGGACGACACAGCTTTTCGTGCATGGCTCCGGCTCCTCGCCGAAGCACCTTCTGCGGCTGCGGCTGCGCCATTTGCTGCTGACGGTGCGCAATGCCGGAAACATCCCGGCGCGCTCGCTCGGCTTCTTCATCAAGGACAGCGTAGAAGTCGTTGAACTTCCGGAATTTGAACCGGATGTTGCGGAAGCGGAACTGGGACGGCTGCTGGAACTTTTCCGCGACGGCCTGAGCCGTCCGCTGCCGCTGGCGGCTTACTTCTCCAGCGCCTGTTCGGCCAAGGATGAACCGGAGGCGAAACGCCGCGCGGCGCTGGCGAAGTTCGATCCCGGCCCCTTCGACTTCCCGCTGGACAACCTTGAAGGTTTCCATCGCTGTTTCCGGCCGGAGGATTTCAACGACGAGGCGTTCCTCGAACTGGTGTTCCGTTGCGCCGATCTGATTTATCCAAAACAGCCGCAGGAGGTTCTGCAGTGACGCCGGTACAGGAGCTTGATTCGCTGAACTGCCCGCTCCGGGGCCTCTTCCTGATCGAAGCGGCCGCCGGGACCGGCAAGACCTACAACATCCAGAATCTCGTGGTGCGCGCGGTGCTGGAGCGGGATATCCCGATTGAAAAACTGCTGGTGGTCACCTACACCCGCGCCGCGGCGGCCGAACTCGCCGGCCGCATCCGGCAGGTGCTCTCCGGCACGCTCGCCGCACTCGAAAAGAGATTGCCGCCCGAGTCGGGGCGCGAAGCGCAGCTCGTCGCTCGCGCCCTTGAAACGCTGACTTCTGAAGAGTGCCGGAAACGGCTGCGCACCGCGCTCTTCGACTTCGACGCCGCGACGGTCACGACCATCCACGGCTTCTGTCAGAAGGTGTTGCGCGAAAACGCCTTTGAAAGCGGCATCCTGTTCAGCCGAGAGCTGGACAACGACTGCGCCGAACTGCTCGAAAAACTCGCCGACGACCTCTACCGCCGGGAGTTCTACCCCGACGACGACGCCCGGCACAGCGCCCTGCGGCAGGCGCTGTTGCGTCAGGCCGGATACACGGCGGAACGTCTTGCCGAACTGGCGCTGCGGCGGATCGCCCGCCCCGATCTTGTGATCCGCTCCAACGCCGAAGCCGGAACCGATCCGGCGGCGGATCTCGAAGAACTGGCGGAGGGCTTCGGCGAACTGCGCCGGGAAGAGCTGCCGGAGTGTCTGGCCAATTTCCCTTATCTATTCAACAAGCCATTCAGCGGCAAGGATTTTGACCGGTTCATCGCGGCGTATGAGAAATTCCGGGCCGATGGTGTGCCGACCGGGGAGTTCCTGCAACTGCTCGCCGCTTTCACCCCGGAGGCGCTCACCGAAGCTCTCTGCGCGCGCAAAAAATCCGGCGCGCCGTCGCAGTTCGCCGCTCTGGAACAGCGGCAGGAGGCGCTTGCCGGAATACTCGAACAATCTGAATTGCAGCGTATTTTCCAGCTTGCCGAACTGGCGCCCCGGTTCGGCGACACGGTGCTGCTGGCGGCGGTCGAGGAACTGCTCGCCGCTTACGACCGCGCCAAGCAGCAGGCGAACCTGCAGACCTTCGACGATATGATCCGCGACGTGCACCGGGCGCTGATGGAGCCGGAAAGCCGGTTGCAGCGGAGCCTTCAGCAGCAGTATCCGCTGGGGATCGTGGATGAGTTTCAGGATACCGACCCGATCCAGTATGCGATCTTCAAAAAGATATTCATCGATCCGGCCGAACCCGGCGGCGCGGTGCCGGCGGCGACCCTCTTTCTGGTCGGCGATCCGCGGCAGGCGATCTACGGCTTCCGCGGCGGCGACATCGACACCTACAACCGCGCCGCGGACGACGTATTCCGTTACGGCGGAGCCAAATACACCTTGACCCGCAATTTCCGTTCGGCGGCGGGGATGATCGAAGCGGTCAATCTGCTGTTCAGCCGTCATGCGTCGCCCTTCGCGTCGGAGCGGATCACGCTGCCGGAGATTTCCGCTCCGGCCAAACCGGAACTGGGCAACCGCCCGGAATCCGCGCTGCTGGTCGCGGGACGCGAGGACCGCCGCCCGCTGCGGATCACCGACCTCCCCGACTCCGACGGCGACGCCTGCCTTGCGGCGGCGGTCGAAATCGCCAATGCGCTGCTCTGTGACGACACGCTGCATATTCCGCCGCGCAGCGACACTCCCGAACGGCGGCTGCGCCCCGGCGACATCGCGATTCTGGTCAAGAAGTGGAGCGAAGCCTACGCCCTGAAGCCGCTGCTGGCGGCGCGGATGATCCCGTCGGTCTTTTCCAACAGCGAAAGCGTCTACCGCAGCGACGAGGCGCGCGAACTCCTGACCGTGCTGGCGGCAATTGCCGCGCCGGAACGCAGCGGCGAAGTGCTGGCGGCGCTGGCGACCGGTCTGGGAGGGTGCGGCCTTGCCGAACTGCTGCGGCTCGGTTCGGAGGAGGGGAGCAACGAGCTTGCGGAGCATCAGACCGCTTTCGCCCGGCTGCGCCGGGAGTGGCGGCCGGAGACCTTTATCGTGATGTTTTCCGGCCTTCTCAAATACTTCGACATTCCCGCCCGGTTCGCGCGTCAGGAGGGCGGCGAGCGCAAGCTGGCCAACCTCCACCAGCTCGGCGACCTGCTCCAGCAGGAGAGCAGCCGCCGCAAGCTGAGCATCAATGCACTGCTGAATTTCCTTTCCGACGCGGTCGAAGGGCGGATCGACGACAGTTCCGACGAAGTCAAGCAGATTCTCGAAAGCGACCGCGACTCGGTGAAAATCACCACCGTCCACAGCAGCAAGGGGTTGGAGTACCCGGTGGTGATCCTGCCCTCGCTGTTCCGCTTCGCGACCGGAAGCCGTTCGCCGGGAGGCAACTTCCATGAGGACGGGCATCTGGTCTATGAACTGCACGCCGCAGGTTCAATGAACGAGCGCGAACACGATGAGGCGACAATGGAAAACCTCCGCCTCGCCTACGTCGCGCTGACCCGCGCCAAATACCGCTGTCACGTGCTGTGGGGCAAAGACGGTGCGAGCAGCTATTGCAATTCGCCGCTGGACTGGCTCGTCAAGTTCCGCGAGGCGACGCCGGAGGAAGCGGCCCATCCGACCCGGTTCCTGAAAATGCGAAAGGATGCGCCGCGGCTGCTGCCGGTGGAGCTTGAAGAGAAAACCCTGCCGGTTTCCACGCAGGTTTACCGCCCCGAACTCGACCGCAGCCGGCAGCTGGCGCCGTGGGAGTGGAATCATCGCGTGCTGCGCGACCACTACCGGATCGCCAGCTTTTCCTCGCTCTCCCCGGCGGCTTCCGGGCGGCTTGATCCCGCCGACGACGGCGCGGACCACGACGACAGCCAGCCCGAGGAACAGCTTCCCGCCCTGTCCGAAACCGCGCCGGAGAAGAATCCGGCCCTCGCGCTTCCGGGCGGCAAGGCCTTCGGCAATGCGGTGCATGAAATCCTTGAAGAGCTGGATTTTACCGCCCCTTTCGACACGCTCCGGGAGCTGGCGGCGCGCAAATTGCGCTTCTACGGACTCCTGGCCGGCGACGGTTCCGGCGCGGACCGCGAGCGGCTCGACGCGGTCGCCGCGATGGTCGAACGCACCCGCCGCGCCCCGCTGCACGACGCGCAGGGCGACGGCTTCACCCTGTCGCAGATCGGGCGCGCCGACCGCCTCTCGGAACTCAGGTTCCTGTTCGGCTTCGGGCGGAAATTCCGCACCGGCGAGATCGCGGAACTGCTCGGAGACTATGCGGAGCGGGAGTTCCGCTTCACCGACTGGCCGGAGTGGAACACCCCGGTGGACGGCGGCTTCCTGAACGGCTTTATCGATCTGGTTTTCCGCCGCCGCACCGCCTCCGGCGACCGCTACAGCCTCGTCGACTGGAAAACCAACCGGCTCGACGGCGAACCTGCCAACTTCACGCCCGCCCAGCTCCCGGCGGCGATGAGCCACAGCTATTACTTCCTGCAATACCTCTTCTATACGGTCGCGCTGGTCAAATTCCTGCGCCGCACCTTCGGGAAGTTCGATGCGGAGGATTACCGCGACCGCTTCGGCGGCGTCTACTACCTTTTTCTGCGCGGCATCCGGGCCGGACAGCCTCCCAACGGCGACGGCGTATTCTTCACCCGGCCCGATTTTGAACTCGTCACCGCGCTCGAAGCGTTGATCAGCCCGGAGGAATCATGAAACAGCCATTTGCCGAACGTTGCGCCGCCACCGGCGAATTTGAACCGATCGATCTGGCGTTCGCCGACTTCATGCTCCGTTTCGCCCGCGCGCCGGAGTGTGAGGAGCTTTATCTTGCGGCGCTGTTCGCCTCCCGCGCGGTCCGCCTGAGCCACAGTTGCTGCCCGCTGCGGGAGCTGGCCGGGATGCTGTTTCCGGAAACTCCCGCCGAGGGGCAGCGGCAGTTCCGGCTTCCCGGTTGCGATGCCTGGCTCGAACGGCTGTCCGCTCCCGCCCTCGCCGCCGCGGTCAGCCGTTATCCGGCCTGCCGCGACGCGGGCTTCCCGACTCCGCTGGCAATCGACGACGCCGGGCGGCTCTATCTGCAACGCTATCTGGTGTACGAGCTTCAGGTTGCGCAGGCGGTCATGCACCGCGCCCGCCGCCCGGAACATCCGCCGGAACTGCCCCCGGGAGCATTCGACGCACTTTTCATCAACTACCGCAACGGAGCGGCAGAAGACCGGCCCGATTTCCAGCGGCTGGCGGCGCTGGCGGCGGCAAGCCGGGACTTCACGGTGATTTCAGGCGGCCCCGGCACCGGCAAGACCACGGTGGTCGCGGCGCTGCTCGCGCTGGAATTCGCCCGCGCCCCCGAACTCCGGGTCGCGCTGTGCGCCCCGACCGGCAAGGCGCAGGCCCGCCTCGGCGAGGCGCTGCGCGAGGACGGCCTCAAAATCGGCACGGCCGAAGCGATACGCCGCCGGATTCTGGAGCTTGCCCCCTCGACCATCGACCGGCTGATCGGTTCCGCGCCATTGACGCACCGGACGAAATACCACGCCGGGAATCCGCTCCCCTTCGACCTCGTGATCGTCGATGAAAGTTCGATGGTGTCGCTGCCGCTGATGGCGCGGCTGATGCAGGCCCTCGCACCCGAAACCCGGCTGATCCTGCTCGGCGACCCGAACCAGCTCGCCTCGGTCGAATCCGGCGCGGTGCTGGCCGACATCTGCGACTCCGGGAAGCGCAACGCCTTTTCCGGCGCGATCCGCGAAGCCTATCTGCGGCAGTCGCCCGGCGTCTTTCTTGCGGAACCGGACGACGCGCGGCCGCTCACCGGGGCGCTTGCGGAGCTGACCCACAACTTCCGTTTCGACACCGCGCCCGCAATCGGCGAAGTCAGCTCCGCGATCAAACTGCTTCAGGACGGCGCGACGCCGGAAAAAATCGAGGGATTGACCGACTTCATTCACCATCAGCAGAATGATGATTTCCGCACCATCGCCGTCACGCGCGACCAGCTCTCCGCCCGGCTCAGGCAGGAACTGGCGCGCGAGCTGCCCGGCAAACGCGGCTGTTTCCTCCGCCTCGCGGAGCTGGCCGAAGCCGGAACCGCCGAAGCACTCACGGAGGCGTTCGGGTTGTTGAACGCCTTCAAGGTGCTGGCCGCCGTCCGGCGCGGCCCTTTCGGCGTGGAGGAACTGAACCGGCTCATCCGCGAACTCTTTCACTGGAAAAGCGACGACACGCCCGGCATGCCCGTGATGATCCTCGCCAACGACCGGCTGACCGGCCTCAGCAACGGCGACATCGGACTCTTCTGGAAAGACCTCGCCGGAAGCGGCGCGATCCGGATCTATTTCCCCGGCTTCGAGCGCAGTTTCCTCGCCGCCGAACTCCCGGAGCATGAACCGGTTTTCGCGATGACCATCCACAAGTCACAGGGCTCCGGGTTCAGCCGGGCGCTGCTGGTGCTGCCGGACGGCGATTCACCGGTTCTGACCCGCGAACTCCTGTACACCGGCATCACCCGCGCCTCAAAGGAGGTGGTGCTCTGGAGCACGCCCGCCGTCACGCGCCTGATGCTGGAGCGCCGCACCCGCCGCGCCTCCGGCCTGCAGGCCCGCCTCGCCGAAGCGTAGGAGCTTCATTCGGGGCGGCGCTTTTCAGTCACCACAATCTTGAAATCATAGTTGCTGACGGTGAGCCGTTCCAACAGGCTGGTTTCGCCGAAGAGCCGCCGCCAGAAAGGGATGCGCCGTCCGGAAGGGCCCATGATGATATGGCCGACCCGGTGTTCCCGGGCAAACTGCAGAATGGTCTTGACCACGTCATCCCCCTGATAGGTGAACACCTTTGCTCCGACCTGACGGGCCAGTTCGAGGGTATCCGCGAGCCGCCGCTGGGTCGCGGCGTCGATCCTGAGCGCGCTCTCCCGGGAGGTCTGCACATAGAGTACATACCAGTTGCGGTTCAGCCGCCCGGCGAGCCGCGAACCGTAACGCAGCAGCGCGTCGGCATTGGGGCTGAGCGAACTCATGCAGACCATCACCTGATCGGGGCTGACGCTGTCGCCCGAATCCCCGCCGGCTTCGTTTTTCTCCCGGTAACGGGTGTCGAGCTGCGCGGCAAGTTCCCGCAGCGTCAGTTCCCGCAGCTGCTGAAGATTGCCCGCACGAAAAAAATTGTCGAGCGCGCTCCCGATCCGTTCGGCAGGATAAACCCGGCCGGTGCGAATCCGTTCGCGCAGGTCGTCCACCGAAACATCGACGTTGACCACCTCGTCGGCTCCCGTGACCACCCAGTCCGGAATCCGTTCCCGGACCTTCACGCCGGTGCTTTTCTCAACGATTTCGTACAGGCTTTCCAGATGCTGAATGTTCAGCGTCGAAATCACATGGATTCCGGCATCGAGAATCTCCTCCACATCCTGATACCGTTTCTCATGCTTCGAACCGGGGACGTTGGTATGCGCCAGTTCGTCCACCAGCACCACCTGCGGCCGCCGGGCGAGAATGGCCGGCACGTCCATTTCGGCGATTTCGATGTTCCGGTGCCGCATCACCCGGCAGGGAATCACCTCCAAGTCGCCCAGGCAGGCGGCGGTTTCGGCCCGGCCATGCGTTTCCAGCAATCCGACCGCGACATCCACTCCTTCGCTGTGCTTCAGCCGCTGCGCCTCCTTCAGCATCTGGGTAGTCTTGCCGACTCCCGCGCAATATCCGAGATAAATCTTCAGCCTGCCGCGCCGGGAGTTGCGGATCAGCCGCAGAAAACGGTCAGCACGTTCGATCTCCATTTCACACCTTCTTTCCGGCTCCGCCCGGTCACACCCATTGCGCGGAGTTCTTCTCCTGATTTTCCTTCGCCCCCGTCACCGGAATCGAAAAGATGAAAGAGCTCCCCTGCCCTGCCGCGCTCTCCACCCGGATCGATCCGCCCAGCGCCGTGACGATCTCCTTGGCGATGGACAATCCGAGGCCGACGCCGCTGTTCGGCTCCTGCCCCGGAGCGCGGTAAAACTGCTCGAACAAATGGGCCTGCACCTCCGGCGGCATTCCGCAGCCGGTATCGCGCACCGTGAATTCCACCGCATCCTCCCGCCGCACCGCCGAAACCGTGATCGAGCCTCCCGCCGGGGTAAAGCGCAACGCATTGCCGATCAGATTGTCGAACACATAGTCGATCCGGTTCACCGCGACCAGCACGTCGGGGACGTCGGGAGCGACCTGCGTTTCCAGCCTGATCTCGCGGTCGAGGCACTTCGCCCGGAACCGCTCCTCGGCGGCCCGGATCAGATCGGCGGGACGCCGCGGCTCCAGTTGCAGATTGTTCCGGCCGGAGACCCGGTTCAGGTCCAGCAGGTCGCTCATGATATCGGCCAGCCGGTCGCCATCGTCCCGCATCGACATCACCAGGTCGAGCTGCCCCGGATTCAGCGGCCCGATCTTCTCATCCAGCAGCAGATAAATCGACATGCGCAGCGAGGTCAGCGGCGTCTTCAACTGGTGCGAAACCGTCGAAATCACGCTGCGCTTCAGCTCCTGCTGTTCATGGGCCATGGTCACATCCTTCAGGATCACCGCCACCGCCGAAATACGGTCAGCCGGGGCGTCCGCCGGAATCGGAAGCGCCGTCGGCTGGAAAAAATACTCCTTGTTATCGATGAAGTGCTGGATCACCCCGTCATTCTGCCGGCAGGTACAGACGCCGCCCCCGGCCAGCACCCGGTCGTAAATCTCCCGCAGCCAGACCGCGTTCACCGCCCCGACTTCGGCTCCGATCCGGAAGCCGAAATACTGTTCCGCGCTGCGCGTGGCAATCTCCACGCGACCGCTGCGGGCGTCGAAAACGGCGATCGGCGTCGGCAATTCGCTGAACACGTCGCGGTTGGTCCGCTCGGAACGTTCCAGTTTGATCCGTTCATTCCGGCGCGCCTCCCGCAGCGCCGCGGCCATCGCATTGAAAGAGCGCGACAACTGCCCGATCTCGTCACCGGATTTCGCATCCAGCACGATATCCAGATTGCCGTTGCTGATCTCATTGGTCAGTGCCAGCAGTCTGGCAATCGGATTCAGAATCCAATTCTTGAGCAGAAGCGTCAGGATCACCGCGAACAGACAGCAGCCGATCAGGATCATCAGCACCCGCCGGTGCAACGTCTCCGCCTCCTGCCGCGCCCGGTTGTTCGCGTCAATCATATTCTGCTGGTTCAACGCCTGAATTTCGCCGGTCAGTTCTTTGATCTCCCGGAACAGCGGCTCCATGCGTTCATCGTAAAGCGTCCGGCGTTCCGTTTCCGCTTTCCGGGGTTGCGCCAGCTCCGGCAGCAGTGCGATATACTCCTTCAGCAGCCGGTTGACCCGTTCCGCCCGCTCAAGCTCCCCTTTCACCGTCACATTCCGCAACTCGGCATCCCATGCGGCCCGCAGTTCCCGAACCGCCTCCTTCCAGTCGCCGTTTTCCTCCGCCGTCCCGTCCCGGAAAGAGCGCAGCAAACCGCCGTTCACCTCCTCCAGAATATCGTCCACCTTCCGGCAGATCACCACGCTCCGGTAATTCTCCCTTAAAATCACATCAATCGCCGCTCCAAGGCGGTCCACCTGCCTCATCATCACAGCCCCGACCGTCGCAATCAGCACTACCAGCACCCCGAAACTGATCAGAAATTTTTTCCGAATATCCAGCATCCGCATTTCTCCTTAGAGCTTATTCAGGGATAAGCTCTTAACTCTGTTTTCTATACACTTTCAGCAAAATACATGCCAGCCGTCTGTCAACCTCAATATCAAGGCGTCCTTCATCTTATTTCATTGCAAAATGCAATATTCGGCGAATTACGCCGCATTGTATTTTGCAATACCCCCGCAGTCCGATCGGCAACTTTGGAGTGCGGAGCCCGAAGGGCTTGCTCCCGCAGAGCGGGAGAAAGCTTCAGCTCCGCTTTCAAGTCGCACGTCAGTTTATACCCGGCTTTACATTGTAACAAGAACAAGCGGGGCCGCCCGGAGGTACGGCTTTTCTTAGGCGCAAGAGACCCGGCAAGCCGCCCGGAGGGTAGTGAGCACCGCGCCTTCAGCCTGCGGATGGCTCCGGGGGACGTCGCGCACGTCCCCCGGCCCCCCTCGCCGGTGGCAGAGGCCGGTCTGGTTGCGGAGCACTTCCGCTCGCGGGCGCGGCTTCGCCGCTTACTTGTCCGCCTGCGGCGGCCAACCCTTCAACGTTCGCTACGCTCACTACGCCAGGGAGGCTTCGCTCTCTACGTTCGGCTTCGTCACTATTGTTCCTCGTTATTTTGCTGCCGCAAAATAATTCCCTCACATTCGTTCGCGGCGCTGACCGCGCTTGTTGTGCGCCGCGTAAATGGTCATGGAGGCCAACCAATGCTCGCATGTACCAGCCGCCGCACGCCCCCCGAAGGGGCATTGGCAGGCGCACCCGGCAGCGGCACCTTGCCGCACGCGCTTATTGGGCGCCGCGTAAATGGCCACTTGGCCTACTATTCAGATTCCGTAGGCTTTGCGCTTCCTCCACAGCGTCGCCTGGTCGATTCCGAGAATTTCCGCGGCCTGCTGCAAAGAGGGGGCGGTCGCCACCACATGCCGGATATACCGTTCCTCCACCTCCTCCAGCGTCAGGTTTTCCCGGAAACTCAGCGGGCCGGACTCCTGTTTCAGCGCCTCCGGCAAATGTGCCAGTTCAACCGTTTCCCCCGTGGCGAGGATCGCGCCGCGTTCGACTGCGTTACGCAGTTCGCGCAAATTTCCGGGCCATCCGTAGCTGCGCATCGCCGCCATCGCCTCCGGCGAAAAGCCGTTCAGCACCTTGTGATTGCTTTTCGCGAAAAAGAGCAGCATATCCAGCGCGAGCGTTTCGATATCTTCCGGGCGCTCCCGCAGCGGCGGAATCTCCAACTGAAACACGTTCAACCGGTAGAAGAGATCCTCGCGGAATTTTTTCTGCCGCACCGCCTCCTCCAGATCCATGTTGGTCGCGGCGATGATCCGCACGTCGGCGCGGAGAGTTTCGGTTCCCCCGACCCGTTCGTATTCGTGATCCTGAATGAAGCGCAGCAGCTGCGGCTGGATCGCCGGCGGCAGGTCGCCGATCTCATCCAGAAAAAGCGTGCCGTGATCGCAGGCCGCCACCCGCCCGGCACTGTCCCTGACCGCCCCGGTGAACGCCCCCTTCATGTGGCCGAACAATTCGCTGCTCAGCAGCTCCGGCGTCAGGGTCGGGCAGGAGATGATCCCCAGCGGAAATTCCGCCCGGCGGCTCCAGTTGTGGATCGCCCGCGCCAGCATGGTTTTACCGGTGCCGCTTTCGCCCCGCAGCAAAACGACGGCTTCGGAATCCGCGACCTGCCGCGCCATCTCCAATGTGCGCTGCATTTTCGGATTCGCGGAGGAGAACACCGCCTCCGGGTGCAGGCTTTGCAAATCAGCTTTCAGGCAGTCGATCCGGTTCTGCATCGCCAGCATCGCCTCGACCCGGCCGACCACCAGCTCGATCTGTTCGGGATTGAACGGCTTGGCGATGTAGTCGAACGCCCCGAGCCGCATCGCCTGCACCGCCGTATCGATGGAGGAATAGGCCGTCATCACCACGATTTTCATCCAAGGCGAATCCGCCAGCAGCTTCGGAATCAGCTCCAGCCCGTTGTCGGCGCCGAGCCGCAGGTCCAGAAAAGCCATCTCGAACATGCGCGCCCGGCTCTCCGCCAGCGCCGCCTGAACGTCTCCCGCCTGACAGACCTGCCGCCCGTGGGATTTCAGCCACAGCGCCAGTGTCTTGCGGATATTCGCCTCGTCATCGATCACAAGTATATTCAGCATTGTCGTCTCTCCATAATATATCCCTTACCAATTATACGCCCGGATCGCCTTTTCCGCAAGTGCCGCCACTCCGAAGCAGGCCCGATTCCGACGATTTTGCCGTTTTTTGTGTTTTATAGCAAACTTCGTGCCAAGATAACTCCTTCCCCATCGCGCACGGCGGAACAGTGCTTCGCGGCTTCGCGTCCCCTTCATCATCCGTTGCAAAATGCAATCCGCAAAAATCCTGCTCCACCCTTTTTTTCCATATTTTTCCACTTTTTTGGGATTTCCACTTGACTTTTGCTGTAAGATAGATCATAATATTTACAGAAAACAAATGTAAATTTACAGCAATTCCAATGAAAAAGCTGAAAAACCATGATTAAGAAAACAACAGTCAGGCAGCCGGTGACCCTGACTCAGGTGGCGGAAGCCGCCGGAGTTTCGATCGCCACGGTCTCGCGGGTGCTGAACCGGCGCGGGCAGGTCGACGAGCAGACCAAGCTGCGCGTGCTCGACACCGTCGATGAACTCGGCTACGACGCCAGTTCCATCGCGCGCAAAGCCGCCGCGATTTCACAGGCGGACAACAAACTTTACCGGGTGGAACTGCTGCTCTGCCCGCTGGCGGAGCAGAAGAACATGCTGATGCTGGATTATTTCGACGAAATGCTGCGCGGCATCCAGTCCTATTTCAGCCGCCACGGCAATATGATGATGAATATCTGCACCTGGGATCCGGCCGGCTACAGTGAGGAGAACGACCAGATTTTCAACCGTCTGCTCTCCGCCGACGGCATCATCGTGATCGGCAATCCGACCTGCGACGTGGTCGACCGCCTGGTCGCCAGCCGCATGAAGCCGGTGCTGATCTCCAGCGACCGCGACGATATTTCAATCAATTCGGTGGAGGCGGACAATTTCACCGGCGGCGTGATCGCCGCGCGGCACCTGATCCGGAACGGATTCAAAAAGATCGGTTTCCTGTCCGGCTCCGCCAAGGTCCACTCGTTCCGGGCCCGCCTGAACGGCGCGATGATCGAAACTTTGCAGGAACTCGGCCCGGAAAGTTTTGTAAGCCGCGTTTCCGCCACCAGCGACAATGAGGATGTGAAAGCCGCGCTCCAGGAGCTGTTCACCTCGCCGGACCGTCCCGAGGCCCTGATCACCACCCATCCGATGGCGGCCTATCTCGCCGTCGAGGTCCTGAAAGAACTCGGCCTGAACTGCCCGCAGGATTGCAGCATCGTGACCTTCGACAATCCCGAAAACATCCCCGGCGACATCAGTTTCACCCATCTGCGCACCTATCCGCGCCAGCTCGGCATCAAAGCCGCCCAGCGGGTTTACCAGCAGATTTTCACCCGGCAGATCGAAGACCAGCCCTACAAAATCGTATTGCCGCTGGAACTGATTCCGGGCAACTCCGTGAAAATGTCCGCAGTCAGAAACAAAAAAATACGCAGGGCCGAACCGGTATCCCTTTCCGGCGTTATTTCATAATGTACTCTTTACCCCAATTTCATATAAAACAGGAAATAATTCAACCATGAAACACTTTTCCAATCGTTGTTTTACCTTAATCGAGCTGCTCGTCGTGATCGCGATCATCGCGATTCTCGCCGCAATGCTTCTGCCCGCGCTGAACAAGGCACGTGCCACAGCCCGTGTTGCGACCTGCAAAGGCAATATGAAAAGCATGGCGCAGGGCTTGCTGCTCTATTCGGGAGACTCGGCTGACACCCTGCCGTTTCATCCCGGAAAAACCGGGCCGGTCTGGAACAGTCTCTACTGGATGCAGACCCTGCGCAATAATTACTCTTTGGGAAATAAACTCTGGTACTGCGCCGGCAATCCGGAGGTATTCAATACGACCTCAACTCCCGGATATATTCAGGGACTCGGTTTCGGAGGCGACCAATACGGAGCGAACACAACCAATTATTCGTTGAACGGCTGGCTGCTCGATGCAACCAAAAACGGGGTAAAAGGCATCAGAGGGAAAATCAGCCGTGCCGATTCTCCCTCGACCAGCATCATGGTAATGGAATACGCCAGCCCGAATTTCACTGAAACTTCCATGTGGCATATCAACAAGAGCCTGAGCCGCTTTCAGAGCGAACACAAAAAACGGCGGGATCATTCCGGCCTGGCCTCCAATTTCGCCACGCTGGACGGCCATGTGGAATCCCTGAAATACGGCAGCAATCCCAATCAGATCAACTTCAATGCCTTGAAGGGCTGGTATTATCCCACTACCTCCAGCAACTCCTGGGCGGCTCCGCTGTGGTCCACCTACTACGCCCCTTAGTATCAATAATTCCGGAGAATTCATCATGTGGAAAGAACTTGGTTTGTGTGCGGCGTTCTGCATCGGTTCGATCAGTTTCGCGGCGGAAAAGGCATCGGTCAGGACAAAGGATTTCGTACTTCGGTTCGCAAAGGACAAGATCGTCCTCTCCAATCCGAAGTGGCAGGACGAGGTGGTGATCCGCAAGGTCATGTTCATCCGTTCCCCGCACTTCGCGACGCCGATCGGCGCGGAACAGCTTACACCTGATTCGTTCAAAGTCGACTACAAGATCGACGTGAAAGCCAATCCGAAGGACACCCCGGAAAAGGCCGAAGCGTTGAAAAAGAGCATTGAGGCGATCAAACTGACCGCGCTCTGCACCGCCACCGACGCCGGCGCGAAGATCGAATACACGTTGACCTCGCCGGAGTACAAGCCGGATGGGGCGATGATCGAATTCAACTGCTGGTCCAGATTCAAAAAGGGCGGCAAGGGCGACCTGCTCAAGGCGAACGGCAAAAAACTGCGCCCCTTCACCAAGGAAGGGCGCGGAACCTACTATCTGGCATTGCCAGGCAATCCCAACTGGACCAGCAGTTGGGCGGAACACGCCGGATTCCGCAAGTCCGGCGATGAATACAAAACCACGTTGGAGTTCCGTTTCGCGCCTCCCGAAGTCACCGGCGAGGCCGTCGGCGCACTCTTCGACAGCAAGGTAGAAGCCGCGCAGCCGGAAGCCGGAAACGCTCCCGCCAACTGAAAAGATCCAACCGTATATGTTCAAAAAACTGACACTCACTCTCGCAGCTTTCTGCGCCGCCGGAATTTTCGCAGCCGAAAAAGCCGCGATCGCCTATCCCGGTTATTCGCTGGAAGCCGACAAAGGCGGACTGGTCATCAAGGACGGCTCCGGCAGCCGGCTGCTGAAAATCGGCCGCCAGCTCTGCAGCTGGGCCCCTCCGGTCGCCTATCCGGAAACCGTCACCCAAATCGCCCCCGACACATTGAAGGTCGATTACCGCATCGACAAGGACAAGTCCGGGCAGGTCGCCCTTTCCGCCACCTTCCGCGCCACGCCGGAGGGAACGATCTTCGCCGACTATGAACTGACCGCCCCCGAAGGGATGAAAACCGGCGGCATCATGCAGGAGCTTCAGCCAGTCGGCGTCAAAAAACAGCCGGAGCTTTTCAAATCCGGGCTCTGGACCCGCGACGCCAACGGCGGCGTGCCTTACGAGGTACGCGACGGCTACTTCCGCGGTTTTCATGGCAAGCATGCTTCGGTCTGGCTGCAGCTCGGCGGCAACGCCAACTATACCAGCAGCTGGGCGGAGCATCTCAGCTACAAAAAGAATGAATCCGGGAAGCAGTCCGCTTCCTGCGTTTTCCAGCTCACCCCTCCGGGGGCGACCGGCGCCGAAGCTGCGGCCCTGCTCCGCAACCGCCCGCTGACGCTGACGCTGGCGACGGGAAAGCCGTTCAACCTGTGGGACTCCGGCGTGCCGGAATTTACCGTGAACATCACCAATCCCGGCAGCCAAACGCAAAGCGGCGTCGAACTTGCCGTCACCGCCCGCGACTACGACGGCAGGAGCGTGCTGAATGAGAAACGCCTTCTCACGCTCGCTCCGCACCAATCCGAAACGCTGAAATTCCAGTTGCCGGAAGCGGAGCGGATGATCTGGTTCGCGGAAGCCTCCGTCAAACAGGGGGGGAAGGAGCTGCTGTTCACCCGTACCAGTCTCGCGGTGCTGCCGCCCCATGAGTTTCAGGACCGGGAGAACAGCAGATTCGGCATGTCCGCCTACTTCCCCGTTCCCGATATGGAGTCGGTCTACAAGCTGATGCGGCGCATCGGCGTGCGTATCCTCCGCCACGGCGACAACCGCGAATGCGCGAAATACGGCCTGCTCGCCCTCGACCACGCCAATGTCCCCAAAGCACAGGCCCCGTCCAAAGACAAGGCGCGGCTCGACCAGATTCTCAAGCGCGCGATGGAATTCGAGAACCCGGAAATCGAATTCTGCAACGAGTGGAACATGGGCCTCAAACCGGAATTCCACCGGAAGTACGCCGAGCGTTATGCGAAGCTGCTCCGCCAGTTCCGCCAGCTCTGCAAGGAGCGCAATTCCGACATCAAAATCATCGGCATGGGCATCGCCGGAGACGATCCGAAATTCGTGCGCGCCCTCGCGGCGGCGGGAGCGTGGGAGTATTTCGACGGCGGGATTGCGATGCATCCGGGGCGCGGCAACTTCACTCCCGACTACGAGAAAAACCAGTGGTCCTACCTTGGTTCAATCCGCCGTTTCAAAAAGGTGATGGGCGAACTCGGGGAAAAGCCGATCCATCTCTCCGAAGTCTACGCCGCCACCCACGCGAACGACTGGTGGAAGGATTCCGAGCGGCAAGCCGCTGAAAACGTGGTGCTGACCTACGCGCTCGGCCTCGCCGAAGGCGTCGCGTCAATCCAGTTCTACCAGCTTCACGATGCGGTCTGGCACGACATCGGCGGCGTCAACCACAAGGACAGCGAATACAGTTACGGCCTGCTGCGGCGCGACGGCGCCGTCAAACCCTCGCTGCTGGCCTATGCGGCAGTCGCGGAGCAACTCGACGGCGCGAAATTCCGCAAGTACCTGACCTTCAAGGATCCGCAGGTAAAGGGCGTCGGCTTCGACACGCCGCGCGGCCCGCTGGCTGTGGTCTACGACCGTACCGACGGCATGGTGCAGTCCCAAAAATCTCCCGGTTTCATCCATCTGGAACCGTGGGTCGATCACTGGAAAACCCACCGCGAAGTGACCCTCCCCGCCATCTCCGACGAAGTGACGGTCATTGATCCGATCGGACGCGCCCCCCAGGTCAAAGCGGTCGACGGCAAGGTCACCCTGACGCTTTCCGGCGCACCATTGATGGTTTACGGACTTCAATTCTAAAACCTCCCCCCTTAACGGCATGGGGGATTTCGCTCCTTTCGGAGCGACCAAGGCGCTTCGCCCTTGGAACCCGACCGGCAAGGTGCCGGCGCCGAATACTTAGAGCCGGGAAAACCGTTCCGGTTTCCCCTCCGGGAGGGGGAGGCTCCGGTAGAGACAGGCATGGTTGTACAGGAGCGGCACACCGCTCCGGTCGGCGCAAAGCCTGCTTTTTTGCAGGCTTTAGGCACTCCCTGCGCCTGCTGCCGCCGGAGATCACGCGCGGAACCTCCAGATGCTGACAAGATAATAGACAGATATTCTGATGGAGGCTGATAAGAGTTTATCTGCCGATATATGCAAAGCGAGGTCAGGCAACAATACAATTGCCATATCACAGGCAAGCATATCTTTGAGTACGAGCCTTACTGAACCTTGCCTGCATGAAAAGGCAGGGGAGAGTTCAGCCTCCATAAGGGTAACTTCACATCATCCGGTCAGCATCTGGTCGTTCCGCGCGTGAACTCCGGCGGCAGCAGGCGTAGGGAGTGCCCGGCGTCGGCAAAAAAGCCGACGCGGTCACCGACCGGAGCGGTGTGCCGCTCCTGTACAACCATGCCTGTCTCCATCAGGGCTCCCCCTACCCGGAGGGAAAGGCATTTCGCCTTTCCCGGCTCTTTCATGGTCACGCAGTTGTTGACATACGCCAGATTGTTCCATCCATCGGGATAACCGAGCGGGTCGGTGGTCTGCCACTTGCCGAGATCGGCGCGATAGTTGCGGAACAGGAAGCTGTACCCTAAGCCGTCGACTTCGGGCTTGCCGGTGAAGAAGTTTACGGCGAGGTTGGGCTTTTCGCCGGGTTTCAGCTCTCCGAAGGCGTCGCGGTCGATGGCGCTGAACTTCTCTCCATCCTTGACGCCGAGGGTGTTGCCGAGCATGTCGTCGAAGAGCATCTTGTCCCCGGCGAGGATCGGATTGCCTCCGGTTACGGCGGGTTCGTTCACGTATTTGAGATTGTTGCGGCTCAACAGCGCGAGGCCGTCCCACAGGAAGGTTTCCTTGCTGTCGCCGTAGTCGGCGGTCGCGAGCTGGCCGCTGATGTCGTAGCTGTAACTCTGCGTGGTCTTGCCGTTTTCGGCGACCTGCATCACTTTGTCCAGCCAGCCGTAGGCAAAGGTCTTTTCGCCCTCCTTGACCATGCGGCCTGCCGCGTCGTATTCGTATTTCGTGACTTTGCCGTCGGCGTTCTTGCTGCTGACCAGCTGGTTCGCCTTGTCGTAGGTGTAGGTTGTGGTTTTGCCCGCGACAGTCTTGCTCAGGATATTGCCCGCCGGATCGTACACATATTTCTCGACCTCCTTGCCCGCCGGATCAACCACCGCGAGCAGCTGGCCGATCTTGTCGTAGCGGTAGCTCTGCTTTACGCCGCCGACTTCGCGGCCGCTGATCGTGCCGTCCTTGTCGTAGAAATATTTCAGATTCGCGGCATCCTCCATGCCCGCGATGCTCTTGGCGGCGAGCTGTCCGAGCTTGGTGTAGCTGTACCGGACGGCGATGCCGTTGGTGGTGCGGGTCACGAGCTGGTTCTTGGTGTTGTACGCATAAGTCACGATATCGGAACCGGATACGATCTTCGCAAGCCTGCCGAACTCGTCGTATTCGCGCTTTTCGCTGAAGGTCACGCCGTCGGCGGTGGTCACGCGGCCGATGCGCTGGCCGTAGTTGTTGTACGCATAGCGGCTGACCGTCTTGCTCTCCTTGCCGTTTTCGACGGCGGTTTCGACTTTTTCAGTCATCCTGCCGAAGTAATCGTAGGCGTAAGTAGCGCTGCGCTTGGTGCTTGCATCAACCTTGCTGCTCGCGATCAGCTTGCCCCAGCTGTTGTACTGGAAGGTTTCGACCTGTCCTTTGCCGTAGTCCGCCTTGACCAGCCGGTCGCAGTCGTCGTATTCGTAACCGATCTTGCGGTCGGCCTGCTTCTGATCCGCGAAACGCGAAATCACCGCGCTCAGCATCCCGTTTTTGTCGTGCAGGTAACTGGTGAGCTGGTTCTCGGCGGTGCGTTTGGCGGCGAGTCCGAAGCCGTTGTAGTTGAAGTTGATCTCGTGGCGGTTCTGGTCCAGCACCTTCGCAAGCTGGCCGATGCTGTCGTACAGATATTCGACGCTGGTTTCGTTCGGCAGGAACTCCTTGACCACCTTGCCCAACTCGTTGTATTCAGCGGACTTGACCCGCCCCTTGTGGTCGCGGTACTGCGCCGGAAGCCCCTGCGCATTGTACGCGATTTCGAGGCTGCTCAGCAGCTCTTCACCGTCGAGACGCGCCATTTTCGCGATGCGCCCGGCCTCGTCATACACGTATTTCGTGGTCACGCCGTTCGGCGCGGTCGCCGAAATCAAGCGGTT
>NZ_QEKH01000037.1 GCF_003096415.1 Victivallis vadensis | reverse complement strand
GGAGGACTACTGGCAAAAACGTATGCAAATTATCGGCAACGTCGTTATCGGCGTTGGAAACTACAAGTGTGTTTCACAAAATTTGGGACAATAACAACAAGAAAGCTCCCTTTCGATTTCTTCTAATATACCAGCAAGAGAGCCGAAGTCAAACCGATTATTAGCACAGACTAACCATTTTTCCGAAAAACTTTCACGTCATGAAGAAACGCCGAATTGTTCCGGGCGCGTGGCCCGCGCGTACCGGACATCCGGGGCGCCGAAGAGCAGCACCGCTCCGATTCGATAACCGGGCGGCAGATTCAGGCGCTTGCGCAGCCGCCGGTTCCAGCGGAACGCGTGAACCGCGAAGCCGCACCAGCAGGTGCCGACGCCGAGCGTCTGCGCAAACAGGTCGAAGTAACTCAGCGCGATCCACGGATCGGCTTCTTTGCACGGCGCGCTGCGCGGCGTCGCCGCGACGATCATATGCGGGGCATTGCGAAACACCATATCCTTCCCGCCGGCGATCTCCTCCAGATACCGCTTGTAACCGGGATAGACCAGCCGCATGATGCCGGTACGGATCAACAGATTCAGCTGCCGGCTCATTTCGGCGCGAAAAAAGGCCATCTCCCGCTGTTCCCGGATCACCGTGAAAAACAGCCGGTGGTCGTTGCAGCCGGTCGGAATCCACGCCAGCGACTCCACCAGCCGGTCGATGATCTCCGGCTCAAGGTTTTCCGGCCGGTACTGCCGGATGCTGCGCCGCTGGCGGAGCAGGTTGAACAGCTCCGCCGCGCCGGGCAGCGGTCCGATTCCGGCGCACTCCTCCGGCGTCACGCCGTTGCAGACGACCGCCCCCTGCGGACACACCGCCAGACAGTGCTGGCAGTTCAGGCAGAACCGTTCCTCGCCGGAAGCGACACACGGCACGCCGTCCGCGCCGGGCTTCAACACTTCGACAATGCAGTCCCGCACACAGGCGCCGCACCGCACACACTTTTCGGCATCGACCGCAATCATCAATTGAATCTCCTTTTCTCAAGCGACGGCGCCTGTTTCCCGGCTTCCAAATAGAAATCATTTGTGATGCAGCCGTAGTACACCTTTCCTTCCAGTTCATCCGTCAGCGGGATCGCCGGTATCGCACAGCCATAATTGTATCGGAACATCATCGTGCCATCCTCCATCTCCCAGCTCCAGCTTCTCAACCTTTCATGCGGAAACGGAACCGCATACTTCCTGCCGTCGGTTTCATGCAGATACCATACCTCCGGCAGATTCGGGTCGACGATATAATCGCCGTCCTTGTCGGAGAAAAGCAGCCGCCCATCCTTCAACCGGTAGAGATTGAAATGGGTGCGTCCGCCGGTATTGGTCCGCAAGTTGCGAAACACCGTTGTTCCATTCCGCCGGAAAGCGAGCCGGTAATCATACTCCGCCAGAAACGGGTGGATCGGGCGTTGCTCGAACGTGATTTTCACCCCGTTTTCATCCGACAATCTGAAAGACTGCCACTCACCATGAAATTCCTCCATATTGCTCGAGTATTGCACAATCGGTATTGCCCACGAAATGGATACGGTACTGAAAGCGAAAAACAGAAAGATGACATCGAAGGGAAGAATCGAGCGTTTTCCCTCTGCATGCCAGCGCCGCCAGCTCCACCGCGCCAGCTTCATGATCAGGAAAATCCCGACGGCAAAGCCAACTGCCAGACATCCCAACTCCAGCAAGGCATTACGTAAAGCAGGCCTGTGCAGCCAGTATATCATGCAGCAAAAAACAGTCGGCAGCAGCCAGATCGTCAGGCAACCCAGCGGTACGGTTTTCAACGCGGTAATCCACGAACCGGTCATCCGGCGGGTTTTCGGGATCGCCCATAAGATCGCCGGAAGAACCGCAAGCCAGAGAAGGACGATGATTTCATGAAACACGCCCAACCTCCTCACTGTTCGACCGCAAAGCAGCAGAGAAACGCCACGCTCGGAGCGATCCCGCCGCAATTATTTCGGGAAGCCGACCGGCTGGATGAACATCGGCACCTGGTTCTTTTCGAGTTTCAGCAGCTTTTTCAGGTTGTCGGCGTTGAAGCTGCCCTTGAACACGGTCGCCAGATTGTTCGCCGCGCAGTAGAGGTAGATATTCTGGCCGACGAAGCCGCAATCAACGGCGGCCCACTTTTCGCCGGGCTGCTTATCCCGGTCGGCGACCAGCACGATCACCACGGAGGCGTTGTTATCGAGCCTGGACTTTTCCGCCGCGACTTCGACCAGCCGGTGCGTGGTCGGTTCATAACGGTAAGCACCATCCGGCAGGACCGCGTAGAGGGAGATTTCCTGCTTGTTCATCGCGGTCGGTGCGGTACGCTTGCCGTCGGGGCGGTTGATGCCGTTGGCCGCCCACAGCAGGTCGGAAAGCTGCTGCTTGGAAAGCGCCTTGCCGTCCATATTGCGGTTGGTGCTCCGCCTGGCCAATGTGGTCAGCAGCGGCGCGCCCCCCGAAATCTGCGGCTTCGGCAACTGAATATCGGCCGCCGTCAGCATCGCTCCGGCAGCCAGCGCCGCCACGGTCAGAACACTTTGCATCTTCATAAAACCCTCCTTCTCTTTTGTGATTCAATGGGAAAATAACTCCCAGATAAAGCCCGGCGTTCCCATCTCAATCCTTTTCGCTTATTTCACCCGGCAGCGCACCGAAATCCCGGCGGGCAGCTCGCGACCGGTGCTTTCGGGGACGGTCATCTCAAACGACTCGAACTCCCCTCCCCGGCCGAACGCCGCCTCCGCCAGCCGCTCCAGCACCAGAATCGAAAAGCCCGGCGAATGGCAGCTCAGCACCACCGTGAACGGCCTTGAACGGTCGCGCAGCTCATTGCAGCGCGCCAGCAGCTTCGGCAGGTCGTCCTCGATCTTCCAGACCTGCCCGTTGGAGCCGCGCCCGAATGTCGGCGGATCGAGTGCGATCAGGTTGTATTTGTTGCCGCGCCGCACCTCGCGCATCGTGAACTTATTCACATCGTCGGCGATCCAGCGGATCGCGTCAGGCACCTGCGGATTGCGGGCCATATTCTCCTGTCCCCACTCGATCATTCCGCGCGATGCGTCGAGGTGGCAGACGGAAGCCCCCGCCTGCGCCATCGCCATCGAGCCGACGCCGGAGTAGGCGAACAGATTCAGCGCCTTCGTCCCCTCCCCCAGCCCGGATTCCGGCGAGCGGAAGAAATCCCAGTTGCGGTACTGTTCGGCGAAAAAACCGAGATGGCCGAAACCGGTCGGTTTCATCTTCAGCTCGAAACCGCCCCATTCGGCGAACCACGCTTCCGGCAGGCGGTTCCGGAAGCTCCACTTGCCGCCGCCGGAGCTGTCGCGCGTGAACACCGCGTCCGCCGCCTCCCATTCGGATGCCGGGAGCGACGGTCCCCAGAATGCATTCAAAGCGGGACGGATCAGGCGGTAAGGCCCCACCTGTTCGAGTTTCCGCAGATGCCCGCTGTCCAAAAGCTGATAGTTCATTGATTCTCCGCGCGGTAAACGATTTTGCCGTTGCAGACGGTCAGCAGCGGCCGGTTGGTCTTCTGTTCGAAAATGGCGAGGTCCGCCCGGCGGTTCGGCAGCAGGATGCCCCGGTCGCCGAGGCCGAACGCCGCCGCCGGATTGCAGGTCACCGCCATCGCCGCCTGGGTTTCGGCCAGGTGGCCGCAGCTCATCAGGCTGTGCCAGCCGGTATCCAGCATCGTGGTGGTTCCGGCCAGAATGCTCTGTTCGGTCTGCGAAAAACCGTCCTTCACTTTGATCGGCGAAGGGCCGATCCGGTACTCCCCGTTCGGCATGCCCGCAGCCATCGTGCAGTCGCTGATGCCGACCAGTTGGTGCGCCTGCTTGCAGCGGCAGGCGAGATCGACCATGCGCGGATGGATGTGCCGCCCGTCGATGATCAGCTCCACCGTGACCCGGTTGTCGGTCAATGCGATGCTCGAAAGCCCCATTTCACGCTGGTGCAGCGGCGGCATCCCGTTGAACAGGTGCGTGCAGTAGCTCGCCCCGGCGTCGATCGCGCGCATGGTCTGCTCCTCATTCGCGATGCTGTGCCCCATCGACGGCTTCACGCCGCAGCCGATCAGGAACTCGACCAGTTGTGCCGCCTTTTCCAGTTCGGGCGCAAAAGTCATCACTTTGACCAGCCCGCCGCCCGCGTCGATCAGGTCGCGGGCAAATTCGAGGTCGATCGGCAGGATCGACTCCTCCTGCTGCGCGCCGCGCTTGAAAGGATTGATGAACGGGCCTTCGAGATTGATTCCGGCGGCGACCGCGCCGGGAAGCTCGCGCTGCATCTCTTTGGCCAGCTTCGCCAGATTGTCCAGCATCTCCTGCTTCGGAGATGCCACCACGGTCGGGAAAAAGCTGGTCACGCCCCGTTCGCCCAGAATCCGGCTCATCGCGTCGATCGGCCGCGGCGAGATATCCACCGACGAGCAGTCGAAGCCGCCTGCCCCGTGGATGTGCGTGTCGATGAAGCCCGGCGTCATATAGGCGTTGTTGAAGGTCAGCACCTCCAACCCCGGATCGCGGCTGAATGCGGAAAGCCCGCCGACGGCCAGAATCCGTTCATCCTCGCAAAGCACCGCACCGTTCTCGATCCGGTGATCCGGCGTAATCAGGTAGTCGGCGATATATAACCTGCGCACCCGTTTTATCATAAAATCCTCACAGTTTGGAGATACGTACCCAGATACATCCAATAGTAATATAAGTCGGCAAGCGCCGTTTTTCTAATGACCGCGCTGTTTTTTTCCGCCATTATCCGCGCTCCGGCGGTTTTCTCATTCGGTATTCACATGTTCGCCGTCGCGTTCGACACGATAACGGGCCGGGGAGAGACCGCATTCCCGGAAGAAACGGCGCCGGAAATAAGCGAGGTCGTTGAACCCGGCCTCAAACGCAATTTCCTTCACCGACTTGCCGGTCTCCCGCAACGCCCGGCAGGCGGCGGCGACCCGGACGCGATTGATTTCATCGGTCACCGATATCCCGAAATTCTTCCGGTAAAGCCGCCCCAGATAGTCCGGGTGACAGCGCAGTTCACCGGCAAGGGAAGCCGTCGAAATCGACTCCTCGTAATGGAGCTTGATGTAACGGCGCGCCCGTTCGGCCAGCGGATCAGGTTCATTGCCCGGCCGCGCGGCGCAGCTTTCCGCCGCCTCCGACAGCAACAGTTCACCGAGCAGGTCCAGCCGCCGCTGCGAACCGGCAGAACCGGACTCCCGGTCGCGCTGCTCCGCGAGCAGCATCCCGAAACAATCGCTGAACCGCTCCGGCCGGGCCGATTTCCCCATTCCCGCCAACGCGTCCAGCCGCTCCCGGGAAACTTCGCCGCGCGGCCGGTAATGGCACCAGTAAAAGGAAAGCCCCGGTTCATACGCCGCCGCGCCGCCGTGCCGCAGACCAGGACGCAGCAGCAGCCGGTCGCCCGGCTGCAATGCGAACTCGCTCTCCTCTTCGAACATCCGCAACGTTCCGGCGATCACCAGAATCAGCTCATAGGAGTCGATCACCCGCGTCGCGTGCCGTCCCTTGCCGCGCGAAATAAAGCGGCCCGCATTCAACAGCCGGCAGAGTTCTTCCATCGCCCCCTCACTTGTCCGCCGGAATCCGCTTCAGCAGTTCCGGAACCGGCATCACCCCGGCGAAACAGGGACGCCAGATCAGATTCTCGTAAAATTCACACAACTGCCTGCCGGTCAGGAACGGGTTGTCGAAGGTCGAAGTCGCCGCCTCCGGCACCACGACCCGGTAACCGCGTTCAAACGCCGCCTTGCAGGTTGCATCGATGCAGTACTCCGTCTGCATGCCGGTCAGAATCAACTGCCGGGCCTCTTTTTCCTTCAGGTATTTCTCCAGTCCGGTCTCCTGAAAGGAGCTGCAGAAACGCTTGTCGAAAATCCGCTCGCCGGGAAGCGGGGCGATTGCGGAAACGATCTCCCACTCCGTCGTCCCCGGAACCAGCATGCCGCGCGCACTGCCGTCATGGCGGACATAGACAACTTCGATGCCACTCTCCCGGCAGGCGCCGGTCAGGACGCCGATGTTTTCGAGCAGCTCCTGCCCGCGATACGGCTGTTTCGCAATCAGCGCATTCTGCACATCGACCACCAGCAATACAGTATTTTTCATCTCCCATTCTCCTTTATTTTCCGCCGCCGGCGCGCTCGCCGAATCCTCTCGACCAACCGGAAAAAGGCCGCGTTCAGCCGTCCCGCCGCCGCTTTTCCGGCAATGATCAGCGAAACCGAAATAATGATCATCACGATTCCGATCGCCAGCCGGAACGTCAGCTGCTCCCCGAAGACCATCACGCCGAAAAACACCGCGGTAACCGGTTCAAGCGCCCCCAGAATCGCGGCCGGCGTCGCCCCGATATAACGGATGGCCAGCGTTGTGCACAGCAGAGAAACCACCGTGGGCAAAAAAGCGAGCGCCACCACATTTCCCCACCCTTTCCACGATGGGATCACCTGCAGCTCCAACCCGAACTTCAACCGGATCACATAGACCGCCAATCCGAAAAGCAGTATATAAAAGGTCAGCCGCATTCCGGGCAGATTCTTCAATGCGGACTGCTTCACCCCAACCATATAAATCGCGTAGGAGAGCGCCGACAGCATAACCAGAATGATCCCGGTCATGCTCAGCGGCCCGCCGTCGCCGCCTTTGTAAAGCAGCCCGATGCCCGTCAACGCCAGAACGATGCTGCCCACCGTCACCGGAGTGAGCTTCTCCCGGAAAAACATCGCCATGATCACCGCCACCATCACCGGATAGACGAACAGGATGGTCGAAGCGATTCCGGCATCCATATACCGGTAGGCAAGAAACAAAGTGAGTGAGGAACCCGCGAAGAGCAAGCCGCCGATGATCAGCGGCAACACCTCGTTCTTTTTCAAACGGAAGGATTGACGCTGAAATTTCATCAGCATTCCCAGCATCGCCACCGCCATCGAATACCGGTAGAACAGAACCGAATCCGCCTCCAGTCCCTCCTGGTACAGCGGCAGCGCGAAAAGCGGATTCATGCCGTAGGTGGCCGCCGCGACCGCGCCGAGCAAAAAACCTTTGAATTTGTCGTTCATCATGATTCCAACCGGATAAAAAAAGGGATCGTCCGTAAAATACATCTGCGAACCGTTTTCTGCAAGCACGAAAAACGCCTGTCCCGGAAACATTCCCGGAACAGGCGTCCGCTTCGGCGGAAAAGCGCGTTATTTCTTTTCCTCTTTTTCTTCCACCTTTTCCAGCGCGGCCAGATCCGCCACCGAGACCTGACCGGAGACGCGGCCGTCGTCCAGCGGGTTGTCGACCCGCGCTTCCAGGTCGCGGAAGAGCCGGATCGCATCCCGGAGCCCGCCCCAGCAGAACCAGACCGTGGTCACGATGCCGGCCAGCGACGGAATCACCAGCGTGGTAATCCAGAAATAATATTTCCACCAGATCACCGGCCACGGCGAAATCACGTTCCAGATCACCACCAGAACGAACGAAATCAGCAACTGGTAGACGAAGGAGTAGAAAAATACGCTCCATGCGATGATCCGGTCGCCGCGGGTGTACTCCGGCGTGATGCCGATCAGCTTATTCCAGACATTGCCCCAGGTCCAGGCGGATTTGATCTGTTTTTCGCCGTCGATGCTGTAAATGCCCCGGTGCAGCAGCCGGTCCAGGTTGTAGGGGCCTTTGTAGGTGACCAGCGAGCCGATGATGTAAGCGGCGATGCCGCTGACCATCGCGATGAAGTAGATTTCATAGGAGTTGATCGGGAATTTTTCCGGCGTCATCTCCCAGACGATGAAAGGCTCGAACGGCGAACTCAACAGCGACAGGAAACTCGCCAGCGGCGCATCCCATCCCTGTTCGACCAGAAACGGGTAAATATGTTTCGCCCAGTGGCTCTGCAGAAAGATGCCGCTGATCGAAATGCCGGAACCGGCGAAGATCGCCGCGAATGCGCCGGTCGTATTGCCGAACCGGCTGTACAGGCCGCCGATCATCACCGGGCCGGCCCCGCCGAGCCAGATCGAACACATGATCGTAACGAACATATTGATATAGTCCAACTGCACGAACAACATGCTGAACGTCACAAAAAACAGCGCCACGCCGAGCGAACACAGCCGCAGCCACAGCAAATGCTGTTTGGGCGTCAGCGGCGTCTTGCGGAACGGCATGATCACGTCCTGCAGGATCGTGCTGGACGCGTTGAAGATGCGCGAGTCGTCGGTCGAAAGCACCAGCATGATCATCAGCAGACCGAAAAGACCGAGCAATCCGACCGGGAAGCTCTGACGCAGCGTGATGCTCATCATCATCTGCTGATAGATAGTGCGGAAGCGCTGGAAAGTCAGGTTGCCGTCCCCGTCCCTGCCGACCACGTCATGAACAGCCTCGAAGATCGGAGTCTCGAGATTGTTCGTCCGCGAGAGCGGCGCATCGACGCCGATCTGATGCTTCCTCTCCGGGATCGCCGTTCCGGCCGCTACTGCGGCGGCGCGTTCAACCGGATCGGCGATCGTTTCCTCCGCAGCCTTGGTCACAAGGGTGTCGCGGATATTCTTGGCCCGATCGGAGAAGTTCTGGTGGTTCATGATGGTGATCACCATCACCGCGATCACCATCAACATCACATAAGAAAATCCGCTGCGCCACGCGCCGAGGATGCCCGCCATCTTCTGTTCATGAGGAGTCCGGGCGGAGTTGGAGGAGTCGTTGCCGAACCAGCTTGCCCGGTTCAGGATATTCGCGAACAGCGTCACGACCAGCGAGAAGATGTTGAAGTCGCGCAGTTTGCTGACATCGTAGGGATTGATGAAGTTTTCGCCGGGGACACGGTCCATCATGGTCGGGGCGATTTCGCCGTCCCACGAGATGTTCAGCAGAATATAGCCGACGATAATCACGAACACAGGATAGCAGAGCAGCCCCTGAAAGGTGTCGGTGATGATCAGCGACACCCGGCCGCCCGGCCAGATGCAGACCATCGCCATTGCCATCAGCAATATCAGAATAATCGTGAAGCACGGGATCGAAAGCCCGAAAATGGAAACCGAATGCGGCAGGCCGAGGAAGTAGATGAAAAAGTTCACCGCAATCGCCGGCCCGAGCGCGTTGGTGATCATTTCCGAAATCGTCCGCAGCGCCGAAGCGAAAATACGGAACGCCCGGTTGTAGCGCATTTCAAGGAACTGGCCGAAAGAGAGCGCCTTGGTTTCGCGCCAGCGATAGACGCAGTACCCGGTCAGCGCGAAGACCACTCCCAGCGGCGCGGTCAGCTTGCCCCAGAACTCCACTCCGTAGCCGGTCTGGTACTTGGCTTCCACCAATGCCACCAGAGTGATGACGCTGAGTCCTGAAGTCAGGTCTCCAACTGAGATCACGTAACGCCCGGCCACACGTCCCGCGGCGAGGAAGTCAACCACGCCCCGGACATATTTGCCTGAATAGATCGCCGCCCCCAGGATGATGATCAGTGGAATGATCATGATACACCAATCGATCCAATGCATTTTTTTCTTCCGCTTCCTTTCAAGGTTGATTATGGTTTCGACACCGAGACTCTTCGGTAATATAACAGCGGCATTTCGTGAAGTCAATCGAATTTTTATGAATTTGAAACCTTTTCTACATGAAAAATCAAAAACCATTTTTCATAATAAGGAATTTAAACGGTTTAAGTACGGCAATATTCGACAGAAGAGCCGCAAAAAATCCGGTTATTTCTGAAGCCCTGCACTTGACAGGGACGGAACGGAGCATTATTCTCTATAACGATGCAGTTGTGCACCCTTAAATGTTGAAGGAGCCTCGAATGAAACTGTTTGCCTTTCTGCTGGCGGCGGTCGCCATGCTGACCGCCGGAGCCGCCGACGACCCGAACCGGTTCGAACCCCGGGCTTCGGAACCTTACGCAATCCGCGGCGGCCTGCCGAACTTCTACCGGAAGCTCCACGACGGCAAAGACGTGCGGATCGCCTATTTCGGCGGCAGCATCACCGCCCAGAACGGCTGGCGAGTGCAGAGCCTGGACTATTTCAGGAAACTGTTTCAAAATGCCAAAATCAGTGAGATCAACGCCGCGATCGGCGGAACAGGCTCCGACCTCGGCGTATTCCGGCTTGACGCGGATGTGCTTGTCCATAAACCGGATCTGGTGTTCGTGGAATTTGCGGTCAACGATGCGGGCGCCAGGCCGCTCAACATCCGCCGCTCGATGGAGGGAATCGTCCGCCAGATACGGAAACGTTTTCCGGAAACCGATATCTGCTTCGTCTACACCGTCACCGCCGCCAGCGTGAACGATTTCAAAAACGGCAAACTGCCGCGTTCCGCCTCGGTAATGGAGGAGATCGCGGACCACTACGCGATTCCGACCGTCAACATGAGTTATGAGGTCGCCCGGCTGGAAAAGGAGGGCAAATTGACGATGAAGGACGCCAGACAGGTGATGACCCGCGTTTCCGGCGATGAGCTGAACGTGGAGTCGAAGATTCCGACCGGAGAGGACGGCAAGATTCCGTTCGCCGGCGACGGCGTCCACCCCTACACCAATACCGGCCATGTGATCTACACCCAGTCGCTGATGCGCGCGCTGCCCGTGATCGGCAAAGCCGGAACTCCAGGCCCCCATCCGCTCCCGGCTCCGCTGCGGGCGGACTGCTGGGACAACACCTCCGCCGTGCCCCTGAACGCTTCCGGCATCACCCTCAACGGCCCTTATACTGAACTGCCCGCGACCGATCCGGCCGCCAGACAGTTCGCCAACCGCCTCCCCGCGCTCTGGCGCTTCGAGCCGGGCGCTTCGATCGAATTCAAATTCAAGGGAACCAAGGCGATGCTTTACGACCTCTACGGCCCCGACAGCGCGATGATCGAAGTCACCGTCGACGGCAAATCCCGCCGGTTGCGCCGGATGGACGGCTACTGCACCTACCGCCGCCTCGCACTCTGCCCGCTGGCCGACAACCTGCCCGATGAAGTGCATACCGTAAAGATCACGGTGCTGCCGGAAAAGTTCGACAAACGCGAAGTGCTTTTCGAGCGCAACCGCGGCGATTTCGACAAGAATCCGGGAAAGTATGCTCCGTATTATTACTATGCCGGCAAACTCTTCCTCGTCGGAGAACTGGTGAAGTAATATGTATTTGCACCATCAGGAATCGGTTGAAAAACTGCTGGAATATTTCCGGCCCGATCCCGACGTGACGGCAATTATCCTCGGCGGCTCCGTCGCCAAGGGATTGGAACGGTCCGATTCGGATATCGACGCCATCATCGTGGTCACGCCGGAAAAGCTGCAGCAGCTGCAGGCCGAAGGACGCCGGACCGAGTGCATCTTCGGATACTGCACCTACCCGGAGGGATATTTCGACATCAAATACTGCGACCGGGAATTTCTGGAAGCTGCGGCACAAAGGGGCAGCGAACCGGCCCGGAATGCCTTCCTGATGGCGCGCTGCCTGTACACCCGCGATCCGGAAATACCGGAGCTGGTCGCCCGGATTCCGGTATTCCAGAAGCACGAGCAATCGGAAAAACTGCTCTCATTTTACGCCGGCTACATGCTGAACAGCGGTTATTTCTGGCGCATGTCCGGTTCCGACCGCTACCTGCGCTGCCGGGCGGCGGCCGATCTGGTGTTTTTCGCCTACCGGATGCTGCTGCAGGAACATGAAACCCTGTTCCCCTGCCACAAAAGCCTCGTCGCCACCCTGAAGCGGTTGCCGGATATGGAGCCGCTGGTTACGCAGGGCGAGCTTCTGCTCGAACGTATGGACGACGAGAGCAAAGAGGAGTTCTGCCGGCTGTTCACAATGCGTACCCGTTACCAGCCGCCGCAGGACCATTCCGCCGTGTTGAGCCGCTATGTCACCGACCATGAAGTATGGTGGTATCAGGCGCGTCCCCTGATTTCGGAATGGTGATCTTCCATTCGGCAGGAGGCGTGGATACTGCAAGCTGTACGGAATGCCGGAGAGCGGGGTGGGAACCAGCAGGGTTGCCAGTGCCCCACCGGGCCCCCCGAAAAGTATCATCCGCCGCGCAAGCGCTATGGATGACAAGCCCGACTTGTCCTCCGAAGCCTCGGCGAAGGAGGAAGGGAGGCAACTTTTCAAGCAGAATGAAACAGTCCTCACTCGCAGGCATGAGTACGGCGAAGCCGCACGGAATGCCGGAGAGCGGGGCCCCCGAAAAGTACCCGAAGCTTTTGCGCAGCAAAAGTCCCGAGGCCCGTGGCCGAAGGGAGGCAACTTTTCGGGGAAAGGCGACCGGAATCCGCCAAAGCCCAAAAACGCCTTGCCGTCTCCGGTCTATAGAGAGCAGTCCGTTCGAGTAAAACGGGCTGTAGGGGCCGGAATTGCTTCCGGCAATACTTAATATAGTTGTGTTGAATGCCTTTTACAACTGCATTCCTCCGGCGACGGGAATTTCGGCGCCGGTCAGATAGGCGGCGGCGTTGCCGCAGAGCAGCAGCGCGGTTCCGGCGATCTCTTCCGGCGTTGCGAACCGTCCGGCCGGAATCCGGGCGAGAATCGCCTCTTTCAGGGTTTGATCCCGCAGGGCCGTGGCGTTGCGGTCGGTCAGGATCACGCCGGGAGCGATGTTGTTGACGGTAATGCCGTATGGCGCCAGTTCGCGGGCGCAGTTTCTGGTCAGGTTCAACAGCGCCGCCTTAGTCGCGGAATAGATGGAAAGCCGTGCGGCCGGACGCATCTGGTTGATGCTGCCGATCGTCACGATCCGTCCCCAGCGATTGCGCCGCATTGCCGGAGAGAACTGCCGGATCAACTCGAAAGCGCTGCCGACATTGGCCTGAAACTCCCGCTGAAATTCGGCATTGTCATACTCTTCGAGCTTCACGTACTCCTGCACGGAGGCGTTCAGGACGAGAATATCCGGTTCCAGGCCGGCCTTTCGACATGCTCCGGCGAGCCGGCCCGCGCCGTCCGCCCGGCACAGGTCGGCGGCGACGGACTCCACCCGTGCGCCGGAGCCGCGCACCTCGGCGGCGGCCCTTTCCAACGCCTCCGACGGACGCGAACCGTGCAGAATCACCGCCGCCCCGGCCTGCGCCAGCGTCAACGCGATCTCCCGCCCGATGCCCCGGCTCGAACCGGTCACCAGAGCGGTATGCCCGACGAGTGAAAACCGTTCTTCGATGGATTTTCCAAGCATCAGAAGTAACCGCCTTTCCCGATGATTTCCGCAATGGAATCGCCCTGGCGGACCCATGAGAAGATATCGACCTCGTTGCGTTCGATCCCCTCGGCGCGCAGCAGCACGTCATAGGCGATTTCGCGCGGAATGCAAAGCACGCCGTCGATGTCGCCGAAGATGATGTCGCCAGGCCGGACCGTGACCTTGCCGATCTTCACCGGCACCTGATAATGAGTAATCATGCACCGCCCCAACGAACCGTTGCTGGTGCGGTATTTGTAGAAAAGCGGGAACTTCTGTTCGAGAATCTGTTTCGTGTCGCGGATGCCGCCCGCGATCACCGCTCCCCGGATTCCTTTGGAGATCGCGGTGGCGGTCATCACGCCGCCCCACAGCGAAGCCTCGGTGTCGCCGGAGGTATCCCAGACCACCAGACCGCCCGGCTTCATCTCGTCGAGCATCTGGGCGCGGAAGGTCATCTCGCCTTCGATCATCACATTCGGCGCGCTTTTCACGGTGAACGCCTCGCCGCAGACGGTCATTTCGTCGCGCAGCGGCATGATCTCCGACGGCAGGTTCTGGTTCAGAAGACAAAGCTCGCGCATCACGTCGTTGATGCAGCCGGTGTAGAGTTTCTCGTAACGTGCGCACAGCTCAGCGAGCGGAATCGGGAATTCGTTCGACGGAATGTGCTGGCGGGAAGCGATCAGCCGGTCGAGCTTCATCAGCCCGGCCTCCTTCGCTCGCTGTTTCATATCCTGAAGTGACGGCATATTCGATAACTCCTAGCTCAAATGACAGTTGAACGACTCCGTACCGCCGTCCGCGGCAGTCCAGCTCAGCCGGTAACGCCCGCGGAAACCGCGGAAACCGGCCACCGCCGACTTGTCCGCCCGGCACACCAGACCGGTGCGCCACTCGCGGTTGATCAGGCCGTCGAGCGCGAAATAGGAGAGCTTCGGCTCCATGTCGCGAGTGAACAGCCCGGAAACCGCCGGTTCGCCCGGCGCGCCGCAGCCGTCCACCACGTTCCACCAGGTGATCCCCATCATCGGCGCAAGGCTGAACCAGAGCCGATAGAGGTTGCGCGCAATTCCGGCCTGAATGATCTCGCCGCGCCGGTCGCCGCCGGGGGCGGTGATCGTGATCTCCGAGAGATGGATCGGCAGACCGGCGCGCCCGATCAGCTCCATCGTCCGGCGGACCTCCTCCGGCGACTGTCGAAGGCTTTTGCCGTCGGCGATATCCCGGCAGATCTGCGGATCGAACAGGTGCATCTGCGCGCCCATGATGTCGATTTTGCAGCCCCGGCGGCGCAGATCGCGCACCTGATTGAGATAATCCTCATTGAGGTTGTAGTCGTTGATGTTGAGCTTTGCTTCCGGCGGAAACACGCCTTCGGCGATTTTGAAGCCGCGATAGGTGTAGTCGCCCGGCATCGGCCCGTACCAGCTCTTGCAGAGCTTCGAACCGGGGACCATATTGCCCTTGCCGAAATCGCCGGCACTCTCGTTGACCACATCCCAACTGTCGATTTTGTCGCCGTAGCGCATCGCGATTTCGACGATGCGCTTTGCGGTCAGGGTGTTGATCAATGTGGTATACTCGGGCAACGCCTTTTCCATCTCGCCGGCGCTCATGTCCCTGAAGGCGGCGGCAGTCATCACATCGCTGATCAGGGTATTGTCCCTGGAATTGCGTTCGAGATCGGCATTTTTCAGGTAATCGAATGGAATTCTGCTGATCAGCCAATCCGGAATCTGCCAGCGGTTGTTGCCCCAGACCAGCGTATGCCCATGCAGCCGGATCCCCTTCGAGCGGCAGAATTCGACCACCGGATCGGTGGCGGGGCGGCGCCAGTGGGGCTGGCGGTTCGGTTCCGGGCAGTTGTTCCAGAAATCGGCGGAGTCGCGGTATTCGGCGCGAAAGCGCGGATGCCCCTCCTCCAGCTCCAACTGCTTCCAGTAGAAAGCAATCGTCGCGGAATTGAACAGCGTGCCGTACAGTTCTTTGTAACGGCGGTTGCGCTCGTCGCTGCCCAGCTGGTTGAAGTTGAAGATGTGTGCGCCGAAAACAAAATCGTGCGAAAGCTGCTCGACTTTGATTTCGCGTCCGGCGGCGGAGGCCGGAAGCTGGAATTCGCCGTCCGCCTTGCGGTTCCTTTCGATGTCGGCGTCGATTTTGCGCTGCACGTCATCGTTCCACAACGCCCGGTAGGCGTCGGAAAAGGCGGCATCGATTTCTGACTGGGAGACTTCCGGTTTTCTGTATTCGGTCATCATCGCTTTCCTTATGTTGCAATTCCGTCAGGACCACTGACGGTCGTTCGCCCACTCTTTGTCCCACTCGCCGGTCGCGGCCCACGCCGCCGGAAAATCGGGGTGGAGCTTTTCTTCGATCAGCTTTTCATTCAGAGCCTCGATACCCAGCCCCGGAGCATCGGGCACCGCGATATACCCGTCCTTGATTTCAAGACGCGGCGCGATCAGGTCGGGCCACCACGGCACATCCACCGAATGCACCTCCAGCGCCATGAAATTCCGCGTCGCCGCCGCGACATGGACCGCCGCCAGACACGCGACCGGGCTTTCCGCCATGTGAATCGCCATCTGCACGCCGTACTCTTCGGCCATGTCGCCGATCTTGTGGGTTTCAAGGATGCCGCCGGCGGTCAGCACATCGGGATGGACCACCGCCAGCGCACCGGATTCCAGCAGCGGCCGGAAATTCTCCTTGAGGTAGATGTCCTCGCCGGTGCCGAGCGGAACCGTGGTCGCCGCCGCCAGACGTTTGTACTGATCGTGCCACTGCCACGGAACGGGGTCCTCCATCCACGCGAGATTGTACTTCTCCAGCCGTTTCGCAAGCCTGACGCAATCCTCGACCGGGATGTGTCCGAGGTGGTCGATCGCGATCGGAATTTCATAGCCGGTCACTTTGCGCACATCGGCCATATACTGTTCCAGATAATCCAGCCCTTTTTCCGTCAGGTGGATGCCGGTGAAGCCGTGTGCGGTGTTGAAGAGGTCGTAGGCCTCGCCCCGCATCGCGCGCGGATCGATTGAACCGTGCGGCGTGGCGAACACCGTCTTTTTGTATTCGCGCATCTTCTCCAGAAATCCGAGCGGCGCGGAAAGGCATCCTTCCTGTTCCATCAGCAGTTCGATGCCGAGATCCATTTTCAGGAAGGTGTATCCCTGCTTCATCCGGTCGGCCAGCGCCCTGCCCATATCGCGCCCGCCTCCTGCGGAATCGGTGTCGCAATAGATCCGCACCCGGTCGCGGAACTTCCCGCCCAGCAACTGCCAGACCGGCACGCCCCACGCCTTGCCGGCGAGGTCCCACAGCGCGACTTCAATGCCGCACACGCCGCCGGCCTGCCGCGAATGGCCGCCGAACTGCTTGATCCGGCGGAAAATCCGGTCGACATTGCACGGATTCTCCCCCAGAATACGGCTCTTCAGCATCGCCGCATAGGTGCGGCTCGAAGCGTCGCGCACTTCGCCGTAACCGACCAGCCCCTGATTGGTGTAGAGCTTGATCAAGGTGCAACGCTTCGGGGCGCCGTCGATGTCGGCGAACCGCATATCGGTGATCTTCAAAGTGGAAGGATCGATTTCCTGATTCATGATACTCCTTTCATTCTATTTGAACTGATTCACAGCCAAATCATTCACTCCACCAGCCGGGCGCACTCTTTCGCGGCTTTGCGCAACGCCGCCCCCAGCCCCGGCAGCGCCCGCTCCCGGAAATCCTCCTCCGAGCCCAGCAAAGTCAAGGCCGCCGCCACCTGCTTTTCGCCGTCCAGCACCGGAACCGACATCGCGTCGATCTTCCACCGGTTCACGCCCGCGTTGAAACAGAAGCCGCGCAGCCGCAGCGCATCGATCCGGGCGGTCACGATTTCGGGATGATTCTTCTCCATCACCGGTTCCGAGCACTCCGCCGCCAATGCCGCGATCTCTGCATCCGGCGTTTTGAACAGCAGCGCCGCCCCCACCGAGCCTTCGATCACCGGGAAACGCACGCCGAGGCGGCTCGAAACCGCCACGCTGCGCGGCGACTCCGCCCGCAGGATCGGCACCTGGTCTCTGCCCTGCCGCACCGACAGCTTGGCGCACAGGCCGGTTTCCGCCGCCAACCGTTCCAGAATCGGCTGCGCCGCGCGGAGCCGTGCGGGGCGGTCCACCAGTTTCATCGCCGCCGCCAGCATTCCTCCGGCCAGATCGAACCGCTTGCCGGAACGTTTCCTGATCCATCCCGCCTCCAGCAGAGTCTGCAAAATCCGATAGCAGGTGGAGGGCGTGATCCGCAGCAGTTCGACCAGCTCGGCCTGCGTCGCCCCGTTTTCGCGCGCGCCGAGAATATCCAGCACCGCCACCGCCTTTTCCACCGCCGGAATCGTATTTGCCATAGAAAGCTCCGTTCAAATATGAAAACAACATTTTATCATCTGAACAATAGTATAGCAAACTTCGGCAGCCGCGTCAACTCGCGTTCCCGGAATTTCGCCGGTAATCTGCCGTTTTATTCAATATTGAACAAAGCGCAGGCGATCCCGCTTCAGGATACGGAGGAACAATGCGGAAAAATTGTTCCGATCCATACGGAAAAATGTTGATATTTCAGGTACAGCGTGATATTTTATGCCCGTATATTTATATTTTGAAGAAACAGGGCCGTGCCCGGACAGGAACCATAATGAACCTTCTGCAACAGAAACTGGCCGAATCGCTGACGATTTTCGACGGCGCGATCGGCACGGAAATCTACCGCCGCAACTTCTTCGTGAATGCGTCGTTTGAACAATTGAACCTGACCGCTCCCGATGTGATTCTCGACATTCATCACCAGTACCTCAAGGCCGGAGCGGAAGTCCTGACCACCAACACCTACAACGCGAACTCCCGCCGGCTGGCCAAATTCGGACTGTCCGAACAGACCGAGGCGATCAACCGGGCCGGAGTGAAGCTCGCCCGTGAAGCCGCCGCCGGCAAGGCGCTGGTCGCCGCATCGGTCGGCCCGGTCGGGGAACCGGATTCCGATCAGGACCGCCGGACCCGCGCCGAATTGCTGGCCGAACAGATACGGGCGCTCTCCGACGCGGACTTCATCATCTTCGAATCGCTGCGCCGGGCCGCCGACCTGAAAGCCGTCCTCGAAGCGGTGGCGGAATTTCCGGAACTGGTCTATGTGCCGAGTTTCGCGATTGAACCGCATCCGCACATCAACGACAGCGCCACCATTGCCGAATTCATGGAGCAGCTGAATGCATCCCGCCCCTGCCCTGCCCCGACCGCAATCGGGCTTAACTGCGGCGGCGGCCCGGAAAGCACGCTCGGTGTCCTTGAAGAACTGACCGCGCTCACGCAACTGCCGGTCATCGTGCAGCCCAACGCCGGCCAGCCCAAAGGCGTGGACGGCCGCATGATCTATATGACCAGCGCCGAATATTTCAGCACCTACGCCAAACGTTACGCGATGCTGGGCGCAGCCGCGATCGGCGGCTGCTGCGGAATCACGCCGGACCACATCGAGGAGCTTGCCCGCACGATCAAGCCGCTGATGCAGGCCGAGAAGCGTGCCCTGCCGGCGCTCGAAGTAAAAGAGTGCGACCTGAAGCCGGAGGTTCCGCTGGCCGAACGCTCCCGGATCGGCTGCAAGCTGGCGGACGGGGCGTTCATCAAGCTGGTTGAGATCACGCCGCCTCGCGGCTTTGACCTGACCGGAACCATTGCGGGAGCGGCCAAGTGCAAGGCCGCCGGAATCGACGCGGTGAACCTGCCGGACGGACCGCGCGCCAGCGCCCGGATTTCCCCGTTGGTGACCGCTCTTGAAATCCAGCGCAATGCCGGAATCGAAACGATCCTGCACTGCTGCTGCCGCGACAAGAGCCTGATCGGTTTGCAGGCGGATCTGCTCGGCTGCGCCGGAGTCGGGATCAACAACATTCTTTTCATCACCGGCGACCCGCCGAAACTGGGGGATTATCCATTCAGTTCCGGGGTGTTCGACGTGGATTCAGTCGGGCTGGTGAAGATCCAGAAACGGATGAATCAGGGAGTGGACCTCGGCGGCAAACCGTTGAATGCGGTCACGAAAATGGTGATCGGCGTCGGAGCCGACCCGAATGCGATCGACCTGGAACGGGAATACCGCCGCACCTGCGAAAAGGTGGAAGCCGGAGCTGAATTCATCATTACGCAGCCGGTGTTTGCGCCGGAGGCGCTGTTCGTTTTTCTGGACAGGGTCGCCCATTTGAACGTGCCGGTGATCGCCGGTATCTGGCCTCTGACGAGCCTGCGGAATGCGGAATTCATGCGTACGGAGGTGCCGGGCGTGGTGGTGCCGGATGCGGTGATGGAGCGAATGGCCGCGGATGAAAGCAAGGAGGCGCAGCGGGAAGCCGGCATTGCGATTGCGCGCGAAAGCGTAGCGGCGATCCGGTCACGTGTGCGCGGGATTCAAGTCAGCGCCCCCTTTGGAAACGTGGATACGGCATTGCGCGTTCTTGCATAAAAAAAGTGGAATTTCCCCTCAATCCGGCTTGCGTAAAAGCGGGAGCCGGATTATAGTATTGAATATCAAGTGGAGCCGTAGCTCAGTCGGTTAGAGCAGGTGACTCATAATCTCCGGGTCCTCGGTTCAAGTCCGGGCGGCTCCACCATTTCGCCTTAAAGTGCCTGGGTAGCTCAGTGGATAGAGCGAGGGTTTCCTAAACCCTGCGTCGGAGGTTCGATTCCTCTCCCGGGTACCATTTTCCCCTCAGAATATAAGTTTTTGTGCCGTTTTGTGCCACTTCAGCCTTTCAATCCTCGAAATCAGTGTTATTTTAGCTCACGAGGATAGTTATGAGGACGCAGGGCAATGGCGAGGAAAAACATGAAGCAGGAAGTCGGCACCATCTACCAGAAACCGAACGGGACCTATCATTACCGTTACCAGATCAACGGTGAACGCAAGTCGATCAGCCTGAAGACCAAGAATCTGGAAGAGGCAAAGCGGAAAGTCAAAGAGCTGCTTCCGGTTCTGAAAGCGACCAACATGGAAGTCGTCTCGGCACATGTCGCTCACGCGCGCAATCTGATCAAACCGGCAAACGTGTTGCCGCTTACCGAGGTGTGGAACACTTATTCCAGGCATCCGAACCGCGCCACCCCTGCGACCATAAACGAACAGCTCAATTATGAAGCCGACTTGCGAGACTTCCTGGCATCTCGTCCGAACTGTGCTGCCCGTTACAAACAAACCGACGCCTCCGGTAAAAACGTCGGCGGCAATAAAGTCGGTTTGGATATTCTCCGGGTCATTCGCTGGATCGGTTTGGAGCCGTCCGTAGCCGTACCGGGACGCAAAAGAAAGTGACCGTCTATGGCTTCCATTCGCTGCGCCACAGTTTTGCCAGTCACTGTGCCGAGGCGGGCGTCCCGAAAGCTGTATTGCTTTCAATCCTCGGCACCGATTCCGACATAGCCGATAAATATTACACGCACATCGGCGACGAAGCACAAGAGAAAGCCATTGCCGCCGTTGCCGGAACCGCCCCCACTGCTACCGACCGCCAGCGGATCGAAAAGGCGCTTGCGCTGATCGAATCATCCTCCGCTCCCGCCGAAGAAGTTCTGAAACAGGTCTCCGATATTCTCAAATCGTAGGCCATTCGTGGCGGTCCCGAAAAAACGGGACCGCCACGGATTCCATACCATTTGCGTGCAAGCCAAACAAAACCATCTTTTTTGCAATAAAAACCGTCTTTTGATTGTAAATAATCTATCATAAACCAACTTTTGAATGTATAGTAGTATAGATATTTAAGCTCATTTGTTCATCAACGATATATAAAACATGTAGAAAAAATAAGTAAAATAATTTCTATTGTAATAAGGAAGCGCCCGGTAAGATGTGAAGACACAATCTCACCGGTATTTCCAGAATCTTTGCAAGGGCAAAATAACAAGGTTCACTTGGCGGGTTTACGAGTGTATTTTGCTGAAAATATACGGTTTTGAATCAACCGGCTTCAAAAAAGCCGTACTTGTAACATAACCTCCTTTCGTTCGGTTGTCAAGGTTACAGCATCAAATGGTTGCAGAAAAAAGACCGCGCGGAGGTTGTCCGCGCGGCTTGCCGCCTTTGCCTTGCAGCCCCGGACGACACGGGTTTCAGGCAGGTCCGAAAAAGCGGAAGCTTTTCCGTTGGCGGGGCCTGAAAATCAAGACAACCGGAACTCTTTCCGGCACTTCGGGCACCGATAATGCCGGATGGCGTGCTCATCAATCAGTTTACCGACCCGCGAGCCGGTAAGCCCTCCGAAGGAGGCCGCACCCAATACGCCCAGAATAACGGCAGCGGCACGTTCCACCGGGCCATAGCCTGAGGTTTCCCGTACTGTTCCCAGCAGGGCCAAAATTCCGCCCGAAGTGATTCCGAGGACAGAGCCGATGGTTTGACCTCGTGTAATCGGCCTGGAGGCGGTACCACAGAGCGGACATGAGATCTTCATTTTCACTCATCTCCACAAGGTCGGCGGCTGGCCGTCGAGACCGAAGAGGCGCGTCAGTCCGCGATAGCATTGATCGGCGCGGGCGGGGCTGTACTTCTTGGCGTTCTCGGTGAACGCATTCAGAAGCGCCCAGCGCGTCGGCTCGGCGAACTCTTCATACCGGGGCTCTTTGAACTCTCGGAAGATCGGCACGATATCGCAGGAGTTGACCGCTCCGGCTTCCGCCGCTTTTACGATGGCGGCACGGGCAGTGTCATCCCTGACAAACTGAATCTTCAGGTCTTCGGCCACGGTTTCGAGCGTCAGGAAATCATCTTCGAGTGCGTCGATGGCTTCCACGACCAAACCGTTCAGCTCAATCCGTGAGGTATGCCGTCGCTTCAGAACCGTACTGCCGCCGAACATGAGATTCGCGCAGACCTGCACGTTCAATCCGGCAGCCAGGCCAACCGCAATCGTGCGGTCATGACTGTTGCAGATGCCGATGCAACGTGACCACTCCGAGCTTGAAGTCCGATTGATCCGGATTACGCCGAACATCCGCTGGCCGTTGCGGGCCAGGCCGTACTGCTCGTCGAGAATCTGCCAGTTGTGCGCCCTGACCACATCAGTTACGGCGTCGATCACCTCGCTATGAGGAACCGGCTTCCAGCTCGCGGTAGCCGCAGGTGTCGGAACCATTGCGATTTCGTCGCGTCCGACGAACTTGCCTTCACTCATCATCAGCCCCATGATTTTACCTCCATCTTTTTAAATGCCACTGCCTGCAACGATCCCGATACGGACACTCGTTGCAGGCGAACGATGTTTCATTTGGCAGGAACACGCCTTTGTTGATCGCGTACTGCGCCCGATTCGTTATATTCGACCGCGAAATCCTCCATGTCCCCGGCATCGCCAGCCACTTCGACCGTGACGGATTCCACGCCGTCAGTCGCCATCAACCAGACCTGTGCCCCGACGCCGAAGAACCGTACCGACCGCTGTACCTCCACCGGCGAAGTCTGCGACACCACCTTGCCGAGCACCTTCAACGCATCCACCAACACACTCTTCCTGATCTTCATTTTTATTACCTCCGTGAGTTTAAAAGACAACAGCCCCGGTGATCTTGGCGACCACCGAGGCTGTATTCCGACGATTATCCGTTTATATCACTGAGGTAATATATATATCAAATTCTTTAAACAGCATCACACCGTCTTTCTTTTATAGGGGTAAATTTTTACTTTGCCAATCCGCATGATTTCATCCGTTTCAAGTTGATCATTGTCGCATAAAGATACATGGCGACGGTCATATGGATTCCTGCTTTGACCTCGCTATCCTTAATCTCCGGGGCCATGTGGCTTTGCTCGTTGCGCTGGTCGTGAAGAAATTCGTAATACACCTTGAAATTGTGTAGAACTTCGTCTTCACTGAAATGAAGCTGGTTGACCCATGTCGCTTTCGCCGCCCCAAGGAACTGAACCTTTTTGCCATTCAGTTCCGCGATTTCCGAACCTTCGCGGAGATAATAGACTTTTTTCAGGAATGCCTCAAACTTCATAATGAGCGTTTGGAGCCAATCCTGGTAATCTTCGTTTCGACCACTGGTACGATAACACAGATTCAGTGTCCGTTTGAGTTGTTTCAACCCATCCAGAGATGGGAGCGTTTCCGCATTCAGCACTTTGAACAGGGCCTCCGTTACCTCATCCAGCGTTGTTTGGTTGATCGGACAGATATCCTTGAAATCCTGATTCATGGCTTCTACGATCTTTTCCCGCAGAAGAGTCTCGTTGTAGGGCGGATTGATATTGTCCTGCAAAAGCATCAGCATGGCGTTTTCGAGCTGAGCCTGTTTTTCCGGGTGACGCAGATAGAAATTCTGAAGTTCCGTCGACTTCCGGGTGACGTCCAGAATCGCGGACTTGGTTTTGTCGTGAACGACTTGTGCTTGCGTGACCTCATCATTGTTCAGCAAAGCGTCCCGGACATAATCATTCTCCAACATCGCTTTGCCGACAGTTCGCGCCTGGACTTCCAAAATCTCAGGATCAACGCCTTCGATATTTCCGAAAACAGCATTGAATGCTTCCACGATCTTGTCCAGCGTTTCCATCTCCGGATCGGGGTTGTGTCCACCCTGCGGATCGCTGATGGGCAGCGGCTGGATGGTCGCGGTCTTGTTTTCCAACTGGATGGAACGCTCTTCTTTCTTGAATACGCGGTATTTTTCAAAATCCACCAATTCCAGCAATCCGGCGGTCGGATCTTCATCACCGGCCAGTTTCGGCAACTTCATCCGCAGAAAGTGCAGAAAGGTGTTTTTCTTTTCCCAGTCGATCCGGCTGTCTTCCATGATGGCGGCGAGAAACTCATAGGTCCGGCAGAAAAGCCGCATGGCGCTTTTGACCTTGATCTGTTCCTCAAGGTTTGGAAGCGCTTTGAACCGTTCCACGCATTTATCGATAAGCGGATCAAGGGTCTTGCGTTCGTCGCCGCGCCAGTAGCGCAGGTTAAAATCGGTGACTTCATCTTCCTCGTAGACCATGGACTCATCGCAAATCCGGAGCAAATCGTTGAGTTTGTTGATGTCGGTTACGCCGCTCAGAATCGTAGAGGTGTAGTATTTCTGGAACGCTTGTTTTATCACTTCCTCGCTGTTGGCGAAATCGAGAACGAAGGTGTCCTTTTTATTCGGAGCGCTCCGGTTGAGACGGCTGAGCGTTTGAACCGCTTTGATGTCCGCCAACGGCTTATCCACATACATCGTGTGCAAAAGCGGTTCATCATACCCGGTCTGAAACTTATCCGCGACAATCAGAATGCGGTAATTCCCGGAACGGAAGATTTTCTCAATTCTGGAAGAAGGAAATCCGTTCAACTGTGCTTCATCGACGGTCCTTCCGTGATAATCTTTTGTTCCGCTGAACGCGACGACGGCCTTGTACGGACTGTGACGCTCCTCCAGCAACTTGCGAATGGCAAAGAAATAATCAATGGCGCGTTCAATGCCGGGTGTAACCACCATGGCGCGCGCCTGACCTTTGATGCGGTGGGCGACGTTGTTCAGAAAATGCTCGACAATGACCTTGGATTTCGCTTCAACCGTTTCCGGACGGCTTTCCACCCATGCCCGCAGTTTTCGTTCCGCAGGGGCTTTTTCGAATTCCGGGTTAGCTTCGCTGGCTTTCAGAATCCTGTAAAAACTGCCGTATGGCGTGTAGTGTTCCAGCACGTCCAGAATGAATTTTTCCTCAATTGCCTGTTTCATGCTGTAATAATGGAACGGACGATGCTTTTCTTCGCCGTCCTCGCCTAGATACGGAATTCCGAAAAGTTCCAGCGTCTTATTCTTGGGAGTGGCGGTAAATGCATAAAAATTGGAATTTGCGGCCATCGTGCGACCGGCAATGACATAGGCAAGCAGTTCATTCAGTTCGTCCTCGGTATCCTCCGGTTTTTTACCTTTCATGCCGAAGCCGCCGATCACACTGTTCAGCGCAGATGCCATGCCGCCAGCCTGACTGCTGTGCGCCTCGTCAATGATGACGCAGAATTTTTTGCTTTTAAGTTCGTGACCGATGGTTTGAAGGATAAACGGGAACTTGCAAACAGTGGAAACGATGATGGTCTTCCCGCCTTGCAAAGCGGTTTTCAATGCTTCGGAATCCTCCGCCCACTGGACGATGCTTTTGTTGTTGCAAAAAGCGCGGATATTGTCGCGAATCTGAGTATCGAGATTGCGGCGGTCGGTGATGACCAGAACACTGGCGAAACGCGGCGTAATTCCATCCGCCTCTTTCATGCCAGCCAGCTGGTAGGCAAGCCAGGTAATGGAGTTCGACTTGCCGGAACCGGCGGAATGCTGAATCAGATACCGCTGACCGCAGGCGGGATTTTCAGCGGTCGCAGCCAGCAGGGCGCGGACAGCCTCCAGCTGATGGCAGCGCGGCCAGATCACCTTTTCCTCGATTTTGCCGGTGTCCTCGTTTTTCTTGCGGATAACCTGAGCATAATTTTCAATAATGTTGCTCAATCGGTCAATTTGCAGAATTTCTTCCCACAAATACGAGGTGCGCGGGCCGCTTTCGCATGGCGGGTTACCGGCGCCGTCGTTATAGCCTTTGTTGAACGGCAGAAACCAGGAATTCGCGCCGGACAGCGCGGTACACATATAGACCTCGTTGTCGTCCACGGCAAAATGAACGGCGCATCGCTTCGGGCGGAAGAGCAATTCCTGCGGCGAGCGATCATTCTGGTATTGGGAGATCGCGTTGCCGAAATTCTGGCCGGTAAAGTTGTTTTTAAGTTCCATGGTGATGATGGGCAGGCCGTTCAGCATCAGCACCATGTCAATGGAATTGTCGTTGGCGAAAGAATAATGTACCTGCCGGGCAACCGTCCAGCGGTTCTGCGCAAACTGCGTTTTTGCCTTTTCGTTACCCATGGTAGGCGTCGGATAGTACAGCATGAAATTGTAACTCTTGTGCGCCAAGCCGTGCCGCAATACGTCGATGACGCCGCGGGTGGTAATCTCGTTCTGCAAACGGGTGAGGAAACGCTTGTGTTCCAACTCGTCCGAGAAGATTTTGCTTCGGGCGACCACATCTTTCTGAGTGGCGTTTAAAAACGCTTTCAGCATTTCCTCGTCAATTGCGTATTCCTTGCCGTAATCGGCAGAGGTGCGCTTGAGCCAGCCGTGCGTCAGCAGCGACGCCTCGATCAGTTCTTCCAATCCCTTCTCTCTCGTATCGCTTGGCATATCAGATAACCTCCTCGGCTAAAGTGTCTTTGCAAACCTTGATCTTCCCGGTGACCACGTCCGAAATCAGCCGCTGTTTGTAGAGCTTCAACTTTTCAATCTGCTCCCGTACAGCGGAAATGAAGCCGTCGATTTCCTTGACTTTCCTGTCGATGAATTCCACAATCGCCCGCTGCTCGTCGGCAGGAGGAATGGGTAACAGCAACTTACCGAATGTTTCGTAACGAAAATCAGAAGATCGTTCCCGAATTCCTCTGTATAGGGACTTAATATAACCGGTTCGTGCCATTTCCCGCAGAAGATATGCGTAATAAAAATTGGATTGCTCACCTTTAGGCTGTAAGCAAATATATACCGGAGTTCCCTTGCCTTTTGAGTCTGAAACACCGATTGCTCCTGCAAAAGCATCCATTTGATGTATTACCAAATCCCCCGGTCTTATTCCCTGATATCCGATTTCCTTGAACGACTCTGTAAAACCATCTGTACGGCGATTTTTTCGCAAAGTAACTTGCCCATCACGAAAACAAGTGATTACCTCATCGTCCGCTTCAACTACTCGTGCCATTCGGGTAAAAATATTTTTCCCACGAAGTTGAAGCCAATGTTCTGGGACTTCGCCGATCCATGGGATACCGCTGTCTTTCATTTTGGCGTTCGGGTTGATACCCTTAGTGACGGCATGGGCGATAACCGACTGCTTCAGCAATCCCAGTTTTTCGATCTCCGCCTCTTTCTCCGCAATATAGCCGTCAATCTTCGCCACCACCGAATCCAGATATTCCACAATCTCCCGCTGCTCGTCAAGCGGAGGAAACACCATCTTATAACGCTTTAATTCATCCCAGTAGATATTGCGTTGAATAGAGCCAACGCCTCGAGATGACAGAAAATATGCATATACACAAGCAGGAGATCTTACCAAATAATTGGCAAACGAAGAATTTATTTGCTTGCTTGTTTTCATAACCAAGTATGCCGGACTTACGATTCCTTTATATTGAGAAATTCCAACAGAACCACGCCATGCTTGCTGATTATTTAGAACAAAATCTCCAATATCTACATACTGATATTTTGACATATCGGCACTTGTTGCATTGGCTCTCTTTTCTCTTTTTTCACTAAAACGAACAACTCCAACATCAAGGTAAACAGACAATAATTCCTCAACTGATTTTCCAGTAATTGAGATTGGAGTAAATATGGCAAAGAAAGGACAAATTTTCCACCCCTCCGGTACCTCGCCGATCCACGGGATGCCGCTGTCCTTGTATTTCACATAGCGTTTCATTGCGCGTCTCCCATCGAATGCGAATCGTCGCCGGTATCTGTTTCCGGCAAACGTCCGGAGTACGCGGCAAGTTTCTTTTCCTCGGATTTGACACGACGTTCCAATTTTCGGATATCCTCGGCGGGCGGCAACTCTTCCGGCCTGATGCCTCGCTGTCCAAGCATTCCCCGCACACTGGAATTGTTCTGCACGTGTTCCCGCGTAATCGAACCTTCGCCGTGAAGATCGTTCTGTTCCACATTGTAATTGGTCATTTCGGCAGCGAGGTTCTTGGCGGCAATCGTCAGACCGGGCAAAAAATCCGCCAGCGGACGGTTTTCCTTTGCGCCAAGCCGCTGTTTCATCTGTTTGGTCGTATAGCCGAATAATGCCTGATCTCCCTTGGAACGGATACGAGAAAAACCGGAATCGTCGACGCCGCGTTCATAGATATTTTTTGAAAGCCGCGCCTCCGATGCCGCCAACTGCTCACGGGCGTTCATGCGCTCAATATACAGGATTCGTTCTTCGATTATTTCCTGTTTCCGCGTTTGAACCGCGAAGTAACTCTGGGCGAAAGCGATCTCTTCCTTGCGCGGATCTCCGTTCATCGCAATCAGATAACAGGCATAGCGGGTCAGCATGTAGTCGTTAATCGGACGCTCTGCACCACTGCCAAGGGGAACCATTTTCGTGACGTCACGAAAATGGTCTGGGACAGACAACCCAACACCTTCGCAAGCCGTCATTGCACGTTTAATTGCGGTCTCGAAATTTTCCCAGCGGATATACCCAAGACGCGCCATCAAATCGCGGGCGAACCAATATTCCACCTGCGCATCTTTTACAGAGTGAAGAACCTCGTCAAAACTGTTTTTCAGAGCAAGGACACGATTTTTATCCATCAGCACACCCCCGCTAAAATGGCTTTCAGTATACCGTCGGTACGCTGTTCAATCGCCTCGATATCGGCGGCCAATGATTCAATGGAGGGCAATTCTACCGGCTTGTAGAAATACTTGGTGAATGAGAGTTCGTAGCCGATCTCCGTCTTGCTTTCATCCAGATACGCGTCCGGCGCATAAGGCAGAACCTCATTCGCCATGAACGCCGCAATGCCGCCCTCGTATTTCAGCGGGACCTGTTCGTAGTCGCGCAGTTTCGGGTCGGGTTCACCTTCGACGACTTCAGCTTCCGGGCAAGTCTCCGTAATATACGGACGCGCTTTCTTGAGCAGTGTCTTTTTGAGGTTCAGCAGTGGGGAACACCTGTCCCAATCGGTCAATGGCGCATCGGCGGGAAGAGCCGCGATGGCATCGGCGATCTCCTTCTTTTCCGATTCCTTCAGTTTTGCTTCACTCAAGTCCGGATCCAAATTGAGTTTCAACCGCAGCGGGCGTTCGACGGTAATCGACCAGTAGCCGAATTCGTCGTTGTCAAAAATTTTGCTCCGTTCGTTCTCCGCGAAATCGGTCAGAAGTTTGACGATGGCCGCCCGGTCTTCCGCATTGGTTTCGCAATTCTTATTGCCGAGGTTTTTGCGCAGCGGTGTTTTGATCGCGGTGGCGTCAATGAGCTGCACCTTGCCTTTGCGCCGTGCTTCCTTGCGGTTGGTCACCACCCAGACGAATGTGCCGATGCCGGTGTTGTAGAACATATTTTCCGGCATGGCGATAATGGCTTCCAGCAGATCGTTCTCCATGATGTGGCGCCGCAAATTGCTCGGCCCCTGTCCGGCATCGCCGGTGAAAAGCGACGAGCCGTTGTGAATTTCCACGATACGTGTTCCCAACGCGGTGTCGCTCTTCATGCGGCTCAGGTTGTTGGCAAGAAAAAGCATCTGCGGATCGCCGATATCCGGCAGGAAATCCAAGGTTTCGTCACCGACCAGCGGACGAAAGCGCAAATCGGTGATTTTGTCTTTGTTCGCATAACCCCAATTCTCAAGGTCTTTTTTCCATGGCGTACCGAAGGGCGGATTGGAAATACAGAAGTCAAAAAGTTTGCCCTCGTGACCGTTCTGGGAAATGGTACTGCCGAAAGCAAAGCATTCCCGTTTGACTCCACCATAGGTATAATCAAGCGGTTTATTCTTGCCGGAAATCATGATCTCCGCCTTGCAGATGGCGTAGGTGTCCGGTTGAAGTTCCTGTCCGTAAATATTGGTTTCAATCCGTGAACCGAGTTCCTTGAATGTATCTTCGGAAACGCTCAGAATGCCGCCCGTTCCACAGGCGGCATCGTAAATTTCATATGTGCCTTTTTTGATCTTGCCCACGACCGGCTTGATCGCGACGTCCGCCAGCAGCCGCACATAATCGCGTGGAGTATAGTGTTCTCCGGCCTCGGTTACGCTGAAATCTTCGTTGAAGCGCCGGAGCAATTCTTCGAAAAGCGTTCCCATCGTATGGTTGTCCAGTCCGGGATATTTTTCATTGCCGTTGTCATCCAGTACCGGTTCGATGCCAAGATTGATATTTTCATCGGTAAATTTACTGATGAGCATTCCGAGGCAGGGCGAATTGAACAACCGTTCCAGTGAGTGTTTCAAATCGAATTTTCGGATAATATCCTGAACGTGATAGGAATAACCATCCAGATACGCTTCGAAATTCTGAGCAAGGCGGGTTTGATCCGTTTCCGCTTTCAATAAATTCATCGTGAACGGCGAAGTGTTGTAGAATGGATAGCCGGTCACAACGTAAAGCTGTTCACTTTGGCTCTCCGGCGGCAATTCACGAAAACCCTCATCATTCACAAAATCAAGAACGGTTTCCTTCGTTTGTTCCAGAAGCAAATCCAGCCGTCGAAGTACGATGAACGGCAGAATGATTTTTTTGTAATCGCCTTTTTCGACATTTTGCACCAAAACATCGTTGGCGATGTTCCAGAGGAAGTTGAACAATCTATTGTAATATGCTTGATCCATAGGAGTTGTCCTTAACGTTTGTTTTCAACTGTCTGCAATATATAGCATCTACACTATATTGAGTTGTTATTTTTTACCAAATTTTTTTGGGGATACCAGCAGTTGTTTGGCAATCTCTTCCAAGTCGTGTTCCAGTTGTCGCTCGCCTTCGGCTTCTTTTTGCGCTCGCCGGTCTGCGGCAAAGAGCTCATATTCGCGATGGGCGTGTTCATTGGCTGTCGTCCGGCTGACGCTTCCGTGATTCTGAAGCACCGGGCGTTCGTTGAAACGCAGAAAATCATCCAGCTTTTGCGTCCAGTCTTTCAGGAAAATTTGTTTGCGCCGCTTCGCCTGATCTTCGGCAAAGTCCAGCCACATCGAAACAATCCGGTTCAGCGCGTCGATTTCATCGTCTTTCAGGTAGTTTTTGCCGACAGTGGTATCCGCTTTGCGAACTTCACTTCGCGGATGATTCGTCAGGCCCATGTGCGGCAACAGGTGGTTGGCACGTTCCATAATCAGTTCCGCCGAAGTATGGCCTGTTGCCGCTACATGCAATTTGTCCTGAATAAACATAAAAAACTGCGTCGTCTCTTTAAAGCCGATCCGGTAATCCGCCGCCATGCTGAAGATTTCCCGCACTCGCAGGTACATCCGGCGCTCCGATGCCCGGATGTCCCGTATCCGTTCCAACAGCTCGTCGAAATAGTCAGGCGCCTCATTATCGCCCACTGCCGGGTTCTTCAGCCGTTCGTCATCCATCGTGAAGCCTTTCACGATGTATTCGCGCAACCGCTGTGTCGCCCAAATCCGGAATTGCGTCCCACGTATCGAGTTCACCCGGTAACCGACTGAAATAATGGCATCAAGGTTGTAATAGTCGACTTTATAGTTTTTCCCGTCTGCGGCAGTTGTTGCAAATTTTGCAACAACTACGGGTTTGACCAGTTCGCCGGTTGCGAAAATATTTTTCAAGTGGCGGCTGATTCCAGACTTATCAATCCCAAACAGCAACGCCATTTGGTCGATGCTCAGCCAGACGCTTTCATTGACCAGACGGACATTCAACTTAGTCGTGCCGTCAGGAGCCTGATAAAGCAGTATTTCGCCGTTGGGAGGAATCTGGGATTTCTTTCTCATGAATTCCCTCCCTCAACTGCACGGCGATTGCCTTCCGCTTGAACGGTCAACGCCAGAATACCTTTCTGAGCCAGTCGGGAAGGCTTGGCCTTGCCGTTTTCCCAGCGGTTGACGGTGGAAAAACTGACGCCGAGTTCTCGCGCCAGATCTTCCTGCGACCAGCCGCGCTGCCGGCGCAAGGCTTTCAGTTGTTCAGCGATATTTTCCATGGAAGGCATCTCAAAATCTCCCAAAACTCATACTCAGCATCATGCATCAATATAGCATTCACTATGTCGTTTGCAAAATGATTTCCAATGCTTTCTGAATTTTTTCAAATGAAAAATAGAGCAAATGTGCTGAATGAATAAGGCAAAGATCATATTTTTTATTTGCCCAAATGTCTTCAAAGATGTTTATATAAAAGATATTAATTATTGAAAAATGTTGAAGATCAAAAAGGCTGAATACGATAACCGACCACCTCGAAAACGTTACAGGATAAGTTGCAGAGCGATGATGCTTGGTACATCCGCTGCTTCATTATATCGCAGTCTCAGCAAGAAAGACGAAGCATAATCACTCCACTGAGCATGTAAAATATTCTATTGTCCTGTTACTTAACGGCAGCAGGACGATAACTGTAGTTGTAGTCTCATCTGTGTCTGTCAGCAAAATGCCGAGGCCATATCGTCTTGCGCAGAACGGCTGAGCGCACAGCGATCGGCGATTTTACGCCAGTTTTGAATGCTTTCTTCGGTCTGCCTGATAAAAGAATCGGCCGCGTCTGTATCAATTCGGAAAAGTGACGCGACTTCCCGCGCGAGATCGAAATCAAGGGCATTGTCGTTTTCCGAGATATTGAGAGCAAGACCGGCGCCATTCGGATTGGGGTTGATGTCGTAGGCCGGAGAGAGTATCCAGCCTTGAGGCGCCAGCAGGAAACCATGATTGCGGAGATGGTCGTCGGTATTCTTCACTGCGATACTGAAAACGATCCGTTTCCAGAGTTCCCGCAAGTCGGCATCAGGCTGAGCGCCGTACTGCATGATGAATTTGGCAATATCAAGGTAACTGGTTCCGTCCTGATAATCGGCTCCATCCGTTTTGCCGAGCAATGTCATTGCCGAAGCGAAATGAATGCGGCGGTTGCCGTTGCGGTCGAAACGCCTGGTCAGGAAAGTAGAGCCATTCCTGGAAAACTTCTCAAGCCGACACTCCGGCAGGCGGAGGCCGACTTGCCTTGCCAGTTGGTGTGCGACCATTTCCCAGGCTCCCGCGTCGGCGGAATCCGCTCTACTCGGAAACTTGGCAATCCAGAGATTGCCTTCCGGATCGAGTACATTCGCCTTCGGACGTGCGCCTCCCAATGAAGAGCCGGGAGCAATCAGCATCGACAGCCATTTCTCATGTTCGTTGTCGGATTGCGATTCATCCTCATAGTTGCGGCTGGCGGCTTCCAGTTCGCGCAGACTGGTCCAGGGAGGAGCCGCCATCGCCCGGTCATTGTTGACAAACTCTCCGTCAGGTGATAATCTGAAGCGGATCGCTCCCATTCGGGTTTCATCGTAAACGCCCAGCAGATAATCGGACTCCTGCAATGGCGACGGTGAACGCTCCTCATTGCGTGCCCGGATCGCCTCTCGCCGCCGCATCAATTGCCTCCCCCAACGATCCGGGGACGAATCGAGAAACAGGCCGAAATTGTTCTTGTCACCAGCAGCGTATTGCGGACCGGCGAACAGTTGAAGATCAGGATCGAGGATGCGCGTGTCATTCGACTTCAACCAGGCCGGATTGAACTCAAACGCAAAAATCTCTTTCCGCCTGACAATCTGAATTTGCAATTCACCCATCAGTTGAGGAGTCGCATCGGCATGCCAGTCACTGTAAACATAAACGGTTTTTCGTTCCATCTTCACTTGCTCCTTCTGGACGTGACACGCTTGCGGACGGATAGTCCGGCATCCTGCAACTTGCGGCCAAGCTCATCGTCGGCCGCAACCTTCAGCAGATCGTGTTCCAATCCGAGTGAAACCAGCACCTGCACATAGCTGCCGAGCGAAACGGAGGGCGAGCCTTTTTCAATCTGCGACAGCGTCACCCGGCTGATTCCGGCCCGTTCCGCCTGAAGCGCGGAGGTGATATTGCGGCGCAAACGCGCCAGACGCAGGTTCTCACCGAACTCCTGCAGCAGCTCAATTGTTTTCGGAAACAGCACTGTGGTACGCTTCGCCATTGTTTTCTCCTTTGTTATGCCAATTTAAACTATCACAGATCATGATGAATGTCAATGATATTTTACATTATTTCAAAATAAAATTTTGAAAACCGGCTTGCAATGACGAACATGAAGAGTTATAGTAAATCAGTTGTTTGATTTCAGGATTGGAGCCGGGGTACCACACTTTTCAACGGTGCCGTTTTGTGCCGTTTGAAGATGAAAATGTGCCAAAAAGTGCCGTTTTGACAATTCAAGATGCCTTGCATGGGATCGGATCAGAACGATAGTTTTTCATTGCACGGTAAGCGGTTGCGGCTTATTCTGAGGTGGAAACGGCACCGGCGGACTCTCATCTCCCGGGTACCAGTTTTGATTTTCCCTCATTTTACCCTCTGGGTTTTGTTTTTGGGACCCGTCAGCTGTGTCCGGAAAGCGGGAGATGATGGGGAAAAGTGGAAGTTGAAACTATTTCATGATTTTTCACTTTTTCCAATTGGAAAAATGGACGGAACGTTGTATACTATACTTTGTAAACGAAATTAACAAAGAGAGTGAATATGGCTGCTTCCGCCGAAAAGCTGTTGAATCTGCTGTTGCGCCACGGTTCGCTGTCACGGGCCGATCTGGCAAAGGCGATGCATTTGAGCCGTCCCGCCGTTTCGGGGCTGGTGGACGGGCTGATTCGGCAGGGAGTACTGCGCGAAACCGGTTGCGGCGCTTCCAACGGCGGCAAACCGCCGATCATGCTCGAACCCGTCGCGGAGCGTTTCGGTACAATCGGTGTGGACATCGGCCATGAAACACTGTTGCGCGGCGTACTCTGCGACGCCTCCGGCAAGCAACTGGCAGTCATGGAGTTGCCGCATGGCAATACCTTTGAGTCGATTTCGGAACAGGCCCTGAAGCTGGCCGCCTCTCTGAAAGCCGCCGCTTCGATTCCAGTCGCCGGATTCGGTGTCGCCGTCGCAGGACAGGTCGATCATGCGGCGAATGAAATCGTCTACTGCGCGAACTTTCCCTTAAAAAACCGCGGTCTTGCGGAACGGCTCGCCGCCGGTTCCGGGCTGACGGTTCGGCTCGACAACCGCGCCCGCGCCGCCGCCCAGTGGGAGTACTATTTCGGGGCGGCGGACAACGCCGAGGATTTCATCTTTATTTCGGCGGAGCGCGGCATCGGCACGGCGATCTATCTGGACGGCAAGCTGTTCAGCGGACGAGCCGGAGTCGCGGGCGAAATCCGTTCGTTGCTGCTCCCCTCCCCCGATGGCATCGGCTTGCTGCCGGTCGAACAGGCGATGAGTGAGAAATTCCTGCTGGAACTCTCCGGCAACTGCCCCGACACAGCCGGACTGGTCACGGCATGGCGGCGCGGCGAACCCGGTGCGGTGCGCACGGTCGATTACCTGATCGGCGGTACGGTTTATGTGACCGGGCTGCTGACCAATCTGCTCGACCCGGCGCTGATCGTGCTCGGCGGGCGTTTCCGCGACCTCGGCCCGGAATTCGCACGGGAACTGGCGACACGGCTCAAGGTCGATCCGCCGCGTCAGCTGGAATTCCGGCTGTCGAAAAGCGGCCGCATCGGCGCGGCGCTCGGCGCGGCGCTTGGCGTGATACTGGAAAACTGCAAGTCCAATGAACCATAACCCAATCCAACTCAAGGAGAAATGGAAATGAAAGTCGATCTCAATGGAAAAGTGGCCGTCGTCACCGGCGGCGGCGGCATCCTGTGCAGTGTGATGGCGAAATCCCTCGCAGAAGCGGGTGCGAAAGTTGCGATCCTCGACCTCAAGGAAGAAGCCGCGAAAAAAGTCGCTGATGAAATCGTCAAGGCCGGCGGCAAGGCGATCGGCGTCGCGGCCAATGTGCTCGACCTCGAAAGTCTGAAGAAGGCCGAAGCTATCGTCAAAGCCGAACTCGGCGCCTGTGATATCCTGGTCAACGGTGCGGGCGGCAACAACCCGAAGGGCACCACCAGCAAGGAGTACCTGATGCCGGAGGACCTCGTAAAGAAAACCGAAGGCGTGACCACTTTCTTCGATCTCGATCCGGCGGGCGTCGGCTTCGTGTTCAATCTGAATTTCCTCGGAACTCTGCTGACCACGCAGGTTTTCGCCCGTGAAATGGCGGAAAAGGGCGCCGGTTCCATCATCAATATCTCCAGCATGAACGCGTTTACGCCGCTGACCAAAATTCCGGCCTACTCCGGCGCCAAGGCGGCGATCAGCAACTTCACGCAGTGGCTGGCGGTGCATTTCTCGAAGGTGAACATCCGCGTCAACGCGATCGCCCCGGGCTTCTTCCTGACTGAACAGAACCGCACACTGCTGACCAACCCGGACGGCAGCCTCACCGCGCGCGGCAACACCATTCTGTCGCATACTCCGATGGGACGTTTCGGCACCCCGGACGACCTGACCGGCGCGCTGCTCTTCCTGGTCGATGATTCCGCCTCAAGTTTCATCAACGGCGTGGTACTGCCGGTCGACGGCGCGTTCTCCGCCTTTTCGGGAGTCTAGAATCATGGCTTACAATATGGAACAAACCTTCCGCTGGTACGGTCCGAAAGACCCGGTTTCGCTGGAATTCGTGCGCCAGACCGGCGCCACCGGCGTGGTCAGCAGTCTGCACCACATCCCCTACGGCGAAGTCTGGAGCGTCGAGGAGATCGAGAAATACAAAAAGGTGATCGAGGACGCCGGTCTTGTCTGGAGCGTCGTCGAGAGCCTGCCGGTCCACGAGGATATCAAGACCGGCAGCGGCCGCTGCGAGGAGTACATCGCGAACTACAAGGAGAGCCTGCGCAATCTCGGCAAGTGCGGCGTGAAAGTGATCACCTACAACTTCATGCCGGTGCTGGACTGGATCCGCACCGACCTGCACTACCGGCTGCCGGACGGCTCCGAAGCGCTTTACTTCAACCAGGCGCAGTTCGCCGCGTTTGAAATCTTCATCCTGAAGCGCGCCGGCGCCGAAAAAGACTACACGCCCGAAAAGGTCGCCGAAGCCAAAGCCTTCTATGAGAGCCTGACCCCGGAAGAGCTGCAGAAGTTCACCACCGGGCTGATCGACAACTTTCCGGGCTTCAAAGGCGTGACTCTTGAGGATGTGCGCGCGATGCTCAAAAAGTACGAGCACCTGACCCGCGCCGATCTCGAAGCGAACCTGAAGCACTTCCTGTCGGAAGTCTGCCCGGTCGCGGAGGAAGCGGGCTGCATCATGGTGATCCACCCGGACGACCCGCCGTATTCGATCCTCGGCCTGCCCCGGATTTTCAGCGACATCAACGACGTGAAAAATCTGCTCAAGATGGTCGACAGCCCCGCGAACGGCGTCTGCTTCTGCGCGGGCAGCTTCAGCGGCCGCCTCGACAACGACATCGTCGAGATGTTCAAGGCGTGCGCCGACCGGGTCGGTTTCGTACACCTGCGCAGCACGCAGCATGACGGCAAGGGCAACTTCTTCGAAGCCAACCACCTCGAAGGCGTGGTCGATATGTACGGACTGGTCAAGGCGATCATCGAGGAGCAGGTCCGCCGCAAGAAGGCGGGACGCGCCGACTGGCGTCTGCCGTTCCGGCCGGACCACGGTCACACCATGCTCGACGACCTCGCCAAGCCCCCCTGCCCGAATCCGGGTTACACCGCGATCGGCCGCCTGAAGGGCCTCGCCGAAATCCGCGGCCTCGAACACGGCATTCTGAAGTCGATGAATCTGTAACTGTTTCACCGGCAACTCAAAGCGGGTATGGAAATGTAAAATTCCATACCCGCTTTTTTATTCAGCCAACCGGAAAAAACAGCATGGCGCAGTGCGGTTCCAGCAAGGCGGACAGCCGTTTCCCGGAGACCCTTTCCACACGTCCCGTCCAATACTCCCGCCATGCCGGATATTCCGCCGTGCCGAGCTGTTCCAGGTCGGCGGACACGGCCAGCGGAGTTTCTCCGAGATTGAAAAAGCCGAGCACCGGCTTGCGGTCCTTCCGGCGGACTCCGGACCAGACAGCCGGAATTTCCCGCTCGAAGAAATCGACCGGGCGCACCGCTTCAAATGCGTCCTGCTCCTCCAGCAGCAACCGGGCGAGTCCGGCCCGCTCCGCGTCAAGGGTGGCGAAGCGGTCCGAAAGCAGCAGCAGGCCTCCGGTCAGCCACAGGGCAGAAACCCACAGCAGGACTTCCGGTTCCGTCAGGCGGTTGTTGTCCTGCCGGACGATCAGCACATCAGGATCGTTCAGCCACAGCCGCCGGTGCATATAGCGCCGGTTGATGATATTGCGGCAGACGTTCGGCACCGACGGCGCTTCGCCGCCGTGCTGGTGTTCCAGCCGCCAATACGGGGTGATGTCGGGTCCGACCCGGCAGCCGTCCAGCAGGCCGACGCATGGCCCGAGCACCACGGTGCCGCCGAGAATGAACATATCCTCTCCCGCCCCGTCCCGAATCGCCTGAAGCCCCCGCCGGAACGCCTGCGCCCGCGTACACCTGCGGTCATGAAACACGCCGCCGGTTACGCAGCTCTCATACATCATGAAATCCAGTTTCGCATAGGTGCAGCCCCACTCCTTCAGCGTCGCAAAAAGCTCACGCAGCCAGTGACATGCGTCTTCGCGCGAACAGTCGAGAATCGCCGCGTCGATCCCGCGCCATTTGATCGGATAAAGGATTTCGCCCGCCGCATCGCGTATCAGAAACTCCGGATGCTCCCGGAAGAGCCGCGAGTCGGAACGCACCATGAAGGGTGCCAGCCACAGCCCCGGCCTGAACCCGGCTTCGGCGATCTTTTCCAGAATGAACTTCGGCCCGTGCGGAAACTGTTCCGACGGCATCAGCCAGTCGCCCGGCGCGGGCTGATAGCCGTCATCGATCTGGAAATAGTCAAGCGGCAGTTCCGTCCTGTGCCGCCGCAGCCACTCAAGGTTTTCCAGCACATCGTTTTCGGTCACGCGCGAATAGTAGTAGTACCAGCTGCACCAGCCGGTCGGAACCGACTGCGGCACACGGGCTTTCATGCGGTCGCCGAGACATGCGGCATACCGTTCCAGCAGCGCGTAGCCGTCGGGCCCCTCCAGAATCAGCAGCTCCTCCGAAAGCACCGTCTCACCCGGAGCGACCTCGCGGCCGTCACCGTATACGAATATGAAAAACTCGCGTACGCCGCCTTCATCCAGCCGAATCCGGAACCGGTTGTAATAATCGGCGGCGGTCACGAAACCGGCCAGCAACGAGAGGCCGCTCTCCAAGTCGTTCAGCACCACCACATTTTCCGCCTGAAAGCAGTTCGGCTCATCCGAATTGTAATCGTCCGCATCCACCACCGCAAACCGCCGGTAATCAGGATCGACGAAGAAATCGCGCTCTCCATACCGGCGCGTCGCGGCGGCGGCGACTGCCGTCCACCCTTCCCGGTAGAGCCGCAGACGCGGACCGGGGATCGAAATCCCGCTGCCGTCAAACTGAAAGCCGTCCAGTTTCACACTCCGCCCGCTCCGGTTGCGGAATGCGATCCGCAAGGTGTTCGCGCCGCGCCGAAGTTCGACCGCGTCGCCGACAGAATGACGGACTCCATCGGCCAGCACGGAAACCTCCCAAGACAATTTCTCCCTCATCATAACTCCACCTCCACTCCGGTCAGGGAACAAGGCGGCAATTGCAGCGTCACCGCCTCCTTCCGCAGTTCGACCGCCAGCGGCCGGACCGCCACGCATTCCGGGTCATCCTCGTTGGTGGCCGCAACCGACGGCCCCGTCAAAGTTTCCGCTTTGGCTTTCGCCGCCGCCGGGATTGCCAGCATGACCGGTTCCGCCGCATCCAGCGACTTGTTGATCAACACAAAAGCCAGTTTCTTACCGTCTTTGGACCGGGAGACCGTCGCTTCGACCAGCGGACTCGCTCCAAGGTTTTCGGGCAATGTCTGCATAACCCGGACATTGCGGATGAACATCCGGCCCGGCGAGCCGCCCGCCATCCGCCGCGCCTGAATAATCAGGCTGTCCGTATCCACCAACGGGGTGTAGACGGCCGACACGGTTTGCCACTCTGCGCTTTTCACCCCTTCCGTCCCGGCGCAGGAACGGGTCGCATTGAAACCGCGGCCGTCGCCGATCTGAAGCGCGGCTCCAGTCGCGTTCTCCAGTCCCTCGGTACGCACCTCGGCCGTGACCCGGTAACCGTAAAGCGGATAGGCGGGCATCAGCTTGGCGGCGTGGTAGTAATTGATGTCGGAACCGTCTCTGAAAACCACCTCCAGCGTGCCGTCGGCGTGTTCATGCTGTTCCACCTTTCCCGAAAGACCGCCATCGAGAAAGCGCCACTTCTGCACGGGCAGCAGATTCGCGGAGTGTTCCCCTTCGCCCGCCCTGGTCGCCTTGCCCGCCGCTTTCGGAACGCCATAGCCGCCGGGTGCGTCAAAAAGCGGTGCGGCGACCTCCGGCGTCAACAGTTCATCCAGCAAATAGCGGTGAAACAGCTTCTGCATCCGGTAGGCGGGGCGCTCCCGGTACGGAGTCTCGCAGCCGCGGATCATCCCCCAGTATTCATTGGCGAACTGCCAGTAATTGGCCATCAGCACATCCGGGTTGTACAAAAATTGGCGGAGAATCTCGGCGCAGATCAGCGCACCGCCGAGCGAGAGCCGGTACGGAGCCGGTTTCTCCTGCCCGAAATGGCAGTTGAATTCCGTAACCGCCAGCGGCTTGCCGCCCGGCATCCCCGCCGCCTCCAGTTCCTGCCTGAACTCCTTCAACATCTCAGACACCATGCGCACGCCGCCGAACATGATTCTGAACAGCGTCTCCGGCGGCGGGTTGCCGTCGTTGCCCGAGTAACCGCCGACATAGATGTGCGGAATGAAAAAATCGATCTCCGCTCCCGCCTGTTCCAGCAGCACCCGGTTCCATTCGCCGCGATGCCAGACCGCGCCGAGCCGGACCTTCGGATCGACGGCCCGCATCGCCCGCCGGAACTCCCGGTAGCGCACGGCATACTCCTGTGACGGCATGGTGCGGCTTTCGGCCCCTTTGCGGTGATTGCCGTGGTAAGTTTCGTTGCCGCACTCAAACCAGACCACATTCCACGGCTCTTTGCGCCCGTCGGCCGCCCGGCGCGCCGCCCAGGGATGTCTGCCGTCGTCGGGCGCATTCAGATATTCGACCAGCTCCGCGGCCTCGGCGGCCGTTCCGGCGTAGTCGGCCAGGGTGATCACCGGTTCCGCCCCGGTCGCCTCGCAGAACCGCAGGAACTCCGGCAGCGCGAACCGCTGGTTCGGGCGTTCCGCCGGTGTGCCGACCGCTTTCTTCCAATCGAAGAAATGCGTGCCGCAGCCGCCGGGGAAGCGCTGTACGGTCATTCCGGCACTCCGGGCGAATCCGGCCATCTCCGGCACCGGTGCATCCTTCACCGGGTCCCACACGCCGTACCCTTTGTCATAAGAGTTGTGGTTGCCGCCGGTGGCGGCATTTCCGGCATTCTGATAAGCGAGCTGGTTGTTGCCGAACACCCGGCGGTTTACCGGGATTGCCGGAGCCGGGCCTATCGTGATTCCGGTTTCCGCTCCGGCGGTCAGCGCCAATAATCCTGCCGCCGCCATCCATCCAATCTTTTTCATACTCTTTTTTCTCCTAATAGGTTACCAACCCGTTTTCCCTGAATCCCAGCTCATCCACCAGAACTCCTTCCGCCAGCGCGGAGACATGGCCGTCGATGAACAGCATATTCGCCCGGTTGCCGTGCCGCAAATCCACTCCCTGCGGCCTGCCGAGGCCTGCTCCATTGTTATAACTCGGATAAAAGAAATTGCGAACCTGAACCTTGGGTTCCGTCGGTCTTCCCGCCGCACTCCCCGGAGCAATCGTATCCGCCAGCAGCGGAAATGTGGAAGCGGAGAATTTCGGATAATACTGCTGATGGAACGGCACCTGCAGCCGTTTCAGCGTAATAAACTGCGACTCATCGAAACCATAGCCCGGCCCGATATTCATGCCGTATGTAAATACCACGTTCTCAAAATGAAACGGCCAGGCGGCGGGACAGACCATCAGATCACTGTATTCCAGATAGCCGCCATCCTTCAATGCAACACTCCAATAACGCGTGGAGTTGTCAGTCGGCGGAAGGCAATCCTCGCTGTCCTGCGCATAGATCATCATGTAGGAACCGACCTGTTTAAGGTTATTCAGACATCCGGTCGCCCTCGCCCGTTCCCGCGCCTTGTTCAGGGCAGGCAGCAGCAGCGCCGCCAGAATCGCGATTATCGCTATGACGATGAGCAGCTCAATAAGGGTGAAACGACGCTTTTTCCGAGGGGCCGGGGGGGGCGAAGCCCACCAGCGTGCGGCAAGGTGCCGCCGCCAGGTAACGCGCGCCAATGCCCCTGTGGGGGCGCGCGAATCACTTCTTGCTTTTTTCCGGGGGGCCGGGGGAGCGAAGCCCACCAGCGTGCGGCAAGGTGCCGCCGCCAGGTAACGCACGCCAATGCCCCTATGGGGGGCGCGCGAATCACTTCTTGCTTTTTTCCGGGGGGCCGGGGGGGCGAAGCCCACCAGCGTGCGGCAAGGTGCCGCCGCCAGGTAACGCGCGCCAATGCCCCTGTGGGGGGCGCGCGAATCACTTCTTGCTTTTTTCCGGGGGGCCGGGGGGGCGAAGCCCACCAGCGGCATAAGTAGGAACGAAGTGACGCACATGCCGTTACACGGCTTTTCTTTGCCTACTTTCTTTTCACCGGGAAAAGAAAGTAGGGCGATAATTGCAATCACAATCAGCAATTCGATCAATGTAAAATAACGTTTCCTTGCCATTTCTCTCCTTTATTTCCTAGGTTTGATTCTCCGGATGCTGTCGCCCTGCCGTAAAATGCAATCGGATAACTCCTCGCGGCTCTCCTGCACCGGCGGCGCATCCAGTTGCCGTACCACCTGCTCCGCGCGCCTGTCGTTGTCGGCGGCAAGCCGGCACACCCTTCCCGGAAGCAGCCACTCCGGTTCATCCACCGTGAAGGTGACCACCGAACGGTCGCGCGGAATCCTGAGCCTCAGTTGTTCCGCCACATAATAAAACTGGCAGCACTGCCGGTAGTTGCTGCAGATCCAGCCGGTATGCTCGCCGCGCATCAGAAGCGTTTTCAGTGCGTCCAGCTCGCCGAAACAGTCGCTGACCGCGTCGCGCCGGAGGTCGAAACCGGGAATCGCTTCACCGATTCCCTCAAGCATCGCGCGCAGCCGCCGGGTCGGGACATTTTCCATGCCGCGCGGCTGCGCCTCCATGCCCATGCCGCCGAAAAAAGCGATCCGGCGATGCCCCGCCTTCACCAGCAGTCCGGCGGCGAGCCGGGCGGCGGAGCGATGGTCGGGATGGATCATCACGCCCGGATAGTCCAGCTCCTCCCCGACCGTAACCGTCCGGATGCCCCGCTTCAGGAACTCCCGTACGATCTCGCGGTAAACCGGATTCGCGTGAAACACCACCAGCGCATGCGGCCGTTCCCGTTCCGCCAGCTTCAGCACCTCGTTGATCCGTCCCGGCATCAGGACCGGAGCGTATCCCGCCGCCTCGCAACGGGCCAGCACCCGGTTTACCAGCGGCCGGTCGAATTCCGGACTCAACAGCGCCTCATTCGACACCACGAGCCAGACGGAACGCCCCTCCCCCGACGGAACCGGAAGCCGTCCGGACAGATTGTTGTTCCGCCAGCCGATGTCGTCGATGTAATGCAGGATTTTATCCCGGATTTCCGGCTTCACATATCCGGAATTGTTGATCGCCCGCGAAATTGTCGCGATTGATACGCCGCAATTGGCCGCAATTTCCTTGATCGTAATCTTTTTCATTTTAATTCAAGTTCAATTCCATTGCAATGTGAAAATTTTTACATAATTAATTATGACAGATTCTCCGGCAAATGTCAAGAGGGAAAAGAAAAATAATTCACAAAAACAGATCGATAATGTCCCAAATTTTGTGATGGGATGTGTTGTTTGACAAGGTTGCATCTGCCTTTTATTTTGAGTAACTCAAAATCTCAACATAAAGGGAAT
>NZ_QEKH01000036.1 GCF_003096415.1 Victivallis vadensis | reverse complement strand
GTCTGGTAACGGTCGGCTCCGGAAAGTTTCATCACTTTGCCGGACATATCGCCGGAGAAGGTCATCACTTCGCACTGCGGAGCGACGATCTTCACAGTTTTCGCCTTCGAATCGAGCGTGATCTGCCCGCCTGCACTCGTGATGACTCCGTTTTTCCCGAGCTTGTCGAGAGCGGCGCGGGCGGCGACAGGAAGCCTTTCCTCCCAACCGGCATTAAGCGCATCGACCTTCCACACGCCGGGGAACGAAGCGGCGGCGCCGAGCGTGCCGATCCGGCCGTAGAGGCCGAGTTCGGTGAACTCTGCCGGATAATCGCCGGCGCTTCCCGGAGTTCCTGCCAGCGCGCGAATCTGTTCCGGAGTGCAGGTAAAGGCGAAAGCCGGCCCGGCGGGACGAATAAAACCGCGCATGAAAAGCAGATTGCTGATGCGTTCCGCCAGCTGCGCCTGCGGATCGTTGACGTGATCGAAGCCGCGCGGTACATCAACCGTTTTCATGTAATCCCGACTGTGCGACCAGGCGAACCGGTAGAGTCCGTCCCAATCCTGCAGTCCGGCGTAGCCTCCAATCAGCGGAGCCGCTTCAACCCGATACGGATTCGGGTTGCTGAAATTGAATTCAGTAACTGTGTACGGCTTGCCGAAAATCCTTGCCGGCATCATATCCCGCGGGAGCTCCGCGCGATTTGCAATGCACGAATTATTGTTGAAACCATACGGCAGCTGCCAGTCTTGCACCGGAAAAGACGGCCCATCCCAATACTGGTGATTGTCCACGAAATCCAGATGCTCGCGCACTTCATTCATCGTGAACTTGCTGAGCATGTTGAGGTCGGTGATCAGCGCAGTCAGCTTCAGCTCCTCCTTCAGGAAGCGTTTCTGCTCCTCAATACTCCTGATCTGGAGGTCGTTCAGAAATTCGATAAAGAGACCGCCGCGGGAGGCGCGGTTCTCCGGCGTGTCGAGTCCTTTCGTCTTCAAATACTCGACATATTTTTTCTCGAAAAGCGGAACAAGCGCAGAATTACTGTTCCAGCCGAGGATAAGCGGATTTTCATTTACGAGATTCAGCGAATAGAGCGCCGGGTCCTCCGCGTAGGTCAGGCCGGTATACGGATTCCGGTGAGTCAGCAGCCGCCGGGCGAACTCCTTCCAGTTATCCATCGCCGATTCGCTGATCGGAATCAGGGTCTTCATCGCGAAACCATGCAGAGAGTACCCTTTGAACTCCTTCACATCTTTGTTTATATCGACGATACGACTCGCGTAAAGGTCAAGGCAAAGGTAGATGCCATGTTTTTTGAGTTCTGCGAACAGATAGTCGAACTCATCAAGCGCTTTCGGGTTGAAAGTCAGCTCCGGGCGGAAATCAAGCAGTTCGTTTTCAAAGTGGTGAAAACGGAGCGAGTTGTATCCGAGCCGGGTCAGCTTCGCCACGAAATCATCGGCAAGCGCCTTGTCGAGGCAATTCGACGAGCCGACCAGATTAGTACCGAAGAACCGGATTCGTTTTTCCGGCGCATCACGGAAGGCGAAGTGGCCATCTTCGGTGACAATGACCGGACCGTATTTGCCGGCCGGAGCGTCGAGGTAAACCGAAAAATCGAGCGCCGAACCCGCCACGGTATTGCCGTTGAATTCCAACGGCAGCCAATCCTTGCCCTCGGCAAGGTACGACGGAGTCTCGACCTGCCGGAGATTCAGCATGCGATCGCCGAGTGCGGCACCGACAATCATCCAGACGGCGTTGGAACCGTCCGCTGCTTTGAAAGTCAGCCTGGACGGAGTGGCACCGACCGAAAACTGCGACAGGTAAAGCCCGACGAAAGACTCCTCTTTTTCCCCGGTCCAGGCGACGGCGCCATTTTCAAGACTATAGGGCGGCCACCAGTTACCGACATCGCGGCCGGCACGCACCGGAATTTCTTTCGTTCCGCCATCAGCATACTCCGCAATGATCGTGCCGATCGGCATCTGCGCCGGCGTCCAAGCTGAAGCGTGCAGCAAATACAGATACCGGAACCCCTTGCCAGCCCCGTCGGGCGCAACGCTTTTCTCCGCCGGGAATTTTTTCTGCCCGGATGAAAGCACGAGACAGGAACGCCCGCCGTTCCGTTCCGGATCGACGATATCGAAATCGATGCCGAAAACAGAGAGTTTTCCGAACTTCATCATACGCAGATCGGCGGCCGGTCCCTGATCAGTCCAACCGCCCTCCCCATCGTTGGGCGTCTCATCCCTGAACCCCATATTGAACGCCTCTTTGAGATCAATCGGCACGATACGCGGCGATTCGACCTGAATGCTCAAGTCGATGGAAGCCTCGCCGATTTTTCCGGAAACCGGAGTCGTCCCAAGTCTGAACTCGTAATACCGGCTGCCCCATTTCCGGTTGTCCTGAATCTGCAGCAGGAAGTCGCCTTCAATAACAACAGTCCTGTCGCCACTGCCGAACCGGAGCGAACACACCTTTTGGCTGAAAATGGAAATTTTCTCGAACTCTTGCGGCAATACAATCTTTTGACCATCAGCCCAAACATCACCCGCTTCGCTGCTCGGCATGATCATGGTCAATGCAAGAACCGCGGTATCCACCGGCGGGACCGCCGTGAAACGGGCGGAATAGGCGATTCGGCCGTTTTCGGCCGCAACCGCCGAAATCGCGGAATGGAAGTTCTTCCATTTGCCGGAAGTCTTGAACCGCTCGGGACTGCGCTGCGGGAATCCGGCGTCCACTTTGAAATTGTCCGCCTGAAGAGTTTCACTGCGCCAGTCGGAGGCATACCAGGTCCAATGCAGAGTGAGTTTTCCGACGGTCAGGTTGCCGAGGTCATCGACGGCGGGGCTGACAGGCAGCCGGTCGGCAGCCGCAACTGCCACGGCCAGCAACACCAGCAGACCGGTAGTCAATTTCTTCATCATCACCCAAACTTTCTTCTCGTCCAATCTCATTCGGCAGCCCAGGCGATATCTTCTTTCGGGCAGGTGGTCTCTTCCAATTTCCCCTCGTTCGCCATCGATGCATGACCGTCTCCCCAGGCGGCGGAGAACCCCGTACTGCTATGTCCGCGCCACGGAGCGCTTGCCCAGCCGCAGACAGTCTTCAGATAAAGTCTCGCCCAAGGCTCTCCCTGATCATTTCGCCCGTCGGCAAGAAACAGGAAGTTCGACGGCTGCTTTATCGGCTTGAAATTAATCGCGGAATGGCTTGCATCGCGAATAATCCGGTAGGGGCTGGCCGACGACTCGCCATAATATGTTCCATTGATCTTGACCGCGCCCAAATAATTAGCGGGATAGGCGAACATATTGATCTTCCAGTCTTCCACTCCTCCAGCAAGGTTTCCCGCAGAGAAGTTGACATCGGGGCAATTGAGCGCCTTCCAGTCGCCGCGTCCGACCAAACCGGCTTTGAACAGAGCTCCCGCCCATTGTTCCCAGTCCCCCTCGCAAGTGATCATGCCGTTGTAACTGTCGAGATACTGCTGCGTATAAAGCATCATCTGTTTGAGATTGCTGATGCAAGTGGTTCCGCGCGCTTTCTGGCGCGCCTTGTTCAGCGCCGGAAGCAGCATACCGGCCAGAATCGCAATAATCGCGATCACGACGAGCAACTCAATTAAAGTAAATTTTCTTGTTTTCATTTTGTAATCTTTCCTTTATTCCTCATAAATTAAAGTCATTTTCCTCACTGCAATCAAGCAGACTATCAATAACAATTAAACTATCTTTCTACCTCGTCTTTTTCCCGTTGAATTAATTCTCTCCCATGAATGCTTATTGATTTCAATCGACAAACCGGCGTTTTATTTATTTTATTATGACGGATTCACTTCCCAAAGTCAAGCGATCTTCCAGAAAAATCAGATTAAATCGAATTAAGCCACTTTAATTCACTTTTGCCGGAATACATAAATCAGCAATAAAGACCATCGCAGAGTCGGACTTGATCCGGGCAACGCGGCTTAAAGCGGTTTAATCTGATTTACGGCGCTTTTCATCACGGCGTCCTTGACTTCCCGGAGAAGATGACGTATACTGTAAAAAACACATCCTGTTTCGGAGTTGACGGCATGGTTATGAATCTGGAAATCAATACTGCGGTTCCGCACGGCGAACTCGCCAAATCTCTGGCGGACAAGTTGCGCTTTTACATCGCCGACACGCCGGTCCCGGTAGGCGGGCGGCTGCCCTCCAACCGGGAGATCGCCCGCTGCGCCAACGTGAGCCAGGTGACGGCCCGGATGGCGGTGATGTCGCTGCTCCGGGAGGGGATCGTTGAAACGCGCGGGGGCTGCGGCACCTACGTGGTGAAGCATCCCGCCGAACTGCCGCTGGGCCGCACCGGAAAACCGCGGCGGATCGGCATCGTCCTCTCCCCGTGGGATTCCGAAGCCGAACTGGTCTGGAATATCCGCGACCTGCTTTCCGAGGTGATCGGCAGCATCAGCGCCGGGGAGTGCAAGCTGGTGATCCTGACCTACGCGCAATGGCAGGAGTACGCCGCGACCGATCCCGCCCGGGTCATTCTGGAAAACGGCCTTGACACATTGGTCTGGTTCTATGCCGGATCGTGCGAAATCGCCTTCATCGCCCGCATGGAGCAGCAGGGCGTGCGGCAACTGCTGTTTCACCGCCGTCCTCCCGGACTGCACTCACCGGCGATCTTGTACGATGACGCGGGCAGCATCGGCGATATTCTGTCGCAGCTTTCGGAGGAGGAACGGCACCGGACGCTGATCATCTCCGGCGATCCGGCCATGCCGCCGTACAGCTACCGGCTCGACGCCTGGAAGCAGCAGTGCGGCAAACCGGACGCCGACCGGCTGCTGACTCTGCCGGAGGCCCCTTTCCCGCAGTGGACCGGACTGGTTCTGCGCCACGAACTCGAACGGCTGAAACCCAAAGCGGTGGTGGACTTCGCCGGATATATCAATCCGCTGTCGAAACTGGGAGAGGAGTTCTTCCGAAAGCTCGGCCGACCGAAGATTTTCAGCTTCACCCCGCCTGCCGCGTGGCAGGGCGAACACCAACTGCACTACACCTGCTACGAACCGGAACCGCGCGCCATGAGCAAGGCGCTCCGCAGTTTCTTCCAATTCGGCGAAATGGCGGCAACCGTTTACCTGCCGCTGTACCGCCGCCAATACTGAGGAATCCGGCTCATGAAAGTGTTTCAGGAAGGATTGAGGCTGCTGCTCGAACTGGCGCGCCGCCGGGGCGCTCCCGCAACGCCTTCCTCGCTGTCGGAAGCGGTCGGCATCAACCCGTCCACCGCCCGGAAGCTGCTTGAGGATCTGGTTCTGACCGGATTCGCCGAACAGAGTTCCAAGCGAGGCGGCTACACCCTCGGCCCGTCGGCGGGTTATCTTCTCTGCGGCGGGCGATACCGGAATGAGGAACAGAAAAAGTGGGTCGCTCCGCTGCGGGAGTACGCCCTCGGCCATCAACTGCCGGTGCAGATTTCGATGCAGCTGAATTCCGGACGCACCGTCCTGCTGGCGTTCGACGGGAACGGCACGGAAACAACCGGCGGCTTCCCACCGTTTCTGGACGATCTGTACACCTCCGCCGCCGGTCGGCTGCTGCTGGCGCTGGCTCCTGAAACCCGCCGCATCCATCTGATCTGGGAGCACGGCATTCCCGCCGCCGCCCAGTGGCCGGAAGTCGCCGGGGACAAGCAGAAATTCACCGCCGAAATCACCGATATCCGCCGGAACCGCTCCGTGCGGTTCGCCGGGGAAACCGCCTTCGCTTTTTCCGATGAATTCGTCCTCTCCGCTCCAGCGGCCGGGGAACATGAACTCCGCCCGCTGGCGGCGACGCTTGCCGGCGAAAAACTCCCGTAATCCGCCCTTTCCGCAGGCTCCGCGCTTTACAGCCGCCGAAAACCGGCTATATTACAACAAAGGGAATCGGAGTCCCGGAAGAGGAGGAATCAATGGAATATCGCATTTATCGGGAAAATATCCGGGTACGGCACCGCGAAGCGGACCGCAACGGCCGGTTGAAACTGTTGAGCTGGTTCGACTTCCTGCAGGAGGCCGCGGCCAACCATGCCGCCCGGCTCGGCGTCGGGCTGAACGCCCTGACCGAACGCGGCCAGCTCTGGGTGCTCTCGCGCCTGAAGCTGGAAATCCGCCGTTCGCCGCAGATCGGAGAAGAACTGACCGTCGAAACCTATCCGAGCGGCGTGAACCGGTTGTTCTTCACCCGGGAATTTCAGGTTTTCGACAAAAGCGGCGAAGTGATCGCCCGCGCCTCCAGCGCGTGGCTGCTGCTGTCGGCGGCCAAATTGCGACCGCTGCGCCCGGATCAGCTCCCCTGCCCTCTCCCCGACAACTCGGATCTGCCGGTCCATTTCCGGCTGGACGAAAAACTGCCGGGGGACGATGCGCTTGCCGAGGAGTTTGCGGTGCCGGTCCGCTTCTCGATGGAGGATGTCAACGGCCATCTGAACAACGCCGAATACGCAGGGCTGGTGCAGGATTACGTGATGTGGAAAACCGGTGAGGAGCCCCACTTCCAAATCGTCGAGCTGGCTTTCCTCTCCGCCGTCCGCGCCCCGGCCTCGCTGCATATCGCCGGGGCGGTCGACGGGAACCGGCTGTTCGTGCAGGGACGGAATGACGAAGGCGCGCTGAGTTTCACCGCCCGCGCCCTCTTTCAAAGCTGATCCGGCCGCGCTCCGCCGGGACAAACGCATTCCCCCGCGACGGAGCGCCATTTCCGCCAGCCCCATGCGGCCAGAACCGCCAGCGCCCCGAACGGAAGGCGGTAGCCCCAATCTTCATAATGATAGAGATTCTGCTCCGTCATCACGCCGCACGCCGAAGAAAACTCCGCCAATGCGAACAGCGTCCACAGAAACCTGCGCCGGAAGCAGCCGCTTCCCCAGATCACGATCAGAGCCGCCGGTTTCAGCAATCCGCTCAACAGATTCCAGAATTGCAGCCAGATGAACCCCGCGCTCTTGTTGGACCAGTCCCAGCGGTCGGCCTCCTTCATCCCGTCCTGAATCGAGAGCGAAACCGGCGGCAACCGCCATGTCGCCACGCCCTCAACTTCCAGCCGGTCCTCCCGCCACCGGAGCCCCTGCACGGCACCGCAACCCGAGGCGAGCATTTCGCCATGCCGGTTGCGCAGCACAACCAGTCTGGAGGATTCGCCGCCGGACGGTGTCCCGGCCTGCAAAGGAAGCGCATAGATTTCAACCCGGTAGGCCCCGCAGGGAGAATTTTCAACTTCAAGAAGCCGCGCATTTGCGTGACATCGGTGCAGCACCACCGGAACCGCCGCAACAGCCGATACCGCAATCAGTGCGCTCCACGCAATCCAGTTGCGCCGGAATCCCCGCAGGATCGCCCCGCAGAACCGCTCCGCCAATCTCATGATCCGGGCCAACATCTGCCGCCTCCTTTCCATTCACCCTATTATACTGTCTTCACGCAGAAAATACCACTGCCTGCTCCGCAAAAAACACAAAAAAAGAGCAGCCGCAACGACTGCTCTTTTTCGATATTGCCGCAGTTCGGCGAAGCGTCAGCGCTTCGAGAACTGGAACCGGCGGCGCGCTCCCGGCTGACCGGGCTTTTTGCGTTCCTTGACGCGGGCGTCGCGGGTCATCATGCCGGCCGCCTTCAGGGCGGGACGGAGCGTTTCATCCATCTTCACCAGCGCGCGGGCGACACCGTGACGGAGCGCACCGGCCTGACCGGCCATGCCGCCGCCGACGATGCTGGCGACGATATCGACTTTGCCTTCGGAATCGCTGGCCTTCAGGACCTGCGCGACATAGCCGCAAAGCGCTTCACTGTTGAAGTATTCGTTCATTTCCTTGTCGTTCACGACGACTTTGCCGGTGCCGGCTTTGATCCGGACACGCGCCACCGCGCACTTACGCCGACCAGTGGCCCAAATTTCATCAGTCTTCTTAACCATAGCGATCCATTACTCCACAGTAACTTTAGTCGGCTGCTGCGCGGTGTGCGGATGTTCCGCGCCGGCGTAAACCTTGAGCTTGCTGAACTGAGCGCGGCCGAGACGGCCGTGCGGCATCATGCCCCAGACCGCGTCCTTGATGAAACGTTCGGGGTTGCTGGAACGCAGTTCCTTGGCGGTGCGTTCCTTGCGGCCGCTGCGGTACCCGGTGTAGTCCACGTAGACCTTCTCCTCGCCCTTGCGGCCGGTGAAGACGGACTTCTCAGCATTGATGACGATGACGAACGCGCCGGTATCGACGTGCGGAGTATAAGTCGGCTTATCCTTGCCGCGCAGCGCATTCGCGATGCGGACGGCGAGACGGCCAACCGGAGCTTCCGACGCATCGAACAGCAGGTATTCCCGCTGGATTTCGCCGGTTTTTGCCAGATAAGTTTTCATAACTTGTAAATGCCCGTAATAAATGATTGTTTTCCTACGCTGCCGCCCGGATACGAAGTGTTTCGCACATCACCCCATACGGACGAACCGTGAAAATTCCCGTTCCTCCATCCGGCAGTGATGATCGGGTACCGCGTTCAGGATTCCACAAGATTTTATTAAAATATCACACTTTTCAGAAAATGCCAGCGGCTTCCCCGTGAAATTTCCGAAAAAATCGGCGGCGGGAACGCGTCACGGCGCCGGAGTACGGAATATAGCCGCTCTCCGGCTGTTTTTCCACGGCTGCGCCCGATTTTTTTCCGCGCCGGGTTTGATATCGGCGGTTCCGGCGCTAAATTATAATAATAATGTATGATCACGCGGGGAACCTTATGGTAAAATTGGCGGAACGGGCAATTCTGATTCAGGAGTTCGACGGCAGCCGGACCGTATTCGATCCGGTCGGACTGCAGACCAGACTGATCAACTGTTTTCTGGCGGCGGGCCTGCGCGAATCCAGCTATATGGCGGAGGATATCGCGCTGGCGGTCGAATACACGCTGCTCAACAGCCCGCGCCCGGATTCCGTGTTCGGCCGCGGCGAGCTGGGCGCCGCCGTGGTGCGGATGCTTGAGGAAACCGGCTTCCCCGACGTCGCGGCGCTCTTCCGGCGCAACGGCGGCGAAACCACGGTCACCATCGACGCCGAGCCCGGCCCGGTCACCGATCTGCTGCACAAATTCCTCGCCTGCCCGCCGGAACGCTTCCAGCGGGTGGTCGATCAGGTCTGCAATGCAACCCGGCAGCTGAACATCAGAAGCGCCAGCCCGCATCTGCTGCTGGAACTGGCCCGGTACTACGAGCGGCTCGCCGAATCCGAACAGCCGCCCGCGGAGGTCATGGAAGCCGCCGCCGCCCACACGGTCAGCCAGTCGGAGATCACCGCGCTGCTGCCGCCGGAGGTGCGCGAACTGGTCGATGCCGGAGTGATCCGGGTCAACGGGATTTCCACGCTATTTCCCTGCATCCGCTTCTTCTTCATCATGAACCGGTTCGCAGAGAAATTCGCTTTGACCGCCCCGGTCACCGAGCTGGAGATCGGGCCGCTGCTCTACCGGATGAGCGCCATGCTGGAAAAGGCCCGCGCCGCGATCGAAGCCAGCCTGAAAACGCCGGAACCGCTGCCGCTCTATCTGGCGGTGCCGGACATGCTCGACTTCATCGTCGTCTACCTCGGCGGCGAGCGGAGCCGTTCCGAGAAGCTCGGCCGGGAGCTGGCGCGCGCGCTGGCGGCGGATTTCACCCGCGACGTCTACAAGCTCTCGATCAGCTGACGATGAGTTGCCTGGAACAACTGACCCGACTCGGGCTGAACGGCAGGCAGGCCAACGTCTACATCGCGCTGCTGCAGCTCGGCACCGCCTCCGCGATCGAAATCGCCAAGGCGACCCGCTACAAGCACCCGACCGTCTACGACGTGCTCGACGTGCTCAAGGAACGGCGGCTGGTCGCGGAGAGCTTCTCCGGCGGACGCAAGCTCTTCACCGCCGAAGACCCCGAAAACCTGCTCGAGGAGGAGAACCGCCGCCGTCAGGCGCTCGACGCGGTGCTCCCCGATCTCAAGGCGCTGTACGACCAGCAGGCGCACCGTCCCAGAGTGCGCTTCTATCAGGGCGAGGAGGCCTACCGCGCGATCAACCGGCAGCTGCTGAATGTGAAGTCCGGGGAGTATTTTTACTTCGGTTCTGTGCAGGAGATGTTCCAGTTCTGCACGCCGCGCGACCATGAGGAGTACGTCAAAGAGCGGGTGCGGCGCGGCATCCGCTCCTACGCGATCCGGGTCCGCTCCCGCGAGGTGGACTGGGACTACATGCGCCCCGGAGAACAGAACCTGCGGCAGGTCCGCTACCTGCCCCGCAATATCTTTGAGGACGTGGCTTCGCTTTATCTGTTCGACGACACCGTCGCGGTGATGTCCGCGCTCAAGGAGAACTATTCGATGAGCATCGAGAGCCGCGAACTCTTCACGCTGCTCAAAACCATCTGGAACTGCATGTGGGAGACCGCCGAAGAGTAGAACCTCCTTCGGCCCTTTCTTCTCCTCTCTCAAGTAATTTTCGCTGAAAATATCGATCCGGGCTTGACATTTCGCTTTCAATCTGGTATAATTATAGTACCAGATAAAACAAAGGAACAATTCGTCATGAATCCGGTTTTCGACAAAACGGGAAGCCTGCACAAGACGCTGGCGTATGAAATCCTCTCCGGCTTCTATCCGGCCGGCTCGAAGCTGCCGAGCGAACGTGACCTCAGCGAAAAATACCGCATCAGCCGCAACACCGTAAGGTTGACGCTTGAGGAGCTTGAAGCGGCGGGAGCGATCCGGCGGCGGCCCCGTTCCGGCGCGGTCGTCACCGCCGACGCCCCGGCGATCCTGAGAGCCGCCCCGGCGGCACAGGCCGAACTTTCGGCGGCGCTGATCCTGCCTCCCGACCAGATTTCAAACCCGGTCGTGCAGGCGATTTTCACGGTGTTCTGCAAATACTGCTCGGAAAAGGTGCGCATTTCCGTCGTTTTCATCGACCAGCTCGCCTCGGAGGATTTCCGCAGCCTGCGCGCCGACATGGCGATCCTGTTCGCCGTACCGGAAGCCGCGGTCCGCCGCAGACTGGCGCAGCGGATCGGACGCCTGGTCCTGCTCAACGCGACGGCCGGCGACTGCGACTACATCGCGCCGGACAACCGGCTGGCCGGACGCCTGATCGCCGAGCACCTGCTCGAATGCGGCCACCGCTCCATCGGCGGGGTCACCTTTGACGACCGCGACCCCGGCAGCGATTTCCGGCAGCGGCTCGACGGCTGCGCGGAAGTGTTCGACGCGGCCGGAGCGGCGCTGCACCTGACCCGGATTTCCGCGTTGAAATTCAGCGACGCCAGATTCCGGCGCAAATTGGTCGAACCGATGGTGAAAGCGGGACATTCCGCGCTGATCGGCGGCTGCGACGCGATCGCCGCCGAACTCTGCGCCGCCGTGTTCGCCGCCGGGAAACGGGTTCCGGCCGACGTCAGCATCGCGGGGTTCGACGACCAGTTCTACACGCAGTTCATGCTTCCGGCGCTGACCACGGTGAAATACCCGGCGGAAGCCATCGGCATCCACCTCGCCGCCGTCACCGACGAGTTGCTCGCGGGCCGCGACGGGCATATCCGCAAACTGGTTCCCCCGATTCTGGTCAAACGCGCATCCATCCTGAATTTACCACACAGAACTGAAGGAGAAGAAGAATGAAACCTCATTTCATCCCGAACCGCAACCGATTCCGGAAAGAACCATATTTCACTCTGATCGAGTTGCTCGTCGTAATAGTGATCATCGCCATTCTCGCCTCCATGCTGCTGCCCGCGCTGAACCGCGCCCGGGACCGCGCCCGGACCATCAACTGCATCGGCAACATCCGGCAGATCGTTTCGGCGCTGAACTTTTATGCCGACGACAACGGCGACTACTTCCCGCTGTTCCGCGACGGCGACGGCACGGGCAGGTACTGGATCAACCGCCTCACCGACGGCAAGTACGCACCGGAACCGCAATGGGTTGACCGCAGCTACGCCAAGACCTCCCGCGCCCGGCCGACGATCTTCCGCTGCCCCGCCGAAGTGCAGACCAATTCGGGGGATTACGGCGTGCCGATCAGTTGGAGCGCCGGTCAGCGCGATTCGTATGAAAAGATTTTTTTCGACCTGCATGTGAAACGCGGCGGCGTGCGGCGCCCCTCCGCCACGCTGCTGCTGGCCGACGCCCGGGAATACCTCTCCCCCGGCGAGGAACGTCCGGCCATCTGGATTTACGTCAGCGCCGAAAGCTATTACAGCCCCTCCCCCCGCCACAACGGAACCGCCGGCATCGGTTTTTTCGACGGGCACGCCGCCACCGTGCGCTATGCCGACCTGCGGGCGAACACCAACAATATTTTCGGGAAACTCAATCCATGATGAAACTTTTTTCGTTTTCGCTTCTGCTGTTCGCCGTTTCCGCGCTTCCGGCCGCTCCGAGCTGGATCTGGCTGCCGGACCGGAGCCGCTCCGCCGCTTTCCGCAAGACCGTCACACTTGATGAAGAGGTCCGTTCCGCCGTGTTTCACATCGCCTGCGACGGGCGCGCCCTGCTCTACATCAACGGCAAACTGCCGTTCCGGGGAACCGATACGCCGTGGCTTAATCTGGCCGTGCTGAAAGTGCAGCGCTACGACCTCGGCAAGGCTTTCACCAAAGGGGAAAACGTATTCGCCGTCACCGCATGGCCGGGCGAACACGGTGCGGGCTTCATCTGCAAAGGGGAAATCGTATTGAAATCGGGCAGGACCGTCACGGTCGACTCCGGGCCGTCGTTTCTGGCCTTCGACCGCGAATCGCTGCGCGTGCCGGGCGAAGAACTCTGGCAATCGCGGAATCCCTCCGGCTGGAACCTGCCCGGAGGCGATTTTTCCCACTGGAAACCGGCGAAAGTTCTCGGCCCGGCGGAACACCCCTCCTACCGCGACCGGGTGGACACCGCGCCGCTGCGGCGCGACGACTGCTTTTCCGCCGCCCCGGAGAAACAGGGGCGGCTGATGCTGGACGATTTCTCCGACATCTCCAGCTGGCTCGGCGGCCCCCGCCGGGGCCACGCTCCCGCCGCGACCCGGCCGGTCCATTTCAGCTTCGGTTCGGTGCCGGCTCCCGAACGCGACGACGGCTTCTGCGGCGAACTGCGGTTCGCGTTCCGCGAAAAGAACGGCGTGGCGGCCTTCATCAAAAACGCGGTTTACCAGACCTGGAGCCGTCCCGCCGCAATCACCTTCGCCGCCGATCCGGCGGGCCGCGACGGCGCGCTTTCGTTTGAATTCGAGGACAAGGCGGGAAAGCGGTTCCGCACGGCTGAGCTCGCCGTCAGCGGCTCCGGCTGGAAAAACTACACGCTGCCGTTCGACCGCACCACCGTCCCGGAGTTCGACCGGCTGGCTTTCCCGGTCGCGATGCGCAGCCTGCAATTCCGGCTCCGGGAACCGGGAAACGGCGTGATCCGGCTCGACGATATCGCCTATCTCGCGGATGTCTCCAATCCGCGCAAGCAGCTTGAAATCCGCTCCGAATACCGGCAGCTCGCCCATGCGCCGGGCGAACGGGTCCGGCTCGGCTTCCGGGTCCGGAACGCGCTCGCACGGTCGGTGGAGTGCCGTTTCGAGCTGCGCGTCTTTTCACCGGAAGGCGAGCTGCTGCGCCGGCAGCGGGCTTCCGCCGAAATCGGCGCGGCGAGTGTGCAAATGATCCGGTTCGATCTCGACGGCTTCTCCCGGATCGCCCCCTACCGGATCGAGCTTGCCGCCGACAACGGCAGTGTGCGGAACACCTTTCAGGGATGGCTCGGCGTGTTCCGCCCCAACGGACGGCGGCTCAATCACGGCCCGATGTATTTCGGCATCGAGGACCAGGAATTCCACACCGCTCCGTATGAGGCCGGGCTTCACGTCGAATGGATGAAGCTGCTCGGCGTCGACCTGCTGCGCGGCATCTTCATGGGCGGCGCCGCCCAGTACGAACGCGGCGCGCAAACGGGGCTGGAAGCGTTTGCGAAACTCTGGCGGCCCCACTTCGACGCGGGACTGGAGCTGCTGCTCGACTATGCCGCCGACGTGCCGCCGTGGACCATCTCCGACGCGAAAAAGAAGAACGACCCGAACTGGCACCGCAACCGGATGTCCGACCTGCCGGAGATGCTGGCCGAGCATATCGCCGACGTCGCGAAGTTCATCGCCGTCCATCCGCAGATCAGATACTTCGAATGGCTCAACGAACCGGATCTCGGCGGCTTCGGCGGCACCGCCGACGAATACATCGCCAGCCTGAAGCTGGTCTATCCGATCCTGAAACAATACGCGCCTCAGCTCAAGGTGACCACCGGCGGCATGGTCGTGACCCACCCCTACGGCAAGCCGGGCTTCACCCGGCGCGTCTACCGCGAATGCGCCGACTTCTACGACGTCGCCGCCTTCCACTGCCACGACGACATCGAAACCTACAAGCGGTATCAGGCCGAAATCGAAAAACTCGCCCCCGGCAAGCCGGTCGCCAACACCGAAGCGGGCAGCCGCTCCTACCAGAGCGCCCCTGAGCTTTTCTTCATACAGGCGGCAGTGCTGGTCAAGAAGATCGCCTACGCGAAAAGCCGCGGCTCGGAGTTCTACATCTGGTTTATGCTGCAGGATTACTGGGATAAATACGTGAACGCCGACGACTCCTTCGGCCTCGTCACCGTGGACAACCAGCCCAAGCCCTCCTTTCTCGCCTACAACGAACTGATCCGCCGGCTCGCCGGCCTCGCACCGGCTCCGGCGGCGGAGCTTGATCCGAGGCTTGAAACGCTCCGTTTCACCGGCAAGGAGCGGGAAGTCTTCGTCTGCTGGCCCCGACAGGATTCCGGGAACTTCCTGTTCGCGCTGCGTTCCGGAGCCGACGTGGTACGGACCGATATTTTCGGTTCCTCCGAAACCATCCGCCCCCGGAACGGCATCGCGATGCTCACCAGCTCCGCCCTGCCCTTCTACCTCTCGGCTCCGCCCGGAGCCGTATCACCGGGAATCCAGCCGCTGACGCCGCGCGGCCGCCGGTCGGGAATCCCCGGCGGAAGCTGTCGCTGCCGCTTCACCCTCACCAATCCGTTGCCGGAAACCGCCTGTTTGGAATTGGCCGTCAACGGTCGAAAGCTCGCACGCCGCCTGGAGCCGGGCGCTTCCGCCGATCTGGAACTGCCCCTGATCATTCCGGCGGATGCGCTTCCGGGTACGGTTGCGAAAATTCCGGCACGGCTCCGGCTCGGAGAAACCGAACAACCCGCCGAACTGGAAATCGCCGTCGCACTGCCGGTGCCGCCCGCCGGAACGCCGCCTCATCCGCTGCGGCTCGACTCCGCCGCGCAGTTGACCGAACTTGCCTTCGATCCGGTCACACCTCGCTGGAGCGGCCCGGACGACCTGTCGGCAACCATCCGGATCAACCACGACATGAAGAACCTGCTCTTTGACATCGAAGTACGCGATCAGGAACACTGTACGCCCTTCGACGGAGACCGGATCTGGAAGAACGACTCCATTCAGGTCGCCCTCTCCCCGGAGGACGGCAAACAGGTTACCGAACTGACCGTCTCCGGCTCCACCCGCGACCGGGCCGCCGTCTGGCGGCATCGCGCCCCCGACGCCGCACAGAAAGGAAGCTGGCCGATTCAGGCGGAAGTGGTCCGCGACAGCGGCGTCACCCGCTACCGGTTCGCGGTTCCGCTCGCGGAAACCGGTATTCCGGCCCACTCCGGCACCCGGTTCCGGCTGTCGCTTCTGGTCAACGACAACGACGGCGGCAAACGCCTGCGGCTGATGGAATTCAGCCGCGGCATCGAAAACGATAAATCACCGGAGCTGTTCGGCCGGGCCAGACTCCTGTGATCCCCCCTTACTGGGCGGCGCTGAATTTGTGTTCCATTTCGGCATAAACGCCGCTCTGCGCCATCAGCTCCCGATGGGTGCCGATCTCGGCGATCCTGCCGTCCTTCATCACCACGATCCGGTCGGCGTCACGAATGGTGGAGAGGCGGTGCGCGACGATGAAGGTGGTACGCCCCTTCACCAGCCGGTCGAGCGCCCCCTTGATCTGCGATTCGGAATCCACGTCCAGCGCACTGGTCGCTTCGTCGAGAATCAATACGCGCGGATCGCGCAGCAGCGCGCGGGCGATCGCGATGCGCTGCTTCTGACCGCCGGAGAGACGCGCGCCGTTTTCGCGCACCTGCGTGTTCAGCCCCTCCGGCAGCGAATCGATCAGCGTCATCAGGTCGGCGTTGCGCACCGCGTCCATCAGCTCGAACTCCGTCGGGTTGGCTCCGTAACAGATATTGTCGCGGATCGTGCCGTCGAAGAGCAGCGTCTCCTGCGTGACCACCGAGATAAAGGTGCGGTAGCTGCGCAGATCCAGCTCGTTCATATCGCGTCCGTCCAGCAGCAGCCTGCCCGCCGTCGGCCGGACGAAGCCGATCACCAGATGGGCGATCGTGGATTTCCCCGCCCCCGACGGCCCCACCAGCGCGATGGTTTCGCCGGCGGGCACATGCAGGCAGATATCCTCCAGCGCATGCGCCTCGCAGCCCGGATACTGGAAGCTGACGTGGTCGAATACAAAATCACCGGTCACCGTGGTCACCTCCGGCTTGTCTTCGTTCAGCTCGATATCGGGGCACTCCAGCACTTCGCCGATCGACTTGACCGACTCCATGCCCTTGGTGATCGCGGGCAGGCAGTTCATCGCCGCGAGCACCGTGCCGGTGATGGTGCCGAAATAGTTCGCCAGCAGCCCGATGTCGCCGACGCCGATCTTCAGGATGCCCTTTTTGTACAGGAACGCGATCAGCACCAGCGTGAAGAGGTTGAACAGCATCAGGATCACCCAGTTCACCGAACCGAAGATCGAGTTCACGTAATCGACCTGAAGCCCCGCCTTGCGGATCTCTTCCAGCCGCCGGTCCACCCGGCTGATCTCCACGTCTTCGACGTGGTGGGCGCGGGTGATCGGAATCAGCCGGAGCATTTCAGTGACCCGCCCGGACATATCCTCGATGCTTTTGCGGAACTCCCGGTTGGTCTGCGCCATGCGCTTGCGGATCGCGACGTAAAGCACCACCGCCAGCGGCACCGCCGCCACGTAGAACACAATGAACAGCGGCGCCTTGATCGCGGTCACCGTCACCGCCACCGCCAGCGTGCAGATGATGTGCGGCACGGTGTCGAGCAGCATGCGGGTCATGTTTTCGATGCTCTCCACATCTCGCGTGACCTTGTTCTGCAGCGACCCCATCTTCGACGAGGTGTGGTACGGAATCGAGAGATGCTGAAGCCGGGTGCAGAGCGCCGACCGCAGATTGCGTTCGACGGTGCGGCACGGCACGCTCATCAGCCACACGTAATACATGTGGGTCGGGATGTTCTGCACAATCACCACAAAACCGATACCGAGGATCCAGTAAAGCCGTTGGTAGAACACCTCCGGCGGCAATCCGCTTTCCGTGATCATATTGACGACTTCCGCGGTCAGGATCGGCAGCACATAAGCCGGTGCGGCCTTGACCACATACATCAGCCAGACCATCAGGAAGCGCAGCTTGTACCCGGCATAAAAACCGAGATAATTCTGAAATGCCCGACGATTGCGATATTCGCGATGGAGCAGCTCTCTCATATAAAAACCTGAAACTATTAAACCTGAACTCAATTCAATCCACGAAAAAACAAACCAAAACAGGAAAGACGGATACGATCAGCATCGTATCCGTCTGAGCCATCCGAGGTGGAGAAAGAACAACCTGTCCGGCACGACCGGAAAACATAAACAATATCGGTAGCGCGCGCGGCACTCCGCCGCGCCGAACGAATACCCGTTTCTGTTGTAACTCCGCCGGTTCATATTCTCACACACCATACATCCGGATGAGGTTTTCAGGACCATGCACCAAAAAGCGGCGGCCCCGACGGACCGCCGCACCGGGTTCCATCGATCAGATGACCGTCAGCTCCGTCTCGCCGTCGAACAGATGGGCGTTCGGCAGCAGCACCGCAAAGCTGACCTGCTCGCCGACCTTGACCTGCCGGTGGGGATCGACGCGGGCGATGAAGGTGTTCTCGCCGGTGTTCAGGTACACGAACGTCTCCGAACCCATCGGCTCGATCACCTCCACCCGGGCGGTCACGCGCGGCATGCCGGGAGCCTCCTCGGCCTGCTTGGTGCCGATATCCTCCGGCCGGACGCCGAACGTCATTTTCTTATCCGCATAGGGAGCGATCTTCTCTTTCCACTCAGCCGGCACCTCGAACTGGAAGCCCGGCTCGACGAACATCAGCTTGCCGTCCTTGTGCACGATCATGCCGTCGAAGAAGTTCATCGGCGGCGTGCCGATGAAGCCCGCCACGAATTTGTTGCACGGGTGATCGTACAGGTCGATCGGAGCCGCGACCTGCTGCACCACGCCGTCCTTCATCACGCAGATCCGGTCCCCCATGGTCATCGCTTCGGTCTGGTCGTGGGTCACGTAGATCATCGTGCTCTCAAGATGCTGGTGGAGCTTGGAGATTTCGGTGCGCATCTGCACGCGCATCTTGGCGTCGAGGTTCGACAGCGGTTCGTCGAAAAGAAACGCCTTCGGCTTGCGTACAATCGCGCGGCCGACGGCGACGCGCTGGCGCTGGCCGCCGGAGAGCTGTTTCGGACGGCGCTCAAGGTACTCCTCAAGCCCGAGAATCTTGGCCGCCTCCTTCACGCGGTAATCGATATCCTCCTTGGAGAAATTGCGCAGCTTCAGCCCGAACGCCATATTGTCGTACACCGACATGTGCGGATACAGCGCGTAGTTCTGAAACACCATCGCGATATCGCGGTCTTTCGGCGCCACATTGTTCACGACGCGGTCGCCGATCTTCACTTCGCCCTTTGAAATCTCCTCCAGCCCGGCGATCATGCGCAGCGTGGTGGATTTGCCGCACCCGGAGGGGCCGACCAGCACCATGAACTCGCGGTCCCTGATTTCGAGATTCACATCTTTGACGGCGGCCACTTTGCCGTCATAGATCTTCCAGACGTGTTCCAGAATTACTTCTGCCATTGTGATACATTCCTTGACTTAAGCGTTCCCGATGCCGAAGCGGCCACTGACGACCTGCGGATTGCTCCGGTTCACCGAACCGGTCCGTCTCCGGGCACACCGAAAACATGCTCTTAAAGCTAGAGAATATAAACCGGGCCGGGCCGTTTTCAAGTTCGATCAATAAAAAAGCGGCGGAAAAACCTCCGCCGCCTCTTTCCGTGGCGCACCGCGCACTCAGCGGTAGCACTTCCAGGTGACCGATTTCACGCTGTCCCACAGGCTGGAGTTGATGTCGATCTTCTTGCGGGAACTGGTCGCGACCGGAATCGGCACATGCGTGAAGCGGTCGTTCCAGTGGCCGATCACCACGTCGGTGCGGCCCGCCATCGCCGCGTGCACCGCGTGCTGCGCAAGCATTTCGCAGAACACCGCGTCGGTGCCGTGCGCCGGCAGGCTGCGGATCAGGTACGACGGATCGAAATATTTGACGCTGAGGTCGAGATTGATCTCCTTGCCCCATGCGACAATCTTCTCATGCAGAAATTCGCCGATATTATGGTGCAGCACATTGCCGGACTTGTCGCGGCGACTGGACTCCTCCTCGAACAGGTGCTGGCCCGCGCCTTCGGAGACGATGATCACCGCGTGCTTGCGTTCGCGCAGCCGGCGTTCCAGGCTCGGCAGCAGCGCGTGTTCGCCCTCGTACAGGCTGAACGCATCCTCGGGCACCAGACAGTAGTTCACATGGGTGTTGGCCAGCGTCGCATAGGCGGCGATGAAGCCGGAATCGCGCCCCATCACATGGATCAGGCCGACGCCGTGCGGCGTGCCCTTCGCCTCGTTGTGGGCGGAGGAAATCACCGAATTGGTCGCGTAGACCGCGGTTTCGAAGCCGAAGGTTTTGTCGATGAAGTTGATGTCGTTGTCGATGGTCTTGGGGATGCAGACCACGCTGATGTTGAGGCCGCGCCGTTCGACTTCCATCGCGATGTCGTGCGCGCAGCGCAGCGTGCCGTCGCCGCCGATGCAGAACAGGATTTTGATGTTCATGCGCTTGAGCGTTTCAACCATCGTGACCTCGTCCTGGCGGCCGCGGGAGCTGCCGAGCACGGTGCCGCCGATCTCATGGATGCCGTCCACCGAATCCGGGGTCAGCAGCATCGGCTCGTAGCCGAACGACGGGATCAGCCCCTGATAGCCGTACCGGATGCCGAACACGATCGGCACGTTGTACCGGACCATCAGCGTGCGGGTCAGCCCCTTGATCACGTCGTTGAGTCCGGGGCAGAGCCCGCCGGCGGTCAGGATTGCCGCGTGGGTCCACGCCGGATCATGATAGATCTTTTCGCGCGGCCCGGCCTGTTCGAAAGCGCTGAGCCTGCCGTTTTCGTTGTACTCTCTGATCACTTCGTCGGCGTCTTTTCCGTAGATCACGGAAGAGTTCTCGGGAATAAACTTCACCCCGGACAGCGGCGAATCAATCGTCGCTTCCCCGAGGCGTTTTACAGTCAGATCCGGTACGGCCATATTTCATTCTCCAAAAAATTCGGGCGTTGTGCGGGTTGTTTCCGTCCAGGCGGGCGGAGTAGATAAAATACTCCGCTTTTCCCCGAAAATCAAACTCCGATCCGGCAAAAGGGCTTGAATTTCACGGGTTCGGGATTTATATTTCTTTTCAAGAACACCCGGAACATTGTCAGATTGACCAAATACTACAGGATTGTCCGAATCATGAAAAAGTTTTTCCTCGCCGCACTGTTTTCCGCCGCCGTGCTGCTGAGCGTTTCCGCCGAAACCGTTCCGTTCCGCAGCGGCGAGCTGCTGGCGGCGGAGCTCTCGACCGTCCGTCCCAAAATCAACAATTTCGACAAGTTCGCCTACCCGGAAACCTTTGAAAAGCCGATCTACGCGGTGCTGGTCGTCCGGCTCGCCCCGGGGCGGACGCTCAGCAATTACGACTATTCGATCGACGCTTTCGGCGTGACCTCGCCCTGCATCGCGATCAAAGCCGGCAACGGCGATTTCGACTCCGGCCGCCGCGAAATCCGCGAGGTGAAAAAGGGTGAAAAATACTCTCTGCTCTTTTTGCTGAACGGCAGTCTCGTCGGCCTGACCCCGCAGGAAAAGCTGATCCTGAAATGCAATTTCCCGCCGGCGGAACGCGCCGAACAGACGATTTTCCTGAACAACCTCGGCTCCAGGCCGTTCACCGCCCCCGGCCGCATCCCGGACGCGGGCATCATGAAGGTCAATTGAGCCGTGACGCCCTCCAAGCGCCCGCTGTTCCTGCCGACCAGCCGCAAAGAGATGGAACAGGCGGGTTACGATGAACTGGATATCCTGCTGATCACCGGCGACTGCTACGTGGACCACCCCTCTTTCGGCGTCGCGATCATCGGGCGTCTGCTCGAATCGCTCGGCTACCGGGTCGGGCTGATCGCCCAGCCGGACTGGAAGGACCCGGAAGCCCTGAAAATCATGGGCCGTCCCCGGATCGGCTGCGGCGTGACCAGCGGCAATATGGATTCGATGGTCAACATCTACACCGTCGGCCGCCGCCTCCGCAAAGACGACTGTTTCAGCGAAAACGGCGAAATCGGCAAACGCCCGCCCCACGCCCTGACCGTCTACGCACAGCTGGTGCGGCAGGCGTTTCCGGGCATCAACGTGCAGCTCGGCGGACTGGAAGCGAGCTTCCGCCGGGTCGCCCATTACGACTACTGGCAGGATAAGATCCGCCCGTCGGTGCTGATCGACTCCAAGGCCGACGTGCTCGTCTACGGCATGGGCGAACGTCCCACTCCCGAAGTCTACCGCCGCTGGGCGGAGGGGCTGCCGCTCGACGGCATCCGCGGAACCGCGCGGCTGCTCGGCAAAAAAGCCGCTGAAGCGTTCGACCCGAAGGATCAATATCTGGAATTGCCGAGCTACGAGGAGACGCTGGCCGACAAGGATGCGCTGATGACTTCGACCAGGATGATCGAAGCGGAGATGAACTATCTCGGCGGGCGCGGCCTGTTCCAGCGTTACGGCGACCGGATCGTCGTGATCGAACCGCCGCCGGAGGTGCTGACCCCCGAAGAACTCGACAAGGTCCACGAACTGCCCTACGCACGGATGCCCCATCCGAAATACAAGGGCCGGATTCCGGCGTTTGAGACGATCAAGGATTCGATCCAGGCGGTGCGGGGCTGCCCCGGCGGCTGCGCCTTCTGCGGGCTGGTCGTCCATCAGGGGCGGCACGTGATGAGCCGCAGCGAGGATTCGATCATGCGCGAACTCGACGCGATCGCCGACCAGCCGTTCTTCAAGGGGACGGTCAGCGACGTCGGCGGCGCGGCGGGCAACATCTACCAGAGCAGGTATGATCTGGAGCGGTGCAGACGGTGCAAACGCTCCAGCTGCCTCTACCCGGCGCCGTGCCCGAACTACACCTGCACCGGGCTGGAGATCGTGCGGCTGCTGCGCCGGATGAGCGCCCACCCGAAGGTCAAACACGTCTACATCAACTCCGGCATCCGCCTCGACCTCGCGCTGCGCCAGCCCGAACTGCTGCGCGAGCTGATTTCCAAGCACGTGTCGGGACACCTGAAGGTCGCTCCCGAACACCTGAATCCAGAAGTGCTCAAATTGATGCGCAAAAGCTCGGCGGAGGAGTTCTACAAATTCATGGAGCTTTTCGAGAAGATCAGCAAGGAGTGCGGCAAGGAGCAGTACCTGATCCCGCTTTTCATCTCGAACTTCCCCGGCTGCTCCGGCAAGGAGATGAAAACCGTCGACGACTTCCTCGAAAAACACCATTGGAGCCTCCAGCAGGTGCAGGATTACATCCCGCTGCCGATGACCATGGGCGCGGCGATGTACTACACCGGCAAAGCTCCCGACGGCCGCGAAATCGTGGTGAACCGCGGCCTCGCCGAACGGCGCGAGCAGATCGGCGTCCTGAAGAAACGGCGTTCGGGCAACGCGATCAACTCCGATCCGGCCCGCCGCTGCTGGGAAAAAGCACCCCGCCGTCCCGGCCGCAACCGCCCGGCGGGAGGTTTTAAAAAGCCGGGCCGGTAAAGGCGCGTTACACCGGAGAAAGTCCGGCGAACAGATTTTTCCATGAAAGCAGACGGTGCAATCACATGGCTCGGCGGGCACAGGCGGCTGGTTTTCCGGCTTGTGCTGCTGTGGTTGTTCATGTGCAGCGCCGCGGCGACCGCCCTGATCGTGCTGATGCGCGGCAATTGCGATGTGTTTGAAGTGCACCGGCACGAAATCACCGCGCCGCGCTGGGGAAGCGGCGCACCGCGGCTCCGGGTCGCGGTGCTGGCGGATTTCCATGTCCGCCCGACGCCGGAGGACCTGAAACGGCTCGAACGGATCGTCGCAGCCGCCAACGCCGAAGCCCCCGACCTGATTTTGCTGCCCGGCGATTTCGTCGCCGGCCATCTTCCGTCCCACTCCGCAACCCCGGAGGAGATCGCCGTGCGGCTCGGAGAACTCAAAGCGGAACTCGGCGTCTACGCAGTGCTCGGCAACCACGACCACTGGCAGCAGCCGCAGCGAATAGAGGCCGCGCTGGCCGCCAACGGGATCGTGCTTCTGGAGAACCGTTCCATCCGGCTCGAAGCCGACGGCAAGCCGTTCCATCTGGTCGGCGTCACCGACTGGCTGAAACAGCGGGAACCGGACTGGGGCGCGCTGCTCCCGCCGGACTCCCTGCCCTCTCTGGTGATGACCCATACGCCCGACGTTTTCGATTCGATGCCGGAAAAACCGGCGCTGGCGGTGGCGGGACACACCCACGGTGGCCAGATCGACCTGCCGCTGCTGGGAGCGCCCGCCGTTCCCTCCCGCTTCGGGGAACGCTATCAGCACGGGTTGATCCGGGATCGCGGCAACCTCGTTTTCGTGACAGCCGGCCTCGGCTACAGCATCCTGAAGCTGCGGCTGAACTGCCCGCCGGAGATCGCGATTCTCGACCTGATTCCGCCGCCGGGAAATCCGAACCGAATTTGAATATTCGCTGCTTGCAACTTTCCGCGCAGGGTCTATATTAGTCCAATACGCATATCATATAGTCAATATGGAATAAAATACGGAGCATCGACATGGACCAGATTCCGCAGTGGCGGCCGGAGCCGGAGTGCTATCGCGCCGCGCTTCCGCTCAATTTCCCGCCGGAAGCCAACTTCATCTACCGCAGCACCAACAATATGACGCCGGTGCTGCCGGGCTCGTCGGTTCATTCGGCGGACAGCTTCGACGCCGACCTGCCGAGCCACGACGTGGTGGTGGTCGGCGATGCGGGCACCTCCGATTATCTGCTGGTGGGAGCTTTGACCGCCCACCGCTCCCAGACCTACTTCACGGTCCGCCGCCGCAGCGGGCGGCTCCACTCGATCGCGGTCGCGCAGCCTTCCGTGAAGCCCGGCGAAAAACCCGAAGAGCTGCTGGTCAAATCCGGCAGCGACTGGCGGGAACTGCTGAAGTTCTACGCGGAGGAGTCCGCGCGCCGGATGGGCGTGAAGCCCGTCTCCGCCGAAACCAACCTCGCAGGTTACTGTTCATGGTACTACTACTACGCGGACGTGACCGAACGGGATTTCCTCGACAACCTCGAAGCCCTCGCGGCCCGGAGCGATTCGCCCTATTCCAGCGGAATCGCCCAGATCGACGACGGCTACCAGACCTTTCAGGGCGACTGGCTGGACCAGGACGCCTCGTGGCCGACGCCGCTGGCCGAAATCGCCCGCAACGCCGCATCCAAGGGGCTGACGCCGGGAATCTGGCTGATGCCGATGCTCGCGTCGACCGCCAGCCGCACTTTCCGGGAGCACCCGGAGTACTTTGTGTGCAATGAAAAGGGAGAACCGCTGGTGTTCGCGGGCTGGTCCCCCGCCCCGGACAACCACTGGGCCTGCCTTGACGCGACGCAGCAGGCGGTCCGCGACCACCTGACCCATGTATTCAAAACCTTCCGCAGCTGGGGTTTCCGCTACTTCAAGCTGGACGGGCTCGGCTACGGCCTGCCGGAAGGACGGCGGCAGGACGCCGGAGCCACCGCGGTCAGCGCGTTCCGGCTCGCGTTGAAAACGATCCGCGAAGCGGTGCCCGATGCGTTCATTCTCGGCTGCTGCCCGCCGTTCATGGCCTGCCTCGGCTATGTCGACGCCTGCCGGGTCAGCTGCGACACTTCGCGCTACTGGATCAGCCAGGACCCGCGCCCGCTGAACTGCGACAACTCCCCCGGACTCCCCGGCATCCGGAATGCGTGGCACGGCACGATCATGAACTGGTGGATGTTCGACCGCTGGTTCCGCGCTGATCCCGACACGGTGATGGCGCGGCAGGACAACGCCTTTTACACCCTCGGCGAAGCGCGCATTTCGACCCTCGCCGCGATTCTCACCGGCGTGTCGATCACCAGCGACCACCTCGGCACCATCGCACCCGAACGTTACCGGCTGCTGGAGCTGGCCGCGAGCCTCCGGCTCCGCGACGCGGCTCCGGCCCGCTGGGAGCCGTTCCGCTGGCCGCAGGTTTTCACCGGAACCGTAGACGGCAGGAAGGCGGCCGCCTTCGTCAACGACACCGATCAGGAGATGACTTTCGAGCTTTCGGAGGGAGGGCTCGGCGCCTCCGCCGAGGAGGTGCTGATCGGCCTCGGACGAATATCCGGCCCTCTCACGCTGCCGCCGCACGACGCGGCACTGCTGATCGAATAACCAACCGGCGCCTCAGTGAGGCGCCTTTTTTATTACAAGGAGATTCAAACATGATTCAGAAAATGTTTGCGGCGCTGTTCGCCGCGACCGCCCTGCTGTCAGCGGCGGCAGCCAGGACGCCGGAGGCTCCGGCGTGGATTCAAAAGGCCGAAAGCCGCACGGAACAGCTCGCGCCGGGAGTCCGACTGACCACTTTCGACCGCGTCCGGGTATTCGGAAAACCGCAGTTTATTTCGGTTCTCCGGGCAGACCTCTCCACGCCGGGCCTCCGGCTCGGGCTTGCGGAGTGCGACGGCGGCAACTATGAGACCGTCAGCCATTTCGGCAGAAGACTCGACGCACTGGCCGCGGTCAACGCCGGATTCTTCGCGATGAAAGGCAATCCGATGGGCGTGCGCTACTTGAAGATCGACGGCAAAGTGCTCAACGCCGATCTCGGCGGCGACCCGGAGCGGGCCTATTTCGTCCTCGATCAAACCGGCAGGCCCGCGATTGTCGGCCCCGCGGACTTTGCACCGGAACGATGCCGTTCGGCGGTCTACGGCAACCGGCTGCTGCTGAAAGACGGCAAGGTGCCGCCGCTCGGCGATGACAAGGCGCGCCATCCGCGCACTGCGGCAGGATTGTCCGGAAACACCCTGCTTTTGGTGGTCATCGACGGCCGGGCCAGAGAGAGCGCGGGAGTCACCTTCGCCGAACTCGCCACGCTGCTGAAGGATCTCGGCTGCACCGATGCGGTCAACCTCGACGGCGGCGGCTCCAGCACGATGTGGACCAGGCACCACGGAGTGGTCAACCACCCGAGCGACAACAGGAAATTCGATCACGCGGGCGAGCGTCCCGTGCATAACGCGCTGTACCTCATCTCCGGCCGCTGACCGGAACTATTTTCCGGGGCCTTCGGCAAGCCGGTAGCGGTACATGTCGGCGCTGACTTTGCGCGCGGCATCGACCATCTCCCGGTAAGGCGTATCGGTCACGTCGACGAAGCCGCACTGGATGTTCTCATCGTCCGCAGGCCGTCCGGTCGCCATCTGGTCGGTGTACTTGAAGTAATGCACACCGGCGATCTGCGGATTCCACAGGGCGCTGCGGACATAGCGGTCAAAGCCGCGGGCGCGCTCCGCCTGGTTCGCGGCAGGCTGCAATCCCGGATGCGCCGGACCGTTGGCGGCGGTGCCGTAGTGCCACTCGCCGACGATCACCGGCATATCGACTCCGGCCGGCAGACGCCAGGCGCTGATCTCCGGGCGGTAGAGATTGAACGAGCATCCGTCGAGATACTTCGCGGAAGTGGCGATCACCTTTTCGTTGCGGTCGTTGAAGCGGCAGCCGAAGTAGAGTTTGCCGGGGGCTTCGCGGTTGATGACCTCTTTGCAGGTCCGGAAATAACGGTTGACGATGACGTCGTTGAACTCCTCCAGATCCGCCCGCGCCTTTTCGGGTTCGGCGGGCATCGCGGTACTGTTCAGAAACGCGCCGAAGTCGGCATATCCGGTACCCCAGACCTTGTTGAGCGCGGCAATATCGTTGCCATATTTATTTCTGTAATATTCGGTCATTGCGATTTTCGCCGGCTGGGAGGCCGGGGAGCGCAGCGCGCCTTCCGCGAGAAAAGTGTCGGTTTTCCCCCAGGAAAGTTCGTTATCGATAAAGTATCCGATGCAGAAGGGATCATCAACAGTGTATTTCTGTCTGGTTTGCAACGCCTCTTTGATTCCGGCGGCGAACTCGGGATTGAAAACATCCGGAAACTTCTGCCAGCCAATTTGCCTGCATCCTTCGATTACATCGTAAAATTTGGCGAACTCCACGGCGGTGATGTAGGGATGATGGAACTCTGTCTTCAGAATATCCGGGTGCACCCAGTTGCCATTGGTATTGAACCCCCAACTGGAAAAACGGCGCTGGGAACGAGTCACGAATTCCTTGTGATATTCCTTGCCGTATTTGCGGAACATATTGTAACAATAGAAGTGAAACTGCAGAATATTGGTGTCCTGGTTACCGCCCTTGCCTTTATAGAAGCCGAAACGGGGGAAACGTTCTTTCGTGTAGAAATCCGCATTTTCCGCACTGTTTTCCGGCAGCTCTTCAAAGTAATTTTCCCGAAATGTGATCGCGGTAACACTGTCGGCTTTATCATGAGTTGTATTCATTCCGAGCGACCAGAAGAGTTTGCCCTCCGGGTCGGTCAGGAACCATTTCCCCTTGTACTTGACTGTGCCCCAGCCGCCTTTCTTCTCCCCGAAGGTCGGCCCGTCCGCCCAGCCGCCGAAACGGTTCCGGCCGGGAACGGCGGGATTGGCGGCAAGTTCGCGGTCCTCCGCCAGCTTGCGCTCTCCGAGCTGGGCGACATCGGTCACTTTGCCGGGCCAGTCGGCATGTTTGTACTGGCCGAACCGGTCGATGAAGGGATAGAAGGCCTCCTTGCTCCTCAACGCTTCGGGAAGCGGTTTCACCGGTTCTTCCACGCGGAAATTGGAGAGTTCAAAGCGCATCGGCCTGTCGGCGTCGGGATTGCTCGTCCAGATGCGGAGCTGGGCGACCCGGTCCGGCACGATCTTGTGATCGCCCTTGACGAAACCGTCGGGCAGACGCTGCATCCCCTCGGGCGCCCATGCCGAACTCTCTTTGACGGCGCGGCCGTAGCGGACGCGCAGCGGCGCTTTTTCACCGGGAAGCAGCGCGATCGAGGAATAAGCGATATGGGCGAAGGCGTTCGAGTTCTTCCCCTCCTTCAGGTTGACGATCTCCATCCGGAGCTGCATCGGATATTTGTTGTTATTCCTGACATCCACAGCCAGAATCGCGCCTTGGGAAAGGTCGAAATACTTTTCGCCTTTCTTCGGAGTGACGATCGTCCCCTGCCAGCGACCGCCTTTCGGCGGCAGTTCAAGCGCGAGCCGGTCGCCGGTCACTTTCACCTTGTCGGTCTTGTTGAACGGGGCGAAAACGGCGCCGCCCCGGGCGATGCTGAAAAGCTGCCTGTCAGCCGCGGCCAGACCCGCCGCCAGCAGCAAAGCGGCGGCACATGAAGAAAATTTCATCATTCTTTCCTCGTTATTTTTTGTACCGGAGCAATCAATGCACTTCCCGTGCTCCATTGCTATTAAACCATTGAGAAGCTTCAATTGGCGACGACTGCAAATCTTTACCCGACATAGCCTTCACATGCCCATCGGCAAAAGCAAGGTTCCCCCGGCCCTGATGGGCTTCATAAAAAAGTCCAGCCTGCCAACTCCAATAGTTATGAAAACGGAATCTGTAAGCCCTTCTCTGATCACCAGGAGAATCCAGCAAACGAGTATCCGCATAAAGCGGCAATGCCGATACTGACTTCATTTTGGTCAAGGAGGCAAATTCCCCCTGTGTGGCAATCCCTATCCGGCAAGCGAACCGCCCCATACGTGCCATTACTTCGTCAGGCACATTAGAATCGCTCCAGTCAACGGCCCCGTAAACATTTTGCTCAAGGTCATTATTGAGTTTGGTCGAACCAGGACATCTGACTACATTCCAACCAATATAACTTCCATGCCCTTTGGTCAACCACCAGTCGTTATTCCAGGGACCTCCCGGCGCATCACCGTTACAAAGCCAATTGCACCACATTCCATTTTCAGTCAAAACACTGGTTGGAATAAAATCCCCATTATCGTTCCCATACATCAGCGCGCCGGAAATGACCTGTTTCAAATTGCTGACACAGGAAGTCGCCCGTGCTTTTTCACGAGCCTTGTTCAGTGCAGGCAGCAACATGGCTGCCAATATCGCGATAATTGCAATTACAACAAGCAATTCAATCAATGTGAATAGTAAGCTGATCTGCATTCTCGATTTTGCATGTACACTCATTTTTTACTTCCTTCTATGTCAGGTTTTATCAAGTTATTGTTACAGCTTCTCTCGTTTTTTTCTATGAAACTTCTCACTTTCAAAGCAAACACCCCCTTTCTTTTTTTAGAATTCAACACAAAATAAATTAAATCATTATCATTCATGACAATATCGTTTTCATTTCAACTCCCTGCATCATTATCGGGAAACAACAAACCGTCAGGCATCCGGCGGCGCAGCCACCGAACTCCGGATCACCAACTCCGGAAGCAGATATTCACGGGGCAGCCCCGATTGTTTCCCACGCAGATAATCGCTCAGGCAATGAATGGCCCGTTTACCCCGGCTGATGAGCGGCAACCGGATCGTGGTCAAACCGGGGGACAGATATTTGGCGAAAGACTGATCGTCACATCCAGCAACGGAAATATCCTCCGGGATGCGCAGGCCATTGTCGAAACAGGCCTTGTAACATCCGAAAGCGATCTCGTCATTGGCACAGACAAACGCGGTGGCCCTTCCCTGCCCTTTCAGGAACTGCACAGTCTGCTGGTATCCCGCCTCCTTGTCACGTCCGATTCCGTCGATATGTCCGATCGGACAGGGCGGAACCAGAAAGCGGTCGGCGGATTCACCGATCGCCGCCATGAATTCGCGATAAGCGCGCACCCGCTCCTGATAACTCTGATTGGGAGGTTCCGCACAGAGATAAGCAATCCGACGATGTCCCTGAGAGTGCACATATTTCAGCATCTGCAACATCGCATGGTAGGAATCCGTGCAGAAATAACCGATCAGCTCTCCCTCCAGAGGAGTTCCGACCAGCATGCAGGGGATTCCGGCCGCTGCCAGCGTTGAAATTTCGTCAAGCCACGCCGCTCCGCTGATCACCGCCACGGCATTACAGCGCCAGATGCGGCAAACCCGCAGCAACGGCAGACGGCCGGTATAACGCTGAATCGACAGTTCAATTCCTTCGGCATTCGCCGCCAGTCCCATGCCGGTCAGGATCGTGGCGATATAGTCGGTGATATCCCCGACGCCGACGATCACGCTGATCCGCAGAAGCCGCTCAACCGACTTATCCGGCGTGAAATTATTTTTTTCGACAACGGCCATGACCTGTCGGCGCAAAGCTTCGCTGACATCGGGATGGTTGTTCAGCACCCGGGAGACCGACGCCAGCGAAACACCGGCTTCCTCGGCCACCAGCCTGATATTGATTTTTTTGCTTTTTCTGGGCATGATCTCTGATTTCGCCTTTTTGTTCTTCGTTCAATATTATACTCGAAACATCCGCCGATGTCAAGAGAGAATCGAAAAAAAACAATTAAAAACCGGAATTTAATCATTTATTTCCGAAAATGTATTTTATACAATATATTCCCCGGAAATATGCAAAACTGTGTTTTGAACAGATTTACCGATCGTTCTTCACAGGCCTGCCATTGGCCGGGGCGGTGCCGGAACGCGGGCGGAAGCGGTAGTCGATCAGTACATCATCCGAAACCGGTTCGCCCGCCAGCAGCTTGCGGAACAGCTCGCAACTGTGCCGCACCAGCGCGCCGAAGTCCTGTTCCAGACTGGCCGGCGGCGGAACCAGATGGCCCGCCACGCCGGGCTGCGACCACGCGATCACCGAAATATCCTCCGGCACCCGTTTGCCCAGCAGCCGCAGCGTGTGCAGCGTGACCAGCTCCATTCCTTCATTCAGGATGATCAATGCGGTGATTCCCCGGTCCAGCAGCGACTTCACCGCGTCGGCGAAATCATCGTCGCCGGGAGCGGCGTAAAGCTCTTCCGGCAATCCGTGCTGCGCCATCACGGCCCGGAAGGTCCGGTCGCGGGCGTAGCTGTTCCAGTTGTTCGGGTCGCCGAAAGAGTTGATTCCGCCCAGGCGCCCGATCCGGCGGTGCCCCAGCTTGAGCAAATGGTCCAGCGCCAGACGCATCCCCTGCTCGTCGTTGGAGCCGACCGTGTAGATGCCGTCCAGATGGCGCGGGCTGGTGTTGATGCAGACCAGCGGCATCGCGTGCCGCCTGCCCCAGTAGGCCTCCAGCCCGCTCTGCGCCATCAGCGAAATCGCGCCGCAGAACTCCTGTTGTTCGAGCACTTCGAGGTGTTCGGCGGAAATCACCACCGGCATGAAACCGGACGGAGCCAGCTCCCGGTACAGCCGTTCCAGCAAGCCGCCGAAGTATCCGCCGAAACTGAAGTGCGGCACGATCAGCGCGACGGTGCGGCACGCGTCGCTGCGGTATCCGGTCCGGCGCGCGCACATCAATATCCGGCGGCGGGTGTCGGCACTGATCCGGGGCGAACCCGCCAGCGCCCGCGACACCGTCGCGACCGATACGCCGCACTGCCGGGCGATCTCCTGCAAAGTAGGTTTCATCTGAACTCCTTTTTCCACAATATACCGGTTCAGGCGCCGTTCCGCAAACCGGATTTTACATTTTTTGCACAAACCAACATTTTATTGCGCACGATAACCGGGAAAAAACCTTGATTTCACCGGTTCCTTCTATATATTGTATGGCAAGCGAAAACAACAGGAGAGTATTCCAATATGGCTTGCAGTCTTGATCTGAGCGGCGTCTGGTCGCTGAAAAGTTCCGAATGGAAAGAGGAAACCATCCCGGCGAACCTGCCGGGCGACAACTATTCCGCGCTGCTCGCGGCGGGGAAGATCCCGGACCCGCACTACGGGCGCAACGAACTGGCCGTGCAGGAGTTCCGCAGGCACGACTGGGAGTATTCGCGCGACTTCGACGTGCCGGCGGAGCTGCTCGGCTATGAGCACGTCTATTTGACAGCCGAGATGGTCGACACCTTCGCGACCGTGCTCATCAACGGCAAAAAGGTGCTTTCCTGCGAAAACATGTTCACCCGTTACCGCGCCGACGTCAAAGCCGCGCTGCGGGCCGGCTCCAACCGGATTGAAATCCGCTTCAAGTCCGCCGAGAACGAGGCGAAAAAAGCCGCCGCCGAACAGCCCTTCCCGGTGCCGATGAACGGCTGCAGCAAAGTTCCGAACCTGAACCTGATCCGCAAGGTGCACTGTCACGGCGGCTGGGACTGGGGCCTTACGCTGATGGTCACCGGCGTCTATATGCCGCTGACGCTGACCGGCGTGAACACCGCACGAATCGACTATCTGTACGCCGACCAGAAGCATGAAAAGAACCGCGTCACAGTGACCGCCGTGGCGGAGCTGTTTGCAGAAAAGGCGGGCAAACTGCCGGTCACCTTCCGCTTCTACGGGGAAACCCGCACGGTCAATGCAACGGTCCGGCCCGGCGTGAACCGGGTCAAGGCGCAGTTCGTGGTGGAAAATCCGCGCCTGTGGTGGCCCAACGGGCTCGGGGAGCCGGCGCTTTATCCGCTCGCGGTCGAAACTCCCGACGAGACGCTCGAGCAGGAGATCGGGCTGCGCACGATCGAGGTGGTGAATGAAAAAGATGAATACGGCATTTCGATGCTGTTCCGGGTCAACGGCTTCGACGTGTTCGCCAAAGGGGCGGACTGGATTCCGGCCGACGCGTTCCCGGAGCGCCAGACGCCCGAGGTCCTCGACGACCTGCTCGAATCCGCCCGGCTCGCCAACATGAACATGCTCCGCGTCTGGGGCGGCGGCCAGTATGAGTTTGAGGAGTTCTACCGGCTCTGCGACCGCAAGGGGCTGATGGTGTGGCAGGATATGATGTTCAGCTGCAGCCTCTACCCCTCCACCGAGACCTTCATAAGCAACGTGAAAACCGAGCTGGCCCACCAGATTCCCCGGCTGCGCCACCACGCCTGCCTCGCATTGTGGTGCGGCGACAACGAGGTGATCGGCGCGACCGGCTGGTACGGCTCTGAAAAACGGGTCTCCTATTTGATCAACTACGACCGGCTCAACCGCGAGCTGGCCCGGATGGTGGCGGAACTCGACCCCACCCGGATGTTCTGGCCGAGTTCGCCGTGCGGCGGCCCCGGCAATTTCAACGACGGCTGGCACGACGACTCCTGCGGCGACATGCACTACTGGGAGGTGTGGCACGGGGCGAAGGATTTCAGCGCCTATTACGCGGTGAAACCGCGTTTCTGCTCGGAGTTCGGCTACCAGTCGTTCCCGTCGCTCGAAACCGTGGAGAAATTCTGTCCGCCGGATCAGCGCAACGTTTTTTCGCCGGTGATGGACCACCACCAGAAGTGCGACAAAGGCAACGCCCCGATCATCGGCATGTTCGGCAAATACTTCCGGATGCCGGAGAGCTTCGCGGACTTCCTCTACCTGTCGCAGGCGCAGCAGGCGCTCGCGATCAAAACCGGCGTCGAATTCTGGCGCACCCTGAAGCCGCGCTGCATGGGCACGCTCTTCTGGCAGCTCAACGACAACTGGCCGGTCGCCTCCTGGGCAAGCATCGAATACGGCGGCAAGTGGAAGCAATTGCAATACCACGCCAGACGCTTCTACCAGCCGGTGATCGCGGTGGTCTACAAGGATCAGGAAGGGGTCACCCGGCTCCACGCGGTCAGCGACCTGCGCTGCAGGTCGAAGATTTCGGTCAAGGCGGAAATCCTCGACTTCGACGGCAAACTGCTGAAAAGTTTCGAGCTGGAAAGTTCCCTGAAGCCGGGCGAAAGCAAATGCCTGAAAACCTTCAAGCCCGCCGAGCTGGCCGGACTTGATCCGGACGGCTGCTTCATGGAGCTGACCAGCCAGGCCGAAACTGCGGACGGCGAACTTCTGACCCACGAGAACAGCTGTTTCTTCAGCGTCTACAAGCACTGCGACCTGCGGCGCGCCGAGGTGAAGACCGCCGTCCGGCCCGCCGGAGAGAACCGGTTTGAAGTGACGCTCACCACCGACAGGCCCGCCTTCTTCGTCACGCTGGACACGCCCGGAATCCGGGGCATCTTCAGCGACAACAGCTTCACGCTGGTGCCGGGCCGGACCAAAGTGCTGACTTTCAGCGCGAAGGAAAAGACGGCGGCGACGGCGCTGGAAAAGGCGCTGACGCTGAACTACCTGCGCAAAACCTACAACTGAGGTGTTTTCATGCTGAACCGAACCGCACCGGAGGCGCAGGGCATCCCCTCCGCCGCGATTGAACGCTTCGTCGACGCGATGGCGCAACTGGATTCTCCGCACAGCTTCATGCTGCTTCGCCACGGCAATGTCGCCGCGGAGGGATGGTGGAAGCCCTACCGTCCCGAAGCGCCGCATTTGCTTTTTTCGTTGAGCAAGAGCTTCACCTCCTGCGCCGTCGGCCTCGCCCGCGAAGAGGGGCTGCTCGGCCTCGACGACCCGGTCGCGAAGTTTTTTCCCGCGGAACTGACCCGCGGCGCCGATCCGCGCTGCCGGGAGATGACAATACGCCATCTGCTGACGATGGCGACCGGGCACGACCGCTGCGCGCTGGAGTATATGACCTCCGCCGACGACTGGGCCGCGGCCTTCTTCCAAAGCCCGCTGGCCTATCGCCCCGGCGAACGTTTCGTGTACAATTCCGGGGCGACCTATATGCTTTCGGCGCTGCTGCGCCGGATCATCGGCCGATCGCTGACCGCCTATCTGCGTTCCCGGCTGCTGGAGCCGCTCGGCTTCGGCGAACGCAACTGGGAAACCTGTCCGAAAGGGATCGAAGTCGGCGGCTGGGGCTTCTACGCGACGACCGAAGAACTCGCCCGCTTCGCCCAGATGCTGCTGCAGGGCGGCAAGTGGCAGGGCAGGCAACTGGTGCCGGCCGATTACCTGAAAATGGCCACCTCATTCCAGATCGACAATTCGATGAACGACCAGCCCGACTGGCGGGTCGGCTACGGGTTCCAGTTCTGGCGCTGCCGCCACAACGCGTTCCGCGGCGACGGCGCATTCGGGCAGTACGCGCTGGTGATGCCGGAGCAGGATGCGGTCCTCGCCATCACCAGCGGTCTCCGCAATATGCAGCAGGTGCTGGACCTGGTCTGGCAGCACCTGCTCCCGGCGATGTCCCCGGCTCCGCTGCCCGCCGATCCGGCTGCCGCCGGACGCCTTGCGGAACGGATCGCCCGGCTGACGCTCCCGGTCCTCGGAACCACGGGGCGCGCCCTGCCCCGGCAGAGCTACCGGCTCAACGCCAACGAAGGAGGCTTCACCCGGCTGGAGTTTGAATCCGGCCCCGACAGCTGCCGCCTGACGCTGGCCGGCCCGAACGGCCCTGAAACCATTCTCGCCGGTTTCGGCCATCGCGAGGAGAGCGTGGTGAAGTTCGACTCGCAGTTTCCGCACAGTGTCGCCGCCAGCGCCGAATTTACCGACGACCGGACGCTGACGATTCTGGCGAGCAGCTACAACACGCCGTACCAGATCCGGCTGGTCTGCCGCTTCGACGGGGAACACGTCGCGCTGGAACACCGCGCCAACCTGACCTTCCTCGTCGACCAGTGGCCGATCCTGACCGGCTGCCGCGCCTGAAGCGGCCTTTTCGCTTGCAGAAGCGGAATTGCCGCGCTATATTAGTATAGAAGGTTTATAAATAGGATTATTTCAGGAGCCGATCATGACGGTGACGACCGCCGGGTGGATGCTGCCGATCCTCGGTTCGGCGCTCGGACTCGGATTCTACGATATCTGCAAGAAACACGCGGTGCGCGAAAACGCGGTGATGCCGGTGCTGTTTTTCGCGACATTCACCGGAACGCTGTTCTTTACGCTGGCGACTTTGCTTTCCGGGCATTTCATGGAGTTCATCCGCTGCCCGCTGCACGACTGGCTGCTGATTCTCGCGAAGTCGGTTCTGGTCGGAACCAGCTGGACCTGCGTTTACTACGCGATGCGCGACCTGCCGATTTCAATCGCGGCGCCGATCCGGGCCTCCGCGCCGTTGTGGACCTTTTTCGGCAGCCTGCTGCTGTTCAGCGAATTTCCGACGCTGCTGCAGGGGCTGGGGATGCTGACCATTTTCATCGGCTACTACGCCTTTTCGGTATTGGGGAAACTGGAGGGGATCAGCTTCCGCCGTCATCGCGGCATGCACCTGATCCTGATCGGCACGCTGCTCGGAGCGGTTTCGGCGCTCTACGACAAATATCTGATGGGAGTGCTGCACATCCCGCGCAACACGGTGCAATTGTGGTTTTCGATCGATCTGGTGTTCCTGCTGGGCGGGGCGTGGCTGATCCGCCGGGCCGCTTTCAAACCGGACCGGAAATTCGTGTGGCGCTGGACCATCCCCGCCACCGGCATACTGCTGATCGCCGCCGACTGGCTCTATTTCTACACGGTGAGCCTGCCGGACATGCCGATTTCGATCCTGTCGCTGGTGCGCCGCTGCAGCTGCATCGTGACTTTCGCGGTCGGCAGCTGGTACTTCCGCGACGCCAACCTGAAGCGGAAGGCTTTTGCGCTGGGCATGATCCTGCTCGGCGTCGTGCTGCTGGCGCTGAACTAAAAAGCCTTGGCCATCAGGAAAGCCGCCGTACCGTAGCCGGCCAGTTTCTCCATGTCGACGCCCGGCTTCTCGCGGTATCCCATCCGCCGCCAGAAAGTTTCCGCGCCCTGAATCGCCACCAGATGGGAGCCGGCCAGTTTCCGCGCCCGCGCCGCCTCCTCGAACCGGCGCAGCAGCAGCTCCCCGACTCCCCTGCCCCGCATCTCAGGCAGCACCGCCATATCGTGCAGATAAAGGGAGTCGCACTCCTCCGGCAACTCCTCCAGCTCCTGATGCAAGGCGACTGCGGAATCGCTTCGCCACGGGTGTCCGAGCAGATACCCCACGACCCGCTTTTCTTCCTCGCAGACGAAACAGCATCCGGCCCCCGCCGCGAGCTTGCTCGCCATCACCGCCGGGCTTTCCGGCGTGATCGCGTGGTAACAGCGCTTCTGGATCAGCATCACGGCGGACAGATCGTCCGGCCGCATCTCACGAATCAACATCATCGACCTCCGATTGCCGCATACTATAGCATGCCGGAGCCGGAAAAGCAAAACGGCGGCCCCCGTCCGCCGGGAACCGCCGTCCTTGAACTCCGACGCCGGAGCTTACAGGATGTCGAGCAATTCGACGTCGAAGATCAGCGCGGCATTCGGCGGAATCGCCTGTCCGGCGCCGTGTTCGCCGTAACCGAGCCTGGCGGGGATGAAGAGCCGGTACTTGCTGCCGGGGGACATCAGCTGAAGCGCCTCGGTCCAGCCGGCGATCACCTGATTCACGCCGAATTCGGCCGGTTCACCGCGGCGGACGGAGCTGTCGAACTCGGTGCCGTCGAGCAGCGTCCCGGTGTAATGGACGCGCACCTTGCTGTGGGCGAGCGGCTTGTCGCCCTTGCCTTCGGCGATCACCTCGTACTGGAGGCCGCTGGCGGTGGTTTTCACGCCTTCGCGGGCGCCGTTTTCGGCCATGAACTTCTTTTCGGCCTCGATGTTGGCGGCGGCGAGGCCGTCGACCTGCTTCTGGACGGCGGCCTGCATCTTCGCCTGCAACACCTGCATCGCCTTCACATACTCCTCCTGAGAGAGCTTCGGGGACTTGGCGAGGAAGTCGCGGACGCCGTCCAGCGCCGCCTGGGTATTGACTTCGATGGGAGTGCGGGTCAGGTATTCTCCCATATTCATGCCCATGGCATAGCTGAGAAAATCGATTTCACTGGCAAATTTGTCGCTCATGACGGCTCCTTGAACTGATACTTTTCATTAGGGAAACAGAATGATTCGTACATTACCCCGCCAAGCGTAAAAAATCAAGTCTCCCCCTGAAAATAACGGCAAGAGTTCCGGGAAAACGTTAAAAAAGGCAAAAATCACCAAAAAACAATGAAGTTTTCCCAAAAAGTTGTCTGTGCGGTGTTGAAAAATGGGAATGCGCCTCCTATAGTACACATTAGAGAGACAGCCAGCAATGGAAACAAGCTGAAAATGATGAAACAGTCGGCCCGGATATGAACAAACGAACAAAACGAAATTTTACCTTAATTGAGCTGTTGGTCGTGATGCTCTTAATGGGCGTCCTGATGACCCTGATGCTCCCCGCCTTCAAACGGATGATCAGCGGCAACCAAGTCGATCAGATGGCCTCTAATTTAAAATTAGCATTAGAGCAAGCCCAGTCACATGCTATTACTGCGCGACGTTACGTAGCAGTTATCTTGCCTAGTGGTTGGACAGGGCAGGAAGCCCAGTATAACTTGGGCGGCTCTCGAATGGCGTATGTTAAAAAGGATTCGACAGGAACGAGTTGGCAATTTATTCGCTGGGTGCCGGATTATGAGTGGCGAATACCTGTTCCGGGGGCTCACTTGCTGGCCGTAGCAGATGAAGCTACCAAAAACGACTATGGAAATTTCGTAGAAGGCCAAGGTTTAGACTTAGGTAATTCTCCATATCCTATCACGCATAGGCTTATCACGGCTGGTGGAACCAACCCTTTGCTTCATACCATTACGAATTACCAAGATTCAGCAAGCGATACTCGTACTTATTGCGCTGTTATCTTTTCTCCTTATGGCGGAATCAGACATGATGAGAATCTTTACTTGGCTATAGCAGAAGCCATTCCCAATGGAAACAACTTTGTATTTCCCAGTCGTGATACGACTGGTCCCACTAACTTTTTAGTTTTGGAAATAAATCGTTTTACAGGTCGTGTCAACTATTATAAACCTTAGTGGTATAATTTCAGATGAAAAAGATACAAAAAAAGTTTTTCAACATGGTTGAAATAGCCTTGGCAATGGCAATCATTGCAATTGGCTTATCCAGTATACTTGTACTATTTCCAGTTGGAGTAAATGCCAATAAGTCGGCAATTGCAGATAATAATCTTGCAGATATCGCAGAATATGTAATGAGTCATCTACGTGCAGGTTGCTCTTCTGAATGGTACTTGCACCAGCAAAATGCTTCAGCAGACAAATTTTTCACACAACATATGAAAACCAGCTTGGTCGATATCAACAATGATACTGATGCCAAGGTTGCAAATAATAGTTTAAATCTTTCTGATTGGACATCATTGAATTCCAGCTCCTCTACAGGTGCAACCCGCTTACTAAGATTAAACAAACCCAATGTTAACGGGATTTTTCTCTTTCAGCAATTAACACGATTGCCCGACGGAACAGATATTGCAGATTTTTCCACTATCATAAAAGTTTGGCTGGATCAAGACTTTGATCTCTTTTATCCTGATCCTTATGCAACAACAATGTATCAGGAATTAACTGCTGCTGATGCAAGTCGCCTTAATCTGGGAGATTACGCCAAGGCTTTCTGTATTGAATTAAGTTGGCCTGCCGAAGTTCCATATGAAAACCGTGAGAAAAGAATATTTCGCTTCGAATTATTTAATGAATCTTATGAAGCCAAATAATACAAAGGCCTGCTATGAAATACCAGAACAAGAAACAAATATTTCATATTTTTACACTAGTTGAACTGCTGGTTGCAATGTCTGTATTCAGCATATTATTGGTGCTGATGCTACAATTTTTTTCCGGTGCACAAAAAATGTGGACAGGAATGGAAGAAAAAAATAATCTTTATGCAGATGCACGTGTTGCCATGGACTTAATGTCTACATTACTTCAATCCACCTATTATTCTGCAGGCGGAACTCCTTTTATCATTGAAAATCCCAATACCGATAATTCTAAAATATACTTTGCAGCCCAATCAAAAATGGATAATCTTCCAGGGACAAAAGATATTCGTTTTATTTCTTTCCAACGCACAGGAACGCATAACGAGAAACTCGTAATGGCAATCTTTGCAGATAATGGTACTGATGATTCAGGTCCAACAGCATATAGTTATTTCTTCCCTCCTTATGGCGAAGGAGCTGTTACTTCTTATGAAGTTGCCAAGAATCTGCTTGTTACCAAACTTGACAATAAGGTATCAACCACTCAAGACGATAATTCTGCAATTGTCTTAAATAATGTTACAGGTCTGCGCTTCATTCCCTTTGCAAGAATGACGACAGGAGGGGGAAGTGAAATTATTGCTCCCTCTGGCAATAAATATGATAGGAAACCCCCATATTTAATTGAAATACAGTTATCATTGATGGATAAAAAGAATTTTGATACATGGAGTAATTTACCCACTGCTCAACAGGATGCTTTCAGACAACAGCATGAACGTACCTTTACCCGTGCTGTTTTTTTAGGAGGTCGTTGGGCTGAAACTTTATAAGATAATAAATACAGCGTGGAGATTTTATATGAAAAAGGGAAAAAAAATACAAAATAAGCGGCATGGCGTTGCTTTATTATTTGCACTCGGAATTTTATCTTTATTGCTAATCTTGGGACTGGCATTTGTCAGTAATGCCCTTTTAGCGCGCAAGGTCGCTTTCAATAATAGTACCAGAAGCCAAGCCAAGATGTTGGCTCAATCAGCAATTAATAGAGTTGCAATCTCTTTGATGTTGTACCAATACCAAGCTGAACACCAAACAGATCTCAGTAAACAGTTTTGGCCAACTGAATTTACTGCAATTTATAGCTATGACAAAGTTAAGACCTTAAATTCAGATTCAGGTGAAACTACAAATGATCAATTGACAGGTGATAATTCCAAGTTAAATTATCTGAATAATGATTTAGATTATAAAGGCTCGAATAGCAAGGCCGTATGGACATATTTTTATGATTCCGGCGATAAGAGCGATACTGATCGTAAAATTATTGGTCGTGTTGCCTATCAGGTTTTGCCATCAACCTCATCCAGCCGTATCAATCTAAAATCAGTCTTGGGAGGCTTTGTTGCTAATAGTGGTCGAGTTCCTTGGAACGATCGTATCGGCAAAGAAATCGATGAATTATATATTGATAAAACCACAATCTTGCAAGGTTGGAGTACAATTAATGATGGGACATATATTCCTCAAACCTATGATGAACTATATGGTCCCTATGACGGGAACTTCGACTTTAATGATACCACCGAAACTGGTAAGAAACATAGGGCGTGGATCGAGCGTTGGTTTACAGAAGGAACTGATCCCAGCGTAAAAGAGGCTTATATTTATTATAAGAGAAATGGGGATGATACTACCTATTTTCATCGTTTTCCTCTGATCTCTTGGAAGCCTTTTGAGGCTGAAAACTATACCCCAGATGATTGGTATGATCGTTTCAAGAGCAGCATATCTGATACAACAATTACCCCAAATGCTCCTAGTGCAATTGATGCTTTGACCCATGACAGCCGTCCTTTCAATGAGACGGATACTCGTACTCCCTTTAATTCAGGTTTACCGTTTCTAAGAAGAATTGCAGATGATGAAGGAACATTTGCAACAACTGGCATCAACGGACTTTCCGGTTTGGAGAATCGCCGTCGCCAAATTGCAGCTAACTTTAACGACTATTGTGATGCTGATTATATCCCAACATCCAATATCTCCGCCAAAGACTGGTTGACCAAAGAGCCTGATTATACCGGAAATGAAAAAACTCCATACATCTACGAAATCGGTTTTTCATCTCAAATCAGCCATGATAGTGGGACTGCGGGTATTGCAGTTAACAAAACAGATCGCAGTTTCAAATTTGATTTGGAAATAACACCCGCAGTGAAATTAATTAATATTTATGATGGAATTTCAGATGATTTAAGTAATTTTGATTTCTATCATACACTCCGGGGAATTGAATTAAAAGGTAAGATTACCAAGGTTGCTTACAATAATTTCACTTATCGGACAGAAGCAGGTAACCCGGCTACAAATAATACCGTATCTACCCCCATGGAAATTGATCTAGCTACATATGGTAAAGTCGAGTTTTCCAAGAAATGGGAAAAAAATGAAACAGCCAATGACATAACAGAGGTCAATTCTTCTCAATCAATTTCTTTTTCTGCAGCAGATTTTACTGATGGGTATGCTTTTAAAACTGGAACGGGAGCTTTTTTTAAGACCTCCTATACTTCAGTAACTGATGATGCAGGCACCCCCACCCCAGTAATACCTGAACTGACATTAGCCATGGTAAAGGAAAAATATCCGAGTGCAGTAGAATTAGTAAGCTCGGAATCCGATATCGAGATCAAGGAAGTTGAACTGACTGATTTCAGCATTCAAAATGGTCGTATGGTTTTAATGGCTGATTATAAACATTTAGGAGGGGCAACGACCGAACGGATTGGTCTTGATTATGTCAAACCTCAATTAACAAAGAAGCTGGAGCAGACAGGAGCTTCTATTACTTTTGATGACACAAAGAATTCATATAAATTCCTGTTTGGCGGAATGCGCGGACAAGACCCACGCCAAAATCTAAACGAAGATGATTGGTCTGTTTCGGATCCTTCAATAAAAGGTTTTGATGAAGCGACTAACAAATGGGCAGATGTAATGGATGTTGAAACAAGTGGAACTCCAGACAGTTATAAAGGAACTGTAAATAGGGAAACAGAGGCTGATCCACGAGGTAAATCGCCCAATGCAGATCAGGAAACAGTTGATGATCCAGCTAATGGTCATCTCTCCACTGCGTATATTCGTAATGCTCCAATGAAAAGCCCATGGGAAATCGGTGTAATTCATCGTGGTGCGGCTTGGGAAACAATTAATCTCAAGCATGCCGGTAGCCCTAATGCTTCTTCCTCTGACATTACCCCCATGGATATGGAACCTAATCACAACGCTTGGACTAAATCCGGGACTTCTTATCAGGCCGGAGATGGTGGAATTTTAGAGCAAATAAAAATGACAACTGGCATTCGTGCTTTAGGTAAAGTTGATCTTAACATGCTTCCTCAGCATTATAGTGGTTATACCGCCAATGATGATGATATCGCTAAGGCATTATTTTTGAATCTCTCGTTAGGACAGTCAATCAGTAACTTTGCTGATGTGACTTCCGGCAACCGTATTGATACAGTCAGCGATAATCCCTTGAAAACAAAGCCTATCAAGGAGGATCCTTTTGTATTGCGCACAGAATTTATCAATTGGGAGGACGCAGGTAATACCTTAAAGACGGGTTTTGGTAAGTTAGGATATAACAATGGAGCTTCATCTCCAAGTTTTACCACTGATGCAAGTCAAGAAGAAGTAATTGGAAAAACAATTAATTTGATGACTGCCGGCGGATCACTTCCGAATACAATCAAAGTGCTCATTGTAGCCCAAACCATACGCGACTTGGGAGATTCGGCAGGAATACCCATTACGCGAATTGATAAAGATGGAATAGGTCAAACTAGACCCGCAAAGAATGGACAATTCGATTACGAAGAAGTTGGATCAGATCCGGAAGATAATATTTACTATGATGAAATCACTGGAGAAGTCAAAATGATTGTAACCATCGATCGTAATCCGGAAACAGGTAAGATGATGGTTCGGAAAATTGATTATATTGATTGATTCACACTTGTGAAATCAAGGTCGTCCGGGAGTTTCTTGAAGCTCCCGGACGATTTTTATGTATGCGCCCAATGAGCTACATGTCTGAGGCATTTCCGGTGTCTTGAAAGGGAAAAATTGAAAAATTATTTGGTGTTAGACTTCCAGTTTGGGGGAAGCAGAGATTCGATTTGATTTGCCGAAGTAGAGGAAAGACGCGGAAGCACGTCTTCCAGCCATTGGCGGAAGCAGATGTTGTTCGCTTTGCAAGAGGCTGCAAAAGAATAAAGGATCGCCAACCGCTGCCCGCCGGTTTCGCTTCCGGCAAACAGACAGTTTTTCCGAATGATAGCGACACCTCGATTGAGGCGTTCAGCGGGATTGTTGTCGATGTTGAGCTTGGGATTGTTCAGGAACTTTTTCAGTTCCGCTTCGATATTCAACGCATAGTTGACCGCTTTCGCCACTGGCGACGATGGCCGTTCGGAGTCTCGAAGCACCTTGGCCTGCTCAAAAAACTCGGCAACCAGCTTTTGCGACATTCGGCGTGCCGTTTTCCGTTCTTGGAAGAGAGCGGTTTCCGTCCCTTTTTTCTCAGCACGTTCCTTTGCATCGTGCTCAATCTGATAAAGATCCCGCACGAGTTTCAGAAGCGGCTCGACTTTCAAATAGCCGTTGTCAAAGGCCACGACCAGATAGCGCCGGACATGTGCCCAACAGCATGCGACATCGCATTCGAGCTTGTCGTAGCCGATGTAAGAATCCCGCAAAATTGTTCCGGAATAATCTCCGAGCAAACTTTCCGCAACATCTTGAGACCGCGACGGCGAAAAGTGAAACGCGATCATCGGCGGTCCGACACCGGTCAACCGACACCACATATATGCGTTTTTGCATTTCCTCGCCCCCTTGACCATCATCTTGATGAAGGTTTCGTCCACATGAAGGATGTCACACTGCATAATCAGCAAGGTCATCCGGTCATACAGAGGTAATAAAGCATCGGAAGTGCGTTTGTAAAGGTCTTCGAGCGTCGAAGGTGCCACAGGCAGGCCCTCGTTGCCGAACATCCGCGCCTGCCGTTCAAGCGGAATCGCGTTTTCGACCTTGTCGGCCACCACCTTGGCTACAAAAGAGACATCGTAACGGCTTCGACCGCTGGCAGAATCGAACACGTCTCCAGGAGCTGGGGCGGTGACAACGCCACGCAATGCGTCATCAGGGGCTGCATATTTGGCACGCTTGAAATGGATCACATACAGTCCCGTCCGGTAGGCGATTCGTTCGCTTTCGGCATAGCCGATCAGCGTCATGCCCTGCCGTTGATCCTCCGGGACATCAATCACGCGCTCTTCGCGCGGCAGATCAGCCGGAATCTCTGCGAGAGCGTTAGGCTGACGCGCGTGACGGTCGTGTTCCGCAACGGTGATGTTTGGGGATTCTTTTACTGGTTCAGGAAGGGTTTCTTCCGGAAAAAGAGCGGGGGTGTCATCTGTCGGAAGATAATGTTCGGACTTGGAACCGAACATCTGGCGCTTGAACCAAGACAATTCGTTACTGAGTTTTTCAATTTCCTCAGCTTGTTCCCAGATGACGCTTTTCGCCTCTGCTAAAGTTGTAACCTCCGGTAATACCATACAGAAAATATACCGGATTCGAGCTCAAATTCAAGTGAGTTCAGGCACTTTTTTCGCATATCTTTTGTAATAACGTTGCGGTTTGATTCCCGACAGAATCGCGGATAATTCGCGACTGGTCAATTCGATTCGGCCGTTGGC
>NZ_QEKH01000035.1 GCF_003096415.1 Victivallis vadensis | reverse complement strand
GCAAGCTGATCGCGAGCAGCAAGGTTGACGCAACTGTAAAGCGCAGCGCGACTTACGCCTACGATTACTTCGGCAGGATGACTGAAAAAGTCGAAGCCGCCGTCGAAAACGGCAAGGAGAGCAAGACGGTCAGCCGCTATGCGTACAACAACTACGGGCAGCGTACCGGCCGCGTGACCACCGCTGACGGCGTGACCTTCAGCGAAAAGCGCGAATATGACGAGTTCGGCAGACTCGCAAAGATCGTATCCGGTTCCGATACCGTCACTTATGCGTACAACACGAAGAACCAGCTCGTGACCCGCACCACCAACGGCATCGCCGTCCGGTACAGCTATACCAAGCTCGGACAGCTCGCCGCGAAGAGCATCGCGGGCATGGAAGATACCGCGAACCTGAAATATTTCTACGACAAGGACGGCACGATCAGCGGCCGCGAAGTCGGCGGCGTAAAGCAGAGCTATAAGTACGACAAGATCGGCCAGCTGCTCGCGGTCATCGATCCGGCGGGCAAGGAGGTCGAGAAATACGTGTACGATCCGGCGGGCAACATCCTGTCAAAGACCGTTGCGGGCAAAACCACGACCTACACCTACGACAAGGCGAACCAGCTGGTCAGCAGCAAGAATGCCGACGGCAAGGTTACGAAGTACGAATACGACGCGGCAGGCCGCATGGTCAAGGAGGGCGAAAGGACCTTCGCCTACGGCTGGCTCGACAAGGTGATGCAGGTAGCCGAAAACGGCAAGACCACGCAGAGTTACAGCTACGACATCAGCGGCCAGCTCGCGACCGCCGACTACGGAGCCGGCAAAGAAACCTTCCTGTGGGATGGCTTAGCGCTGCTGAGCCGCAACAACCTGAAATACGTGAACGAGCCTGCCGTAACCGGAGGCAATCCGATCCTCGCCGGAGACAAGATGCTTTTCGACGACATGCTCGGCAACACCCTCGGCGTGAAGGACGGCGAAAAGTTCAGCGCCATCGACCGCGACGCCTTCGGAGAACTCAAGCCCGGCGAAAAGCCCAACCTCGCCGTGAACTTCTTCACCGGCAAACCCGAAGTCGACGGCTTAGGGTACAGCTTCCTGTTCCGCAACTACCGCGCGGATCTTGGCAAGTGGCAGACCACCGACCCGCTCGGTTATCCCGATGGATGGAACAATCTGGCGTATGTCAATAATATGGTATTTACAATTGATCCATTAGGATTATGTAAATATATGGATGTGAGCGGTGCTGTATATGATTATGATTTTAAAAATCCTCCTCCTAAAGAGGAGGTTTATAAAATGATTTCTTGTGGATATACAACTAAATACAATAATGAATTTAAAAGTGGAAGTCTGACATCAAAAAGCTTCACTATAGGTTGCAAAACATCGGAAGAACTTCCATTAGTTTCTGCACCAAATTTGTCATTTATATATACTTATAAGCATGACTGTAAAGATTCCACTAAGCAGAATCATGATGGATCTATTACTATTCAGGTCCTTTTTGATACATATTCTACGCAAACTCAAAAGATATATGAATGCGGTAGAGTGGAAGGAATAGGAAAGGCATCATTGTCGCGGGTCCAAGTTGGTGGAATTACCGTAGTGGAGAGTAAAGCATGTTCCGAATAGCATATTGTATTTGTTTTTTTACTGGCGTTTTGTTGTTGGGTGATGATATCTTAAATTCAAGATTACAAGAAGAATTGGATAGAAAATTTGAGCAATTGGAGCGAGAGGAACAAGTTTTTCGTCAAAAGAAAACTTCACTTTGTGAGATATTAAAAACACGTTGGCTATCTTCCGAGTTTCGAGATGGGGTAGAGAAAGAGTATTTTCCTCCATTTGAACAGGCGGTGGCTATTCTATTGACACCGGGGGTGCTCGAAGTCCCGGATTCGTTTCAGCAAATTTCTTTGATAGCTCCCGCTTATTATGAGTTTTACACTTATAATCATAATAGGATACCATTAGATGCTAGTCAGGCTTTTTCTTGTCTACTTACTCAAAACTATAAGGAGTTGGAAACATTTCAAAATGCACCACTTAGGCCAGAATTGCTTGATCTGCTTTTAGGTTCTGCGGCAGTTGGCAGCAACCTACCTGCTTTTCAACGATTATGGGAAAAAAGTTTTCAGCAAGCTCCACAAAAAACAATTTTTCTAACTTTTTGGTTCAGTTATTCTTTGGATAATTTGGGACGCTTAGAATTTTGGAACAATTTTTTTTCCCAACTCCAACAAAGGCCTGATATTATTTTATCCTTAGATGAAAGATTAATGGTACAACTTCTTATCAAGATATGTAATTTAAATTTAAGAACTAAACCTTTTCAAGCCAAAGCATTTATTTTAAATATTGAAAATAATAAAATATTCTCTTATTTATATTATGAATTGCGAGGGTTTGATTTATTAATACACAAAGATGATAATATTACATCTGTTTCTGTGAGAAGGTCACGGAAGCAAGATAATTTACCTTTGCAAGTTTTTTTGAATGGGAATAAAATCAATATAAAATTAGTAAAAAATAATACAAAGTAGGTTGATTTATTTTGGTGTGTGATTTTATATATTATAAATGTTCTATTTGGGGGAGAGAAACTATTGTTCATCTGAATAGAAATAGAAAATAATCTTGAGAGAAAATCACTAAAATAGTTAATTGAAACTTTGTCTGTCCGCAGGGAAATGATCCGGCGGACAGGCCCTTCGGGAGTACGCAGCGGTTTCTTTTTTGGAATCGCGGCGGAATGTAATAAGGAGATAGCGTTCATGTCCGGGCATACCGGGGCCGATACCGGCACTGCTGCGTACTCTCGAAGGGGCTGTCCGGAAATTTTCTAAAAAAGATATTATATATTAGTGGATAATGTGGCTGTGGCAACTTAATCTGAAACAGGTTCAAGATTGTATTTATGGATAATCGAAGCTTGGGGTTGGTTTGGTTATTGTGGGGAATTTGTTTTTCATTTTATCCTTCTGCCGCGGAAGTGGAAAATACTTCCGGCGAAGCGGATTACATATTGGAAAATATTGAACACTATTCTCCATTTTCGGATACAAATGCAGCGTGGTATTTTAAATTAAAACAGTTGCGGCCGGCGGGAGATGAATATGTCAGTTTAAAATTTCGGTTAGTAGACTTGAGAGGGCAGAAGGAGTACTATTGGAATTCTGTTTTTGAATTATCGCTGGATTCAGGACACATTTATTGTTTTACATATCGAGATGATGCAAAAGGCGGAAAAAAGCTCAATTTTAGAATTGATACTGTAGCCGAATGTTTGCCGGACAGGCAATATGCTGTATTCAGTTCTCCGGGAATGACTACGTTTTTATGTAATCCCCGGAGCCATGTATTCCCTTTGGGGCAAGAGTACAAAAATGAATACCAATTACTTGCCAAAAAGAAAATGGAAGGGCGCTTTAAAAAAGAGTTGCTTCTTATGAAATTGGAGGAACCGAAACCTGTATCTTATTCAAAGAACGAGGAGCAGAGTTGGAAGTACGTGTCAGGTATTTCCGTCGATGATGGACGGAGGCAACCCAAAGTCGCTATTCCTGATTTTCAGCTTTTTGTGACAATTGATGTAGGTAAAAAAACTGCTGATTTTGCACCCGGTATGCCAAAAGGGGGGAACTGAACTTTAAGGAAGATTCTTTATTGGGGAAATGATCTTCTGAAAGAACGTTTCCCAAAGTGTTGGTTAAAGAATAGTCTGTCCGCGGGAAAATGGTCCGGCGGGCAGACCTTTCGGGAGTACGCAGCGGTCTCTTTTCCGGAATCGCGGCAGAACGTAAAAGGAGATAGCGTTCAGGCCCGGGCATGCCGGAGCCGACACCGGCACCGCTGCGTACTCCCGAAAGGTTTGTCCGGAAATTTTCTGAAATATGATACAGATTTTAACCTGTGAGATATTCAAGTTGTAAAAATACCGTAAAAGAGCTATGATATCCGGGAAAAGCGGCTTATTCCATAAATTGGGAGATTATGCCGTAATTCGTGACGGAAACAGGGATGGACGAAAAATGAACTATCAAAAACATTTCGTATTGCTGTTGCTTGGCGGCTGTCTTTCCGTTATTGCGGGAGAGCCGCCAATGGAACGACAGGCGCCGCCTCCTGTTGCGGAGGAAGCCGTGATTTTTGTTGCTGATCATACCGGAGAGCAAAGAGAGGCGTCCGGGGGCAGGATTGTCCCGCAGAAGGCAGGAGGGCGTTCCTCCTTGCGGCAGTTCCGGATGCTGCGCATTGCCGGCAAAGGGGTTCTCTCGCCTTCCCGGAAAAGTTTTGCAACTCCTCTCCGCAGGCCGATGCGTCAATTTTCCGCTTATGGAATCTATTTCAGGAGCGTGTTGCAAAACCGGGAGTTGGGACGGCAGGCCGCGTTGAAATTGCTCGATGAGGAAAATGTGGTCCCGGCACATACGCTGGTTCCGGCGCTCTGGGCTGCGCTTTATCTTGATTCACTGCCACCCGATGCCGCCGCTTCGCGCGAAACCGCATTGGCGCTGGCTTTCGTCGGCAAGTGGAACGAGGCGGGAGAGGTCGCGCAGCAGTTGCTCGCCGGTTCGCCGGATGATTTCGGCCTGAATCTGTTTCTGGGAATGCTGGCGCCCCGGAAAAAAGAGTTTTTCAGGTATCTGGAACAGGCCGCGGCGGTCAACCCGGTCAAGACCGCCATGACGTTCAACTGGTGCCTTGAGCATTGGCCGATGGAGGTCAAGCCCGAACAGGAATGGGATTTCGCCGACGCCTGGCTGCGGCTGATCCTGAAGCACCGTGACCGGCTGAATGAGGTGAATTCCGATTTCAAACCGGTGGCCGAAACATTGCGGAGCGCCGTTCTGGAGAAATATTATTCCGGCACGGCAATCCGGCCGGAATACCGCGAACTGGAGCCGGAACTGGCGGAACTTCGGAAGAGTCTCGATAAGGTTTGCCGCCGGAGACCGGTTGTTGCAGAGCCGAAACCTGAAAACAGCATAACCATCAAGACGGCTCCTGCCGAAGTGAATCTGAATTTGAGCAAAGAGGATGCCGTCAAGGTCGCCGAAACCGTTCTGGTCGGCATCTATGGCAAAGAGGTGTTGCGGCAAAGGCCGTGGCGGGTGGTCGAGAGTGAAACGGAGTTTCAGATCAGCGGGACTTTGGCTCCTTCTTCGGTGGGCGGAGTCGCCGAGATTTCGATCCGCAAATCCGACGCCGGAGTGGCAAGGTATACTCACGGGAAATAAATGGCGGTGAGGAAAAATGTGGTTTGAAACTCCCGGACAATACGTGAGAAAACCTTGAAAAAGATGATTTTTTTCTGCTTGAACAAAAAATTACTTGAAAAAATTGTAAAAGTAAACATATTAATAAGTGAAAACTGGATTGCTTTGAGGAGCAAAGTCTGAAAATGCGGTTTGCCGGGGCGGCGGGAAGAGGGCCGTCCCATTAAGGCGGGCCGGAAACGGGGAAGGACAGGGGATGATGGGGATTGCGGGAGTGCGGAAATGGTGTGTGGCCGGGTTGGGGGTTCTGGGGATGCTGCTGCTTCCGGCGGCGGCTTCGGCGGCACCGGCAGCGAAGATCGAACAGATCGTCGTGAAAACCAAGGCTCCGAAGAATCCGGAGGTCACGTTTCACTGCCGCATCCCCCGCACCTACCGCTCCGCCGACCGGCTGGAGTACCGGATTCTGGTCTATTTCGGCGGGCGCAACACCTCCGGCGCCGGCGAAGCGCAGGGCGGAGCCGGATGGGCCGAATGGGCCGACCGGAATAAAATCTTCATCGTCGCACCCGGATTCAAGGATGACAACTACTGGGAACCCGAGGAGTGGTCCGGCCCCGCGCTGCTGAAGGCGCTTTCGATGTTGAAATCCAAGTACCGGGTCTGCACCACCAAACTGCTGTTTTACGGCTTTTCCGGCGGTTCGCAGTGCTCGAACCTCTTTCCCGCGTGGAAACCGGCGATGACCCGGGCGTGGGTCTCCCATGCCGGAGGAGTGTTCCACACGCCGAGCACCCGGATGCGCGGCGTGCCGGGGCTGGTCACCTGCGGCGATGCGGACATCCAGCGTTACATCATTTCGCGCCGCTTCGTCGAAAACGCCCGCGCCAAGGGCGAAAACATCATCTGGAAATCCTATCCGAATTTGAACCACTCCGTGCCGATGGAGTCCTACCGGCTCGCCCGCGAATTCCTCGGCTTCTACCACCGCCGCCACCTCGAAGACCTCGGCGGCAGCAAAACCGGGCGCGCCGCGGAAGCTCCTCCCGTATGGATCGGCGACGATCAGGACCAGCTTTTCTATCCGGTCAAATCGGTGCAGGCCGCCAATATTCCTCTGGAGGACCGCGTGCTGCTGCCGAGCAACGAAATCGCCCTCGCGTGGGGCAAACCCGCCCCGGTGAGGAAATGATCCGTCTTTTCTGTTTGCTTGTGCTGGTTGCCGCATTTTGCGCCGGAGCCGCCAAAGTGGAAACCTTCACCGTTGCCACCTCTGCGCCGAATAACCGCCGGCTCGAATTCGCGGTCCGGCTGCCGGAGCGGATCACGCCGCAAAGCCGGATCATGGTGCTGTTCGGCGGGCGCAACTGGAAAGCCGCCCAGACCCTGAAAGCCTACCGGTTCGACCGGCTGGCCGACCGTTACGGGCTGGTCCTGCTCGCGCCATCTTTCTTCAACGACGACTATTGGGAGCCGGAGAAGTGGTCGGGCCGCGCGCTGTTCAATGCCGTGGCGCGGGTCGAAAAAAAATACGGAGTCCCGCAAAAGCAGCTGCTCTATTTCGGTTACTCCGCCGGAGGCCAGTGCGCGAACCTGTTCTATAACTACGCGCCGCACCGAGTGGGGGCGTGGGGCGCACATGGCTGCGGCGTCTATTTCCCGTTCAGGGGGAACAAGTTCACCCGTCCGGCTCCGGCGCTGCTGAGCTGCGGGCTGGGGGACGACGTCCGCTTTGAAATCTCCCGGACGTTCGCATTCAACTACCGCGAAAAGGGCGGGCGGCTGCTCTGGCTGACGCTGCCCGGCGGTCACGAATTGAACCCGAAAGTGCTGGAGGTCGCCCGGACCTTTTTCGCGGAGTGGCTGGACCGGGTGCCGCCGCGTTTCGTCGCCGACGACGAGAGCGGGATCGTCTATCCGGTCAGTCAGGCGGAGTCGATCGATCCGGAGTATCGCAACTACCTGTCGGAGAAAATAAAAGGACTGGTCAGGCCATGATGGAATTCACCAGCGACGGCATTGTGCGCTGGGGCTTCGGCTTCTACAACCCGAACCATGCCGCCGCGCTGATTACCCTGCTGTTTCCGCTGCTGTGGCCGCTTTTCAACCGGCCGGGGCGCCGGCCGAAGGTCGTGGCGGGCATCGCCGCGGCGGGATTGATCGCGGCGCTGGCGCTGACCGGTTCGCGCACCGGCATGGCGGTGCTGGTGATGGAAATGGTTTTTTTCTGCTGCTTCTACGGCCGTCGCTTCCTGAAATACGGCCTTGCGGCGCTGGTGGTGCTGGTGGCGGCGTTCGCGCTCTCCGGGATGCTCGGCCGCTTCGGGATCGACCGGGCGCTGACCAACCGTCCGGTGATCTGGCGGGGCGGGGCGGAACTGTTTTCGCTGCTGCCCGGCGGCTGCGGGCTGGGGGATTCGGGACGGATCGTGTCGGAGTTCCTGCTGCCGGAAGGTTCCGGCATCGTGTGCCGCACGCTGGTGAATTCCCACCTGACCTGGCTGGTCGAATTCGGCGCGGTGCCGGGAGTGCTTTATGTGTTTGCGGTTCTGGTCGCGCTGTTCCGGCTTCCGCGCCGTTCGGAACCGTTCCGGCCGGCGCTGTGGTGCGCGGTAGTCGGTACGCTGGTCTCCGCGACGCTGGCGAGCTGCTTTGACTGGCCGCTGCTGTTCGATTTTTATTCGTTCGGCACCCTGCCGCTGTTGAACTGGCTGCTGTCGTGGCTGCTGCTGCTCGGATTCTGCGCCGCCGTGGTGCTGCTGTGGCTGCCGAAAGTGTCGCGCCGCCGTCTGCTGGCGGCGGCCGGGGCGGCGGTCGCCGTGGTCGCCGCAATCTGGATTGCCGGGTGGGGAATGCGCGACGGGAGTGCGCCGGAACTGTTCCGGGCGGACGGCGTGCTGATGCTGCGGCTGCGCGGGAATGATCCGGTGCTGGCGCTGTATGACCGGGAGTGGACGGCGGGGGAAGTCGCGGAGTTCATCCGCCGCAACCTGCCGGGGCAGGGGGCGGAGATCCCGCTCGACTCATGGGCGGAGAAAGTGGAGCCGCCGCCCGCGTCGCTCTGCCGGAGCGTACTGCTGTTCGGCCGCGCCGCCGACTGGGCGGACCGGCTGGAGGCGTATGAGCTGCAGTTGGCCGCGCCGCCGGAAAATATGCCGCTGCCGGAGCGCACCCGGAAAATCTATGTCGGGCGCTATGTGCATTTCGAGGCGGAGACCGCCGCCGAAGTGAGCCGCTATTAATTCAATGCACCGTCCGGGCCGGTTTCGGTGCCGCGCCGGAAGGCTTCCGGATCGGCGTTCCCGGTTGTATTCAGGAAAGGCTTCAGGGCTTGGGTAATCGCATCGCCCTGCAGCTCTTTCGCTGCCGGTGTGAAGTGGTATTTGTCGCACCAGAATTCCTTGCGGTCCAGCGGATTCATCACACTGAACAGGTCGTCGGCCGGCAGATTGAATTCCGCGGCAACCCGTGCACCGATCGCATTGAGTTCGACCGCTTGAGCGGTCAGTTCAGGATCGGTCAGCGGAGTGCTGGCGCACCACATCAGCCGGATTCCCGGCAGCTTGTCGAGGATCATCCGGAAGGTGTTGCGCAGCGCCGCTTCCCATTCGGCGCGGTCGGTGGTCAGGCTGTGGAGGCCGTTGTTGAAGTGAATCAGGTCAAGCGGATACTCCTCAAGAATGAATTCCAGTTCGCGGAGGTAGTCCGGATCGGTCACGCATTTGGAGCTTGCCCAGAAGGTCACGTTCGCGATGCCGAGCAGCCGCTCGCGCACCTGCGCGTGGTAGCCGTTGCAGATTGAATCCCCGACCAGCAGCACGCGCGGCAGGGTACGGTCCCCCGCGTTGAACGCGTAGTGGATCGACCACTCGATTTCCTCGCGGCGGCGGCTGGTGTGCGGCAGTTCATACTTCCGGTGAATCTGATCCATAAGAAAATGTCCTCCTGAATTTCAGGAAATGTACTGCCGAATTGGTGAAAAGTCCAGCCGGAGGCGGTATTTTTCAGCCATCCGGCGGATACGGCTGCCGCATCCGCCGGATGGTTATTGGGATATGGTTACTTGAGATATCTGGCTTCGGAAGCGCCGCGCTGCATCACCTTGATGTTGATGCTCACATCGTCCAGCCAGAGGGTTCCGGTCGACTTCCCGAGGTAGAATTCCAGGGAGAAGTGGTTGAAATCGGGCGGAAAATCGTTCTGTTCGTACTTACGGACCTGTTCGCCCGCCATCCAGTCGAAGGTGCCGCGCTCGAAGTCTCCGTCCCGCCAGTGGATGCGGCTGTTGTCCTTGCGGCGCATCGACAGCGACGGCGCGAAGCTGGCTTTGTCGATGCTGTCGATTTTTTCGCCCTTGGCCCACCAGCGGTAGGTAACGACCATATATTGTCCGAGCTTCAGCTTGGGAACGGTCATCGTATGACAGACTGCATAGAAGCCGGTCCGTTTTTCCGCATGGATCTTCAGGGCTTGCCGCCCGGAGTGTTTGACCTTGTCGTCGACGGAAACCAGAAAGCCGACCTGTTCCGGAGTGCCCTTGCCGGTGTCATAGCCGAGATGCCAGTAAGGAATGGTGGCGCCGCGCACCGGCATTTCGAAGTCGCCGTTGCATTTCACATTGATCTCCTGAACCAGCACCGGTTCCGGGTCCCGGCCTTCGCCCGGTTCGCCGGAGATATCGCCTTCGATCAGCAGCGGCCGGTCGGAATCCATCTCCAGAACCAGTTTGCCGTTCTGCGGAATCTGCGTGGTTTCGCGCCCCATCATATCGATCACGCGCAGTTCTTTTGAGGCGGAGTCGAGGGTGACGGCCGCTTTCGGGGCGTCGTTCAGGATCACCAGCGTCAGCGTCTTGCCGCCGCGGCGGAAACGGAAGCCGTGCAACCAGCCTTTGTCGGAACGCCGGGTGATGTTGATCCGTCCCGCCGGATCGGCATCGCCGATTTCCCGGATCAGCGTTGCGAAAGCGACGTATTCGGGACGCAGCTTGAAGTCGCCTTCGAGCATTCCGGCGATCCAGCCCTGCGGCGGCAGTTCGGGAATGTCGCGCAGCAGGAACTTGCACAGCGCCTTGCCGCCGGCCTGAAGCTGGGTCGCGTAGTGGGTGCAGGTGATGCGGATGTTGCGGCAGGTCTCCTCCCAGGTCGGCACCTTGCGGTAGGAGTGCGCCATGCCGCCGATTTCGGTGAAGATGATGTCCACGTCGCCTTTGCCGTACCGGGCAAGCACTTTGCGGATTTCGGGGACGCTCGGGAAGTAGTGCGTGGAGAAGTAATCCATCTGTTTGCGCGCTTCCGGGTTCTGCAGAAAGACGTTCAGCCAGTCGCGGTAGGTGTTGCCGTCGGGCGCGCTGCCGGTGGTGTTCGGGCCGATTTTGGCGGCGGGGGCTCCGGCCCGCAGCGCCTTGGCGATCATGATGTAAAACTCGATGTAATCCTGCATGATCGCGGCCTTGTCGCCCTGATGTTTGTAACGGCCGATCCAGAAGTTTTCGGCGTCGATCTCGTTGCCGATCTCCCAGTAATCGACCTTGTCGCCGTAGCGCCGGGCGAGTTCGGTATGGAATTTCTTCGTCTGCTCGATGTACTTGTCCGCCGGAAACATCTTGTCGAGGTAGTAGGCGTCGATTTGGGTGCCGCGTCCGCTGGAAGCCCAGGCCGGGAACGGCCAGGCCGTGGTCGCGACGATGGAAAGCCCGCGTTTTTTGTAGATTTCGACCTCCCGGTCGGCAGTGGCCCAGTCGGGGGCTTTGTGTTCGTCGGGCTGAATCTGAATCCAGTTCAGGCGGTGGGTACGGACCCACCGGACGCCGATCCGTTCCATGAATTTCGCGTCGAAATCACGATGGGCCAGCGGATAGCGGGTGTGCGGCGCGACCATCACGCCGAACTGATTTTTTTCCCAGTCGGTTTGGGAGCGGTCGAATTCCGGGATCACGGCGAAGGGATAGCGCGCTTTTTCACCGGCATTGCCGACCGTTTCTGCCTGAAGCTCGTACCAGCCGCGCGGCAGGCCGGTGAATTCCAGATTGCCGGGGGCGGTTTCGCCGTTTCTGACGGTCTTGCGGTCGAAGTCGATCACGCGGTAGGCGGCCCTGCCGTTTGCCGGAAGTTTACTGACGGTGAAACGGACGGGTTCGCCGGGCGCATAGACCGCGGTGTCCGCCGAAGGAGTCAATTCCAATGCAGTGAGAACGCCGCCGGCCAGCAGGACCGCCGCGAAAAGAGTCGGTTTGAACATGATGATTCCTTTGGGTAGTGAGGTTATTGGATGCGGCCGTTGCCGAGTACGAACTGGGTGAAGCCTTCGCTTCGCAGTTCGTTGAGTCCGCGTGACGCGACATGGCCGTCGGCATACGCGATATTGGCGGCCTGCGAATGTGCGAGCGCCGTGGCGGATTCAGGGTGGAAATAACGCGGATTGAATGCCATGAATCCTTCGCCGTTCAGCTTGCGCACGTCGGCGAAAACCGGGGTGCGGGTCGGCGCTTTCATCTTGGCGAGCGTCATGAAATAGCCCTCGATGCCTCCGGAGACGACCCGGATGTTGTAATTGCCGAGTTCCTCTTCGTAATCCTTGCTCCACGGTCCGCGCGGATCGCCGGCGCTGCCGCCGAAGTCGAAGCGGAAAATTCCGTAACTCGCTTCCGGCCAGCCAATCTCGTCCGCGCCGGTTTTAGGCTTGGAGCCGGGGCAGCTGACCACCTTGCGGTTCAGATAGCCGGAGTGGATCAGAACCGAATTCCAGTAGCTGTGCGGAGCGTCGCCGTTGAACATGCCGTGGACGTAGTAATAGTCCCGGAAGTCGTTGCTGTACAGTTGTTCGGCTTTCAGGCACTGATTCAGGCGGCTGGTGCAGTTGATCTTCTGCGCGGATTCCCGCGCCTTGTTCAGCGCCGGCAGCAGCATCGCCGCGAGGATCGCGATAATAGCGATCACCACGAGCAGCTCAATAAGAGTAAAATTATGTTTACGGGGAGGAATGAAGCGTATCTGTTGCATGGTAAAACTCCTTTTTTAAAGGTTGGATTATTCAGAAATGATCCGGACCGAACCGCGTTTTACCAGCTCAGGGGGGACAAGCACGCTTTCGTTTTTGCCGGCCAGCAGTTGTTCCACCGCGTCGGAGACCTGGCGGCCGATGCCGACGCAGATCGTATCGAGCGGCGGATAAAAGAGTTCGGTGGTGCGGAGATTGCCGATGGTCACGATGCTCAGTTGCGCCGGAATCGCAAGGCCGTGGTTGTGGCAGGCGTTCAAGGCCCCCGCGAGCGAATCGCCCGACACTCCCGCCAGCGCGGTGAAGTCGAAGCCCTGTTCGATGATCCGGCTCATTTTCCGGTAGACCCGTTCCAGCGGCACTTCGCCGCCGGGGATTTCGCAGTCGATCAATTCGGCCTGCATCCCGTGGAGCCGGGCGTAGTTCAGCACGCCGTTGACCCGGTCGATGATCACGCTGCTCTGCGGTTCGCTCATCAGGACGGCGATTTTACGGTGTCCGGCGTGGTATAGATGGTGGGCGGCGCAGTTGCCCGCGAACATATCATCCAGCCCGACCGAGGGCACGTTGAAATTGTTGAGGTGGTGGCACAGTACCATTACCGGACCGTTCTGCCGGAAGATGTTCAGCGCCTCGATGTCGCGTGCCTCAAGCGTATCAACCCGCCCCGGCATCAGCAGCAGCAACCGGACGTTCTCGGCGGCCAGCGGCAGTTCTGGCGGAATTGCGTACCGGTAGTCGAAGCGGTGCAGCAGCAGGCGGGTTTCCGGGTGGAGCGGAGAGAGGCGTTCGAGTTCTGCCTTGATTTCGTCGATGTCCGGCGATACCCAGTCCGGCACCGCAACCAGCAGCGTCGGCTGTTCCGCCGGAGCGGGGCGGACGAACTGCGGCACGAAAAGTCCGCGCCGGGCGAAGGAAACCAGCTTGCCGTCCTCGCAGAGGCGGTTGACCGCGCGGTCGACGATCAGCTGGCTGACGTTGTAGCGGCGCATGATATCCCGGACGGTCATGAATTTCTCGCCGGGCGCCATCCGGCTCAGCTCCCGCACGAGATTTTCGTGCAGCGTATCTGATTTCAAAGCGGCCTGACTCATCAGGTGTTCACTCCTGTATTTATTTTTTTCTTGTATTATGTTGTATCATACAGGAGGATGCAAGAGGTGTTGGAAAAAAAAGTGATTTTTCTGCAATTTTTTGAAAAACAGCAGCCCAAAGCCGCAGCGGACCGGCCGGACGGGACCGGAGGTAATACAAAGAAAGTCTGTATCGGTATAAGAAAAAAGCGGCTGCGGACCGGTAACGGGCTACTGCTTTTCGCCGCCCTTGTTGTCCCGGGGCTGTGTGTCCGCCGGCAACAAAATGTTAATCAAAATTTCCGGCGATGATGCCCGAGAGATCAAGCAACTCCTTGCGGCAACGGCAAATGATGTCTGCCTGTTCCAAAGTGAAACCCGCAGGTTGTCAGGGACGGTTCTGCCTTGGTCGCAGGGCTATGTAACAGCTTTCCTCAAGGAATCTGGGCCTCAAGCGGATTGCAGGAAAAAGTAGGCTTTCTGACTCTCCAGAAAACCTGGGGATATCAGTTGGCTGTCCGCAGCAACTATGCACTCAGCGAAATTCAACAAATCCTTGGTCAGCGGTCTTTGGCCGCGACGCGAAGTTACCTGAATATAACCGCAGAAAGGAATAGTTTTCTCTCTTTTTGAGCGTGGATCCATGAGCGGCACCAATAATCGCACGTGTGCCGATTTCAAGTATGGTATCCGGCAGGGCCGTGGGGTTACAAACATCCTCGAACAAATATTGCATTACCTTGTACCCAAAACGGCTCCTGGCACGGGAAATTCCTCCTCGCCCTTTGAGCTCGCCGCAAGGAATTTTTATCTTCAGCCAGTCAAAGCCCTCAAGAATGCAGCGCATAACCTCTTGCAACGAAATGCCTGAATACTGCGAACGGCAAACAACATAATAAGCCATCAATTCCAGCGGCAGTTTACGGTAACGTTGCGTCGCAAGTCCGCACTTGGTCAGTACATTGCAAACCCAAGTCCGATTCCGACGGGTTTGGTAATATCGTTCATAAGGTTTGCCGCGATCATGAGCATCGCGGCAAAAAGACAATTCAGCTTCAAAATCCCCGCCGCAAAAAAAATTAAACCGGAACGGAAGCGTTTTCGAGAATTTTCACACCTGCCGCACAGGCCGGGCAATCGCACCATTTGGCCCCCTGGGCTTTGATTTCACGTGCGTGCGCCGCCATGGCTTTGGCGCGCTCCGCTCCGAAGATTTGAGTGCCGAGTTCCGATTCGAAGAAAGGAATGGTCTGGTCAAGCGTGCAGACATCCTCCCTGATCTCCTGCAGCAGGGCCGCCGCAGCCGTCTTTTCCGCATCGGTGCCGAGCGCATTCAGATAATTCTGCCCGGCATCTTTGAGTTCCTTGCAGCAGGAAGGGGCGGCGATCATCTCTTTTACGGTCTCGCTGAGTTCGTTCTTGTTCATTTTCTGTCTCCTGTCGATTGTTGGGTGGTATTGCTTGAGAGCAGAACGCTATGCTGCTCCGGAATTATTTTTTCTGACTCATTTCCGCATTGCGGACGTTATCCAACACCCGTTCCAGATACTCCTCCAGCTGTGTGATCTCGTTGACGGTGAATCCCTGATAGGTCAACTCTGTCATCTGATCGGTTACCGTCCGGTATTTCTTCTCCAGCGAACGCGCTTTCGGGGTTAAGGCAATCAGATATTTCCGACGGTCATTGATGTCCGCTGTCCGCCGGATCAGCTGTTTCTGCTCCATGCGGTCCAGCATACTGGTCAGCGTGGTGTTTGCCAGACCTGTTCCTTTCGCCAATTCCTGAATGGAGATGAAGTCGTGATTCCACAAAACATACAGAATGCGCCCCTGTGGACCGTTGAACTCATGAATGCCCTGCTCGGTCAGCATTTTGTCCAGCAGACGGCCGAGATGCTGCTTGATCAGGGTGATCTGTATGCCTATTTTTCTGTCCGCCATATGTGTCCTTTGTCTGATCCGTTATGATAATCTTCGATATAATATATTACTATATAAAAATATATCAAGGGGAATGTCAATTTTTTTTAAATATCTGGAAAGCCCACCCGGAATATGGAGTTTCTTATCTTCTCACATAGGTCGGATCTTCCGTTTCCGCATCATTTTCTCCCTTTTTTGGGGTGTAAATCTGTATTTTTTCTCATTTTTTCGCGAATTTGCCATTGAACTAGAGTTGCTCTAACGATTACATTGAACGGCAAAGGAACAAAATTTCATCTCCCTTTGAAACGGACGATGAAAATAATGAAAAAACAAAAAGACCTGAAACAACAGCACCAGTGCAGCTTCCGGCCCCCAGTACAGGCAGGAGACCGGGGTTCTGTCAAAAAATGGAGAAAAACGTATTATGGGTAAAAAAGTATTGATTCTATCCTCCAGTCCCCGCAGGAACGGCAACTCCGATCTGCTTTGCGACCGGTTCGCCGAAGGCGCCGGTGAAGCCGGTCACCAGGTGGAGAAAATCCGCCTCGCCGAAAAGAAGATCGGGTATTGCACCGCCTGTTACGCCTGCCGGAATGGAAAATGTCCGCAGCAGGACGACGCGCCGGAGATTCTTGAAAAAATGCTTGCGGCGGACGTGATTGTGCTGGCCACGCCGGTCTACTTCTACACCATGTGCGCCCAGCTCAAGGCGTTGCTCGACCGCACCGTCGCGATCTTTCCGCGCCTGACGGACAAGAAATACTACTACATCATGACGATGGCCGACACCAGTCGGGAGATGCTGAAGGGGACGATCGAAGCCCTGCGCGGTTTCCTCGACTGCTACGAAGGCTCCGTCGAAGCCGGAATGATCTGCGGACTCGGCGTTTACGAAAAAGGCGAAGTCCGGGAACAGCCGGTATGGGAAGAGGCTTACCGCGCCGGACTCCAGATCTGAAACGGTGCGAAAGGAGAGCTTTCCGATGGAAAGGATTCAGCCGGAAAAACTGAAAGTGGCAAAAGCGGTTGTACAGAAGCTCTTTGCGCGGAACCGGCCATATCCTCTCCGCTCTGAAAATGATGTGCGGTCGTCCGCCGTACTGCGACAGACGACCTTGTATTTCCATTTTCCGGATTTTACAGAAAATCACCGAAGGTCAGCAGCAGCGGCGAATCTTTGAGCGGAAGATGATGAAAAAGAATCCTCCCCCTGCCATTATCCTCCCGCATCTGCGGAGGCAGTTCGTAGATGCTGCCGTCCAGAATATCCACCAGCCGGATTTCGCGGGGAAGCTCCGCCGCCTCAAGCGAAATGGTCGATTCGTATGCGGTCGTCAGGATTTCCGAGGGTTTCCAGTACACTGCCGCCGCCGAACCATTGCCTTTGCGGAAGCCGCGCAGCACTACGGTCGGGCCGTAGTCGTCATTGCGCATCACCCGCATCGAACGCCCGGGAGGCATGAATTGGACAGGCAGCTCGGCAAGGCTGAAATCCTCGCGGAAGATTGAAGCGATCACCTGCAATGTCCGGTAGGAAAGTTTGGGCGCATACTCTCCGGTGGCGATGCCGTTTTCGTCGAATTCCGCGCTCAATACGCCGAAATAACCGTAGTCAAGGTAGCTGGCCTTATCCCCGACCATCCCGTTCAGCGCCTCGATCATGTCCATGCAGGAGAAATAGGACGCGAAGCTGACCTCTTCAAACAGATCGGCGATGATATGCCGGGCCAGAAATTTCGCCTGCTTCCGAGGCGTCCAGGCGCCTTCGCGCAAGGCTCCGGCGCCGTCGCTGCGGGACTGGACGCCGGTTTCACCCTGAATCACCCGGATCGCGGGGTTGTAGCGGGCGCAGAGCGCCCGGTAGGCGCGGACCCGGTCGGCCTTCTCCAGCTCATCGGGCCAGTAGCCGTGGTAACTGAGATAATCCATTGCTTTGCCGGCGCCGGTCGCCAGCATATCGTTGAGGTAGCCGAGGTCGCGCATGCAGACCGCGCCGGCGACGACTTTGGCGGCGGGGTTGCCTTCCCGGATCGCGGCGGCGGTGGCTTTTACGAACTCACCGTATTCGCCGCCGTCCGGACCGTGCTTCCAGCACCAGACGCCGTCCGGTTCGTTCCAGACCTCGAACAGTTCCACCCGTCCGGCATAACGCCGGGTCAGGGCCGCGACATACCTGTGCCATGCGTTCCGCTCCGTTTCGGTCGCGATCGGCGGGCAGCCGACCGCTCCGAACACTTCCCCGGCCGCCGGAGTATAGAGCGCATTGCCGTAACAGAGACAGACCCAGGGCTTCAACGAGCGGCGGATCAGGTTGTCGATGATTGAGTCCAGCCACTCCCATTCGTAAACGCCCGGAACTTTTTCGGTCCGGGCCCAGCCGGATTGAATGCGTATCCACTTCACACCGAGCTTCGCGACTTTGTCATAGGCTTTTTCCGGGTCGAAGAGTCCGCGATCGAGTTTTTCAAAGCCCAGCCCGATCGGAGAGCTTTTGATTTCGGAAGAGTTGCGCGCCTTTACGTCACCGACTTTTTTCAAACGTTCCATAATTACCTTGCTTTACTGGTTGAATTTCTGTTTAAGAATAAAAAGATGAGAGCCGCGTCTTTGCTGAACCGCGATTTTGATGTCCCGCTGATCATCACCGGACCTGAACCAATCGGGGCGGATTGCTTACCGATTTTTTTCGTCGCCGGAGTAGCCGGGATTCCGCTGTCCTTCCGCGTTCTTCCGAGGAAAACGGTCTGCCAGAGAAACCTGCCCGTCCACCCGGCCGTCGTCAAGTGGATTGTCCACCCGCGCTTTCAGATCCCGGAACAGCTGCAGCGTATCGCGCACGCCGCCCCAGGTGAACCACACCGTCGTGATGATGCCGCTGATGGCCGGAATCAACAGAATCGTGATGTAAAAGTACATGCTCCAGTATTCAAGCGGCCACGGCGAGAACAAATTCCAGATGAAGACCCCCACGAAGGCGATCCCCAGCTGATAGACGATGGAGTAGAAAAACACGCTCCACGTAATGATCCGGTCGCCGCGGGTGTATTCCGGCGTGATGCCGACCAGCTTGCTCATGACGTTATGCCAGGTCCAGGCGGAGTGAATCTTCTTTTCGCCGTCGGTATTGTAGATGCCGCGGTGCAGCAGGCGATCCAGATTGTAGGGGCCTTTGTAGGTGGCCAGCGAGCCGACGGTGTAGGCGACGATGCCGGCGATCATGGCGATCATGAAGATTTCGTAGGAGTTGATCGGGAATTTTTCCGGCGAGATTTCCCAGACGATGTACGGATTGAACGGCCTGCTGACCGCCGCCAGAAAGTTGCCGACGCTTTCATCCCATCCCCGGCTTTGCAGGAAGGGATAGATATGCTGCGCCCATTTCTGCTGCAGAACGATGCCGCTGATGGAAATCCCCGAACCGACGAAAACCGAAGCAAAGGCGCCGGTCGTATTGCCGAACCGGCTGTAAAGCCCCCCGATCATCACCGGACCGGCTCCGCCGAGCCAGATGGAGGTCATGATCACCATGAACATATTGAGATAATCCAACTGGACGAACAGCAAACTGAAGGTCAGAAAGAATCCCGCCACCCCCAGCGAGCAGAGCCGCAGCCACAGCAGATGCTGCCGGGGCGTGAAAGGCTTTTTGCGAAGCGGCATGATGACGTCCTGCAGAATGGTCGCGGAAGCATTGAAGATCCGCGAATCGTCGGTCGAAAGCACCAGCATGATCATCAGCAGCGAGAGCAGGCCGAGCAGGCCGGTCGGCAGCGTTTCCCGCAGAACCACCGGCAGCATCATCTGCTGGTAAAGAGTGCGGAAGCGCTGGAATTTGAAATTGCCGTCGCCATCCTGCCCCACGATGTCCTGAACTTTCCGGAACACGTTGGTATCGAGATTGTTTTTGCGGGAGAGCGGCGGATCCTGCCCGATGATGTGCCGCTGCTCCGGCATGGCTTTGACGGCCTCGACGATCTGTTGGCGCTCCGCGTCGGATGCGATGACTTCGGCGGCGACCTGCTCGGAGAGGGTGTCGCGGATCGCTTTGGCCTGCGGCGCGTAGTTCTGGTGGTTCATGATGGTGATGATCATGATGGCAAGCGTGATCAGCATGACGGTGGAGAATCCGCCCCGCCAGGAGCCGAGAATTCCCGCCATTTTCTGCTCATGCGGCGTCTTCGCCGAGCCGGAAGTATCGTTGCCGTACCAGCTGGCGCGGTTGAGCAGCGTGGAAAAGAGCCAGACGGTGAGCGAAAAGATGTTGAAATCCCGCAGCTGGCTTACGTCATAGGGATTGAGGAAACTCTCTCCCGGAATCCGATCCATCATGGTGGGGGCGATTTCCGAACTCCACGAGAGATTGAGCAGGACATATCCGGTGATGATCACGAATACCGGATAGGCCAGCAACCCCTGAAAAGTATCCGTCAGCAGCAGCGAAACCCGACCGCCCGGCCAGATGCAGATCATCGCCAGAACGATCAGAGTGACCAGAATGAACGAGAAGGTGGTAATCTCGACGCCGCAGATCGTGAACATCTGCGGCAGCTTCAGAAAATAGATGAAGAAATTCACCGCGATCGCCGGGCTGAGCGCATTGGTGATCATTTCCGAAGCGGTGCGCAGTGCCGCGGCGAAGATGCGGAACGGCCGGTTGTAACGCATTTCCAGAAACTGCCCGAACGACAGCGCCTTCGTTTCGCGCCAGCGGTATGTGCAGTAACCGGTGAGCGAAAAGATGATGCCCACCGGCACCACGATTTTGGCCCAGAAGTCGATGCCGTAGCCGATCTGATACTTCTGCTCGCACATCGCCACCAGCAGCATGACGCTCAGGGCGGAGGCCATGTCGCCCACGGAAATCACATAACGCCCCGCGACGCGTCCCGCCGCGAGAAAGTCGACAACCCCCCGGACATAACGTCCGGAATAAACCGCCAGCGCCAGGAGGGCGGCCAGGGGAACGATTACGATACACCAGTCGATCCAATGCATTTAAAATATCCTTACATGTTCGGTTGAGCATACCTGCCGTATGCGTTCGCTTTGCGATTCGGAAGCGGGATTTTCGGTCTTCACATTGCCGGGCCCCTGTTTTCGGAACTGCCGGTGTGAAGTTCAAAAAACACAGTGTCCGGCGTTTCGAACGGGTATGTCAGGCTGTGATTCCGCAACTCGAATCTCCGCCCGGAGAACAGTTCGGTAACGGCTGTCACCTCCGCAGGAAACGTCAGGCGGCGCTCCCCTCCCGAGGCGGTATGGAATGCGGCGAGGCGGGCGTTGGCGAAGACCGGGGCAGCTTCTTCCGTCCAGATATGGACTCCGGCATCGCGGACCGCCTGCCGCAGCAGCGGCACGGTCAGCTCCTCCGGGCGGTGGAGGTAGAGCGTCCGGTGGCTACCATATTCGGTCCGTGAGAGGCCGGGAGTTCCAAATGGAACTCCGGCAAGTTCCCGGTTGCGTTCGAGTTGCATCTGTATGCCGTCGCTGATTCCGGCGGCATAGAGCCAGAGGATCGTACGTCCGCCATTGGCGATTTGCTCGTAATAGCGGCGGCGCTCCGCGTCCAGTTCGAAGACGGAAGCGAAAATCAGGAATTTGTATTTCTCTACCGCGCCCGGTTCGAGCAGGTCGTCGAAGCTGACCGCCTCGAACGGCGCACCGACATGGTTGAGCAAATGACAGAGATCGCGATGGAAACGGTCCGCTCCCTCCGCTTCGTCATTGACCAGAGAGGCTCCGGCCGGATCGACCACAAGCGCTATTTCGGCGCGTCCGGGGGAATCGTCGCCGGAATAGCGGTCCCACAGTTCCTTCATCCGGGCGAGATTGTCGAAGACCGCCTGCGACTGATAGTAGCCGCCCCACATGTCGAACCACCAGAGCGAGGTGTGATGGATCAGCGACAGCGCCATTTCCCGGCGCATCCCGGCGATATCTTCCGCTTCGTCCTGCCAGTGCTGGAATTCAAGTTTGACGACGGGGGAGAGGTGCGGATTGAAGCAGTGGGTGCGCTGGTCGCACTCGTGCAGGTAATTCCGCCCGAAACGGCGCACCGTCCCCATCGGCACCATGAAGCCGCCGCCGTCGCCGATCATCCGGTGCTCGTAAGTGCCGGGGCTGATCAGAAAGTCGATGCTGCCGGAAGCGAGCAGCTTCTGATAGGCGAGGTGGCCTTTTTTAACCCAGTCGCCGCCGAGTTCGAGGATGTAGCCGTAGAATGCTCCGAGTTCGATTTCACGATTGCAGCGTTTGCGGATGCGGTTCGCGAATTCAATGATTGTATCGCAGACCAGATCGGAAGTGAAGCGCCAGTAGCGGATGCTTTCGGCATCGGCGGCCGGATCGCGCAGCACATTTTCGAACCCGAATCGGCTGCGCCGGGAGCGGGGCGGGATGTCGTCCGGAACGGGCAGGCCTTTGAGGCGGCAGTACTCCCGATAACGTTCGAGTTTGTATTTCCCGGCGCCGCCGTCGCTGAGATCCATCCACTCGTCGGTGCTGCCGCAGGCGGGGATGTAGGCGCGAATCCGGTCGCCGTAACGGGCTTCCAGAAAGTCGATGATCGCGTCGCAGTAAGCGCCGGTCGCCTCTTGCCAGCGCGGCATGGAAATCGCTTCGGAGAGATTGGCATAGCTGTCGCCATTCACGGCATACAGCTGCCGGGTCAGCCAGAGCGGAGAATTCAGATCAAGCATGACCAGAAATTCCGCGTTCGGATTGGCCGACAGCAGGTCGTCGAACTGCCGTTTGACCGGCCCGAAATCGTATGCGTCGAACCAGAGCCAGTTCGGCGGATATTTGCTGTAAGGCTCTCCCAGCGAATTGCGGGTGTTGGAAGGGAAAACCGCCACGGTATCGATTCCGATTTCTCCGAACCGGCGAACCGTTTCCAATTCCGGCCAGAATGAACGGTATGCGAAGAATCTGCGCAGTTTTTTCATTTCGTCCTCCTTTCGGGCGCAACCAGCAGGACCGCGTCATGGCGCGGCACGATAATTTTGTTTTTCTGCATTCCGGCCGGCTGGAGAATTTCCTCCAGCTCCTCCGGCAGATTGAAGTCGGAAAATTCCACGGTCATCTCCTGTTCCGTCTCATTCATGACGGCCAGCGCCGCTTTGCCGTCCACGGTGCCGGAAAAGGTATTCAAATAGCAGTTGAGCCGCCATTTTGCGGGCCGCACATTCCGCATCCGCAGTTGCGCCGCCCGGCGGAGGAGCGCCAGCCGTTCCGCCGGCAGCGTGCCGAGATTGTCGCTGGTCAGCGTGACGCCGGTCAGAATACCGGCCAGAACCGTGAGCCGGCATTCCCCCAATGTCAGCCTGATGCGGTCCGTCCGGGTGAACATCACATCGGGATCAGCCCGGAACCAGCGGTCGAACATCCACCAGCGTTCCATGGAACAGTGGAGCGCCCGCGGAATCATGGTTCCCCATTCCGGCTGGGTATCCGGTCCGACGCGGCACATATCGACCAGGCCGACACAGGGCAGGTACGGCGAACAGCAGCCCAGCAGGAACGCATCGGGCACGGCTTCCCGGATGGTTTTCAGCCCCAGCCGGAAGGCGCTGACGGCGGTGGCCGCCGGATCGCGGCGGCGGCCGTTCTTCAGCGCGAAGCCGAGGCCGTCCATTTTGAAATAGGTGAAGCCCTGCGCGCGGAATGTCCGGAAGATCGTCGCAAGGTGGTCGCGCACTGCCGGAACCGTCGCGTCGAGGCAGGCCCAGAGATGATCCGGTTTCGGCGACCAGCCTTCGCTGACGGCGGTTTCCCCGTTTTCATCTGTGACGAACCAGTCGGGATGTTCGCGGTACAGGCGGCTGGCGGTGGATGCCTGAAACGGCATCAGCCAGATGCCGGCTTCCATTCCGGCCTTGCGGATTCTCCGGGCGACGGTTTCAAGCGGTTCCGGCCAGCGGTCATTCCGGTCGAACCAGTCGCCCATGAAGGTCTGGTAGCCGTCGTCGACCTGGACCACCCGCGCCGGATAACTCTCCCGGTGGAGCCGTAGCGCATTCAGGTTTTCCTGGAAATCCTGCGCGGTGACAGCCGTATAGTAATAGTACCAGGTGCAGTAGCCGGTCAGATTTTCCGCAGGTTTCATGGGGGTGACGCCTGCTTTTCGGGCAACGGCCTGCGCATACTGCACCAGCAGCTCCCTCCAGTCGCTGCCGGTCAGGATCAGGATTTCCTCCGGCGGCTCCTCCGGCTTGATCGAAGGCTGGAGGACCCGGATTTTGACCAGTCGCCGGGCTTCGCGGACCGCAGTGAGGAATGTGAAGGAACGATTCGCCGTCACCGCGCCGGCCAGCAGAAACTTCGAGTGTACGGGATCGCCGACGATAATCACGTCTTCGCTGGGAAATTCGCTTTCAAACGCGGTGATGCTCTGGAGCGAAGGCAGTTCGCGCGATATGGCCATGTTGTTGACGGTGGAGTAGAGAAACACGGTCGGCGTGAGGATATCGACTTTGATTTCCGCACGGTAGCAGGGGTTTTCCGGGCACAAGGCAGGCGTGTTCATGGAAAAGGCAGACTTTCTTTTGAACGAATGACAGGTTTATGAAAATCCTGCCGTCAAGAGGGATCGGCAGGATATGCGGGAACTTGTTTCAGCGCGACAGGTGGTAGGCGAGAACTCCCCCGGGGAAGGCCGTCGTGTCGGCGGTGAAGCGGAAGACACCGTTTTTCAGGCTGCCCGGGACTTCGCCGGTTTCGGAGCCGTCGAGCGCGAGTGCAGCCACCCGCCACGGCGTCCCCGGACATTCAAGTTCCAGTGTCGCCGTGCAGCGTTCGACCAGAAGTTCCGGTGAATTGCCCCAGGCGCGCAGCAGGGAGGAGTTGTCATAACGGGCCCCGGCCTGACTGATGTTGCCGAGATGGATGACGAGGATGCTGTCGCTTTCGGTCAAAGGCTTGCCGTCCAGCGAGATTGCCGCCGCCGTCATGAATTTGGAGGCGTCTTTGATCCGCAGCTTCTTTACGGCGAGGTCTCCCGCCGGCAGCGTCGCCGTCTCTGTCAACGGTGTTGAAACCGCCAGTGTTCCGGCCTTCCGATCCAGTTTTATCCGGGGGGACTCCGGCGTTTTCATGCCGGGACGCCAGCGCACGACTCCGGCGGGGAGTGCCTGTTCCGCCGCGTGAGAGCCGATCTGGGCGTCCAGCCCGAGATTGGCGAAATCACCGGGATAAGACATCGCCGGGTTATTTTGGGAAAAAGGCGCCACGGGATAAGAGATTTTCGTTTTCGACGGCGCGAGGTCTCCCCGCAGGAACAGCGCCAGAATGATGCGGTCGCTGAGCTGCTGCATCGGGTCGTTGGACGCATCGAAGGAGTTCTGACCGGGATTGCGGATGATTCCGGCATCGGAGTGGCTCCAGCAGAATCTCCATAATCCGCCCCAATTCTGCAGCGCCGCGTAAGCGCCCATCAGCGGGCCGCCCTCGGCCCGGAACCGGTTCGGGTTGCAGAAGTTGAATTCGGTGACCGTGAAAGGTTTGCCGAAAATCCGGGTCGGCATCATTTCGCGGGGCAGGCTCGCGCCGCGCCGGATGGACGAACCCAGGTCGACTCCGATCGGCACTTGCCAGGCTTTCTCCGGAAAGGTCGGGTGGGAGAAGTACTGGTGCATATCCACCAGGTCGAGTTTCGCGCGCAGCCGGGTCAGCGGGGCATCCGTGATCCAGTTCAGACTGGTGATCATCGTTTTGAGGCCGAGTTCATTTTTGACGAAATCGATCTGCCGGTCCAGCACGTTCCCCTGCAATTCGAACAGAAATTCCCGGAACAGGGTCTGGTCGTCGCCCTCCCGCCCTTTCTTCCACTCCGCGAATTTGCTGCGGTAGAGGGCCGCGACTTTCGGATTCGCGCTCCAATTGGCGCTGAGCGTGTCTTCATTGATCAGGCACAGCGAGATCAGCGCGGGGTCTTCCCCCCAGGTGAGGCCGGTGTAGGGATTCCGGTGCGTCATCCAGGCCCGTACGAAATCCTGCCAGCTTTTCATCGCATGTTCGTCGATGGGCAGCTGCGCTTTCAGCCCCCAACAGCCGGAGACGGGGCTTTTGAAGTTCCGGTTGACATAGAGGTCGGTGGTCACGTAGAGGCCGTGCTTTTTGCATTGGGCAAAAAGGTAGTCGAGTTTATCCAGCGTTTCCGGATTCAGTTTCACGGAATCCGAAACGGCGGGATCGACCAGCCGCCCGTCGTGATGGTGAAAGCGGATGGCGTTGTAGCCCATGCGGACCAGATACTCCACCAGTTTGTCGGCGACGGCCTTGTCGAGAAAGTTGGCGGTGAAGCAGAGGTTGGCGCCGTAGAAACGGATCTTCTTCTCCGGCGCATTTTCAAAAACGAATTCGCCCTGATCGTTGGAACAAACGAAACCGTATTGGCCAGCCGGTGCATCCTGCGGCACCACGGCGGAGAAATCCAGCGGACTGCCCGGCAGGATCCGGCGCCTGAGCGCCAGCTTTTTCCAATCGGGCCCCTCTTTGATGGTAAACGGACCTTCTTTCCCCTGCGGGAAAACGAGCGGCCGGTTGCTGAGCGTCACTCCGGCAATTATCCACGCGGTTTCCGGTGATGCGGCCCGGAAGGTCAGGGAGACCGGGTTGGGGCGGGGCAGCCGGAAAGAGGAGGCGTACAGCCCGACGCGCTTCGTCAGATATTCCGCTTCGCAGGCGATTGCGGCGTTGGGATAGGAGTCCCCCAGAGTCCAGTCGCCGCAGTCGGCCTTGGCCTTTACCGGGATGGACAGCACTTTGCCGTCGTTGTAACCGGCGTCGATGTAACCGACCACGGGACCGGTGTTGCGCGAGGCGTGCAGCAGATTGACCGCGCCCGCTTTCCCGGCGGCGGGCAGCCGCAATGCCGATTTGCTTTCGGGGACGATTGCTTTGCGGTCGTCACGGACGACAAACGGGACGCCGCCGATCCGGTGCGTTCCGGCAGGGAGCACATTGAGATCGAAGCAATCCCGGGCTGCCGGGGCTATGTCCACCGTGACCGCCTCCACCGGGCGGAGTTCGAGGTCGAATGCGACATGGCTTTTCCGCATGGTTCCCTGTCCCGGTCCGGCGGCGAGGCGGATGGTGAGAGCGTTGACCCACTTGCGGCTGTCCTGGATATAAGCGTTGAGATTACCCGACAAAATATATTGAAAACCATCGGTCTGCCGGACCGTCACGGTACGCGCCGGACTGTACGGGCGGAGAATCATCTCCTTGGGCAGTTCAGGAATCAACAGCTTTTTTCCGTCAACCAGGATTCCCTCCAGCGGCAACGGCATTGAAATGCAGGAGAAAATGCCGTTCACCTTGACATCCCGGTCGAATTGCCAGTCGCACTCGATCCGGAATTTGTTCGGTGCAAGCCGCCTTACCGTTTCTACCGCGGTACAGGGGACGCCTTCGAATTCAAAGTGTCCGGTGAAGCGTTGAAAGTCTTTGCCGGATTCCTTTTTTACATCCCGCCATTTCACATTTCCGAATTCCGACCAGCCGGAGTTGACGGCGCTGAATCCCACGCTGCCGGCGCCGACGACGATTTTCCCATGATCGGTGATCTGTAACGGTTCTCCGGCTGCTCCCGCAGAAACCAAGACGGCTGCCAGAAAACAAAGCAATAAATTTCTCATCAAAACATACCTCATCGCCGCATGAATACTTTACGGCTCGCACTTTCCATTTGCAGAGGCCAGTAAGCCTTTACGCACCATAAATCGGAAAACGATCAATCGTTCTTCTTATCCGGGTTAAAGAGGGATTCCTTCAGCTTGTTTCCATTCATCCAGAACGTGTATGACTTAACGGTCGTATGGCCGTCGACGAACAGAAGGCCGCTGCCGCCGTTCGGGTGTTGACCGGGCCGCGGAACTCCGCCTTTGATCAATTCGTCGCCTGTAACGCAGGAACTGGCGCCTCGAATCGGTCGGAAAAGATTGCTGTCTCCGGCATTCTTGTCAGGTCGGCACATCAGAATTATCTTTCCGGAGGGAGCGGTTATCCGGGTGATTTTATATCCGGTTCTGACGCCTGCGTCGCCGCCCTTTTCGAAATGTACGAAACCATTGAACATGCGACCGACTCTGTAAAGGTTGTCAGGAGGAGGAGTGGGCATCATGGGACATTCGAACATTTTACTCTTCGTTACAGTTGCCCGCAGGTAACCTTGCGGATGGATGCCCAGATACGGATTCAGCAAGCTGTTGATTGAACGGGTCACTGAAGTGTTCGACACTGCTTCCTGCCAGCAGCTGGTCGTGTCTCCCTTCGGCATGAAATCCTGGTTGTCGCTGGTATACATTCCATAAGCGGAGCCGAGCTGTTTGGTATTGCTGGCACAGCTGGTGCTTCTGGCGCTTTGCCGCGCCTTGTTGAGCGCGGGCAGCAGCATTGCCGCGAGTATCGCGATGATCGCGATTACAACGAGCAGCTCTATTAAGGTGAATTTTCTTTGTTGCATCTGGCGATTCCCTCCGTATTGTAATTACGCGCAGAAAGTCCGAACCTCCGCGTTTCATATTATATTTTACCTGAAATGAGAGAAATCACAATAGACCGCAGGAGAAATTTGAGCCATGAAAAATGAAAAAGGGTTTGAAATTGTGAAGCCGTTTTCCGGCGCTCATTTGCCGGAGCGGCGTTTCCGGCAATTGAGCGGGGGCATGCCGTAGAACCGGCGGAATTCCGTGGAAAATGTTTTGACGTTCCGGTAGCCGACGGCGGCCGAGGTTTCTTTGACCAGCATTCCCGCCCGCAGCATTTCGCCTGCTTTGCGCAGACGGAACCGTTTCAGATACTGATAGGGCGTCACGCCGAACGCCTCTTGAAAGTTCCGGTTCATGTCGTGAATGTCAATATTGAATTTTCCGGCGACCGCCGTCATGGAGATTTTTTCTTTGATCCGCTGTTCCAGAAAATCACGAATCTCATCGACGGAAGATGAACGGGTCTGGAATTGAACGGCGGATGAAATTCTTTGCAGGAGTTCGAAAGCGACTCCGGCCAACTCGGGAAAAATGGAGGAGACCGGCTTCACATCCGCCGGGGGCTTCATACGTTCGAAGAGCTTCCGGAAAAACTTTTCATCGTTCAATTTCAGCCCGAACACCTGTTCCAGATTATAAATCCGGAGAAATTCGTCCAGCATATTGCCGGTCAGAATAAACTCATAATAGGAGCATTGCCTTTCATCCGCATACAGGAAATCGTTTCTGCAATGCGGTTTAAGCAGCACACAATCGCCCGCTTCGGCCAATAGAACACTGTTGTTGCTTTGAAAATACATCCTGCCGGAGCAGATGCAGAAAAACGATAACTTCTGCGTCTGCCTTGTGCGGTGCTGGTAATATCTGGTCTGCATTGTTGCGTGAAGCATAACCTCCATTCGGCAGGGGAGGCTTGCGTCCGAGGGGCGGCCTGTGAAGTTGAGAAGTTCGACCTGTTCCGGATAGCCGGCGCCATATCCGACAAAAGTGGGATCGCTGCGCCAGCAGGTCCCTTTTTCTGAATCAAATATTGATGAATCGCGGAGAATCTTCATAAATTCCTCTTTTACTGTCGTTTCAGAAGCGATATTTCCCTGCGGAACAATCTCTGACAGGCCGGTTAATTAGGGAACTTCTGTCAATCGCTTTTTTCCATGAAATCCGCCTGCGCCCTTCTCAAGGCCGCCACGGAAATCCTTCCACATCAAACAAACCGTTCCGCATCGTTTCCTCCGGTTACGGGTCCTTGCATAATATACACCTGCTCATTTACAAATCCGGAATATCAGCGGCTTCATGTCGATGTTTGAAAGCGAAATAGTATAAGCAGAAAGTTCCAAAGAACAATGTTTCAGGAGCTTGCGTCAATTTTGAACAGAGATATGCAGGTTATATGTTTTAAAAGCATCTATCAGCGCCTGCCGGGTGATCGGCTTCGTCAGGACCTGCCTGAATTTGACCGCCTCTTCCGCCGGCATCTGGGTATCCGCCGTGACGGCGACGACGGGAATTTTCGCGGTCGCCTCATTTTGCTTCAGGAGATCGGCAAATGCACTCCCGGAAAGGCCCGGCATCCACAGGTCAGTCAGGATAATGTCCGCCCTCCGTCCTTTCCGCAAAAGCTCAAGGGCCTCTTCGGCGGATTCAGCGAGAATGCAGGAAACATTCATTTTTTTCAGCATCGCCTGAAGCACTTTCAGGTTCATTGCGACGTCGTCCACCAGCAGCGCCTGGATATTCCCTCCGGCCGGAGAATTGAAATTGACCGTTTCCGCTCCGAACTCCGCCATGTCCTGCCGGGAGGAAGACTGATATTTCACATTCTCCAGCCGCACGGTGAACGTGCTTCCTTTTCCCGGCGTGCTCTCTGCGGAAAGTTTGCCGCCCATTTTTTCCACCAGCCGTTTGGAAATTGCCAGGCCGAGGCCGGACCCCTCGTAAATGCGGTGTCCCCGGACTCCGCTGTCCTGAACGAAAGGCTCGAAGATCTGGCTGATTTTTTCCGGCAGGATTCCGATTCCGGTGTCGGTGATACTGAAAATCAGCGTTCCCTGTCCGGCTTCTTCCGCCAAACGGAACACGGCGGAAACCGTGACTCCCCCGTCATGGGTGAATTTCAAGGCGTTGCCCGTCAGGTTCAGCAGAATCTGTTTGATGCGCAGGTCATCCAGATAGAGAGTCGGCGGCAGATTGGTATACGTCATCTGCAGGGAAAGATTCTTTTCCACGGCTTTCTGCTTGAACACTCCGACGATTTCCCGGACCAGCCGCTTGACGTCAACGGGCCGGCAATCCAGTTCCACCTGATCCGCTTCAAGCCTGGAGAGATCCAGAACGTCATTGATCAGGTTCAGCAGCGCGTTGCCCGCAAAGTTGATTGAGCCGAGATATTCCTGCTGTTCCTGCGGTTCGACATCCGCCCCCTGCAGCAGTTCGCTGAAGCCGATGACCGCATTCAGCGGCGTCCGGAGTTCATGGCTTACCGTTGCCAGGAAATAGCTCTTGGCCCGGTCCGCCGCGCGGGCCTGCTCCAATGCCTGCTGCAGTTTTTCCTGCTGTTCGGCCAGTTCAGTGATGTCCTGAATCACGCCGCAGATTTCCCATTTGCCGTTGATTTCATTGACCGACTTTTCCGCCCGGAGTTCAAAGCGGCTCTTCCCGGCGGCAAAGACGTCGGAAAAGGACGAAGTGTCGCCGCCGATGCCGCTTTCCAGAAAACGGTTCCAGTTCCCGTCGAACCTCTGCCGGTCGTCCGGCGCCAGCCACTCCGCCAGCGGTACGCGCTCCTCTTCCCGGAACGCCCGGTAATTCTGGGCCGAAAGAGCGGTCAACCGCCCGGTGTTGTCGCACTGGAAATAAAAGAATTTTGCGATCTTCGCCGCGTTGGCGAGAATCACGCTGTGGGTGCGCAACCGGTCCCGTTTTTTATACTCCTCCGTAACGTCGCGGAAGACCAGCACGCCGCCGATGATTTTTCCCTCCACGTCACGAATCGGCGCCGCGCTGTCCGCAATGTGCCGGGCTGTGCCGTCACGGGCAATCAGATCGGTATGGTTGGCCAACTCGATGATCTTTCCCGTCGAAAGCGCTTTGGTCAGCGGGGACTCCACTTTGCGGCCGTCAAGATAGCTGATGATATTGAATACTTCATTGAGTTTTTTGCCTCTTGCCTCCTCGAGCGTATAGCCGGTCATCTGGGCTGCGATCGGATTCAGAAGGGTGATCCGCTCCTCGCTGTCGGTTGCAATGACGCCGTCGCCGATGGATTCCAGAGTCAGCCGGAACTGCTCCGCGATGCGGGATACCATCCGGTGCGCCTGGTGCAGTTCCGTCTGGTCGCTTGAAATCCACATCACAGCCTCTTCATGAAATGAGTTGTTCTTCGGAAGAGGAATGAATTCGACGTGTCGATGTGCTCCTTCAAGTTCATAATCCTTTTCCATGCGCTGTCCGGTCCGGAATGCCTCCTGAATCCAGGCGGAAAATGATTGTTGAACCTTGTCGGCAAGCCGGCTTATATTATGAACGCCGGCTCCTTCCCGGCATGACATTTCACGGGGAAAGTGCTGAAACAAGATCCGGCCGGACCGGTTTACCACACAGATTCGCAGCGGCAGGTTGTTGAAAAGCACCGCGATCCTTTTCTTCATTCTGGCCAGAATAATCAGGCGGAACAAGAGCAGCAGCAGCAGTAAACCGAGTGAAGCCAGAACGGAAATAATCTCGACTTGATACCGGGTGATGAAATCCACCGGCGGGTTGAGAAGCTCCGTCCCCGCCGGAAGCCTTTTCCGGTCAATGCCGATTCTCTGCAGGGAAGGATAATCAAAAACCGGATGAAACTCTCCTTCCTGCACCGGAATTGCGGCGGCGCTTTCTCCGCTGAATATCCGACGGGCAATGCTGCCGGCCTGATAGCCTTGTTCCTGGCCGGATACCATGACCCCGCCGGAAGCGCCGCGCCGGATCATTTCCCGATAGCGGTTGAGGATCAGGCCGGGAAAATTCCGGCGGATTCGCGGCAGTATGGAGAAATAGTCCTGCGGCTCCTTGTCCCGGAAAGAGTTCCAGGAGTGGAATATCAGCAAAGAGGAGGCAGGCAGCTCCGCAACGAGGTTCAGCATCTCCGCCGTGCTGTAATCGCGCCCGCTGATGAAACGGATCTCCCGGCCGCGGGCCCACTCCTCCTTTTTTTTGCTTTCGAGCATCTTTTTCCATGCCAGAACATCCGCCGAAGCTTCTGCAATCACCGTGATCTGCCGGTTGGCGGGAAGCAAATTGCAGCCGAGCCGGATGTTCATGTAGAGTGTGGCCGGAGTTTCAATGCCCGTCATAGAGAGGCCGGGCGGAATTCCGGCCCGCAGCGGCCCGTGATAGGAAGCGGCCAGCAGCGGAGTCTGCTCCGGAACCGTCAATTTGCCGTTCAGGAAAAGATCGACCGCGGCATTGTTGGTCAGTATGATCATGTCATACCGGGAACTTTTCAATTTAATCGTCAAGGCGGCGATATCTTCCGGCGCGGGCTGAAAATCCGGTTTGAACCGGACTGCCAGTTCATAGGTTTCAAAGGTGGTCAGCACCCGGTTGTCGCGGTTCAGGCAGCTTTTCAGGCCCTGCTTTAATTCATTGGTCCAGGTGTCGAGAGAGGAAAATGAATCGATAATTAAAATGCGCTTGATGGAAACCCGTCCGGGAGAGGCGGCCCAGCAGCGCCCTTCGAGGCAGAGCTGGAGTAAAACGATACTTGAAAGCAGAAGAAGTCTGTTCGTGCGCAACATGGTACCGAAACTCAATCTCTCGTGTTCTCCATCTCTTGCCGGCTGCCGGCCTGACGACAGACGTTTCCTGTTGACATTCTGTTTGTAACGGAATAATATAACAATGATCGCTGCTTTTTTCAATGGGGAGGCAGTAAAATATTACCCGAATTTCCGGCCGCTGATGATCTGCATTGTTTGCAATATTCTAATTGAAACAAGAGCTGAAACTCGATCCGACGCCTCTTTTGTTGACTTCAAACAAATTTCCGGACGAGGCCGCTCATTATTTCAACAGCTGAATCAGAACGTTCCCGGTTTTATCTGATGCAATCATAAGAACAGTTCCGATATCGAACGCTTTTTTTAATAATGCCATGATAAGTTCTTAATCTCAAATAGTTTCTAGCCGGATTTGAACTCTGGCGGTTGGCTTTTGCAAAAGTCGAATTATTTTTTATTCAGAGGCCGATTCCGGCCAGATCATCAAAACGAGGAGGTAGAGAATGAGTATGTTGCGTAAACTGGTTATGCCGGTCATGGCGGTTGCCGTCCTTGCCGTATTCTGCGGCTGCGGGGAAAAAACGACCGCCGAAAAAGCAGGCGATGCCGTCGAAAATGGAGTGAAAGCCGTTCAGGACGGAGCCGGGGATGTCGCCAGGGAAGGTTCCAAAGCGCTTGATAATCTCTCCGAGAATGTCAGGAAATAACCATTTACTTTCCTGCAAAGAAGAGGAGGCTCCGGAATGTATCCTTTCTTTTTTTTGTTTTTTTAATATATTTTTATTCACATAATCAACTGTTTATGGTAATTAATAAACTTTTTTGACAAAAATGCATTTGAATTATTTTTTTCTTTAGGTATAGTAATTATCATAGGCACAGAAACCACCTGGTCCGGATGAAGTGGAGAGCGTCCGGTCCAGTGAACGCCATGAGGAGGAGAACATGAGCGGAAACGGTACTATGATGCAGTATTTCGAATGGTATCTGCCGTCCGGAATGCTGTGGAAGCAACTGAAGAAGGAGGCGCCGGAGCTGGCTTCGGCGGGAATCACGGGCGTCTGGATTCCGCCCTGTTACAAGGGGAATTCCGGAGCGGAGGATGTCGGTTATGCGGTCTATGACCTGTATGATCTCGGCGAATTCGACCAGAAAGGCTCCGTTCCGACCAAGTACGGAACCCTGAAGGAGCTGCTGGCCGCAATCCGGGCCTGCCACGGGAACGGCCTGCAGGTCTACGCCGATATCGTCCTGGATCACCGGATGGGCGGGGACGAAGCCGAAGAGGCGATGGCCAAAGAGTACAAGCCCGACAATCGCGAAGAGCAGGTCGGGGAGCGGAGCAGGAAGATCGAAGCGTACACGCATTTCAGGTTTCCGGGCCGCAACCAAAAATATTCCGATTTCGAATGGCACTGGAACCATTTCATCGCGGTCGACCATGACGCGAAGCGCGATGACAACGGCGTTTTTAAATTCCGCGGCAAGGAATGGCAGGAGAACGTCGACCGCGAGAACGGCAACTACGATTACCTGATGGGCGCGGATGTGGACCTGAATAACCCGGAAGTCATCGAAGAGCTGACCCGTTGGGGGAAATGGTTTCTTGAGAAGACCGATGTGGACGGTTTCCGTCTCGACGCGGTCAAGCATATGGAATTTACCTTCTATCACGGCTGGCTCGATGCCTTGCGCCGGAAGGAACGCGAAGAGCTGTTCACGGTCGGGGAGTACTGGAGTCCGGATCTGGATTCGCTGAAACACTACCTCGATACCACGGTCGGCGCGCTGTCGCTGTTCGACGTACCGCTGCATTACAATTTCCTGAAGGCTTCGAACGAGGGAAACAAGTTCGATATGCGGACCATCTTCGACAATACGCTGACGAAGGACAATCCGGCCAAATCCGTCACCTTCGTGGATAATCACGACAGCCAGCCCGGGCAGTCGCTCGAATCCTGGGTGCAGGGCTGGTTCCGCCAGCTTGCGTATGCGCTGATCCTGCTGCGGCAGGATGGGTATCCGTGCGTTTTCTACGGCGACTGGTATGGAATTCCCCACGATGAAATTCCGGATATGCGCCCCCGGCTGCTCCCGTTGCTTGAAGCCCGGAAACGCTGCGCGTACGGCAGGCAGAACGATTACTTCGACCACGCGAACACGATCGGCTGGACGCGCGAGGGCGACGACGGGCATGAAAATTCCGGCCTCGCCTGCGTCATGACCAACGGCAAAGAAGGAAGCAAGTGCATGTATGTCGGGGAGAAGTTCCGGGGGGCGACTTTCCGCGACATCACCGGCAACCGCGAAGACACCGTCGTGATCGATGACGACGGCAGCGCCGAATTCCGCTGCAACGGCGGTTCGGTATCGGTCTGGGTCAGGCGGTAAACCCGTTTCCGCCGGGTTGCCGGGGGAGATTCGCCGGGGACTGACTGCTTCCAACCGGCCCCCACTGCTTTCAAGAGGGAAATTTATCCTGTTGAGGAAAAGGATAGATTTAATTCATGCACAATAGAGGAGTGCAAAATGATGAATCCGTTTGAAAGTACCGATGAGCCGGACCGTCATATCCGGAAGATCTGGGAAATCTTCTTCGAACAGGAGGTCGCCCATCTGCACAAAGCCGTGGAAGCGCTGAAAAAATATGAGAAGAAAGAGTGGCAGCAGGTGATTCCCGGCACCGGAGAGTATCCGGAACTGCTGCACTTCAAAACCCAGAAGGAGTATGTGCGGGAGGTGCTGGCCTCGCAGATAGAGCTTACGGCTGACCGGGAGACGTTCGTCGATATTCACGACCTGCCGGCCGGACACGAATTTTTCGACTGGCAGAAAAAGGTCAACGGAAAAACGCGCAATGTTCCGAGCCACGAGGTGGTCGAGGAGTATATCGGGAAGAACGGCAGGGATTATCGCTCGGAGGAGGCGGAGAATCCGGTTCCGGCCCTTCAGGACCGGAAAGCCGACAATACCGAAATCGGCCGCATCAGATAACCATCAGAAAAGGAGGAAACAAACATGTCTGTCGCCGCAAAGAAACATTCAGGACTCAAGAGAAAGTTCACCGTTCAGGCCGCTCCCGGCAGCGAGGTTTATCTTGCCGGCTGCTTCACCGGCTGGCGGGAAAGGGAAATTCCGCTGAAGGATGACGGGAACGGAAATTTCGAAGTTGAAGTCGAGCTGGAACCGGGCGTCTACCAGTATAAGTTCATTGTCAACGGCAACTGGACGCTCGATCTGGACAATTCGGATATCACCGTCAATGGAATGGGCACGCTGAACAACGTGCTCAAAGTGGAAGAAACGGAAAACTGAGGAGGCTGCCGTTATGATTTCTTTACTGTCTTTTGTCGTCGCACTTGCCGTTCAGGCGTTGTTTTTCTACCTCGCAACCCGGATTACCGGCAACAAAACCTCTTACGGAACGCTGTTCGCGATCGCGCTGATCGGCTCGATCTGTTCGGCGATTCCCGCAGTAGGCTTTCTGATCGGCCTGATCGTCGTGCTGTTTTTGCTGGTCTACTGGGGAAAGATGTCATGGGGCAGCGCCATCCTGACGGTCCTGCTCGCTTACATACTGGCAGTTGTGATCACAGTGCTGCTCGGTCTGGCGCTCGGATTCGCGCTGTTCAGCTTCGGAAGCGCGGCATCGTCCACGGCCGCCGGTCCGGCCGCCGCCATCCTGCTGTTGCAGTAATATGGAAAGCATCAATGGTTTCGTACAACCTGGGAGATTAAAAAATGGGTAAAACCTATAAGGACTATATTGAAAAGGCGCCTTACGGAAAAAGGCCGCACCGGCCGGCCGGAGACAGGCCCGGACGCGGTTCTTCCGGTGCGGCACGGCATACGCAGCCGCGCCGCCTGAGCGGGAGCGTTCTGCTTCGGCAGGAGTGGGCGGAAGAATAATTTTCGATCCGCCTGATTCCGGAAGGGGCTCGGAGAATGCGAAGGAAAAGAGCCCGTGACATCCGGGCGTTTTTCCAGAGGAGAGAACCATCAGAACAATAAAAAGAGGAGAAACAAAGATTGGTAAAATCACAATATTGCTGATGTGTGCGTTTGCGGCGGTGGCGATGACGGGCTGTGCGCGGACTTATTCCGCGAAGCCGTATTACACCGACAAAAACAAGATCGATGTGCCGAAACAACTGGTGGGCCAGTGGTATGCCGCACCGCAGGGCAGTCTCGACGAGGCGGTCAATTTGCAGATCGACAAGGACGGAACCGTACTTGTTCGGGAAACCCGCAAGGTGGACGGCCGTGAGCAGGTCCAGACTGCGAAGCTTGCCGTGCTGTTCTTCCGTATCGGCGACGGCGTGTATGCCGACGCGATCCTGAAGGAGATGCCGGATTCCAAGCTGGAAAAGAGTATTGCCGCGCTGATGCTCTTTCCCGTTCATGCTCTGGCGAAAGTTGAATTCCACGGCGATACGCTGCAACTGCGTTATCCGTCGCCCGACCTCGGCAAGGCCCTCAGGGACAAGAAACTGCCGCCGGTGATGACCTTCACCACCTTCGACGAAGAAATCGAAGACGATGACGGCGTTGCGGTCTTCACCGCCACCGGAGAAGCCTGGGAGGACGTGCTTCAGAATATGCCTGAAACCGTCTTCGGCGACAGCGACAAGGAAGTTGTCACGTTCAGGCGCGTTGTTGTGAAATAAGGTGCGATGCCGCAGGGAATCTCCTGCGGCCCAGGCCGCCGGACCGTTGAAAAATACACGGAACGGTCCGGGACTTCCTTTCACGATTATACGGGATCATTCATACAGATATCAAGAGGAGGATATGATTATGACTGCTTTTACATTATTGTTGACCGTAATCCTGCTGATTTTGTTTTTCGGCTACAAACGCATTCCGGTAATCGCCAGATATATCGGCAGTGCCGGCTATGAGCTCAAGAAAGGCTGGAAAGGAGGAGTCGACGGAGACGAAGACGACGAAGAAGATGAAGACGACGAAGAAGACGAAGACGATGAAGACGATGATGAAGAAGAAAACGACGGAAAAGAAGACGATGCCGAAGAGGGCGGAGAAGTAAAACCGGCGGAAAAAAAAACGTCTGATACAGCCGAAGTGAAGAAAAACATCAGGAGCGCCGATAAAAAAGCCCGCTCGGATATGAAAGCCGTGAAAGGCAAGGTGAAAAAAGCCGCCGCCACGGCGAAATCCAAGGTAAAAAGCGGTGCGAAGTCCGCCAAGAACGGAATCAAAAAAGCAACCCGGAAAGCTTCACGGAAACGCTGACGGTTCATTCAGCTGATCCGGCGTCTTCACCGGTGCGGCGGAAGAAACCGGGGGAATTTCCCTCAGGTCTTCCGCCGCCATATTTTCTACAAAGAGGCGAAGCGCAGCAGCCGGGGGGCGAGAGCGTCTGGATTCCGCCGGCAGGATTACCGGCCGGAATACTCGGCCGGCCAATGCCGGAAAGATCACCGGGAACGGAATTGAACCGGAAAACGGCTGCTGCATTTTTGAACTATGCATTATAAACGCCCTGATTCTCACATTTTTGAGTTTCAGGTCTGCTCAATATTGATGTTCATTTGAATTCAGGAAAGCCGTTTCGTTTTCTCTTTCGGAAGAGGAACTTGCCGATGGCAGGCAGTGTTGCACCGGAACGGCGCTCTCTGCACCTGCCGCAGCCGGAGGTCACGCGGGAAACCTCCGGATTTCAAAATTGCCATTTCAACACCTCATATACATGCCATTTCTCCGTAAAAACGGCACTACGTTAAAAATTAACATGAATTTTTAACAATTTCGATGCACCGGCTATTGACAATCGGTTCCGACTTTGCTATAATTAATGTAGATTCATTTTTGAAGGACGATCGGAAGAATGGGAAAAACGATAAACACCATCGTCGCTTCTACCGGAGTTTCGGCCGTCGTCTGCAGCGAAGAGCAAATCGTAACCGCCGGGATAAGTTCGCGGAGCAGCCTGAAAATTGTATACCATCAATAACCTGAACAATCGGGAAAGGCATGGCAATGAAAGTATCAAGATTTCTTACACAGGCGGCAAAGTACCGCTGCCAAACGTGGAGGCGTGTCCGCTGTCTCCCCGCATCCGACCGCCGCGGGCCGGCTATCGCAGAATTTACGCTGATTGAGCTGCTGATCGTGATAGCCATCATCGCGATTCTGGCCGCACTGCTCCTGCCGGCGCTGAACAAGGCAAGAGCTGTGGCGCGCCAGACCAAATGCGCCTCAAACCTGAAACAGATTATGCATGCCCAGTTCCTGTACACTGTCGACAACGCGGACAACTGGTGTCCGATGGGGGCGTGGGGCAATGCCTGGATGGCGGCGACCAGCCCGTTCTACTCTGCCAGCCCGGGGTGGATCGGAGTCTGGAAACATCCGATTCCGCAATATCTGGGCATCACAATCGCCGCTACCGAATACGGAGGCATCGCAGCCAAGTCCGAAGCACGGAAGCCGTTGACAAATATCACCGTTTGCCCCGACGTCCTCCGTAATTATCCCTCGACGGACGGCGTTACCACGGATCCGAGCGATCTGCTGGCCAACGATCACTCCTGTACCACCTATGCGCGTGATCAGTTCATGGGGCTGACTTTCGGCGGTTACTCGCAATTTTCACGCTGCCGCAAAGTCGGCGGACTCGCCAAACCGAGCGATGCGTCGTTCTTCTCCGAAAACTGGGACGACCGCGCACATGGTTTTTATCAATTCAACGCCGCTTTCGCCGACGGCCATGTAACCGGAATCAGAACCAATCCGGTGGAAGTGCGCGACAGATTCTATTGGGATTCAGGCAACGCCAACGGCCAAGCCTGGTACGGTGCCGGCAACTGGTGATAAAATACCGCGGGAGGTATTGCATGCTCAAACAAAATACGGTATATTACATCAAAGACAACTCAGGTAACGGACAAGTGGCATCAGACCATACAAAATCAAAGAAATGCACGCTCAAGGACATTGCCCGCCGGTCCGATCTGTCCTGTGCGGCCGTTTCGCAGATCCTGAACAACCGCGGCGGAGCCTTCACCAGCGAAGCGACCAAAAAGCTGGTGCGCTCAATCGCCGAAGAACTTGGCTACAAACAGAATTTCAGCCATAAGCTCCAGCGCGGCGACCGCACCAACACCGTAGCGCTGCTGATGAGCCTGCCGCGTCTGGAGTGGGAACAGCATATCCAGTCTCTGTCCATGCACCTGACGGAGTTGTGCAACACCAAAGAGTACGCGACCTATGTTTTCCATATGACTCTTTCGCCCGGCCGGAACCTTGAAATCATTGAAAAACTGATCGAACGCGGAACGGACCACTTCATCCTGATCGGCCTGCCGAAGGGGCATGGTAAAGTCATTTCGCGCATCGAAGCCCTGAATCGCTCCTGGATCGCATACGGCAATCACAGGTTGATCAAACGCCAGGTCGGCGTCGATGTCGAAAACGGGACCACCCAGATCCTGCAGTATTTCCGGGAGCACGGAATCAGCGATTTTAAAATGTTTCTGCCGGGCCGGAGTGAAAGAATATCCGCGCTCAAGGCATTTTATCCGGAATGCACCGACCAGGAGCTCCATGACCGATATCTCTGCATAGACAAAGCCTTTGAAGAACCGTTGCACAGCGGAGAAACGATCATCGTCCAGCTCGCCGAAATCGGCTACCGGCAGACCCGGAAGCTGCTGGAAACTTCATCGCCGCCTCAGGCACTGGTCTATCTGTCGGATTACACCATGCAGGGAGGCATCCGGGCACTGTATGAATCCGGAATCATTCCGGGGCGGGATGTGGTTCTGGCCGGCTTCAACAATACGGCGGCCGTCCAAGGCTCCCCGTTCCGGCTGATCAGCGTCGACCAGAATATCGAACAGGTGGCCGGGGAGCTTTTCGCGCACCTGTTCGACGATTCTCCCTGCCGGATCAAGGTGGCTCCCGCTTTAAAGCTCAATTGGATTTGAGCAGCCTGCTTCCGATATAAATTCCGCTTTCCGTTTTTAACCGGTTCCCTCATCAACCCAAGGAGTTCCCATGTCTTTTTTTGTCCGGACCTGCATGAAAAGCCTGCTTCTGATTGTCATCGGTTTCACTGTTTCGGTTATGCCGGCGGCAACGGCTCTGGAGCTTATCCGCAAAACCTCCTCAGCCACCATCGTGATTCCGGCGGAAGCCGGTCCCTATGAAAAATTCGCTGCGGAAGAGCTGCAGACGCTGCTTCTCAAAAGCACCGGAGTCGCCTTGCCCATCGTCGCCGATAACAGTCAGGAGATCACACCGGCAATTTTCATCGGAGCGCATCCCGCCAATGCCGCATTGGCCGCAAAACTGAATGAGTTTTCCACCAGATACGACCGTTTTGCCTGGGAATGCAAGAACGACCGGATCTTCATCACCGCGCCGAGCAACAGCGCATTGAGCTATGCGGTATGGGATTTTCTGGAGAAAACGACCGGCATCGACTTCCTGATTCCGGGAGAAATGGGAGCTTACATCCCCCGGCTCGACGAGCTCAACATCAATGACCGCACCGTTCTGGAAGCGCCCGCCTTCGATTTCCGCAGTTATTCGATCAATGCCGACAGTTACAACCCCGACGAACACGGTTTCAATGCCGGAGAAATGTTCCGCTTCCGCAACCGCTTCAATATGTGGCGCGCCCTGGACCCCGCCGACACCTACGGCTGGCTGGGCAGCGGGCACTCCTACAACCACTTCCTGCCGATTACCCGCTACGCCGCGGAGCACCCGGAATGGTTCAACCTGCAGGCTGACGGAAGCCGGAAGACAACTCCTGAGAACGGCTGGCAGCTCTGCCTGACAAACGCGGAGTCCGCCCGGGAATTCATTCAGAACGCGATCCCGGAAATCGAAGGGATGAAGGCCCGCGGCATTCCGGAAGAACGGATTCTTCTGTGTGCAGGAGCCAACGACACCGTCGCCTGGTGCCTGTGCGAACCGTGCCAGGCCCTGCGCGACCCGGACGGCACGTGGTCGAGCGCCGTGTTGAACTACACCAATCTGCTGGCCCGCGAACTGGCCAAAACCCACCCCAAAGTCAACGTCCTGCATTATGTCTACTCCGATTACGGGCGCATCCCCTCCAAGGTCGCTCCGGCGCCCGGGGTTGCGGCCTGCATAACCTCCTGGACCGCCGACGGTTCGCTCGCGGTCAATCATACGGCCAGCATGTTCGATCCGGTGAAAAACGCGATCTGTAAGGCAGTCGGCGATTATTTCGCCGCTCACTGCCAGGGAATCATGAACTATGGCTATTACGGCCATTACAGCATCTTCGTCCCGTTCCCGATGGTCCGGCAGATTGCGGGGGATATGAGGGGGCTCGCCGCCTATTCGAATGTGACCGGCAGTCTCAGCGAAACCCACAATATGTGGGCTACCCAGAGTCCGAATTTCTATATTCACGCCAAGATGATGTGGGATCCGTCGCAGGATGAATATGAGCTGCTCGCCAACTACTGCCGGAAGTACTTCGGGCCCGCCGGAGAACTGGGATTCCGCTATTTCGACCTGCTCCAGCAGCGGATGAATTCGCTTGACCGCATGATCGGCACGACGGCGGAACTCCCTGCTTTCCTTGACCGCGACGTCCTCGCCCGCTGCCGGTCTCTCATCGACGCGATGAAGCCCATGCTTGCGGAGATGGACGAGGCGACCCGGTTCCGCACGCAGATGGTCATCGACGGTTTCTGCCTGACGGAGAAATTCGTCGAAGCCATGGAACTTTTCAACTGGGGCAACGATATCGCTTCACGGAACAAAATTCTGGAGAACATCGCCTGGATAGAGAATTACTGCCAGTCCCCGGTCGGCCGGTTCGCTTTCGAATACCCGATGGTCGAAGGGGAGCTCAATCAGATCAGAATGGGCTTGCAGGCCGACCTCCTGAACCTGCCCGAAGGAAACAGTAGATTCGGCGGCTCTCTGATGTGGGGAGGCGGTGTCAAATTCTATGCGGTCACCGACAACATGCGTCCCGACATGTGGGGCTATCTGGTTCCGGCGGGAGGCACGGGCACCCTGAAGCTGCCGCTGCAGGCCGCCGCGGGACGGCGGATCACCGGCCTGAATATCTGGTGCGTGCCCGACAAGGCGGAAACCGATCTGTACGTGGTCGCCGACGGAACCGAACACCTCGTCGCCCAAAAGCTGGACAACTACCGGCAGGTCTCCATCCCCGCGGAGCTCCTGGGATGCAACAGGCTCGAAGTGGTGTTCAAAAGCAAGGTGGAACAAGCCAACCAGTACGGCCTGTGCGGCCTGAATCTGGAAATGGAAGTGCGATGAACATGCCCGCGATCAGCCGGGCCGGCAGCCTGACTTACAACCGTTCCCAGCTGGCGCGGTTGTTTCTCTGGCTGCTGACCGGATCATTCGGCTACTGCCTGCTGGCCAATGTCACCACCCTGATCTCGCTGTCCATGAAAGAACTCGGCTGCAGCAACTCCCTGATGGGAGTCATGCTCGGCAGCATGCCGGCCGCCGTGAATTTCATCTTCAACCCGTGGATCAGCACCCGCAGCGACCGGACGCGCACGGCCTGGGGACGCCGAAAACCCTATCTGTTCATCGGCATGTGCCTGTCCGCCGCCTGTATCCTGCTGCTGGCCTGGAGTCCCCGGCTTGCTCTCCGGATCAGCGGCAGCGCCGAAGAGGCGTGTCATTGGCAATTGGGCTTCCTGATCGTCTTTTCGGTCGGTTTTCAGGTCTGTTTCCTGCTGATCGCGACGACGATTTATTATCTCTTTGTCGATGTTGTTCCGCAGGCGGTGCTGGGACGCTTCATGGCGTTCTTCAATATGTGCGGCTCCGCTGTCGGTATTTTTTTCAGCTTTTTCCTGCTGAAACTGAGCCAGAGCCATATGGCCTGGCTGTACACCGGAATCACTGCTTTCTTTGTCGTGACGATGATGATTCTGCTGCTCGGAGTAAAGGAAGGAGAATACGCGCCGGTCGCCCCGGCCGTCAGGGAACGCTCCCCGCTGGAGAAAGCCAGACTGTATATGCGGGAATGCTTTTCAATCCCGTTCTACTTCTGGATTTTCTTCGCCATGGGGGTGAATGGCGTATCCAACATCTGCCGCTCTCTCTTCGGCCTGTATTTCGCCCGGGATACGCTCGGCCTCGACCTTGAGGTGATCGGCAACATCAACGGCTTCACCAGCCTGCTCGGCTTTGCGCTGGCGTATCCGCTCGGCTATCTCAACGACCGTTTCCATCCGCTACGGGTGTTCTTCTGGGGAGGAGCGGCGATCGTGCTGGTCAATCTGCTCTCTTTCTTCTGGATCAGCGGACTGGTGACCTATGCGGTCTCTTCCGTACTGCTTACGGTGGCCTATGTGGTGCAACTGTCGGCCGGCCTGCCGTTGACCGCGGCGCTCTTCCCGCACTCAAAATACGGGCAGTTCGGTTCCGCACAGGCGATCTTCTGCGCCCTGATGATGATCCTGTTCAACGCGGCGGCCGGAAAATTGACGGATCTCTTCGGCAGCTACCGTTTCCTGTACGCCTGGGATTTCGTTTTCACCCTGCTGGCGCTGGCCGCCCTGGGCGGGTGTTCGTCCTTTGGAAGCAATATGGAGGAGACCATCATTACGTGGCTCCGGAAAGCGATCAGGTGTAATATGCAGGAAAATCCGCCCCCCGGCCACACGCTGGCCGAACATCGTGAATATCTGCATGAAATCGTGCGGCTGCAGCTGTTTTTTCTGCACGGTTACTGCCGGGAACATCCGGAGGAGACGTTCCGCGACGTCCTGGAAAAACGGGTCGACATTTACCGGAAAACCGATGCCAATCCCGGCCCGGCTGACCCGGCGGAGTGTTTCTTCGACCGCGAACCGTGGCTGTCCATGCGCGAGGCGTGTGAAATGCTTTACCGGAAGCATCAGGACAACCGGGAAGCATTTGAACTCGAGGCATTTGAAGTATTTCGTAAGTCGCTCGACGCCCGTTGCCGCCGCGACTGGTTGGACCGCAGCAGCCTGGACGGTTACCAGTGCGGTTCGCTGCGACACGAATCGGCCCTCCGGGAAAATAAGGTAATGTTCTTTCACATTGCCAATGCCGTTTCACCCCGTTCCTTTCTGGATGACGCGGAATATCTCGGTGGCTGTTTCCTGCGGCTGCTCGACATCGCCGTTCAGCAGTTCGGCGCCGAACGCATCGCAACGCGGAGCTGGCTGAACTCATTGCCCGCATGGCTGGCCTTCTTCCCGGCGGAGTATCTGAATAACCGGCAGCCGCCGAACCGGGATGTGCGCTGGTACGGCAGCTTCTGGGGACAATTCATCAACGCCCGGGGCACCTTCAATTCCAGATACGGGCAAATCATGCGCCGGACCGGGTGTTTTCCCTATGCCCCCTGCTACGCGGAGTGTTCGATTCCGGCGATGCGCCGGCACATCGTTTCAGTCATCTCAACTCAAGGAAAGCATATAAAATGAATCCGGAAAAAACAGTGAAAATCGCCGTCATCGGCTGCGGCGCCCGCGCGCATGTGGTCGTGAACCATCTGCTGCGTGAAGGCAACGGCCGGATCAAGGTCGCCTCGCTCTATGATCCCGACCGGGAAATGATGGCGGAAAAAGCGCGCCTCTGGGATGCCGCGGGCGCGCTGCAATGCGGTTCCCACCAGGAAGCCATCGCCGCTCCGGGGATTGAATGGGTTATGGTCTGTTCCCCGAACTGTGCGCATAAGGAACACATTCTCGCCGCCTTTGCCGCCGGCAAGCATGTTTTCGCGGAAAAGCCGCTGGCGACCGCCATGGAAGAGTGCCGGACGATCCATGCCGCGCACCAGCAGAGCGGCCGCCTGTTCGCCACCGGCTTTGTGCTGCGGTATGCCCCCCTCTATCTCAAGGTCAGGGAACTGCTCAACTCCGGGCGTTTCGGATATATTGTGGCGATTGACGCCAGCGAAAGCATCCGTCCCGAACACGGCGGCCTGATCATGGCCGGATGGCGGCGGCACCGTTCCGTATCGGGGCCGCACCTGCTGGAAAAATGCTGTCATGATCTGGACCTGCTCAACTGGTTCGCCGGTGCGCTGCCCGTCCGGGCGGCGGCCTTCGGCGGCCGGAATTTCTTTATTCCGGCCAATGCGAAGATCAGCCGGAAATACGGCGACCTGACCTTTCAGAAATGGAGCCGGTTCGATCCCCACACGATCGGTTCGCCGTTTACCGACGACACCGACCTGATGGACAACACCGTATCGATCCTGGAATTCGGCAATCAGGTCCGGGCCGCGTTCTTCGTCACCATGAGCAACGCGATTCCGGAGCGGCGCATGTTTTTCTCCTGCAGCGAAGGTACTCTGAAAGTGGATTTGTACACCGGGGAAATTCAGTACAGGACGCTTGGAGACGAAGGCCGTACCACCCTCAATATCCCCGGCGACGGGCACGGCGGCGGCGATGCGGTGATCGCAGCCGCTCTGGCGGAATCCATGTTGAACCATACCGCTCCGCAGTGCGGCGGCGACGAAGGGCTCCGCAGCACGGTCGTCGCGCTGGCGCTGGACGAGGCGGCACGGTCAGGCGTCATCTACGATCTGAAGCCGGTTTGGAAATCGCTGAATGTCGACCCGACGAAAAATTAACCGACGGGTCGGCATTCAACCGTCCCGCAGAAATAAGCAGCCAGCCATGAAAACTTTTACCCTGTTCTGGAATTCCGCCGAATCCCCCGCCGAACTGCATCCGATGCTGGAGGAACTCGGCCGCTTCCATCCGATCGCCCCGGCACCGCCGAAAGCGGCCAATCTCTTTTTCCGCCGCAGCGGCCACGGGCTGGAAGTGACGAAAAAAGGCGACGCCTTTCACATCGCCTACAGCTCGCTCCATCTGGCGGCCCGCGGAATCGGACTGGCCCTGGCGGGATTGGAGGAATGCATCATCCCGTCCTTCCGCACGGTCGGAGCCCTGTTCGATGTTTCCCGCAACCTGGTCTTCACTGTTCCGCAGTTCAGGAAACGGCTTCGGCAGCTCGCTCTTCTCGGTTATAATATGGTCATGCTGTATACCGAAGATACGTATGAGCTTCCCGGCGTTCCCTGCATGGGGTATCTGCGCGGCTCTTATTCACTGGAGGAAATGCGCGAGCTGGATGAGTACGCGGCGCGGTTCGGCATCGAAATGGTCGCCTGCATTCAGACGCTCGGCCATCTGGGGCAGTTTCTCAAATGGCCGGGTGCGGCAGGCTTCCGCGACACCGACGACGTGCTGCTGACCGATCACGTTGAAACTTACGAACTGATCGACAGGATGTTCAACTTCTGGAGCCGCGCCTTCCGGTCACGCCGCATTCACATCGGCATGGATGAGGCACACCTGCTCGGCCGTGGCCGTTCCCTCGATTTTCACGGTTATGAGAACCCTTTCGGGATTTTCAAACGCCATCTGGCCCGGGTCGGCGGACTCGCCGGAAAATACGGCTTCCATCCGATGATCTGGAGCGATATGTACTTCCGGCTGGGCAGCGCAAGCCGGGATTATTATGACAGCTGCGCGGTCATTCCGGATGAAGTCCGCGAAACGATTCCCCGGAATATCGAACTGGTCTACTGGGACTATTACCACACCGATCCCGGAATCTACGACCGGATGATCGATCGCCACGTGAAGCTCGGTTTCCGGCCGGTGATGGCCTCCGGGCTTTGGAGCTGGTACCGGTTCTGGTATGATCACCGCTATTCGGCCGAACGCGTGAAGCCCTGCATCGAATCCTGCCGCCGGAACCATCTTACGGAACTCTTCTTCACCATGTGGGGGGACGACGGCGCCTATTGCGAATTCGATTCCATGCTGGCTGGCCTGGCATGGGCCTCCGATCTCTGTTACGGAAATGACGGTGACGACCGGCGGACGGCCCGGCTCTACCGGGCGGTGACCGGCGGCGATTACGAAACGGTCCTGCTGGCCGGCCGGATCAACTATCAGCTTCCCGGCCGCGACAACGGCGCCGGAACCATTTCCCAGCTTTTCTGGGATGATCCGCTGATGCAACAGGGCTTTCGTTCCTTCAACGCGCTGGACGGCGACTGGTATGAATGCTGCCGACGGGAGCTGGAAAGCGCCCGCGGGGCGCTGCGTGAACGGGCCCTGCCGGAATCCGGCGACGGCGGCGATCTCCGCTATGCCCGGCTGCTCTTCGATGTGGTCATTGCCAAGCTGCATTACCAGAATCAGTTGCGCACCGGTTACCTCGCGGGGGACCGGGAAAAGTTGGCCGGTTTGCTCCGTGAGGAGCTTCCCGGACTCCTCCGCCTGATGGCACGTTTTCAGGCCGCCTTCCGACGGCAGTGGCTGAACAAGGCCAGGCCGGAAGGGCTGGAGGTCATCCAGATCCGTAATTCCGGCCTGACCGAGCGTCTCCGCGAAAGCGGCCGCCGGGTCCGGGCGTTTCTTGCCGGAGAGGTATCCGCGATCCCGGAGCTGGAGCTCCCCTGCGATACCGCCTGCCGCCCGGGAGAACGTTATCATCAGATAGCCACGGGCTCCGGCCTCATCTGATGCGTTTCCCACAGCCTTCCCGCCGGCCGGCCGTCAGGCCTTGAGATATCTGCGCATGGTGTTTCTGGTCTTAGCAACCGGTCGCGTAGACATCGTATCATGAAGTTGAATGGAGAAAATGCTGTAAAAGTTAAGATTTCATCTGACAAAGCTCAAGCCGGATACTATATGAAAAGCATCAATGAAGAGAAAGGAAAATCAGATGAACTTGGACGCAAAGATCATTAAGCCGGAGCTTGGAGTACTTGATCGTAGCCGTCAATCGGAAAATGCCGGCCAAGCGTGTAAGAGCTTATCCCTGAATAAGCCAAATCCTCCTGATTTGCGGCGGAACGCCATTCGTTTGCCCGTTAAAATCGCCGATACCTCCAGTATCGTCAATTTTATCAGGCTTCGCGACTGACATTTCGGCGCGGCATCATGCCGATTCTTTATTCAGGGATAAGCTCTAAGGCATTCTGTTGTAGGTGACAGAGGGCGAACGACCGATCCATTCCATCTCGAGGCGTTGTTGGAAGACTGACTTATTGTGAAACTCCGCCAGCTCCGCTGAAGATGATTGTGCGCTGAACAAAACGCTGTTGTATAGTTTCTTTAAGAAATCATGGCAATAAAACAGGGCAAAATTCCCGCTTTTTCTGTCTCTGATATTTCAGGCGGATATTATCAGGACGGAGGCAGCTCAGACGCGTTTTCCGGCATTCCCGGGAAAAACGATGCCGGGTATTCATGATCAGCTCATAGTTTCAAACTGCGGAGGCGCCAGCAGGATGCTCCGCAACGCGCGAGCTGCTTCGGCGGAAGATTCTTCCGCCGGCCGGGGCACCTCCGGGAAAAATTCCGGAAAAGCCTGAAACAGAAGTTCCGGGGTGCCGAAGCGGAAATTCCGGCACAGCCGGGCCAGTTTCTCCCAATTGATCCGACTGGACTTCAGCAGGGAACCGAGGTCGGTCAGCAGTTTCGGCAAATTGCTTTTCCGGAAGAAATCGATATTGTTGTGGCGATACAGCAATAATAAATTACGCCGTGTGCAAGTTTTATTGGTAAAAAACGAAAAAGAGCATGCTTGGGCTATTAATAGCCGAAATATCGATTAAGTTAGGTTAGCTACAACCAACTTAGAAAGGTATTCAAGCATGCTCACGGAAGACTATATCACCGAAGTGTATTGTTTCATAGACGACATGATGAAAGAATGTTGGAAA
>NZ_QEKH01000034.1 GCF_003096415.1 Victivallis vadensis | reverse complement strand
TCAGTTTCCGCGAGTTTGTCCAGCGTCGCTTTGTTGGCGTGGGTGTGCGCTTTGCCGACCGCGTCGGCGACCTGCGCGGCGGTGGTCGCGCCCACGGCGTCGGCGGTCGCGGCGTGATCGACGATGCCGTCGTCGTCGGTGTCGTAAACCGATTTGAGCATATCGCCGGTTGAACCGGTTGTATCAAGTCCGTCCAACTTCTCCTTATCGGCGGCGGACATCAGCCCATCGGCTTTTGAAGTAGCCACGGGGAGCGTCACCGCACCGGAACTATTCGGTACTTGACCATTGACCGAAGATATCTTCTCATTCAATTTATTTTCCAGCCCGGTCACATCGCCGATTACATGGTTATGCGTCGCCGGAGGGAACGCCGAAGGTTTATCGGTCAGGTCATTCCAACTGGAAACTCCTCCGGACACCGTAATCCAGCCGTAGCCGTCCGAAGTTTTTCCGATCACCTGTCCGGCAGTTCCTCCCGCCGGGATCGTCAGTTTGGCATTCAGCGCCGCCGCGGTCGCTTCCTTGGGGGCATAGACGGAGTCGTGATTATGGTCGGCGGCAGCTTTGCCGTCCAACGCGTCCTGCAATCCGGTGACATCGCCGATTATGTGCGTGTGAACTTTGGCCGCATAATCCTGCAATGCGGAAGCGAGGGCATACTGACTGTGTTCATGAGTTTTCGCCGCAAATTCGTTTCTGGCCTGCGTGATGGTGATATAGGAGGCAAGATCAATGCTGCTCCAGCCGCAGCCGGAAACGGTTTTCATCAGGAATTGCCCGGCGTTCCCTCCGGCCGGAACAGTCAGTTTCCGGCTCAACTCGTCGGCAAGGCCGTTCACGTCCGCGACGGCGTGAGTATGCGAGGCTGGAGGAAATGCGGAGGGTTTCCCGGAAAGGTCGGCGTATTTTCCGCTGAACGCATCCGCTTTCAACTGATACAGATTCAGCTTGTCGGCGGTGATGAATCCGGAAACATCGGGCAGTTCACTCTTGAGCGCATACTCTGAATGGGTATGATTTTTCGACGCATAGGTCGTTGAAAGCGTGGCGAGCGTATTCTTCTGCTGGACGGTGAGCGTCAGGCCGTCCTTGTCCTTGAGTTCTGAAACGTCGCCCGGAATCGTGATCGAAACGTTTCCGGCATTGTCAGGGGCGATTCCATTGACGCGGCGCACGACCGGTTCGTCAAGCCCGCCGCTGTTGCGGATCATCTCTTCGACCTCTTCAAAGGTCGGATAACGGTCCGCCGGAAGCGGCGCGGGATTCATACTGTCGGAACCCGGATTGTTGGCAATCGCAATCCGGCCCGCTCCGATCATCCATTGGTCTGCTTCGGACCACAATACGGCGTGAAAGCTGCGGCGCGTACCGAGCGGCAGGTGATAAAATTCATCCACCATTCTGTCGGTGCATAAATTGAGCGTTCCGGTAATCGTCCCGGTTCCGGTGAAAGCGTCGCAGACCGCCAGTTTCCGGCCGCCGCAGCGTGCGGAATAGATAATAAAGCTCAGCCCGGCGGTCTTGATTTCCCCGTCCGGATTCGGGATTACCAGTTCCACGCTCTCCAGTTTGGCTGCCGCCGGAAATTCCGGCTTGAATTTCAGAGAACGCTTTTTAAAATCAGGCGTCACGTTAAGCTGCATCATCAGAAAAACCTCGCTCCTGTTATCGTACAATGCTGATCGAGCGGCTTTCCCGCCGACTCCATCTCTTCAATCGCCTCCGCTTTGAACCGCAAATAGGCGGCCCGGTGGTAGCTGGACAACTCTCCGTTGCTCCACGGCTTCTGCGGCATGGCGAAAAGCTCCGCCAGCGCCTTTGCCTTGACCGCCTCCCAGTACCGGTTGAAAAACTCCTCGGCGTAGGCGTTGCACAGCGGAGTCGGCAGCATGGAATACTCCACACGGATGACTTCGCCTTTCTGCCCGGTCGGCTTATCCAGCAGCACCCGGGTGTGGTTGGCCGGATCAAGCCGGTAGGAACGGGGCGCCAGCATCCGCTTCCCGCAGAAAACGCGGTTGATCCGGAAAATTACCGCATCCTCCGGCACCGCCACGCAGACCGCTTCCACACTTTCGGACAACTCTTCTTGATGGGCGGCCAGATAAGCGCCCGATTCGCGGGCGAACTCCCGCCCGGCGGCCCGTACCGCCTGCAAGGCGACGGGGCTTTCACATCCCGGAAGCAGCGGCAGAAGCTCCGGAAGCAGCTCTTTGATCTGATACATCGCGACACCTCCCTACAGTTGCCGGAATCCGGCGGCGGCCAGTTCCCGGAACGGGGCCGCCTCGTTCACGCGGTTGTAAAACAGAAATCCCAGCGAAGCGATATAATCCGCAATCGCTTCGGAGAAACGTTCCGGTATCCTCTCCGGCTCCGGTTCCCACATCCCGGCGGCGTCAAGCATCAGTTCGGGACGCATGGAGTACAGCGTCGCCGTCGCGCGGTCGAACCACTCTTCAAACCGGTTCTCCGGGTACTGCATCGGTACGGCGGAGACCAGTTCCCGGAACTGCTGCATGAGTTTGTCGGCCAGCGCCGCCTGTCCCGCCGCCAGGTCGCGACTGACCAGCACGGCGCGCCCGGCGGCATACCGGGTGATCGCGTCGGCGTAATCGACGGTCACGGTTCCGGCTCCGCCGATATCCGGGCGCATCGGGCGGACGGCTGCAATTCCATCCTGAATAAAGGCGGAAAGCTGTTCATCTCCCCAATGGAACGGCACCAGTTGCAGCGTTTCCGCGAAGCGGACGCGGAACCGTTCCGCAATCGCGCCGCCGTTTTTGAGCTGGTCGGCGGTCAGGTTGGCGGCGAGGTACGCGGTATAATACCCGGCAGGTTCCAGAAACTCCGCACCGGCTCCGTAGCTGGCGGCATCCGCGCGGACCTTGCGGATCTCCGCGAGTGCGTCGGCGGCGAATGCGGCAAGCCGGTCATCAGTCCAGTGATACGGCACCAGCGCCAGCGCCTCCAGAGCGCGGCCCCGGAAACGTTCCGCGACGGCTCCGCCGTTTCTGACCTGATCGCCGGTGAGGTTGGCCGCCAGAAACGCGGTGTAATATCCGGCGGCTTCCAGAAATTCAGATGGAAGAACCGCGTCGTCGATATCATTGCGCAATTTGCGGATTTCCGCGAGCGCATCGGCGGCGAACGCCTTCAACTGATTGTCGGTCACCCGGAACGGTACGGCGGCAACCAGTTCATTGAACCTTGCATACAGCCGGTCGGAAACCGTGCCGTTATTCGCCTTCTGGTCATGGTCGAGATTGAAAGCGCGTGAGGCGATATAGTAACCGAGCGCCTCGGTAAATTCGACGGTGACGGTTCCCTCCATTCCGATATCGTTGCGCAGTTTTCGGATTTCCGCGATTCCCTGTCCGGCATACTCTTCGAGGTCGGAACTCTGCCAGTGAAACGGAGCCGCCATCGTCAGTTCGACGAAACGGCTGAACAGCTTTTCGGAGAGTGCGCCGTTGTTCTGCTGATAGTCGTTGTCCTGCGCGACGGCGCGGCTTGCGACATAACAGCCGAGAGCTGCGGCGAAGTCACCGGTGACATCCGAAGTTCCGGCGATATCGTTGCGCAGCTTATCCACTTCGAGCAAGCCCTGATCGTAGAAGCGGATCAACTGGTCATCCGGCCAGCGGTATGGTTCAATGCTGTCCGCGAGCAGTTCGCGGGCCTGTTCGAGCACGATGCTCCGTTCCAGAAACGGCACACTGTGCGAGAGGTCGGCCAGCAGCAGTTGAGCGCGCTTGACTGCATCCGGCGTCGCCAGCGCGGTAGTGTCGCCGCCGAACTCGGCCAGAAGTTCCCGGGCGCGTTGGACGGCTGCGGAGGAGATATCCGCGACGGTCCGCTCCCGGATGTCGGCGAGCAGTTCGCGGGCGCGCCGGATCACGGTTTCGGTGATGTCGGCGGCGTTCCGTTCGCTCAGGTCAGCCAGAAACTCCCGCAACCGCGCCAGAACGTCGGCAGACTCGACCGGATCGAGCCGGTCGGCGACATGCAGCCGGGCTTTTGCCAACTGGATCACGAGCGAACGGTCGATCATGACTTACTTCTCCCCTTGGGCGATGATGGCGGCGATCAGTTCTTCCTTCTTGAGGTCGTCGGGCTTCTCAATGCCGCGCTCGGCAGCCAACTGGCGCAGTTCGGCGACTTTCATCGCATTGAGCCGTTCCGACAGCGGCGGCGCGGCGGCTTCGAGCTTGGCGACTTTTTCGCGGAGGGCGGCGTTCTCTTCGGCGAGCGCCTGGTTTTCGCCGGTCAGACGTTCCACTTCGGCGAGAGCATTCTGCGCGGCGGTCTCGAAGCGGCCGGAGCGGAGGGTTTCCTGCTCGAATTTGGCCTGCAATTCGGTGATGCGTTCGAGCATGGTGTTTTCGGCGACCGGCGCGCGGCCGATCAGCACTCCTTCGGCGGTGCATTCCGCCACATGCGGTGAAACTTTCATCACGGCGGGATTGTAAGGCATCACCACGCCGGTGGCGGTATTTTTCATAAAGCGGGCTGCGTTCATGTACTGGACTCCTTTGGTAAGCGCCGCCGGAGCCGGAGGACCGGACGGCGGCGCGGGTTGATGTCAGGCGATTTTAACCACGGAATAGCCGAGGGCTTCCGGGTGGACGGTTTTCCAGCCGTAGACGGTCAGGCCCTTGTAGACCTTGCCGAACCGCTTTTCGCGCGGGCAGGATTCGTTCTTGACGATCTGGGTGGCGAAACTGATCGCATCCTTGTGGCCGAACACCGGCTGCCAGTTATCGCCCGTCTTGTTGAGCTGGTTGGTGGCGATGATGTTGAATCGGTCGATCATGCCGATGTTGCCGGTACGCAGGCTCGACTGCTTGTCGCCGGTGATGTAGACCTCCTTGATCTCCGACTTCTTGATCCGGTTGACCACGGCGAACGGCAGGACCATCCAGCGGTTTTCGTTGGGGAGGTTCTGTTCGTCGAGGACGGTTCCGCAATCGATGATCCAGTCGAGCACATTGTCTTTGGTCAATTCAACCGGAGTTCCGGTGATGCCGAGATTGAACGCGCCGGATTTCTCACCTGCGGTCGCACCGAAGTTTTTTTCGGCGGCGTCGGCGTAAATCGCGTTGACGAACTCGCCTTCGATGGTCTCCTTGAGCTTGGTCACGGCGCGCTGGACAGCGCGCTGGATGTAGGGCACGTCGGACTGATGCTGTTCGACCTCATCGGCGTTGATCGCATAGTACTTGCCCTTGTCGATCAGCAGTTGGACAAGTTCCGGCGCGGTGATCTCCTCGATGGTGAGGTCGGTGCGCGGCGTGAAGTCGTTGATCGTCACGTCCGGCTCGAACCGGATGTTCACGGTGTCGCCGAAATTCTTGATTTCGCCTTCGCGCTTGTTGTTGGTGATCCAGGAGAGGAACAGCTGCGGGTAGAACAGCGATTCCATGGTCTTGGACCAGATTTCCGGGATGTAATTACCGTGCAGAGCGGTGGAAAGTGCAGCCATAACAGGCCTCCTTTACAGTTATCGGCCTCCTCCGCCGGTTGCCGGGGCGGAAGCCAGTTCCTTGTTCAATTTTTCGATAGTCCGGAGCAATGCGGCGGGATCGCCGACTCCGGTGTTGAATTTCCGGTTGGCGGCATTGAGGTCCGCCAGAATGGTCGCCTGATCGCGCTGCGCCGGGGGAAGCGCCGGGGCAGCACCGTTGACCGAGCGGGGAAGCGCCGGAGCGCCGCGCCGGACCGGCGGGACAGCAGCCGGAGCCGCCGGAACGACCGTCTGCTGCGGAGCCGCAGCGGCGGAATGCGGCGGTGCATAGAACACCTGTTCCGCGCGCATCTGGTCGGAGATGACTTTGAGAATCTCCGCCATGCGGACCACGTCACCGCGGCTGCTCGCTTCGCTGTAGTCCTGCGCGGCGGATACCCGCTGCTGCGTGACCGGGTCGAGACGGGTGAACTGATTCATGAACTCGTCGACGGCTCCTCCCTGCTGTTCGAGCAGGGCGATGGAAAGACCGCGTTTTCCGAGTTCCGCGTCGAGCGCGGCGTTGATCCTGTTCTGCCGTTCTTCTTCGTCCCGCTGCCGGAGCAGGTCCACGTTCTGCGCGACCTGATCCAGCCGGGGATCGGCAGCCGGAGCGGCTCCCCCCATCACTTCCACCAGCGCCACGGCGGCTTCATGATCGAATCCGCCCGCTTCCAGCTTGGCGATGCGCTCCGCGATTGCCGGATTTCCGGCGGCGGCTCCGGCGTTCTCGCTTCCGGCGGCGGGCTGTCCGTTTCCTCCTGATTGCGCTTTCAGCCGGGCGTTCTCTTCGCGGAGCTGTTGAAGCTGCCGGTTCAATTCGGGAACTTCCGCGTTGTACTTTCCCTGCAACGTCTGATAACGCGCCTGATGCAGCGCGAGCAGCTTTTCCCAATTGACTTCTGCGGGCTGTTCGGTCGTTTCCGCCGGGGCAGTCGGATCGGCCGGTGCAACCTCCGGGGCCTTCTGATCCGTTTCCGGGACTACGGCCTGATCGGGCGTTTCCGTTCCGGTTCCCGGCTCCTGACCGGGGACGGGAGCGGGCGCGGGGTTGGCGGCGTTCCGGGCGGCTTCGACTTCGCGACGGGTTTCGGGCGGCAGCGTGGCGAGCATCTCCGGGGTGTACCCGGCGTACAGTTCAACCAGCGGATTCTGCGTCTCCGTTCCTGCGGCGTTGACGGTTTCGGCTCCATTGTTGACGACGGTTGCGGACATGGTTCACTTCCTTTCCTGCGCCGGGCCGCCGGTGGGCGGTGTCCGGCAGTGTGTTAAAAGAATCCGGGCGGGGCCTTGCGGCCGGTCTCCGGGTTGATTTTCTTCAATTCGTCTCCCTGTCGGCTGAGAAGCGCGATCACTTCGTTGAATGCTACCATTCTTCCCTGCCAGTGGGAAAAGTCGGCGGGAGAAACAAGCATCATGCGCAGTCCCATCTGGACAAGTTCATCCCGCCACTGTTCGAGTACGATCTTCATGGAGGGATTGTTTCTCAATGCCTCCAGCGCTTCGAGATAACCGGGCTTCAACTCCTGATTCATCGTGCATCCTCCCTGGTTGCCTGACGCTGCATTTCAGGCCCTCCGGGGACCGGCTGGCCTCCCTGCTGCCGTTGTGCGGCCTGAATCTCTCCTGCCAGCGCCCGCTTGGCGCGGTCGGCTTCCTGCGGGGAAATCTGTCCGGCGGCAAGCTGTTCGTCGATCTGCTGGATCGCGGCCTGCAACTCGTCGCTCTGAGCGGCGGCGGCCTGCTGCTGCAACTGGAGCTGCTGCTGTTGGGCGGCGAACTCGGTTTCAGAGGTAACGATATCATTCACCGGCATATCGAGGGTGCGGACCACCTCGCGGGTGAGCGCTACAATGCCTTCCGGCTTCAAAATCTGCTGAAGGAGCGGCGATTGCAGTACCAGCGAGAAGAACTCCCGGCGGCGGATCTGCGACTGTTCCTTGAACGCCAGTCCGATTGCGCCGCGCGCATGGATTTTGAAATCCCCTTTGGCGGAGTTCGGCACCTCCGGATCGTTGATCTTGTCGTAGTAGAGGTCGCGGATCAGCGGTTCGTAAAGGCCTTCGTCGATGTTGTTGATCGGGTCTTTGATCTGGTTGCTGGCGGCGTCGAGCAGCATGGAGAGGCCGGAGGCGGTCCCGGCTGCGCCATTTTCCGCGCCTTTGCTGACTCCCTGCGAATATTCGGGAATCCCGGAAATCCGGTCGGCGAACACCAGTTCTTTTTCCAGCTCCCGGCTCAGGGAATCGGAAACATCCGGAATCTGCATCAGCTCGAAAGGCTTCTGAGCGCCATAGTATCCTGAACCTGAAACAAACCACTGTTTGAATGGAGTGATCTGCAAAGGCTCTCCGGGTTTGAGGCGGACGGCGTCGGTGTTGATGATGACCTGAGGCGCACCGGCCAGCGCCAGATTGTTGTTCCGCGAGCGCATCAGCGAGTTGACCGATCTTTGCACGTGGTGCAGCAGGTCCGCGATGCCTTCGCCCCAAATGCTGTCGATGTTGGCGCGGTAGCTGGCGGAATAGATGTACCGGCTGGCGGCGGAGAGCGAGCAGTAGATGCAGTGATTCCGCACGACCACCGCGTACACCTCGTAAAACTTCAAATCTTCGAGCTGGTCAATATCCTCCACGCCGTCTACACCGGCGATCCGGACCTTGACCGCCGCCGCGTCCTCTTCGCTTTGGGCGATGCCTTCGGCGGCGGCCTGCTGCAACTTCTGCTCAAACTCTTCGGGAGATAACGGGACCTGCGGCGAATCCGGATAAAATTCCGCAGCCTGCACAGGTGACATTGAGCGTACACACCAGCTTTTGAGCAGCCTTCCGGGGACTGCGCCATAAAATTCGAGCGCGGCGATTTTGCCGTTTTGCCGGTACTGTTCCTGATCGAACAGCTTTGCTTCCGGGTATGCTGCCAGCGGATCGGTTTCGTCGCCAGGCTCGGCGGCGGAGGAGTTTTCGGCGATCACCGCCGCGATCTCGGTGGCATTGTACCCGGAAACTCCGGCCAGCTTGCCCAGCTCGCTCAGCGAATAGAGTGAAACGATCACCAGATTGCCGTCGTCGACTTTCTTCTGCCCGGCGGCGGGAAATACGTGAAGCGGAGAAATCCGCTCGAACCGGTATCGTTCCACCTCCTTTTCGACGAGCCGGACCGCGCCGGAGTCTTCCGCGCTTTCGACCATGGAAACATGCTCGATGCGCTTCACGCAGCGCAGGAAGGCGGCGGGATAGGGGAGCAGGTCGGCGAGAAACTCGTTGAATGCGCTCTTGAATCCGCCATCCACCAATTCATCTTCGATCAGCCGCTCCATCTCTTTGGCGGCGTCGGCGGCGCGTTCGTTGCGGTACTGGACCATCAGCTCACGGACATCGCGGGCATATTCGTAGGCATCGTCCGGCGTCATCTGCAATCCCATCGCGGTAATGCGCTGCATTTCCGCCATCGTGGCCTGCACGATCTGCTGCACGAGGGGATCGGAGAGGTCGGGATCGGGAGTAGGTTCAATGGCCCAGGGCTTTTCCGAACCTCCGAGGATTTTTCTGATCCATGCCGCGCCGGTGGTGCATTTGATCTTGGTGATGGGGTAATAGGAGTCGGAGCCGCCGACACTGTGAATGTAGGCCAGCTCATCGGGCGAGTATTGCGCGTCGAAGGCGAGCTTGGCTCTGAGCAGCCGGTCGGTGACGGCGGCGCGCGCTCTGGCGTTGGCGTCATAGACGCGGCGTATGAATGCGGCCAGCTCGTCAGGGTTCAGGTTCAGATTTTCCGGCGAATCAAACATGGTTCCTCCTGTTTGGGAACCAATGTGCCGCGATTGTCAAGCGAAGTGTCGCCGCCTGTCCAAAAAATTTTCACTTCTGCGGAAAATGGCCCGGAGACGTGCGCGCGCGAACTCCACTCCCTCCCGTCCGCTTGTGTGCCTTTTCCCGTGTTCCGGCCTGTGCCGCGCCAGCGGCGCTTCCCGGCCCCCTTTGGCGTACTTTCCGGAATGTATATTCTTCCCCCGGCTATCTTGCATCATCACCCCCCTCCTGTATCCTCCCCCCTCTTCTTCGCCGCAATATTCGCAAACGGCCAGAAGACCGCCCGAATTTTTTGTTTTTTAAAAGTATATTTTACCCTGTTTAGCTGCTTGAAATATACGAAAAAGAGTATATATTAATATCAGAAACAAAGAAAAATATACGAGGTTTGAAAAATGGAAGTTTATCACGCGACCAACAGCAAGTTCGAGAAGTTCGACAACCGGTTTCTCAACAGCCGGGATGAGGGTTATTTCGGTGAAGGCTTCTACTTCGTGGATGAACTTCAGCACGCTTGGGACATCCAGCGGCAGCTTGAAGCCCGCTACCTGCTGACCTGCGAAGTGACGGATAACCTTTACGACCTCGATCTTGAAGATGACGCAGCCGCGATTGAAAACTTTCCGGCTCCTGAAGAAGTCAAGGCGCAGATGCGGGAAATTGCGGAGTACAACGGAACTTTTTTCAGGTCCGGTTCGGGCGAGGGCTTCGGACTGGAAAAGCACCTGAAAGCTGCCGGTTACGCCGGTGTGCGGGTGCTGAACCGGCTTGCCTCGGTGGGATTGACGAATTACGTCGAGGTCGTCGTATTCGACGCGAAAGATATCGAAATCACTGAAATCGAAGATGAAGAAAGCGAGGATTGAGATGAACAACGAAGAACTGAAACAGATTCAAGCGGACCTTGCGCTGACGAATGCGGCGTTTGCGGAAAAGCTGGCAATTTCGGAAATCACTTTGAAAAAATACCGGACAGGAGAAATTCCGGTTTCGGATGCGCGGCTTTCGACGGCCCGACTGCTGAAGCTGGAAAATGACCTTGCCGGGGCGATGAAAATCGAGCGCGACATCGTGAAAATGGTCCGGATCGCGTCCACAGGGGACAAACAGCCGGTCGAGTTGATCCACGAACCGGAGAAATACCGTTTCCGCTGCGGAGAAATTGAGTTGAGCTACCGCACCGGCTTTATTGAGGTTCGCTGCGAAAACCGCAAGAACAAGCTCGCGGAAACTCTCCGCAGCATGGCGGAGGGTTGGAAAATCGGAGAATTGGGCCGATGAGCCGCCCTAAAAAGATTGTCGAAGCGCGGGAGTGCGTCATTTGCGGTGCCCCCGCGCTGCCGGAGCGGAAAACCTGTTCCGATGCCTGCCGGGATGAACTTCTCTCCCGGCTGGCCCGGAGCCGTCCGCAGAAGCCCCGGAAGCATCGCACAAGAGCGGTAAAAATTCCCTGTCTCTGGTGCAGGAAAGAGATTCGTTTCACTCCAGCACACCAAAGAAAATATTGTAGCAAGGAGTGCATGGTGAACTATTGGCGCGCGCACTTCAAGCCGCTGCCGCCGGGGACCTGCGAAATCTGCGGACAGCCCTGCCGCCGTCATCATCCGACGTGCGGGCGCAAAGAATGCGTTTCCGCTCGTCTGCGGAACAAAGTGCAGCGGAAATGTACCGAGGCCATGATGGCCGCCGCCCGCGCGTCGGAGAAGTGCCGAAAAGGGCCTGAAAACACACATGCGAAAGAGTGGCGCTTGTGCTCACCTGCCGGGGAACTCTTTGTTTTCCGAAACATGAATTATTTCGTACTGTCCCATCCTGAATTGTTCCTTCCTGAGCATTTGAGAATCCTGTCGAACCATAATCCCTACGCAGCAACCATGCTTCGCCTGCTCCGTCCGGGCGTGGTAAGACACATGGAAAGTTGGCAGGGCTGGACGTGGGCCGACTGAACCGCAGGAATAAAAAAGGAGCTTGAACCATTTTCGATTCAAGCTCCCTTTATTTTTCAGACCGTTACATACAACATTACATACAATTCTGCCTTAAATAGACTGCTTCGGCTTAATTGAGTATCACGCTCATTTTTATAGTAACCTGTTTATGATCAAGGCAAAAAAATGGCATCCCCATGGGGATTCGAACCCCAGTTGCAGGGATGAGAACCCTGTGTCCTAGGCCTCTAGACGATGGGGACGCTAGTCGTATCAACTGATGATGTTACTTTAATGTAGTTGAAATTCCGGAAAAGTCAACCGGGAATCTGCAAAAAAATAAAAATATCCCGCCCCGTTCCCTGCCGAAGTTTGCAATCCCCCGCAAACGATTGTACATTTATCAATTGCAATAACCCATTACCGGAGATTATCATATCATGAGTGAGACTTTCAACGAAGTCAGAACCCGCTTCGCCCCCAGTCCGACCGGCTTCATGCACGTCGGCAACCTGCGCACCGCTCTCTACGCCTATTTGCTCGCCCGTTCCAGCCGCGGCAAATTCGTGCTGCGCATCGAGGACACCGACCGGAACCGCCTCGTCAAAGACGCCGTCAAGGTCATCTACAACACCATGAAGCTCGCCGGGCTCAGCCACGACGAAGGCCCCGACGTCGGCGGCGAATACGGCCCTTACGTCCAGAGCGAACGCAAGCCGCTTTACAAGGAGTATGCCGAAGAACTGGTCAAAAAAGGAGCGGCCTATTACTGCTTCTGCGATAAAACCGAGGAAGCCGCAGAAGAGGAACACGCCTCCGAAACCGTCGGCTATGACGGCCGCTGCCGCAAACTCGCTCCCGCCGAAGTCGAGGCCAACCTCGCCGCCGGCAAGCCCTATGTGATCCGCCAGAAAATCGACAAGGAAGGCTCCACCACCTTCCACGACCTCGTGTTCGGCGACATCACCATCGAGAACAAGGTGCTCGACGACCAGATCCTGCTCAAGCGCGACGGCATGCCGACCTACAACTTCGCCAACGTCGTGGACGACCACTTGATGAAGATCAGCCATGTGGTGCGCGGCTCCGAATACCTCCCCTCCACCCCGAAATACAATCTGCTTTACCGGGCGTTCGGCTGGCCGGTTCCGCAGTATGTGCACCTGCCGCTGATCATGGGGCGCAACGAGGACGGCACCATCGCGAAACTCTCCAAGCGCCACGGTTCGGTCAGCTTTGAAAACCTGCTCGAAGACGGCTATCTGCCCGGCGCGATCATCAACTATATCTCGCTGCTCGGCTGGTCCCCCAAGAACGACCGGGAGCTTTTCACCCTCGCCGAACTTGAGGAAATCTTCAATGTGAACGGCCTCAACAAATCCCCGGCGGTGTTCGACTACGACAAGCTGCGCTGGATGAACGGCGAATACATCAAGCAAATGCCGCTTGAGGATTTCACCGCGCAGGCGGAACGCTTCGCCGGAGTCGACGGCACCCCGCTTCAGGCCCGGTGGCCCGAAATCGCCCGGCTGCTGCACCAGCGCGTCGAAACCTTCCGCGACATCCCCAGCATGACCGGCTTTCTGCACCGTCTGCCGGAATACGAGACCGCCCTCTACAACCACAAGAAGAGCAAGTCCAATCCGGAGAACGCGCTGGAGACCCTCAAAGAGCTTCAGCCGCTGCTCGACGCCGAAAACGACTGGTCGCTCGACCGGCTCAACGCCCTCGTCAGCGATTACGCCGCCAGCCGCGAGGTGAAGCTCGCCCGCGTCGCGTGGGCGCTGCGCATCGCGGTGGCCGGGCTTGCGGTCACTCCCGGCGGCGCGCCGGAGATCATGAACATCCTCGGCAAAGAGGAATCCATGCGCCGCATCGCCGGGGCGATCGCCCTGCTCGGCGGCAACTGACACATTTCCCGTCACGTTCGGCCGCCTCCTGCCGGGGCGGCTTTTTACGTTTTCATCGAAAAAGTTCCCGGTCCGGCCCGCCGCCGCTAAGAACCGCTTCCCTCCCCGCGTCTTACACTGCGAAAACGGAAAATTCACAAGGTTACTTCAATGGATGATCGCGAAGCGGTATTCAATCATCTGATCGATGAACATCTGCCGATGCTGCGCAGCGTGGCGTACCGGATCACCGGCAACGCGGCGGATACGGATGAGGCGATTCAACTGGCGCTGCTGTCGGCGTGGAAAAAATTCGACACGTTCCGGGGCAATGCGAAAATGTCGAGCTGGGTCTACCGGATCACGGTCAACGCCAGTTACGACATCCTGCGGGCGCGGGAGCGCGAATCGCGCAAACTCGCCGCCTATGCCACCACTCCGGCCGTTCCGGAAAACGACAGCTCCGATGTGGAACGGCTCGAAGCGGCGATTGCGGAACTTCCCGAACTTTACCGGGAAGCGATCGTGCTGGGCGTGCTCAGCGATCTCGACGGGAGGACCGCCGCCGAACGGCTCGGCTGCTCCCCCAACACCTTGTATCAGCGGATTCACAAGGCCAAACAACTGCTCCGGCAAACATACCGGGAGGTGCAATATGAATAAGGACAGAATCGACGAACTGCTCGAACAGGCCCGGGAAAAACACCCGGCCCCTGCTTCGGAATTCTGCTCCGCCACAGAATTCAAGCAGATGTTTTTCCGGCGCTCCCGGATGCAGAGCGCCAAGGCCCGGCCGCTGCGCCGCGCCATCTGGGGTCTGGCGGCGGCTTCGCTGCTGCTGATCGCGGGAGTCGCCGTGCAGCTGGCCTCCGAAGAAAAGCGGCAGGCGCAGGAAGGCGAAGCGGCGGACCGGCTCCGGCAGCTGGTCGCATTGTTCAGTCCGGACAGCGGCATCGGCATGGTCAACGGCGAACCGGTCACCTTCGACCGGCAGAACGGCCGTCCCACCCGGATGGTCGAACTCGCCGTCTACGACCGGAACGACCGGCAAGTAGCCATATTGGAGCTGGCGGCCGGCGCCGACGATTATTTCGAGCTCACGGCAGATCGCCTGAAAGGGGCAATCAGCCTGCAGCGGGGACCGGACCGGGACCAGATTCTGGAATTCAGCCTCGCCCTGACCCTCGGCAACGGTGAAACCGTCAAATTGCGCGACATCGGCGTAATGAAAACAGGATGTAATTATACCGCCCGCGATGCGGATTACCGGATCGAGAAACGTTTACTCAACATTTAAGCCGGAACCATGAAACACCTGATCATCCTGTTCTTTTTCCTTGCCGCGCAACAGGCGATGGCTTCCACGGTCGCCCTGCTCGGACGCGGCGAAGCCGGGCAGAACCTGGCCGACCGCATTTTCGCGTCAAGCCCTGAATTCGACTTTGTCGAGCGCGACCGGATTCAGGCGGTGCTTCAGGAGCGCAAACTCTCCGGCGACAGGCTTGATTCCGTCGCTGTCCGGCGTCTCGCCCCGCTGCTGAAGGCCGATCTTTTCGTACTGGTTTCGGCGGATAAGGAGGAAGCGCGGGCGCGGCTGCTGATCTTCGAACCGGCCAACGGCTTCCGGCTCGCGGACAAGCAGCTGCCCGCCGAAAACCCGGAGCAGGCCGCTGCGGGGCTGATCCGGCAAAAACAAACTCTCATCGAAGCTCCGGGGCAAACAGTGTTCCTGTCGGCCACCGGCATCCGCGACCGTGCCCTGCCCCGGCGCCACTGGATCGACGCTCACCGCACCGCCGACGAATTCCAGCGGCGGCTGTTGCGCCTCGACCGGCTCGTACTGCTGGAACGCGAAGAACTCGACACCCTGATCCGGGAGCGGCAGTTGACCGGAAGTTTCGGCAAACTCGCCGCCGCCTCCCGGCTGCTGGCGCTGGAGCTCGGTCCGGGCCGGAGCGCCGACGAATACTTTTGCCGGCTGCTGCTCTACGCGCCGGGAGGAACCGTGCTGTTCACCGCCGAAGCTTACAGCACCGGGGACGATCCGGCGGGAACCCTGCTCGAAAAGCTGGCACACTACCTGAAACGCACTCCCCCTCCCCCCGCTGCCTCCGACGACCGCAAAGCCGAAGCTGCCCGCTTCTTCGAGGAGGCCCGCTGGTACAAAAGCAGCCCCTTGGAAGAAGAGCAGCGCATGATCGCCCAATACCGTACCGCCTGGCTGCTCGATCCCGACAATCCCGAATACCGCCGGGCGCTGAATACCCGCCTTGCCATAGGTTACCGCCGGTCTCCGCTGCCGGTTCCGCTTCTGCTGGAACGTCTGGAGCTGGTCAATGCGGTGCTCGGTCCCGAATTCGGCGATCCGTGGACGTTCCGGCGTAAAGTTCCCCGGGGCACTCCCCACCTTTCCAGCGAACCGCTCGACCAGATCCTGTATGCGCTTTATGAACAGCGTGACCGCCTCACGCCGGAACAGCAGTCCCGAATCCGTCCCGTCGTCGACGCCTACCGGGCATATCTGCAACGACGCCACACCAAACTTCGGGAAGAACTGTTGAGCCTGAACCGTCCCGGAGATATTCACATTTCCCTGTACCATTATGTGCACGGTTCACTGAAATTTCTACAGCCGGAGTTCTATTTCAACCCGGCGCTCTGCATTACGCAAGGAAGCAGGCAAATCGCGGCGATGTTCAGGGATATCGCCACCTGCCGGGAAAAAAAGCCGGTACCCAATTCAATTTACCTGAACGACGAGCACTCCAACACCCGCGGGCAGCTTCACGCCTACCTCAGGCTGTTGCCGCCGGATGCCGCCGCGCGGCAGGCCCGCGTCTGGGCGCCGCAGTTCCGGCAGGAGGAACCGGCCGGCTTTCAATTGCTTGCGGAATGGCTCGATCTTTATGCGGCCCTGCGGGAAGCGCCGCCGCGTACCCGTGATGAACTGGCAGGCGTATTGCGTCCCGTCCTGCTGCGACGCAAGCCGTGCCGCCTTCCTTCCGAACACGACGAGCTTTGGACGGAGCTGATCGAAGATGCCGGAATCAAGCCGGACGCCGGCTTTGCCGCCTGGCGGTTCATATCGGACCTCCTGCGGGAGCTTGACAGCCGTTCCATCCCTCCGCCTCCCCCGCCGGTCGATCGTTTTTCCTCGGAAAGAGTGCGGAAGTTCTTTGAACGCCACCGTCTTATGCCTTTGCTGGCACAGGCCGTCGAATACAGCCGGAAACCTTACGCGGAGCAAGTTTCCGCCCGAATCGGCGCTCTGGACTTTCCTCCCACCCATTTCCCGCCGTGGAGTGTCGATCTCGCCGCCGAACTTCACCCGGAGTTTGAGATCCGCCGGCTCTATCCGGCCGCCGCCTCCCCGGACCACCTGCTGATGCCGGTCGCCGGAGCGGCCCAGGACGCCTCCGGTTCCGTCTGGCTGCTGCTGAAGCGCAGCAATGCGTTGACGCTGCATCGGATCGACCCGGCCTCCGGGGCAAATGCCCGCATCCATGCGGTCACCGACCGTCAGGTCATGGACCGGCTTGCGAAACCCGGCGGCAACCGGCTGTCCCTCTCCGCCGGAAGCGCATTCCTGCGGCTCGGCGACATGGTGGCGGAACTTCCGCTCGACGGGGCCCCCGTCAGGCTCCACACCGACCTGCCCGGCAAGGTGGTCGGCGTGGAACGCAAGGACGACCGGATCTGGTTCGCGACGGAGGGGATCGTGCTCTCCGGCAGGACGGATGGGACGGGACGCCGGGTGCATCTCTCCAAATTCGACGATACCTGCCGCGCATTCCCAAACGCCGACCGCCGATACCAGTTCCGGCTTCGCGGATTCTTCGCCGAACCGGGAGAACCGGACCGCTTCCTGCTGATCGGCGAATGCGGTTTCGTCCGCTTCGACGCCGACGCCGGAACCCTCGAACCGCTGCTGCAGTCGCGTCTGCTGCTGCAACCGCAGCACGAAAGCATGGACAACATCCAACGCTCCGGCGAAAGCGTGCTGCTCTGTACCAACCACCCCGATTTCTATGCGGTCGCCTGTTGGAACCTGAAACAAAAATCGGGGGAATTCCGCTGCGGCGGCAAGCGGGAACCGCAACTGCCGCGCAACCTGCTGCTTCCCGCCCGTGAGACCCCGCCGGTGCAACGCTGGCAGAACCTGCCGCCGTTATGGGGCGCCGCCTGTTTGCGGAACGGGCTGCTGTATACGTCGGGCGGCAACCACATCCGCAGTCTGCTGTTCCGCCCTGATGCTCCCGCCCGGACACCTTTCTGGTTCTTTCCGCAGTTATTCACGCTCTTTCCCGATCCGGACGGACGCTCGATACTGCTCGTCACCCGTCACCAGCTATTCAAGGTCACACCCAAAGCGGAGGTCTTATAATGCGTTTTCCCTCACTTCTTCTGTCGGCGATTCTGCTTCCGACTCTCGGAGCGGCAGAGCTGGAATACCGGTTCCTGCCGGAAAAGGGCGGCTGGCATGTCTCCGCCAATACGCCGTATGACATTCCCGAGGAGTACTGGTACGAAATTTCCCCGGAAGGAAACAGCGTTCTGCTCCGTGCCGAACGCAACAACCAGACCGCATTGACTTTGGAGAATACGGTGGCCATACCGGGAAACTATACGCTTTCCGGCGAACTGCGTTCCCTGAGCGGTCCGGGAGCGCGGTTCAAAGTGACCTTCGGCGGCGACAATCCTGATTACCGGGTCTGGCGCGGTCCCGATACCCAAGGCACTCCCGAAGCCCGGGAGGCGCAAAAACATGCCATGTGGATCGAAAGGCAATCCCGGGAGCTTGCCGCCGACAACTCCAATAGCCAGTGGCGGAAATTCCAACTCACGTTTCCTGTACCGGATGCGGGCAACTGCCCGAATTGCGGCCGCAACCGGCGATTTGACCGCATCTTCATGACTTTCCTGCTGATATCGGACGACGAACAGGCCATGACCCGGAATATGGAACTGGAGCTGCGCAACCTCAAACTCACCGGTCCCGGTGAAATATCGCAGCCGCCGCCAACGCCGAAAAAGGCAGCCGGGCAGAAAACGCCGGTCAAACGCGCCGAAACGGCGGAACCGGAGAATCCGGGCAATCTGTTCGACGCCCGGCCGATGCTGAAAAGCGGTTCCATGCGGAATCCCCCCTTTTCGCCGGCGGGACGGCTGACGCCCGAACAGCTCACCCGGCTCAACCCGGATTTTTCCATCCGGCCGATTTTCCGGTATCCGTCGGAACAGGAGCGCAGATATTCCAGATATTTGCGTTTTCCCCCCGCCGCCTCCAGCCGCGGCCCTTTTGCCGCCGCCACGATATACGACGGGAAATTCTACGGCATCTGCCGCAACGGCAAGCAATCCGAACTGTGCGAATACGATCCCGCCTCCGGCAAATGGCGCACGCTATGGCGAAACACCGCACCGGAAAGTATTGACAACTATCCTTACGGAAACGGCAATGTGCCATTGCTGCACACCGGGGCCGTAATCTGGAGCGGCTACGGCGGAATCCCGGCCAATGGCGGCGCCCCGGCTCCGCTGCCTGATTTCTTCCGCCGTCCCGGAACCTACGCCCTGCTCGGGCGGCAGTTCTATGCCGCCGGTCCCGGTCCCGGGCAACTGCTGAAATTCAAACCGAACGGCAGTCCCGATCAACCATTGGTATTGGATCGGCAGAACCTGCCTCCCGGCAGATTGGAAGGGATCTGGAGCTATCCCGACTCCCGGACATTGCTGGTGCAGGCCGGCTCCTATCTGTATGAAATTCAACCCGCCACCGGTGCGGTCCGCCGGAAACTTCAGTTCCATGGCATTCCCCGCATCATCGACACGCCGCTGGGCCATATCCTCACTCCCCGGCAGGACTACCCCGCACTGCTTGCGGTCGACGGCGGGCCCGGACAACCTTTCCTGGTGATTGCCGGCCCCCCGAATTTCATCCCCGGAATGCGGGTGCTGCCGGGAGCCGCCGACCGCAACCTTCCGCCAAAGCTCAAACCGCTCGGCCTCAAGGGGCAGTATCTGCTGTTGCGGGACGAATACCATCGGCTCCTGCTGATAAATCTCGTCCGGCCGGAGCGGTCACTGATGCTGCGGGGCATCGGCTTCGGGCGTTTCCACCTCTCACCCGACGGAAATACGCTGTGGCTGGAGGGAGAGGACGCACTTTATGAAATCGCGCCGCGCGGCGGATGGGGCAGCCGGCCCGACAGTCAGGAGGGAATCACCGTCGAAGATCTCCGGCTTGAACAGCAGGGAGCGGCAAGACTCGACCCGGCGCAGGCGCTTCAGCAGAGTTTCGCCACCGACGCGGACCTTTTCCGGGTGCGTCCCGTGCAGAAAGGCAAGCACCAGGTGCTCGAATTCACGGCGGAGAAGATTCCGTTCGAGTGCCGCGTGTCGCTGCAGTTCAATCCGGAACTGACCGCGGGCAAATCGCTGCGGCTCATCTTCAAGCCGGACGACCTCGCCCGGCAGCTGCCTGCGCTGCGCGTCGGGGAAGGCGCCAATTCCGGCATCAGCCCGCTCGCCGCCGACGGCACCGTCACGCTGCGTTCCGGCTCCGGCCTGGTGGAACTGATTCTGGAAAAGTCCGACCAGCCGGTCACCTTCACCATAGATACGGTCCTGATATCCAAAGGAAAGGAATTCCTCCGATGAAAACGATTCCCGCCTGCTTGATGTTGCTGCTGCTCGCGGCAGCCGGACACGCCGCCGAACCGCTCGACCTGACGACCGGGCGCGAAGTCACCGTCCCGGTCGAAGTGCACGGTTCCTACCAGCTGGTTGCGGCCAACGGCCGGGTGCTGGCGGCCGGCACCGCCGACGGCTGCCCGGCTTTCTACCTCGCCGCCCTGAAACCGGGCGCGTCGGAACAGGTCGACCTGATCGCCGACAACATAAAGCAGCCGCTGCTGTTGCATTCCCCCCGGCCGCTCGCCGGACTCAAAGCCCGGTTCGACCTGCGGCCGGCACTGCGCCGGACTCTGCTGGATGCCGGGTTGTCCGCTGCCGGAGAGTGTCCCATCCTGTTTACGGACACTTTGTCCGGCGATGGGAACGCCCGGCTCCAGCTGCTGTTCCCGACCCGTTCGGACCTGCCGCTGGCGCTGCCGGAAAATTGGCGGGAAATCCGGATGGTCCGCGCTAAGATTCCCGGCACGCTCGGCGTCTTATACCGTGAAAAGCAGGAAACAATCGACCGGACGGGACGCGCCTCCTATATCGAACTGCGCGACGGCCGCCGCCGCCTGATCGTGTTCTCCCCGGAGTTCGACCCGGCCCGGCTGGAAAATATCATACTGATCCAAACCATATTAAAGGAGATGAAATAATGAACAGATTGCTGATGATCCTCGCGGCGGTATTCACCGTCCACAGTGCCGCTGTTGCGGCCGATCCCGCCCCGCAGCCGGAGACGGCCTCCCTGCCGGTTCCGACCATCGCGGTGCTGCCTTTCGACTCGCGCGGAGCCAGGGCGCAGGATGAAAATCTCGGCAAATCGATCGCCGAGCTCCTCTCCGTCGAACTCGCGACGCAGGGAGATTTCGAACTGGTCGAACGCGCCGAACTCGACAAGATCCTGACCGAACTGCACCTTTCCGCCACCGGGCTGGTGGACAAGGAGACCCAGCTCAAGCTCGGACAGCTCACCGGCGCGAAAATCCTGATCACCGGCTCCGTATTCCGCAGCGGCGACAACAACTACGTCGTCGCCAAGCTGATCGGCGTCGAAACCGGCAAGGTCCTGCCGGCCGCCGCCAAAGGCGGCAGCGCCGCCACCGATCTCGTCTCCGAGCTGGCGGTCAAGGTGGCCGGACAGCTGACCGCCCGTTCCCGGCAGCTGATGCCCAGGCCGAAAACCGCGCTCTCCGTCGCCGGTGAACTCTCCGGAACCGTCAAGGGAAACGGGCGCAAGGTCTACGTGAAGATCTCGGAGAGCATCAGCGCCCCCGCGATCGATCCGGCAGCCGAAACCGAGCTCAAAAAGCTGTTGATCGCCCTCGGCTTTGAAGTGGTCGAAGACCGGCAGGACGCCGAATTCCTGTTCCTCGGCGAAGGGCTGGCCACCGATTCCGGGCGTTACCAGAATTTCTCCAGCTCAACTGCGCGGCTCGAACTCAACCTTTACAAAGGCAAGCAAATATTGCTCTCCGACCGCCAGAAGGAGACGGTCGCGGGGCCGAGCTATGTGATCGCCGCCAAGGACGCCCTCGCCCGGTGCAGCCTTGAACTGGCGCGCCGGATGCTGCCGGCACTCAAGTAAACAAACCGCCCGGCGGGTATCCGCCGGGACTCCACCGGCGTACCGGCAAGGTGCTGCGCGACTCCCGGACCGGCGGGACAAAGGAACCGGAAGCTCCGACACGGGACACGGCCGATCGGGGTAAGGCGGTCCGGGAGGTATCAAGGGGTCCGGCTCCGCCAAGGGAGGCAGCCAACGCATGAGTTTTTCTGTTGCAATGCGTTTCCAGTCCGGACCGGAGCTCCGGGACCGGCGCCCTGCTCCCAGGAGAAGCGCAGTACCTTACCGGTATGCCGATGGATTCAGCAGGCGGGGAATCACGGATTTCCCGCTTTTTTGCTTCCCTGCAAGATCGTACAAGACATTCCTCCGGCGCGGTGATATATTATGCGTGCAAAAGGGAAATTATCATGTGCCGTGAAACCAGAACCATCCAGCGCGACCCGGAGCTGAAGATCGAAATCTGCACCTTCCGGGAAGTCGTGCACCGTTTTCCGCTCCACTTCCACGACCACTATGTGATCGGCTGCATCGTCAGCGGGAGGCGCAAGCTGTTCTGCTCCGGAAAAACCTTCGAGGTGAAACCGGGCGACCTGCTGCTCTTCAATCCCCGGCACCCCCACTCCTGCGAGGAGCTGGACGGCTGGCCGCTCGACTACCGCAGCATCCATGTTTCCGGGGAAACCATGCGCGCAACGGTCGGGGCGATCACCGGAACGCCGGAGCTGCCCGTGTTCCGGGGCCCCCTCCATCCGCACAGCGAACTCGTGCCCCTGCTTGAAGAGCTGCACGAGATGATCCTCCACAACGACCATCCGTTCCGCCGGGAGGAGGCGTATTTGCTGCTGGTGGAAACGCTGCTGCGCGACTGTTCACCGACCGTACCGCTCCCCCCGGCTGCCGTGCCGGAGTCGCAGCTCGCCGCCGTCAGCCGTTTCCTGGAAACCGGCTACGCCCGCAACATCACGCTCGACGAGCTGGCACACCGCACCGGCATCGGCAAATACCGGCTGCTGCGCGCTTTCACCCGCAGCCGGGGAATCTCCCCATGCCGCTACCTGGAATCCATCCGGATCTCCTGCGTCGTCAAGCTGCTGGCACAGGGCTTTCCGTCCGCCGAGGCCGCCGTGCTCGCCGGCTTCGCCGACCAGAGCCATTTCACCCGCGTTTTCAAGCGGACGATCGGCGTTACCCCCGGCCAGTACCGCCATATCTTCACGCCGGAGGCCAGGCCATGACGTTCAGCCGGAACGCCGCCGGACACCTCGCCGCGCTGCTGACCATCCTGATCTGGGGTACCACCTTCATTTCGACCAAAGTGCTGCTGCGCAGCTTCTCGCCGGTCGAAATCCTGTTCATCCGGTTCACCATCGGTTATCTGTCGCTGCTGGCCTTTTTCCCGAAATTCCTGCCGTTCCGGGAGCTTCGGCACGAACTGTACTATGCCGGAGCCGGCCTCAGCGGCGTCACGCTCTATTTCCTGGTGGAAAACATCGCCCTGACCCATACGCTGGCCTCCAACGTCGGCATCATGGTCTCCGCCGCTCCGCTCTTCACCGCCCTGCTCGCGTGGCTCTGGCTGAAGCGGAAACGGCCCGGCGGCCGGTTCTTCCTCGGCTTCGGAGCGGCGATCGCCGGTATCGCATTGATCGTATTCAACGGCAACACGGTCCTCAAACTCAATCCGCTCGGCGACCTGCTGGCGATACTGGCCGCGCTGATCTGGGCGGTTTATTCGATCCTGACCAAGCTGATCGCCGGTTTCAACCTGAATATGGTGCTGTGCACCCGGCGGATCTTCTTCTACGGCTGGCTGTTCATGATTCCGGCGCTTTTCCTCTTCGGCTTCCAACCGGAGACAGCGCGCTGCTTCGAATGGCTCAATCTCTTCAATCTGCTCTTTCTCGGCTTCGGAGCCACCGCCCTCTGCTTCGCGGTCTGGAACTGGACCGTCAAAGTACTCGGCCCCGTCGAAACCAGTCTCTATATCTATCTGGTTCCGGTAGTCACCGTGCTCTCGTCAGCCCTGATCCTGCGGGAACGGCTCACGCCCGCCGCCATCGCAGGCACAATCCTGACGCTCGCCGGCCTGCTGATCTCCGAGGAACGCCTCCGGCTTCCCGGGATTCGCACATGGCGTTCCCTTCTGAAAAAACAGACAACCCGGCCGGAATAAACCGCCGGGCTGCCTTTGGGAAACCGCAACTGCAATCTATTTTTTATAGGGCTGCATGAAAACCCGGAATTTCTCGACGGTGGAGATAAAGCTGTCGCGGTCGGCAGCCGGAAGGGTCGCCAGAAACTCATTGGTCAGATTCTCGAAATTCTTTTCCCCTTCCGCGAAGCGCTTGCGGCAGGAGTCGGCCAGGCTGATTGCGACGGCACGGCGGTCCTGCGGGTTGTGGTCGCGGCGCAGCACGTCTTTGCGTACCAGGGCGTCGACCATTTCAGAAGCGGCGGCGGGAGTGATCGCCAGCGATTCGGCCAGGACTTTCAGGGTTACGCCCTCCGGATAGTCGCGATTGAGGACATGAACGTTCTTGATCATTCTCAACTGGTTGAACGTCAGGGAAAAGAGCATTTCATCGGTGATCGAGATATTCATGTTGCGCATGATATCCGTCACCTCAAACATCTTACGCCACAGCGGAATGACTTCTTCACTATTCATTGATTGACATCCGGTTAAGTTTTTTTGAAATTAGGCCATCCTTAACATACTGCCTTCAATAATATTTTCAAGTCCTTAATGAAATAAAAACGGCGGTAAATTCATATTTCCGGTTGACATAAGACAAGTTGGAATTAAATTTACAGCATGGCAAAGCAATAGAATGGAAAGCTGGGGTTCATGCAGAGTTTGAGAGTGAAGGGCGGCGCGGAAATCCGCGGTTCGGTTACGGTAAGCGGCAACAAAAACGCGGCGCTGCCGATGATCGCGGCGCTGCTGCTGGCCGAGGAGGAGTGCGTACTGCGCAATGTGCCCGATATCCTCGACGTGCGCACCATGCTGGACATCGCCGGAGAGCTCGGGGCGGAATTCTCCTTTAAAAACCACGTGCTGAAATTCCGCTGCCGCGACATAAGGACCACCAAGGTATCGCGCGAAATGTGCTCCCGGAACCGGACCAGCATCCTTTTCGCCGCTCCGCTGATCGCCCGCTGCGGCGCCGCCGAGCTCTTCCCGCCCGGCGGCGACGTGATCGGCCGCCGCCGCCTGGACGGGCACTTCTACGGACTGATCAAGCTGGGTTCCGCGATGTCGGGCGATGAAACCTACCGCTTCCACGCTCCCGGCGGGCTTTTCGGCCGCGAGCTTTTCCTCGACGAAGCGAGCGTAACCGCGACCGAACAGATCCTGATCGCGGCGGTCACCGCCAAAGGCAAAACCACCTTGTACAACGCGGCGGGGGAACCTCACGTGCAGGACCTCGCCCAACTGCTCAACGCGATGGGCGGCAGGATCACCGGGGCCGGCAGCAACACCATCGAAATCGAAGGCGTCGAGAAACTGCACGGCTGCGACTACACGATCGCGGGCGACCATATCGAAGCGGGCAGCTTTCTCGCGCTGGCCGCGGCGACCGGCGGAGAACTCACGGTGCACGGCACCGCGCCCCGCCACAACTGGATGCTGCGCCGCGTGTTCGAGCGGCTCGGCGTCGCGATGGAGCTTTATTCGGACCGGATCATCCTGCCCGGCGGCCAGCAGCCGAAAATCCAATGCGATTTCGGCGGTCACATCCCGCAGATTTCGGATGGCCCGTGGCCGCAGTATCCGTCGGACATGATGAGCTGTTCGATCGTCGCGGCCACCCAGTGCACCGGCACGGTGATGTTCTTCGAGAAGATGTTCGAAAGCCGGATCTACTTCGCGGACCGGCTGATCAGCATGGGAGCCAACGCGATCGTCTGCGACCCGCACCGGGTGGTGATCACCGGCAAGGCACAGCTCCACGCGGTCACGATGTCCAGCCCGGACATCCGCGCCGGAATGGCGATGGTGATCGCGGCGCTCTGCGCGAAGGGGACCAGCACGATCCATTCGGCGGAAGTGATCTACCGCGGCTACGAAAACCTCTGCGCCAAGCTCACCGCCATCGGAGCGGAAATTGAAGAACTTCGCCCCTGATCCCGCCGCGGGCTCCCCTGCCCGCTCCCCTGCCGGAGCGGGCTTTCAGGTGATTTGCCTTCTCAAGTGATTGCACTCATTGCGATTTTCCGGATTTTTCTGATTTTTTCCCGAAAAACATTTGGAAATGATGCGGCACTGACGGTCATTCCGCACCTTGCCGGCATCCTGCGCCCGGCTTGCAGGACACTGATGATGCAGGAGGGCATTTTTTTCCGAACGGCGGTATTTAACAATTGATTTTCCGGACAAACGGACTATATTAAGCGAGGTTTATCTTATTTGGGAAAAAGGATTATGTTTTCGGCTACAATATCTGCCTGTTTTTTTGATCGCGGGGAAAATGTGTCCGGGAACCGTAAACCGTTTCTGATTTGTTTCCACTGCCGTAAATTTCCAGATTGAATAGGATTTACGGTTATTTATTTTCAGGCGGCGCCGAAAAACAGCCGCCGTTGACACGGCATCCTTACTCGGTCGGGACGATCAAGTGAGGATGCCACTGCATGGGAAAAATCCGCCTCTCGGCCTTAAATCCGCATGGATAAAATCGATATCGTAAAACAGCCGGAACGTCACTGGGGATATGCTTATCTGCACCCCAGGACGGAGAAAATGGTTGCGCAAAAACTGCGGAATGCCGGGATCGCCTGCTATCTGCCGGTGGTTCCCCGCGCCTATATGATGCACTCCACCAAAGTGATTACGGAAGTGCCGATGTTCCCCGGCTATCTTTTTCTGTGCCTGGGGCGTTTCGAAGCCGCCGACCTGAAGATCCGGGAAAAGAAAATCGTCAAAATCGACCTGCAGTTCGACGAAGGCCGGGAAGCCCTGCTGATCGATGAACTTCATACGCTGCAGCGTTGTGAGGCGCTGGCGAAAACGGAGCCGATCCTGATCAATCCCGGCATCCGCCACGGGGATAAGGTGCTGATCACCTCCGGCTCTCTGGCGGGGCTGGTCACGGAGGTGGTCCGCCGGGACGACGCCCACGATGCGATCATCGTGAATGTAACGCTGCTGGGACAGCATATCGAATACCGGCTTCCCGCCGAAAAACTCAAGAAGTTGACGGAATAACGCTTCGAAGCACAATACGCAACCCCAAACACGTCTGAACTGTTTCCTTTCCGAAACAGTCTGTTCTTTTCGCATTTCTCAATGCGGCAGTGATGATCCTGACTCCACTGAAAAATTTTATCATCTCCACCTGTCCTGAAAAACTGGACAAGCTGAGCCGCTTCCGGCATGGCTGGGCATGGCTGCTGCTCACCGCCCTGACGGCGGGAGGCGCTTTCCGCTTGTGGCGCCACTGGGCGGAGCCGATGATCTCCCGCGACGGCGTCTTATACCTGCGTCAGGCGGAACTCTGGCTGACCGGCGGTTTTCAGGCGCTGCAGGGAAGCGAGGCCGCCTGGATACCGCCGCTGCTGCCCTGGAGCGTCAGCCGCGGCATGCTGTGCGGTCTTTCCGCCTATTCCTCCGGAATTCTGGTCAATGTTCTGACCGGAAGTTTACTGATTGCGGCGGTGTTTCTGCTGGCGGGGGAATTTTTCAGAGATAAACGTCTCGGAGCGCTGGCGGCACTGTTCTGTGCATTTGTTCCTGAATTCATACAGCTTTCCGTGGAAATCCAGCGCGAATCCCTGTATCTGCTTTTCATGACGCTGGCGTTATGGCTGGCTGTCTGCGGCTTCCGGCGCAGAAACCGCTTTTACTGGGGCGGAGCCGGGGCCGGGGCTTTTCTGGCAGCACTTGCCCGGTATGAGGCGCTGGAGCTGTTCCTTTTCATTCCGCTTTTTCTGCTGGGTCGCCTGTGGCTGAATGCGGAAGAGCGCCGTGAAACCGGTTGGGCGCTTCTGCTTTTCCTGCTTGGCGGAGCCGTCGGTGGAATCCTGCTTTCTGTATTGCTCGGGATTCCGCTGGAATACTACACGGAAGCCTTTACGGGGCGGTTGCGAGGACTGTGGGGCTGAAATGCTTGAAACCCTGAACCGCATTTTCGGGGCCTGCTTCCCGCCGCTGGTAATACTGGGCTGGCTGGGAGCGGGGATTTTTCTATATACGGCATTCCGTTCCGGGGAGTGGCGGAAAAAGCTGACCGGAATGGAAGGCTTTCTGGCGCTGCTGCTGCTTTTCATGATGGCGAATCGGATTCCGAATCCGGCGGTCATCAGTTTCCGTTATGTAATCGGAATTGGCATCCTGACACTTTTCTGGTCGGTCTGGCTGCTTCACTGGAGCTGGCATAATTGCCCCACCCCGGTGCGGCGCTGGCGAGGGATGCTGTTGCTCGTGCTGGTCTTCGGCATCTGCCTCGGCGGCTTCCTGAAAGAGATCCGCCTGAGCAGGCGAACCAGAATGGAAACGGAACTTATACGATACTTCCGCTCTCTCCCATCGCCGCTTTCTGGCTCCCGATTGGTATTGTCTTCCGACAAGCGGATGTCCCGTGTTCTGTTTTCCGCTGAGCGACAGGGAACAAGTATCGATTTGCCGAAAGACGCTGCGGCGTGGATTAATTGCATCCAATGGTCAGCCCCCTATTACAAGCAGTTATTACTTGTTTACATTCAACAGGAGGACAAGTTTGGCCTCTTGCAGAAATTAAAAGCATCAGAACCCGCGCTGAAACAGGAATATCAGGGAAAATATTTTCAGATTTTTTCCATTTCCAGAAATGCTGCAAATACGAACAGGCAGAAAGGAATGGAAATGGTTTTGACGGATTGTTTTGAAATATTACGGAAAATTCCGGAAACACACCCGATGATGCATACCCTGCGGGAGAAGGGGGTAGGATTTGCACGACAGCCGTTATGGTTTCCTGCCGGCTGGGTTCCTAATGATGGTCGTGGTAATCGGGAAGAATTGGAACTGAGCGCCAACCGTACAGGCGAGAAAAGTAATGCCATTTATTTTTCCGGCCGCGGGAAGGGAATCGTTATTTCTGAATTACGACAGCCGGCAAACGGAATATATTGGGGTAGTCTTCGATTTCGAGGAACTCCGGGAAGCGAATTGAACGTTTATGCATATTGTTTCGACCAATCCGGCAGACTTGCTGATGCCGTATTAGTCAAAACATGTTACGGTTTGCGGTTCAATACCGTACAACAGGCAGTCTTTCTGCTGGATCGTTTCCCACCGGAAGTGGAAAAATTCATTTTTGCCATAGAATTTGCTGATGGTCAGATTGCGCTGGAGAATTTCAATATCGGGCGTGAATACCGGGATTGACTGGAATAATTGAAAATCGTTTTGGAAATATAAGGATATTATGAAAAAAATAATGCTGGTTTTTGGAACGCGGCCGGAAGCAATTAAAATGGCTCCGTTAGTAAAGGCTTTTCAGCAGCGTCCTGATTATTTTGATGTAAAGGTCTGTTCTACCGGGCAGCATCGTCAGATGCTGGATCAGGTTCTGAATTTGTTTGAACTTGAGCCTGATTATGATTTGAATATCATGCAGGCTAAACAGGATTTGTACGATGTTACCTCCAGAGTACTGTGCGGTTTGAAAGAGGTATTGCAGAAAGAGCGGCCGGATGTAGTTTTAGTACATGGCGACACTACTACTTCTTTTTCCGCAGCGTTGGCGGCATTTTATCAACGGATTCCGGTCGGGCATGTAGAAGCAGGGTTGCGGACGCACGATATCTACAGTCCGTGGCCGGAGGAGATGAACCGGCAACTCACAGGACGTATTGCCGAATACCATTTTGCCCCGACACCTCTGAGCCGTGACAATCTGCTCAAAGAAAATGTTGCGGATGAACGGATTTTCGTTACCGGAAACACCGTAATTGATGCTCTGCATTGGGTCGTTTCAAAAATTTCAAACTCGAAGGCCATGCAGCAGCAGTTAGCTGAAATTCTGAGAGTGGCCGGTTATCCAGTATCCCGGATAGAGGCGGGAAGACGCTTGGTGCTGATCACTGGCCACCGGCGGGAAAACTTCGGTGATGGTTTTCTGGCTATCTGCTCCGCGATAAAGACGTTGGTACAACGGCATGCAGATGTCGATTTCGTCTATCCGATGCACCTGAATCCCAATGTCCGGAAACCGATTCAGGAGGTATTCGGCAACAGGCCCCCGGAAAATATGTTTTTTATGGAGCCTTTAGATTATCTGCCTTTCGTCTATCTGATGGAGAAAAGCACTTTGGTATTGACCGATTCCGGCGGAATTCAGGAAGAGGCTCCCGGTTTGGGAAAACCGGTTCTGGTGATGCGGAATACAACGGAACGGCCGGAAGCTCTTCTGGCAGGTACAGTGAAATTGGTCGGCACTGATTTTGATAAAATTGTCGGCGAAACAACGGTTCTTCTGCAAAATCCGGAATATTATTCCTCTATGAGCAATGCCGTCAATCCTTATGGGGATGGCTTTGCGTGTGAACGGATTTTGCAAGTGTTGATCCATCAAACAGCAAAATGACAGCAGTGGGAAAAATTACAGAAATCTGCAGTGCAGATAAGTGTACCGGCTGTGGTGCATGCATTGCGAAATGTCCCCGACAGGCTGTGCGGTTGAAATTCGATCCGGAGCGATTGAGTCGGCGTACCGTGGTTGATGACAAACTTTGCATTCAATGTGGAATGTGTCGTCAAGCCTGTCCGGTTGTGACACCTCCATTCAGGAAAACTCCCGGACATGCCATCGCTCTGTGGTTACGGGATGTTCAGAAGGCGGCACGTTCCTCTTCCGGTGGCGCCGCTCAAGGCTTCACCGACTATGTTCTTGAACAAGGCGGTGTAGTTGTCGGTGCAGGTTTCACTGCTGATGGGAAGCTGGTTCATACGATTGCAGAAACCCGGGAGGTTGCGGCGAACTTCTGCGGGTCTAAATATGTTCAGAGCGATTTCAGTTCGGTTTACTCGACTGTGGAGAACCGATTGAAAGCGGGACGCACTGTTTTGGTTTTCGGAACTCCATGTCAAATTGCAGGATTATATGGCTTTCTTGGTCAGGAATATGACAAATTGCTGACGGTAGATCTGGTCTGCCATGGCGTACCGGTCTATGATCTCTTTGCAGACTACCTCCGGGAAATAATTGGATCAAGACATTATACACATGTTATGTTCCGTCAACGGAATGGTTATTGCTTTAAGCTCTTTGAGAAATCAAAGAGGTTATATTCCTGCGAAGGTACGCTGGATTGGTATTTATTGGCTTTCATGTACGGTTTGTCATTTCGTGTGAACTGTTATTCCTGTCCTTATGCCTGTCCGGAGCGAGTCGGGGATATCACGCTTGGCGACTTTTGGGGGATTGATTATTCCGCATTACCGGAATTGCCTCCCAATCGAGGAATTTCCCTGGCGCTGCTGCATACCGACAAAGGCCGGAAGTTATTCGAGGCGGTAAAGGAGAGATTTGTCTGGACCGAACGTCCTATCGAAGAGGCTGTTCGCGGGAATAATCAATTGCGTACGCCTTTTGCATTACATCCGGACCGCGCGGTTTTTCTGAAAGAATTGAAGGACAGGGGAATCCGCCGGGCAGCCGCCAGAACCTCCTTGAAAAAAATATATTATAAAAATTTAATGAAATTGCCGCTGAGAAAAATCTATCATTGGCTGTTGGATTTTCATTACAGCAAAATGAACTGAGAACTTCTGATACTTAAAGAAAAAAGGATATAATGGGTCGAGTCTGTTTTATTTCGCTGGATAACCTTTATTTGGTTCCATATCTGAAAAAATATCTGTCGTTTGTCGGCAAATATGATGTTATCTATTGGAATCGGAGCAATGTGGAGGAAAAAAGCGGCGCTGAAAATATTTATGCGTTTCATTGTGCTTCCGGAAATAAATTTCAAAAACTGCTCGGTTATGTAAGGTTCAGTTTTTTTGCGGCGGAAATACTGAAGAAAAATGACTACAGTCGGGTTGTCATCCTGCATACCCCATTGGCTGTGTTGATTGGGAAACTGCTATGCACACAGTATTCCGGGCGTTATCTACTGGACATCCGGGATTATTCTTATGAAAAATATCGCTGGTATCGGGAGTGGGAGAAAAAACTAGTAAATCATTCCGGCTTGAATGTCATATCTTCCAAAGGTTATTTGTCTTTTCTGCCGTCGGGAGAATATATTTCAGTGCATAATGATAATCCGATTGAACCATCGCTGATTGAATTATCCCGCCGAAATTTCTCAACTCGGAAACGACCGATTGTGATTTCAAATATCGGGTTAATTCGATTTCATCAGCAGAACAGAAAATTGATTTTAGCATTCCGGAATGATCCTCGTTTTCAACTTCGTTTTATTGGAAAAGGAGCTGATGAGCTGGCTGATTTTTGTAGAGAACAAAAGGTTGAAAACGTTCAGTTGACAGGTTACTTCGTTCCTGAAAAGTCAGTTGAATATTTTATGCAGAGCGATGTAATTTCCAATTTATACGGGAATCATATTCCCCTGTTGGATTATGCTCTCTCCAATAAATTGTATTACGCAGCCAAATTGTGCAAGCCTATTCTGGTCTGTCCGGATACCTATATGCAGAAAGCGTCTGTGGGATTTGGATATACCATGGACCTTGATAGCCAACATGTTGCTGACAATTTTTATTCTTATTATACGGCAATTGATAAAGAAAAACTGCAACGTGCCTGCGATGATTTTCTGGTAGAAGTTTTCAGGGAAAATGCAATTTTTGACCAGAAAGTTACAAACTTCTTGAATTCAGATGAATTTACTTCTGAATTGGTCTGAAAACGGCTTGTGCAGACTGCGTAATGGTTGTTGCAAACCGAGATATTTCATAATTGCACTATGCTGAAACGTCTGTTTATTTCCGGATATAATATTTCTGCTTTATTAGCAATATTGCTTTGTGCAACAGCCCCGGAGAATGACTATTATTTTTTACCATTTCTACCAATGGGAGCATTGGGGACAGCCAATATTCTTATCTTTCCTGCTTTGAAAAAATGCAACTCCATAACCGTGCTGATTTTCTTATTGGTCGTCATGGCCCGCTATGTTCTATTGCCAGTCTGCCTTAGTTTGTGGCCGGTATATCAATTCTCATATTATTATCCATTAAATAGAATGTATTTGTCAGCGGGATGTTTATTCCTGCTTTATGAATTGGTCATTGTATCAGTTTTCATTGCTTTTTTTATAAGAAGGATGAAGCCCCCGGAAATTCAACAGAAACAACGAGAGAAACTTGGCCCAACAGAAGGATACGGCATTTACATGCTGTTTGTATTGTTTGCTTTGGGAATCTGGTTTCTGTTTCCCCAAGCCCGGGAAAATTTGAATTTTGTTAAAATCGCTGCTCGAACGGGAGAGCGCTTCGGGGGACAGGAGTTCTCTACCTTGGAATACTTTCTCCGGCAGATCATTATTACCGGTCTAGGCTGTATGATGATTACCGGAACCTTGATGCTCAAACGAAAACGGGAAAGTTTTCTGGGGCTTAATCTGCTACTCGCGATCGCTTTTATCAATATTGCGACAATTGTGGGAGAGCAGAGATCAACTCAGGTATATAGTGCTTTCGCTTGTATTTTCTTGTTATGCAAAACCTTTCCGGAACACAGGCGATATATTTTCATCACTCTAACCGGGAGCGCATTGGGAATTCTGACTCTTCTGTCATTGTATAAACATCTGTATGTTTTTCAGATGGACTCTTATGGCAGTGCAATCGCTGAAACTGGTTTTAACGGCTACGAACTTACAAAAAATCTGGAACTGTATCTGCTTGGCCCCCTGACAATTGCCTCTGTTTTTGATTTTGCCGTGCAGTCTGAAGGCGTTTTTACAATACAACGTTTTTTGCTGGATTTATTGCGCCCTTTTATCGGAATCAGTTTTCTCGTGAAAGATTCTTCTCTTGATACAACTACGATATTATATAATTTGTTTGTCACAGATAACCGAGCTTCCAATGGTTTCCTATTGCCTATTTCCGGTCATTGTTTCTTATATTTCGGCTATTTGCTTGCTCCCGGCCTGATCTGTATTTGTTATTATTTGGCATTTCAGCTTGAAAGAATTTTGATCAATACGCGTTCTGTATTCATCGGCTTTTGGGGAAGCTATTTTTTCATTCGTCTGGCTTCCTGTATGGTTGCCTCCAATATTTATACTGTGATCACATCATTTTCCCTGGTCCTGATTTTTACTGCGGGAATCTATTGTGCACAAAGAGTATATGATCGCTGCAAATTGTTATGAAAACCTTGAACAACATCTGTAATCGCTTGAAGAAAAATAATTTTCTGAATGCCATTTTTGTTCTGAGTTCAGGATCAATTTGGGCTCAGGGAATTGTTTTTCTCTGTTCTTTAATTATCACCAGACTTTATCTGCCGGCAGATATCGGTTTCTTCACTTTCATTCTCTCCATTATCAATATCTTTTCCGGTGTCATCAATGGCCGATATGAAATATCCATTGTTTCAGCTTCCCGCAGAGGTGAAATCAAAGGACTGATTCAGCTTTCGTTTTTAATTGCCGTTATTGGAAGTATCTGTGTTACTCTTGGATTTTATCTTTATTTGCTTCTGTGGGGGAAGGACCGATCTTTACTTGCTTTGATATGGGTTTGCTTTTTTCTGCTGCTGATCAGCGGCGTGGTCAATATTCTCAATGCATACAACAACCGAGCGGAGGAGTATCGGATCATGGCGAGAGTTTATGTAATCCGGTCGGTGTTGCAAAATGTAATCATCATTGGTTGCGGCATATTTCACTGGGGAATTTGGGGACTTTTGTTAGGGCAGTTTTGCGGCCAGCTCGCTGGACTGAAAAAACAGTCTTCTTCTCTGTTGAAATCCGGAATTAAAATTTTTACGCCGGACCGACGGGCAATCCAGTATGCGTTTTGGAAACACAGTCGGCAGTTGACCTATTCCGCACCTGCGACCTTAATCAATGCTCTGGCTTATTCTGCAATCAGTATCTGTATCGGCAATACATACGGTATGACGATGCTGGGGTTATACGGTATTTCATTGCGTGTCCTCGGGTTGCCGCTTGCGGTTTTCAGCTCGAATATTGCGCGAGTTCATTATCGCGATGCCGTAAAGGAAATTGCTGCGGTACAGAATTATTTCCACTGTACAGTCAAAACTCTGATGTTAGCGTTGGCTGGAGTGGTTCCATTCACTATTGTGCTGATGGTATGTTCACCGATGCTGTTTGCAATTATTTTTGGAGAGGAGTGGCGGGAAGCGGGAATCTATGTACGTATTCTGGCGCCAATGTTCGGAATACGTTTTTTAGTCGGTACGGTCGGTTATGGTTTTATTCTGGCTTCCAGGCAACTGTTTGAATTGTTTTTTCAGATTCTGCTTTTTGGAGCTTTGATTGGTGGATCACTGTTGGTTCGCCCCTGCAATTGGAATATTAGTGTATTTCTGTTTTACATTTCAGTTGTGTATTCGGGTATATACTTGCTGGAGCTTTTAACAATCTTATTCATGTCGAAACGGAGATATCTTAAAAAATGAAAATTCTGTTGATTACTTTACATAGCCAGAATAATAATTTCGGCAGTGTACTGCAGGCTTATGCGCTGTACACCTATCTGGAGAAACAAGGTTATGAGGTGGAGGTCTTAGATTACAGGCCATTCTATTCAAATGGTATAACCAGTATTCGTCGTTTTTTCACCAAAATTGCAGCCAATATGCTTTTTTTGATTCCATATCTGATCAGAAGCAGACGATTTGAAACTTTCATTTCCACACAAAAACTGACCCGGCGTTATTCCTCTTATCGAGAACTGGAGGCAAAGCCCCCGGTTGCGGATGTGTTTTTGATTGGAAGCGACCAAGTATGGAATACTGAATATCACTGTGGTAACGATAACACATATTACCTGAAATTTGTTCATTCTCCCAATAAGTTGTCTTACGCCGCCAGCTTGGGGCGAAAGATAGAAAAAACGGCAGAACTTGTCAAACTTAAAAACAGATTGTCGGATTTCAAAGCAGTTTCCTTGCGGGAAGAAGTGTCGGTGCAGCAGTTGCAGGAAATCGGCATGACTCAGGCGCGTTATGTGCTTGATCCAGTTTTTCTACTGGATCGCGAACACTATCGGCAACTTGAGAGGCGCGTCAACGCTGAAAACTATATTCTCGCATATGTTATTCAGAAAGATCCTTTTATGGAAAAAGTCATTACGATGCTTGCTGCGCGTCTGCATAAAAAAGTAATTCAAATCGGTGGTTTCGCTAAAAAGTGTCAAGCCGATGAGATCGTCAGAACTGCAGGACCGGCGGAATTTCTCGCTTATGTGGCACAGGCGGATTTTGTGATCACCAGTTCGTTTCACGGTACTGCTTTTTCACTGATCTATCAGAAACAATTTGCTGTAGTCATGCCGCCAACTAATCGCTTACGAGTTGAAAACATCCTGAACAGTGCGGGGGTGTTGAAACGAGTTATCCACACTCCTGATGATTTGGCGATTGTAGACCAGGCTATCGATTATTCGGAAGTCCAACCCAATCTAAACAGACTGCGGGAAATGTCGAAACACTTCCTGAATGATGCTTTATCAGAATGTTGTGTGAATAAATAATTTTTATGATCAAGTAATTGAATAATGAGGTGAACGGTGTTCAAAGACAAAGTATTGTTGATTACGGGCGGAACGGGTTCATTCGGGAATGCTGTGCTGCGGCGTTTCCTGAATTCGGATATCCGGGAGGTGCGGATCTTCAGCCGTGACGAGAAAAAGCAGGACGACATGCGGCATGAGCTTCAAAATCCCAAAGTGAAGTTCTATATCGGCAACGTCCGCGACCGGCAGAGCGTCGACGGAGTGATGGACGGAGTTGACTATATTTTCCATGCGGCGGCGTTGAAACAGGTGCCGAGCTGCGAATTTTTCCCGCTGCAGGCGGTTCAGACCAATGTGCTCGGCACCAATAACGTACTGGAATCCGCCGTCGCCCACGGCGTAAAAAATATTGTGGTGCTTTCCACCGACAAAGCAGCCTATCCGATCAACGCGATGGGGATTTCCAAAGCGATGATGGAGAAAGTTGCGATCGCCAAAGGACGCGCACTGGGAAAGAGCGCGAAAACCACCGTCTGCTGTACCCGGTACGGCAATGTGATGGCATCGCGCGGTTCGGTAATTCCGCTGTGGGTGGAGCAGATCAAGGCCGGCAAACCGATTACGATCACCGATCCGAATATGACCCGTTTCATGATGACCCTCGATGACGCGGTGGATCTGGTGATCTACGCATGGCAGCATGGCGAAAACGGCGACCTTTTCGTACAGAAGGCTCCGGCGGCTACCCTGACCACCCTCGCAACGGCGCTCAAAGAACTTTACCACTCCGACACCGAGGTCAGGGTAATCGGCACGCGGCATGGGGAAAAACTCTATGAAACGCTGGTGACCCGCGAAGAGATGGCGCGTTCGGTGGATATGGACAACTATTTCCGAATTCCGTGCGATACCCGTGACCTGAATTACGACAAATTTTTCGTGGAAGGTTCGGAGGATGTCGCTAAAATCGAGGATTATCATTCACACAATACCCGCCGGCTGGATGTGGACGGCATGAAGCAACTGCTGCTGAAGTTGAATTTCATCCGCGAAGATATGGAGAAACTCGGTCATGCTTAAGGTCGGTATCACCGGGCAGCCCGGTTTTGTCGGCTCCCATCTCTACAACCTGCTGGGTACGGAGCCGGATATACAGCGGATTCCCTGCCGGGATGAGTTCTTTTCCGACGAAAAAGCCCTGCGGAACTTCGTAAAACAGTGTGACGTGATTGTGCATCTGGCGGCGATGAACCGTCATCCCGATCCGCAGGTGATCTACGACACCAATATCCGGCTGGTGAAACAGTTGATCGCGGCGATGGAGGCAGAGCAAGTCGCGCCTCATGTGCTTTTCTCCAGTTCGACCCAGGAGGAGCGCGACAATCTGTACGGCGCTTCCAAGCGGGAAGGCCGGCAACTGCTGGCGGAATGGGCTGAGCGTAACGGAGGAAAATTCACCGGCTGCGTGATTCCGAATGTATTCGGTCCTTTCGGGAAGCCGAATTACAACTCCGTGGTCGCCACCTTCTGTCACAAACTGACTCACGGCGAGGAGCCGGAAATTCAGGTTGATGGTTCAATCAGGCTGATCTATGTCGGCGATCTGTGCCGGGAGTTCATTAAAATCATGCGTACCGCGGAGACGGCGGTTCTCCGGCCGATCCCTTACGGCGCGGAGAGAAAAGTGTCGGAGCTGCTGGCGACCTTCCGCCGCTTCAAGGAACTCTACTTCGAGCAGGGCATCCTGCCGGAACTTCGTGACCGGTTCGAGGTGCAGTTGTTCAATACCTTCTGCGGCTATCTGGATTACAAAACTTTTTATCCATTCAGCCTGAAAAACAACACCGACGCGCGCGGTACTTTCGTGGAGCTGGTGAAACTGGACCATCTCGGCGGTCAGGTGTCGTTTTCAACGACCGTGCCGGGAGTGACCCGTGGAAATCATTACCACACCCGCAAAATCGAACGCTTCGCGGTCATCCGCGGCAAGGCCCGGATCGAACTGCGCCGAATCGGAACAACAGAAAAAATGGTGTTCGAGCTGGATGGCGACCATCCTGCCTTCGTGGATATGCCGGTCTGGCATACGCACAATATCACCAACATCGGGGATGATGAGCTGTACACCGTTTTCTGGATCAACGAATTTTACAATCCGGAGGACCCGGATACTTTTTTTGAGGAAGCCTGACCATGGAAAAATCCAAACTCAAAGTGATGTCGATCGTCGGAACCCGTCCGGAAATCATCCGGCTTGCGGCGGTCATCAAACTGCTGGAAGCCCATGTGGACCACAAGATGATCCACACCGGCCAGAACTACGATTACGAACTCAACCAGGTTTTCTTTGAGGAGCTGGAGCTGCGCAAGCCGGACTATTATCTGGGCGTGGACACCTCCAGCCTCGGCCATGTATTGGGTGAAACCCTGATCAAAGTGGAGGAGGTGTTCAACGCCGAGCAGCCTGACGCGGTGCTGATCCTCGGCGACACCAATGCCGCGATCGCCGGAATCATGGCCAAGCGCATGAAGATTCCGATTTTCCACATGGAAGCGGGCAACCGCTCCTTTGACCTGAACGTGCCGGAGGAGATCAACCGCCGGATCATCGATCACATCGCCGATTTCAATCTGGTCTACACCGAAAATTCCCGCCGTCACCTGCTTGCGGAGGGGTTGCCTCACCGCCATATCTACGTGACCGGCTCCCCGATGTACGAAGTGCTACACCAGTATATGGATAAAATCCGTTCCTCGAAAATCCTGGATACGCTCAAGCTGGAAAAGAACAGGTACTTCATCGTCAGCTGTCACCGCGAAGAAAACGTCGACTATCCGTCGAACCTGCGCAAGATCCTGACCATCCTGAACCGCCTCGCGGAAACCTATGACATGCCGGTCGTGGTTTCGACCCATCCGCGCACCCGCAAACGGATCGAAGCGTTGGAGGGCGTGGAGATTGATTCGCGCGTGCAGTTCCTGAAACCTTTCGGCTTCTTCGATTACAACGCCCTGCAACTGAATGCCAGATGTGCGATCAGCGATTCCGGCACGATCAGCGAGGAATCCAGCATGCTGAACTTCCCGGCGGTCACGATCCGGCAGGCGCTGGAGCGGCCGGAAGCGATGGATGCCGGCACGATCATCCTGACCGGGCTTGATCCGGAGATCGTGCTGGATTCAGTCCGGCTGGTGATCGATGAATTCGAGCAGAACGGCGGCAAATATGAGAAAATCTGTCCGGAATATCAGGTTCCGAACACTTCATGGCGCGTACTGAAGCTGATCCTCGGCACCGCCAGACTTTCCAACCGCTGGCGCGGTATTGAACTGAAAAAGTAAACGATGAGAACTCTCTTTTTCTTTACGGAATATTACGAGCCGGCACCAAACTCGACGGCCTATTTCCTGACGCGGATTATCGGCGTAGCACGAAGATTCCATGGAAAAATTCAGGTAATTTGTGCAACACCCGGCCCGCAGACTCCATCGGAAGATACCGAAAATTTCAGTGTCTTCCGAGTTGCGGTGGGACACGGAGATAAAAACAACCTGAAGCAAAGGATTCAGAAATTTCTAGTTATCTCCTGGCATTTTTTCCGGTTGGCCTTTCTGCATGTTCGCCGAAATGATGTGGTGTTTGCGGTCACCAACCCGGCATTTATCATTTTCATACTGGCGGTGTTGCGCTCTTTCCGGCGTTTCGAATATATTCTGCTGGCTTATGATATTTTCCCGGAAAATCTGGTGGCAGCCGGTTTGGCACGTCAGAAAAGTTTCCATTATCGCGTGGTCAAGAAAATCTTCGACTGGTCGTATAGCCGGGCTGACCGGGTGATCGTGATTGGCCGGGATATGGCGAACATCCTGAAAAACAAGGGAGTTGAAAACAGACGGCTCCTGCTCATTCCGAACTGGAGTGACTGTAGTCGGATTCAACCGACTTCACCACGGAACAATCCTTACTTGTGCCAGTTGGGAATTCAAAACAAAAAGGTTTTTTTATTTGCCGGAAATATTGGCAGAGTCCAGGGGATCAACAATCTTCTGACCGCAATCACATTGGTCAAAAGCAAACAGGCGGTCTTTCTGTTCATTGGTTCCGGCGCAATGGCTGACACTGTCCGTATGCAACAGGCAGAATCGCGGTATCATAATATCTACTATCTGGAACCTCTTCCGCTGGAAAAGCAGCCGGAGTTTCTGAATGCGTGCGATGTGGCAATTGTAACACTCGGCACCAATATGCTCGGTCTCGGAGTCCCCAGCAAAAGCTACTTCTCAATGGCGGCGGGTAAGCCTTTGCTCTATATCGGAGAGCATGATTCTGAAATCGCCCAGGTAATTGCAGAGGAACAATGCGGCTGGCAGGTCGAGCCTCATGAACCGGCCCGGCTTGCTGAACTCATTGATTTGATCTGTGCTCTGCCGGAAGAAAAACTGACTGCAGCAGGACAGGCGGCGCGAAGAACAGCAGAAAAACGTTTTTCCGAAACTGTAATTCAGAACCGATACGGAGAGCTTTTCACTTCACTTAACCATCAGGAGAAAAAATAGTTGTCCATGCGTATTCTGTTGACCGGTTATCCCGGTTTTCTGAGCGGGGCGGTTCTGGAATATTTTTCAGCCCGCGGAGCTGTTGTAGACACCCTCGGTCTTACGACAGTCGAACGTAAGGAGCCGGCAAAGCATATCGTCTGCAACTTGGCAGAACAGATACCAGAGCTTGCAGGCTGTCACTATGATATGGTAATCCATGCTGCCGGAAAAGCGCACGTGATTCCGAGAACCGAGCAGGAAAAACAGCAGTTTTTTGAGGTTAATGTAAAAGGAACCGAACATTTGCTTATGGCTTTGCAAGCCGCACCACCGCGTGCCTTGCTGTTCATCAGCAGCGTAGCAGTATATGGACTGGAAGCGGGGGAACATATCCCGGAAACTGCTCCATTGCTCGCCAATACTCCCTACGGACGCAGTAAAATCCAGGCAGAACAACTGATCCGTGAAACAGCTTTTGCTTCACCGGTAGTACGCGGGATCGTTCGATTGCCACTGATTGCCGGCCCCGACGCGCCGGGTAATCTGGGCAGCATGTTCCGGGCAATGAAAAAGGGTGTGTATTTCAACATCGGCAATGGCGAGGCAAGACGCAGTGCAATTCTGCTGCGTGATGTAGCGCCGTTTTTGGAGGAACTGGCTGTCAGTGGAGGAACATACAACTTGACGGACGGGCATGACTTGTCATTTTCTGAATTGTATTCCGGCCTCTGCCGCCTGAACCGTTTTCCGCATCGTCCCAAACTTCCAGTCTGGTGCGCCGTTTTACTGGCTTATGCGGGCGAACTGATTCAGGGTGTTACGCACAAGACATTTATATTCAACAAAAAAAGGCTGCATCAGATGACGCAAACCCTTACATTTGACGGAAGCGCGGCACAACGCGATTTTTCGTGGCGTCCCCATCCTGTGACAGAACATCTCAGGGAATTGAGTTCCCGTAACTGAAACGGCTTGGTATTATGAAACGTTTTTTTGATATTATCTTAACAACATTCGCCGTGGTGATACTTTCACCATTGTTAATTCCGATCATGATCATCCTGAAACTGACTGGAGAACATTATATTTTCTACTGTCAGGAGCGGATAGGAAAAAATCGACAGCCATTCGGTCTGATGAAATTTGCTACCATGTTGAAGAACAGTCCGAATATCGGTACAGGTGATATCACGACCCGACACGATCCACGGGTGCTGCCATTCGGTCGTTTTCTGAGAAAAACCAAAATTAATGAACTGCCTCAGCTTTTCAATATTCTCAAAGGTGATATGAGCATTATCGGGCCGCGGCCGTTGACACCGCGGAATTTTGCGTACTACTCGCCGAAAATTCAACAGGTAATCGGAGAATTGCGCCCAGGTCTGAGCGGAATCGGTTCGGTGATTTTCCGTGATGAGGAAAAGTATCTTTCCGGAACGGAGAAGCCGGCGGAATTTTACCGGGAATTCATCGCGCCCTACAAGGGGGCGCTGGAGCTTTGGTATCAGGAACATGCCTCTCTGGCAGTAGATTTCAGGATTATTTTTCTGACAGCGTGGGTGATCATATTTCCGGAGAGCGAATTGCCGTACCGATGGTTCCGGGATCTGCCGTCCAAACCGGAATGGATGACGAAAAAATAACATTCAGGAGATCGAATATGTTCCATGTAAATAAATTCATCGCGGAGGCGGTCACGCAACGGAATGCCAGCATGTTCCGGGAGGACCTGACGGCCAATCAAGAACTCCTGACACGTGAAATCGCCGGAAAAAAGGTGCTGGTGATCGGCGGCGCCGGGACCATCGGCAGTTCTTACATCCGCGCCCTGCTGCCGTTCCGTCCTGCAAAACTTGTGGTCGTGGACCTCAGCGAAAACGGCCTGACCGAACTGACCCGCGACTTGCGTTCGACCTTCGGCATGTATGTACCGCCGGATTACCGGACTTATCCGCTCAGTTTCGCGGACCCGATTTTTGAAAAAATTTTCCGGACGGAAAACGGTTTTGATATCGTCGCAAACTTTTCGGCCCACAAGCATGTCCGCAGCGAGAAGGATGTCTATTCCGTACAGGCGCTGCTGGAAAACAATGTGCTGAAAGCGCGTCGCCTGCTGGAACTGCTGGCGGAGTTTCCGCCGGAACACTTTTTCTGTGTCTCCACCGATAAAGCCGCCAATCCGGTGAACATCATGGGGGCCAGCAAGCGGGTCATGGAAGACATGATCATGGCATATGCGGATCGCTTCAAGGTAACCACCGCCCGATTTGCGAATGTCGCCTTTTCCAACGGCAGTCTGCCCGCCGGCTTTCTGGAACGGCTGCTGAAGCGGCAGCCTCTGAGTTCTCCCGCCGACGTGAAACGCTATTTCGTGTCACCGGAAGAGAGCGGCCAGATCTGTTTGATGGCCTGCATTCTGGGCCGGAACCGGGAGATTTTCTTCCCGAAGCTCGGTGAAGAACAGATGATGACCTTTGCCGCAATCTCCGACCGTCTGCTGCGGGCGCTGGGTTACGAACCGTTCCGGTGTGCCTCCGAAGAGGAGGCTCGCCGGTTCGCTGCGGAGATGCCGGAAGATTCCAGACGGTATCCGGTCTACTACTTCACTTCCGACACCACCGGCGAAAAGAGCTTCGAAGAGTTCTATGTGGCGGGAGAAACGATTGATCAGGAACGATTCCGGGCCCTGGGGGTAATCACCGGTGGCACAAGCCGCCCGCTGGCCGAAGTGGAGGCGTTTCTGCAAGAACTCGCGGCGCTGCTGTCCCGGCCGGAAGTAACCAAGGCGGAAATCGTCGCCGCGCTGAAACGTTTCCTGCCCAATTTTGAGCATCATGAGACCGGAAAAAACCTCGACCAGAAGATGTAATGCAAATAAACGAAAAACACCCGGATGAACTTTCGCGACTGCTGGAAACGGCGGGGGAGTTCATTTTCCGTTCCCGGACGGAAGAGTATTGGGCCGGGTGTGCGGCGGAGGTGCGCGAAGAACTTTGCCGCAGTGCGGTTCAATACCGCCTGGAGCCTTTTTTCTACTATTATCTGTGGAAAGTGCTGCCTCCGGAACGGAAAACGGAGTTTCAGAAAGCCGGGCGGGCGGTGTCGCAGAACTCCCTGCCCCTCTTCCATCAGTTCGATTCCATCCGAAAGCTGCTGAATGAAAACAGCATCCGGTTTGTGCCGTTCAAGGGTGCGGAGCTGGCACGCGAAGTCTATCCCGATCTTTCGCTGCGGCTGATGGGCGATCTGGATATCCTGATCCATCCCGGCGACATCGATCGAGCCATCGCCCTGTTGCGGGCCGACGGCTGGACCGGAGACGAATTCCGTTACGATCACCATTTCGCCCCGCTGAAACGAAAGGGAGTGAATGTCGAAATCCATTTCGATCTTCCCGGTTTTCATTCGGAAGAACCGGCGCAGTTCTGGAAGGAGTGCCGAAAAACCGGCAATGCCGAAGAACATCGCCTCTCCCCCGAACTGAATCTTCTTCTGCAGGTCGCCCATGCCGCCGGCCACGAATGGCACAACGGCATGAAACTGCTGCTGGACCTCGCCTTCCTGATCCGGCGGGAAACCATCGATTGGAACCGCGTGGAGCTGCTGGCGAAACGGTTCGGAGTGTTATCGCCGGCACCGTTGTTTGCGGTCGTGCCGGAACTGTTCCGGCACGCTCCGGGCCTTCCGGAATTCCGGGGAGAAATTCCGGAAGCGATCCGGAACGATTTTCTGGCGCTGCTCGGAGAAAATTGTGTGTTCCCGCAATCTTCATGGCTGATCCTGATGAACGAACCGGGCCGTTTTTCTCCGAAATGGTGGCGTACCCGCCTGAAAGGCCTGCGTCCGCAGGTGCTGTATGTGCGGTATCATCTGGAGAAAGGACATCCTTGGCAATTGTTCCTCTGCGCCTGCCGGGACGGAATGCGGAAGGCCGGTTTCGCCGTCCGCAGCCTGCGAAAGCGGCAGGAGCCTCAAATGCAGTCATATCTGAAACGCCGAACCCATATCAAACATTTCTTTGAAGGATTCAGGCAATAAGCCTCCTTGAACTCAATCCGCGATACCGCCTGCCGCCGGTATTCCGCCTGAAGACATTCTACGCAATCACGGAGAACGGCTCCGGAATTTTCTGAAACGACATCGCCATAAACCGCGACTGAAAAGAGAAACAAAGCATTTTTTCTCTTTCAGTCGTTTTTTATTTGTTTTTTCACACTCCCCTCCCCTCCGCAGCCCTCAAAGCAGGGTTGAATCCAACGGTGCGTCGAGGCGCCTCCGCGACAAGCCGCCGACTCTACAAAAAAATAAAAAATTCTTCAGGAAAAGTGTAGAATCTGCAGAAAAACCGCATTCTTAAAGGTGGAGCGGCAAAGCTCCGGCACTTTTACAGCGACGACAACCAACAGGAGGGAAACAATTATGAACATCAATTTCGCTCAAAGCATCCTTGCGGTATGCATGGCCGCAGCCGTCGGCATGGGATTCGCGGCTTCCGCCGGAGAGGCCAAACTGCACAAATACAGCACCACCATCGAGAAAGAACGCCCGCAGTTGAATGAGGAAACGAAACGATTGATCTCCGCCTGGCGCCGCCATCCCACCGAGGCGAACTTGGCCGCACTGAAAAAGCAGGTGGCTGCCAATTACGACAAAGTCGTCGAGCGCAAGAAAGCGAAACTTGAAGAACTGAAGCGGACCGCCAAACATGCGTCCAAGGTTCAGGAAATGCAGGAGATTGTCGATGAGATGCTTCAGAACCGGGAGAAACGCATCGAACAGAGCCTGCGCCGCTTCACCGATCCGCGCCTCAAGCCCGGCTCCCGCGACAGGCAGGAAGAGTATCTGCCGGTGATCGGAGCCGCCCGGAACGTATCGATCGCCCGCACGCCGGTCACCAACGAAGAGTATTCCGAATTCCTGAAAGCGACGGGCAGAAAACCGCCGCAGGATTGGCGGAATGGCGCCATGCCCGCCGGAAAAGCGCGGCATCCCGTGGTGACTGTCTCCTATGCCGATGCCGCCGCGTACTGCCAATGGCTTTCCGACAAGGATCAAAGCGCCGTCTACCGCCTGCCGACCGCGGAGGAGTGGGAGTTCGCCGCCGGACACATGCCGAAAGATGCGAGTTTCAACTGTGGTGAAAATGATGGGACAACGCCGGTTGACGCCTATGCGGAAACCCTGGCGGCCTGCGGCGCGATCGACATGTGGGGGAATTGCCGGGAGTGGACTTCAACGCCGACGGCACGCGGCAAAACCGTCATGGCGGTAAAGGGAGGCTCCTGGAAGTCACGCCGGACGGAATGCCGTACCGAACAAAAGGAGGAAGGACGGGAAGCCTCCGTCAAAGCCGATGACGTCGGTTTCCGGGTCATCCGCGAGAGTAAGGGACGTACCGGCAGACAGGACGAACGGCGGTAAGAAGCAGTTGACCGGCATTTCCGCAGCTTCCGGACCTCACGACCCGGAAGCCCGTTTGATTTTCACTCCGTTCCGTGGTATATTGTATTAAAATCAGGCATAACACATTGAATGATAAACAAATATCGTTCAGGAGGATATCTTATGACAAAATGGCTGCTGGCCGGAGTCGCGATGATTTCCGCCGTAATCGCCGCTGAACCGCCGAACCGCCAATTCCGGTTCGGAAGTTTTGAAGTGACTGCCGTTCAGGATGCCTCCTCGGCAATGCGGGCCGAACTCTTCCCGGGAATCCCGGGAACCGAGTTCCGCAGGCTGGCCGGTGCGCAGCGGGCTCCCTCCTCCGTCAACGTCTTTGTGCTGAAGCGCGGCGGCAAGCTGATCCTGGTCGACGCCGGCAACGGCGGGAAGCGGGGCGCGATGCTCCGCAAACTTGAACAGGACGGCATTCCCCCGGAAAAAATCGACTGCATCCTGCTGACCCACATGCACGGCGACCACATCGGCGGATTGCTCGGCAGAGACGGAAAGGCCGCCTTCCCCAACGCTGTTGTATATGTTTCCGCGCCGGAACGGGAATACTGGCAAAGCGCCGCCGGAGCGCGCGGAGAACTGGCCCGGAAAGTGTTGCAGAGCTACGCCGGCCGGGTGAAGGAGTTCCGGTTCGGGGAAGAGGTGCTGCCCGGCGTCAGAGCCCTCGACGCTTCCGGCCACACGCCGGGGCACACCGTATTCGAAACCGATTCGCTGTTGATCGTCGGCGACCTGTTTCACGCCGCCGCAATCCAGATTCCGCGGCCGGAAATTTGCGCGGCCTACGATATGGAGCCGTCCAAAGCGGTACAGGCCCGGCGGCGTTTCTGCGATCTTGCCGCGGCCGCGTCGAAACCGGTCGCCGGAATGCACCTGCCGTATCCCGGTATCGGCCGGATCAGCCGGAACGCGGCGGGATATGTTTATTCGCCTGAAAAGTGAGGCCCTGCCGCAATGCCGCAACCTGATACAGAACAACCGGACCTCTGGGCAGGCCGTTTTCTCGAATACCGGGAGCGGCTGCTCGCGCTGGCCCGGCGAAACCTGAATCCCTTCCTCGCCCGGCGCGTTTCACCGGAGGATGTGGTTCAGGACACATTGTCGGCGGCCTGCGGAAAAATCGATTTCTTTGAAAACAAGCCGGAAATCCCGGTCTATTTCAAGCTGCGGCTCCTGTTGTTTCAGACCGTTGCCGCGCTGGAGCGCAGGCACCTGCAATGCCGGAAACGCGATGCCTGCAAGGAGGTGGAGGTGACGGAGGACGGCGATTGTTCCGCCGCCCGGCTGAACTGGAACCGGTTTGCGGATACCGTAACCGGACCGCTGACCCGGCTCGACCGGCTCGACCGCTATGCGCTGCTCCAGAAGGCGCTTGGCTCGCTGTCGGAAAACGACCGGCAGATTCTCGAATTGCGTCACTTCGACGGGATGTCCAATTCGGAGTGCGCCGAAGTTCTGCACATTGATCCGAAGGCCGCCAGCATCCGCCATGTGCGGGCGCTGCAGCGGCTTCAGAAACAGCTGACCGAATTTACCGAGTTCCGGCCATGACGGAAAACCGCTCTCTTGAAGAACTTGTCGAACAGTTTCTGGAACAGTGCCGTTCCGGGAACGCGCCGGAAGTTTCCGCTTTCGCCGCCGCGCATCCCGGACATGCGTCCGAACTGTTGAATCTCCTGCCGCTCGTTCTGGAAATGGAGGGCCTGAATGCCGAAATAACGCGGCGGCTTCCGCATCAGACGTCCGAGGTTCCCGAACTGCCGGATTCCGATTACCGGCTGATCCGCAGGCTCGGCAGCGGCGGAACGGGAGTGGTGTTTGAGGCGCTGCAATTGTCGCTCAACCGGAAAGTGGCCGTCAAGCTGTTGTCACCGCTGCTGCTGAAGGATACCGCCCGGCGCGTCCAGTTTGAAAACGAGGCGCGCGTCATCGCGATGCTCCACCATCCGAACATCGTCAAGGTGTTCGGCGCCGGATGCAGTGCGGAACGCTGTTACTATGCCATGGAGTTCATCGGAGGCAGGGGACTGGACCGGTGTGAATTCAGCGATCCGCGCGAGATCGCCCGGATCGGCCTTCAGGCCGCCCGGGCGCTCGCCTATGCCCACCGCTGCGGCATCCTGCACCGGGACATCAAACCGGCGAACCTGCTGCTCGACGAGGCGCGTGAAGTGCATGTCAGCGACTTCGGACTCGCCTTTGTATTGCGCGGCGGCGGTGAAATCGTTGAAAAAGAGGAGGCCCGGAGCGGGACGCTGCGCTACATGTCCCCGGAACGGCTGGCGCACGGAGTCAACACCTTCGCCACCGATCAGTATTCGCTCGGAGCGACGCTTTATGAGCTGGTTGCGAAGTCTCCGCTGCTGCCGGAGCGGAATCCCGGGGAACTGGCCAAACGAATCTGCCGAGAGCCGGTTCCGCCCCTGAGATGCAGCGCTCCGGATCTGGCCGCGATCATCAACAAATGCATCAGCTTCCGGCCGGAGGACCGCTATGCGGGCATGGATGATCTTGCGGCGGATCTGCAGCATTTCCTGAATCACGAGCCGGTCTGCGCCGCTGCGCCGTCCCCGGCCAGGCGGTTCCGGCTCTGGATCAAACGCAAACCGGCGGTCGCCGCGCTGGGCTTTGCGGCGGCATTCTGCGCCGCCGCCTTCGTCGCCGCACTCGCGGCCGGTTACCTGCGCACGACTGCCGCACTGAATCAGGCGGAACGCAACGCCGCGGTTGCGGATGCAACCCTGTCGCAGGTGTTCGCCCGGCTTGCGGAGCAGCTGCCTTCGCAGAAGAACACGCAGCTGCTTTCAACCCTGCTGCCCTATTACCGGATGATCGCCGGAGAACGGAACCTGCCGGAGTCGAGAATCAGCGAGGCGAATGCCGTCATCGGCGAATGTGCGCTGCGCACCGGGAACTACGCACTTGCGGAGGAAGCGTTCCGCAACATGGTGGAATTGAGTCCGGACGCCTTTCCGATCAATCAACTGGCGACGACATTGAAGAAGCAGGGGAAAAGCGCGGAAGCAACGGAACTCTCCCGGCAGGTGGTCGCCCGTTTCGCAGATTCGAAGCAGCCGGAAGAGCGTTTTGAAGCGGTCCGGGCGCTGCTGGCCCTCTCCGAAGCACCGGAGAGCAAGGAACGTTCCCGGGCGTTCGGAATATTGGAAACATTGCTGGCGGACCACCCGGACAATCCGGAATACCGGTTTCAATACGCGCAGCTTCTGGCCGGAAATCCGCGATTATTCCGAAAAGAGCGCATTCCCGGCGTCGAGCCGAATGCGGTCGTACTGCTTCTGCGGCTCGCCGACGCCTGCCCCGAACAGCCGGAGTACGGCCTTGCGCTTGTCGAACTGATGCTGCGGCGTCTCCGGTATGCCCGGGGATTTCAGGAGCAGAACCGGCAGGAGCTGGCCGAGGCGGTGCAGCTCTCCGAACGGCTCCTCGGACGCTGGCCGAACGATCCGCAGATCGTTTCCGCCGTGGTGTCGCTGCACACGCGGTACATCGGCTTTCTGCGCCGCGACGGCAAGGAGCCACAGGCCTGGCGGGAGACCGACCGGCTGCTCGGCATCCTTGAGATCCTGTTTTACAATCCCGAAATTTCCGATGCGGTGAAGGAAAACCTGATCGGACTCCAGCTCCAACGGCTGGAGCCGCTCCGGCGTAGCGGAAAAAGCGGCGAAAGCGCATCACTGCGGGAAAAAATCAAGCGGGAACTGGACTATTATCATGGGCCGATGCTTCCGGAATTCCGGAAAAAGCTGGAAAAACCGGATCGCGCCATCGGTATTTTCCCGCCGCCGTAATTGAAATTTCCTGCAAGCGGCTTATATTTAAACAGAGCAGGAGGATATCATGTGCAAACTCGACGAACTCAGAGCCAAACGGAATGAAATCTACCGGATAGCGAAAGCGCACAAGGTGGAAAAGCTCTTCGTGTTCGGTTCCTGCGCCCGAAAAGAGGAAACGCCGGAAAGCGATGTGGACTTCCTCGTCGAGTTTGCCAAAGGTGCCACGCTGTTCAATCAGTTTGATTTCAAGGATGAAGTTTCTGAACTGATTAACAGGCCTGTTGACGTGGTTTCCATTCGCACTTTGAACAATGATACATTCAGCCGTGAAGTGAAGAAGGATATGGTGGCATTATGATGAGTGATGCGGAACGTTTGAACCATATTCTTGAGCGTATCGGCGAAATCGACGAATCCCTGAATGTGTCGTTTGAAGAATATTCCGGGAATAAGGACAAACAGGCGGCGCTTTTCGCGCATCTGGTCATCATCGGAGAAGCCGCCGGGAAACGGCCATGAATGATTTGCCGGTTCTGAAGAAACAGATACAAAAGATACTGGAGGATATATCGGAGAAGTAACCGAATCTTATAATTGTATATGACAAGTCTATTTTGACTTTTCAGCAGACGTTCACCTGATAAACCGCCAATTTTTGATGAGAGAATCGTTGCTGAAGGGAAAGCACCATTGCTTTGGTGCTCCCTTTTGCATTCTCTCATGGGCGCTTGGCGGTGCCTTCAGGTGGTGTAATCGGGGGCACCTCTTTTTTTGCACATTTTTCCGTCTGCCGCGTAAGATTGCCGATAAACTCCGGTATAAGATGACAAAGGAGACGAAACCAATGAAAAGAACATTACTTCTGCTGTTCGGAATTCTGCTGCTGACCGGATGCACCACCCATCCGCAGACACAGGATAAACTTTATCCCGACGTCAAAGTCTCCCGCCTCCTGCGTGTCATCGACGGCGATACGTTCCGGTGCGACATCGACGAACATTCTGCCATCGCCGGGAAAAACATCTCCATCCGCCTACGGGGAATCAACACTCCAGAACTGCGAAGCAAGAACCCGGAGGAGCGCAAATCCGCTGACCTCGAAAAACAACGTCTTTCCGAACTGCTCAACAATGCCCGTGTGATTGAACTCCGAAACATCGACCGTGACAAATATTTCCGAATCGACACCGGCGTCTATATCGACGGCGAACCTCTCCTGCCGAAACTCAATCAACAATATCTGACCGGAGGAAAATAATGTCCTTACTGCCACCGGTCCTGTGAGGTTGACGATGAGCCTTCTCCTGTTTTCACCTTTGAAGGAAAATACAATAGGAAACTATTTGTATATCCCGAAAAATTGGTATGGGAAAAGACAGGCGTGGAAAGACGTTGACAGATCAAGACACGAAAAAAACGCTCGGATTTGCAACTTGCTTATCCTGAGCGGCTTTAAGTTAAAAAAATGGTGGAGCACGCGCAATTTGTACTCGCAGGCCATTTAGAGATAAAAGTTAAAAAGATATTTTCAACCTTGTCAAAAAACATTTCATCATAAAAAAACAATCTCAAGTCCTAAGCATAAGCAAAATCTAATTTGCGACATCAATTCGAGCTCAAACCGTCAGGTCACAGGTTTAATTCACATCAACAAAATCACATAGCTTTGTGAGTTGAACTCAATACCTCACCTCAAATATTGCATGACAAACTTTAATGTGCGCAAAATAGCGGACAACTACCCTGATAGGATGCGCTCACATCGCACATTGAATAGCAAGACACCAAATCGAGTCGAAGAGGAATGTTTCTCTCATTAAAAATCAACCGGGGTATTTTAGGAAGTGTCTCTATTGAACTGTCTAAAATACTCCGGATATATCAATTTGCACATTCATCGATTTTTCCGTGACTTTATAAACTTGTTAGGGAAATCATTAAAATATTACAACTCACCTGACAAGTTAAAGACGGACGTTGCGGATTTCGTTCAATATTACAATAGCTTGCGTCCACATCAACGACTGGGATTCAGGACTCCGAATGAAGTCGAGGCGCAATTTTACGCCTAGCCCGAGATATACCATCTTTTACACGCTGAAAACTGTCTTTTTTTCCGCGATTACTATTGTGTAGTTGCTCCGGACCGTCAAGAGATGTTGAAATAAAAATACAACTATCTTTGCAGAAAGACAAAAGATCATCGGAAATATCTATGCAATTAGAACAAAGAACATATGTTATTTGTTTGCCAACAGATTCATTTAGTTTATTTGCATATCTAATGGCATGTTTAATTAAATCAGGCACAAGCGATGATTCGCCCCCTTGAAATTCAATAGTAATTGCAGTAGCGGGAGAACGCATTATCAAATCAATGGATTTTTCTAAATCCTCCACACTCATATCACAATGTTTTGCATCGGATGGCAAACTGCTTGCTTGGCAGTAAGTACAATTTTGATTACATCTTAACGTAAGTACAATAATATGCAATGTTGTGAACTCATCCAAAAATGACTTTTTTGTTCTCAAACGAATTGCAAAATTGTCAATTAAATCTGGAATTGGTTTCTCCGAAACAAAAGCCCCAGCTTCCAGATCTTTGTATAAATCACATTGTGAATCTATTTTTCTATTTACAATATCTGCAGCTGTCCCTCGGGGAACGATTAAATAATTCCCTAGTTCACTCACGAGGATTTCTTTATCCTGAATTGATCTAAATCGAAATGGCAGCAAGAAATACATCGTCAACCATCCCTTAAATCTTCCAAATCGGAATAATTGGCAAATGCCTTTAGGTAAAGAATATTACGAATGGCTTCGGTCTCTTTATTTATCGTTTCTCGCACCTTAAAATCAATGAACAATTGAGCAATTTTTTCTTCTAAAAGTAGATTTTCTATTGCATTTTTTTTCTTTTTTAATGTGATAAAATGCAGTTGCGGTGAAAGTTGCTTTCTTGAAATTATGAAATCACTAGACAACCAATACAAAACCTTGCTAACGACCGCGTCTGAGTATATATTTGTATCTACCTTAAATTCACATTCTTCATTTGAGTTAGTTGCAAAATCAAACATTTATTTAATCTCCTTTTTTACAAGGTCCTGAATAAATATTTTATCTGCAACTCCCGTTTCTGTGCGCCCTGTTTGTTTTTGATATTTTTTTACGGCAGCTTCTACTTTTGTATCAAAAAAATCCATAGACTCACTGTAGTCTAACAAATTGAGTCTTTGCAACAGAGAAATGAAATCTGTTACATCCTCGCCTGTACAACCGATACGCAAATCTCGCATGCCAAGCTTAAATGTTTTAGATGGTATGACTGGTATTGGTGTAATCGGAGTTATTTTTTCTTGATACCCGGCCAAACGTTCTTTTTCTTTACGCTCGGCAAGAATAGCTTCCCATTCTTTCAGTTTTTTTGCTGTTTGCGCATCACAAATGCCTGTCTCTGGCAAATTGGCGTCCCTTTGGAATTTCTTTACAGATTCTTCGATACGCCAATCATAAAAAACCCTCTTCCCTGGTTTAACATCCATTGTTAAATATTTGTGCAATACCAAGAATGTTGCAAGGGTTGCAACATCACTACCACTCATACCAGAACGAATAGTACGTTCTCCGTATTCATAGGTTTTGGCTGGTACTACAGGCGTGGTAACCGTTGTTCGTGCCGGTGAAGATGGTGTATAGGTCGATGGTGTATAGGTTGATGGTGTATAGGTTGATGGTGTATATCTTGCAGATCTATGAGAACTATGGGATCTATGAGAACTATGGGATCTATGAGATCTATGAGCTGCAAGAAGTATTTCTCCTCGTGTCGGCAGAGTAAAGGATGTAGCCGAAAGATTTTTTTTCTTTTCCTCTGAGCTTATAAAAGATGAAGATATTACAGCACTTTGAGCTTGCGAACCAATCGTTGCTCCATATGCATTGGAAATGGTGGCAAGAGAGGAGGCTAAAATTCCACCAAGTATTTTTTTTACATTTATTTTCATCTTTACAACATCAATCCTATCTATAATACTTTAACAGTGATCGTAATAATCCATCGTCGGACTTCACAGCTGTAAAAATGGATTGATACAGTTCTTCAAGGAACAATGATTTTGCATCTTGAAAAACAGCAATTGTGTGGAATTTATTTCTAGAGAAATTCGGGGAGGATAGAAGCAAGCCTTTATTGGAAATAAAGACTTGCTTGCTTGCTTGCTTGCTTGCTTGCTTGCTTGCTTGCTTGCTTGCTTGCTTGCTTGCTTGCTTGCTTGCTTGCTTGCTTGCTTGCTTGCTT
>NZ_QEKH01000033.1 GCF_003096415.1 Victivallis vadensis | reverse complement strand
GGAGGACTACTGGCAAAAACGTATGCAAATTATCGGCAACGTCGTTATCGGCGTTGGAAACTACAAGTGTGTTTCACAAAATTTGGGACAATAACAGAAAATAAGATCAATCTAGACAGACTTTTATTTATTAATGCAGTATGAATTCTGTGTAGAAAAGTTATTGCAACTCATTTTCTTCTCTGTCCATCAAGAAATCATTCGAAAAATTATAAAAAAATAGTCCGTTCTTCTTGAAAAATCACGCGAGAACAGACTATAAAACATAAAACAATAAATGGCACATCAAACAAAAATTTTCATCAAAAGATGCTCAGCCCAATGTGCAATTATTTAAATAAGTAAGTCATAATAGAATTAAGATGAACTTTTTGTTTTTTTCATCTTCTCAAATTAAATACTTTTGAAATTATCTCGATTACCAACTTTTCACTTAAAACCTTCCTTCGATCCGATATTCAACGCTTCTCATTCAGCATTAAATTTGCTTTTTCAGAGGTAGCCTCATAAAGTTCAATAAAATCGATATCATTAAATTTAGTCAACGGTTGATTTACAATCGTTGTTTCCAGTTCAGTATACTTGACCACGTCTCCGGTATGTTCTTCTTTGCTTTTGCAACCACTCATCATTATACTAGCAATGACTCCCGCACTTCCTAGGCCCCACAGCATCCGATTTATCTTTTTCATTTGCATTTTCCTTGAACTTGTATATCCTATTTAAATTTTATTTACTTTTCATCCAGCTATAACACCTCAACTTCGGAAACTTACTCTTCCAAGCTAATCGCCAGTTCCACAGCTTTCACCTTATCACCAGCCAATAACATATTCTGCTCCGCGGCCTTCTCATACCAACGTAGAGCAGCACGCAAATCACGATCCGTACCGATTCCTCTTTCGTAGCAGCGGGCCAGCATGAACATCGCATACTTGTATCCCTGCTGCGCGGACTTTTTGTAATAGTACAGCGCCTTCACCGGCTCTTCCTCAACTCCCCGGCCGGCTTCATAGGCACAGGCCAGCGCATACTGGCCGTACGCATTATCCTGCGCGGCGGCCTTCTGGTAGAGGCGGGCGGCTTCGGCATGATCCACTTTCACGCCGATCCCATTGTCATAGAAAAGGCCGAGATTGTACATCGCCTCGGCGCTGCCGAGATCAGCGGCACGCTTCAGACAGCGGGCAGCGGCGACCGGATCCTCCTTGCCTACCCGGCCGTTCTTATAGTACAAGCCGAGATAGAACAACGCACTGCTGTTGTCCTGCGCCGCCGCCTTTTTGAAGAGTTCGAACGCCTTTGTATCATTCTGGGCGACCCCGAGTCCTTTCTGGTAACAGACTCCGAGCCAGAATTCCGCCTCCGCATTGCCGAGATCGGCGGCACGCTGCAGATATTTGACGGCGGTATTCACGTCACGCGCCACCGCGATTCCATTCAAATAGCAAAGACCGACCCAGCAGATCGCATCCGGATTGTTCAGACCTTCCGCACGCTTGAAGAACTGAAACATCTTCTCCGGGTCTTTCGGCATTCCGGCCAGACCATCCTTATAGAAGACGCCGAGCAGATGGAGCGCACGCGGATTGTTCGCTTCCGCAGCCTTATTCAGCCAGCCCAGGGCATCCTGATAATTCTGCGGCACCAGCAACCCTTCGGAATAGATCTTCCCCAACAGGAACTGGGCGTTGGAATCATTTTCCTGCGCGGCTTTTTTCAGCCACGAGATTCCCTGATCCGCATCGGCTTTTACTCCGACGCCATTCAGATAATAATCACCGAGCTGCGCCATCGCCGCCAGATTCCCCTGCTTGGCGGCGTTCATCATCCACGAAAACGCCGCTTCCGGATTCTTTTCCGTGCCGATTCCCTCCTGACAGAAGATGCCGTAGAGGTACTGGCCGAAGCTGTTGCCGCTCTCCGCCGACTTGAGCGCATATTCGGCCGCCATCGCCGGATTGGCGGCAACTCCGGCCCCCTTGCTCAGGCAGACCGCCATGAAATACAGGGCTTCGGAATTACCCGCATCCGCAGCCTTGCGGAACAGCTCAACAGCTCGTTTCTCATCCTTCTGCACACCGTTGCCGCCAGTCAGATAAAGACGGCCGAGGCGCACCTGAGCCAATGGGAATCCGGCATCCGCAGAGCGGCGCAGATGAGTGATGGCTTTTCCCCTGGAACCGGCGGCGTTCAGCTCTTCCACCCCCAGCCAGTACTCCGCCTCCGCGTTCCCCTGAGATGCCGCCTTGGTGAAGTATTCGATCGCCTTGGCGCGATCCGCGCTGCCTGCCGGCGACTGCGAATAATAACGGCCGAGCGCCATCAGTGCCTCCGGGTTCTCCTTCGCGGCGGCCTTGCCGAACCATTCCAGCGCCAGCTGCCGATTCTGCGCCACGCCGACCCCGTCGAGGTAACAGGTTCCCAGCTTGATCATGCCAAGCACATTGCCTTTGTCTGCGGCGCGGCGGTAATAGTTGACCGCGTCCTCATTGCTCTGCATCACCCCATGCCCGCGCTGCAGGCAGTCGCCCATCGCGACGTCGCCGTAGGAGTTTCCCGCATCGGCGCTGCGCCGGAACCAGCGGGCCGCTTCATCGAAATTACGGCTCACGCCCAGACCTTCCGAGTAAACCTTGCCGATATAGTACTGTGCGTCGGAGCTGCCGTTCGCCGCGGCGCGGCGCAGGAAAATCAGGCCCCCTTCCGGGTCTTTGGAAACTCCGGCGCCGTCGCAGTACATCCGGCCGAGGTAATATTGGGCTTCGGCCAGATTGTTGTCCGCCGCAAACGTGAGATATTTCAGGGCTTCGGCATCGTTCTGCTTGACGCCGAGTCCCTTCTGGTAACAGATGCCGAGCCACATCTGGGCCGCGGGAAGCTTCTGCTCTGCAGCTTTGGCGAACCAGCGGGCAGCCTCCTGCGGATTGCGCGCCGTGCCGGTTCCGTTCAGAAAGCAGCTGCCGAGATAATACTGAGCCTCGGCGTTTCCCTGTTCGGCCGCTTTCCGGAAATTCTCGAAAGCGGACGCGTAATCAACCTTGCCGTTTTCTCCGTTATAGTAACGCAACGCATTTTTCACCTGCTCGGCCGCGGTCTCTCCGCCGCTCAAGCTGTTCACCAAAATTCCCGAAGCCACTATCTGCAACAATAACTTCGCATTCACATTGCGCATCGCGTCACCCTTTTATTGTTATCTAGAAAACTGCCAGAAATCCACAGACACTTCATCGCGCATTCCCGCGAAAATCCGCTCAAAACCTCACCGCCGCCGACACGGGAAACCGCCTGTACACCATCATTTCCACCCGGAATCCGGGAAAAAACGCCGGCATTCAAACAATTTGCCTTCAGCCCGGAGAGCACATGCAAAACCTGCGCCATCCACCATTCAGTTGGGGCTTTTTTCGAGCTTTTTGACCTCAAAAACAAGCAAAATAAACGTATTTTTCTACATTACTATATTTCGATAATTACGTTATTCAAGTAAAAAAATGCTTTTTATTGGAAAAAACCAACAAGAAAAAACGGAACTTCATGATTTCCATGGCAAAATCCCCTCTTTTCCTCCCGAAACGGTCGCTTTCCTGCGCGGAATTCCGCCTTTCCCCTCCGGCTCCCGCGCCTTATATTATAAGGAATAGAAGAAGCCGCCCCAAAAGCGCAAACCGGCGGCGATTTTTGCACATTTGCTTGCCTCCGGCGCAATCCGGGTGTAGCTTAAAAGCGGAACAGGAAAGTGCGGCCATGAAAACTTTTCCATTGGATACCATTCTGCATGAATACAACTTCGTCCCGCTCGGCGGCCCGGCATACTGGGACTGGAACCAGCACCGGGTACGCGGCGAATACTGGCGGCTCTACTGGAATGACGCCCCCGGCGCCTTCATCCGCCCGGAAGGAGGCGCGGAGACGGAATTGCTCCCGGACCGGCTGATCCTGCTTCCCCCCGGCCTGGTTTACGCCTCGCGGTGCACCGCAGAAGTGCATCATTTTTTCCTGCACTTCACCATGCCGGAACCGTACCGCGAAGCGGAACAGCGCCCCTTTCCGGCCACTGACCCGGAAACCGTCGCCGCCGCCGCCCGGCTGGCCCACTCGTTTCCCGGAACGGACAACCTGCGCCGGTACGCAACCCGGCTGAACCTGCTGATCTGGTCGGCCCTGCTGGAGGTGCCGGATCAGGCGCTCCCGCCGCTGCGGCAGTACGACCCGCGCATCGTGCGGGCCATGGAACGGCTCCGGACCGATCCGGATGCCGACAATTCCCGCCTTGCCCGCGACGCCGGGCTGAGCCGCAACAGTTTCCTGCGCCTCTTCCGCACCGAAGTCGGTGCGCCGCCGCAACAGTTCGCCCGGCGGGAACGGCTGCTGCAGGCCGCCCGGCAGCTTCATTTCAGTGAAAGCTCCATCGAAGAAATTGCACAGCAGGCCGGTTTCTGCGACCGGTATCACTTCTCCCGCGCCTTCCGCAAGGAGTTCAACTGCGGGCCGGCGACCTACCGGAAACTGGCGATCCGCCGCCACGACGGCTCCCGACGTTGATTTCTGAATTCAATAGCAGTGTACCCGGCCGTGAAGCTCACGGCCGGCGGCGAGCGCAGGCTCCACGCCCCGCTCCACCGACAGCGCCAGCAGCGGAATCCCCCGGTCGACGGTGTGTTGAAAGACCTTTTCCATATCGTTGTATTCCGGCTGGGAGAGCTGGATTCCGGTCAGTTGCGGCACCTCGGCCAGCAGATCGATGTAGTGGTCGCCGCGACCGCAGAAATGGACCACGCCGCCGCCGAACTCCTCCAGCAGCTGCCGGTCGAACGGCAGCGCGAACTCCCGGTACATCTCCGGAGAGAGGTTCATCGCGGAATCGTCCCGCAGCACAATCTTTCCCCGGTGTCCCCATCCCCAGTGGGCGGGGAAGCGGTCGTTCAGCGGCGGCGCCAGCTCATTCCAGCGGCGCATGAACCGCCGGTAGGTTTCCGTCAGCAGCGCCAGGAACGATTTGACCAATTCCGGGTTGTCGTAGAACTCCATGAAAATACCGCTGCCCCAGATCATTTCGGCGAGGTCCAGCGGCCCCTGCAGGTCGGGATGGTAGAGCCGGATGTATTCGCTCAGTTTCGGGTAGGGCTTCAGCTTCTCCCGGTAATAAGCCGCCGTTTCGAACACCCGCGGCCCCCAGCCGCGATTGAAATCCGGCACGCCCGCCTCCACCAGAGCCCGGATGCCGTCGGCGCCGCCCGGCAATGCGTGCGAAGCGGGAAGCGTATCGTGTTCGTCATCCATGTAGAAAATCCCGACGCCGAACAGCGACGGCAGGATCGTAGTGCCGTAGTTGCAACGGATGTTCAGAATCTGCCCGTTCCCCTCCGCAACGTTGGCGGAAACCGCCGCAAGCTCGCGCAGCAGCATCAACTCCAAATCCTTCAGGGCCGGATTGATTCGGATTTTCGGCCATTCGATCCGGGCCGGAGCCGGTTGCCGCCGCCGCGGACGAAAATAAGGCCCCGGACAGCATCCGTCCAGAAAGAGACGCCATTCCGCTTCGAGCTCCTCCTCCACTGCCGCATCGAGACGATTCTCCAGGTCTTCCAGATATTGCTCCAGCATAAATTCTCCTCCCCTTTTTACATCAACTCGCAAACCGAAAAATCCGAACAGCGCATCACCGAACGTGCCGTCTGCCGGAATCCCGAAGAGCCGTTCCCCGCGGCTCCGACAGCCTGAAATCCACTTCAACCAGCATCTGTTCCGCCTGCGGGGCCAATCCCGCCATCAGCGTTCCCAAAAATGAAAACAGCTTTGCCATCCGTAAATTCAACTCCATGACCTGCAACGGTCAATCAATTATTTTCGCCCGGTCACAGCCGTGCCGCATTCGCGCCCCCATGATTACTCCCCGGTCGGCAACGCCACCTTGCCAGCGAGGGACGGGAAGAAGCCATGCCGCATTCGCGGCAGGCGGGTCTGCCCGCCCTGACGGGCAGCAGACCTTGTGCGCTGCTGAGCGCTTTAGCGCACAGATGTCTTCGACGACAAGGGCGCTTCGCTCCTTGACCCAGACCGGGTAGCACCCGGAGGCAGGTACTGCCGCTAGAGCCAATAAACTGATAGATAATACCCCCTGGTTTTGTAATTTTTACGCAGTAAAAATTACAAAACCGTACCCGGCGCCGGCACCTTGCCGGTCGGGGGGACCGGGGGGCGAAGCGCCCCCGGCCGCCGGAGGCATCACGCGAGGCGGATGATTTCATTCCAGTCGCCGACCTGACGGACCGAGCGGCCCGGCGGCACGATCAGGAATTCGCTTTCGTCCCAGTTGCCCGCCAGCAGCCCGCGAATCAGGCGCAGGCTTCCCGTTTCCACCTGAAACGCGCGGCCCTCTTCGTCGGCTCTGGCCCGGCAGCGCGCCATCGCTTCCTCACAGGGAATTTCCGGAATCGCGATGAAGGTGATCGGTTGAAGCCGCCCGTCGAGCTTCGGGTGCATCGCGTCCCAGATATAGCGGGCGTCGTCCTCGCCGTACTGTTCGACCAGCGCGGCATAGCCGTCGCCGAACAGCATCTCACCGTCGGAAAAATAGTAGTCGCCATGCTCCACGAAGCCGACCGAACCGAACGGCGAACTGGGCATGTCGGCGAACAGCTCTTCGAACCGCTTCCGGCTGCCCAGCAGGATTCCGCAGCAGTCATGGCTGCGCGGCAGGACCAGCGGCACTTTTCCGGCGGCCAGCCCGTCGGTGGCGGTCCCGCAGAGGCCGTAGCCGAGCAGCACCGCGTCGAAGCCGTCGATCGCATCGATCCGCTCCTGAAGTTTGCGGCGCAGTTCACGGGGCCGGGCGTGTTCGCCGAGTTCCAGGAACTCGATTTCGAGCGAATACGGCGAACGGGCGGCCGCATATTCGATTTCACGCTTGAACACGTTGCAGGAGATGACCTTGTACTTCATGGCAGCAGCAATCCGTCGATGTAGTTGTCCTCAAATTCGTCCAGAAGATTCAGCGGAATATCTTTCGGCAGGTCGATCAGCCGCTCCAGCTCCGCCGCCAGTCCGGGCTGAACCGCCAGCCGCGCGGCGCCGCCGAGGCTGGTGTTGCCGACCGCCTCCAGTTCGCAATCGGGGAGCATCCCGCACGCGACCGCGTTGCCGAAGTCAAGATACCGGGCGAAACCGCCGGCGAGGAAGAGCTTCTTCACCGGAGTTCTGCAGTAAGCGGCCAGCGTCGCGATCCCGGCCCGGACGGCGGCCTTGGCCTTCAGCAGCTGCTCGATCTCCCACTCGTAAATCGTAACGCCGGGCGCGGCTTCAAAACAATCGGCGGGCGGCTGGATGCGCCCGAATTCATTCAGGTGCCCCAACCGGCGTTCGACCGCCAGAAAATCGATCATCGCCGAACCGCACAACCCGGCCGGAGCCGCGCCGCCGATCACCGAACAGGAGTTCCGCCCGAAATAGTGGTCGATCGCGCCGGGAACCGCCCGGCTGCCGCAGTGGATTCCGGCCCCCTCGAACGCGGGACCGGCGGCAGCGGCGGTACAGAACATCCCCTGCTCCGTCTGCAGGATGATTTCGCAGTTGGTCCCGATATCCACCAGCAGTTCGCCGGGACGCAGCGGCGTCTCCAGCAGCCCCGCCGTCAGGTCGCCGCCGACATATCCGGCGATCGCCGGAACCGTCAGCACCGGGATATCCCCGGCCCGCAATCCCAGCTCCGCCGCGCCGCGCACCGGAAAAATCCGACAGGGAGGCGTGAACGGCATCACGCCGATCGGCGACGGATCGATCCCGTGGAACAGGCAGCTCATCACGGTGTTTCCGGCCAGCGCGATCCGGGCCGCCCCATCCGGTTCCAGCCGGTCAAGCAGCTCGTTCACGGATTCCACCGCCGCCATGCGCAACTCCTCAAGCGCACCAGAAGAAGTTCCGACATGGTTGATCCGGGTAATCACATTGTCGCCGAACCGGCTCTGCCGGTTGAAACAGGTCGCTTCCCGCACGATTTCGCCGTTGCAGAGCTTCACGGCGGCCACGGTGGTGGTGCCGAGGTCAACCGCGATCACGCTCTCCCGGCTCTCCGGCAGCGGGCGGCTGCGCCATGCGGCGGCCACCTTGCCCTGCCGGACCGCCAGCGAACGCTCCGGGATTTCCACTTCCCCCTCCGGCCCGGTCAGGCGGGTCCGGCAGGCGTTGACTTCGGCGGGGACGGACACGGGTTTGCCGTCCGTCTCCCACTCTCCCGAACGGAGGCGCACCCGGCAGCGGCCGCAGGTGCCGTTGCCGCCGCAGCGCAGATCCAGCGGATAACCCGCCGCGGCGAGCTGCTCCGCCAGATTCTTCCTGCCGTCCGCCTTGAGGGTCAGCTGCATCAATACCTCCCCAGTTCCAGCCCGGTTTCGAGGAAATACCGGTAGCTTTCGTACTCGGCGGATTCCGGGATCGAGTGGTCTGAGTGCAGGATGAAGCCGTTGCGCCCTTTCACGACCGGAATCCTGGTCTCCAGCTCGCGCCGGATGCCGGGCAGGTCGTTGTTCGCAACCGGACGCACGTCCAGCCCGCCCATCAGCGCGATCTTCTCCCCGAAATCCCGGTAGATGCGCAGCAGGTCCATCCCGGCCTTCACCTCCATCGCCTGCAGACAGTCGATCCCCGCTTCGACCATGTAGGGAAGCAGCGGCTCGACGAAGCCGCACGAATGCATCACCACCGGCAATCCGAGCGAATGCGCGAAATCGATGGTCTTTCTGTGCGCGGGCATGATCAGTTCCCGATACATCTCCGGGGACATGAAAGGCCGTCCTTTGAATCCCATGTCCTCGTAGAACCAGATTCCGTCCGGCTTGCCCTCGGCGGCGAACAGCGTCTCCCACAGATGGATGATCAGGTCGGAATAGACCTCCGCCATTTCGGAAACCCACTCCGGGTCGAGCGCCATGCCCATCAGCAGATTTTCATGGCCGCAGATCGGGTGCATCGACTCAAATACATTCACCCCGCTCCACAGGAAAAAACGGCCCGCGTCGGCACAGGCGCGCCGCACGGCGCGGTAGCCTTCAAAGTCGATCCGGTTTGCGGTCGGAGTCAGGAACGGCTTCGCCTTCTCCTCCCAGTCGTTCCGGTCCACAACCGAAAAGTTGATATGTTCCGGGGTGGAGGCGTGCGACCGGTAGCGGCGCAACGTCGCCCCGTTGCCGTCGACGAAAGTCTGAGTCTCCTCATCCTCGGCGACCAGCCGGTCCGCCATCTCCGGGTCGATCCGGAGGTTGAACGCCCAGCATTTGTCGAGGTCCAGCTTGAAATGCTCCACCGCATCCGTGCCGGGCGGCAGCTTGCCCTGCTCCTCCCAGTGGCGGATCGTGTAGCTCCAGAACTCCTCGCTGACCGCGATGCGGTCGACCGGCAGGTGTTTCAGCTGCCGACCGACCCGTTCTCTCCCGCACAGGGGTTCCATCAGAAAAGCCTCACGCCGTTTTCAGCAGCGAATCGATCAGCTTCACCGCACCGTTGGCGTCTTCGCTGTAGCCGTCCGCGCCGATCTCATCCGCATAGGCCTGCGTGACCGGCGCGCCGCCGATCACCACCTTGACCCCCTTGTCCTTGAAGTAGGCGACCACCTCCTTCATATACGGCATCGTGGTGGTCAGCAGCGAACTGCACCCGATGATGGTCGCCCCCTGCTTCACGCCTTCCTCGTATTTGGTGATGTCGCAGTTCACGCCGAGGTCGATCACATCGTATCCGGCCCCCTTGAGCATGATCGCGACCAGATTCTTGCCGATGTCGTGCAGGTCGCCCTTCACGGTGCCGATCGCGACCTTGCCCATCGACTTGCGGCCGGAAGCGGCGATCAGCGGCTCCAGCAGCGCCAGCCCGGCCTGCATCGCGCGCGCGGCGATCAGCAGTTCCGGCACATAAGCCTCGTTGCGGGAGAACTTGTCGCCGATCTCCCGCATCGCCGGAATCATTCCCCGGTCCAGAATCAGGTTGATGTCCTCGCCCCCGTCGATCGCGGCCTGCACGATCGCGGCGACGTCGTTGCGTTTGCCCTTGATCACGGCGGCGCGCAAGGCTTCGAAGTCAGTCATAGTCCGATACTCCCTGTTATTTTACGGTTTGGTTGTAATCGTCCAACGCGCGGAAAAACGCGCGGATATTCTCCAGACTCACGCCCGGCGGCACGTCGCAGCCGGAGGAAAGCACATAGTTCGGCCACGCCGCGGTTTCGCGCAGCAATCCGGCGGTTTTCGCGTAAACCTCCTCCGGCGTGCCGTTCTTCAGCACGCCGACCGGGTCGATGTTGCCCATCAGCAGCACCTCCGGCGGTATCTGCGGCAGCAGTTCCGGCAGCGAAACCGCATTGCCGAGGTGGAGCGCGGCGGCCCCGGTCGAAACCAGCGCCGAGATCTGCCGGTTTGCGGCGTTGCCGCAGTTGTGCAGCACCACCATGAAATCATCGTCCTGTACCGCCGCGATGATCTTTTTCAGATAGTCGGCGGCGAACTCCCGACACATATCGGGCGAAAGCAGCCCGGCGGCGGGTTCGGCGATCACCAGCCCGTTCACGCCGGTCGAACGGATCGCCTTCGCGTATCCGGTCAGAAACGCGGTGGTCTTGCCGAGCAGCCGCGCCGCCGCCTCCGGCTCCATCGCGGCGAGGATCATGATCTCGGTCATGTCGGCCAGCCGCCCGGCCAGCGAAAACGGCCCGATCATGCCGCCCAGCACGGGACGGTCGAAGTTGGCCGCGCACAGCTCGGCGCAGCGCAGCACTTCGGCGGTCCGTTTCGCTCCGACTTCGGGGACGGCCAGCGCGTCGATCGCCTCCGGCGTCGAAGCGATGCTGCCGGAGACGGTCGGATTCTCGTGTTCCGAATACCGCACCGGCGAACCGAACGCCTCCGCCTCCACCGACAAATCCATGAACGTGACCAGCGCATCCGCATGCACCGCCCCGGCCAACGCCTGAATGCAGCGGAACTGCAGCGCGCCGTCGCGGAACACCTCGACCGGCTTCGCGCCGATCAGGTCGATCCCCGGACTGGTCATGATCGGGATCGCACGGCGGCGCGGAGACTTCAGAATCTCCCGGACAAAACGCTTCATATCGTGGTGCATCGGCAAATCTCCTACTCGTTTGTAGTACTTTTCTTATATTTTACCCGATTTTTTCCGGAATATCTTCTTTTCTTTTGCAATGTTTTGCTCTATATTAATCTACATGGGAACAATCACACTGGAATTGGACAATTTCATCAATCCCGCGGTCGGCGCGGAGGTGTCGTTTCACGCAATCAGCTGGAACGCAGGGCGTAAGCAGTCCTTCATCCCCAGCGGCGGCAATCTGCACTACCATTCGCTGCCCTCCGGCGGGACCGTTGAACACTCCCACGAGTTCGGGGAGCTGATCTTCCTGCTCTCCGGCTCGATCATCCACCGCGTCAACGGGGAAAAACAGCTGCTGGAGCCGAACAGCGTGGTCTTCGTGCGCCCCGACGACCGCCACGGTTTCCTGCCCGCACCCGGAGCGCCCGACTGCGAACTGCTGTTGCTCTCCTTTCACCTGGAACTCTTCGTGACGATCAGCCGCTACCTTGAGGACGACGCCTTCCTGCACCGCTATACCGAAAGCGTGCTCCCCGCCGTATTCCGGGTGCCGGAAAGCCGGATGAACGAGCTTTCCCTGGAGCTGCTGAGCCTGAATGCGCAGGGAATCACTCCGGCGATCCGCAAAATCCGTTTCAAGGTACTGCTGGCGGAGCTTTTCACCCGGTTCTTCCTGCCGCAGGAGGCCGCGCCGGGCTCCTCCGACGCGCCGGAGTGGCTGGAAAGTTTGTGCGAAAAGATGAAAACCCCGGAGAATTTCATTCCCGGCCTCAAACGGATGCAGCAGCTCTCCGGCTACACCCCGGAATATTTGTGCAAAGTGTTCCGCAAGCACCTCGACCGCTCCCCGACCGAATTCATCAACGAACTGCGGATCAACCACGCCGCCCGGCTGCTGGCCGACTCCGGCGAATCGATCGCCGAACTGGCCTACCGGCTGAACTTCCAGAGCCTGAGCCGCTTTTACCACCTGTTCCGGAAACAATACAGCTGCACCCCGGCGGAATACCGCAAACGCGCCCTCGCCGCCCGCCGTCTGCTCTGATTTTACCGCAAAGCATTTGCATATTGGCGTACCCGGAGTTATTCTAAAAAGGATTCAACAACCCTGAAAGGAGCATTTACGGATGAAATACAATTGGCTCTCCCTTCTGGCAGCCGGAACGATGCTGCCGCTGGCGGCGGTGGAACTGCCGTCGATCTTCACCGACAACATGGTTCTGCAGCGTGACCGCGCGGTGCCGGTCTGGGGAACCGGACGCGCCGGAGAAGCGGTTTCGGTGCAGTTCGCCGGGCAGACCGTTTCCACCACCGCCGGCAAGGACGGCAGGTGGCAGGTGAAGCTCGCACCGCTCGCGGCCTCCTCCGACGGAGCGACGCTGACCGTCAAGGGCGACAACACCCTGACCCGCAGCAACGTGCTGGTCGGCGACGTCTGGCTCTGCGCGGGGCAGTCCAATATGCAGTACGGGTTGCAGAGCATCACCGGCAGCCGCAAGCTGATCGAGGCGTTTCCGAATCCCGACATCCGGCTCTTCCAGGTGCCGAACGTGTGGAGCCGGACACCGCAGGCCGACGTGAAAGCCCAGTGGAACCTCTGTTCGCCGCAGACGCTTCCGCGCTTCTCCGCTGTCGGCTATCTGGTCGGACGGGACCTCCAGAGCAAGCTGAACGTTCCGATCGGCCTGATCAATATCTCGTGGGGCGGCTGCCGGATCGAATCGATGACCGCGCCGGAATCCTTCGCCGCCGTCTCCGTGACCCAGGGGGTCGCCGATGAGGTTGCAAAGCAGATCGCCGACCTGAAAAGCAAAAAGGACGCCGATTTGCGCAAGGACAAGCAGCGGCTGCCCAACGTGCTGTTCAACGCGATGGTTCATCCGCTGACCCCCTTTGCGGTGCGCGGCATGCTCTGGTATCAGGGCGAGGACAACCACTCCGAAGGGATGCGCTACGCCGAAAAGCTCCGCGCTCTCGCCCATACCTGGCGCACCTACTTCGCCAATCCGGATATGCCGATCTTCATCGTGCAGCTGCCGCCGTGGCAGTACGGGCGGGAAAAGTCGACCCTGATCCCGAACTTCTGGGCCGCCCAGCAGCACTTCGCCGAACACGATTCCAACGCCGGCTTCATCACCACCACCGACTGCGGCGATCCCAAGGATATCCATCCGCGCGACAAGATGCCGCTCGCCCGCCGTCTCGCAAATCTGGTGCTCTACAAGGCCTACGGCATCGGCAGTGACGCCGCGCTGGCGCCGACCTTCCGCAGCGCCAGAGCGGAGGGTTCGACCTTCGTCGTCGAATTCAACCAGCCCAACGACCTGCGCACCCGCGACAATGAACCGGTTTCGCACCTGATGCTGGCCGGAGAGGACGGGCTTTTCCATCCCGCCACCGGCGTGGTCCGCGACAACAAACTCTTCGTGACCTCTCCCGAAGTGAGCGCCCCCGTGCGGCTCCGCTTCGGCTGGGACAAGCTGGCCAATCCCAATCTGGTCAACCGCGCCGGCGTCCCGGTCGCTCCTTTCGACACCGGCTTCGGCACCGATAAATAAACCTCCCCGCCGCAAGCAGCGGGGGATCCGGGATTTCGCCTTTGGCGACCAGGGCATTTCGTCCCTGGTCCCCGACCGGCAAGGTGCCGGTGCCGTCTACGAAATTGTTTTTCGCGATGCGAAAAACAATTTCGGGACTTGTAAAAGTCGCCCCAAGAGGCGAGGCATTGAACCCAATTGGAATAAATCGTCCCCCCCGGAGCACCGGCCGGTAAACTCGGGCCTGCTTTCCATGACAGGGAGAGCAGGCCCGCGTTTTGATATAGATGCCGGGAAAGTTATTTCCCGAGTTTGAGATTGCCCAGGGCAGCCGGGCTGTTCCAGTAATTCGGGGACTTGTAATAAGTCATGCCGACATGTTGGCGGAAGTTGCCGTCGCAGTCGTCGGCCATCACATTGAGTCCGAGAACGGTCCCTTCCGCCGGTTTCGCGTTGAAAAGGGAGAACGGGATCGCCGCCTCCAGCACGTAACCGTTCTTCCAGACCCGGCTTTTCATCTCCACCTGCGACTCCATGCCGGAACGGACCAGCCCGCCGAGCGAGGCGATGTTGAGCATCGGCCCCTCGGTCCGGGCGACGCCGGTCGGAGTCATGATCAGCAGCAGGTCGTCGCCGGTGATCGTTTTGGCCCGTTTGGCCGGATCAGCCACGGAACTCAGGAAAAGGCGCATATTGTCGCTGTCGCGCCAGTCGCGGCTCAGAAAATCCCCGAAAAAGAGTTCGTCGTCACGCACCAGCACCGCGGCGTACAGCTTCTTTTCATCCCAGCGGAACGCGATCCAGCCGCTCCAATCCTCCGCCGACGGGATGCCCGAGTCGCGCAGGATCCACTGGAACTTCTGGTCGATCGGGAAGAACTCCTCCGGCTTCCACTCCGCAAGGTCGCCGTCGATTTTCGCCGAACCGCGGCGCGCGGTCAGTTCGGGATTGCCGGTGCCCGCTTTTGACTCATCCATCGGATTCCACATCGGGCAGCTGCCGGATGCCGTCTGCTGAATCGCCCGGTAAGGGAACTCCCCCTCCGCCGCCACCCGCACGGTATAGGGCAGAGTCCGCTGCAGGCCATCGATATTGGCGGCAAAGGTGAACTCATATTCGACGCCCGGAACCGCGTCGGTCGGAGCGGTCAGGAGAATCTTTCCGTTGTGCTGCTTTCCCGGTTCGACCGCGATATTGCCCGGCAGCCCGATCTTCCAGCCGGGCAGCCGCCGCAGTACCGCCGGAGCGGCTTCAACCGGCGCGGCCGAGCCGTTCCAGACGCTCCACGGGATTTGCACCGTGCCGCCGGGCCTGACCGTGAAACGGCTCATCGGGCGGTTGAAATTGCGTTCGTCCAGCGTTCCGGCGATCACCTTGCGGGCCGTGAACTCCGGCAGCTTCAGGCCGGTGACATAGAGCACGCCGTCGCCGAGAACCGGCACCCGGTCCGGCGGCAGGGCGACCGGCCTGCCGAGGTCGTCGGTCGCCTCCGCATTCGCGGGAAGCCGGAAATCCGCCCGGACTCCTCCGGCCAGCGCCCATGCCGCCATCACGGTTGTTCCGTCGGCACGCCTGAAGTAGTGGCGCTGGATCAGTTCGTGCGGAGCGGTCCCGCCCAGCGGCCGGGCGCCTTTGAGCTGCCGGGCGCACTCGGCCAGCGCATGATAGGAGTCCCGGAGGGTCAGGTCCGGATTGACCAGATAGAAGGTCTCCGGGTCCTTGAGTCCGTAAAAGTCGTACCAGTAGATCCGCTCGATGCCGTGGCTCAGCGCCAGAACGAACAGCCGCGCCAGCAGTTGCCGCTGGTGCAGCATCGTAAAGCCGGAGACGCCGGTCAGATTGCCGGTCAGCTCGTTGCGTTTGCCCGCTTCGTCGGTATGGAAGCCGACTTCGGTCGCCCAGATCTGCTGGTTGCCGCCATGTTTGCGGATCACTCCGCGGGCGGCGAGCAGCTTGGCGACCGACGCCTCCGGCGTGCCGCCGTAAGGATGCAGGCAGATCGCGTCGAGCCGGTCGCCCGCCCCCGCTCCCAGAAACCGGTCGAGATAGGCGATATCGCCCTCGGCGATGCCGAATGAACCGCGCCGCGCCCCCGGGTCGCCCGCCTCCGTGCCGATCGCCATCGCGTTATTGAGCTGCGCCATATCCGCCGCCGCCCCGAACGCCCCCCAGCCGGAGTTGGTTTCGTTGCCGTAGTGGAAGGAAGCGCGCCCCTTGAGTTCGCGCGCCAGCAGTTCCATCCATTCGCGGGCGGTGACCAGCTTTTCGGCGCTCCGGTGGAATCCCGGTGGGAAATAGCCGACCAGCACCATCGATTCAAAGCCGAACGCCTCCTGTCCGAGGATCGCCTCCTTGAGCCGCAGCAGGGTCTCTCTGGCCTCCTCGCGGGTCTTGAAATTGCGGAAAGAGCTGTCGGTGCGCACCGTCGAAACACCGGCTTTCTTCAGCAGCGGATAGAGTTTCCAGCGCTGGTCGGCGTCGTACCGCCCGAAGTGGACGTTCATGCCGAACACATCCGCTTTCTCCGGCCCCACCGGCGCGGCTTCCCCGAAAATCCCGGAAATCCGAGTCGTCCTGCCCGCCGCATCCGCGATTTCCGCCGTGAACAATGCGACCTGATTGTTCAGCCTCTGACGGGTGCCCTCAAAAGGATCGGCCTTGCTCCGGCCTCCGGCGGGGACTGCGAGCTTGCTCTCCTGCCGCGCGAAAACCCGGCCGTTGATGTCGGTCAGGGTCGCGTCGATGGTGTATTCGGCGGCGCTTTTGCCGCGGGAGTTGTCGGCGATCAGGTTCGGCAGGATCGTGAAGTCGCCCGCATCCCGTTCGAGGATGAACTGCGTATCGCCGAGAACCGGCTTGACGCCCCAGCCGTTGACGATCATGCTGTCGCAGACCATGCCGGAATTTTCCGGCATCGGCGCGGCGGCGGCGGATAATGCGGCGGCGGCGAAAAGCGCGCCGAGCAGTTGACGGTGTGAAACCATTTTATTTCCCTTTGTTGACGATATACTGTACTTTGAAATCCACCGGCAGTTTGATCCGGTTGCCGTCGAGTTTTCCAGGCAGCACGCCCCGCCGCCCCTGCCAGTCGAAGGCGATCGCCTGCTCATACGGGAACGGCAATTGGAATTCCACTTCATAACGCCGGTTGTCCCCGGCCCACAGGGCGACGACGGCGTCGCCGCCCCGCCCGTACTGATAGATTTTCAGCTTGCCGTCGGCAAGGGCCTTCCGGTCGGCGTTCCACGGCCCGGTGATCACCGCTCCCTTATGGAGATCGCCGGCAAAAGCGCGGTTGCGCAGCGCCCAGGCGCAGAAAGCCGCCGCCTGATAGGAGGGTTTCGGCGAATAATCGGTGCGGATCAGGCCGAAATTGTGTTCCTTGTTCTTCGGGTCGATGCCGTCATCCTGAAAATCGTACCAGAACACCTTCGTCCCGCTGCCGGTCGAGCGGAACAGCAGCATGGTGCGGGCGAAATAGACCGCCTGTTTCATCTCGGTGACCGGATCGGGCCGGGCGGCGGGATGCTCCAGCGGCCAGCCGATTTCCGTGACCCAGCAGGAGATCTGCGAACCGTCCGCCTTGCGGTTGTTCGCGGTGACGCCCGTCAGATAACGGGTGACGCCGCGGACCTCGACCCGCGGGATCGGGCTTTTGTACCCCGCATACCCGAAGTCCGGATCGCTGGGCGACATATAGGGGTGGATGCTGAACCCGTCCATGAACTCGCGCCCTCCTGCCTTCAGGATCGGCACGATCATGCCGCCGCCCGGACCGCCGCCCGCGCCGCCGCCGCCGCAGGAGATCACGGTGATGCCGGGATTGGCCGCCCTGGCTTTGGGATAGACCTCTTTGAGCAATGGCAGATAGTCGTTCACCGGGTGCATCGCATTGGGTTCGTTCCAGATCTCCCACTCGGTCACGCGGTTGCCGAAGTGCTTCACCGCGAACGCCACCGCGTCGGCGAAGGCCGCGCGCTGCTCCCCGGTGGTCGGAAACGATCTGGCAAACTTGTAGGCGGGCGTGTTGTATCCGGTCACCAGCAGCGGCCGGATGCCGTAGTTCGGAGCGATGTCGACCATTTTCTCGATCCGTTCCGATATGGTGTAGACCTTCGGCTTGCGTTCCAGCCCGCTCCACGGCAGATCGTCGCGCAGCCGGGTGAAACCGGCGAGCTTCATATATTCAAAGGTCCTGCGGTAATCCCCCTTGCCCTGCGCGAAGTGGGTGCAGGCGCCGAAATCATCCGGCCTCGGATAGTCCGGCGCCGGCGTGACCGCGTAGTTGGTGTACGTGCGGGCCACCTCCCGGCCGTCGCGCCGCGCGATCAGGCAAAGATCGTAGATGCCGACGCTCGGCAGCCTGAACCTGAGTTCGGTTTCGGCCTTTGCCGGCACTTTCAGCACTTTGGCGACCGGATTGCGTTCGCCGTAGACGCAAGCCAGCAGGTCGAGCGTCAGACCGTCCGGATTCGCCGCCTCGACTTTGACGCGGATCGTCTTTTCGCCGGAACGGGCGGAAATCAGCGGCCGGTCCACGCCGCCCGGCGTGATTCTGACCGCTTCCGCGGATACGGTCAGCGCAGCGGCACAGCCGAGTGCCGCAAACAGGGATTTCCAGAGCATATTCATTCTCCTTTTCAGGTTGCTTCCGAAACAATATCGAATTACAGGGCGCCGGCGACGTTTTCCAGCGTGATCAGCCGGTAGCGGAGCGCGAAAGCCTCTTCAGGATTCCGCGGGGCGAGCCGGTCGGAGTCGATCTGTTCCGTCCGCAGCGTAATGGCCCCTGCCACCCTGCCGGAACGGATCGCCTCCGCCAGCTGGCGGCGCGGCACTTCGCCGAGTCCGATCAGCAGCAGCGCAGGCTTTTTGCCGGGACCGCCTTGACGGATCATCTTCATGCGCATCGCATCCGACGGCAGACCCACCAGCGACACGAACACATCGGCCTCCGGGAACTTCTGCTGCAGCCGGTCGAAGTCGTCGCTTTTCATGGTTTCGTACAGCGGCAGCTCCGGATTCGAGGTCTCCAGCGGAGCGAGTTCCACGTTGTCATGCCCGACGGCGCGGCAGAACGCCTCCCGGAAGCCGGGCAGCCGCAGGTCGTCCCGATAGCCGGGATCGGCGATCAGTACGATATCGGTTCCCGCCAGTTTTTCCCGGATGAATCTCCCGGCGGCATCCGCCTGGGACGCATAATAGAACGTTTCACTGTCCTGCAGCGCCGAGATTTCGCTGTTCAACGCCAGCCGGAGATAACCGGCTGCGCCGACGGCCAGCAGCAGAGACAGCGCCGCCGCGCCGAGTTTGCGCTTCAACGGCCCGAATCCCTTGCGGGAAAGCAGCCAGAGGCCGAGGACCGCGGCCAGCATGGCCAGCCCGAACAAAATTCTCATTATGAAACTCCCGGCTTATTTGAAATCGTGCTTGATAAACGCCTGGTCGTAGTAGAACAGTTTGCCGCTTGTCAGTTCGCCGCCGCTCATACCCCGCACGGAACCATCGAAACGGGCGGTGTTGGCGCGGCCGTTGTGGCGCGTGAAAATATTGTAATCGCTGTCGCCCTGGGCGAAGATCGCCCCCGCGTTGTTGTCCTTTTTCCCTCTGGCGCCGGAGGTGTCCGCCAGCAGCACGAGATTCGACGGGCCGGGCAGCCGCGCCAGCAGTACGAAAACATTGTCGCCAGCATAGGTCGGCGCTCCGCTCTCCCGCACCGTCCACTTGCCGTTGGCATAGCGTATAATTCCCGGCATCGGATTGTCCGCGGCGTCTCTGGTGTCGGCGGCGCGCCCCATCGAACCGTGAATCCCGTACCCGGTATGCTTGTCGGCCACCAGGCTTTCGATGGTATAGGGAGAACCCTTGCCGAAATGCGCCGAAGGACAGGTCATCTGCTGCTGCTTGATGTACTTGCCGCCGAGGTTGGCGATCACTCCGCCGTACCACTGGGGCCATTTGTCCTGCGAGGAACTCCACTGGATAAAGGCGTATCCGCGATGATCTCCGGCATACAGCTGGATGCCGAGCGTACATTGTTTGAGGTTGTTCAGGCACTGGCTCGTTTTAGCGGCGGCCCGCGCCTTGTTCAGCGACGGCATCAGCATCGCCGCCAGAATCGCGATGATGGCAATAACGACTAGAAGCTCGATAAGGGTGAATTTTATCCATTTCCTTTTCATCTGATCCCCCGTTTTGTTCAGCATGGCGTCTTCCTCCGATCTATTGATAAGGGTTGAGAGTTAAAAGCAAATTACACAACCTGAAAAACCGGCAGCGTGCGCACCGAGCGGCGTTCGACCATCACCGGCAGCACATTCACCTGCGTCTTGAAATTCCGGCGGTGGTTCAGCAGGTTTCCGGCCATCGCCATCACCTCCTCCGCGATGCGGTCGCGCGGGGTGTTCACCGTAGTCAGCCGCTCGTTGCCCGGCATCGCCACATTGCCGTACCCGAGTATGCTCAACGTGTCCGGAACCGCGATCCCCGACGCCTCGAACTCCCGGATCGCCAGCAATGCGCCGTTGTCCGAAATCGCGAACATCGCGCTGAAATCGTATTCCCCCGCCGCATACCGCTTCGCAAATTCCCGGATCGGGAGTTCCGGCCGGTCTCCCGGCTGCATTCCGCAGTCCAGCAGCGTCACTTCGCAGCCGCAGGTCGCCGCCACGAAGTCAAAGCTGTTCGCCACCGCTTCGGAAGTCAGCACATGCGGTTCGCAGTACAGCAGGCCGATTTTGCTGTGTCCGTGCTGTGCCAGATAGCGCGCGGCCAGCGCGCCGCCGGAACCGTTGTCGCCGCACACATACCGGATTCCCTCGATCTGCACCGCATAGCTGCACAGGATCACCGGAACCGCCGACTGCGTCAGCGCCGTGACCTGCCGCGAAGTGAGCTGATCGTTGGTCAGAGAATCCAGAATGATCAGGTCGGCGGTATAGTCGTTCAGCCGTTCGCAGATATCGCTGTGATAGTCGAACCGGACCGTTTCAAGTTCGAATCCGTGCCGGACGGCGGCCTGTTCGAGCTCATACCGCACATGCGTGATGTTCCAGCTCTCCCAGTTCTGCTGCAACAGCAGGAGGTGGGGTTTCGCCTTGCTCTCCTTGCGCACGAATGAGCCGCGCCCGACAAACGCCTCGATCAGCCCTTTTTCCTTCAGCCGCTTTACTGCCGCCGTCACCGTCGCCTGACTCAGGTCGTACTCCGCGATCAGCTCCCGGACCGTCGGAAACGCCTCCCCGTCACGCATCAACGCGATCCGGCGGCGCAATTCCCGGTAAAGCCAGTCAGTTTTATTTCCGTTTTCCATAATTGTTTCAGTTCCGAATTTATGTGTCTATCATAAACACATTACATTCAAATAAAAAAGAACGCTTTCCCAAATATCAACGCACAAATCCGACAAAAGCCGAAGATCAGGTAAAATATTGTGTCTATTGTCGACACATTTTAATTATACCACAAACCGATTTCAAAAGCAAGAGGGAATTTCAGAAATTTTCATTTTTATTCCCGTTCCACAGTACAACCATCTATGGTTTTCGGGAATTTCGCCTCCAGCGACCGAAGGCGAAACCTCCGAAGCTGAATGGGAGAAAGGACTTTACTCGCCGGATTCCGCCGCTGGTCTGCCGACCTGACGGCGGCAGAGAATAATTGCCAACCCGATGAACAGCAATGTGCCCAGCGACAGGAACGCCATATAGCCGACCGAATGCCGGATTCCCTGCGACCGGATGCTCTCCGGCGGCACGAAACCGGCCAGCAATGCCAACAGTGCTGTTGCGAATCCCAGTCCCGCAGCCACACACATACCCGCCTTTCCGCCGGGAATCCGGTAGGGACGCGGCACGTCGGGTTTCGAGAAGCGCAGCCGGATCGCGGCGGCGAACATGAACAGATACATCATCATGTAAAGCTGTGCCGACAGCGCCATCATCACCCAGAACGCCCCGCCGATCGTCGGCATGAAAAAGATCACCAGCGAAATAAGCGACGGCACGATCGCCTGCACTACCAGAATCCGCACCGGAATCCCGTAACGGTTGCGCTGCTGCCAGTAAGCGGGCAGAAACCCCTCCTTCGCCACTTCCAGCAGTCCCTTCGACGGGCCGAGCGTCCAGGTCAGCACCGTGGTCAGCGCGCCGCAGATCAGCAGGATGCACATCACCGGAGTCAGCCAGCGCAGCCCCAGCGCGGTCAGCATTTTGTCGAATGCCTCCGGAGCCCCGGAAGCCATGCTCAGCTGGTCGGGCGGTACGATCATGGAAATGGACAGCGAGCCGAAGATACTCAGCAGAATGATCAGGATCGAGGAGAGGAGAATTGCGCGCGGAAAGTTTTTCTGCGGATTCTCCACATCCGTCACATGAACCGCCGGCATATCGATTCCGGCGATTGCGACCATCATACCCGCCAGCAGCATCCACTGCTTCAGGCTGTCGAGTTCAGGCACCATTGCGCGAAGCGAAAACGGGATTGCCGGGGCGTTTCCCATCCCCAGGTAGACCGCCGCGAATACCACGATCGCGGCGGCGGGAATCACCGTTCCGATCAGGGCGCCCACACTGCTCAGCAGCGCATAGAGCCGGATGCCCCGGAAGTTCAGCACCGTGCAGAACCACATCGTGCCGACCACCACGCAATAGACGAACCAGCGGTTTTTCGCCAGCTCCGGTTCCCAGACATACGCCAGCGCGGTCGCCACGAAGGTCAGCACGGTTGCGAACCACGGCAGGCTGTTCAGCCACTGCATGAACACGGTCACGAATCCCCACCGCGGGCCGAATGCCTCACGTACCCACAGATAGACGCCGCCGTCCTTCGGCCATGCCGAAGCCAGTTCCGCCGACACCAGCGCGGTCGGCATGAAGAAACACAGCGCGGAGGCGGTGATGTAAAAAACGATACGGTAGCCGTATTCGGCCTGTTCCGGGAAATTCACGATCGACAGTACGGCGGCGATATTCAGCATCGACAGCGTGAAAATCCCCATCGCCGCTTTTTTTCCAGATCCGGCGGGCATAATAATCCTCCTGTTGTGACAATGACTCTCCTCTGGTTGGAATAGTGTAACGCAAAATCGGGAAAATTCAAACACCGGAATTCGAAGGCCTTCTTTCAACTACTTGAAATATTCTGTCCTCGATTTTCTGCTGAAAAAGTTCTGAAAATGCATAAAATCATATTTTTGTGCTTACCGTTAACCATACAACGCATAAAAATATTTTTCAATAAAATAATTTCAAGTACTTGACAAACGCATTCTTTTTTGGTATAATTAAAAGCGACAGGATATCACAGGAGAAACCGAAAAATGATTTCGATGAAAGAAATAGGCCGGATCTGCGGAGTGGCGGAATCCACCGTCTCCAAGGCGCTTCGCGGCCATGCCGGAATCAAACTCGCCACCCGCGAACGGATTCAGGAAGTCGCGCGTCAGTACGGCTACCAGCCCAACGCGATGGTCGAGTGCATGCAGACCGGCAAAAGCCGCAGCATCGGGATCGCCTGCAACAATTTCCAGTGCCAGTTCTCCGGCGCGATCATGGACGGCATCCATCAGGCGCTGCACGAGTACGGCTACGATTCCTACGTGATCAGTTGGGACCGGCTGGTGAAGGACGGCGTCGACCTGCTGAGCCGTTTCAGCCGGCGCCGGGTCGACGGGCTGCTGCTGCTGCCGATGGGCGAACCGCCGACGCCGTCGCATATCGCCCAGCTGCACAGCTTCCACAATCCGGTGGTGCTGATCGACCAGGTGTGGGGAAGCTGCGATTTCGATTACGTCGGCACCGACAATCGCGCGGCGATGGCAGCGCTGGTCGGGGAGCTTTTTGAGCGCGGTTACCGGAAGATCGGGGCCGTGCTGTTTTCGCGGGTCAGTTCCGGCGAAGAGCGGCGGGCCGGGTTTCTCGATGCGATGTTCAGCCGGAGTTTGCCGGTGGACGGCCGTTTTCTGTGCGAAGTCACCAACTCCCGTTATGGCAACTACGAGCAGATCCGCAATCTGCTGAAAATGCCTGACCGGCCCGAAGCTCTGGTCTGTTTTAACGATTATCTTGCGAATGACGCGTTGAATGTGGCTTACGACCTCGGCATCCGGGTGCCGGAGGAGCTGGCGATCACCGGTTTCGGCAATCTGCCGCTCTGCGAAAAGCTCCGGCCGCAGCTCACCACCGCCGACCAGCAGGCCGAAACCATCGGGCGGACCGCTGCCCGGCTGCTGCTCGAACGGATCACCGGCGGCGAAACCGGCCCCCGCCGGGAGATCCGGCTTCCCGCACAGCCGGTTCTGCGCGGCTCCACCGGCAGCCGGACCGTTTCTTTGCTGCATAAGCCGGAGACGGCGGGCGAACGTAAAAACATACTTAGGGCAAGCTGTTGAACGGTTCCAATATAAATCATCACCACACAACGGAATATTGAATTTCAACCAGGGAAGGATCGGAAAAATGGAAAGCAAGCGCAGCAATTCACATGTCAGTCACTTACCCGGAACAGCCTATTTCACCCTGATTGAGCTGTTGATCGTGATTGCGATCATCGCCATTCTGGCGGCGATGCTGCTTCCGGCTCTCAACAAGGCGCGCGAAAAGAGCAAGATGACCAAATGCCTCAGCAACCTCAAGCAGATCTCCGCCGCCTGCATCATGTATGCCAACGATTACAAAGGGATTCTGATCAAACCCCAGCCGCGCGCCAACTACTACTGGTCCAACGCGCTGGCGGACGGCGCCTACCTGCCGGCAAGCAATGTCTTCGTCTGCCCGAACCAGACCTACAATCCCAAATTCGTGAACAACTCCAGCACCCGTTACAACACCTACGGGCTGAACCGGGATATGGAACGCGGCACTTCAAAAGGCTCCCTTGAAGATGCCGGCGGTTTCTACAATAATTTATTCAAGATCCGCCGTTATGCTCCCTCGCAGACCTGGATGGTCGGCGACAGTGTGCGCCTCAAGGACATCATCGTCAATTATACGCCTGTCAGGGGATGCGCGATCCTCAGTTGGAACAACGGAGCGGAGGGCGTACCTTCGCTGTGCCACTCCGGCAACCGCGGCGGCTTCGGTTTTGTCGACGGCAGCGCCCGCGCGCTCGGAGGCAATCAGATGCACGATGTCTACCCGGCGTTTCAGGAGTGGGTTCTGCCCGGCAATGTCCGGGTTGTAAGTCTCAATTGAACATCATCACTTTAATCAGACTGTATAAAAATCGGGAAGAAATATGACCTACAGAAATCTCATCATCGCCCTGCTCGGCATGGGCGCATACGCGGTGGGAGCCGCCGAAACCGGCTTCCAGAACGGCTCATTTGAACAGGGAACCGGCGGCTACTGGATCAACCGCCAGGCCGCGGTCCGGGTCGACACCACCGATTCGACCGACGGCAAGCAGTGCATATCGGTCGATACTTCGGCGGGCGGCACGGTCAGTGTCGTGCAGGGAGTCAAGCTGATCCCGGATCAGGTGTACGTGATCACTTACGACGCCCGCGCCAGCGTTCCGTCCGACGGACCGAAGCTCACCATGCGGGCGATGCTGCAGGGCCCCAAGGGACCGATCATGTTCTTCGACGGCGTCGGCGAACAGCGCAAGGCGCTCAAGACTCCGGCGGCAGTGACCGACAAGTGGCAGACCTTCACCCAGAAGATCGGCCCGATTCCGGCGCAGGCGCTGGGCAAGGAGGTCACCAAAGCGATGCTGTACTGGAATGTGAAGCCCGGCGCGGAAGGCGCGAAGCTCTACCTCGACAATATCAGAATCACCACCGAAGACGCTCCGGTGCAGGCGGCGGCCCCGAAAGCGGCGGCAACCTCCGGCAACAGCGGGCTGCTCAGCAACGGTTCTTTCGAGCGCGGCACCGCCGGATTCTGGATCAACCGTACCGCCGCCGTCAAAGTCGATTCCGGCGAAGCGAGCGACGGCAGCCGCTGCCTTGCGGTCGACGCGCCCGCCGGAGCTTCGGTCGATATCGCGCAGGGCACCGGATTCCAGCCCGACAAGGTATATGTGATCACCTTTGACGCCAAGGCCTCCGTCGCGGAGGGCGGCCCGCAGCTGACGATGAAGGCGATGCTGCAGGGCAGCCGCCCGATCGGCTTCTTTCCGGGAGTCGGCGAACAGAAGAGCGAACTGAAAACTCCGGTCGCGGTCACCGGCGAGTGGCAGACCTTCACCCGCAAGATCGGTCCGGTTCCGGCCCAGTTCATGGGAAAGGAGGTCAGGAACATCCTGTTCTACTGGAATGTGAAGCAGGGCGCCACTCCGGCCAAGCTCTACCTCGACAACATCAAGGTCACCGTCGAAGCCGCTCCGGCCGGCACGGAGAACATCTCCGAATCCAACACCGGAGCGTTCCGGTTCAATCTGCCCGACCCGGTGCGGGTTTTTGAATCCGTGCCGGAGTTTTCGGTGGAAGCCGAAGTCGGCAAAGGTCTCCTGCGGGTCGTCGGCACCGACGCCTTCGACCGGCAGGTTTTTACGGCGGAGGGCAAGCCCGGGGTTCCGAAACTCGCGGTCACGCTCCCCGGCCCCGACTACTACCGCATCCGGGCCGAGGTGGTCGACGGCGGCAAGGCGGTGAAATCCGCCGAAACCTCGCTGCTGGTCACCACGCCGCTGCCGCAGGACTATTACTCCACGCCCCAGCCGGCCTTCGGAGTCTGGGGCGGGCTGACGCCGGAGCTCCGACGGGTTGCCGGTGCCAAATGGGACCGGCAACTTTTTTTTACCTTTTTTCAGAAGCCGGACGCCTCCGCCGAGCCGCCGACTGCTGAAAAAATCGCCGCGCGCGAGCCGATCAAAATCATCCGCTGCATGAATATCCTGCACCCCTTCAAAAAGATGGTTCCCTACTCCGCCGCCGAGCTTGAGGTCCAGCGTGAAAAGCTCTCAAAGGAGGTCGCCTCCAAACGCGGCCTCGTGGACGTGTGGGAGACCCAGAACGAGCCGATGGTCGGCGAAAACTTCCACGGCACCATGAACGACGTGATGGACATCATCCGCATGGAGAGCGAAGTCGTCCGCAAGCACGATCCCGGCCGCACCATCGCGGGCATCTGCATCAACCCGATGAACGCCAACCAGTACAACCAGTATGTCGGCTACTACCGCAACCACGGCATCGCGTCGCATATCGACGCGCTGATGCTGCATCCGTACATCCCGGGCGCGCAAAGCCCCGACGGTTCCGGCTACGTGGACATCCTGAACCGGCTTGACCGGGAGATCACCGCCCTTGCGGGGCAGCGGGTTCCGATGTACATCAGTGAAATCGGCTACTCCACCAAGCCCGGCGGCGAAGTCACCGAGCTGCAGCAGGCCGCCTACCTCGCGCGGGTCGTGCTGCTGAACCGCCAGATCCCCGGCCTCGCCGCCTGTGTCTGGCACAACGGCCTCTGGAACGAGGCGACCAGCCGCCGCGAGCTGGATTTCGGCCTGCTGCGCGGCCATCCGAAAGGCTCCAAACTGCGCGAACCAAAACCCGCTTTTGCCGCCTGGGCGACCGTTTCGCGCCAGACCTACGACGCCGAATATAAACACGAGCTGGAGTTGAGCCGCCAGGTGCGGGTGCTGCTTTTCGAGAAACGAGGCGAACCGCTGCTGGCCGTCTATTCGCTGACCCCGGAACCGGCCCGCATCCAGCTCCCGCTGAACGTCCCTGAAGTCACCGTGACCGAGGTGTGCGGCAAATCCTACCGCATGCCGCTCAAGAACGGCATCCTGTCGCTCGAAGTCACCGAGGCTCCCGTCTACATTCAGGGCGGTACCAAAGCGCTGTTTGAAGCAGGCAAATTCGCGGCGGACTTCCGGCCGGAAGCGCTGAAAACCTCCGCCGGCGCTCCGCTGACCGTCTCGGTCACGCTGCCCGAGGAGCTGGCCAAAGGCGCCGAACTGCGGGTCCCCTCCGGCGAATACGGCTCCGCGCAGGTCACCGGCTCCGGCAATACCCGGCAGGTGGTCATCACCCCGAAAGCCGGGCTTAAGCCGGGCCATTACGACCTCTTCTTCCGCCTCGAATCCGACGGTTCGAGCCGCTACATCTGGCAGAAGAGCCTTGAAATCCTGCAGCCGCTGGAACTGGCCGACATCCGGCCGGAATCCACGCCGGAAGGCCCGGCGGTCAGCTTCGACGTGCTCCGCCACGGCGACGTCACCGAAGCGGTCGTCGAAATCCTTGAAAACAAGGAGCGCGTGCTCGGCATCGCCAGAGCCCGCGCCGGCGAGCGGCAGACGCTGCCGCTCTACCTGACCCGCCACGGCCGCCACAGCAATTATCAGGCCCGCTTCACCGCCGCCGACGGCCAGAACTGGCTTCAGCCGCTTCCCGCCGGAATCGTGCCGGTCACGGTGCCGTTCCTCGCCGGCGCGATCGACCGCCCCGCCGCCGAATGGCCCGCCGCCGGAACCTATTCGATCGGCGACGGCACCGCCAGCCGCCACGCGGTACGCGGCGACTTCGACCGCCCGTCCGGCACCATCCGCCTCGCCTATGACGACCGGAATCTCTACTTTTCGATCGACCAGCAGGACAAGACCTTCGTGACCCGTCCCGCCGCGTCGCTGTGGGACGGCGACTCGCTGCAGATCGGCGTCAGCGTCCCGCAGAAGTTCATGATCCGTCCCAACAACGACGGCATTCAGGAGACCGCCTACGCCGAATTCGGCGTCAAGGCCGACAGTGCGAAGCCGGATTCGTGGGTATGGGCCAGCATGAATCTCAACCTGATGCCGCTGAACCAGCCCATTCCGAACATCGTCACGAAAAACCGCCGCGACGGCGACCGCACCCTCTACCGGTTCGCGATTCCGTGGGAAACGCTGAACATCCGGCCTTCCGCCGGAATGCCGCTCGGCATCAGCATTCTCTTCAACGACCGCGACGCGGGCCGCGACCGCCACTGGGTCGAATGGTACGGCGGCATCGCCGACGGCAAGGACCCCTCCCGCTACGGCTCCGCCGTATTGTCGGGGAAATAATAGCCTCCGGCGGCCGGGGGCGCTTCGCCCCCCGTCCCCGCAGCCGACGGTCGGCCCAGACCGGCAAGGTGCCGGCGCCGGGTGCGGTTTTGAATTTTTACGTAGTAAAAATTCAAAACCGGGGTTAGTATCTATCAGTTTATTTGGTCTATCGGCGGAACTCGCCTCCGGGTGCTGCCCGGTCGTGATCCAACGGCGAAACCGTTGGCAGTCGGAGACACTTGTGCGCTACAGCGCCCAGCTACGGTGCCTGATTGAAAATCAGGCACCGTAGCGCACAAGGTCTGCTGCCCGCAGGGCAAGCAGACCCGCCTGCCTTCAAAACGGCAGGCTTCCCCTGCGACTGGCCTTCGGTAGCCGGGGGCGCTTCGCGTCAAAAAACACTGGACAAATGCTCCAATGCGCAGTATACTATGCCATCAACGCAAAAAGGAATTGACTCCATGAAAGAGAACTTCGATTCGCTGTTCGATCCCGCGATCATCCGGGATACCATCGCCTTTTACGAAACGCGGGACCGCTGGCAGGAAATTCTGAACTACCGCAAACTGACCGCTGAAACCGGACACGTCGACAACCTTTTCTACGGCGACTCGATCACCGACATCTGGCCGCTGCACGAGTTCTTCCCGAACCACAGTTTGCTGAACCGCGGCATCGGCGGCGACAATGTCCACGGCCTCTACTACCGGCTTCACGACGACGTCTATCCCTATACGCCCAAACGGGTTTTCATCCTGATCGGCATCAACGGCATCGAACAGGAGAAGCAGCTGATCATCGACCGCACCCGCGCGGTGGCGCAGCTGATCAAAGAGCGCGGCAGCGAGGTGTGGCTCGGCAGCATCCTGCCGCTGCGCCACCCGGATGCGTGGGACCGTTTCCAATACCAGTCCAAGATCGTCGAGATCAACGCCGAACAGGCCGAATGGAGCCGGGCCAACCTCGACGGCTATCTCGACTACCACTCGCTGCTGAAGGATGCGGAGGGCCAGCTCGCCGCCGAATACGCCCGGCCCGACGGCACCCACCTGACGTTTGAAGCCTACCGGAAGATGTCGGCGCTGGTCCGGCCGCTGCTGGCCTGACGGTTTTCAGGATAACACCGGCTGCGCCGCGCCGGAATGCCGCAGCGCGGCCGCCAGCTCTCCGGGCTGCTCCGCCGTGAGCCGCAGGACGCTCCGCGCGGAGCAGTCGAGCCGGTCGCCTTCACGGCGCGCCCCGCCCGCCAGCTCCGCAATCTGAACCCCGCCGGGAAGCCCGGCCCGGAACTCGCGGAAACACCACAGGATGCACTCCTTTCCCTGCCGGTACAGCACGCCCCGGTCGCCGCTCAACAGCTCCCGGCTGCCCCGCATAGCCGTCTCCGCTTCATTGAACGCCCGCAGCAGCTTTAAATGGTATTCCTGCGGCGGACGCGCCTGCGTTCCCCGGTTGCCGGAGATGCGGAAGCTCAGGCAGTCGAACTCCATATCCCAGTAGAGAATCCACATCATCCGGAAGGCCAGCCCCCGGAAGAAGATTTCGTCCGGGTCATAACCGGCGGCGGCGATGCCGTCCGCGTCGAAGGAACAGAGACACTCCGACCACAGCGGCAATGAATCGATCCGGGCCGCCGCCGCCGGGCCGTGGCGGTGGATGCCGAATACGCCGAGATCCTCCGTGCAGTAGTCATATCCGAGCCGCTGCATCTCGCGCATCAGCGTCAGGTGGGCGAAGTACTCCGACTGAATCCGCCCTTCCGGCTCCCGCTCCGGCCGGAACCGTCCCAGCAGCCCGGTTTCATCCGCGGTCGCCCCGGTGCGCCCCGCCTCCGGATTCTGGCACCAGTGGAATTTGTCGCTGGAGAGATTGAAACTGCTGTCGAGGAAAATCCCGCGCAGCCCCAGCTCCTTCGCCGCGTATCCCCACCGCTTCAGCCAGTAGGCGCGCACCGCCGGGTCGCGCAGGTTCAGCACCGCGAACACCGGAGCGTAGTGGTCCGCCTCCAATGCGTTCGACGGAGTCCGCACGAAAGGCTCCTTCGCCTGTTCCAGCGCCGCCATGATCGAATCCTCCTCCGGCAGGAAGCGGATGCCCCCCTCGCGGCCGCTGCGCTGACGGAAAAGCCAGGTCAGCGTGGAGAGGGCGGTATTGCCCCACATCTCCACTTTCACGCCCCGGCGCCGCGCTTCGGAGCAGAGCAGTTTGAATTTATCCTCCCCGACGCTTTCGGCGATCCGGTAGTCGACCGTGCAGCACATGTTCGAGACGCCCCACACGTTCATATTGTTCTGGAAATGGTTGGCCAGTCCGATCTTCTTCACTCCCGCCGCCGCCAGCTTCGGCACGCCGGCGCGGGCGTAGCGTTCCATATCGGGATTGCCCCACTCCTCGATCATGCCGTAGGCGGAAACGCGCTCCCGCCGGAAATCCAGTTCGGCATGCAGCGTTTCGTGGACGACCTCCTTCACCGCCTCATAGCGATTGCAGACCTCGTACGGCTCCAGCGCGTCCGGGAAGTGGAGAACCTCAAGCTCCGGGGTGTCGAAGCGGCGCGACAGGTCGCCGCACAGTTCATGGCGGTGGCGGATCGCTTCGGAATGCCGCTCCTTTTCAAACAGCGAGCGGATATGTCCCACCCGGTTCGCCCAGGTCACGACCGTTCCCGCCGGACCGGTCGTGAAAGTGAAGCCCTGCAACTCCGTCTGCAAAGGCAGGAACTGGAAGGCGCGGGTGTTTTCGCATTCAGGCAGATACCACTCCGAGGAGTAGAAATCCGACGGCTCCCGGAAGCGGGTGATCGACGGCACAAAGCAGCTGCGCATCAGGAACATGTTCCCGGAAGCCCGGCCGCCCGGCTCCCAGCTGGAGCAGTCGGTCAATTTGTAGATCGCGTCGGAATCGCTTCGGAACCGGTAGCGGTAACTGAAACCGGCAGCGCGGCAGCCGCCGAATTCGCGCTCCACCGGCTTCAGTTCCAGAATCAGGCGCGTATCCGCCGCCGGTGCGGGGCGGGCGCGGTCCGGATTCAGGTTGCGGCGGGGACGCACCGCGTGGGTCATCCACTCCATCAGGTCGGTTTCGCGCCGCTCCATTCCGAACCCCAGCCGGAAGCCGCCGTCCTCCGGCCGTACTTCCTCCAATCGGAAGTTGGTGAATTCCACGCCGGAGGGAGTGCGGATCACGAAATACATCGGTTCATCCGGGTTCCGCAATTCGACGCCGCAGCTGCACACCCGTCCGATTCCGGCGAAAACGCCGCCGGCTTCGCGCAGTTCGAGCGTGACGCCGTTGGCAAGGGTCAGCACCCGGCGCTTTTCCAATACTGTTTCGTCCATAGTGTTCAACCGCTTATTTCAGGATCGCATTGGTCTCATAATAGAAACCGGGCTTGATCGTCTCTTCGTTGATAAAGGCCGCCTCGTTGGAACTGAACACCGAGAAATCCGGCCGCAGCGCGTTCCGGGAGTTGTCGGGATGGCCCATGTACGCACCGGAGTTCATCAGCCCCCAGTAGTCGCAGGCGCTCGCGTCATAGGTGCCGACCGCGCCCTCGGTATTCGTACGCTTCATCCCGTCCACGATGATGCCGGGAGCGCCGGAGCCGTTGGAGTCCTTGCGGTCCAGCTTCGTCAGATCCACATAGATGCACTGGTTGCCGTCGGATGAAGCAAGCCCTTTTCCCTGGTTGAAAACATAGCTCCGGCGCGCCGAAATTTCCCCGAAACCGCCGAAGCCGACCGCCAGTTCCGGGATCGGGTCCAGCGGGCAGTGGTACAGCTTGCCGCTCTTCGGCGAAACCACCCCGTCCTCCCGTTTCGGCACCACATACGGCAGCAGCGTCCCTCCCCAGCCCCGCATCCAGTAGTCGGTCGGACTGCTGTACACCGGGAAGAACGGACCGTAATCGGTGATGTACAGTCCCAGTCCGGTGCCGAGCTGTTTCAGGTTGTTGGTGCAGGAAATCTTCTGCGCCCGCGCCCGCGCCTGGTTCAGAGCGGGCAGCAGCATACTCGCCAGAATTGCGATGATCGCTATCACTACGAGCAGCTCAATAAGGGTGAATCTTACGGTGGTCGGCCTTACGCGACGGTATGCGGGGGGCGTGTCCGCCGCCCCCCGCGCCCCCTGCGTCCGGCAAGGTGCCGGTGCCGGGTACGAGGCGGTGCAGTGCGGAAGGGCGGTCGGTCGGCAGCGGGAAGAAGATCCGCAATAACGTGAAGTTGTCTTCCCGCTTTTTTGCGGAAAGGCAACTTCACGTTTTTGCTCCGACTTGCCGCTTGCAGAGCATTGGCAGAGGCGTGAGAACTTGCCGGGAGTATGTGAAAGGTTAGGGATATTCGGTACGGGAAGAGACGCGGCGCAAGTCGCCGCTTTCTCTCCCCCGAGCCCCTCTCTTTCACGCAGAGCGGCATAAAGGGCCAACTGTAATCTTGTTTGTCTCCGCCAGCCGCGCGCCCCCCGAAGGGGCATTGGCGCGCGCCCCCGGCAGCGGCACCTTGCCGCCCGGTCGGGGTGCAAGAGCGAAGCGCCTTGGTCGCCAAAGGCGAAATCCCGGATATCCCACAGAGAACGATCGTGTGACTTTTTCATCTTTCCATCCCCCTATTTGTTTTCACTCAGCGTGACGGTTTTCAACAATGCTTCCATGATTTTGCGGTCGCTCTTTTCAGGAACTTCCACGATCCAGCTGCCGTTGCTGCCCGGCAGGATCAGGTAACTGAATGCGTGATTTTTCCGGTCGGGGTGCATGGTCGGATCCAGATCGTACACCACCAGCCAGGCCGGAATGCCGCCGAATTCGACCATCGCGGCGTTCCGGCGGTCGGAACGGGCGATCACCGGCAGCAGCGCGGCGGTCTCCTCCGCTCCCCCGGGCACCCGGTACAGCCGGGCGCCGCCGCGCCGGAATCCCTCCCCGTCCCGCTCCCACGAGCCGTCCGGCTTTACCGCGGCGATCCGGCGGGCCTCCGGGGCGAAGTCGGGCAGGAACGCGGTCCGTTCCGGTTTGGCGATATTGCCGCCGGTCTGGCGGAATTCCAATACTCCGGCCACATCGTGGTCCCACTGCGGCCAGACGGCGGCCAGCTTCCCGGCACGGAGCGCAATCCGCACGCCGTATTCCGGCCGGAACCCGTTCAGCCCCACCGTCCGCCGCCGCCCTGCCTCGGCCGATACCGTCACGGAACCGCCGCCGCGGCGTTCCGGGAATGCCCCCCAGCTGATCTCGGCCTGCCCGGAGACGTTCGGCGTAAAGGCGAGTTCCGCGGAGTCGGGACCGGTGCGCTTCAGTTCCGGCGCCCCCACCAGCGGCCCGGCCTCCTTTTCGCGCACGATCAGGAAGCGCGGATAGTCCACGGTCGGCAGCGGCACGGTCAGCGTGTCGCCGGAGGCGGCCAGCGGTCGGACCGGGAAAGTGCGGTCGAGGATCGGGTCGTAAATTTCCAGCTTCGCGCCAGTGCCGTTCAGGTTGCCGAGCGTCAGGTCGAACCGCTGTTCCGGCATTTCGTAGCGGCGCGGATCGAGCAGGTCAAGCTGCGGATTCCAGCCGTGCAGCAGGTCGCGGGTCACTACGTAATATCCTACCGCATAACTCGATGCGTCGAGCTGGAACGGCAGGCAGGCGAAATCGTCGCGGTGGAAGCGGTCCGGCGCGGCGGCGGTGCCGTCTCCCCGGAACACCAGGCGGGGGCGGTGTTCGACCAGTTTCCGCACGGTCAGGCGGCGGGTGCTCACCAGCGGTTCCGCGCCGCCCAGCAGACGGTTCAGGTTGGAGGCGGCCGCGATCTGCGGCCCGGCGGCCCGGCGCACCTCGTCGTTCAACTGATAGCGGTTGCGGGCCAGCGCACGGAAATAGGCCTCCGGCAAAATGCTGAACTCATCCTCGCCGTTGCGCACCGCAAAGACGAACAAGGTGTCGATCCCCTTGTGGCAGTAGAACACGAAGCTGCGAACCAGCGCCTTGGCCGCCACCGCCTGCAAGACGGGCTGGAGCCGGGGATCGCCCCGCTTCACGCCGTAGGCTTTTTCCAGAAATTCAGCGAAGGGACGCCGATAGGTGTTGAACTCCGTCTCCCACAACAGCGCCGGTCTGCCGGTGCCGGGGTGACTGAAGCGGTGGTGGTGCGCCCACGGTCCGGGGAAGGGCTGCATATCGCGGATCATGAATTCGGTCTTGATCCCGAAACACGGGGATTCGGGCAGGGAAAAACGCAGCTCCGGCACGAACCCCTTGCCCGGTTTGCCCTGCGCATCGAGCGGCGGCCGGCGCAGCCGGTCGGGATTTTCGGTGGCGGCGCTCAGATAACCGGTGCTGTCGTGCCAGGTGTCGGAGCAGTCGAGATTGGTGTAGTAATGGCGGCTGAAACCGGCCTGCTCCGGCCACATCTCCGAGCCGTTGTCCCACGGCCGCTGGTTCGAGAAGCCGCTGACCACCCGCACACCCGGCAGCCGCATGGCGGGATCGTTCACCAGTTCGATCGTCAGCGGCAGCACGATCTCCGCCTGCACCTCGGCATCGGCGGTGGTCTTTCCGGCGATCGCGTAAGCCGGGTAGCTGCGGAACTTCCGGGCGGGCCGGTAGTAGTTGCGTTCCCACACGAACTGGCTGCCGAAGGAGTATTCGTTCCACACCTCCACATCGAATCCCGCGTCCTCCGGGTCGCCGGAGTCGAGGATATCCCGCACCGCGCAAGTCACATGCTTCACATAGCGGCACCAGCCGTCCACCGTTTCGCGCGCTTCGGGATTCGGCGTGCCGTCCTCCAGCACGTCGCCGGAAAACGGCGCATATTTAAGCTCGGTCAGCTCCGCCTTGCCCGCCGGAACCGCCCTGTTCAGCGGAGCGGAGAGCTGCGCGAGCACCGTGCCGTCCGGCTGCGGAACCAGTCCGGTGATCAGCGGGAAAGCCACCCATTGCTCCTGATTGTTCAGGCCGGTGCGCCCGGTGCGGAACGGTGCAAAACCGCCCTTCAGCCGCAGTTCGCGCGCTCCCGCCGGGGCGGCGGCGGCCAGTTCGACCGGCACGGTCCGGCGCGGACACGGCCCGCCGGAGTGCGCATTCAGCAGGATCATCGGGCGCAACTTGTACTTCTTCGCCAGCGGCAGCACCAGCTTCAGCCGCTCGACCTCGCGCGCCGAAAGCTGCGATTCGTCGTCGAAGCCGAAATGCCCCCAGCCGATCTCCAGCCGGAAGCTGCGGAATCCCGTCTCGGCGAGCAGCCGCATCGTCGCCTCGCTCTCCGGCGCGGAGAGATCACTCCAGTTCACCGCCTGAATCCTGCCGAAACGCGACGCCGGGTGCGTGTCCATGTAGGCCCGCCACGGCGTCAGGTAATAGGAGGTGCAGCCGAACGGTATCTGCTGCTGGAGGCGGTCCTCATAGGGGCCTTTCAGCTCCGCCTGCAGCGTCCTGCCGTCCCACTCCCCGATGCCGGAAGGCGTTTTCGGGCCGGCGGTCACCTTCGGCAGCGCCGCTTTTCCGCCTTTCGCCGCGTCGCGGACCGCGACCTTGCCCACCCGGACCGTCGCCGCTCCGTCGCGCCCGCCGACCGCCCAGCCGGAGCCGATGCGGAACTGCCGGAACGGCAATGCCCCCGCTCCCGCGCTCCGCGCCGTTTTTCCGCCCTGCCGCGTGACTTCGACAGCGCCGGAAGCCGGATCGTAATTGATTTGAAATGAATAGGTTTCCCCGACCCGGCAGGCGCCGAAGCGCTCCGGAGCGCCGGAGGCGGGATTCCACTGGATGATCCCCTTTTCCGGCCCTTCGCTGACGAAGGTCAACATGCCGATATTCCGCCCCTGATCGCCGAGCAACTGGGCGGAAAGCACCGTTTCCGGGCGACCGTCGGACGGCGCGCGGTAAGCCGCCACCGTCAGGTCGAAAGAGATCCCGACCCTGCCGGAACTCTCCAGGTTCCACGCACCGAACCACGCGGACACCGCATCCGACGAACTGGCCGGAAACGCCAGCTCCAGAGCGCCCGAAACGATCCGCGCCCCCTGCTCCGGCAATCCGGTCGGCAGATCGATCACTTCACCCGGCACATAACCGGTGCTGCGCGGCGGCTGCGCCGCATCCTCACGGCTGAAATCCACCCGGACCAGTTCAGCCGCCGGCAGCGCCAGCGCGCCCGCCAGGACGGCCCCGGAGAGCACTTGTCTGTACTTCATCATCGTTCCTCCTTCGGCTCGAATGCAAATTCGATCTCATTGGCATAACAGGGTTTCCAGTCGGGGTGGAAGCTCATTCCGCCCCGGTACGACGCCGAACGGCCCCGGGCGAACTCCACCGGCGCGCCTCCGGCCCGGTTGGCGCGGAATGAAAATTTCACCGGCTTGCCCGCATCCATCAGCGCCTTGACCTCCGGCATCTCCGTCCACGGGATCGCCGCCTCGACGATGCGCACACCGTTTTCACTGCGGATCGCCAGTCTGCCGTCTTTGACCGCCCCCTCCCACGCCGCCTTCGGCTGGCGCGGATAGAAGTGCTTGCGCGGCGCATCCGGCACCTCTAGCCGCCAGATTTCGGTGCCGCCGCCGAAGCGGTCCGCCACCTTGTTCAACGCGAACTCCCGGTCGGAGGTGCGGCGGTTGATGAATCCGGCGGGGACGCCGGGACGCCGGTCCAGCATCACCGGGTCGCGGTCCGCCGGAATCGAATTGAAAGCGATCTGGATATTGGAAAAGCCGCCGTCGCTGCCGTCCGGCAGCACCGCCCATTTGCGGTAACTGAAACGGCGCACCCCCTCCGGCCAGCGGTGAGTCAGGCGCACCCGGTCGTGCCGCTGCACCGCCCCGATGCCGTCGGAGAGCCGCCGCCGGTTTTCGCCGGGCAGAATCCAGCCGGAACTGCCGTAGCGGCCGCGCCACAACCCGGGGTGCTCCTCATCCACGCCGAGAAAACGCGCGGAGTTGCCGGAGGCCGCCTCCGCCGCGGGGTCGAAAAAGATGCCCGCCAGCCGTCCCGACCCCGGCTCCCAGCGGTGGAAGTTCTGCACCTCCAGCGACACCTTGCCGGAGGCGAGGAAGCGGAAGAAACCACCCTCCCGGAGCCGCCGCACCGGATGCGCCGCCAGCACCCGGCCGGTCGCGCTGTCCAGCATGCGCACCTCCGCATTCCGGTCCGCCCGGAAGTCGCCGTAGGGGAAGTAGGCGGTCACGAGCGTGCCGCGGTCCGCCGGGAGCGTGAAGTCGAAGCGCATCCGGTCCGACTCCGGCCGGATCGCCGAGGAGAGCCGCCATCCCCCTTCCGGGGCCTCCACGCCTGCCGCCGCCGTCACCGCGCCATTCTCCTGTTCGACGGTCACGGTATAAGTGCGGTCGCGGTCGAGCGAATAGCTGACTTCCGGGTAGAAAAACTGATCGGGGTCGAGGGTCTCGAAGCGGAAGGTGCCGGCATCAGGCTGCGGATCGTTCACCCGGCAGCAGAAATAGAAGTACCGGTCATCCGCCGCCAGCTTCGCCTCCGCCTGCCCGTCGGCGTTCTGTCTGGAAAGTTTTTCAAACGGAAGCCACGCCGCCTCCATTTCGGAACGCTCCGGGCCTTCCGCGCCGCTCACTTTCTGCGGCAGCACGCCCGTCCAGTCGGAGAGGTTCCCGTCCACCGCAATGGTTTTACGCGCGATCCGGTTCACCCGCATCGTGTCGCGAAGCTCCGCCGCGCCGTCTTTGCCCGCGTCGAAAACGAAACTGCCCGGATACAGGTTGTCCGGGTCGGCGGCTCCCGCCGTGACCTTCACCGCCACCTCGCGGGTTTCAAAGGGCTTCAGCGTCAGTTGCTCCGGGCAGTCGAGCTTCAGCCGGCCGACCGAAGCCTTCAGCGTTCCCGTCAGCTCGCGGTTCAGCAGATTGTGTATCTGCAGCCGCAGCACCGCGCCGGGCGTCACCGGGTCGAGGAAGTCATACGCTTTGAGTTCCACCGGAGTCATTCCCTCCAGCTGTCCCTGCCGGAGCGCGTTGTCCATCTCGGCGGCTCCTCCGGCGCGCAGCGGCCGCACGAAGTGGCTGACATTGCCGAGGTCGAGCACATAGCCGCCGCCCTGCGGCGCAATCTCGTTGCCGTACCGGTCGTACACGGCGTAAGCGCCGGGCGAAGCCGGAAAGCGGAAGGTCACGCCTTCAAAGCCCCACGGCTGTTTCAGCAGCCCTTTCCACTCCGCGATCAGGTTGTCGTCACCGATCCGGAAGAACGGCAGCCGCCGGGCGGCCTCCCGCTTCGCCTCCTCCCACTGCGGCGTGCCGGGTTTGAGCGCGTCAAGCTCTGCGGCACGGCGCGCCTTGCCCCGGACCTCACTCAGGGGCCGGACCGCCGCATACCGACTGTAGTCCGCAAACGAGGAGCCGAGGTCTCCCGCAATCACCACCGTCGCGTCGTCGGCGTTGCCGTCCAGGCCGTGGAACCGGAACGCATAGGGCAGCCCCTCCGGGTACACCAGCCGGTCGAACTCCCGTTCACCGATGAACTTCTGCGCCGCGCCCAGCGCCGCCGCCATCGGGAAGGAGTAGAGCGGCAGCTCGGCCTGCCGCGGACCGGCGGCGGTCATGACTTCGGCCTGCGCCTTGTGGTTCGGCGCGTGGTGTTCGTAGTTGCCGAACGCATAGCCGCAGTAGAACCCCATCGACCGGTCGTAGCCCGCCGCCCGGTTCGCGGCGATCACCATCGCGAGGGTGTCGTCGGCATTGGCGGTCCAGCTCTCGGTATCCCAGATCAGCACCCGGTCGCGGCCGGGGCGGTCGATCCACTGCCGGTACAGCGACGGAGCGGTCAGCCCCTGGTAGTGGATGCTGCAAAAATCGAAGTACGGGGTGAATTCCCCGCTTCCATCCGGAAACAGCTTGTCGAAGGTGTTGCTCGACGAGTCGCAGCCGCCGACCAGCACCCGGTTGCCGGAAGCCTGTTCGGCGGCGCGGGTCGCTTCGCCCATGATCCGGTACAGCTCCCGGTAGCGCACCATATCCGCGCCCCATCCGGCGATCGACAGTCCTTCCCACGGCTCGTTCCACAGCTTGATCCCGTTCACCGGACCGCGCGGCCAGCCGTACTCCCGCACGATCGCTCCGACGAACCGGCGGAAATCTTCGTCATATTTCGGATGCCACGCATAATCCGCCTTGCCCTCCGGCACCATCTCATCGTTCTCCAGCAGGTGGGGCCGGACCACTCCCATCGGAAAACCGGTCGTGCCCGCGCCGATCTCCAGCACACCGACGATATGGTGTTTTTTCATCTTCGCGCACAGCTCGCGCAGTTCCCGCTCCTGCTGTTCGCGCTGCGGCGTGCCTTCGGGGTTGTACGGCACGCCGAAGCGGACCGCGCTCAAGCCGAGCCGCTCCATCACCTCGGGGTCGAACAGTTCCACCGCCTGCCGCGGGAACCGTCCCGGCCTTGCTTCGTTGCGTACCGAGCGGGCGAAGGAGCACACCAGACGCCGCCCGTGCTCCTTCCCGAGATCGAGCAGCAGCGCATAGCCGCCGAACCTCTCCGGCAGCGGCAGCGCCGGCTTCAGGTCCGCAAAGCCGCCGGCGGGCAGTTCCAGCCTGACCGGAATCCGCCGTTCCTCCCCGAGCCGCTCCGCTGTGGAGTGCCAGCAACTTCCCGGATACTGCCGGTTCCCCCACGGAACCAGCACCCACTCCCCGGTGAGATTCAGCGCTTTCGCGCCGGTATTGCGCACCTGCACCGTAATCTCCGGCTGTTCTCCCGGAAAAAACAGATTGCCGGGCCGGTTGGTCGCCAGCAGGGTCGCGCTGAAATCGAAGTCGCGGCGCTCCCGGTCCAGCCCCAGCACCTGATAGTATCCGGCGGCGGAGGCTTCGACCGTCAGCGGGCCGCCGGGCAGCTCGCCGGCGCCAAGCATCGCACAGGCCGCGACAACTCCCGCCGCCGCCGGAATCTTCCCTTTTCGCTTCATGAAACACCCTTTCCTTTTGGAGTCGGCATTTTGATTCCCTGCTATAATTATACTCCATACCGGAATCCGAACCAATATCCGAATGTATATTTTTCATATCCGATCGTAATATGACAGTATCTATATGGAGCCGACCTTTCCCGAAATATCCGAAATTTGTCGTTTTCGGTATCTTTTTTATATGGATTGTATGATTGCGGTATTGAAATTCCGAAAAAAGACGGTATCTTCCGTTACAGGACAATCATTCTGGAGAGATCATGAAAACCGGAGAACAGACCATTTCCCTCCCGCCCCGGGCCCGGGTGATCCACTATCTGCGGCAGGCGCTGGCGGCGGGCGTTTTCGCGCCGGGCGACCAGCTTCCCTCCGAGCAGGAGCTGTGCCGTCAGGTGAGGGTTTCGCGCACCACGGTGCGGGCCGCGCTGCAGACGCTCGAAGCGGAACATTTCCTGAACTGCGAGGGTCGGCGGCGCTTCATCAGCGCCGCCCATGCCGGCTCTCCCCGGAAATCGACGCTCTTCACTGAAACCGTAGCGGTCCTCGACGACGAGGTCTACCCGGAGGACGAGGCGAGCTGCTGGGGCGAGTGGGAGGTGTTCTACCACCTGAACCGCGAGGCGGTCCGCCGGAACTGCCACACTTTCAGCTTCAAAACCGGCGACTTCACCCCTGCCAAAGCGGAGCATCTGGTGCGCGAGCATCCGCTCGGGTTGATCCTGCTCCACCAGAACCGGACTCCCTCCGAAGCGATCCGGCGGCTGCTCGACGGCTGCCGTTCCGCCGGGATTCCGCTGGTCCGGTATGAGTCCGATACGCCGGAGTGCCCGGGTGCGGACGTGATCGCCTCCGACCACCGGCAGGGATGTGCGGAGTTGACCCGCTGGCTGATCGGGCAGGGCAAAAGGCGCATCCTGCGTTACTGGCGGCTGAACTCCCTTGATCCGGCCCGTCCCAACTGGCTGGTCCAGCGCGACCTGGGATATGAGGACGCGATGCGCGAGGCCGGGCTGGAGCCGCTGCCCGCAGTGGAATACACCTACTACGATCAGGACCGGACGCCGACCCGGCGGGACTTCGACTGCCGGGTCTACGAGGCGACGGGGCGGCTTTATGAGTATCAGGCGCTTCACGGCAGGGTCGACGCGGTCGTCTGCGCTTCCGACGGCGTCACCTTTTCCGTCGCCGCCGCCTGCCGGAAGCTCGGGCTGAAGCCCAACCGCGACCTCTGGATCGCCGGCTACGACAACAACTATTACAACTGCCCCGACCGCATGTTCGAGGAAACGCTGCCGCTTGTGACGGCGGACAAAAACAACCGCCGGCTCGGCCTCGCCCTCTTCGAGCAGCTGCTGCGCCGTCGCGAGCGCGGCGGCGACGGCAGGGCGGAGCGGCTGCTGCTGCCCCAGGAACTGGTCTTTCCCCGCTCCCTTCAACAGGAAGTTTAGCCGATGGAAGTTCTCTTTGCCCAGACCGTCGCGATTCCGGAATTCACGGCTATCGCGGTGCGCCGGCTGCGGCAGCCCGGCACTCCGCAGCGCATCGTCGCCCAGCCGGGCACATTCCGTTTCTTCCTGACCGGCGGCGAAATCGAATTCTTCCTGCCGGAAAGCCGCGATCCGGTGCCGCTCACCCGCCGGATGATCCTGATGCTCCGCCCGGAAGAGGAGGCGCTCTATTCTTCATCCTCCCCCCGCCCCGTGCCGTATTTGCGGCTCGAACTGACCGTGAAGCAGCCGGACCGGACGGAACCTCCGCCGCGTCTGGCGGTGTTCCGGTACGCCCATCCCGTTTTCGGCGTCGCGGACCGGCTCGACGAGGCCCTGGCCAATCCGGGCCCCTGTTCCGCCGCGCTCGCCCGGCTGCTGGCGCAGGAGTTCTGGCTCTATCTGCACGAGCAGCGCACCGGAACCGGCGGCGCCGATCCCCGGCTCGACCGCATGCTCCGCTATCTGGAGGAACGGCTGCTCGAACACCCGACCCGGCAGCAGCTGGCCCGGGAATTCAACCTCTCGCCCCAGCAGGTGAATTTACTCTTCCGCCGGAATCTCGGCATCTCGCCCGGCGAATACGTTCAGCGGCAATTGATCCGCTCCGCCCGCCAGTTGTTGCGCACCGGGAAGCTCAGCGTCAAGGAGACCTCCGCCCGTCTCGGCTTCGCGAATCCCTTCTATTTCTCCCGCATCTTCAAAAAGATCACCGGCCACGCCCCCTCCGAAAACTGATCCATGCGCAACCGGGATTTCGCCTTCGGCGGGCAAGGGGTGGAATCCCAGCTGCCTATGGCGACCGCTCAGGCCTGTTCGAGACGGGAAGCGCGGCACCACTCGCGCACCGGCTGCAACCGATGGATAAAGAAGCGAACGATGGAGCCGACGATCAATGCGGCGATGATCGTCCCCTCCCGGAAGCCGACTACAGCCTGACAACAGGCCAGCGACAAAATCACCGCCATCGTGACCATGCCGGAGTCGAATACGGTTTTGATGATGCCGAACTCCTTTTTGAGCTTCGCCGCGATGGCGCGCACCAGGCCTTCGCCGGGGATGTAGATCGCCTCCGCCACCACCTGCAGCGCGATGCCGAAGCCGAGCGTGACACATCCGGCCAGCAGCAGCGCGATCCGGGCGGGATACGCTTCGACCGTAAGCCCGGAGAGCAGGAACATCACCAGGTCGATCACGCAGCTGAACAGCAGCGTGACCGGAATCTGGAGGTACTGCGCCGGTGTGAACTCTTTTTTCAGCAGCAGCAGCTGGCCGAAGATCAGCGCCAGGTTGAATACGAAAGTGAAAGTGCCGAAGGAAAACGAAAAGATTTCGCACAACACATAGGGCAGACTGGAAATCGGCGGCGTGCCGAGTCCCGCCTTGGTGATCAGGCTGATGCTGAAGCCGGTCGTGGCCACCCCGCACAGAAATACCGCATAACGCCGTACAATCGAATTGCTGAACATGAGAAATACCGTTGGTTACCGTGACAAATCCTGTTAATATACCATGAATCGGCCCGGTTATCAAGGAATACGCCGCTTGAAACCGGCGGGAAACGGGGATAAAGTATCCGCAGGGAGGATTTTTCACATGCCGCGCAGAAAAGACCGGCCCGTCCGGCACAGCTATCACTACGAGGGAAATTATCCGGAAGCCTCGATCCGGCGCACCGACTGCCGGAACCTGCTGGAAGCCGGGCCGCTCCCCTTCTATCCGTTCACGGTGGAGGAGACGAGGCGGAGCAACCGGTTTCTGTTCCGGGAAGAGTTCTGCCGCTATATGATCATTTCGCTGGTGCTGGACGGGAAATTGCTCTATAAGCACGATGGCCGCAATTTCCTGCTGGCTCCGGGAATGGTGCTGGTGATTCCGGCCGGAACCAGCTATTCATTCGATACGTTCACCACCGGCGGTTACCGGAAGCTGGTGGTGGAACTGGCCGGACCGCACCTGGATTCGATCTGCACCACACTGGGGTTCGACCGCATGATGATGTTCTGCCCGGAGGACACCGCGCCGCTGCTTGCGACGATCCGGCAATTGGAAGAACTGCTCGGACAGCAGGCCAGAGCGACCATGCCGGACCTGCTGGCGGCGGGCTACAAACTGCTGCTTCAACTGGCCGGGGAACTGCGCGGCAGCCGGAAAAACTCCCCGCTGCTTGCCCAGGCGCAGCAGAAGCTGGAGAGCGCGCTGGACCGGCCGCTGGCGATGGAACAGGTCGCGGCGGAGCTGGGGATGAGCCTGACCAATCTCAACCGGATTTTCCGGCAGGAACTCCACACCTCCCCGCTGAAATACCGCAACACCTGCCGCATCGAGCTGGCCCGCGAACTGCTCCAGCACAGCACGCTCTCGATCAAGGAAATCGCCGCGAAAGCAGGTTACTGCAACCAGTTTTATTTCACGCAGGAGTTCCGGCGCTGCACCGCCCAGACTCCGACCGAATTCCGGCGCGAATACCGGGCCGCCGTCCCGCAATCCATTCACCAATAACGAGTTAATCCGTGCAGGAGCTTGCCGGAGCGTTTATCTGTATGATTTATGGTCGATTTCCATATATCTTTTTTCATGGAACTGTTGTATTTTCGTCGCTTTTCCATCATAATAAAAGAGAAAGCGAAGTGGTCCGCGGCGTTGATGCTGAAGCGCGGCCAGCCGCATGGTACAAGCGTTTTCCATATACGGGAAGAAAGGAAGGTTATTGTGAAGCAATGGAGCATCGTTGCGGCCGTACTGGCTGCGGCCGAACTGTTCGGGGCGGGCGGCGTCCTGTCCATGAACGGAACCGGCAACCTGCTGCGCCGGGAAGGGCTAGGAAAATTTGAATGGGTCTTTGTGCGCAAAGGCTGGAGCGGCACTTTCCGGATGAATGTGAAAAATTTCATCGCCCGGACCGCTTCCGCAACGGAGGTCGCCGGAGAATGGCGGGTCGCCGGCGGAGTGCTCGACAGCCGGCTCACCCTGAAGCCGGAGGGGGAGGGCAAATTCCGTTTCAGCAGCTCTTTCACGGCGGCGAAACCGGTGGAGGCCGCGATGCTGGCGCTGACGCTGGCGCTGCCCGCCTCGGCCGGAGGCGGAGAAGTGGAGGTAGACGGCAGACAAGTGGCGCTTCCGCCGGAATTCAAGTCGCTGGTGGTATTTGAGAGCCGTGCGGTCACACCGCGCACCTTCCGTTTTCAGGATGGCGACAGCCAGATCACGGTGAGCGGGGAGTTCGGCATCCGTATTCAGGATGACCGCAAATACAAGCAGAATTCCTATTCCATCCGCTTCTATCCGGCCGTCTCCGAGGGGGCGATCACCCATTCGGAACTGACGCTGGATTTCGAGGTGCGCAAGCCGGTATCCGAACCGGTCGATCTCCGGGCGGCGGCCAATATGGGATTCCGGGACGGACAGGCCGACGACGGCAAAGGCGGCTGGACCGACCAGGGACCGCGGAACGATCTCGCCGCCATGACGACCGGGATGCAGACGCTGGCGGGCATCCGGTATGACGTGATCGATCCGGCGGAGAACTCGGGACGCAGCTGCATTGTGCTGGCCGACCCGAAATTCCGCCGCTATCCGGCCTCCGCGCCGGTGCAACTGAGGGGAAAGGCGCCGGGAGAGTGGCTCTATTTGCTGCACGCATCGGCGTGGACGCCGAAATTTTCCGAACCGGTCGGCGAGATTGCGGTGGAGTACGCCGACGGGACGGTCCAGAGGATTCCGGTGCTTTCAGGGCGGGACTGCGGCAACTGGTGGCGTCCCGCCGCGTTGGAGAACGGAGCGGTCGCATTCAGCGCCGACAGCAACGGCGAACGGGTGGGACTGTATTCGTCCGGTTTCCGGCTGGCCGGCCGCGAACCGCGCCGGATCACCTTCACGCCCGCTCCCCATACCGTCTGGATGATCGCCGGAGTATCGTTCGCCGACCGGCGTGTGCTGCAGACCCAGCCGGCGCCCTGCATCATCCGGCCCGGAGAGCGCTGGACGGAGCTGAAAACCGGCAGCACCATCCGCAAGGGATCGCCGCTGGACCTCTCCGGCCGGCTCGACGCTCCGGCGGGCAAATACGGGCGGGTGGTGAACCGGAACGGGAAGTTCGCTTTTGAACGCAAGCCCGGCGAGCGCGTCCGCTTTCTCGGCGTGAACATCTGCCACCAGCACTGTTTCGTGCCGCATGAGACGGCGGACGCGATCGTGGAACGGATCACCCGGCTCGGCTATAATTCGGTGCGTTTCCACCATATCGACCGGCGCATTCTGGACACGAAGGCGAACGACACCTTCACCTTTGATCCGGAAAGACTCGATCAGTTTTTCTACCTCTACGCCAAATGCAGAGCGGCGGGCCTTTACATCTGCATCGACCTCTATTCGATGCGGCCGGTCAAGCCGGGCGACGGCATCGCGGAACTTCCGGCCAGCCACGGCGGCTCCGAAATCAAGACATTGATTCCGCTGAGCGCCGGAGCGATGGATTCGTGGAAACGCTACGCGCAAAAGCTGATGACGCTGCGCAATCCCTACACCGGCCTGACCATGACCGAGGACCCGGCGCTCTATTCGCTGAATCTGGTGAACGAGGCCGCACTGCCGGCAAGCTGGAACCGCTATCCGGCGCTGATCCCCGTCGTGGAGTCGTGCTATGCGGAACATCTCCGGGAAAACGGCGCTTACACGCCGGAGCGGGCGGCGGAGCGCGGGCCGGAGTTCTTCCGGTTCCTGGTGGAAAAGGAGGCGGCGGCACTGGAGGAAATGCTTCGGTTCGTGAAAAAAGAGATCGGTTACCGCGGGCTGGTCACCAATTACAATTTCAACGAGTGGAGCTATCTGCTGCCGCTGCGCGACAAGCTGGATTTCGTGGACAACCACTCCTATCAGGACCACCCGACCTATCCGCAGAACCAGTGGCGGCTGCCCGCCGTATTCCGGCAGGTATCTTCGCTGGAGGAGTGGGGACGCACTCCCGGCTTTCTCGCGCCGAGCCGTGAATTCGGGAAACCCTACACGATCACCGAGATGCAGTTCTGCAACCCGAACATCTACCGCGCCGAAGCCGGAACCGTGTTCGCCGCCGTCGCCGGCCTGCAGGATTACGATGGTTATTACCGGTTCAGTTACGCCGATTCCTTCGACTGGCGGCCGCCGCAATACTTCGCGCTGGACAACGAACCGGTGTCGCAACTGACCGAGAAGATGCTCTACTTCCTGTTCGGCCGGGGGGATGTCGCTCCGGCGCGAGAGGCGGTCGCGCTGGGCTGGGACGATTCGGTACTCACCGGCCTGCGCAATCTCTCCTCCGGTTTTCCCGCCGATCTGTACAAGCTCGCCCTGTACGGCCGGATCGGCAACCTCAAAACCGGGAAAGCCGTCCCGGGCGTGACCGTTCTTCCCGGCGGGACGGAGTGGGAACGGGGATTGCCCGCCGGATTCCGGAAAGCGTTGGCGGCCATCCGTTCCGGCGGCAGGCTGGTCAGCTCCACCGGCGAGGTCGAAGTCGAACCGGCAAAACGGCGCATCCGGATCGTGACTCCGAAATCCGAGGCTTTCACGCTCGAACAGGGGGATATCGCCGGAAACGCGGCGGCGGTCAACGGTGCGGACCGTTTCCAGACCATTTCACTGCACGCGCTGGACGACCGGCCATTGACGGAAAGCTCCAGCATCCTGCTGCTGCACGTCACGAATACCGCCGCGACCGGCATGCGTTTCCACGATGAATCGCGCCGGATGCTCGAAGACTGGGGCCAACTGCCGCTGCTGGTCGAAACCGGCCGCGCCGGAATCACGCTGCGCCACCGACACAGCGGCGACCTGAAAATCGAAATGCTCGCATGGGACGGCGCCGTGACCGGGGAACTTCCCGCGACCGCTGCGGACGGAACACTCCGGTTCACCGTGAACACCGCCGCCGGTGTGATGGCCTATCACATCAGCCTCAGGGAGGACGGGAAATGAAATTCTTCGCAGCGAACCATCGAAATTCCGGGATTTCATTTTCTGTCCCAAGCGCAAAATCCCGGTATTGCAGCCGTTTCACCCTTATTGAGCTGCTCATTGTGATTGCAATCATAGCGATCCTGGCGGCGATGCTGCTGCCGGCGCTGAACAAAGCGCGGGAAAAGGCGCAGGCGATCCGGTGCGTTTCCAACCTGAAGCAGTGCGGTTTCCTGATGAACCTCTATGCGGATTCAAACACCGATTACCTGCCCAGCCCGGGGCGGGCGACCGTCGACGGCAGCAGTTCTGGAACTCCGGCGGTCGCTTACAATAACTGGGCGAACGCGCTTGAAGCACCGGAGGAAGCCCTGAACGAAAAGGAGAACACGCGCTTTTACGCCGTGCTGCGCTGTCCGTCGCTGCCGTACACCGGGCGGCAGCACGGCATCTACCAGTTCAGCCAGGTCTACGCGATGAATCCGAATCTGACCGGCACCTGGAGCACCCGGCTGGCCCCCAGACGCGGGCGGGTCTGGAAAAACACGTATCAGGGAATTCCGTCCAGCCGCGCCGTGTCGGATTACCTGGTCCTCGGCGACAGTCTGAAAATGGACAAGGATTCCAAAAAGGCGCTGGAACCGTGGATTCAATATTACTACTTCAGCAGCGAAGGCATCCTGCAACTGCGCCATGCGGAGCGGGCCAACGGCCTGATGCTCGACGGCAGCGTCCGGTCGGAGAACCGCGGCGGCTGGCGGCTGCGCAGCAACTGGACTCCGGGGCTGGGCATGGCTTCCGGCAACGGCGTCTATCTGGATTAATGGAATCTTATCATGAAAATCACCACCAACCATCTGGAAGCGGCTTCGCGCCGTTATGCGCCCGCCGCCCTCGGCAACGGGGACCTCTCGATCCTGCTGGATTACGAAGGCATCCAGCGCCAGACTGAAAGCGGCTACGGCAAACTGCTCGCCGGCATCCGCCGGGCCGGCTTCCGCTACGACACCCAGCGCGGCGAACTGATCAGTTTCGGCTACCTGCTGCACGAGATGGCCGGACTCGGGGAACCGGTCGAATGGGAGCAGTCGCTCGACAATTCCGACGGCGTGGTCACTTCGAACTGCCGTTACAGCGACGGCACCGTGATCGAAAGTACCGCCTTCTGCCATCTGGAACGCAACATTCTGGCTGTCCGCCGCCGGATTGCCACTGCGCTGCCGGGGCCGTACCGGCTGCGTTACCGGTTTGCCCCTGCCCGCGCCCGCCTCGATGCGGACGGCTCCGGCCTGATCCGCTACGAGATCGACGGACTGCGCCGCTACCGGGGCACGGTTTCGCTGACCGCCGACGCGCCCTCCCGCTTCTATGCCGAGGACGGCGGTTTCGTGCTGGAAATTCCGGCCCGGGAATTTACCTTCTGCCTGAAGTTCGACGACGAGGCAACGGCGGAGTTCGACGAACTGCTCGGCTCAAATCGCCGGGCATGGGAATCCTATCGGCAGGAGTCGTACATCCGGATTCCATCCGCTCCGATCCGGCGGATGTATGAAACCAGCCAGTACCATCTGCGCATTTCGTCGACCCGCTGGTCGATTCCGACCGGTATCTACGATTCGCACTGGCACGGGCGTTATCACGCATTCGACGAATATTTCACCTTCATGGGACTGGTGACCAGCGGGCACTTCGCCGCCGCCGCGAAGATTCCGCATTTCCGGCACTCGCTGCTGCCGCAGGCGCGCCGCCGGATCGAAGGGGACCGGCCGCGCAATCCGGTCGGCGTCGCGGTCTACCCGTGGGAGACCAACGAGCTTTGCGAGGAAAATTCCCCGCGCGGCTTCTGGTACGACCATATCTTCCACGCCTCCCACGTGGCGTTGACGGCATGGGAATGCTACCGGTATTCAGGGGACCGCGAACTGCTTCGGTCCGAGCTTTTCCCGCTGATCGGCGCGAGCTGCGAGTGGCTGCGGCTTTTCCATGTACAGTACGACCGGGAAGGGCGGACCGTGATCGGCTGCTGCACCGACCTCGAACGGCTCGGCCCGCTCCGGCCGAATCCCTTTATGACCTCCTGTTCGGTGATCGCCGCCTTTGAAGCGGCGGCGACGGCCGCCGGTCTGCTCGGCCTCCACCCGGAATCCGCCGCCGAATGGCGCCGCCTCGCCGCCGGACTGCGCGCGTCGCTGCCGCACGGCGACGGCCGCTACCTGCCCTATCCGGGCTGTACCGAACACAGCATCGGCCAGCTCGCCGGAATCTATCCGTACGGCGTGCTGGCCGCGGATGACCCGTTGCAGCATGAAGCCTTCCGGGACTATGTGGATTTCAAGAGCGCCTGCGGCAATATGTATCAGCTCGGCAGCGGCGTCTGTTCGTGGTATCTGTGCTGGGAGGCGGTCGCCCAGGCGCGGCGCGGCGACGGCGAAGCCGCCGTCCGGCTGCTGGAGGAGGTAGCGGCCCAGTCCGGCTGTTTCGGTGAAATGTTTGAAATCTACGAATGCGGCATCCGGCCGTGGTTCACCACCGCCGAAGGGATCTTCATTCAGGCGGTCAACGAGCTGCTGCTGCAGTTCGATTCGGACGGCACACCGAAGTTTGCCCCGGCGGTCCCGGCCGCGTGGCGGGAATTCTCCTTCCGCCTCGGGAAACCGGGCGGCGGAAGACTCGAAGCTGATTTTCGGGAAGGGCGTCCCGCTATGATTTCCTGAAAAAATTCCCGGGCCGGCTTGCTTTTTCCGGCTGCACCGGCTAAACTGAATGTGTGCATTCCCGAATGAAACTCCATAATCAGAAGGTGCATCATGTCATACGAACACGGCTGGGCGGCCATCTGCAATCAGGCATCGGACCGGATTCCACGCACCGAATACGGCGTGGAAGGCAACCTCGAACTGCTCACCGCCGTCACCGGCGTCGAGATCACCGGCGAGGAGAGCCGGGAGGAGGCGGTCCGCCGCTTCGTGCAACAGTGGGATTACAGCCTGAACTGGCATGTCACAGTCTCCCGGGAGACCATCCTCGCCGCCGGCGGACGCGTCACTGATATGGGACATGCGGTGTTCGCCTCCGACGGCAGCGATTTCACCGCCGAAACCAGCGTCGCCTATCCCGACATCGAGGAGGCGATCCGGCTCCGCCCCAGCGAAGAATACACGTTCTTTCCGCGCCGGGAGCTGGTGGAGCGTTTCGAGCGTGACTATGCGGAGGTTCAGCGGCGCTATCCCGGCGTCCTGAGTACCGCCGGAGTCTACACCACCCTCTTTTCCGGGCTGATCGAAATCTACGGGATCGAACAGCTGCTGTTGCTGATGGGGCTGTACGAACAGGAGTTCAAGGAGGTGGTGGAGAGCTATTTCCACTGGGTGAAGCAGTTCTTCGACGCATTCGCCGAAACCTCCGTCCCGGTGATGATGGTGCATGACGACCTCTGCTGGACCGAAGGCCCCGTCACCCATCCGCGCTGGTATCGCGAAACCATTTTCCCCTACCTGAAGCGGCTGATCGAACCGGTCAAATCCGCCGGAAAAAAGGTGATCTTCACTTCCGACGGCACCATCGACGAATTTTTCGGCGATTTCGTGGAACTCGGTATCGACATGCTGGTCATGGAGCCGACTTCGGATCTGCGCCGCTTCGGCGAGCTTTACGGCGACCGCTGCGGCATGGCCGGAGGCATCGACTGCCGCTTCCTGACTTCCGCCGGCCATGTCGAAATCGAACAGTACATGGCCGACCTGCTCGCCTGGGGCAAAAAGCGCAACAACTTCATTCTGGCCAGCGGCAACCATCTGCCCGCCAGCGTTCCAGTCGAAAAAGCACTCTTCTATCAGCAGATGTACCGGAAATACTCCGGCCGCTGATTCCTCCTGAACCATCCCCGACAGCGGGTTTTACTGCCCCGGAAGATTGGCCTCGGAGGTGTTGACGCCGACTGCGTGACGGGTCTTTTGCCACTCTTCCGGAGTAACCGGAGTCCACTCCGGCAACCTGTCGCAGTAGACGATCAATGGCTGTGCGCCGATTTCAAAAACGGGAGCCGCCGGGGTGAAAGCGGGTTCATCCAGCTTCCAGTCCACCGCTTTGACAATGGTTCCGGCGGGGAAGGCGACTTGAACCGGCGCGGGGGCGGCGGTGCGGGTGAAGCGGCTGCCGTGGGCTTCATCGCCGCCGTTTTTCCACAGGACCACCGCACAGTCGGCAGGATTTTCCGGGTTGCGGAGCAGATAGGCTTCGACGCCGGGAGCCGGTTCGGCCATCGCGGCAAGTTCGCGGGTTTTCATCGCATCCACTGCCGCGGCGAAGCTGAGCAGCCGCAGCTTGGGCCGCCAGTCGATATCGAACAAACCGGAATAGATCGGATTCCCCGCCTCGATCCAGTCCCGCGACACATAATAGTAGACGCTTTCCATGCCGTAGAGGTAGAAGTCGCGGGCGAAGAGCTTGATCACATCCGACGGGTGGGTGTAACCGGCCTCCTCGCTGTTGACCAGCAGGCGGCTTGCGCCACCGGGCGTCAGGTCGCGGAAAAATTCGACGAAAGGCTGCTGCTTCAGCGGCCAGGTGTAGTGCAGCGAATAGCCGTCGAGCACGTCGGCCATTCCCGCGGCCGCGGCGGTGCGGGTAAAGGCGCGTCCCTCCCCTTTCGGGTCGTGCCTGTCGGTGCGCGAATAGGTCGCGGAAACGCCGAGCAGCGGAGTTCTGATGCCGAGCTTTTTCATCTCGTCCCGGACGATCCGGCAGTCACGGGCGTATTCCCGGGCCGTCGCCTTGCGCCACCACACCTGCGGCGCATCGACTTCGTTGCAGTACTCCCAGTACTGCGCATAGCGGTCATATTTCGGCAGAATGATCCGCAGATACTCCCGGAAGAGCTTTTCATGTTCGGGGCGGAAGGTGGAGAGGTGGTGGCCGCCGAAGTTGAATTTTCCCGGCGGATAGCCGATGGTGAACATGAAGTTCATGCCGTACTTCTGCGCGAACCTGACCTGATAGTCGATTTCAGTGAAGTCGAACTTCGGCGGCGCGTCGTTGCCGAGCCGGTGCCAGCAGAGCTCGGCGGTGCGCAGCGTATCCACTCCGGCGCGGGCGAGCAGCTCGAAAGCGCGTTCGGTCTCTTTCGGCATCACGCCCGCCAGCACGAACGGCTTCTCCATGCCGTGCACCCCGAAGCGGTGCGTCCGCTTCCGTCCGGCCGGATCGGGCAGCGGACGGGCCATCAGCCGCTTTTCGGCCAGTTCGGCGTTGGCGTCGCTGATCTGTTCCGTCGGCGCAAGCGTATCGACCACCGCTTTGAACTGCTGTTTTTCAAGCTCGTAGAGATGCAGCCGGAATGAACCGACCCGTTCCAGCACCTCCTTCCACTCCGGCTGGAGGTTCGGAGCGATCCGGCAGTTGTCCGGCAGGGTCGGGAACTCCCCGGTACAGAGATAGAATCCGTCGAAAAAGCAGATATACTGTTTGCTCATCCTGCGCATATCGGTGACGCGGACCGTCACCTGATGTTCCCCCTTGGTCAGCTTCACTTTGCCCGGCGTGACCCAGCCGAGCTGGCCGTTGCCGTAAGGACGGCTCTTCCAGCGCATTCCGGCGGTATCCAGCTCCGGCTGACCGTCGAACCGGATTCTGACCGGCGAAGCCCACGCGGAGCCGGGATCGGAGATGGAGAGCCACACATGGTACTCGCCGTCCTCCGGTACTGTGATACGGTATTCCGCGAAATAGCCGTCCGTTCCCTCCGGCGCCTTACCGGTGTAGACGCGCAGGATCTGCGAACCGGAAGCGCCCTTGCCGTCCTCGCGGGCGAGCAGAACCTTGCCGCCCCAGTTGGTGCGCACATAGTCCTCCGCCTCCCGCCAGACCTCGGAACCGTATTTGAGGCTGTCGGCCAGCTGTTTATAGGAACCGGCCCGTTTCACCACGTCCCGCCAGGCGGGCTGAAGATTCGGAGCGATGCGGTAACTTGCGGGAGGACGGACGTTGTCGGCGGTGGTCAGGTAGAAGCCGTCGAAATAGCTGATGAATTTCCGGTCCGACCTGCGCGGTTCGGAAACCCGGAAAACCACTTTATGCCTGCCTTTGGTCAGCTTGACCGAACCGGGATTGATCCAGCCCAGCACCCGGTTGGGATGCGGCAGCCCGTAAGCGCCGGATTTCCAGCGGCATCCCGACGTATCGATCTGCGGCAGGCCGTCGAACTGGATTTTGACCGGCGAAGCCCAGTTGGAAGCCGGATCGGAGAGCGAAGCCCACACGTGGTATTCGCCATCCTCCGGCACTTCGATCTCATATTCGGCGAAATAGCCGTCGGAATCCGCCGGCGCCTTGCCGTTGTATAGCTTCAATACGCGGTGGTTCGAAGCTCCTTTGCCGTCCGGCTGCAGGAACAGTGCGACGCCATCCCAGTTGGTGCGGGCATAGTGTTCCGCCTCCTGCCAGAGTTCGGCTCCGGGAAGCAATCCGGCCAATCCCAGCAGAGCGCCGGCCAGCAGTGTTTTCGCAGAAAGTGTCATGGCGATCCTCAGAAGTTATCGGTGGTTTTCCAGTTGATGCCGAAGTTCTTGATCCGGTTGTCGGAACTCAGGACCGCGACATCGATCTGGTTTCTGGTGATTTTTCCGACGTGTCCGTCCAGCAGCATCAGATTGACGCCGCCGCCGTGGCCGTAATCCTGTCCGTAGAAGTGGGAGGCATTGGTCAAGGAGTAGTAACCGGCGCAGCTTTCAAACGGACACTTGTTCATATAGGCGTCGAAGCCGATTCCGGTGATGCTCGGCTTTTTGAATTCGCCGCGCTTGTGGTATTTCAGCTGCTGAACGCCCGCGTTGTTGGCAAGCTGGGAGATATCCACGCTCTGCGCATAACTGATCTGACACTCTTCCGGGAACTTCGGGGAAATGCCGACATACCACTTCATCGATTTGCTGCTCGCGGGAGTCGAACCGGGACAGCGGAAAATCTTCTCCGCCCCCGAACGGCCGATATAAGGAGTCAGAAAGACCGGCCACGCGATCTTGGTCTTTGCCTGAAACCCCGCCGCGATATAGTCGCGGCTGTCGTCGGAGTAGAGGCCGTGCGCGAGATTGATCTGTTTTAAATTATTGACGCAACCGATACTTTTCGCACTCTCGCGCGCCTTATTCAGCGCAGGCAGCAGCATCGCCGCCAGAATCGCGATCATCGCTATGACGATGAGCAGCTCAATAAGGGTAAAACAGCGCTTTTTCCGGGGGGCGAAGTCCACCAGCGTGCGGCAAGGTGCCGCCGCCAGGTAACGCGCGCCAATGCCCCTGCGGGGGGCGCGCGGGTCATTTCCTGATTTTTTCCGGGGTGCCGGGGGGGCGAAGCCCACCAGCGGCATAAATAGGAACGAAGTGACGCACATGCCGTTATACGGCTTTTCTTTGCCTACTTTCTTTTCACCGGGAAAAGAAAGTATGGCGATGATCGCTATCACAATCAGCACTTCGATCAATGTAAACATCTTTTGCACTTTCATCTCCACTCTCCTGCTGGTTTGATTGTCGCTTTATTCATCTGGGCCATTTTTAATCGTTAAACCATATTTTCCTGTCAGCAAAGCAGGTCGCGTCCATACCGCTTACGAACAACGGGCGGTGCTGTCGCGGAGCGTCAGCACGGGTTCCACTTCGATCACCTTTTCCGCCGGAATGCGCCCTTCCATCAGGCTGCGGAGCAGGTGGTACGCCTTGTAAATCGCTTCGTGAGCGTTCCAGCGGATCGACGACAGCGCCGGATAGACCTGCTCCGTTTCATATTCATTGCCGCAGGTGAAGATGCTCAGGTCGCGGGGGACATCGATGCCGTGCTTCAGGGCGGTATAGAGGGCGGCTTTGGCGAGGCGCGCATCCGAAATCACCAGCGCGGTCGGCCGAACTGTCCGCGCGAACAGCTTTTCACAATATTCCACGCCTTCGCGCATGGTGTCGGCGTCATTTTCGAGGCGGAAGGCGTATTCCCGATCCCAGCAGGCGGCGTCGAGCCGGAAATCCGCAACCGCGCGGGTAAATCCTTCGCGCATCCCCTGCTGCAGTTCATAGCGGGGCAGACCGGCCAGCAGGGCGACATGGCGATGGCCGAGGGCGGCGAGGTGCTGCACCATGCGGTAGGCGGCCAGATCGTAACGGGAGTGAATCGTGTACTCGAAGTCGCGATCCTCGAAGGTTACGATCGGAAACGAGGGATTCTCCTTGATCCACCGGCGCGTGGCGGTGCCGACCGCGCCTCCGTACAGCACGCCGCCGGTGAAGCCGCCGGTCATCAGCGCGGGAACCTGTCCATCCTTCACATCCGGATCGTGATACTCAATCTGGCAGCGGATGCCCTGTTCATCGCAGAGCTGGATAAAGTGGTAGATCATCGGCTGGAAGAAGCCGGAACCGGCGATGCGGCGCGGCGGATCGCTGATCACCAGGCCGATGTCGTTACAATGCTTCTGCTTGAGCAGCCTGGCGGCGAGATTGGGTTCATAGTTCATCTGCCGGGCCACTTCCATGATCCGGGAACGGAGCTCGTCGCCGATCCGGCCGGTCCCGTTGAGCGCGGCGGAAACCGTCGCCACCGAAACCTCCGCCTGAATCGCGATATCCTTGAGTTTGACGCTCTTTTTCTTCATCATCGGTTTATTTGCCTGATCGTTTGCTGAATCGTTCTTTCATATTTAATTATACTCGATTTCACTGTCGATGTCAAGAGGGGAAGTAAAAAAAGTACGAAGAATTTCCGAAAATCCGGAAATGGAAAAGGCCGGGATGCGTTCTTGCGTCCCGGCCTCACAGGCTGCCGTCAGTGAAAGAAAAAAACTAATTCCAATCCTTACGTTTTATAGTTTCGGGGAAAGAAAAAACCTTGTTTCAATCCTTACGTTATAGTTGTTAAGAATAGAGAAAAAATCTGATTTCAATCCTGTGTTATGGTTAATGGTTTCAGCGGAACTCCAACCTGTGACTTTCATTATAAAATGTTTTCCCAAAAAATCAAGGGGTTCCGAATAATTTTTTATCCGGGTCCGGACAGAACCGGAAACGGAAACCGGTTCAGGGCAGCAAAGACAACCGGCCGGATTCCTCAAGATACCTGCGGAAATCCGCGCCGTGCATCAATTCCACGAAAGCGGCTACAGCCGGGGACGGCGCCGCCGGAACCAACAGGATATACCGCTCACAGAACGGATAGCTGCCGTCTTTGACGGTCTTGAGCAGCGGAGCGACTCCATTGATCTTCAATGTTTTCACCGTATCCGGCATCACCGCGGAAAAGATTCCCGCACCGAGCGCCTCGGCACTGCCGGCGGTCAGCAGCTGCAATTCCGCATTGGAACCGACCCGGAACATATCCTTGTCAAACTCCCCGGGCTTCACCTTCAGCATCCGTTCCGGCAGGCCGTAGCCGGCAGCGTTGCGGCGCAGCCCCAGCCGATAGAGCCGGGTTTTCTCGCCCGTTACCCTGGCCCAGTCGGGAGCGGGACCGCTCAACAGCTGGATCAGGTGCTCCGGAGTCACATCATCCAGCGGATTGGCCGGATTCACATAGAATACCGCCGCCCCCACGGCATAAGGATGCAGGATGCCGTTCCTCTGCCCCTCCGGCAGCTTGACTTCCCGAATCAGGACCAGATCGGCCCGGCCGGAATTGAATTTCGCCAACGCCTTCTCCGCGGAGAGCCGCTCAATGGAAATATCGTATTTTCCCGGCTTCTCCAGCGAGAGCTGCAGCGCAAGACTGCTGACCGCCGAATCTCCGGCCGGCGTCGCATCGGCAATGCGCACCGGTTCCACCGCGCTCAACAGCAGCGAAACGGTCATGAAAAGGAGAAAAAATCCGACAGCTTTCCGCATTCCGCTCATTTCCCGTAAATGGCCCGGGTCACATCAAGCAGATGATCCATCTCCTCCGGGGTGCCAATGGTGATCCGGACATACCTGCCGGTGACTTCCCCCGGGAAATAACGCACAATGATCGCCTGCTCGCGCAATCTGCGGAAATAGTTCCCGCCATCTTCGTCCGGCGGAGCCGCGAACAGGAAATTGGTCTGCGACGGCACCACCCGGAAACCGATCTTCTTCAGCTCCGCGTCGAGATAGGCGCGGGTCGCCTTCACCTGTTCGCAGCACTCCCGGAGATAATCGCGGTCCGCAAACGCGGCGCGTCCGATCTCCTGCGTCAGCATGTCGAGATTATAGGAATCCTTGAGCTTGAAAAGTCCCTCGATCACCTTCGGATTGCCGACCGCATACCCGAGCCGCAGCCCGGCCAGCGAATAGCTTTTGGAGAACGTGCGGGATACGATCACATTGTCGAATTCCGTCGCGAACTCCATGCAGTTGTCTTCCGCAAAATCCGCATAAGCCTCATCGAAAAACACGATGCCGTCGAATTTCCGGCAGATATCGCGCATCCGCTCACGGTCGAAAGAGTTTCCTGTCGGCGCATTGGGCCGGGTAATGATCAGCAGATTGGCGTCAGCCGCCTGTTCAAGCAGATTTTCCGGCATCGAAAAATCTTCGGGATCAAGTCCGATCCGAATCACCGGAGCCCCCTGCATCTTCGCCAATTCAAAATAAAGCGAATAGGTCGGATCGAGGCAAGCCAACGGCCGGTCCGGCGCAGTAAATGCCCGGAACGTCATAGTCAGAATATCATCCGAACCGTTGCCTGCAATAATATTCTCCCGTTTCACTCCGAGTACGCCGGCAATTTCATCGCGCAGCGTATCGGCCATCGGTTCAGGATAACGCCGGAGCTTCGCATGGTCGAAACCGGCGATCACCTCCCGCACACGCGGCGAAGCCGGATAGGGGTTTTCATTGGTGTTCAGCTTGACGAGATTGGCCATCTTCGGCTGTTCGCCGGGCACGTATCCCGCCATTGCATCGATTTCCGGTCTGAAATAAGACTTCATTACAACGCTCCAGTATGATATCGATCTTGTCGGAACTATAATATACCGCCGCACTCCAGAAAATACAATTCCTTTGCCGCTCCGTGCCCTTCCGTGGAAGTCGGTGTGTCAGTGCCCATGCCTCAAGCCCAGGCCAGCAGCCCGGAGGGGGTGACAACTTTTGAGTACAGGAACAAGCGGAGCTGCCCGGAGGGTAGTGAGCACGGGGCCGCGTAAATGGCTTTGCCGACCGACCAATGCCTGCCTGTACCGGCCGCCCGCACGCCCCCCGTAGGGGCATTGGCGTGCGCACCCGGCAGCGGCACCTTGCCGCCGCACGGGCAAAAAAAAACCTCAAGTTGTGTGCGAAGCAACTTGAGGTAAAAAAATTTCCGGCACCGTGCTACTCTCCCATAGTCAATTATACAGTACCATCGCC
>NZ_QEKH01000032.1 GCF_003096415.1 Victivallis vadensis | reverse complement strand
ACATATCGCACATTATACGACGGCGAAAAATACAAACCTGACGAAAGCCAAGAGTGCGAAAAACGACGAGTTCTATACCCAATATGCGGATATTCAGGCGGAAATCAATGCTTATATCGAATATGATCCGGACGTTTTCCGAAACAAGAGCATTCTGCTCCCGTGCGACGATCCCGAGTGGAGCAACTTCACCCGTTTTTTTGCACAGAACTTTGAAAACTTCGGATTGCAGAAGCTCATCAGCACCAGCTACGCCATCGAAAGCAAGCAGATCAAAGAGTGGGAACCGACCCTGTTTGAAACGGAAAATCCCAATTACGACGCCGACAGGAGCCGGACCAACGGCAAAATTTTTATTTTGGAGCATGACGCCAATCGAAACGGGAAAATCGACATCGATGATCTGGAATGGAACTATCTCTCCGGCGACGGCGATTTTCGCAGTGACGAAGTGAAAGCGCTCCGCGACGAGGCCGATATCATTATCACCAATCCACCGTTTTCTTTGTTCCGCGAATTTCTGGCATGGATTGTTGAAGCACAAAAGCAATTTGTCATCATCGGCAACATGAATGCGGTCACTTACAAAGAAGTCTTTCCTTTGATCAAGGAAAATAAATTGTGGCTGGGACAAAGTATTCACAGCGGCGACCGGGAATTCGGGATTCCCGATTATTACCCGATGGAAGCCGCCGGTCAGCGTATTGACGAGAATGGGAAGAAATATATTCGTGTCAAAGGTGTTCGCTGGTTTACGAATCTCGACCACGGACGCCGCCATCAACCGCTGGAACTCATGAGCATGGCTGACAACATAAAATACAGCAAGCACAATGATGTTAAAGGTCATGAATATCGGCATTATGATAATTATGATGCGATTGAGGTAGCCTACACTGATGCAATTCCCAATGACTTTGATGGTATTATGGGGGTTCCGAAAAGTTTTCTGGATAAATATTGTCCGGAACAGTTTGAAATTGTGGGCTGTGCAGAAGGTGACTCTGGTAAAGAGTTGGGGTTGAAGCCGTTTGATCGAGAACTTAAAAAACTTAATAAAAGTTTGCGAGACGGACAGTTGTACTATATGGAAAATGGAATCCCGACGAAACCATATGCACGTATTTTAATTCGGAAAAAGCAGGTGACACAATGAATACGACTTTGCGTACAGATATCACAGTCGCACAAATCTGCGAAGGCTTCGTTTACAATGAGCTGGAAGGAAAAGGGCTTTTCGGTCTTGCCGGAAAACTCACCATTCAACCGGAATATCAACGCAATTACATCTACGCCAAAGAAAATAAAGAGATTGCCGTCATTGAATCTATCCTGAAAGGGTATCCGCTGGGGTTGATTTATTTCAATACCGTAATCGGCGATGGAACAAAACGCTTCGAGGTTTTGGACGGACAGCAGCGTATTACCAGCATCGGACGCTTCCTGACTGGGAAGTTTGCGATTCAGGACGCTAATGGAATGCAGCAGTATTTTTCCGGTCTGGCAAAGGAATTACAGGACAAAATCCTTAATACGGTTCTCCTGATTTATGAATGCGAAGGGGAAGAGGCCGAAATCAAAGAATGGTTCAAAACCATCAATATCGCCGGAATTCCCTTGAATCAGCAGGAAATTTATAACGCCGTCTATTGTGGAGAGTTTGTAACCAAAGCAAAAGAGGAATTCAGCAATTCCCGTAACGCCAATGTTCAGAAGTGGCGGGCGTATGTGAAAGGGGATGTCTATCGACAGGCATTTTTAGCTGCGGCGTTGACCTGGATAAGCAGTGCCAAGGGCATGAGTGTCGAACATTACATGAGCGCACATCGGCATGATAAGAGCATAGATGAATTGAAAACGTATTTTTGCAGTGTCATCGACTGGATTGACAGCGTTTTCACCGATGTTGAAAGTGAAATGTGCGGGTTGGAATGGAACCGCCTCTATGAAATCTATCATACTACAGCCTACAATCCGCAGGAAGTTCATAAAAAAGTTCAGGAACTCTATGCCGACTCCTACGTCAAAAGCCGCAAAGGGATTTTTGAATATGTGCTGGGCGGATGCGTCGACACAAAACTTTTGGAAGTTCGCGTATTTGACGATGCCGTAAAAAAAATCGTCTACAAACAACAGATGGTCAAGGCCAAAGCCGATGGAAAATCAAACTGCCCTTTGTGCAGTCTGGGAAACGACAATAACAACCGAAAGATTTGGGACCTTAAGGACATGGATGCCGACCACGTGACCGCATGGAGCAAAGGCGGAACAACAGACATCCGCAATTGTCAGATGCTCTGCAAGACTCACAACCGCGCCAAAGGCAACCGATAGTTTCCACCGAAATGGGGGAGCGGCTTTTTGTTGACAATCGTTCTACTGGTGTATGAGGCAATAAGCCACGTTGGTGGCATAGCGCCATTGGTTGTTGAAGTCAAATCATTTGAAGAAGAAAATCTAAAAAAAGATGGAATTTATAGAGAAAAGATGTTGAAAAAATTTATAAAACGGCTACTGTAAATATAGCATACCCTCGTAAGCCTCTCGGTTTCTGCCGATGCTCAACCTTCGAGGGGTTTTTTTTATGGAGCGGCAATGGAAACTGCGTTATATTCAAAACAGGCATTGAGCATTGTGGAACAGGTTTCACTGCTCGAAAAACGAGGTGTCCTTATTGAAAACGTGACATTTGCCCAACAAGTTCTGGAAACAGTAAGTTATTATCGTTTCAGTGCCTATTTGTACCCATTTCGGAAAAATGACGGAACTGACAACTATGTTCCGGGAACATCGTTCAATCAATGCTGGCAGTATTACCGTTTTGACCGCAAATTACGGTTCTGTATCATTGATGCGATAGAGCGAGTTGAAGTTGCCACAAAGACGAGAATCGTAAATCACCTTGCTATGAAATACGGTTCTTTCTCATATAGAAACACGTCAACTTTTGCAAAACCTTTGAATTTTTTTCGCTATCAGGAGCTCCTCTCTTTTATCGACACGGAAACCAAAAAGAGCAAAGAAGAATTTGTGGAGCATTTCCGATGCACATACGATACATCCAATGGACTTCCACTGTGGATGGCGGTTGAGGTAATGACTTTTGGAAATATGCTTACGCTTTTCCGCCTTATGAAAAAACAGGACAAGCAAGTTATTGCGAAATCCTTTGGCAGTAATGAGCATGTTTTTGAATCCTGGCTGACCAACCTGAACTATGTTCGCAACATTTGCGCGCATCATGGCCGGTTGTGGAATCGTCAACTCGCCGTAAATCCATTGATTCCCGCAAAAGACTTGAGGTGGCATGAAGCTGCTTACCCGATAAGCCCCAATCGTATTTACTCTACTTTGTGCATTCTTAAATCGCTTTTGGATGTGATCGTTCCACAATCGAACTGGAAAGCAAGATTTTATTCCATTCTTGCCGAATTTCCAATGATACACCGTATTTCAATGGCGATTCCAGAGGATTTTGAAAAATCTGCCATCTGGCGGTGAGATATTCGTAATTTACTTCCGGCGTCCCGTGGATTTCTATATCTGTTTTCTATCCTCCGTCGATTTACAGAAAACGAAAGGGGGAAGCGGCCCCGCTTATATGGAATAAAGCGCTTTATTTGTAGTGGTAACGGAGCATTACGATCACCAGTAAGTCCTGCTCCACCCGGTAAACCATCCGGTCAGCCAGCGTAATTCGGCGCGACCAGTGCCCGGAAAGCGCATGTTTCAGCGGTTCCGGCTTGCCGAGTCCCGTAAACGGATGCCGTTGGCAATCACGAATCAACTCCCGGATTTTTTTGACGTTTTCCGGCGATTCGTCCAGCCAGTATTCCCAATCCTCCCATGCCTCCGGCGTGAACAGCAGATTTTTCATCGACCGGCCTCTTCAAATTCCTCCATGCTCATACGCCTGCCTTCACCGCGCCGGGAAGCCTCGATTGATTTGCGCAGCCGTTCGGCATTGGCCGGATTCCGCAACAGGTAGTCCGTTTCCATCAAAGAGGAGTAGTCCGCCAGCGAAATCATCACCACTGCGCAATCTCTGTTCTTGGTGATAATCACCGGAGCATTATCCCGGCAAACCGTTTCCATTGTCTGCGCCAGCTCTTTGCGGGCCGTCGTATAATTCAACGCATTCATAAATGCCCCCTTTCTGTACAGGATAATGTACAATGTTCCGGCAAAATATCAAGACCGGAACATGAAATATGTCACAAATACCCGTTCCAGCCGTTGCCGCCGGGAAGCGGCGGGGCGGTAAAGCCGTTCATCCGGTCCCGCTGTTCGCGCAATGCGGGCATGACGGTTTTCAGCGCGGCGTATTGCAGCGCGTCATGGATGTGGCTGTACTGATTTTTCTCCGGCGTATCTTTGAACAGGGTGCCGTCCGAACCCGGCTTGCGGTTGAACCGGTAGCCGGAAATAAAACCCTTGCGCAATCGTTCGCAGCTCGGATCAAGAACCAGATTCGGAACGCCGCCCGGCCCCAGCTGCCCCAGCAGGTCAAGCACCGCCTGTCGCCGCGGCTGAAAGTCATTCGTCGGCGCAGGTCTGGCCGGAATGCCGTTCATCGCCAGAATACCGAAGCAGCTCAAGGTGTCGTCGGCCTGCGCCCGCTGGATTCCCGCCGGATCTCCGACCGCCTCCACCGGCAGGCCCGCAAACTCCGGGGAACGCAGCAGCGGAATCACATCCGACAACAGGAATTGTTTCAGGCCGGAATCATCGCTGAACCGCTCCCGCAGCACCCGGAGCTGTCCGCCGAGCTGCTGGCAGAATACGCAGGCCGGGGTCAGCCCGAAGTCGAATCCCAGCAACAGCGGCAGGTTCCGGTGAATTTCCAGCGGCCTTGCGGCCACGTGGATATTTTCCTTGAACGTCGTGTAGACCGGGCGGTCCGCCGACAACGTTCCGTATTGCGCCATCAGCATCACGCGGATGTAGTTCGGATCGACGCCCGGCTTCGCCTGGCGCAGGTAGTAGTCGTAGCCGAGCGGCAGATTCTCGATGTTTTCGGCCTCCGGGTTCGGCGCGTAGACCCCTTCGGCGACTTCGAGGATGCCGCCCGGCTGGCGGTAGAAGCTGTAGCCCTCCGGCTTGTCCAGTTCCGCCATCTTGTAATACCAGTGGTCGGTGTCCGGCGGGTTCGTATCCATGATCAGCCCAGCCCAGGTGGTGGGCGCATCGGCTTTCGGCGGGAAACGGCCCGTCCGGCCGAGAATGCCGTTCACGATGGTCAACGGCACTTCGCGCGCTTCGTTGATCCATGCGCCGGTACACTCCAGCGAAAGCAGCTTCTTCACGTCGTCAGGGCGGTCCAGCGCCAGAAACAGAAATTCCGCCTCATAGGTGGTGCCGTCATCCATCGGCCCCCATGCCGTGCCGCTGTACGGCGCTTCGGAACGAATCGGGCAGCATTCGGAAGGAACCCATTCGGAAAACGTCTTGATCGTCGTTTCCTTGAGTTCCGGGTAGGTGTTGCGGATGATCACCCAGCGCGACCGGCGCACCCCCTCCCGATTCGGAGCCTGCTCACGCATCCGGAACAGCAGTTCAAAGATGCAGGCCACCGATTTCCCGGAACCGATCGGCCCCATCAGACCTTTCACAATGGCGCGTTTGTCGGCGTGAAACTTCGCACCGGTCGGCGACGGAACGTAAATTTTGTGGATGTCCATAGTCATTTTACTCCTAAAACCTTGCTCAAGGGATCAACACTTTTGCGCACGGCGGGCGCGGGCTGCTTTTTTTCCTCGATCAGCAGCTTCATTCCCTTGCGTTTTTTGTCGTCGTCTTTCGGTGCCGTCGCCGCTTTGATCCCGGCGATGTCGGCGGCGACTTTCAGCATATCCACCAGCGCCACCGGTTCGACGGATACGATGTTTCCGTGGTTGCCGTATACGATCCGTTTGATCTTGTCGGTCTGCGTCGGCGCGAGGGTAGCCAGATAATCTGGATCGTTGCAGCGGGAGAGGTCCAGCGCGGAATCGACGGCGGCCATCAGGCGGCGTAACGCCCAGCGCCGGACAGTATCGGGATCATATTTGCCAGTCGCGGGGGATGTTTTCTCTTTGGCGGTCATGGTCAGCATCCTTTCTTCGGCGACAGTTCCCCGGATTTCAGGCGGGCGGCCAGCTCCGGCAGCGGCAGATTCAGCAGCCGCGCCAGATGGCGGACGGAACGGCTTCGGGCGGCGTCCATATCCGGCAGGCGGGAGAATTGGGCGACGATGTTTCCGTCATGGTGGATCTCATAGGTGTAGGCGTTGTTGCGCAGGCCGATGTAAACGGTATGATCGGCGGCGACAAGACGGGCTTTCACCAGTTCGTTGAGATTGTACTCCCACGGCAGCGAAGCCGCCTTGAGCCGAAACCGCACGGTACGTGGCGCTCCCCGGAAGCTGACCGGCGGGCGCGGTTGAAGCTGACTGACCCGGAGCCGTTCGCAGCGGGAACAGTATACCTGTTCCGCCGGGACGTAGACGGCATGGCAGCGGGCGCATTTTGAAAAAAATGTGATTTTCTGCATGGAACCTCCTTGACTTGAATTTTCATGGCGATACTTTCAGTCCAGAGGTCTGCAAAATGCGTGTGGAACTCCTGTTTTTCCTGAATGCTCCGGTTCGCGGCCGGAGCATTTTCTTTGATCAGACGTTTCTGTCCGCTTTCAGTAATTCCCGGCAGCGCCCGCACGTGACGCGCTCGCGGCGTTCGGTCAGCAATGGCGCATGGCCGTGGAATCCGGCGCATAACGGACGGCCCTCTTCCGTTTCAAAATGAATACGGCGGCTTGGGGAATGTTTTTCCCGCTTCCTGTAGTTGCGAATCATCGTCTTTTCTCCTTGATTTTGCGTTTGGCAACTGTGATGATATTCTGATCGACCAGGCTTTGAACCACAAAATAGAGTTCGTCGTCAAAGCGCATTCTGTATTTTACGGACTTCCGGCCCGGATACAGCAGCCGCTTGCCGTAGCGGACCGTCAGCCATACCCGTTCCGGCGCCAGACCGCGTTCTTCAATCCGGCGGATTGCGTGGGAGGTCAATTGCATGTGACTGCCCCTTTGAAAAGTGTTCAAGCTCCGTTTCGCCCAACCACAGGGTTTGGTTGGACCCCGCCGCAAACCAGCTCAGCCGGTAAAGCGGTTCCCCGCCGGAGAATTGTACCGCCGTCACCAAAGCCCGGATGTCCCCGGCGATGGTGATTTGGTCATGCAGGCCGTATTTACTGGAAAATCTCATCGCTTCTCATCCTCGTGAATGTTGCCGACAACCTCCAGCGAATCCCGGTCCATACCAATCATCGGTGAATTGTGGCAGTCAAGATAACGTGCCGTTTTGCTATCCCATACCCGGAACTTGAATCTATCGCAGTTCATTCTTTTCCTCCTACGGCGTTATCAGCTTGAGCAGGAGATGAAACAGCGCCAAGCAATCTTGGATCAACAAAGGCGGGAGTTTGAAGCAAGAAATGGAGGCCGAATTTCTGCACTTCCAATAAGCTCTCCTGATTTTAGAGAGGTTATTGGTTATACGGTTACCACCGTTGACACGGTGATGCAATGTACTGTTAGAGAGCGGAACCGAGTGCAGTATATTTTTATGAAATTGGCCAATGGAAATATTTGGCAAATCAAATATGCTCCTTTGCCCGATATTATCCCCGGAAAAACTCAGGTCATTATATTTGAGAAAAATAGTAAAGAAATCAAATTTTTGATTAATGGAATATTTCTTCAAGTTGCTCGATAACTTCCCGATAATGAGAATAAAATGGCCCTACGAAAGATCCACAACACCTACTACGTGTATTATCGCGACGTTGACGGCAAGCTGAAAACCCGTTCATTGAAAACGACCGACGCCACGCTTGCCCGGCGGCTGCATGACGATTACATTCTCCAGTTGCAGGCCAAGAAAGGGCGCGCGGTGATCATGCGGGATTTTCCTGAGCTGAAACCGCCGCCGGAGCTGCCTAAAACCGCCACCGGAGAACATCAGCGCGGCGGCATGAAAATTGCCGATATGCTGGAATGTGCTTTGTCAAAACGGGTATTAGGGAAAACTCACTTAGAGGTTTGGAAGAGGTTTGCAGATCGGATCGGAGTGAAATATGCGGATCAGGTGACACCGGATATTGCTCAGGCATATTTGCAGAAATACTATTCAACTGGCAATGGCAAGACTTACAACAATCAGAAATCTATCTTGAATACCATTTTTCGGTGTTGCTTGGTTGAAGCTAAACTTTCCGAATCTCCTTTCCGCCCGATTGTCAATAAACGTGTAACTCATGTAGATAGCCATAGGAATCTGACGCTGGCTGAATTTGACAAACTGATCGCTGCTGCTTCTCTCGATGTCAAGGTCATGGCAATGTTGTCGCGCTGGACCGCACAACGTCTTGAAACTTGTGCCGGGATTACTCCTGCCATGCTGGATTGGGATCGCAAGGTAATTGTCGTTTCGCCCGGGAAAACCCGGCGGTTTCATAAATGGGTGTGCTGTCCGATTATGCCGGAGCTTGAGGCGTTTCTGAATGGATTGGGAATAAATAAATTTCCTCCATCAGTTTCTATTGTAAAGAGCTGTGGATATCTGAATAATCGTGCATTCTCTGTTAAGTTTTCCAGATTGCTTGATAAGCTGGGGATACATGATACGAAAGATGGGAAAGCCAGTTTTCACTCTCTTCGCGGAACCGCCATTACTTGGTTCAAGGAGCATGGCATAAAAGGGGAAGAACTGCGGCAGATTACGGGGCATGAATCAGATGAAGTTGAAGATATTTACGCTCGTGATATTGCTTCTGTCAGCCGCATTGCCAAGTCTTTTTCTGAATAAAATTGTATGTGATATTGTATGTAATAGTGTTGATTTGTGCTTGTTTTATGGGTTCTCATCCCTGCAACTGGGGTTCGAATCCCCATGGGGATGCCATTTAGCATCTTTAGTCATAACCAGCTTCATTTCAAACTCGCTTTCGGGGTGTTTGTGCGAAAAAAGCAGCTCCGGTTCCCCGGAGCGCTGTTCTTTTAGTGTTTCCGGGGGACGGGGGAGAGCGTCCAGACGGTCAGGCCGGTGAGGCTTTCCGTGACCGAAGCGGGACGGACGAGCGAGTAGGCGAATGCCGCCGCCAGCATCACCAGATTGCAGACGGGGCCAGCCATGTAGATGTGGATGTTCCAACGCAGCGGTTCCGGCAGCCAGCCGAAGTAGTTCAGGATGTTGTAGAAGCTGAAAAGCAGCGCCGCGTACATCCCGAAGAGAATCGCCCGGTTGCCGATCCGCGTCGTGAAAAAGCCGAGCATGAAGGGCATCAGCCCCGCTGAGCAGAGCAGCGCCCCGAGGATGTTGCCGAGGTCGTAAACACTTTCGCGCGGAATCTGCGAGATCCCCCATGCGCCGGCGATCATTACGATTCCGGCGACGCCGGAGGCCAGTTTGGCGTTGAGCAGTTCAAAGTGGTCGTTCGCCTTATGGCGGATCAGCCGCAGGCAGTCCACGGTCCAGATGGTCGAAATCGCGTTGATTGAACCGGAAAGCGAACTCATCGCCGCTGCAAGGCACGCCGCGATGATTACGCCGCCGACGCCCGGCCAGATCCGGGTCAGGATGAAGTGAGGAAACACGTCATCCGGCTTCATCCGGGCAACCGCAGCGGAGGGGAATACCTGATAGAAAGCGAAAAGGCAGGTTCCCATGAACAGAAAGAGCAGCCAGGTCGGCACGCACATGAATGCGCATACCAGCGTCGCCTTGCGCGCTTCGCGTACCGTCGGGGCGGCGATGTAACGCTGTACCACCGTCTGATTGCAGGAGAACTCGGAGAGGGCGCTGAAAATTCCGATCAGTCCCATCACCACGATAGTACGTTCGTCGAAACTGAATTCCATCGGACCGAGGCTGAATTTGTCGTACTGCATGCCGATGTCGAAAATCTGGGGAAGGCCGCCGGGCATCTGGAACACCACCGCCAGAATGCAGACCAGCGCGCCTCCGAGCAGGATCAGTGTTTGCACCACGTCGGTCCAGATCACCGCCTCGATGCCGCCGAATACCGTGTAGAAACAGGTGATTACTCCGAAAAGCAGGATTGCCGTTCCTTCGCCGATATGGAGCAGTTCGGAGAGCGGCAGCACCACCAAATAGAGGATCAGCGCCAGCCGCAGCAACTGTCCCAGCATGGAGTAGACCGCCGCGTAGAGCCGGATGCCGGTGCCGTACCGTCCCTCCAGATATTCGTAAGCCGTGGTGATGCGGCTGCGGCGGAAGAACGGGATAAAGAGCCATACCGCGATCAGCGCCACGACCGGCAGTGCGAGATTCGGCGTGAACCAGCGGTAATCCAGCACATACGCGGCGGCGGGCAGCGCCAGGAACGTGATCGAACTGATCGCGTTCCCGACCATTGAGATTCCGAGCGCCCAGCCCGGGATCCGGCGCCCGCCGAGGAAATACGCCTCGGTGTCGCTGTTGCGTTTCATGAAGTAGACGCCCATGCCCGCCATCGCGAGCAAATAGAGGACGACTACGCAGAGGTTGGCGATCGTTGCGGTGTTCACTTGCGTTTCCCCTGCATCAGTGTTTGGTCCACTCGCCGACCTTGACCGGCTTGAGCTGGCTGCGGTAGAGATAGTAGACTTTGCCGTCCTCCGCGCCGACGATCAGGTCCTCTTTTCCGTCGCCGTCGAGGTCGGTCGGGAAGAGCGAACTGTTGTGGTTGCCGAAGGCATACCAGTTCCCATCCGGCTTCTTCAGTGCGTACAGGGTGCCGAAGTGCGGCTTCTCATTGGTGCCGGTATTCAGGAAACAGCAGAGCGTCGCGTCGCGGGGCTGTTCCGTCCCCTTCGGCCAGACCTCGCGGTAGGCGTTGGCGAGATGGCCCCACAGGATGTCCCATCTGCCGTCGCCGTCCCAGTCGGTGATGGCGAATTTCGCGCGTCCCCAGAGCTGGTTCACGCCGCTGACCGAAAGCGGTTTGCCGGAGCCGTCGGTCAGGCGCACGATTTCGGCGATCTTCGCAGAACCCTTTTTCTCGGGAATCGCGACCGACAAATAGCCGTTGAAGTCGAGAAAAAGCAGCACCGGCATATTTTTATTCGCATAGTTGTATTTTGCCGGAACGATCGCCGGACGGCTGCGCATTGCAGTGACGAGCTTTTGGCCGCGATAGGTGAAAAATTCGGATTTCACCTGATACGGGTCTGCCGCTGCGTGCCGGTAGAGTTTGAGTTCGCCCTTGATATCGTTGGTGATGATGTCGTTGCGTCCGTCGCCGTCCCAGTCGCCGAGTGTCGGCTGCAGATATCCCCACTGCCGTTCGGCGGGGCCCTGGATGGAGCCGGTCAGCCCGGCCCGGTGGCGGACGGGGTTGCCGTTTTCGCGCAAATGCCGCGGAGTGCCGTAGACCAGCGGATCGGCGGTGCCGGGCCAGCAGATCAAATAGCCGGAGGCGTCGCCGGTGATCAGATCCGGGTATTTGTCGCCGTTCCAGTCGCCGCGCGCGGGAGTCACCAGCGATTCGGCCTGCAGGCTGCCGCCCTGCTGCAGGACGGCGGCTTCGGTGAAATCGCCGGGCTTCGTGCCTTTATAGACGGTGATCCGGCCGGTGTTGCCTCCGGCGATCAATTCCTCGCGCCCGTCGCCGTCGATATCGGCGGCGCGCATGCTGCAGATGATGTAGTTGGTCGGCATTTCCGGAGAGGCCAGCAGCGGGTGGGAGTCATAGGCGCGGATTGTGCCGTTTCCCGTTTTGATGCGGACGCAGTAGAGCTTGTCCACGTCGCAGGCGATCGCGAGGAAACGTTCGCCGCCGATGTTCAGCACGGCCGGGGCGGAGGGGAACAGCAGGGCTTTCACCTGAAGCGGGGTTTCGGGATGGTGGGTGCCGTAGAAAATCTGCTGCGGTTTGCCGAAATTCAGTCCGTCGGGAGCGGCCTGGCCGCGCGCCCAGAAGAAGTAGTGGATGCTCTCGCGTCCGAGCCAGTTGCCGGTGATGTCGTAGCCGCGTCCGGGACCGGAGTTCCGGTAGCTGCGCCCGTCCCAGATGGGGGTGCGGTCGGGAATGCTGTTCAGGAAGGCGTCGTGCGGCTGGGTGCTGAATACCAGGTCGGGTACGCCGTCGCCGTCGAGGTCGCCGATATCCCAGATGGCGGCGGAGCGGTTGCCGATTTCACCCGGATAGAATTTTCCGCCGACCGTTACCGGCGTTGCGGCGTTGAAAACCGGCGCTCCCGGTTTGCCGCTGTTGCGGTAATAGATCAACTGGCCGCCGAGCGGCGTATTCGCGCCGTAGGCGATCAGGTCGAACAGGCCGTCTTTTCGGAGGATGGTTTTAAACTCGCGCCCGCTGAGGGCGATATCCTCGCCGGAGTCGAAGACCGGGCTGCCGTTTTCAGTACGGTTCAGATTGCGGTGGAGTTTGAGCTGATGCCCGAAGAAATAATGCCCGGTCGGGTCGCTCTGGCCGGAGAGCAGCAGGTCGCGCGTTCCGGGGCCGCTCCACGGCACGACTTCGGCGGTCTGCGTGATCGGGCCGGTGATCGGTTCGACGGCGTCATCGGCGATTTTGAGCTGCGCATAGGCGGGGAGCGCCTTTTCATGCTTCCACGGGATTTGCGAACCACCCCAGTTCTTATTGAAATCGGCGAACATCTCTTCGCGGCTCAGCGCCTTTTCGACCAGCCGGACCCGGGCGATTTCCCCGTTGAGGCGGCGCAGCGGCGCCATGCCGCGCCCCGCGATCAGCCGGGTGAAGGGTTTCGCCTGCGCCGGACAGCGGTTGGAGGCGGTTTCGATGCCGTCCACAAAGAGGGACATCCGGCTGCCGTTCCAGACGACTCCCAGTTCAAACCAGTGCTTGAGCGGCAGTCGGAGACGGCCGTCGGCGGCTTTTCCCTGCCGGATATCGCCGTGGGCGTAAAGTTCGGCGTAGCTGCCGCGGATGCGCAGTTCCAGTGCGCTCCTGCCGTCGGCGGAATAGAGTGAGGCTACGCCGCCCGGGCTGGTTGCGGTGAATGCCTCTGCCGGGTAAGCATTCAGCCGCAGCCGGATGAGCAGCGTGAACGGGCCGGAAAGCGGCTTTTCAAGCTGGACGATCCTCTCTCTGGCGCCGGTACGGCACTCCAGCATTGTATTCTCTTTTTCAAAGTCGAGGTCTACCGCTCCGGAAAGCGGCAGGCTGCCGAACAGGACAAGCGCCGGAATCAGGCGGGAAAATCCGATTGTCATTCTTTTAGTCTCCTATCTCTTTCAGGCCGAAGTTTCTGCGGGTCCCCGCATTGTAAATCGTCGGATTCGGAACGCCGGTCACGTGCAAGTCGCAGTAGAGGATGTTGGGGCCCCGGTTCCGGTAGTGCCTGCGCCCGGCACGTCCCATCGGATAACTGGTTCCGTCCGTCGCTACCCAGCCGGTCACGGAAAAACCGCAGCCGTTCAGGTTCTTAGCCGCTACCTGGTCGGCGACCAGCAGCACTTCGCTCGGATTAGCCAGCTGTTTGAAGGGAATCGTATAGGTGCCGATCTGCAGTTTCCCTGCGGAAGTGAGGTCGCCGACCAGGCTCCGGTTGATGCCGTAGTCGAAGGTATAGGACATATCTCCCCACGGCACCAGCACCGTTTTTTCCACATAATGCTCCGTGACCGAGGGGCAGTACCACAGTTTGCTGTGCTTGGTGTTGACGCCGCCGGCAATCAGCATCCGATACCAGTTGTGCAGCGGCGAAGGACCGGTGGAAGGGGTGGGATAACTGGCATAGGCGTCGATATATTGCGCCTGCGCCAGCCCGATCTGCTTGAGGTTGTTGATACAGCTGGAGGCTTTGGCCGTCTCACGCGCCTGGTTCAGCGCGGGCAGCAGCATACCAGCCAGAATTGCTATGATTGCTACCACGACGAGCAGCTCGATAAGGGTGAAACGACATGTTTTCATATTGCGGTTTCTCCTGTTAATTGGGGTTGACTGTTGCGGGCGAATGCCTGTACGCCGGTGTGAAAGGCGCGCAACTGGATCATCTGATCCCGATCCAGTTCGTCGCAGGCGACGCGGCAGAAATCAGTCAGCGGTACGCCGCATTCGCGCAGGAACAGTTTGGCCGAGCGCGGGTATTTGAATTCGACGTGACGCTGGACCAGATTGAAAAACTGCTGCAGCTCCCGCGCCCGTGCCGTATCGGAACGGAAGCAGGCCGCCTGCTCCGCCAACAATCCCGGATAGAAATTCGCTGAAGTGCCGCTGTATCCGGCGGCTCCGAGCTGCAGCGATTCGAGGCAGGTGGTCAGGTGGGCGTTATAGAGCTTGAGCGGGGTTCCGGTGCACGCTACGAGCTTGGCCGCGATGACGGCGGCGTCGCAGCAGGTGTCTTTCAGGAACGCGAGCCGCTCTCCCGCCAGCCGCGCGAGTTCGCCGAGCAGCGCGGGGGAAATCAGCCGGTGGTACGGATGGGGGCATTCATACAGCCCGAACCGGATGCCGGCAGTGCGGCCGAGCAGCGTTTCAAACGCGCGGCGGAATCCGGCTTCATCCGCCGTCTCCGGCACGAGCTGGCAGGCCGGAATCACCACCGCGTCCACGCCGGTGGCGGCCATGTCGAAGACCGACTGCATTTTTTCCGCCTCGCTGTTGCCGAGAAAGGCGGAAGCCACCACCGGAACCCGTCCGGCGGAAACCGCGACCGCTTCACGTGCCAGCGTCAGCCGTTCTTCCGGGGTCAGTTCATACAGTTCGCTGCTCATGCAGACCGCGAACAATCCGGCCACGCCGTTGCCGATATAATATTCTAGCAGGGCGCGGTAGGCGGTCATGTCGAGTCCGCCGTCCTCCCGGAACGGAGTCAGCACTACCGGCCAGACTCCATCTTTGAATACAGGTTTCATCACAAATTTTCTCCCGTCGGTTTGATCTGTTTATATTATGACATGAAAACGCCCGGCAGGCAAGGGGAGTTGGTTTGCAATATTTTTTATGATTTTGCAATTTCTTTCATTGTTTATCTGAAATAGCCTGTTTGAAATGGAAAAACAATTTTTTTTGCAAAAACAAATTGCAATTTCCGCAAACATCATCTATACTGGAAACCGGAATCACGCAGGGAAAGGGAATGACCGGTTTCAGTGAAGTCAAATACAGAGTCAGGCAGGCGGCGGGAAAGGTGGATGATCCGTCGAGCTACCTGTCTGGCCGCCGCGGCGGTATGCCGGAGGAACCGGACAACATTCTGCTGTTCCGGCGCTGCCGGGAGCGGAAGATCAATGCCGTGACCGAGCCGGACAAGCTCTATCACCGCCGTTATGTGCTGACCGTGAATCTCGCGGCGGAGGGGTTGATCTGTGTGAATGAGAAATCGTTTCCGCTGCCGGTGGATTATGCGGCTCTGGTCTATCCGTATCAGTCGCATCACTATCTGGTGGATCAGAACAACTTTTTCTGGCTGGTGATCACGTTTGAACTGCATCAGGGGGCGCGGATTCCGAACCTGATGTACCGCAGCTCCGGGCTGGAGGAAATCCACTGGCGGCTGATCGAACGGATGCTGCAGCTTTACCTTGCGCCGCCGGAGTCGGAACACGGCGTTTCCGCGCGGCTGCTGCAGCGTTATCTGGGCAGCTTCCTGCTGGAGCTGAGCGGATGTACGGAGCGCATCGACGCTGACCGCCATTTGAGCGCGGACAATGCGAGGCTCCGGCTGTTTGAGGAGATCAACGGATATATTTTCCAGAAACTTTCCGATCCGGGGCTGTCGGTCGAGGAAATTGCGCGGCGGCATGAGATTTCGCCGGTGTTTCTGTACCGTTTGTTCAACAATATGGCCGGATGCAATCCGGGCGAATACATCCGCTGCATCCGCATCCGGCAGGCGGTGAAACTGCTGGAGAGCCGTGAGCTGCTGGTGTCGGAGGTGGCGGACCGGACCGGCTTTTCATCGCTGCCGGTTTTCAGCCGTTGTTTCCGTCGGGTAACCGGTGTTTCTCCAAGCGAGTACCTGCACGAAGCTCGGCGTGGGGAAAGCCGCGGAGATTGAACAACTGTTCTGCTCCCGGTTCCGCATTGCCGGGCGCCTTTATGGAACCTCTCTGACTAGGTTAGTTTGGATGGCGAAGTTTTATTTTCGATTTATTTCGCTTTTTTATACTGATTGCTCTTGACAAGGTCAATTGTTTTTGTCATAATATTAGTGTAAGGAAGCTCAAGGAAAAACGATGGCGGATAAAATCACAGAGGTCAGGGAGCATATCCTCGGCGGTTTGGAGTCCGGAGAACTGGCGGGCGGCGACAAGCTGCCGGGCGCCCGGGAATTCTCCGAACGGATCGGGGTGTCGCTGGCAATCGTGCAGAGCGCGTTCACGTCGCTGGTCCGGGAAGGGATTCTCGAAAGCGTTTCGCGCAGCGGCACCTTTGTCCGGCACGACTGGCGGGAACGGATTCTGCCCGGCAGCTTCGTATCCTTCCGCCGCTTCTGGCCGAACCTGATCGGGGAGTTCCGGGAGGCGATTCCCGGAATCGAACCTCTGAACAGTTTTGAAAAGGGGATGTTCGAGGTCCGCGCCACTCTCGACGTGCAGCAGAACCGGGACGAATATCTCGATCTTGCCGGACTGTTCGATGCGGAATATCCGGAAAAGGGTTGTTTTTTTGAGGCCCCCTTCAAAAACTTCCGCACCGTCGACGGCAGGCTGTTCGGGATTCCGCTGATCTTCTCGCCGCGCGTATTCTGCTATAACCCGGAACTGCTGGCCCGTCTGGGTTGCCCGGAGCCGCACTCCGGCTGGAATTTCGACGAATTTCTTGACGATGTCCGCATCCTGCGCAGGTCGCTTCCTCCGAACCGGATTTTCAACTGGAGCAACTATTCATTCTTCTGGATCAATTTTATTTTCCGGGCGGGAGGAAGCATCATCGATGGCGGCAAGGTCATGATAGATCATCCGCGCACTCTCGCCGGAATCTTCTGCGTCAAAGCGCTTTACGAGGCGCTGGGCGTCAGGGAGCTGAAGGTGGGCTGGGATTATGCGGAACATTTCAATGCGGGAGAGTGCGCTTTTCTGTTCGCCGCTCGCGAGGAGGTCGATTTCAACGCCCGCTGCCGGTGGAAGAACGTGCCGATGCCGCTGATTCCGGGCGGGGCGGACCTGACCGCGCAGGCTACCGACCTGCTCTGCATCCGCCGTCACAACGGAGATATCGAGCTGGCCGGAAAGATGGTCAGAACCATGCTTTCGGAAACGTTTCAGGATCGGCTCGGGGAACTCCGTTACGGGATTCCGATCCGTAAAACTTCGGCGATCAACAGCTTTGACGCGAATGACCCGCGCGATCTGCTGTTCCTGTCGGAGATGACCAAAATTTCCGCCGGATACAACATCGATTCCCCGGAAATCAGCAACCTGATCAGCAACGGGGTCTGCGAGATTCTCTATAATGGAGCCGATCCGATCGAAGTGACCACGGAACTTGGGAATGTGTTGCGTTCCGTGTTGCGCCTCAGAGCCTTTACGCCGAAAGCAGTCAGGAAGAATTTGCAGGATAAGGAAAGAGAGGTGGTGTGCGCCGGAGCCGCCGGAGAATTTTCCGCGGTGTAAGGTCGATTTCGCATAATGCCCAGCATGTTAAGCGGGCGGCAAGGTAACCGCTGCCGGGTACGGCGGCAAGGTGCCGCTGCCGAGTGCGCGCTCTACGCCCTTCGGGGTCGCGCGGCGGCCAGTACAGGCAAGCGAAGGTTGGTTGGCAAAGCCATTATACAGTATAATAAGGCCGAATCGCCATTTACGCGGCGCACAACAAGCGCGGTAAGCGCCGCGGCGGCAAGGTGCCGCTGCCGAGTGCGCTCTCTACGCCCTTCGAGGTCGCGTGGCGGCCATTTACGCGGCGCACAACAAGCGCGGTAAGCGCCGCGAACGAATGTGAGGGAATTACTTGCGGCAGCAAGTAACGAGGAACGATAGTGACGAAGCCGAACGTAGAGAGCGAAGCCCCCCTGGCGTAGTGAGCGTAGCGAACGATGAAGGGTTGGCCGCCGCAGGCGGACAAGTAAGGCCCGCTAGGGCCGCCCGCGAATGGAAGTGCTTCGCAAGTCAACGGGAGTTCCGAGGCGAGCGGGGAGGTCCGGAGGGCGATTGGCCCTCCGGAGCCATCTGCATAAGACGCAGCAACCAGTTTGTGACCGGTAACGATACGGAAAGGCAAACTAAACTTAAGTATAATTACATGATCACGTGCGATTGGAAAGCGGAGATGAATCTTACTCCTGCAGAGCGGGAGCAAGCCCTTCGGGCTCCGCACTCCAAGGTTGACATCGGACGGCATTGGGCCGGACAAGTAAACATAATATAAAAGTTGTTGCCTGTAATGGCCCTTAAAAGAAACACGACCGACTTACAGCGGAGGTAAAAATGCGTAACAAGATAAAGGACAAGCAAATGCAACGAGGAAAGCTGGCAGGGTACATCAGCAGGGCTGGCACGATGCGGCCAAAATTCACCCTTATTGAGCTGCTCGTGGTAATCGCGATCATCGCGATTCTGGCGGCGATGCTGCTCCCGGCTCTGAATCAGGCGCGCGAGAAGGCGAAAAGCGTCCAATGTATCAGCAACCTCAAACAGCATGGCACCTGGATTGCGCTTTACGTCGGCGACTTCGACGGATTCATTCCTGCCTGTGAGTTCCCCAATGTGACCACTTGGGACGGGTTTCCGCACAGCCATCCGTGGCAGAAATTTTTCATGGCGGGCTATATCAACCGCCAGACCTACTATACGCGGTCGAGAAGCAAGGTGACGTTCTGTCCGGCCTATGACAGCTTCAAGGGGACGCCTCCGTCGGATATCGGGCAGATCAGCCTGCCGGAATCCGGCGATCCGCTGACGCTGGGAACCTATGGATTCGCGGCGCGGGTGCTGGGATACAGCGCGGGCAAGACCAACAATAAGCAGATTCCGAAGATCGGCCGTTACCGGGCACCGGCGACCAAGCCGGGATTTCTGGATACCTATGTCAACAGCAACCAGATATTCGGCAACCACAGCAGCCTCTCTTTCTGGGGGCGGAGCGACTGGATCAACAAAGCTTCGCTGTATATCAACAACTGTCACGGACAGGGCCGGGCGAATGCGGCGTTTCTGGACGGACATGCCGCGAGCTTCAATATCTATGATTCGGATGACGTGCTGCTTCAGATGTTTCCGACCAATATCAACAATATGTTCCAATAGGCGGTCAGCATGAAAAAGAGCGTGGTTCTGCCGCTTTTTCTGGCGGCGCTGGGAAGTGCGGCGTTTGCAGCGGAGGTGAAATTCCAGAGCGGTTTCGAGAAGGGCCTCGAAGGCTGGGAGCTGCCGAAAAGCCGGGCGGAGGTCGGAGTCTCGGCGACGGCCGCTTCTGGAAAGCAGGCGGCGGAAATCCGTTTCGACCCTGCCGGAAAGCCGGAAAAGCGGCACAGCGGCGTACTGTGGTCGAAAAAAATCCCCGTGACCCGCGGCATCTATCGCGTGACCGGCAAAATCCAGCTTGCCGAGGGATACGGCGCCACGGTCGGAATCGAATTTTATAATGCCCAACACCGCAAGCTCGGCAACAACGGCTATCATTTCGGCAGTGCTCCTCCGGCAAAGGATGCGTGGCTCAATGTCGATTTCAAGGGGGCCGCTTTTTCGGATGAAACCAGCTACGCGATGGTGAAGCTCTATATTCCGTACGGAGTCAAGCAGCTGATCCGGCTTGACGACATCCGGCTTGAAGCGCTGCCCGTCGATCCGGCGCCGCCGCCGTGGGAGCCGCAGTACAAGCTCCGGCCGGAGGAGAAGGCGAAGCTGACTCCGGCGGACATTCCGGGGCCGGACGGCATCGTCTACCCGGATTTCACCTATGCCGGAGCGCGGGCCGACGTGCTGAAACAGGCCGGGAAAACCGTCGTCCGGCTGAAGGCGAAAGAGGGCGACGACATCTCCCTGCCGCTGCGCCGGGCCGTCGATTCGCTGCCCGATGACGGCGGCACGGTCGAGATTCCTGCCGGAAATTTCAAAATGAGGAATATGCTGCTCATCACGAAGGATTTTGTGACGCTCAGGGGGGCGGGAAGCGACAGGACCCGGATCGATTTCAACTATGACGCCGGCGACAACCGGGTTGACCTGTACGGGATCAGGAACGGCGACCGGATCGCGCCGAAACAGGCGGTCCACATCTACGCCCGTCCGGCGGGGCTGCGTTCGCTGAAGCTTGAAGTGGACGGCAGGGAGTTCGGTAAATTCACCCGCAGCCTGCACTCCGGCAACGCATCGCTTTACGCGAAGAACCTGCCCGGCTCCGTGAAGCCGGGAAAGCACCGGCTGCGCGGCACCGCCGAATATCAGGACGGCAGGAAGTTCACGGTGGAAGCCGAAGTGACCGTCGACGCCGCGGTCAGGCCGACCCTGCCGGAACAGGCGGCGGGCAGCTTTATCGCGTTTCGCGGCAGGGGATTCACCTACAGGGACTACCGGATTGCGCAGGACGGCGTGCGCGGCGAATCGTCGGTGGTGCTTCAGGATAAGAACCATCCGTTCAAGGCGGGCGATATCGTGGTCCTGCGGGCGCTGGAAACCCCGGAGCGCCGCGCCGTGACCGGCAACGCCTGCAACTGGGGCAATTTCCGCAGCACCCATCTTTTCATCAGGGAGGTGCAGGGGACGAAGCTGACTTTCAACCAGCCGCTGCGGCTCGATTACCCGGTGGCGGATAAATCGTTCGTGCGGAAGTTCGACATCGTGCGCGGCGGCCGGGTTGAGGGGATGACGCTCGAAACGAAATACGACTACTGGCTGAGCAGTGTGACCTTTGAATACGCTTCGGACTGCGTGGCGCGCGACCTCAAGGTGATTCAGTGCGGCCGCAATCCGGTCTATGGAGGCCACGCGAAGTTCTGTTCGATCCTCGACTGCGAATTCGACGGGAGCTGGTTCAACGGCGGCGGCGGAACGGCCTATGTCGGCTGGGACAACTGCTCGGACTGCCTGATCGACGGCGTGGTTGCCCGCCGGATGCGCCATGCGCCGGTGGTGCAGTGGGGGGCCTCCGGCAACGTGATCCGCAACGGCAGGTTTTACAACTGCGATTCGCAATGGCACGCCGGCTGGAGCACCGAAAACCTGTTCGAGAACTGCGTCGTGATCAGCGACACCAAAGAGTTCGGCGGCTACGGGAACGCGTTCTGGGCCTCGTCGCCGGAGGATGGCGCGCACGGGCCGAACGGGCCGCGCAACGTGGTTTACAACTGCGACGGCTATTCGATCTCCGACGCGGTCTACCTCGGCGGCATGAACGAAAACTGGGTTTTCGCCTGGAACCGGCTCCGGGCGAAGCAGGGCGTCGGGTTCTTTTTCAAGACCGCCAGTTTCGATCACATCCTGAAAGGCAATGTGGTGATTCTTGAGGATAAAAACTCTCCTTTTATCCTGTTTGCCACGCCTGATTGCGGCGGCGTGGAGCTGATCGGCAACACCTTTTCCGGCGGCAACGGCAAGCTGTTTTCGGGCCTGCACCGGCCGCTGGTGGAAAAGGATAACCGGATCATTCCGCTCGACACGAAACTGCCGCGCCCACGGCCGCAGGTTCCCTCGATCTACGAGTGGCAGCTGAAACATAAACGCTGAAGGAAGGGATTGCCGCCGTAAACCGGAAAACCTGTCGTTCGGGGTGTTGAAAAATTTTGTTTTTCGATTATAGTATTATTAGGATACTTTAATCAAATCCGGAGGCGTCGCGCCTCCGGAACAGCCCCAAGGAGAGAGAGGAGCGACAACATGGTGATGCGGGTGGAACCGGATTATCTGACCCGGGCGGTGGTGAAGACTCCCGCGATTCGCTTGGCGATCGGCAGCTTCAAAGATTTGACTTCGGAAGGTTTGATCCGGCACGACACCGACCCCGTCGCGGGGCGGTTGCTGGCGGGAGCGTTGAGTTCCGCCGCGCTGATGAGCGTGCTGCTTGACGATAAGGAAAAATATTCGATCCGCATCGACTATCCCGGCCCGGTGCGCGGGCTGCTGGTCGATGCCAATGCGGACGGACGTGTCCGCGGGTTGATCCGCAATCCTCATGTAATGGAGTCGGCGGATTCGGTGGAGGTCGCCTGCGGCGACGCCGACGCGACCGTGGCGGTGACCCGTTCCTGCGAGGGGCGCATCCTGAATTCCGGCGAAGTCAGGACCGCATTCATCATGCCGTCCGCCGCGCTCGGCTACTTCCTGTCGGTCAGCGATCAGGTCGAGAGCGAAATCCGCTGTGAAATCCAGCTCCAGCCCGACCCGAAAGCGCCGGTTCGATCCGCGTTCGGCGTGCTGATTCAGGCTTTGCCGGGGTGCGATGCGGAGGAGTTCGACGGAATCCGCAACCGTCTGCTGGCGCCGGAAGCCGGCAAAATCCTGCAGGATGCGATGCTGCTGGCCGATGAAAAGCTCCGCACGTTGCTGATGTGGCTGCTGGCAACCGCCGAAGTGCCGGAGTATGCGGCCTATCCCGTGGCCCCCGCGAAGTTCTCGTGCAACTGCAGCCGGGAGCGGATGCGCGATATGGCGCTGCAGATGCTCGGCCGGGACGACCTGCGCAAACTGTTCAGCGAGAATCCAAATCCGGCGGTCCGCTGCCAGTTCTGCCGCAACGAGTATCACCTTTCCGCCGAAGATGTGAAGTAACCGGGGACCGGGGATTTCGAAGCGGTTATTTTGAGAGAGTGGTGGTTTGGCCGGTCACCATCCGGAAGTAATCGGGCAACGTGCCGAAACCGGCTTCCCGACAGAGTTCGCAGCTGTGTTGAGGGGAGAGCGGATATTCTCCTGTTTGCTGCACTTTGGCGTTGATCGCGCCGGCGTGGCGGCGGATGAAGCAGTCGCGGCGGGGTTCGCCGAGAGCGTCGTTCATCCGCCGCCAGACGGTGGAGAGGGCTTCCCGCCGCAGGTTGCCGAAGCTGAGCGGAGTGAAGTCGCAGGGACATACTTCGCCGGCGCTGTCGACGTAGAGGTGCTGGGTTCCGCCGCCGCAGCCGAACAGCTCCGGGCTTTCGATCCGGTTGAAGGCGCAGACCTTGGGACGCGCGCCGCGCCGGTTCATGGTGCAGTGGAAGTCGCGGAGGAGTTCGATTTCGGCATCGGTCAGGAAAGCGCCGGAGTCGGCTCCGCGCATCCGGCCGCACGGCATCGGTTCGACGATCCGCAACTCTTGGACGCCGAGTCCGGCGGAGAGAGCGTGAATCTTTTCATACATGCGTTCTTTGACCAGCTCCGGCGAGGCGACGCAGCAGGTCATGGTGTAGAATTTGTGCCGGACCGCGAGCTTCGCCGCGCGGGTTACCAGATTGAAAGCGTCGGGATGGCCGCGGAATTGATTGAATTCGGCGGGATCGACGTGGTCGAGGCTGAGGCCGAGCGCCCACAGTCCGGCTGCCTTCAGCTCGGCGGCTTTGGCCTCGGTCAGTTCGCTGCCGGAGGTGAAGAGGATGGTGGCGGCGCCGCCGTCGGCGGCGAATTTCACCAACTCCGCCAGATCGTCGCGCATCATCGGTTCGCCTCCGGTAAAGCCGATGATCCCGACATCAAGTTCCAGCAGCTGCGAGATGACCGATTTCCAGAATCCGGTGGGAAGCCGGGCCGTCGGCCGCCCTTTCGCGCTGCAGTGTACGCAATTGAACCGGCACTCCGCGGTGACCGCCAGAAAGGCGGAGACCGGGCTCAGGCGGCGTCCGCTCAGCATCGCTTCAAACATCCGCTCGTACGCCCGGGACGGGAAGGGGGGCAGAAAGGAGTTGAGCACCCATCGGCGGTTGTGGCGCGTCAGGTTTTCGCCGTCGAGCCAGCGCGCCGCATAACGCAGCGTCCGCAGCCCCGGAATCCCGGCGGCGACCTCCCGGTCCACCTTTTCCGGCAGCCGCCGCTTCCCCGCGCGGCGCAGAGCCGCCAACACCCGCACCGGCACGCGCGTCACCTTCGGATCGGCGGCCAGGCGCAACAGATTGATCCACTGCATCGGACGCATAGGCTTCCCTCCCTCGGTTTTAAGTACGGTTTACCTTAGCACGGATGACGCCGGAATGCAATTCCGGCACCGGAAAAGAGGCAAAAAAAACGGACCGGAGAGGTATCCGGCCCGTTCGCTTGTTTCCATTTCACCGGCGCAGTTGCGCCGCATGAGCGGAAGATCAGATGCCGAGGTCGATCATCGCGTCGGCGACCTTGCGGAAACCGGCGATGTTCGCGCCCATCACGTAGTTGTCCGGCTCGCCGAATTCGGCGGCGGCGTTGCGGGCGGCGTTGTGAATGTTGATCATGATGCCGTGCAGCTTTTCGTCGACTTCTTTGGCGCTCCAGGAAAGACGCATCGCATTCTGGCTCATTTCGAGGCCGCTGGTGGCGACGCCGCCGGCGTTGGAGGCCTTGCCGGGGGAGAACATCACCTTGTTGCCGAGGAAGTAGGTGGTCGCGTCGAGGGTGGTCGGCATGTTGGCGCCTTCGCAGACGCAGAAACAGCCGCCGGCGACCAGCGCCTTGGCGTCGTCGAGGTCAAGTTCATTCTGGGTGGCGCAGGGCATCGCGACGTCGCACTTGGCGAGCTGCCACGGACGCTGGCCTTCATAATATTTCGCGCCGGTGAACTTCGCGGCATATTCCTTGATCCGGCCGCGCTTGACGTTTTTCAGGTCCTGGATGAACGCGAGCTTTTCAGCGTCGATGCCGTCCGGATCGATGATGCTGCCGTTGGAGTCGGAGACCGAAAGCACCTTCGCGCCGAGCTCGGTCGCCTTCTTGACCGCGTACTGCGCGACGTTGCCGGAGCCGGAGATCAGCACCTTGCGGCCCTCGAAGCTCATGCCGCGGGTCTTGAGCATTTCGGCGGCGAAGTAGACGGCGCCGTAGCCGGTCGCTTCCGGGCGGATGAGGCTGCCGCCCCAGTTCAGGCCCTTGCCGGTCAACACGCTGTCGTAGCTGTTCACGATGCGCTTGTACTGGCCGAACAGATAACCGATTTCGCGCGCGCCGACGCCGATATCGCCGGCCGGAACGTCGGTCGAGGGACCGATGTGGCGGTAGAGTTCGCGCATCAGGCTCTGGCAGAACGACATCACTTCGCGGTCGCTCTTGCCTTTCGGGTTGAAGTCGGAGCCGCCTTTGCCGCCGCCCATCGGGAGCGTGGTCAGGCTGTTCTTGAAGACCTGTTCGAAGCCGAGGAACTTCAGGATGCTGAGGTTCACCGACGGGTGGAAGCGCATGCCGCCTTTGTAGGGACCGATCGCGCTGTTGAACTGCACGCGGTAGCCGGTGTTGACCTGGATTTCGCCTTTGTCGTCGACCCACGGAATCTGGAAGACGATTGCGCGTTCCGGCACGACCATGCGTTCGAGGATCTTGTTCTTTTCATATTTCGGCTGCGCGTCGAGGAGCTTGCCGAGCGAAGCCAACACTTCGGTTACGCTCTGGATGAATTCCTTCTCATTGCCGTTGGTCTGCTGGAGATTCTCCAGCACGCGCTGTGCGTAGCTGTTCATAGCGGAAACCTTTCTTATCCTATTTGTAAAGTTGGAACATGTCTGAAGACAAAAATCCGTTCCATAAAGTCCAGCACAAAGCGTGCCAATCAATTCAATTGCCGGATTGGCAATGGATTAGGAGGATTCACCCGAATGATTCCTGTCGCCGCGAGTTACAAATTTGTTATTTATGGAATCAAAAGTTACATAAATGTAATTTATAAGGTTTCTTTATTTGAATTTTTCGCGAGGAAAATAGATTTTCATTCGGTATTGTTACAATTTTGTAATATCCATTGCCGTACACCCCTCCCGGCTCCATGTCGGCGGGGCGGGAGTGCGGACGGCGGCTGCGCCGGAATTACCGCGGCGGGAAATCGAATTCGTGCTCGAAAAGATCGCCGATCCGGTTGACGGCGGCATCCTCATCGGGGCCTTCCACCCGCAGCACCGCTTTGGAGCCGACCGTAAGGCCGAGCGAAATCAGCGTCAGAATGCTGTTCAGTTCGGTTTCCTGCCCGTCGCTGGTCTCCACCCAGAAGTGATGGTAGGGAAACTCCTTATTGATCGTATTCAGAATCACGCTGGACGGACGACAATGAATTCCCGCTTTGTTACGGACCGTGAAAACTCGCTCCTTCATCAGCATACCCCCTCAATTATCGTGAATATTATCGATTGTTGTTCTCAAAATACCACATATTCCGCAGGAAAGCAAACCCCATGCTCAATATTTTTCGATTTCCCCCTCAAAATCAGCATTGGCTTTTGCGACCGGGATGCCTCCGGCGGCGGGTACGGTTTTGAATTTTTACTGCGTAAAAATTACAAAACCGGGTTTATTATCTATCAGTTTATTTGCTCTATCGGCGGAACTCCGCCCCGGCACGTTGCCGGTCGGGTTGCAAGGGAGAAGCGCCTTGCCCGTCGGAGACACTTTGTGCGCTACTGCGCCCAGCTACCGGAGCCTGATTGAAAATCAGGCCGCGTAGCGCACAAGGTCTGCCGCCCAAAGGGCGGGCAGACCCGCCTGCCTTTAAAACGGCAGGCTTCCCCGGAGGCTTGCCTCCGGCGGCCGGTGGCGCTTCGCCCGCCGGTCCCCCCGACCGGGATGCCTCCGGCGGCGGGTACGGTTTTGAATTTTTACTGCGTAAAAATTACAAAACCGGGTTTATTATCTATCAGTTTATTTGCTCTATCGGCGGAACTCCGCCCCGGCACGTTGCCGGTCGGGTTGCAAGGGCGAAGCGCCTTGCCCGTCGGAGACACTTTGTGCGCTACTGCGCCCAGCTACCAGAGCCTGATTGAAAATCAGGCCGCGTAGCGCACAAGGTCTGCCGCCCAAAGGGCGGGCAGACCCGCCTGCCTTTAAAACGGCAGGCTTCCCCGGAGGCTTGCCTCCGGCGGCCGGTGGCGCTTCGCCCGCCGGTCCCCCCGACCGGGTAGCACCCGGCGGCGGGTACGGTTTTGAATTTTTACTGCGTAAAAATTACAAAACCGGATTTATTATCTATCAGTTTATTTGCTCTATCGGCGGAACTCCGCCCCGGCACGTTGCCGGTCGGGTTGCAAGGGCGAAGCGCCTTGCCCGTCGGAGACACTTTGTGCGCTACTGCGCCCAGCTACCGGAGCCTGATTGAAAATCAGGCCGCGTAGCGCACAAGGTCTGCCGCCCAAAGGGCGGGCAGACCCGCCTGCCTTTAAAACGGCAGGCTTCCCCGGAGGCTTGCCTCCGGCGGCCGGTGGCGCTTCGCCCGCCGGTCCCCCCGACCGGGTAGCACCCGGCGGCGGGTAGGGTTTTGAATTTTTACTACGTAAAAATTACAAAACCGGATTTATTATCTATCAGTTTATTTGCTCTATCGGCGGAACTCCGCCCTGGCGGCGGGAGTGTTGCTGTATGGTATTCTGCCTGTAAGGGCCGGGCCGATTGGAAAGCGGAGAGGAATCTCCGTACTCCCAAGACTGTTGCCGCAGTCAGGCGAAACTCTCTTAAATCCCCAGCGACAGCTGACCGTCCGCCTCTGCAATCGGCGCGGAAGCGGGGGACAGCATGGACAGAAATTCGTCGAGCGAAACCACTTTGACGCCGAGTCTGGCGGCCTTTTTGAGCTTGCCGCTGTTTTCGGCGGGATCGGCGGCGACGAGCAGCGACAGCGAGGAGGTTACATCGTCCGCGCTCCGGTAGCCGTGGGCGGTGGCGAGCTTCTCGTAATAGGAACGCTTCTCCGGCATTTTCCCGGTGAAGCAGACGGTCGGGATTTCGGCGGCGGGTGCGGCGGCGTGGATCAGCCGGACCGCGCCGAGCAGTTCGTCGAGGTATTCCGATTGGGCGGCCAGCTCCGAAACCAGGGCTTTGGCGCGTTCCGGGCCGATGCCGGGGATGGCGCTGAGCTCCTCCTCCGACATCCGGCGTAGGCCGGCGAAGTCGGTGTGGCTGAAGATCACCTTGGCGACGTTGGCGCCGATGTTCGGGATATTCAACGCGGCAAGAAGCTGGTAGTCGTTGACGATCCGGGCCTTCTGAATCTCCTCGATCAGGTTGGCGGCGGATTTGGCGGCGAAGCCGTCGAGCCTGAGCAGGTCCATCGCGGTCAGCTCGAAGAGGTCGCCGAGGTGGCGGACGCCGGAGTTTTCCATCAGCTTGCGCAAAGTGGGTTCGCCGAGCCGTTCGATGCCAAGGTTGCGGACGGCGGCGGCGAGCCGCTGGAGTTGGGTTTCGGGGCACTCCGGGTTGGGGCAGCAGAGTTCCGGGCCGCGCCGGACCAGCTTCGCGCCGCAGCTCGGACAATCTTCGATCAGCGGGGAGCGGCGCTCCTCGCCGGGGGTGGACGAAACGATGTAGGGGATCACGTCCCCGGCCCGTTCAACGGTCACGGTATCGCCGATCTGCACGCCCAGTTCGAGAATGTTCTGGATGTTGTGCAGCGTGGCGCGGCGGATGGTGGTGCCGGAGATTTCGACCGGTTCCAGCTCCGCCACCGGCGTCAGGCAGTTCTTGCCGAAGCTCCACTCCACGCCGATCAGTCTGGTTTCGCGGCGGATGTTGGTGAATTTGAACGCGATTTCGCCGCGCGGATGGTGGGCGGTGTTGCCGAGCGACGCGGAATAGGCGGAGTCGGCCAGCTTGATCACGATGCCGTCCTGCGGATAGGGAAGGGCTTCCAGCTGCCGCCGCAGCTCCTCCCACTTCGCGGCCAGCTCGGAATACTTCACCCGGAACGAAACCAGATTGTAATCCACCAGCGTGATCTTCGCCCCCTGAAGCTCCATTTCGGCGATCTCCTTGAGTCCCATGATCCCGGCGACGGCGTTGCGGGAGTTCTTGTAGACGCCGCCACCCTTCTTGCGGATATGCGAATAGAGGGTCTTGAAATCGTCGTCGCGGATCACCAGTTCGCCGCGCACCGGCCGGTCCACTTTGCCGGTGTGCCCGGCGGTTTCCAGCTCGACCAGCGGCAGTTTGTCGGTGATGTTTTCGCCGAGTTCGCCGTCGCCGCGCGTGGAGAGAACGCGCCCGTCGAAGTTGGCGGAAATGCCGTCGTATTTCGGCTCGACCAGCAGCTCCTCGTCCTCGCTGCGGGCGAACTTCTTCGCCCACTCCAGCACTTCTTCGAGCGAATAGGCCTTGTCCAGCGACAACATCGGCCGGAGATGCCGCACCTTGCCGGAACCGGCAACGGCCGGGGCGTAGACACGGGTGACCAGTTCGTGATCCGGTTCGAGCTTCTGCAGTGCGCGGATGAGTTCGTCGTAACGCGCGTCGGGGATTTCAGGCTCCCCCTCGTCCCAGTAGCGCCGGTTGTGGTATTCGATCAGCCGGATCAGTTCGTCGCGGTCCAGCTTTTCGGCGATGAAGTTTTTCGTATCCATGAAAAGAACGCTTTCCGTGCCGTCAGACCGTGACGAGTTCGTAGGAGCGGGTGCCGAGGCCGATCTTCACCGAATGCTCCAGCTGAAGCTCCCAGTTCGTGGAGGGAGAGACATCCCGGAAGTGGTCGTGGTGATGACTGCCGTGCTCCGCGAGCAGGCTGTCGGGATTCGGGGCGCGGCTGTTCACCGCGTCCGCGCAGGCCTGGTCCAGCGCGACCGGGTCGAACGAAGCGAACATGCCGATGTCCGGCACGATCGGCGCGTCGTTTTCCGGGTGGCAGTCGCAGAACGGCGAGACGTCCATCACCAGACTGATGTGGAAATGCGGCCTGCCGTGCACCACCGCCAGCGCGTATTCGGCCATCTTGCGGTCGAGCAGTCCCTCCTGCTGCCCCCAGGAGGGCTGGATGGCATCCTTCGGGCAGACGCCGATGCAGCGGCCGCAGCCGACGCACTTCGCATGGTCGATCTCCGCCTTGCCTTCGGAAAACGTCGGAGCGCCGTGAGCGCAGATGCGGGCGCAGGCCCGGCTGCCGATGCAGAGCGTCCGGTCCACGGTCGGCTTGCCGTCGCAGTGCTGCTCCATCTTGCCGGCGCGCGAACCGCAACCCATGCCGATGTTCTTGATGGCCCCGCCGAAGCCGGTCATCTCATGCCCCTTGAAGTGGGTCAGCGAGATGAAGATGTCGGCGTCCATGATCGCGCGTCCGATCTTCGCTTCGCGCACCAGTTCGCCGTTGGGCACCGGAACTGCGATGTCGTCAGTCCCTTTCAGCCCGTCGCCGATGATCACGTGGCAGCCGGTCGAATACGGAGTGAAGCCGTTGAGGTAGGCGGTTTCGATGTGTTCGAGCGCATGTTTGCGCGAACCGACGTAGAGGGTGTTGCAGTCGGTCAGGAACGGCCTGCCGCCGAGCTTTTTGATCTCGTCGGAGACGGTACGGGCGAAGTTCGGGCGCAGGAAAGAGAGGTTGCCGGCTTCGCCGAAGTGGATTTTGATCGCGGCGAAGCGGTCCTTGAAGTCGATCGTGTCCATTCCGGCCCGTTTCAGCAGCAGAGCCAGCTTCTGCTGGAGGTTCCGCCCGCCGGGCTTGACTCTCATATCGGTAAAATAAACGTCCGCTTTTTTCATGATGGAATTTTCCTGCAGGTTTCCTGATTCGTTTTACGGAGTAAGAAATATAGCCGCGCCGGCCGTTTCTGTCAAGCGCCGAACAGCGTCGCGGCCCGTTTCATGTTTTCAATCACCGGCACCGCGAAGGGGCACCGCTTCTGGCAGCTGCCGCAGCCGATGCAGTCGGAGCCGTGCTTTTTCAGAGAGCGGTAATGCTGCGCGATGCCGGGCGGGATGTGCGCTTCGTCGAGCCGGGCGATGTCCAGGTATTTGTTGACCGCCGCGATGTCGATTCCGGCGGGGCAGGGCTGGCAGTGGCTGCAGTAGACGCAGTTTCCCTTGAAATCGTTGCGGCGGCTGCCGACGACCGGCGCGTAGTCGCGTTCGCTTTCGGAGAGGTCGAGATAGCCGACCGCCTCCGCCACCTGCGCCGCGGACTGGCAGCCGATCAGCGTTGAAACCACCGCCGGGCGGGTCAGCGCGTAGTGGATGCACTGCCCGACGGTCAGCGGTTCGGCAAACGGCGTGTGCTCGCGCGACAGCAGCTTGCCCGCGCCGAGGGTTTTCATTACGGTGATGCCGACGCCGCGCTGTTCACAGAGCCGGTAGAGGTCGGCGCGGACCGGATTCATGCCGGTCATGGAGCCGGCGGGATCGCCGATCATGGTTTCGAGGTCGGTCTCCGGCGGCATCATATCGAAGGCAGGGTTCACACTGAACATCAGCAGATCGACCACGCCGCTCTCGACGACCCGCCGCGCGGTGACCGGATTGTGGGAACTGGCGCCGATCGCCCGGATCGTGCCTTTGCGCTTGAGCTGCTGCGCGTACTCGAGGAGGTCGGATTCAAAGACGCTGCTGAAATCCTCGGCGGAGTCGATGAAAAAGAGCATCCCGAAGTCGATGTAGTCGGTGTTCAGGCAGCGCAGCAGGTTTTCAAAATATTTCCGGCAGGTCGCGAGGTCGCGGCTGATGTCGTACTGCCGGTTCAGGTCGACCGAGCAGATGTGGCCCTGAATCATCATCCTGTCCCGCCGTCCGGCCAACGCGCGGCCGATGTTGGAACGCACCTCCTCGCCGGGCATGAAGAGGTCCATCAGGTTGATGCCGTGGTCGAGCGCCGCATGGATGGTCTCCTCCACCGTCGCGTAGGGCTTGTTGTCGAGGTGCTCACTGCCGAGCCCGATGATGCCGGCGGAAAGGCCGGTTCTGCCGATTTCGCGGTATTCCATGGTCTGGTCTCTTTCAGTAGTTCAGGAGGTTATGGCCGGCGCGCACGTCAAGCTCGCGGCCGTTGACGGTCAGCGTGAAGGGCCGGTCGGAATCGATCTCGACGGTTCCGCTGCCCTGAGTCAGGAAATCGGCGCGGATGCCGCCGAAGGTGACATTTTTCACTCCGTGGCGTCCGGTGTGCTTGATGCGCCAGGCTGCTTTGCCGTGAGCTCCGTCGAGATCGAGCCCGACCACGTTTTCGATCATCAGGCTGATCGGTCCGAGGGCGGACCAGCCGCAGAAGTCGGTGCGCACCGGTTCGTCCGCTCCGACCACGCGTTTGTTGGTGGCGGGCTTGCATTCGGAGGGCGAGTAGCACTCCCAGATGGTGTGCGGCGTACAGTTGCGGTAGGTTTCAAGCTGGAGCCGGACGGTCTTTTCGGCGGCCTGGTCGGCGATGCCGGTGAAGCCGTACTTTTCCAGCGCCTTGATCGCCATGTAGGAGAGCGGCAGCCAGATGCCGCCGCGCCAGTATTCGCCGAGCGGGTTGTAGGCGGAATCGTTGCGGCTGACCGACGGGAACGGGAAATCGCCGCCGAAAATATTGTGGTCCACCGCGGCCAGCGCGAGTTTCCCGGCCTGTTCGGCGGTGCAGGCTCCGGCCAGCATCGCCCAGTAGACGGCCGGAGTCTTCACCTCGATGAAGCGGTGCGGCGCGGTGCGTTCGATGTCGTAATAGAAACCGTCTTCGCGGTCGTAGTAGCGGGAATTGAGCAAGTTGCAATAGCTGAACCAGAGAGTGCGGAATTTCGCGGCGCTTTCGCCGAGGCCGATCGCTTCGGCCATCTCGAAGATCAGCCGCGCGGAGAGCGCCTGCTGGGCAAGCGCGTCGAACCAGTACATCGTCTCATAGTTGCGGCTGTCGGATTCGTCGGCGGAGACGCCGCCGCGCGGGGTGTTGTCCATCCCGTTCGGATTGCCGCGCCACAGATAGCCGAGCGGTTCGCGCTGAAGCCAGACCGCTTCGCCGCCCCACGCGGGCCGGTCGCCGCGTTTGAAGGCTTCAAAGAGATCGAAATACCGTTGCAGCCAGCGGTGGTCGGCGAGCACCTTTTTCAGCCGTTGCCGGTCGCCGGTGACCCGGAAATTCGCGTATTCGGCCCACGCCGGCAGCGGCGGGTTGTCGGGGTGGTGGACCAGCAGCGTCGAGGGTTCGCCGTCGAGCATCGGGCGATAGAAGTTTTCCAGACTGGCGACGCCGGGAAACGCCTCCGGGGCGTACTTGCAGAAGTGGACCATGAAACTGGTGTCCCAGAGCCAGATCCGTTCCTTGTCGAACCCCTCGTCCATATAGGGGGAGACGGGAGCGCCGGCGCGGGTCAGCACATGTTCCCACGCGAGTTTCCACGCGACATTGTAGAGTTCGACGAAGCCGGGTTCGGAATCGAAGACCAGTTCCGGAAGCCGGGCGGCCGGAAAGGAGTTTGCCGTCATGAATACCTCCAATATTTCCAGGAAAGCTGCCTCTCCTTCCGCGAGGACCGGAACGCCTGCGGGAAAGGCGCGTTCATTCTCTTTACTGCTGTTATTTCATTGTTGCTTTGCAGGAATATAACATCAACCGATGATACTGTCCAACATTTTTTCATCGAAAAACGGGTTGATTTTTCAATTTCCGGCGGTTATATTCGCAACAGGGGGAGAATGCGCAGAGATATTCGGCACAAGGGGGAATGGAATATGAAACGGTATTGGGGACGGTTGGCGTTGGCTCCGATTGCCGGAGCGTTGACGGTCTGGGGGCCGGTGCCGCTGATGGCATGGCGGGGAGCCTTGTGCTTTTTCATGCTGACGCTCGCGCAATTGCCGTTGAATGGAAATCCGCAATGGGGACGGCGCTGGTTCTGGCTGTTCGGAGTGGCCGGTGGCCTGGCAGCTGCTTGGACGGTGGGAATCGTGCCGGAGATCAGATTTTATTATATGCCCGAGTTGGCGGTGATTCAGATGCCGTTTCCGGTTTTGACCGGTTGTCTGGTGTATGGAATCGGCTGGAATTTCTGTGAATTTCGTCTGAAAAAACGTTGGTGCGTTATCGCCGGCGTTTATCTGACGGCGTGTGCGGCGCAAGTGATGCGCTTTTCCCTCACTTTCGGTTCCGGGAAATTGGCCGGTCTGCTGAGCTGCATGATATTGGCGCTGCCGGTGACGCTTTTATGGCTGGTGTTGATGGCGGTCGGTGGCGTGTTTGCAAAACAGCGGGCCGGAGAAGTCGCGGAGGAAGTCCGATGATCTGGATTCGCCTGATTCTGGCCGCATTTCTCGGAGCGGCCTGTTCGCTTGTCGGAGGAGGTGCCGGGATGATCCGCGGCGCGGTGCTCTTTGTGCTGCTGACCTCCGGGATCCGGCTGGTTCACCGCTGCCGGCTGGTCTGGGCGGCGCTGCTTTGCGGAAGCGTGGCCGGCGGAGTCGCCGCCGCCGTTTTCTGCCGGATGCCCGCAGGAGCAGTGGAGATCGGCAATGTTCAGGTGATCGCGGTCTGCCTGCTGTACGGAATCGGCTTCTACTGGGCGGAATACCTGTCGCAGACTTCGCATTTCCCCGGAGCGATTCTGGCGACGCTGGTCGTGGCGGTAGCCGCCCAGCTTGTGCGTTACGGCCTCTGGCAATATGGCGCGGACCAGATGGAGGCCGGAGTGCTGACGCTGTATTTCGCGGTGATGAACGCCGTCGGCGTGGCTGCGGCGTGGTGCGTGACCATGCTCTGCCGGAATCGGGACGGGATGCTGTTGGAAAAGAAAAAGAGAGAATGAATGGTGAGGAGAAACGCGATTGAAATTTTAGCAGCGGCGTTCCTCGGAGCGTTCTGCAGCTTTCTCGGAGGGCCGTCGGCGGCGGCGCGCGGCGCGCTGCTGTTCGGTATTCTGGCTGCCGGCTTGACGGTGACGGAAAGGTTGCGGGGCCGGCGGCCCATCGCCATCGGCGGACTGTTCGGGGCGGCTGCGGGAGTGGCGGCCGCGTTGATACCGGAGGCGGGCGGATGGCTCGAAAGGGCTGAGATGACCGGGGTATTCCCGCTGAACTGGGGGGCGGTGATCGGCGCGGCGGTTTGCGGCGGCGGCTGGTTTGCGGTGCGGGAGCTGGATCGGCGCTGCACGCTTTCCACGATGGAATCGTTTGTGCTGTGTTATCTGGTCGCGATCGGCGCTTTCATTCTGAAATCGGCGCCGGACTGGTGGTTTCCGGGAGCCTGGCAGAGAGCGGTCGCCGGTTCGGCGGCCAATTCATTGCCGGTGGCGGTCTGCTGGATGGCGGCGGCCGGAATCGGACAACGGAGAAAGAAGCGGCAAATTCAGTTTGTACGCCCCGCCTGCCGTTGGGAGTGGGGCGTGATTCTGGCGGCCCTGCTGCTGGCGGGCGGCGGCGCCTTTTCGTTGCCGGTTCTGATGGAAAACCATATGTTCGACCAGCCGCTGATCCGGTTTGCCCGGACGCGGCATGATCCGGCGGTGTTGCGCGGGCTTTCCGGGATCCTGACCTGCAATGATGCGGGATTTCAGATTCGCGATGGGATTGTGACGGAACTGCCGCAGCAGAGTGTGGAGGCGGCGTACAGGGGAGAAAATCGCACGCCTTATCCGGGCGGGAAACTGGTTTTGCGGGGGAAGAGCGTCTGTTTCCGGCCGGTTGACGGGAAAGAACGCGAATTGTTCCGGCTGCAGCGGCAGTCGCCGCATCACGCAATTGCCGCCACGCGGGACGGGACATTTGTCTTTTATACCGACGATGTCACTTCGGAGCTGGCCCCCTTTTCGGTTCTGGTGGCGCGGCGCATGGCGGATGGCCGGGAGTTCCTGATCGGCCGATGCGGATTCCGGTTTCGGAAAAAAGCACTCAAATGGCGGGAGGTGACAATATGGTCTCATTCGGTTCCATTCTGATCGCGGCATTTTTCGGGGCGCTCAGCAGCCTGCTGGGAGGTCCGGCGGCATGGGGGCGCGGCGCGCTGCTGTTCGCGGCGCTGGCGGCGGGTTTCCCGCTGGTGAAGCGTTTGAAGCTGTGGCAGGCGGCGGGGGCGGGAGCCGGAACGGGCGCCGCCGCCGGATTGCTGATGCTGCTGTGTCCGGATTGGGGCGGTCGCTATTCGTTTTCCGCGGCGGCGGGGGCGTCGGTCATGGTTGTGGCCGGAGCCGCCGCATACGGGGCGGGCTTCTATGCGGCCTGCGGATGGATTCGGAGGAGGAAATTCACGAACCTCCAGCGGTTCACCCTGTTCTGGCTGGCGGCGGGCGCCGCGTATCTGGTGAAGATGCTGGCGGAGTGGGGCTTCTCCGGAATCTGGCTGGCCGGGGCCTTCGGCGCGGTGGCCAACTCATTGCCGGTGGCGCTGTTGTGGCAGTTCTGGTTTCTGATCGCGACCGAGGCGGACGAACTGCCGGAACAGAGGCCGCCGGAACACCCGTGGATTCTGAACACGGTTTCAACTCTATTGGTTCTGGGGACCGTCCCGTCGTTTTTCGGCCTGATGAACTACAGTCTGCACGAGCCGGCCTGGCGTTTTCAGGCCGGGCACTCTGACCCGGAGGTGCTGCAGGGAGTGACCGGCACACTTTGCGTTGAAACGGCAAACCGGCAGATCAGGAGATTTCGGATCGAGGATGGCGAGGTGCGGGAACTGGAGGCCTTGCCGCCGCCTTTCGCGGCGCTTTCGCCCGACGGCAGCCGGGAGGCGCGCTGGGAGAAAGACCGGCTGCTGGTGACGCCCGCCGGCAGACCGGATGAGATCAGCGAAGAGTGGGGATGGGAGGGAAAGGCCGGTTACAAGGATATCCAATGGTCTGCGGATGGTCGCGAACTCTGCTGGCCGGGAGCCGATGATACTTTGTTCCGCTTTGCGTTGGAGGGGATGGAGGAACCGGAACCGTTCGGCTCCGGCAGGACGCTGTGCCGCTATCCCGGCGGCTGGCTGACGCTGCGGGAACAGACGGTGTGCGCGCTTGCATCGGGGCAGGAGCGGGAGCTGTTCCGGCTGCGCCGGTATTATCCCGCTTCACTTGCCGCGACCGCCGACGGCAAAGTGGTGTTCCATACCGACGGGATCGGCTCCGAAATTTCCCCGAACGGCGGGGCGGTGATCGCCCGGCGGCTCTCCGACGGCAAAGAATATGTGGTCGCCCTGCTCGGATATGCGTTCGGCAAGTACCCGCTCGACTGGCGGGAAGAAATAAAATATAACAGGGAGGATTCCAGATGAGCAAGTATGTGATGTATGCCGCGGTTGCCGTGGTTGCGCTGTGCTGCGCCGGATGCGGCCCGATCTGATGGGGCGCTACCGCAACTGCCTGAAGCTGAACTGGCGGATGCTGGGGCACCTGCTCGCCGGGCGGCTGCTTTCGGGAAAGGAGGTGGCCGCGGGATATGACCGGCTGGCCGCCGGGTACGCCGAAAACTGGCTGTCGCGGCTCCGGCCGGTGACGGAGGAGATGTTCGCACTGCTGCCGGAACAGGTGGCGGGGAATATCCTCGACCTCGGCTGCGGCACCGGTTTCACCACGGCGGAGCTGGAACGCCGCTATCCGGCAACGCCGGTCCGGGCGGTCGATATTTCCGCCGGAATGGTCGCGGAAGCGGAGCGGCTGTGCCGCCGGGGCAATTTCACGGTCGGGGATATGCTCGAATTCCTGCACCGGGAACCGGACGGCTCCGCCGGGCTGATCGTGTCGGCGTGGGCGCTCGGCTACAGCGATCCGCCCCGGTTGATCCGGGAGGCGGCGCGGGTACTTTCGCGCGGCGGCGATCTGGTGTTCGTGGTCAACACCCGTGAAACGCTGCCGGCGGTATTCCATGCGTTCCGGCGCACGATGGCGCGCTTCCCGGAGCGGACCGGCTGCGCATTGTTCCCGAAATTTCCGAAAGGCGGGGCCGAATTGGCGGCGATGCTGGTGAAGGCCGGATTCCGGATCGGTTTCGCGCGGGAGGCCGCCTTTGACGTGGCGCCGCCGGAAGGTGTGCCGGTTCTGGAGTGGCTGCTCAAAACCGGAATCCTGGCCGGTTTCGACGCAGTGCTGCCGCTCGGGCGCGATGCGGAGGTGGATGGGTATTTCACCCGGGAGCTGGAACAATGCGGCCTGCCGCTTGCTCATCATTACGTGATGATGGCGGCTAAAAGGGCGGATTGACGCGCCCGAAGAAACGTGCCAGCGCTTTGCATCTGGTGATCACGGCGGCGTCGAGGATTGCCATGATGCCGCGCGCCGAGTAACCGGCGAGCGCGATCGCGGCGGTGCGGAGGTTGTCGCTGGCGATGTACTCCTGTCCGAGCCAGTGTGCGAGAAATCCGGCAAAGACGGCGATCAGGACTTCCGTGACGCCGGTTTTGAGGTTGTACGGTTCATGGCGCGCCTTGCCGACGAGGGTGCGGATGAAGCCGCCGAAACCGGCGATGCAGGCGACTCCGGCGAGGTCCCGGATCAACTGTTTCATGCTTTTTCCCTCCTGATGATTTCGGCGGCGTATTCGCGTGCGTGGGCGATCAGGCGGTATCCGTCGGACCAGTCCAGCAGTGAAGAGGGAAAGGGGGGCGGCTGGATCACGGTGACGTTGGGGAGCAGATGCCAGCCGGATTCGTAGAGCTGGGTGACTTCGCGGTCCATGGTGGCGAATGCGGCGGAAAGGGCGCGTCCGAGCCTGCCGCGCGGCGGTGCGCCGGTGACGTCGTCGTTGCAGAGCAGGATGTAGATATGCCGGTAATCGGCGATCTCCCCGATGCGCGGAGTCGGCACGAGATTTTTCACTCCCCCGTCGACGAAATGGTCCGGGCCGATCTTCACCGGCTCGAACACCTGCGGAATGGCGGCGGAAGCCATTACGGTGACGGCGGTTGCATCGCACATCATCGGGGCGTAATCGGGCAGGCGGGTCACGGCGACGCGGACGCGGCGGCGGGCTTCGGTGGTGAGGCTGCGCCGCAGGATGCCGTACATTCCGGCGGGATCGAACAGGTGGTCGACGCGCATTCCGAACAGTGCGAGCAGCTGATGGCCGATGCAGGGGCGGAACAGCTGTTCGACCGGAGTGTTCCGGATCAATTTTTCCAGCCCGGCGCCGGAAAGCCCCGATGCGTGAAGAGCGGCGACACATGCTCCGGCGCTGCAGGCGTTGTAACGGTCGATCCGGATTCCGGCAGCTTCGAGCGCCTGAAGCATGCCGGTGGCGGCCTCGATCTGGCGGCATCCGCCGCCCGCGATCACGGCGAGAACGGGATTGGACATGACAAATTCTCCTGTTGAACTGAATGATCTCTGTTTGAACTCCGGCAGTTCAGTTCTCCGCAGTCATACTGATCGCCGGGAATGGAGCTGCCACAAGGAGATGATTTGTCAACATTTTCAAAAGCCGGAGCCGGAGAACTGCGCAACGTCTGCAAAAAATCTCAAAAAAGCGAAGAAAAAGATGGAATTTTTCGCAAAGATGGATTATTTTTAGAGCACGGCAGTGTCCATACTGCCGTTAACCCCGTGGTGTAATGGTAGCACAACTGGTTTTGGTCCAGTTAGTCTAAGTTCGAATCTTGGCGGGGTTGCCACTAGAAGCTGAGCTTATTTTCTTTCAAAATTGCGTTATGCAATCGCAGTATACCCATTGTTTCAAGTATCATTGTAGATAAAATTGTAATCCTTCCCCGTTGTTTTATATTCAATTGTATCAAAATCTCCCGGTATGATAACTTGGGTAAGATCATTGTGACCACAAACGGTTTACTGCTTCCCGCGCAGCGGATGTATGAGCGGGTGGGGTTCCGGGAAGTCCGGCGGCGCCGGAGTGACGGTTTCTCCGGAGAATTCATCGATTATGAATATTCCTGACAACCGCCGGAAAGAGCAGCCCGCCTTCGGATTTGAGGAGCCGAACGGCAGGCTGAGCAGATGAATTGATTACTTTTTCTTTTTCGCAGCGGTCTTGACGGGTTGCGCTTTGGCCGCCGGAGTCTTTGCGGTCTTGGCCGGCTGCGCCTTTACGGCTTTGGCCGGTTTTGTCTTCACTGCCGCTGTTTTGGCCGGCTGGGATTTGACTGTCGCCGCCTTTTCTGATTTGGCGGCTGTCTTCGCCGGCTGGGATTTGACTGCCGCTGCTTTTTTGGGCTGCGCCTTGGGAGCTTTTACCGCTTTGAGCAGCGCCTGTTGTTCTGCTTGCTGCTGTTGCTTTTTCTGCAATCTTTTCTGCCGCTGTTTCTCGTTCCGCTCCTGCCGCTTGCGTTCCTCTTCCTGCAGCGCGGCCTTGCGGGCTTCCGCGGCAAGCTTGCGGCAATTGATATGAATGCCACAAACTTCGCGCGCCCTGACCCAGCTGCCGTCACCCAGTTTCTTCATGCCGGAAGCCAGCAGATACTGGTACTTATTCCGCATGTAGGTATAGGAGAGGCTTTCCCCCCTCTGATAGAGGCGCCGGATCTCTTCCTTGAGCTCTTCCGGAGTCTGGAGACGGCGCAAACGTATGCGGCGGTATTCCAGACCCGCCGCGCGGATTGCGTTGCCCCAGTTGCCGAAGCGTTTCAGGGCCGCCATGTAGAGAGGGCGGTGGTCGGTCTGGACGAATTTCGAGGAGAGCGGAGAGTGGACCTCGCTGAGCTTGCGGATCTCATTGAGAACGCGTTCCCGGTTCCAGGTGCGGTATTTGCGAATCTCCTGATAGGAGAAACCGCAACTTTCCAGCGTGTTGCACCAGGAGCCGAAAAAGCGCTCCGCCGCGGCATAGACATCCGGATACGTGGTGGCGTAGTAATGTGAGTTCAGGGGCTCCACCCCTTCGCGTGCAAGGATATGGCTGATGATTTTCTCAGAAGTCCAGCGCCTTTGGAACATGATATTTCTCCCGATCTCGTATCAAAACATGAATTTCTCAATTGAAAAGAGGGCCGATGTACTTTTCCATCAATACAATGGCACACTATACAAGTAGCATTTATTTTCATCCAATTCAATCCGGAAAACCGAATATTTCATAAATTTTTCCTGTTTCCTCCGGAAGTGAAACCGGATCTCCTCCATAGAGCAATTTTAATTGAGGAATATTTGGAAAATATAATTATTTGCCGCTGCTCTCCGCCGGAGCCGGTTTCCCGTCGACTTGCGATACCTCCGCCGCTGTTGCCGGAGCATCGAGGTATTTCAGAAATTCGGCCCGCAGGATACGCTTGTAGCTGATCACGGTAGAATTGTCGTTCGGAGTGCCGCGCACGCTGCCGTAAGTCAGGTCCACATCGCGGTAAATCTGCGCCCAGCTGCGGGTCGAATCGTCATAGTCGAAGGAATTGGCGAATTGCGGATTGCCGTTTTTCTGGATTTCACCCGGCACCACCTGCTGCTCCGTGATCAGGATCGCGTCGGCTCCGCTTTTTTCGGCTTCGCTTTCGAGTTTGGCCAGAAGGCGGTCGCGGCTGACGTCCTGCGAGTCGCCGGAAGCGGTCGCCTGGCCGAGCACCCGGTAGGGCTGTCTGATCCTGGTCGCGTCGGTGTAGACCTTCACATGGGTGGTCGGCTCGGCCTCCCGGACCCCTTCATACTGGTACGAGATGCACCCTGCCGCCAGAAACAGCACGGCGAAACATAAAAGAGCGAAATGCTTCATTGAAAATTCTCCTCTGTTCGATCATCGATACAAGTCCATCCTTTAAATTAGCCGGGCAACCGGTTTTTTTCAAATCAAATCATGGAAAACATATTGATTTTACGGTCGTTTCGCATTATCTTATAAAGGAATGGATACCGTATGTTTCAACCACGGGGAGCCGTACCGGGCCGTCCCCGAATTTTTCGGAGTTTGACAAAATGATGGAATTCAAAGGCGTTTACACGGCGTTGATCACCCCTTTCCGCAACGGAGAGATCGATTGGGATGCGCTGCGTAAGATTGTCGAACTGCAGGTCGCCGGGCGTGTGGCCGGGCTGGTGCCGGTCGGCACCACCGGGGAGTCGCCGACCCTGAGCTGCAAAGAACATCTCGAAGTGATCCGCCGGGTGGTCGAATTCGCCGCCGGCCGCTGCCGGATCATCGCCGGAACCGGCGCCAACTCCACGGCGGAAGCCGTCGAGCTGACCCGCGAGGCGAAGGAACTCGGCGCGGATGCGACGCTTCAGGTTACGCCTTACTACAACAAGCCCACCCAGGAAGGCATTTACCGCCATTTTTCCACGGTCGCGGATAAAGTGGGATTGCCGGTGGTGCTCTACAACGTGCCGGGACGCAGCGGCGTGCCGATCGCCGAAGCGACCGTCGCGCGGCTGGCGAAGAATCCGGTGATCGCCGCCGTCAAGGAGGCCGCGGGCAGCGTGGACCGGGTTTCGATGCTCAAGGATATCTGCGATATCACCGTGCTGAGCGGCGACGATTCCCTGGCGCTGCCGATGGTTTCGGTCGGCGCGGCGGGGGTGATCAGCGTTTCGTCGAATATCATCCCGGCCGAGATGTCCGAAATGCTCGACCTTGCGCTGGCCGGTGATTTCAAGGGGGCGCTCAAGCTCCATCAGAAGTACTATTGTCTGTTCCGCGACCAGTTCGTCGAGACCAACCCGATTCCGATCAAGGCGGCGATGGCGATGGCGGGCATGATTGCGGAGGAATACCGGCTGCCGCTCTGCGAACTCAGCCCCGAACACCGGGAAAAGCTGGCCGCCAGCCTGAAGCGGTGCGGCATCCTGAAGTAATCCGCTGAAGGAATGCAGTTGAACAGGGTATTTTCGCTCCGGCGGGAATATCCTGTATTTTTTTGAGGTGAGACGATGGCGAAAAACGACAAGACCAATGTGATGCGGATTCTCGATCAGGCGAAAATCCCCTATTCCCATTACACCTATGAACACCGGGAAGGCGAGGCGGTGGACGGCCTGACGGTTGCGGCTTCGATGAACCAGCCGCCGGAGCGGGTGTTCAAGACGCTGGTGACGCGGGGCGCGGGCCGGGATTTCTTTGTTTTCGTGATTCCGGTGGCGTGCGAACTTGACCTGAAGGCGGCGGCGCACGCGGTCGGCGAGAAGTCGGTCGAGATGATCCATGTCGCGGAAATCAACAAGGTCACCGGCTATATCCGGGGCGGCTGCTCGCCGATCGGGATGAAGAAGCAGTTCCGCACGGTCGTGGACCGTTCCGCGCTGGAACAGCGGACGATCATTTTCAGCGCCGGGCGCATCGGTTTTCAGGTGGAGGTGGCTCCGGCGGATCTTGAGAAGCTGATCCGGTGCAGCTTTGCCGGAATCGTCCGGCGTGACTCCTGACCGGAGAGCGGTTTCAATCAAATATTACAGTTTTAAGGATGGCGGATCATGGTGGTTGGGGAGAAGGCGAAAAACAGCGCACGGAATTTCATTGAGAACGAAAAGCCCTTTCATCTGGGCTTCCTGCCCACGGAGCAGTCGAATCCGTTGACGGCGACGCTGGAGACGGATTTCCGGCGTTCGAGCCGGGCCGGGGTGGAAACGCTGCTGAAGCCGGACCGGGACGTTGCAGAGATGGCGAAACGGGTTCTGGCGGGCGGAGAGTTCCGCAGACTGGCCGAGGCCGGGGAGCGGGCGCTGGAGCGGGGCGGGCGGCTGGTCTTTTCCGGTTGCGGCGCGACCGGGCGGCTCGCGATCCTGCTGGAGAGCATGTGGCGGAACGGCTGCATCGAAGCCGGCCTGCCGGAGCTGGCCGACCGCGCGGCGAGCATCATGACCGGCGGCGATTATGCGCTGGTGAAATCGGTGGAGTTCTTTGAGGATTTTGCGAGCTTCGGGCGCCGCCAGTGCCGCGATCTCGGAGTCGGACCGAAGGATTGCTTCATCGCGATCACGGAGGGCGGCGAGACCAGCTCCGTGCTGGGGACGCTGGCGGAGGCGGCGGAACGGGGGGCGGAATGTTTTCTGCTGTTCAACAACCCTGCCGGACTGCTGGCGGAGAAACTGGAACGGTCGCGCAATGCGATCCGGGACCCGCGCGTGACGGTGCTGGACCTCTTCTGCGGGCCGATGGCGCTGGCCGGTTCGACCCGGATGCAGGCGACCACCTCGGAGATGCTGATCGCCGGGGCGGCGCTGGAGATTCTGCTGTGCCGCCGTTCCGGGAAAACTCCGGCGGATTTCACCGCCGGATTTGAAGCGGTGCTGGATCAGCTGACTGCGCCGGAGGCGCTTGCCGAACTGGCCCGCTACATCGATTTTGAGGCGGAGCTTTACGCGAAAGGCGGCGGCGTGACCTATTTCGCGAACGATTATGCGCTGGATATCTTCACGGACACCACGGAGCGCTCCCCGACTTTCATGCTGCCGGGATTCATCCGGGCGGATGACCGGATTTCTCCGGCGCCGTGGGCGCGGGTGGCCGATCCGGCGTTGTCGACGCCGGAGGTATGGGCGCGGATTTTCCGCCGCGCGCCGCGCTGCCTGAACTGGACTCCTGACGATTACCGGGCGATGGGGGCGCCGGAATCGGTCTGTGCAAAGCCGCCGGTGATCGGCGATGAGGCGTTCTACGCGTTTCCGGTGGGGCGCGAGGTGCTGGAGGTTCCGGCACGGCGTTCGCCGTCGTTTGCGGTCGGTTTCCTGGCCGGGCCGGAAGCCGGAAATCCGGCTTTGAAACGGCGGATCGCGGAGGCCGGGCAACGGTTCGACGGCTGCCGGCTGCTGACGATCGGCGGCGGGGAGGGGGATTTCATGATCCCGTGCGCGGCGGAGCCGACGCCGCTGCGGCTCCTGGAGCATCTGGCGGTCAAACTGGCATTGAACGCCATTTCGACCGGCACGATGGTGAAGCTGGGGCGGGTTTCAGGCAACTGGATGAGTTTTGTGGCGACCAGCAACAAGAAGCTGATCGACCGGGCGATCCGGCTGATCGCTGAACTGGGCCGCCTTGAGTACGCCGACGCCGCGGAACGGGTCTTTCAGGCGATGGAGGAGGTCGCGGCGCTGCCGCCGGATGCGGCCCGGCCCTCGGCGGTTCAGGTGGTGCTGGCCGATCTGAAGCGGCAGCCGGGAGAAAAATAATGGAGAATGCAACTGCTGTCGGAGCGGGTGTGCAGGCCTGCGGCTGGCTTTCCTCCCACCGCTGGGTGCTGTTTGCCGCCTGCGGGCTGTTCCTCTGCTTTGTTCCGTGGGGAGTGGACCCGCATCATGACGGACTGATGTTGAAGTCGGCGATGGATGTTGCGGCCGGCCGGGTGGTCTTCCGGGATTCTTTCAACCAATACGGGTTGCTGACGTCGCTGCTGCAGGGGGCCGCGGTCTGGTTTTTCGGGGCTGAGATTATAGTGCTGCGGTTGTTGACCGTGCTGTTTTACGCGTTGTCGGCGATGGAACTGGACCGGCTGTGGTGCCGGTTCCTGTCGGAGCCGTTCCGCTGGCTGACATTCGGACTGTTTCTCGGGCTGGCTCCGTTCTACGTCTGGATCATGTTGTCATGGTCTTCGGTTTACGCGCTCTACTTCATGTTGCTGGGCGGAACGCTGATGGTTCGTTATCTGGAAGGCGGCGGCCTGCGGCTGTTGTTCGGCTGCGGTGTGGCGGCGGGAATCGCTTTCGGATTCCGGCAGCCGTGCGGTATTGTGATGGTGCCGGCCGGCATCCTGACGCTCGGATTGGAGGTGTGGACCCGGCGGCTGAAGTTCCGGGAGGCGCTGTACCGGTTCGGCATATGGAGCGGCGGCGTGCTGGTGTTCCCGGCGTTTCTGGCATTGTACCTGACCGTATTCGGTGCATGGCGGGACTACTGGCGGCAGTGCTGGGTCAATACGGCCCGTTTCAGTCAGGACGCGGGAGGAGACCGGATCACGGACCTGCTGAGCTGCCTTTTCCCGGCCGACTCCGTATTTTTGCTGTTTCCGCTGGCGGCGCTGGGCTGTTTCGGATGGATGGTGTGGCGGCTGTGGCGGCGGCGGAGCGGGGAGTGGCAGTTGCCGTTCTGCGCCGCTTTGCTGGTCGGGCTGGCTTCATGGCACCAGTATTATCCGGTTCCGTGCCTGCGGCATTGTTATTGGGGAGCGATTCCGATGTTCGGGGCACTGGCTTTTGTCGCGGAACAGTGGTGGCGCAGCCGGAGAGGGCGCAACCTGCGGATTGCCGGGCTGATCGTGCTGCTGGCCTGGCCGGCGGCCGCCGCGGGATGGAGGATCGGGAGCGCCGTTCTGAATTTCAGCCGTATCGATCAGAGGGCGGTGGAGGCGCCCGGTTTCAGCGGCTTGAGGGTGAATGCTTCCGAAGGAAGACTTTTCCAGCGGTTTGCCGCCGATTGCAGAGCAGTGCCGGAGCGGCTGCGGGAGCGGCCGTGGCTGAATCTGACCCAGGATGCGCTGTATTGCCGTTTCTTCCCGGAACAGCCGAATTTTCACCCGATGTTCGTGAACTGGGGATATCAGGTGTACCCGGATTATCCGGGTTGGGCCGGTAATTTCGTGCGCAGTTATCAGCCGGTGGTGATAACGGAAAATCCGTCGCCGTTTCCCGGCTACCGGACCGTTTGCGGTTTTACATACCGGGACCGGAAAATCTACCTGTCGCTGCCGCCGCTTTGAATTCCTTTCAGGTGAAGAGGGGGGCTTCGTACAATCGTTTTTCCGATATTTTCGAAAAAAATTTGCTTTTATACTTGTTTTTACATTGGCTTTGATTCATAATATATGTATCGAAAATATTATGGATGAAAGATACAAGTGTATGAGCGCCGATAAAATTTACCAGCAGGTTGCAGCATACCTGAAACAGAGCATCGCTTCGGGGGAGCTGAAGATCGGGGATGCGATCTATTCGGAAAACCTGCTTTGCGAGAAGCTCGGGGTTTCGCGGACTTCGGTGCGCAAGGCGATCCGGCTGATGATCGAGGAGAATATTCTGGTCAGCCGTCAGGGAAAGGGAACTTTCGTCAAGGGGAACGGCGGCGGAGTGCTGCACAATGCGCTCTGTCTGGTCAATCATTATACCCGGGCGATGCGTTACGATGTGACGGACCATTACTATACCGACATCATCTATTCGACGGAGCGCGCGACCCGAGAACATGAGATGGAGTTCCAGATTTTCAGCCGGGTGATCCGCACGGCGGAGGAGGCGCTGGAGCGGTTCAGCAAATTGAAGTTCGACGGACTGCTGGTGGACGGCTATTTCCAGAACCACTTTGAAGAGCTTGATTTCTTCCGCCGGATTTCTCCGAATCTGGTGGTGGTTGACGGACACCCGGGCGAAACCGGACTGCCGGTTGCCGCCCCGGATACGAAAGAGGGTTTCCGGCTGCTGCTCGGAGAGGCGGTAAGGCGGGGAGGGCCGGTGGCTTTCCTGTACCACGACCAGCAGTCGCTGCACCGCTGGCGCGCGGATGGATTCCGGGCGGCGGCGGAGGAGTTTGGAGTGCGTGCGGAGTGGCTGAATTACGGGCAGAATATCACCGCCGACAATTTCCTGAATCTCGACCATTATCTGTTGATCCACGATACGCTGCGCCCATGGCTGGCTCCGGAACATTTCGGCGGGACGATTTTCTGTTCCTGCGACTACGGAGCGGCGAAAGCGCTGCAGGTGTTGAAACGGTACGGTTATCACGCGCCGGAGGATTTTGCGGTGGCCGGTTTCGGTGGAGTGGGATTTTCCTGCTATACCGAGCCGGAGATCACCACGGTGAAAGTCGACTCCGACCGGCTCGGCCAGAAGGCGGTGGAACTGCTGATCGATCAGATCAACGGCGCGGTTCCGCCGGGGAAGGATTTCCTGCTTCCGGTCGGGCTGCTGAAGCGGGGTTCCCTGTGATGCGGAATATATGGAATAAGTGAGTGAAAGGGAGAGGACAATGGGAAAGAATCGGAATTTTACGCTGATTGAGCTGCTCGTGAACACAACTTGTAAAATATACAATCTATCCCCGTATGCCGCACTGCGTAAAAGAGAGGCGGCAAGGTGCCGCTGCCGAGTAACGGGATGTGCATCGTCACTGCGTTCCTCCTACTTATCCCGCCGGGGAGCTCTGCTCCCCCGGCCCCTCGTTCCCGCTCTGCGTAAAAGAGAGGGGTTCGGGGGAGAGAAAGCGGCGACTTGCGTCGCGTCTCTCCCCGTACCAAATCTCTCCAACATTTTCCTTACTTCTTGCAAGCTCTCACGCCTCCGCCAATGCTCTGCAAGCGGCAAGTCGGAGCAAAAACGTGAAGTTGTTTTTCCGCAAAAAAGCGGGAAGACAACTTCACGTTATTGTGAATCTTCTTCCTCCGCCGAGCGACCGCTGCTCCGCCTGTCGACCGTCCCGTACCCGGCACCGGCACCTTGCCGGACGCAGGGGGTGCGGGGGGCGGCGGATACGCCTCCCGCATCGGGCCACGTAAGGCCATTCACGCTTATTGAGCTGCTCGTCGTGATTGCCATTATCGCAATTCTGGCGGCGATGCTGCTGCCGGCGCTGAACCGGGCGCGGGAAACGGCGAAGACCTCCGGTTGCCGGAACAACCTGAAACAGATGGGAACCTTCATCCTGCTCTATGCGGACAGCCATGACGGCCGTCTGATCCGCTATATGCCGAATGGGGGCTTATGGACCAAAACCAACCGGGGAGAGCTGTTTCTGGCCGGCACGATCGACAAGGCGATGGCGGCGAAGCTGCTGAAGTGTCCTTCCGACCCGGAACCTTTTGCGAATGCCGGTGATACTTCGATGGTGAAATCAAGTTATGGGCTGAATGCGCTGATCGGCGGCAAGCGGCAGAGCTTTACGGCGCATCCCTCACGGATCTGCGTACTGGCGGATACGGCGGCAGGCAATCCGGATGACGGAACGCCGATCCGGATGGACCCCAATGTCGCCAAACAGCGCAACCATCTGCTGTACGGGGCATTGCGCCATGCAAATTCGGTGAATGTGCTGTTTCTGGACTGGCATGTCGCCTCGAAAAGCAATGTGGCGGAGCTGGCGGCGGCGTCGGCAGGGGTGAAACTGTTCTGGGGATTGGAATGATGAAAACGCTGATTGGTGCGGCTTTGTCGGCTGTTGCGATCATTGCGGCAGCGGTGGAAACGGAGTTGTGGAAACCGGGCGGTGAGCCGTTCGCGGTCAACGAGTTTCGGAATGGCGTGCTGCATCTGAAGGACGATACCGGCGGCAGGTCGAACAATCGGCTGTACCGTCGTTTCACGGGAAAGGAGTTGACGCCGTACCGGGGCAGGCGGGTGGTGTTTTCCGCCCGGATCCGGCAGTTGGCGGCGTCGCGGGCGAACTCGGTCGGTTTGACGCTGGATGTGAAGGCGCGCGACGGCAGGACTGTCTACCGGAGTGCGCGCATACCGGTGCGCGGCGCGACGGAGTGGATGCCGTACAGCGTGACCGCCGACATACCGCCGGACGCCGCCGCATTCGGTGCTTCGCTTGACTGTGCAAACGGTTACGGCAGCACGGCGGAGGTCCTGTTTGCGGAGGTGCGGCTGGAACCTGCCGGGGAGGAGGCGGCCTGGAATACCGGGACGGGCCGGTTGATCCGTTTGGAGCGCAATCCGCTTTTCTGGCGCTGGAACGCCGCTCCAGGTGTCCGGGCGGAGCTGGACAAAACGGGATTGGCGATCGCTTCGCCGGGACGGGTTGTACTGGCTCCGGCCGACGGCAAGCCGGTACTGCTGGCCGGTTCCACGCCGGATCGGGCGGAACTGAAAGTGGAGGTTGCGGAAGCGGTTCCTTTCCGGGTGGAGTTCCTGAGTTTCGGCAAAAGCAACCGTACTGTGGAGGTGGTGCCGTCCGCCGATAAGACCGGAGGCGGGCGGGCCGTGATCCCGTTGGAGCGGTTCGGGCCGTTTCACGATCTGGCGAGCTGGGATGGGCTGGCGGTGATCGCGGATGCGCCGCTGACGATCCGGTCGGTCACGCTGAGCGGGCTGGACCGGGCCGCCGAAGTCGTCAACCTGTTGCCGGACCCGAGTTTCGAGGAGGGAACGGAGCCGGCGGTGAATTTTAACCTGTGGGGTGATTACCGGCCGGAAATCACCGGAAAAGGCTTCCGGTACGACGGCAATGCGTTTCACGGCAAACGGTCGCTGCGGATCGAACCGGGCGGGTTTTTCAGTTGGTTCGCACATGATATGCGCGGCAAAGGCGCGGTGTTCTCGGCGTGGCTGCGCGGCGAACGCGCCGGGAAAGCGGAGCTGCTGCTTCAGAATATGGTGATGGATCACCACGGCGCGGCAGCCGCTCCGGTGGTGCGCGGCAGCGTGACGGTTGGAACGAGTTGGGAGCGGCGATCGGTCCACTGCCCTCTGGCCGGGAAGATGTCCGCAGTCGACTTCGACCTCTATCGGGCGGAAATTCGCAACACCGGCACGGAACCGATCTGGATCGACGCGGTGCAGTTGGAGCAGGATTTTGCGGAACCGCGCCCGTTTTCGCCGGTTCGCGGCTCGAAATATCACTATAAAATCGCCGAGACGGTTTCACTCGAGCAGTATCCGGGAATGCGCATCTCTGCGAATACCCGGCAGGGAGAGGTGGTTCTCAAGGTTGCGCCGCCGCCTCCGCAAGCAGTGCCGGTGCGGGGCGGTGTGCCGTTTCCGGCCGGAGAGTTTTTCGACGCGTCCGAAGCGGAGCTGCTGGACCGGAACGGGAAAACGGTTCCGGCACAGTTCACCGTGCTGGCCCGCCGGCCGCGCGACGGCAGCATCCTGGCGCTGGCGGTGGATTTTCAGGCTGCGGACGCCGGGCCTTTCCGCCTCCGTTACGGCCGGGGGATCGTCCCGGCGGCGAAGCGCAGGCCGCTGGCGGAGGAGCGGGAGGGCCGGATCAGGATCGACACCGGGGCGCTGCAATTGACGCTGACCCCGGACAAACCCTCTTTTCTGGAGAACGGCGATGCTTTCTTCGCGGTGAAGACGCCGGACGGCAAAATCCATCGCTCCGCTGCGACGCTGGTGAAACTTGAGGAGAACGGGCCGGAACGCTGTACCGTATTCCTGCGCGGCGACGCGTTTCTGGCGTGGGAACTGCGGCTGACCGCATTCCGGAGTCAGCCCTATCTGGAGATCGACTGCTCGTTTGAAAACAACTTCACCGAAAAAGACCCGCTTTACAGACTGGTGCGTTCCATCTACCTGCAGTTGCCGGGAGGGGCCCGATACCAACTGGACGGTGAAAGCGGCGCCGCACCCGCCGAATTCGTGCAGCGGCTGGCCCGGACTGGCCGCTTCACCGCCGATGTCGCGGTCCGCCGGGACGGGCGTGAGGCCATACTGCCCGGCCGCCGCCTCTCCGGCGAAGCCCGGAGCGGCAAGGCCCGTTTGCGGATCGACGAACTCTACGAGCAGTCGCCGCGCGGTTTCGGCTTTGAGCCGGGCGCGGTGAAGCTGATGCTGTGGCCGGAGACGGGAGTGAATCCGCTGGATGTCGCCGCCGGACTCTCCGGCACGATGCGGAGCTGGTACGCGCCGGATGGCGGCGCGCTGCCTCCGGCCCGCCGGCCGCTGCTGCAGCCTGCCGCCGACTGGATTCGTAAAAGCGGAGTATTCGGGGACTTTCTGACCCGGGAAGAGGCGGCGGCCTTCCCGCGTTCCGCCGCGATGATCGACCGGGTGTTCGATGCGGCCCGCAATCACGCCGCCGTGACCGGAATGTTCGGCTTCGCGGATTACGGCGATTTCGGTACGCGCAACTTCTACCGCAACCATGAAACCTCCAGTGTGCGGAACCTCTGGACCCGCTATTTGTCTTCCGGCGATCCGCGGGATTTCGCGCTGGCGGAGAGCCACAGCCGCCACATGCGCGATATCGACCAGTGCCATATCCGGCGCGGAGCCACGGCGGTTCATCCGCACAACTCCTGGAGCAACCTGACCTATAATTTCCACACCGGCCACTTCTGGATCACCGGCGTGGTCTGGCACTATCTGTTGACCGGCGACCGCCGTTCGCTGGAAAGCGCGCTCTCCAGCGCCGCGGTGCTGGTCCAGAAGTCGGCGATCCGGTACAAGGCGGGGCGGGAACGGCACCGGATGATTTTCCATCTGGCCGAACTTTACGAACTTTCCGGCGATCCGCAGCTGCGCGCCGCGTTTGAACGCCAGTACGGCTGGGGCGGCGCTTCCGACGCAGACAGCTACTACGGCGGTATTGCCCATGAGGCGCTCGCCAAATTGTACGAAGTCACCGGAGATACACGGTATCTTGAACGGCTGGACCGCGAAGCCGCGGAATTCCGCCGGATCAACAGCAAAGAAACGGCGCCGATGCCTCCGGACCGCACTGCGCGGCCGACCCGGTCGGGAAGCGCCAACGAGGGGCGGGCCGCGATGATGCTTTTCGCGGGGGCGATGATGGCGCGGTGCAGCGGCGATCCGGGATATCTGACCTATTTGAACCGGGGCGACGGCGATCCGCTGCTATGGCATCTGCTGGCCGGGAGTTCGCGCGACAATTCGCTGGCATGGGCTTTGCCTTATCTGGCGGCGATGCGGCAGTTCGGCCTGCGGGAGAAGCCGGCCATGCCGGAACGCTACGGCGACCTGAACCGGCTGGCCGGCCGGATGCAGATCGGAGGCGACCGGCCGTTTGAGCTGGAGCTGACGCCGGGGCCGGACGGGATGGCGGTGCTGGATCTTTACCGGATCCGCAGCTTCCGCTACTGGCAGTTCAAGCGCACCGACGACCGGCTCTCCGTGGTGGTCACGGACCGGGCCGGCCGGAAGCTGGCCGGTCAGACGCTTTACGCCAACGACGTCGCCGAACACCGCCGGATCACGGTGCCGGCTCCGGGCGGAGAACCGGTCCTTGCCCGGATGACGTTTCACAATGACTGCTGGGGCGGCGTCGGCAGCCCGAATCCTTACCGCATCCGTGCCGACCGCTGGTTCGGGACGCGCACCACGGTGATGGTGCCGCTGGTCTTTACGATCCGCGCGCCGGAATCCGGGCGACTGGCGGTGGATTGGCGGTGGAAAAACGCGCGCAACTCCCGTTCCGGCGAACCGCTGGCGGTCAGTCTGGAAACGCCGGAAGGAGAGCCGGTCGTCCGGGAAATCCATATCCTTGAAGCCGAACAGCCGGAGACGAACGGCAATTCCTTCCGGCGGACCGAATTGGAAATACCCGCGGAATTCCGCGGGAAGCTCCTGCGCCTGTCGCTGCCCGACCTGAAGTGGATCGAGTGGAAGCTGGACGGGCTGGACGACCCGTATTTCTATGAATAAGGCCGCCCTCTCCAGGCGTTCTTACGGTTCGCGGATGGCTTCGTCGAGCGATTTGATCAGCGGGTGGATCACATATTCGATCACCCGGCGGCGGCCGACCCGGATCTCCACCTGCGCCTCCATGCCCGGAATCAGTCGGAAATTCTCCGGCACGCCGCGCAGTTTGACCTTGTCGTCGATGTCGATGCGGGCGCGGTAGTAGGTGCGGGTGGCTCCCGCCTCGCCCTGCTGCCGCTGGAAAGTGTCCTCCGAAATATTGCGTATCGTCCCCTCCAGCGTGCCGTGCTTCTGGAACGGAAACGCATTGAGCTTGATCCGGCAGCTGGAATCGGTATGGACCTTCGCGATGTCCTTGGGTTCGATTTCAGCCTCCAGCTCGATTTTGCTGTCCAGCGGCACCAGCGTGATCAGCGCCTCCGCTTCACGAACCGCCGAACCGACCGAAAAGGCGGCGATTTCATGCACCACCGCGTCGCACGGCGAGCGGAGCCGGTCGTAGGAGTTCAGCTGCACCGCCTTCTCGTAGGATTTCTGGTTGCTGGTCAGCTCGCGCTGCACCTTGACCAGCTCTTCGGAGATGGAGTTGCGCCACTCCTCGATATAGGAGTTCTTGCTGGCGACGGCGGTCTGCTCCTGATGCTTCTGTTCGACCAGGGAGTTGCGCAGCTTGTCCACTTCGCTCTCCATCTCCATGCGGGTGATCTGGATTTCGAGGGTTTCTTTCAGTGAGATGGCCTTCTTGTCCAGCAGCTTGGTGTAGATCTGCTCGATCTTCTTGACAGCTTCAAGCCGTTCGGTCTGTTTTTCGAGGCTCTCCTCGGTGCTGTGCTGCGAGGCCTTGATCTGGGCAATGCTCTGGTCGTAATAGCGGATTTTCTCGTCGTAGAACTTGCGGCGCTGCTTGTAGATCGCCAGCTGCCACTCGACGTCCTCGTTGGCGGTGTCGCCCGGCTGGTAGGGCTGGTTCTTGAATTCGGCGAGCAGGCGGTTGAACTGCGCGGTCAGCGTCGAAACCTCCGATTCGAGCCGGGCGATTTCGGCGAGGTTGTTGACCGGGTCGAAGTGCATCAGCACCTGATCCTTCTTGACCACGTCGCCGACTTTCACGTCGATGCTTTTGATCACGGTCCGTTCCAGCGGCTTGATCACCACCGGCGGAGTGTCGGTGACCAGCTTGCCGGTGGCCCCGACGATCACGTCCACCTGCGATACGCAGGCCCAGATCACGGCTCCGGCCAGAAAGAAGAAGGCGCTGAATACGCCGACCCGCGCGGGCCACGGCAACCGTTCGTTCTTGATCTCCAGCGCGTCCGGCTGGAATTCGATCGCTTTGGAATTGAGGCGCTCCTGTTTGGGCTGGCTCATCTTGCAAGGTTCCTTTCCATCTGCTGGCGCCAGAAATCGCGGTAGATGCCGTCGTGCGACAGCAGTTCGCGGTGCGGCGCGAAATCGGTGCGTACGCCTTTATCCAGCACCAGGATTTTATCCGCGCCGCTGACGATGCTCAGGCGGTGCGAAATGATCAGCACGGTGCGCCCCTTGGCGATGGCGCCGAGGTTTTCCTGAATCACGTTTTCGCTTTCCGGGTCGAGCGCGCTGGTCGCTTCGTCGAAAATCAGGATCGACGGATTGGTTAAGAGAGCGCGGGCGATCGCGAGGCGCTGCTTCTGGCCGCCGGAGAGGTTCGAGGCGTTTTCCTCAAGCATGGTGTCGTACCCTTTGGGCAGCGTCTGCACGAAGTCGTGGGCGCCGGCGAGCCGGGCCGCGTAGATGATCTCCTCAAGCGTCGCGTTGCGCTTGGTCAGGCAGATGTTTTCGCGGACGGTGCCGTTGAAGAAGTAGTTCTCCTGCAGCACCACGCCGATGCTGGAGCGCAGGTGGGATTTGTCGATTTCGCGCAGGTCGATGCCGTCGATCTTGATCAGGCCGGACTGCACCGGATACAGCCCCTGCAGCAGCTTGGTCAGCGTGGTCTTGCCCGAACCGGAGCGCCCGACGATGCCGATGGTCGAACCGACCGGCACGTCGAGGTCGAGGTTCCTGATCACCTGCGGAGTGTCGGGACGGTACTGGAAGGTCACGTTTTCAAACGAGATATTGCCCTTGAGCGGGTTGCGGACGCCTCCGCCGGCGGGTTCGACCGGGGTGTTCATCACCACGCCGAGCATCCGCACGGAAAGCGCGACCTGCTGGTATTCGTGGATCAGCCCGACCAGCCGCACCAGCGGGCCGGTCACGCGGCCGGAAAGCATCTGGAACGCGATCAGCGCACCGATGCTCAGCACATGGTCGAACACCAGCGACGCGCCGAGCCAGATCACCGAAACCGTCATCAGCATTTCAAGCATCTGGCTGATGGTGCGGGCGGTCATCGAAATCTTGCCGACCCGGAAGTAGGACTTGATCGCGTAGGCGGTCGAATCGTTCCACGCCTTCTCCTCGACCGGTTCGATCGCGAGCGACTTCACGGTGCGGATGCCGTGGATGGACTCGACCAGCATGCTCTGGCGCTTGCCCTCCGCCTGGTAAAGCTCGTTCAGGCGGATCTGGAAAGGCTTGATCAGCGTGGCGATCACCAGCGCCATCAATACCGAATACCCCAGCACCACCAGCGTCAGCTCCACGCTGTAGAGCAGCAGGAACGGGATGAACACCACCAGGCTGAACAACTCCAGCACCGTGAAAAAGAGGTTCCCCGACAGGAAGCCGCGGATCTTCTCGGTCTGCTGCATGTGCTTGAGCAGCACCCCGGACGGCACCCGCTCGAAAAATTCGATCGGCAGCCGCATCAGGTGCTTGAAGGTCTTGGTCGCGGTCGCGATGTCGATCTTGTTGGTCGCGAAAAGCAGCAGGTAGTTGCGCAGATATTCGAGCACCGCGTTGAAGAGGATCGCCGCGACGATGCCGATGCCGAGCACGTTCAGCGTGTTGTAGCTGTTGTTGACCAGCACTTTGTCCACTACGATCTGGAAGAACAGCGGCGTGATCAGCGCGATCGCGTTGATCATCAGCACCGCCAGCGCGATCTGGCCGAAGATGCCCTTGAGTTTCAGGAATTCCGGGATGAACCAGCGCAGTCCGAAAGGCTGGTCCTCGTCGGCGAGTTTGTAGACGCGCTTGAGCAAGATGCCGCTGCCGGAGCTGGTTTCCTCGAACTCTTTTTGCGCCATGAAGTTGAACTGCTGGCCGGGGTGTTCGGCCTGCCAGGCGGGATCGACCACCGCGAGGTCGTCGCCCTCCTCCCGGCGGCGCATGCCGCAGATCACCCGGCGGGTGCCGTCCTTCTTGAGGTCGATCAGCGGGAACGCCTGCCCCATTCCGGCGAAATCCTTCCAGCGCAGCCGGACCTTTTTGGCTTTTAGCTGATAGTCTCCGGCAATCTCCAGCAGTTGCGGCACCGAAACCTCCTGCTCGCCCGCCGCATAATCATGCAGCAGCCGCCGGATGTCCATCGGCACGTTGTGGTGGCGGCCGATCGCGGTCAGCGCGAAAAGCCCGCTGTGCTTGCGGTTGTCCACCGCCTGAAGTGTTCGGAAGATGATCACCGCGTCGCCCAGACGGGGACGCAGCTGTTCGGTCGGCACGTTGAGCATGCCGCCCTTGCCCTGTGCCAGCGGGTCGAAGAGGGTGACTCCCGGCCCTTTGAGCTGCTGCAGGTTCACCGCGCAGACCCAGCTGCCGCTCTGAAGCAGCAGCAGGGCGGGACCCGCATAGGTTTCCGCCAGGTCGGCGGCGTTCTTATGCTGTTCCGGACTCAACTGCAGCGCGGCGGCGAGTTTCATCAGTCCGGAGGACTGGTCCGCCGCGAACTCCTTCTGCAGCTCCGGCGTGATCAGCGCGTCGAAGTTGATGTCGCGTTTGAGGTTGGCTGAAAGGTAGCGCAGACATGCGATACCGGTTACGTTCACTGGTTCCACTGGATATTCCTTTCTGGAGGCGTTCCTGACCGGTGCGGAGAGGAGCTACTGCAAGGCGGTCCGGGCGTCGTTCAAGTCGCCGCAGATGGTGAAAATCGTCGAAAAGCCGCTGATGTCGAGGACTTCGCGCACTCCCGGCGCCGGCTCCGCCAGCGCCAGTTTGCCGCCAGCGGCCCGCAACCGCTTGGCCATCAGCAGAAATACCCGCAAACCGGCGCTGCTCACGTATTCCAGATCCCGCATAAGGACGATCCAGCTGCCGCCGCGGGAGAGTTCCTCGGAAATTTTCTGTTCGGCCGGGCCGCTGGTTGCGGAATCCAGCCGTCCCGACATGGTCAGCACGGTTACGCCGTTTTCGGATTTGAAATCAAGTTCCATGTTCCTACCTGTTCGTTTTATTCTTTGTCGATGCAGATCGACAGCACGTTTCTGTTCTCTTTGCGTTCGTATTCCATCGACCTGACCAGATTGCGGGTCAGGTAGATGCCCATGCCGCCGATATCGCGCTCTTCGATCCCGGCTTCCGCCGGAGCCTGCGCTTCGAGCGGATTGAATTCGTGCCCGTCGTCGCTCAATACCAGCCGCAGGTCCTTCTGATTGAACCCCACCGAGATTTCGATCGTCCTGGTACCCGGTTCGTCGTAACCGTATTTGATGATATTGGTCGCCATCTCCTCCAGGGCAAGATCGAGCACATACTGCGTTTTGGGACTCAGGTCCTCATATTCCTTCAACTGCCGGATTTCCGCCGCCAGCTGCATCAGCTTGCCGATATCGTTGGGCAGATGAAACAAAAATTCTTTATACATTGACAATTCTCCGGTATTATTTCCGGCCCGGGTCTGTATTTTATATCGTTGACCGGGATCTCCGTTCCGCTTTCCCGGAACTTTCATACCCTACACCCTGCCGGCTCGATTGACAAGTCCGAAAACCTTTCCGTGATTTTTTTTTATCAAAAAATTTCAGGAACATACTTGCCTTTATGACTATATGTGGTAAATTCTTATATGGATCGGTTGAGGAGAGTGCCGAATCCGGAGAAAAAGAATCCGTGTTGTCGTTCAGCGACGGGAACGCGTCAAATTCATAACCAACCAGAGGAGAATGTATGATGAAATCCATCAAAGGAACCGAAACCGAAAAGAACCTGTTGAAATCTTTCGCCGGCGAATCTCAGGCCCGCAACCGCTACACCTTCTTCGCCAGCCAGGCGAAAAAAGAGGGGTATATGCAGATTTCGGACATTTTCACCGAAACCGCCAATCAGGAGAAGGAGCACGCGGAGCGGTTCTTCAAGTTCCTCGAAGGCGGCGACCTGGAAATCACCGCGAGCTTTCCGGCCGGCGTGATCGGCGACACCCGCGCCAACCTGATCGAAGCCGCTGCCGGCGAACACGACGAATGGTACAACCTGTATCCGGCATTTGCCGCGAAGGCCCGCGAGGAGGGCTTCCCGGCGATCGCGTATGTATGGGAGCATGTGGTCGTCGCCGAAAAGCAGCATGAGCACCGTTATCTGGGCCTGCTTGCGAACGTCGAAAACGGCACGGTTTTCAAGAAGGACCATCCGGTCGTCTGGCGCTGCCGCAACTGCGGCTACCTCCACGAGGGGACCGAAGCGCCGGAAACCTGCCCGGCCTGCGCACACCCGCGCGCCTATTTCGAGATTCTTGCCGAAAACTGGTAAGTTCTGTTTGCCTGAAAGGTGAACGAAACCGCTTTCCGGCCAGCCGGAAAGCGGTTTTTTCATAAGCGATTCGTGTCTGGAATGAAACGGCAGCGATCGGCCGGAGCATGGATTGTTCCGTCAGGCTATCGCTGATTTTTCTGCAGCTTCAATCGATTGATCAATCAAACATGAATTGATATGAGATCCGGGGCTGTACGGCAGGCATGGCTTTCGCCGGTCTGCCCGCTTGATCGCGGGTTTGCCATTTTACGGAAGTTCCCATCCGGCAGCGATAGCAAAAAAACGGATGAATTCTATTCCGGGACTTGTACTTGGGAACCAATGGGATATAGTAATTCAAAGATTTTGTGTGCCGAAGAAGATATTCTGCTGCTGATGTTACACTGCATTCCTTTTTTTAACAAGGTGACTTCATGAGAATTTTTGTTAAAAAAGAAGCGATGTGCTTACTGGCTTGCTATTTATGGCAATATCGCCGACTTTGTAGTCTTGCTTTTGACAATCAAATTTCATGGCTAGAAATAACAAAGTATTACCAGTCGAATTATCTGGATCGCAATATTTATGTACTCGAAAAGCTGCATCGATTTTTGCATGATCATTCATGTGCAGAACATATTAAAATAACATGTCTTGATCATATCGGTTATACTATTTGCAATGGTATATATTCAGTTATCCCCTCCAGACATTTGGGAAAATATTTTAGAAACCATATTGATTTCTGTTGTATTAGCAAAATTTTTCATGTCTTTATGGTAACCAATAGAATATTCAATGATAAGGAATACAGAGGGTGGCTTGCGAAGCACAATTTCATAATTGCATACATATTAATTGAGATAATTGACAAGCAGACGAACTGTTTGAAGGTCATTCGTTATTTCCCGCACATTGAAAATATTGGATATTCATATTCGCCTCCGATGTCTCCTGACATAATTATGAGAAAACAATTTAAAAAATCGGAACAGGAAATTCTTTCGGAAGATTGGTTTAGACCGTGATGTTATTCCATAGCAGAACCTCAAAAATCAATGTGTTACACAGCTTGGGATATCATAAATACAGATGTATGAAAATATCAAGGTGATTTATGAGAATTTTTATTAAGAAAGAAGCGATTTGCTTGTTGGTTTGTTATTTATGGCAATATCGCCGACTTTGTGTTCTTGCTTTTGATAATCAAATTTCATGGATAGAAAGAACAAAATATTACCGGTCGAATTATCTGGATCGCAATATTTATGTACTCGAAAAGCTGCATCGATTTTTGCATGATCATTCATGTGCAGAACATATTAAAATAACATGTCTTGATCATATCGGTTATACTATTTGCAATGGTATATATTCAGTTATCCCCTCCGGATATTTTGGAAAATATTTTAGAAACCATATTGATTTCTGCTGTATTAGCAAAATTTTTCATGTTTTTATGGTAACCAATAGAATATTCAATGATAAGGAATACAGATGGTGGCTCGCGAAGCACAATGCCATAATTGCAGACATATTAATTGATGAGATAATCGACAGGCAGACGAACTGTTTGAAGGTCATTCATTATTTCCTGCACACTGAAAATATTGGATATTCATATTCGCCTCCGATGTCTCCTGACATAATTATGAGAAAACAATTTAAAAAATCGGAACAGGAAATTCTTTCGGAAGATTGGTTTAGACCGTGATGTTATTCAATGGCAGTAGTTTTCGGCTATGGGGTTACTGTGATTTTGTAAAACCTTCTATAGCTTCAGTAGATTAATCAAATATGAATTGATATGAGAGCCGGGGCTTGGTACGGCAGGAATGGCTTTCGCTGGTCTGCCCGCTTGATCGCGGGTTTGCCATTTTACGGAGGTTTCCATCCGATAGTGATAACAAAAAATGGATGAATTCTATTCCAGAACTTGTGCTTGGGAGCCAATGGGATATAGTAAATTAAAGATTTTGTGTGCCGAAGAAGATATTCTGCTGCTGATGTTACACTGCATTCTTTTTTAAACAATGAAAGTCATGGAAATTAATAAGGTGACTTCATGAGAATTTTTGTTTAAAAAAAAGTGAGATGCTTATTGATTTGTTACTTATGACAATATCGCTGACTTTGTTGTCTTGCTTTGGATAATCAAATTCCATGAATGAAAATAATAAATTGCTTTATTTATTGAAATATCAACGCTATTTCAAGGAGCATAAGCGGTTTATTTGTGTATGCTAGTAAAAGGTATATTAATAATATCTTATGAGTGTAGACGAGCAGGCTGAGAATATGTTTTCTCGGTTGGTAAAGGAATGTGCTGACAGACATTGAGTGACGGAACTGCTGAAAGTTGAAAATCAACTTTTATGGGTAAGAAATAAACAACATTCAGGCGTGTGTACGGGAAGTTCTAGAGCATGAGATAACGTATTTATGGGCAGTAGGCGGCGCTTCTGCGGTGTGTGGGAGTGCCGCTTAGACCTAAATCAAAGACAGTTCTGAGGATTGAAAAAGCCTATACTTTCGTGTATAATTGAGGAGAAAGATCAGATAAAGAAACCGGAATTTGGAGATAAGATATTAATGGATTTTCAATTAGATTATCAAAATCGCAAACCCTTATTTATAACGTTAGCAGGATTGCCGGGAACAGGTAAAACCACCTTGGCAAAATCATTGGCGAAAAAATTATCTCTGGTATATCTTCGTTTAGATTGTATAGAGGTACCATTTTGTAGATATAATGCAACTTCAGGTTTAAAAGGAGAAGGGTATGATGCAATAGTAAATCTTGCAAGAGAAAATCTTAATTTGGGGTTAAGTGTAATCATTGATACAGTCAATCCATTACATTTGACCAGAAAATTATTTCGAGATTTAGCTAAGGAGTCTAATGTAAAACTCTTGCAGTTTGAATTGAAAACAAATAATTTGTTGTTACATAAGAAACGAATAGAACAACGAAAAGCCGATATAATTGGTCATAATCTTCCTACTTGGAATAAAGTGTTAAATGTAGAGTATGAGGAATGGGATGAAAGTATAGATGGTTTGGTAACTGTAATTTTTAGTTATTGTCCCAAATTTTGTGAAACACACTTGTAGTTTCCAACGCCGATAACGACGTTGCCGATAATTTGCATACGTTTTTGCCAGTAGTCCTCC
>NZ_QEKH01000031.1 GCF_003096415.1 Victivallis vadensis | reverse complement strand
GGAGGACTACTGGCAAAAACGTATGCAAATTATCGGCAACGTCGTTATCGGCGTTGGAAACTACAAGTGTGTTTCACAAAATTTGGGACAATAACAATTCTTTACCATCCTTCATTTGAATAGTGATTTTATCCTCATATACGAGGATTGAATCAACAACCTTATGGATATACACCTTGATCTTTTTATCATCCATTTCCCCTATAATGAACTCTTTGAAGAGTAATTCAAAATTGACCGATTCATCTGACTTATATAAACTTTCTGTCAATGAATTTAATTTTCTCTTTAATTCATCCCTCTGGTTCTTATAAGTTTTAGCCATAGTTGTAAATTGGTCATCATCAATACTTTCATTCAGAAGCATCGCAGAAAGTTTTTTCTCGTGTTTTTCAATCTTTTCCAATTCCAACTTGATCTCATTGATCTCAACCTCAAGATCAGAATTGTTATTGAGAAGTAAAAACTCATCTATAATAACTTTGACCAATAAAGGATAAGTAACCTCATATAAACATCCGCTATCAGAAAAATAGGACAATCCAAACAAATTATCTCTCAATTCGTGGTAGCAGAAAACCTGATCGGAAGAATTGTATCTGATCTTTTGATGAAACTCTCTTTCAACTTTATCACGGCAGGTAAAATACTTCATATTACCTGTTGAATGAACCATAAGAGTTTTCCCACAGTACCCACATTTCAACATCCCGGTCAGAGTATATACATGACCTTTTTTCTCTCTTGTTTTACTCGGCTTGGATTTTAATACATCCTGAACTTTGAACCAATCCCCTTTACTGATTAAAGGGATCTGACCAAAACATTTTGATTCAATCAATTCATTTTTTGAATTATAGCACATTCCACAGTATTCAGGGCGTGAAGCAATCCTTTTAAGATGAGCCGGTTGAAGTTCATTTCTTCGTGGCATCCTATAGTTTTTATTGATATAAGAGGTTACAAATTCATAGGAGTTACCTTCTTTCAGCAACTCAAAAATCTTCTTAATCGCCATCTCTTCATCTTTATTGATTTCATAGCGTTGTTTTCCTAATTGAGTATATCCCAACATCAACGCTTTTCCGCCAATAGTCCATCCTTCATCTTTCAACTTTTTCAAGGATGCTTTGGATTTCTGAGTTCTTACCAAAATCGCCTGACTTTCAACTTGGTTTTGAATTGAAAGAATCAATGAGTCATTGAAGGTTTCAGTATTGATTATACCACCTTTGACCGTATGAATTTTGATCTTATTGAGGATCAGGTTTTGATGGATGTAACTTTCCAAAAAGGATGCTGAGAGCGGTCGGTAAAGTCGGGTAATATCATCTATGATAATTACATCCACTTCGTGTAACCTTTTGAAGAGTGATCCTAAACCGCTCCGGTATTGTTTTGAAGGTGTTGTTTTTTCAGAGTACCATCTTTGAAAAGCGAGGTCTCTTTCCGCCACATTTTCAGCACCCACAGGAAAACATCTTCCAGAGGTGTTATAGTCACTGAAGACTTCCACAATATTGATACCTTCCTTTGTGGCGTATCTTTTACAGTTCTCTATTTGAACATCAATAGAAAGACTGGTTTCTGTACCGCCTGAGGATTGGCGGGCGTAAATGAATCCTTTCATAACTTTCCTTTCTCTTAATTCTTACAATATAACAATTTGGAGAAGGAAGTAAACTATTATTTCTAAAAAACGAATCCAGGGTTTCATATTTTAGGGATAACATAAGTTTTCGGTTATTCCTAAAATACAAATCCAACGGCCGCGGCATGACCATCATGGCCGATCCGGACATGCCGGATACCGATGCATGGGTGATCGATCCCGCCGGTTTCGGCATGAGCAGCCTCAAGGGCCGGTCGATCACCGATACCGATGCGACCCCGAAGGGATTCGACGGCATCAAGCGCATGGCGCTCGGGGAACTCACCTTCGTGTTCCGCAATGCCGCCCAGCGGCTGTGCCGGATCAAGAATCTCAAGGCGAGCGCAACCGCACTTGCCGAGCTGAAAGCCGCCGAGTAAGCGATCATGACTGAAGCGATCGCAGAACTGGCTTCCGCCGCCGACGCCTATTTCCGGGACGGACTCGAAGGCGACGAGTGGAGCGGCCATCAGCCCGAATTCAGGCGCCGGGCGCTGATTTCGGCGCAGCGCGCTCTCGCGGCCCTGCTGAGCGCGCCGGAACTTGACCTGACCCGGCCTGAACTGAAGCACGCCTGCTTTGAACAGGCCCTTCATCAGCTGCGCCATCCGCCCCGCCCGCCGGAGCCGCAGCTGATTTCCGAGGAGATCTCCGGGCTGGGACGCCGCAGCTGGGCGGAGCTGCCCGTTTCCGCACCTCCCGAGATCGCGCCCCGGGCGATGCAGCTGCTCGCTTCGGTGTTGAACGGCTGCCGCCGTCTCAATCGCGGCTGATCCTTTTCTCTCCCGTCCCCATTGCAACCGCATCGGAACGGGAGAGTTTTTCTTTCCGGATTTCGGACTCTCTTTCCTTTTGTATTTTCCATATTTAAATAACCTCCTGTCGGCAAGTTAGCCTAAAACCACATAATACCGGCCAAGACCCGCCTGAGAGATTTTTTTCTCTATTCCGCCGATGAACTTTTTTTGTTGCAAAAAAATCGAAAACCGGCTGGAAAAAGGTTTGAAAATGACGCTGCACCGGTTATATTACTGCCTTAAGTTCCAAATAATCAGGTTTCATGAACGACGTTCCAAAACAGTTTATTTATAACTGTTTTGCTTACAATCGGGGATAAGTCGGGGGGCTTTCCCTGAGGCGGCGGCGATCCGGCGGGGGTTGCGATCGGCGGTAACGGTTCGGTTTCGGAACATGGTAAAATTTAATGCATACAAAAATACAAAAGGGTTCCAGACAATGTTCTTACGGAAAAGTCCATTCTCCGTGCGGACGGCCGGAGGCGTAGCTTCCGCCGTCGCGTTGACCGCTTCCTCGCTGTTCGCCTCCGATGTCTCCGTGCCGGTCGAGCAGAAACCGGAGCTCGTGGTCCGCACCGAAGAAGACATGGTGCGCGGCAAGGAAAATGTCCGCACCGTGATGCAGGAATTGACCGATCTCTTTTCCGATGACGCGCCGGCTCCGCAGGTGGCCGCCGCCGCCAAACCGATCGAAGAACCGTATGCGAAAATCATCCCGGGCACGGACGGCCGTTCCACGCTGGTCTTCCGCCCGCGCTTCACCTCCTCCAAGCAGCTCTTCAAGGCGATCGACGGCATCATCACCGGCGCGACGCTGGTGGAGCCGCTGGATGAGCAGAACGTGCTGGTGCTGAGCGGTCCGAGCGACGCGGTCGAAAACTATCGCAGCATCATGCTCGCGATGGATGTGCCTTCCTCGCAGATCCTGATCGAAGCGAAGATCGTGGAGGTGATGTTCAGCGACGGCATGCAGCGCAATCTGTCGATCAGTTATGCGCACAAGGGGCGCGGTTCGATCGGGGCGACCACGGAAGTGCCGGGCCAGTCCAGCCAGCCGACCACCGGCATGGGCGGCAACTGGAAGCCGATTGCCGGCAAGGATACGCTGGACATTGCGTTCCAGTGGCTGCTGACTGCACAGGACGCCAAGGTGCTCTCCTCTCCGAACATCCTGATCTCCCGCAATGAGGTCAGCCGGATCGTGACCGGTGAGGAAATCCCGATTCAGGAGGCGAACAGCACCGGCAACACGCTGTCGCTGAGCACCAAGTTCAAAAGTGTCGGCGTGACGCTGGAAGTCGAACCGAGCATGATCAACCGCGACAATGTGACGCTGCGGGTGTACCCGAAGGTGTCGAACGTGATCCGGTATGAGAACGTTTCCGCCGGCGGTGATACCTCTTACCCGGTGCCGGTGATTTCGGCGCGGAGCGTCGAAACCTACCTGCGGATGCAGGACAAGCAAGTGGTGATGATGGGAGGCCTCTACAGCCGGAACGATTCGCTTTCGCAGCAGCGCGTGCCGATCCTCAGCGACCTGCCGTTGATCGGCGAGCTGTTCACCGGCAAGAACCTGACCAAGGAAGTGACCCAGCTGATCTTCTTCCTGAAAATCCATATCATCTCTCCGGAACAGGTGGCCAGCGGCGTGTTCTACGATCCCGACCGTTCGGCGAAGGTCAGCGAAACGCTCGGCAAGATCATCGAGTATTCCGACGCGATTCCGCTGCGCGAAACCTCGGCGAAGGAGCTGGTCAAGGAGTTCCGTGACGCCCAGCCCGGCGAAGCCGAAGCACGCCGCGCCGCTTTCAAGAACACGCCGATCATGGATCGCATGTCCGACGATGCCGCCGAAGTGCCGGAAGAACCCGTCGATCCCAATACTCCGGGGGTGATCCGGCCGCAGCCGCTGCCGGAAAAGACCGAACCGGCCAAGCCCGCCGAGGCCGCTCCGGCGGCGGTTCCGGTCGGGGAAGAACCGGCCAAACCGGCTCAGGACGCGAAGCCGGCTCCGGCTGAAGAAAAGAACACGCAGACCGCTCCGGCGGCAGCCGCAACCAACGGACAGGCGAAATAATGAAGTTCAAGCGCAAAAAAATCACCACCTGGGTGACGGCGCTGGTCATTCTGGGCGCCGCCGCCGGAGCTTACTGGGGCTGGTATGTTCCCCGGCAGAGGGCCGCCGACGCCGCCGCCAAAAAGAAACTGGCGACGGACGGCGGAGACAAGGACCGCACCTACAAAGTGCGCCGCGACGACCTGGTGATCGGCCTGATGCAGGGCGGTTACATCAACGCCAATAAAAAGCACAAGCTGGCGCTGCAGGCCAACTACCGCACCCAGCTGCTGTGGGTCATCGACGAAAACAGCAAGGTCAAAGCCGGCGACGTGATGGCTAAATTTGAAACCGACAGCCTGAAGGAGAAGATTGAGGATCTTGAAATCGAGGCCCTCAATCTTCAGAAGGAGCTCGACCTGGCGCGCGAAAACGCGAAGATTCAGGAGAGCACCAACGCGGTGGATCTCCAGTCGGCGGAGGAAGCCCTTTCGCAGGCGGACGACGCGCTGCGCAAATACCGCCGGTTTGAGCGGACCAGCAAGCGCGATGAACTGGACCTGGCGATCGACACCGCGCAAAGCAATCTGGACAAGGCGCGCACCGATTACGAAACTGCCCGTGATGCGGAGGTCGATGCGAAATCCGGCGAGGACGCCGATGAAAAGAAACGCCAGTCGCTGAAAGATGCGCAGGCCAAAATCGACGAGGCGGAAAACAAGCTCGCAACCGCGGAGGACAACCGCAAGGTGTTCCGCCGCTACGACCATCCGAGCAAGATGACCCGGTTGCTGAACGCGCTGGAACAGGCGAAATTGAATTTGCGCAAGACGAAGATTTCGACCGAATCCAAGATGATCCAGCAGGTCAAATCGATCGAAAACCTGCGGCGGCGGCTGCGGCGCACCAATGAACAGCTCAACCGCTACAAGGAGTATATGACCCAGATGGTGCTGATCGCCCCGGTGGACGGCGTCGTGATCTACGGCGACCCGGACAACCGCTGGAGCCGGCTGGATGTGAAGCCCGGCATCGACGTCGGCAAGGGCCAGATTCTGATCACCATCCCGGAAATGTCCAACCTGATCGTGGACTTCGACCTGCCGGAGCAGTACCGTTCCAAGCTGAAAATCGGCGACCGCGCGGTGATTTCCCCGGATTCCCTGCCGGGAGAAAAGTTCGAAGGCCAGATCAGTCACATCGACACGCTTCCGGTCAACCTGGTCAACTGGGACAGCTCCTCGCCGAAAATCTACAAGTCGAAGATCCGGTTCGACAAGCAGTCGCCGCGTCTCGTCAACGGCATGAGCGTGCAGATCAGCGTGGTCACCAAGACGATTCCGCAGACGCTCTTCGTGCCGGTGGAAGCTGTGTTTGAAGACAGCGACCGCTTCTTTGTCTACGTTGCCGGCTTGACCGGTTCCAAGGAGGTCGATGTGGAGATCGGCGAATCCAACGACAACTTCGTCCAGATCAAAAGCGGCCTGGAAGAGGGCGACGTGGTCTATTTGTACCGGCCCTACCAGAAAAAGCAGGATTCCAAGTAATGGCCGAATCCGGGAAAAGCAGTGATATCGTCCGCCTGGTCGATATCCGGAAGACCTACATCACCGGCGAATTGCAGGTCCCGGTGCTGAAGGGGATCAACGCGACGGTCTGCCGGGGAGAGTTCGTCGGCTTCATCGGTACCTCCGGTTCCGGCAAGTCGACGCTGCTGAACATCCTCGGCATGCTCGACGTGCCCACCGGCGGCCAGTACTATCTGGAGGATATCGAAGTGAGCCAGTTCTCCGATGTGGAACAGGCGACGATCCGCAACCTGAAAATCGGCTTTATCTTCCAGAGCTTCAATCTGTTTCCGCACCTGACGGTCGAGCAGAATATCGAAGTGCCGATGCTCTATGCGCGGGTGCCGGGGCGGATCCGCTCGAAGCGGGCGCTGGACCTGGCGAAGCGGGTCGGGCTCGGCCACCGTCTCGGCCACCGCCCGACCCAGCTCTCCGGCGGCGAATGCCAGCGCATCGCCATCGCGCGCGCCCTGAGCAACAACCCGGCCTTCATCCTCGCTGACGAACCGACCGGCAACCTTGACGAAAAGACCAGCAACGAGATCATGAAGCTCTTTCACGAATTGAACCGCGAGCAGGGAGTGACCATTGTGATGGTGACCCACAACCCGTCGCTGGGACCGCACTACGACAAGATCATCCGCCTGCGCGACGGCCGCATCGACAATACTTTGTTCGAGTGGGAAATCGCTGCGCAGAAGAAAGAAAGCGAGGCCGCCAGATGATGCTCGTCCGCGACCTTTTTTCGATGTCGATCCACAATCTGCTGCTGCATAAGGTGCGGTCGATCCTGACCTCGCTCGGCGTGATTTTCGGCGTCGGCAGCGTGATTGCGATGCTTGCGATTTCCGAAGGAGCGAAGCAGTCGGCGCTGGCGCAGATCGAAGCGATGGGGATTGACAAGATCATCGTGTTTTCGCAGCGCCCCCCGATCAACAGCCGCAGCGAAAGTTCGGACAATGCGAGCGTGATGGAGCGTTTCGGCCTGACCGACCGTGACGCCACGCATATTTCGCGGATGGACAACGTCGAGGAGATCACCGCGTTGTTCGACGCCCGCAAGAAGGTGCTCAAGGGATTGCAGCGCACCGACCTCAAGCTGATCGGCTGCGACTACCGGTTCCTGGAGGACTCTTCCGCGAAACTTGAAAAGGGCCGCTGGTTTTCCCCGGCGGACTTCAAGAACAACGCGAATGTCTGCGTGATCGGCAAAAATGTGAAGCGCAAGCTCTTCGCTCTCGGCAACACCAACGTCGTCGGCAGCACGATCCGCATCGAGGACGAGGTTTACAAAATCGTCGGCATCCTCAACAACGAATACGGCACCCAGTACCCGGAAATCGGCGGCCAGAACGACATGATCCTGATTCCGATGAGCACGGCCAAGGCGAAATTCAAGGATTACACCTTCTACCGGGAAGGCCGGCAGTACAAGATCACGCGGGTTGAATACGACCTGTTCCTGATCCGTGTGGCCGACACCCAGTATATCGACAATACCGCCAAGCGTGTCTCCAGCTATCTGGAAAAGCTCCATTCCGACACCAAGGACTGGGGCATGGTGGTTCCGTTCGAACTGCTGAAGCAGCGCGAGCAGACGCAGAACATCTTCACGATCGTAATGGGATCGATCGCCAGCATTTCGCTGGTGGTCGGCGGCATCGGCATCATGAACATCATGCTCGCGAGCGTGTTCGAACGCCGCAAGGAGATCGGAACCCGGCGCGCGCTCGGCGCGCAGAAGTCGGACATTCTGCTCCAGTTCCTGATCGAAACCGTGTTCCTGACCACGTCGGGCGGAGTGCTCGGCATCCTGACCGGCGTCGGAATCGCACGGACAATCACCTACTACAGCGGCATGCCGACCGTCTATTCGATCTGGAGCATCGCGCTGTCGCTGGTCATCTCGTGTCTGGTCGGTGTGATTTTCGGAACCTATCCGGCTTATAAGGCAGCCCAGCAGAATCCGATCACGGTTCTGCGCGCGGAATAGCGGAGAACGGAATGCGCAAGACGATATGGATCACATTGCTGACGCTGGCGACCGTCACCGGCTGGTTCGCCCCCGCTCCGGAGGCGCAGGCGATCGACCCGGTGACCATCGCGATCCTCGCTCCCGCCGCGATGCGCATGGCCGAGACGGCGCAGCCCTATGTGATTCAGGGAATTGCCGGCGGGGCGCAGGGGCTTGCGCAGATGGGAATGGCGGCTTTCAAGATTCTGTACATCCCGTGGGGAGTGGTGCAGTGTACGCTCGGACTGCCGCTGGGGGGGCTTTCCTCCGGTGTGGCGAACATCTGCGAAGGAGGGGCGGCTCCTTTCGAGCTGCTTTTTCACACGATCATGTTTCCGGTCCGGTGTTTCGGAGTGGGAGTGTAACGGGAGGCGGGGGGATTATGGAGCTGCATATCTTCAACGGGGATTGTGCTTTCGAGGCTTGGCGGAGTTCCGGCGGAACTGCCGCGGCGCTGGTCTGGCGCGAGAACTATCTGGAGGGAAGGATTCCCGGCAAAGCTGTGCCGCCGGAGGAGTTCGAGCGGATCCGCGCGGAGGAACTCCACCGGCTGATGCCGGAGCTGGACCGGGAGAAAATTCTTGCCGAACTGCGCAAAATGGATCAGGCCGTCGCCGGGTTGTCCGGCCGGGATTCCGTATTTTTATGGTTTGATGCCTGTATGTACGACCAGATCATGCTGTCGCGGATCCTCTTTCTGCTGGAAAATACCCCGGCCCGCGTTTTTCTGGTCTGCGAGGATGTGGTCTGGGGGGAGCATCCGGAACTGTTTGTGGAAAAGAAGCCCGAGGCGCGTCTGCTCTCCGGGGCGGATCTCAGGCTTTTCGCCTCCGCATGGGAGGCGGTGGCGGAAGGCGAAGAAACACTCCGGCGCTTTCCGGCGGGGGAAGGCGCCGGCCGCTTTCCATTTCTGGCGAAGGCGCTGGCGCGATACCGGGAGGAGTTTCCCGGAGCGGACGGCCTCGGCAGAAGCGAACGGCAACTGCTGGAAATCATCCGCTCCGGCAAACACTCCGGCCCCGAAATATTCCGGGCGGCGGGAGCCTGTGAAGAGCATCCGTTCATGGGCGATACGATGTGCCGGCGGCTGCTGGAGGGACTGGCCGCCCGGCGGCTGATCGAAATCCGGCCCGGCGGGGATTCGGTGAGATACCTGCCGGCGGGACGGTAGGGCCGGGCGGACGCGGTTCAGGCTCCCGCTTTGATCAGCAGCGCGAGGCCGGCGAGGAAAACCACGAACATGCCGATATTCAGCGCGTGCGAGATGCGGGGAGCGCCTTTGAATTCCTTCCAGATCAGGATTCCCCACAGCGCGGCCACCAGCGTCGCCCCCTGGCCCAGCCCGTAGGAGATCGCCGGGCCGGCTTTGCCGGCGGCGACCAGGTTCAGCACGTTGCCGATCCCCCAGATGCAGCCGCCGAGCAGCCCGACGAAGTGAATCGGCACTCCGCCGCGGAAGTAGGCCGAAAGCGGCAGCGGCTTGCCGGAGACCGGCCTTTTCATCGCGATCGTGTTGAATACGAAGGTGCTCAGGAAGATGCCGAGCGCGAAGATGAAAAATGCCGAGTAAGGCGTCAGCTTTCCCGCCGCCGGTGCGGTGAAATTCATATCCATCGAGGCCGCGACGAAACGGTAGAAGAACGCCATCAGCACGCCGCAGACCACCGCGAGCACGATTCCCTTCATCGGCACCTTCCGGCCGCCGCTCTCCTTGAGTTTGTACGCGAATGCGTTCATCAGAATGGCGATTGCGATCAGGGCGACGCCGGAGAAAAGCAGCACCGGGTCCCCGTGGGGATCGCCGAGATGGTTCACCACCACGCCGAGAATCAGCGCGAGGCCGATCCCGACCGGAAACGCCACCGACATCCCCGCGATCGAGATCGCCGCCGACAGCAGCAGATTGGCGGCGTTGAACACCACGCCTCCGGCGAACGCGCTGCCGATGTACCGCCAGTCCGCCTGCCGCAGGTCCGGCAGGAAACTCCTGCCCTCCGCGCCGAAGCTGCCGAGCGTGAGTCCGGCCAGAATGCTCAGCAGCAGAACGCCGAGCACGTAGTCCCAGTAGAAAAGCTCATAGCGCCAGTTCCGCCCGGCCAGTTTCTGGGTGTTTCCCCAGGAACCCCAGCAGAGCATCGTGATTACGCAGAAAAAAACGGCGAGGCCGTAGTCTTTGACGAAAAACATGGTTCACCTCCGCGCTTTACTTGCATTCGTGGCGGTACGGAGCGGAGGACTGCGCCCCCATCCGGGTCACGGAGATCGTCGCGGCGCGGGAGGCGAGGCCGATTGCGTCCCGCAGCTCCATTCCTTCCGCGAGGCCGACCGCCAGCGCGCCGTTGAAAATATCTCCGGCCGCCGTGGTGTCGACCCGCCTGACCGGCTGCACCGGAATCTGCTCGCCCCGGCCGTCCCGGTACAGGTACGAGCCGCGCGAACCCATCGTGATGATCACGGCTTCCACCCCCATGCCGCACAATTTTTCGGCCGCCTTGCGTGCCGATGTTCCGTCGTCGACCCGGATGCCGGTCAGCAGTTCTGCTTCGGTTTCATTGGGGGTGATCAGCGCAAGGCATGGGAAGAGTTCGGGCGGCAATGCTGCCGCCGGGGCCGGGTTCAGGATTACGGTGCGCCCTTTGGCGGCGGCCCAGCGCGCCGCGCACAGCACCGTTTCCACCGGAGTTTCCAGCTGCATTAAAAGCACGTCGGCGGCTTCGATCACGTTGCGGGCGGCTTCGAGGTCGCGCGGGGAAAGCGAAGCGTTGGCGCCGGAGGCGACGGAAATGCAGTTCTCCCCTTTCGCGTCGACCATGATCAGTGCGACTCCGGAGGGATTGTCCGGATCGGTCAGGAGATGGGAAGTGTCGATCCGCTCCTTTTGGAACAATGCCCGCGCTTCCCGCCCGAACAGGTCGTCGCCGACTTTGGCGATGAATGTGACATCTCCCTCCAGCCGGGCGGCGGCGACGGCCTGGTTGGCGCCTTTCCCGCCGGGATTCATCAGAAAACGTCCGCCGAGAATGGTTTCACCCGGCACGGGAATCCGTTCCGATTTCACGACCATATCGGTGTTGGTGCTGCCGATGACTACGACTTTCTTCATAATTCTCCTCCTGTTGGCAATTGTCCTCTCTAAATAAGAATATAATCTTATTTTAGAAAATTGCAACCGGAGGCGAATTTTGTAACTGTTCAGGCTCGTTTCAGGTGAATCAGGCTTCTTCGCCTTCACCGGCGTTCCGGCCGTCGACCACCCGGCCGTCGTCGTCGTCGCAGGAGCGCACTTCGCGCAGGCTGCGGAACAATCCCCGGATGTTCAGCGAACCGCCGACCAGGAACCAGGCCGTGGTGCCGACGCCCAGCACGAACGAGATGCCGACCCAGATCTTCCAGAAGAGCACCCAGCCCGCCGTGGAAATCCCGACGCACACATGGTAGAGCGTCATCGCCGCGAACACCGCCAGCCATACCGCGCTCCAGGCGATGTTCGCATAGAACAGCAGCCGGTCGGTGAAGGTGAATTCTCCGGTCAGGCCGAGCATTTTCAGCCAGCGGTTGGCTTTGAAGCCGGTTTCGATGTGCTCGTTCGCGGTGTCGTACCTGCCGCGGTGCAGCATCCGGTCGAGGTTGAAGCGGGTCCGCCCTGCCAGCGAGATGCCGATGTAGCTCAGCGTCGAAATCACCAGCGCGCCGAAGTAGATGATCTGCCCGTTCCAGATGAATTTGCCTTCCTCGCGGGTCATCCAGTCGAAGGGGCGCAGCCACTCGTATTTTTCGATCAGGATTCCGGCGACCGCGATGGTTGAACCGATGATCAGGGCGGTCCATGCGGCGGCGGTGGTGCCGCGTTTCCAGTAGAGCCCGCCGATGATCACGACGCCCGCGCCGCCCAGCCACACCGCGCCGGTGATCGCGAACCACATCATGATGTATTCGGTCTGGCGGAAGAAGTAGCTGAAGAGCCATGCGAACGCGCCGACTCCGAGGATCGACAGCCGCAGCAGCCGGATATGCGTTTCCGGCTTGAAAGGACGCTTGCGGAACGGCATTACCACGTCCTGAATGAAGATGCTGCCCCAGCTGTGCATATAAGTGTTGTCCGTGCTCAGCATCGCCGCGAACATCACCGCGATGAATATGCCGCTCAGGCCCACCGGCAGCAGTTGCTTGAGCACCATCGGCACGAGCAGTTGTTTCTGCAATTGCGCGCCCTCCACGTGTTCGAGCGATGCTCTCACCGGTGCGGCGATGTCGCCGAACGCGGCGTTGTTCATGATCAGGTAGGCGCAGATCGGGATGACCATGAAGAGCAGCCCCTGGATCAGCCCCCGCCACTGGCCGAGCAGCGCCGCCATCTTCGCTTCGTGCGGCGTTTTGGCGGCTCCGGTATAGCCCATGTTGCCCTGCCACGCGCCGGAGGTGTAGAAGATCGCGACGATGCCGATCAGGAAGTAGAAGGCGGAAAAATCCTTGTTGGCGATGGTGTCAAAGGGATTCAGCAGCGATTTGCCCGCCGGGGCGGTCGCGGCCATGGTCGTGAAGATGTCGTTCCAGTCGAACTGGTACAGGAAGAACACCATCAGGATCAGGAAGGCCACGTTGCAGAACATCCCCTGCGCGAAGTCGGTGACCATGATCGCGATCTGCCCGCCGAAGCACGCGAACGCCGCGCCGAGCCCGATGAAGAGCGTCAGCAGCAGTGCATAGCTTTCGACCGGAACGCCGCAGAAGCGCACGTACTCCGGGAAGCCGCAGTAGAACAGGAAAAACCGCGCGCTGACCGCCGGGAAAATCCCGTAGTTCAGCAGCCCGGAAATCCACATCAGGATGCCCGCGAACACCCGGAAGTTCCGGCTGTAGCGCATTTCGAAGAACTGCGCCAGCGTCAGCGTGCGGGTTTCGCGCCGCCGGTAGTAGACCCAGCCGGAGATCGCGATGATCAGTGCGACCGGCCCCGACAGCATCGTCCACCACACCGGCGTGAAGCCGGCGTTGTAGTAGAGTTCAAAAAAGGCGATGATCGAGATCGCCCCGACCGCGCCGATGCCGGACGCGATCGCGAGGATGTAACGCTCCGCGCAGCGGTTGGCGGCCAGAAAATCGGCGGTGTTGCGCACGAATTTCCGGCAGTAGAGCAGCAGCCAGAGCAGCCCGGCGAACAGGGCGCCGAGGATGCTCCAGTCGATCCAATGCATTTCCATTTCAGAGTTCCCCCCATAGTTTCAATACGTCGATCAGGCTCAGGTTGGTGTGGTAGCCGGGGTCGAGATCCGGTACCGCCGGGATTACCCGGACGGGCCTGCCGGAAGCGTCCCGGGTCTGGTACGCGAAGCAGTGTTGCTCCACGTTGGTGAAGCGGTTCCACAGCGCACCGGCGCACGCGCCGGTTATGTCGCTGAAATCGCCGCATCCGGCCGCTTCGGCTTCCGCCGCCGCCCGGATCGTTTCGGGCAGGCTCCACCACGGCATATCGGCGTTGACCGTGCAGCGCCCGATCAGGTCGAAGGATTTCACGATGCCGCCGGGGCCGGGGCGGAAGCCGAGCGTGAAGTGGCGCCGCAACAGCCGCGCGAGCAGCAGCCGGTCCGCATGGAGAGCCGCGGCGCTGCCGGGGCGTCCGGCCTTCTCCAATACGGCCAGGAACTTCAGCGCCAGCCCGGCAAATTCCAGCGCGTGGCCGGGATCGCTGATCAGCCTGCCGTCCTCGCGGTACGGCGTTCCGTCCGGGCGGACCGCTTCGAAAAGCTCCGGCTCTCCCCGGCTGTGGTCCACATGCAGCGTCAGCACGCGCCGCAGGAACCGGCAGCCCCGGTCCAGCCACTTCACATCGCCGGTCAGTTCCGCCGCGGCGGCGATGCCGGACAGGGCGATCATGAACGGTCCCTGCTGCACCTTGCCCGGCCGCGCCGCGACCGGGTTGGCCGGGTCGAACGGCTGCTGGTCGGTCACGAACCGCAGTTCACCGATTGCGGCGACGGTCCGCTCCAGATAGGCCAGCGCCTCGCGTTCGAGCGCCGCATCCTGCAGGGCGCGGGCGGCGTGCAGCAGCCCTTTGGCGCAGAAGAGGTCGCTGTAGTTCGCGTCGCCGGGGAGCGGCTCGCGGCGCGGCGTGCCGTCGCCGTTCAGGAACACTCCGTCCGGCGACATCATGAAGAACATTCGGCCGCCATTGGCCGCGCGGATGCGTTCCAGCCGGGAGCTGACCCGGCGCAGCACGGCGCGGATGCGTCCGGCGTCGCCGAAACCGGCGTGCAGATGCCCGGCCAGTGCTTCGAGGCCGCGCCCCTGAATCCACGCATAGACCGTCCGGCCGGAACGGAACGCCGGTTCCGCCGCACCGGCGTAGTCCCGCCCGTCGATCACGTCGAATTTGGTGTCGAGGAACGGGCGGTCGCCGGTCCGCTCCAGAATCGTGTCGAGCGTTTCGGTGATGATCCGCCGGAAGGCGGCGGTCTGTTCGGCGCGCGTCATCGTCCGGCCCGGTAGGTTGCGGTCCGCTCCGAGGCGTAGTTCAGCAGCGACATGATCGCGTAGGCGGCGGCGCGGGCGTTGCAGGAACCGGCGTCGACCGTGTAGTCGCCCGACATGCCGTGGAAAGCGCCGTCCATCTTCGCGCCCTCCCGGCGGAACTGCTGCCCCAGCAGGTATTCGGCCGCCTTTTCAATCGCGGGGTCGAATGATTCGTCCAATACGCCGAGACGGCGCCCTTCGACCATCTCCTGCAAAATGCAGCCCGCCGCGTTCGGTATGCTCTGGCTCCACTCGGCGGGGCCGAAGCCGCCGTCGGGACGCTGGGTGTCGCGCATCCGGGCGAGGAAACGCCTCGCGGCCAGCCGGTAGCTGTCATCGCCGGTCAGCTCGGCGGCGTGCAGATTGGCCAGCGCGCCGAAGTCGTCGTTGAAGCGGTGCATCATGATCCAGCCGGCGGGAGCCCACGCCGGATCGGCGCACCCGTCGAGCTTCTCCAGGGTGCCGTGCTCGCGGATCACGGTGATGTCCCCCTGCGGGCCGAGCAGGCGTTCGTTGTAGAAGTCGAGCAGCGTCAGCGCCGCGTCGAGGTAGCGCCCGTCGCCGATGGCGGAGTAGATCCGGCCGAGGAAGTAGGCGCTGCCGGCGTGGAACGAACCGTACCATTTCGGCTCCCATTCCGCATCGTCGAAGCGCAGCGTCCAGTACGGATACCCCTTCTCCATCCCGACCGACACGAACCAGTCCGCGAACGCCTTCGCCCGGAATCGCGCTTCGGCGTCGCCGGTCGCCTCGGCGTAGTCGAGCAGCCCGAGCGCGCCGCTCAGGCCGTCGCGCGGATGCGCCCAGCGGTCCTGCGGCGTCTCCTCGTGCAAGGCCCCGAACGTGCGCGGATTGCCCGGCACGAAGTTCTGCAGGCTCTTTACGTATTCGATCGCGCGGGCGGCGCTTTCGAGGTAGCCGCGGCGGGGGGAGGCCGCATGTCCGTTCAGCATCATGCTTGCGATGATGCCGGTCAGCCAGCTGGTGGTCCAGCTCTCCGCCCGGCCGGTGCGGCAGTCTGCGATGAAAGGATAGCGGCCGCAGTCGGCGCTGTGGAGGTCCGTGAGCTGGTTGCGTACAAAATAGTCGAGTCCGGCCAGCGCCGCATCCAGCGCCCGTTGTTTCAGGAGGTCATTCATTTCTTTTCACGCTTTCCGGCCAGTTTTTCCGCGGCGGCGACCCAGTTCTCCGGGGTGCACTCGTAGGGAATCACGGTCATTTTGAATTCGCACTGCTGCCCCTGCTCGAACCGTTTTCCGGCCAGGAGCTGCGAGTAGTGTTTGCGGTAGCGGCCCGGGGTGTCGCGGTACTGTTCGCGGCGGGGGCCGGTGCGCCACTCCTTTTCCACGATCGAAAGCACCCCCTTGTTGAATTTCGGATTGAACAAGGCGACCGCCCGCGCCGGGGAGTTCAGCAGGAATTCGCCGCTGTCGGTGAAGCTGCCGCCGGTCCCTTCGTCCAGCGCCCGGTAGAGCGTGAACGAAGTCGCCCACGGATACATGCAGAAAAAGGCGTAGCCCAGCCGTTCGGGGGAACGGCAGGTGACATGGACCGTTTCGGTGATCCGGTTGTCCGCGATTTCCAGCGTGTCGGTGACCTCCAGCCCGCGCACCATCGAGCGTTTCACGAGCTTCACGGCGGAGGCGCGGATGCTCGGCGCCGGGCGTTCGACCGGCTTGCCGTCGACCTCCAGCGCGAGGCAGAGAATGCGCTCGTTTTCGTTTTCGCGGTGTCCGCTGCCGACGAAGCCGTACTCCCGGAAAGAGAACACATTGCCGTAGTGGCTGCCCCACTGGTCCACGCCGAGGCGGTCGCCCTTGTAATCGATCCGGTAGAGGGTCCAGAAGGAACGGCTTTCCAGCCGCAGGCCGAGGTCGCCGACCGCAAGCTCGACCGATTCCGGCCAGCCGGGAACCTGCGACGGCGTCAGCTGGTCGAACAGCCACGCTTTCGCCCGCGTGTAACTCATCCGGGTCGCGTGGCCCATCAGCGGCTCGTTCACGATTTTCTTGTCGGTCGGAATGCGGTTGTACATCGCGTAGACCGAACTCGGGCTGCACACCGGATCGATGAATCCGACGATCACCCGCACCGGGCACTTCAGGTGCGCCGCGAAGTTGGCCGCGTCGAAGTAGCGTGCCATCTCCAGCGCGGCGGGATCGTTTTTGAACTCATCCGCGAACAGCGGCCAGCCGGGGGCGCGCCCCTTTGCCGGAGCGCCGTGGTCGCACAGCGCCGGGACGTTCGCGACCGCCGCCTTGATGTGCGCGTTGAGCGCGGCGAGGATGATCGCCGAACCTCCTCCCTGGCTGGAGCCGAAGATGCCGATGTTCCGGGCGTCCACCTCCGGCCGTTCCGCCAGATAGTCGATCGCGCGGTCGATGCCGAGGTAGACGTTGCGGAAGTGGTACCGGTCGCGGTCCGGCACTCCCCGGAATTTGTAGTGGCCGCCCGCTTTCAGGTATTCGTCATATTTCGCGCGGCTCTCTCCGGCGAGGCGCGGCACGGGGTAGGGGAGCACATTCATATTCAACATCACGAAGCCCTGATCGGCCAGCATCACGTCCGCGAAAATCCCCGGCCCCGCGCCCGGCACGTTGACCAGCGCCGGATACTTCGCCTTGCCTTTTTTCGGAATGGTCAGGAAGCCGTATACGCGTTGGCCGTCGAGGGTCCCGACGCTCAGGCGGTACACCTCCCGGTCCGGTTTGGTGAATTCCGGTATCGGAGTGAGCCGGATGTCGGCCGGGGTTTCCCGCAGCTTCCTCTGGCCGTCGCGCCAGAACTGCATGAAATCCTCCGGTTCCGGCATTCCGGGCCGGAGCTTTTCCGGTTCGTAACCGGCGGCGGCGATTTTATACTGAGGCTTTTCGCCCGGTTCTTCGAGCATCACGGCCATGCGCAGGAAGCCGGGTTCGTTCAGCGCGGCCTGCGCGACGTAGGGCGGTTCCTTTTTCGCGAGATCGAACGACCGGCGCGCGACCGGCGTGCAGGAGTCGCGGGTGAAAATCGCATGGAGCTTGCCGGCGCGCAGCGGCCGGCCGTCTTTGGCCGTCACGGTCAGGGTGTATCCGGCTGTCTCGCCGCAGCGGTAGAGTGCTTCCGGCCGTTCCGGCGTGATCGTGATTTCCGCCGCCGTCAGCGCCAGCGCGGCGAGGAGCGTCGGCAATATCGTCAGGTATTTCATCTCTCAGTTTCCTTTGAATTGAAGTCGGATTCGCGTTTCCGGCGGAACCGGATTGACCCGGCCGGTGCCGATGCCGGGCATCGGCACGCGCAGCGACGGATCGTCGGTGATTCCGGCCAGCGGCACCGTGACCGCCTCCGCGGCGGAAACCGGACCTCCCACGTTGAACAGCAGCAGATTGCCGTCCGTCCTGACTCCGGTGAGTTTCCGGTTGCCGGTCAGGGCGCGCCCCTCCAGCGTGTTCGCCGACTCCGGGGAGATCACCTGATCGAACACCACGCAGCCGTTTCCGGCGGCGTCCACCTCGCCGGACACCGGGCGGGGCGGATCGAAGTGAACCTGATGCCGCACGTGGAATTCGTAGAACGCGGTGAAGTCGAAGCCGACGCGCTTTGCGGTCCTCTCGAACTTTCTCTCCCAGCCGGGAGTGCGGCGGTACGGCACCGTCGACGCGAAATCCCCCTGCACCGCCAGCGGCAGCCCCGGAAACGCGTCCCGGACCGCTTTCATATAGGGCCGGTAGCCGGTCAGGTACTCCGGCGTCTGCTTTTCCGGGATCCAGTCCGGCCAGTGCGACTGCAGGAAGTGGAAGTCCGGCAGCGTGCCGGCGACCATCCGTGCGCCGTCCTGCGCTTCGGCTTCGCGCATTTCGGCCATCTGCGTTTCGTCCCCGGCCAGCGCGATGGTCCAGCTGCCGAAGATCACCTCCGGGTGACGGCGGCGCAGTCCGCCTTCGCCGTCCCAGATTTCGCGGTAGAAGTCGTTGATCGATTTCAGGCGGTATTCGACATAGTCGCGGTAGAGGGCGATGTTGGTCTTATAGTAGTCCGGGTGGGCCGGATCGGTGAAGTTCGGGAACTTCGAGTGGCCGGTGTTGCGCTGGAAGTGTTCGATGAAGCCGGGGCTGATGTCGCCGAAGAACTCCCCTTTGCCGAACCGAGTGCCGTAGTGGCTCTCGTAGAATACGAAGCCGTCGAATTGGTTGCGGTCGTAAAAAGTTGCCAGATAACGTTTCCACCACTCCTGATACGGCTTGTGCACATAGGAGAAGTAGCGGTTGGGGCGTTTGACGGTGAACTCCATTCGCCAGTTTTCCGACTCCGGCGGGAACAGCGAATCCGGCATGAAAGTCGCCGGGCCGAAGAAGCTGCCCCATACCTGCAGCCCGGCGGCGCGGGCGGTCCTGACCAGACCTTTCGGAAGCAGCTCTTTTTCCTTGATGATCAGGAAGATCGCATCGTAGCCGCTCGCTTTCACTTCTGAAACCAGACTGGCGGCGGAGCGGTTGTGATTGTAGGGGTAGCCCAGCGACACCTGAATCGCCCGTCTGGGCAGGTCGGCGGCGGTTTTGTAGCGCCGGACCGGCTTCCAGCCCTCCCGGAGCCGGTCGAGCGAAGCGCTCATCAGCCGCATCGCCCGGATCACGTGCAGCCCGCTCTTCCACGCCCAGCCGCCCTGATGGAAACGTTCGCCGGTTTTCAGGTTCACCCCGCCGTACCAGACGCCGTTGGCCGGATTGACCAGATGGGCGTAACTGAAGCGCGCCGCTTTTTCAAACAGCGCGTAATATTCGGCCTCTCCGGTGACTTCGTACATGCGCAGCAGCATATTCATCAACTCCAGCTGCGTCCACCAGCGCGGCACCTCCACCGGCTGCGGTTCGCCCTCGAAGGGGCCGAAGATCGCCGCCTTGCCGTCCGGGAAAATGCCGTGGCGGATGATTGGCGCGGAAACCCGCTTCAGCCACGGCCTGAGCTCGTCCGGATGAATCCGCAGCATCTCCGCCGCCTCCAGCACATACCAGACCAGTTCGGCGTTGTGTCCGTAGAGCACCTGCATGTCGGCGGCGGCCTGCGTCCGTTTCGGCTTCCAGTCGGCGGTCATGAGCATGTAGCCGTTGCCGGAAGCCGGATGCAGCAGCTTTTCGGAGGTCAGGATGCCGAAGAGTTCGGCCAGCCGGTCGTGCGCCGGGCCGGTCGGATTGACCTTCATCAGCCGGGCCAGCGCCAGCGCCATGTGGAGGTTGGTTCCGACGCTCTTGTCGCGGTTCGCCGCCGGCCGGATCGCCTCGAAGTAACCGCCGTGTTCCGGGTCGTGCGCGAGCTGGTCGAGTTTTTCAAAGGTGGATTGCGCGAGGTCGAACGCGCGCCGGTCGGAAATCTCTCCGGCGATCTCACTCATGATGTAGACCACATACGCCTGTGTGATCGCGGTGATGTCGCGGTTGGAGGGGTTGCCGTTCTCGTCGACGGCCTTGATGAAAAGCCCGGTCGCCGGATCGCGGTATCGGTCGAGGAAGGCGAAACCGTGCTCGTACTGGCGGCGCAGCCGCGCCCGTTCCGCCGGATCGGCGGTACATGGAATCGCGACCGCGTGCGCCCAGAGCACCCGCAATTCGGACAGGAGCGGCTTGCCCGCGTCGGGGGCGTCCGGCGAAGCCGGGGTCGGCGTGCAGGTGTTGCCGTCCGCGTCGAACCACAGCCGGTAGCCGCCCGCCGGATCGGCCACTTCGGGGCGGGTCCAGAAATTCAGGGCGTCCTGCCGGGTCTTTTCAAAAATCTTCCGGGCGGAGGAAATCGAGAAATCGGTCGGCGGCTGTACCGCCGGGAGCAGCGCCGCCAAGGCAAGTACGCCTCCGGCCATCCATTGCTTCAGCATGTGTTTTCCTCCTTACTGCCAGATTGAGAAATAGTTGTCCGGCTCGTCGGCGCAACCGTTCCTGAACGGGTCGGAAACGTAGGGATTGGCGTTGTTCACCCGTGGCGTGGTCACATGCCCGTCCACCCATGCCGTCGTGACCGGTCCGCCGTGCCATGACCATACGAAACCCTGATTGCTGGTGGTTCCCTGTTTCGGCACCACGAAGTATATCGAACGGTTGATGCTGTGATCGCGGTTGTCCGTATACAGGATCACCCGGCCCGGCTTCCTGACCCTGGACAAATTGACCGAGATCGGCTTGGAGATGATCGCTCCCGATTTGTCGCGGGCGGCTTCCCCGAGATAGCTGTAATTGTAGCCGAACGCCACGTAGTAGAAACTGGTTCCGGCGGAACCGTTGAAGAAGTTCTGCTTGTCGATGTCCTGCTGCATTGCCGCGGCCATTCCCGTGCCGTTGGTGAGGACCTGCGGTTCGCCGGGGCAGACCATCGCCCGCCCCGTCTTGAAATAACCGCCCCGCGCCAGCCGTGCCGCCCAGACCATGTTGTCATTCGCCGCCGTGACATTGTAGCGCGGGAACATTTCACGGTTGTCGTTCAAGTACAGCGACATCGCCAGAGCCGCATCCTTGAAGTTGTTCACGCACTGCATCGTCTTCGCCTTGCCGCGCGCCTGATTCAGCGCCGGCAGCAGCATCGAAGCGAGAATGGCGATGATCGCTATTACTACGAGCAACTCAATCAACGTGAATCGTCTGCATGTTTTCATGTTCCATATCCTTCTGTCAGTTGGTGAATGGTGAGTTTACGATCGTATGGCGGCACCAGAGCCGGCAGCCCCGGTTGTCGAGGTTCCGGTACGCCAGCTCCGCCAGTTGCGCATAATCCTCCAGCACGCTCGGAATCGCAATGCCGTGCTGGTTCAGCGAACTTTCGTTGTCGAAGTCGCCGTAGAAATAATCCTCGTTGAACCGGTAGTTGTGGCTGCGCAGGAAACCGAGCATGAAACCGGTGGTTTCGTTCGAGGGCGACAGCAGCACGCCGGGAGCCCCCGCCGGTCGGCGGCGGTCGAATTCGCCAAGCTGGAGCTGGTTGTATTCGTAATCATCCTGCCGGAGTTCGAGCACCCGGCAGAAGCGGTTGTGTTTCTCGCAGGCGTCCATGAAGCCGGCGCGCCGTTCCAGCCACACGAAGCGGTTGGAGAGATAGCGGCCGTAAGGCATGTCCAGCAGGCCGACCGCGGCATTCTCCGGCAGGTTGCACAGAAAGGTCTCCGCGAGGTCGAATGCGGCCTGCCGGTGGTTGACCGACACGAAGTCGCAGTCCGGATAGTACCGGTTCAGCAGCAGGAAACGGCTCCGGTCGCCGACTGCCTTGACCGCGTTTTCAAAATCCTCCTGCGACAGGTTGTTCCACAGGATGCGGCGGTAGTGGCGGAGAATCTCCGGGTTGCGGCTGACCTCCTCCATATTCAGGATTTTGCGTTCGTTTTCCGGCAGCAGCTGGAAAAGGCGGCCGAACATCGCATAGTAGTTGCACGCGATCGTCCAGTCCATTTTGTGCAGCATCACCAGTGTGCTGTGCACCACCACCGCCACTTCGTCGCCGGTGTTCCGTTCGGCGACGTAAGTTCCGGCGCGCGGCGTCGCGACCAGCAGTCCCTCGCGCAGCAGCTCGGCCATCGCGCGGTTCACGGTGGCGCGGGTCACGCCGTACTGCTGCATCAGCTCCTCGCGGACCGGAAGCCGTTCACCGGGAGCGAGTACGCCGGAGCGGACATTCTCGCGCAGGTCGTCGATGATCTTCTGGTATTTCGGTACGAAATTCTCTTTTATCATGGCCGGATTCCCCTGATTGCCGTGATCCGCCGATTGCCGCACCCGGAATCGACGCCGGCGGCATCGCAGTCAATAAAACCAGTTTTTTTATGCGATGCCTTGTTCTTTGGATCGTTTTCTTTCTATATATTATGACAAATAAAATCATATTTGTCAAGGGAGGTTCTATAAAAAAAGCGAATAAAACTAATTTTTAATAAATAAACTAGTTTATTTGAAAAAATGGGCTAGCCTTATTCACGCGATGCGGCATGGGGATTTTTCTGATGTTTTCCTGTCGGAACCTTGAAAATTCGCGTTCAGACTGTAAGATATGAAACATTGTGATGCGGGTTGAAGCGCATGAGCGGAGGACGGAGTATCTGGGGTGAACGGAATGGAGCAAGACGGAGTGCCCGGCGAGGCGGTTCTGGCCGGAGTCTATCGTGACGAACCGATCCGCAGAAGCCCGGAGCGATTGGCGAGCTGCCTGCCGCCGCAGTATGGCCGGATGCGGAAGCTGGCGCTGAGTTACGGCATCTACCAGCAGGCGGAGGCGCTGATCTTCTGCAAGCAGGGAAAGTTCATGGAGGATTTTGAGGACGACTTCGACTACAGAGGGGAGTTCGTCCGGTATTTCCCGACCTATCAGGCGATGAACGACGCGCAGCTTCGCGGCTATTTCTCATGGCGGACACGGATCAGGCGCGGCGAAATCAACCGGACGTCGCTCTCCTTTGTTTTCGTCTACCTCTACGAGCTGCTGAACGGCATCGGCGTGAAATCGCCGGAGGAGGGATTCCGTACCCTGAAGGCGTTCTGGCTCTCCTATCGGGAGATCGAGCCGAAGATCGACCGCTATGTCCGGCTGTGGCTGCGGGATTATGTGGTGTACTACAACCTCGACCGGTCATTGCTGGATGAGCTGGGGGATGCGGAGGCCGACCGGGCGGTGCTGGTTTTGCTGAACAGCCGGGAACATGATGCTGGAGAGGTGTTTGCGGCGTTGAATTCGCTGTCGTCGTACAATCTGGAAAACTCCGGGTTTTTCCGGCGGCATCCGGAGGAGGTCAAACGGGTGGTCTGCCGGGTTTTCGCCGAACTTTCGGCCTATTACGACCGGAACCGCAAGAACAGCCTTTGCAGGAAGTTTTTCGGGGAGAGCCAGACCGGTTCCTATACCATGTTCAGCTCCGCCGTGTTCTACGACCGGCTGAAGCGCCGGGATTATGTGTACGAGGTCAACGACATTTACAAGTACCGCTGCCGGAACGGCAAGTGGAGCTGTGAACGCTTTTTGTGTTACAAGGGGAAGCTTCAGCAGACCGGGCTGCTGCTGAAAACCGTCGACTTCCTGATGCGCCGGAAATACGGCTTCAACTCCGCGCTGAAGGTCGAAAAGATCACCAGGCTGTACCGGGAGATCATCGACCGGGAAATCGATAAACTCCGGGAGGAGGAGCGGGAAAACGCGCGGCGGGAGGTCGTGATCGACGTTTCCCGGCTTGAAGCGATCCGGGAGGCGGCGCTTGAAACGCAGGAAAAGCTGATCGTGGAGGAACCGGAGGAGGCCGTGCCGCCGCCGGAAGCTCCGCCGGAGAATTCCTTCGGGTTGAATGAGCTGGAGTGCCGGTTCCTGCGCTGTCTGCTGAATGGGGAATCCTGCGGCGAACTCTTGAAGTCCGCCGGGGCGATGGCGTCGGTGCTGGTCGATTCGATCAATGAAAAACTGTTCGACCACTTCGGCGACACGGCGGTCGCCTATGACGGAGAGACCCCCGAACCGCTTGAGGATTATGTGGATGAATTGAAAGGAATCGTCGGGAAATGAAAATACCCAGAAGAATAGCCACAGTTGTGATCAACTCCCTGAAAGGCGGCGTGGTGCCCCGGATCGGCCTGCCGTATATCACGGTCGGGCGCGAGGCGGAGATCGACGCGCTGCTGCGCGACGTCGAAATCATCGCGGAGGGCGGCGCCTCGTTCCGCTTCATCGTCGGCAGGTACGGCAGCGGCAAGAGCTTTCTGCTTCAGACGATCCGGAACTATGTAATGGACAGGAACTTCGTGGTGGCGGACGCCGACCTCTCGCCGGAACGGCGGCTGCAGGGCGCCCGGGGACAGGGACTGGCCACCTACAAGGAGCTGATTCAGAATCTCTCCACGAAAACGCGGCCGGAGGGCGGCGCCCTGACGTTGATTCTGGACCGATGGCTCAGCAATGTGCAGAGCGAGGCGGCGGCGGAAAGCGGGCTCGGCCCCGGCGACGCCGGTTTTGCCGGGCTGGTGGAAAAGAAGATCGGCGAGGTGGTGAACTCCCTGAACGAAATGGTGCACGGCTTCGACTTCGCGAAGCTGCTGACGGTCTACTACCGGGCGAATCTCGCCGGGGATGACGAAAGCAAGGCGAAGGTGGTGAAATGGTTCCGCGGCGAATACGCGAACCGGACCGAGGCGCGGGCCGAGCTGGGCGTCAACATCGTGATCACCGACGACGACTGGTACGAATACATCAAACTTTTCGCGATGTTCCTGAAAAAGGCCGGCTACAACGGCCTGTTGGTCCTGATCGACGAGCTGGTCAACATTTACAAGATTCCCAACAGCATCACCCGGCAGTACAACTACGAGAAGCTCCTGACCATGTACAACGACACGCTGCAGGGCAGGGCGCGGCACCTCGGGATCATCATGGGCGGCACGCCGCAGTGCATCGAGGACACCCGGCGCGGGGTGTTCAGCTACGAGGCGCTGCGCTCCCGGCTGGAGGAGGGGCGGTTTGTGCTCGACGGCATGAGGAATGTGCTGTCGCCGGTGATCCGGCTGTCGCCGCTGACCTGTGAGGAGATGCTTGTGCTGATCGAAAAGGTCGCGGAGATCCACGCCGGGCTGTTTGAATACGGGCGGCGGCTCAGCCAGCAGGAGCTGATCGACTTCATCCGGATCGAATTCGGCCGGATCGGGGCGGATGCGAAGCTGACGCCGCGCGAGGTGATCCGCGATTTCATCGAACTCCTGAACATCGTGTACCAGAATCCGGAGGTCAATGTGGCGGAGCTGCTCAATTCGGAAAAATTCGAGTATGCGAAAGCCGCCGCTCCCGCAGGCGAAGTTCCCGACAAGGAGTTTGAGGAGTTTGAACTGTAAATGAACATCTTCGACCGTTACGCGCCGTTCGTGCAGGACTTCATCTACCGGAACAACTGGGAGGCGCTGCGCGCCATTCAGGTGGCGGCGGGCGACGCGGTGTTCAACACCGACGACAATGTGCTGCTGTCGGCCTCCACCGCTTCCGGCAAGACGGAGGCGGCGTTTTTCCCGATCCTGACGCTGTTCAGCGAAGATATGCCGAAGTCGGTCGGCGCGATCTACATCGGCCCGCTGAAGGCGCTGATCAACGACCAGTTCCTGCGGCTGAACGACCTGTGCCGCGAGGCGGACATTCCGGTCTGGCACTGGCACGGCGACGTCGCGCAGTCCCACAAGAACCGGCTGCTGAAGAATCCATCCGGCATTCTGCAGATCACGCCGGAGTCGCTGGAGGCGCTGCTGCTGCACAAGCACTCGTACATCGGGCGGCTGTTCGGCGACCTGCGCTTCGTGGTGATCGACGAGGTGCATTCGCTGATGCGCGGCGACCGCGGCGGCCAGACCCTCTGCCTGATCGAACGGCTGGCGAAGCTGGCCGGGGTGAACCCCCGCCGGATCGGGCTTTCCGCCACGATCGGCGACCTTGAGACGACCGGAAAATTCCTGTCGTCGGGGACGGGGCGCAGGACCGTGATTCCCCGGATCGAAGCCAGGGGCGTCCGATGGCGGCTCTCGATGGAGCACTTCTACGTGCAGGGGCCGCAATCGGCCCGGGATCAGGAGATACCGGAGGCGCTGCCGGTGCTGGATATGAAAACCGACGACGCGCCGGCCAGTGCCGATCCCGGCATCGGGTATATCTTCGAGCACACCCGGGGGAAGAAGTGCCTGGTGTTCGTGAACTCCCGTGAGGAGTGCGAGACGGTCACCACCACGCTGCGCCAATATTGCGAGGCGAAACACGAGCCGGACCGTTTCCTGATCCACCACGGCAATCTGTCGGCCTCCTACCGGGAGACGGCGGAGGCGGTGATGAAGGATGAGGAGCAGTTCCAGACCACCGTGACCACCGCCACGCTCGAACTCGGGATCGACATCGGCCGGCTGGAGCGCGCGTTCCAGATCGACGCGCCGTTCACGGTTTCGTCGTTCCTGCAGCGGATGGGGCGTACCGGTCGGCGCGACCTGCCGCCGGAGATGTGGTTCGTGATCCGCGAGGAGATGCCGGAGTCGCGGGCGATGCTGCCGGTTACGGTGCCGTGGAAGCTGATTCAGGGGATTGCGCTGGTTCAGCTCTATTTGCAGGAGCGCTGGGTGGAGCCGCCGAAACTGGACCGGCTGCCGTTCAGTCTGCTCTACCACCAGACCATGTGCACGCTGGCCTCCTGCGGCGAACTCTCCCCGGCGGCGCTCGCGTCGCGGGTGCTGCCGCTGAGCTATTTCCACCGGATCACGCCGGAGGATTACAAAATTCTGCTGCGCCATCTGATTGCGACGGAGCATATCGAAAAGACGGAGCAGGGCGGCCTGATCGTCGGGCTGGCCGGGGAGCGGCAGACCAGCTCCTTCAAATTCTACGCGGTGTTCAAGGAGAACGAGGAGTATACCTGCCGCTGTCAGTCGCAGGAGCTGGGCACGATCGTGATGCCGCCGCCGGTCGGGGAAAAAATCGCGCTCGCCGGACACGTGTGGATCGTCGAGGAAGTCGATCACAAGCGCCATCTGGTCTACTGCGAACAGGTCAGGGGAAAGGTCCCCGCCTACTTCGGCGAATGCCCCGGCGATATCAATACCAAAGTTCTGGAGCGGATGCGCGAGGTGCTGCGCGAAGGCGCCGCCTATCCCTATCTGATGAAAAACGCGGTTGCAAGGCTGGCGGAAGCGCGGCATTCGGCGGCCTGCTCCGGGATGACGGAGGAACCGCTGATCTGTCTGGGGGGCGACATGTGGTGTCTGTTCCCGTGGCTCGGCACCTACGCCTTTCTGGCTCTGGAACGGTTCATCAAGCTCAAATGCGCGCCGCAGCTCGGACTTTCCGGGCTGGATTCGTCGCGCCCGTACTTCATCCAGTTCAAGATGAAGGCGCCGAAAGAGGAATTTTTCCGGGTGCTGGCGGAGATGGAAAAGCAGCCGCTCGACCCGATGGAGCTGGTCTATCCGGGCGAGGTTCCGCTGTTTGAAAAATACGACGAATTCCTGCCGGCGGAGCTGGTCAAAAAGGGATTCGCCTACGGCATTCTGGGGATCGACGAAATGAAAATGCGCATCCGCAGTTGGAATAAAGTCTGATCGGGGATTTCGCTCTGAAGGAACGAAATCCCCGATGCCCTTTCCGTTTCAGGATGGAAAAATCTACTTCGCCAGTTCCGGGAGGGTCGCGGCGATCACGGCCTGGCCGTGACGCTTGAACTGCTCGTCGGGAATGTGGAAGCCGATCGCGAGTTCGGGGAACTCCTGTTTGAGCACTTCCCGGGCGGTGTCGAGGATGATCGAACCGCCTTCGCCGGAGGAGACGCGGCCGAGCAGCAGCAGATGCTTGAGCTCGTAGAAGTCCGCATAGTGGGCGAGCGCGTAGCCGAGGTAGCTGCCGATGGTGCGGTAGACGGTGGCGGCGCGCGGATCGTGTTCGGCCATCGCTTTCTGTACGAGCTTGAGCTGCTCCGGCAGCGGGGTCCCGGCGGGGAAGTCGAAACCGGCCTTGCCCGCGATGCGGCCCACCGCCTGCTGCGACAGATAGCTTGCCCCGACGCCGAGGTCGCCGGACCATTCGTCGCGCGGAGCGTCGGCTCCGGTGCGGTAGTCCACCGGCGCGAATGCGAGTTCATTCAGATGGTCGGTCAGGCTGCCGTCGGGACGGACATAGCCGACCGCCTCGCTGGTTCCCATCGCGAGGCCGAGCAGTCCGTTCTCTCCGAGGCTGACCGCCCCGGCCAGCGCGGTGACTTCGCCGTCATTCAATACGATGAACGGCACGCCGGGGAACTCTTTGGCGATTTCAAGGAAGATCGGCCGGACTCTGGTTGCGAATTCCGCTTCCGGAATGCCGCGGAACAGCGACGCGATGCGCGGCTGGTTGTCCACATAGACGCCCGCGGCGCTGCCGCCGATCGCGTCGATGCGGGGGAGCTTGGCGGCGGCCCGCTTCAGCGAATCGATGATCCCGGCGCGGTGGTAATTGATGTCCTTCTGGAAATAAGGGTCCCAGACGACCTCCTCGCTGTGGACGGTTTCCCCGTCTTTGACCGCCGCGCATTTGCGGTCGGAGCCGCCGAGGTCGAAGCCGATCCGGCAGCCGTCGAAGTGTCCGCCGAGCTTCACGCTGATCTCCTTGCCCGCCGGAGCCGCGTCATAGGCGCAGCTTTCGACGGTGAAGTCGCGGTCGTAGATGGTGCGCCCCATCACCTTGTGGTCGAAAGCGCGTTCGCCGTCGGCCGAGTAGAGGCGGGCCAGCCCGGCGGCGATCTTCGCGCTGCCGCCGATGGTGACTTTCCAGCCGCCGCGCGCCCAGAGCAGGAACTTCACGATCCGCTCGACGTAGCGCAGGTTGAGCGTATCGTTGGACTCTTCTTCGGGCAGGATCGCGGTGTCGAAGCGCGACACGGTGCCGTTGGCCCGTTCGAGGCAGACGGCGAGCCGGACCGCCCGGTCTCCGGCGGCGGCGACCAGTTTGCGGTATTCCCGGTTCCAGAGGGCGGCCGGGAGGAAGCCCGGATCGAGTTCGGGCGCGAGTTTCATGGTGACGTTGATCGACATGGCGGAGTGCTCCTTTCGCTTCAGCGGTAGTTTTCCCACTTCGGTTCGTTGGCGAAGACCCAGTCGTAATACTCCTTCTGGGTGAGCTGCGCGGCGGCGTCGGCGTCGAGGATCACGACCGTATTCGGGTGCATCTGAAGCGCGCTCGCGGTCACCATCGAGGTGACCGGCCCCTCGATCGCCCTGGCGGCGATTTCGGCTTTCCTGGCGCCGGTGATCAGCAGGATCACGCGATTCGCGTCGAGGATGGTACCGACGCCCATCGTGAAAGCGCGCTTGGGCATGGATTCCGGCGGATTGAAATACACGCAGTTCTGCCGGTAGGTGACCGGCGTCAGGGATTTGGCGCGGGTGCGGCTGGAAAGCGAGGAACCCGGCTCGTTGAAGCCGACGTGGCCGTCGTTGCCGATGCCGAGCAGCTGCACGTCGATGCCGCCGGCGTCTTCGATGTCGGCTTCATAGTTGATGCCCTCGGCAAGCTCGTCCTCGGCGAGGCCGTTCGGCAGATGGGTGTTGCGCTTGTCGATGTTGATGTGATCGAACAAGTGGTGATTCATATAGTAGCGGTAGGAGTTCACATCGTCGGGCCCGAGGCCGATGTATTCGTCGAGGTTGAAGCTGGTGACCTGCGAGAAATCGACCTCTCCGGCCTTGTTCATTTTGACCAGCACGTCGTAGACCGCTTCCATGGTGGCGCCGGTGGCGAGGCCGAGCTTGCAGGCGGGCTTGGCCTTGACGGTGTCGGCGAGCAGGCGGGCGGTAAGTTCGACCGCCTGGGCGGTGGTGGGACGGATGATGACTTCCATGACAGAAATTCTCCATTGCTGTTGAGTTAAAAGGTTCTTGCCGTACACTGCATATAATACCCCGTCCGGGGGGAAAATCAAATGGATGTTTGAAAACAAACTATGTACTTTTCGACAATTTTAACTGAAATGTTTTACTTGCACGGGAAAGAACATTTTGATTCCGGCGGCGCGGGAGAGGGTCAGGCGAGGGTGATGACGGCGGCGATGCGGGCGGCTTCGGCGGGATCGTAGCTGCCGGGGAAGGCGGAAAGACAGTTGGCGCTGGCAGCGCCGAGCGCGATGCGGAACGCTTCAAAGGGATCGGTTCCCGACAGGATTTCGCTCATCCAGACCGCGCTGGCGGTGTCGCCGCAGCCGATCGGATTGACGACTTTCTCCAGTTCCGGGAGATGGTAGACCGCAGTCCGGGTTCCGTCGCCGCACCAGGCGTCCGACGGGCCGTCGGTGATCGCGACGAAACGGATGCCATTGAAAGTGAACACCTTTCGCAACGCGGCGCGGATGTCGGCTTCGCCGGTCATCGCGCGCAGTTCATCGGCGTTGATTTTGAGCCACAATTCCGCGCCGGAGTCGAAGACCGGCTGGAGGTTCTGATAGGAATCCAGCAGCAACGGCTTGCGGAACTCCGCCGCGAGACGCGCGGCGCGTCCGTACAAATAAGGATCGGTGCCGGTCGGCAGCGTGCCGCAGAAAGCCGCGCCTTCGGCCCCCTCCAGGGCTTCGTGAAAATATTCGAGCATCGAGGCGACCTCGGCGGTGGTCGCCGCATAGGAGGGTTCGATGATTTCGGTCATGGTCTGGGTCGCGAGGCAGAGGCAGGTCGAGCAGGTCCGGGTCGGCGCGACGGTGCGCACGGTCCACACGTCCATCTCCTCTTTGCCGAGTTCGCGGCAGATGTAGCCGCCGGTGTCGCCGCCGCCGAACTGGATCAGCTTGCACGGCACCTTGCCGTGGCATTTCGCGGCGCGGCAGAAGTTGATCCCTTTGCCGGCCGGGAAACACTGCATTTCGCGGGCGCGGTTGATGCCGTCGTACTGGAAGCGGTCGAAGAACAGCGTTTTCTGCCAGGCCGGATTCGGCCCCAGAACCGCGATGTGCCTCATGACAGCTCCTCCAGAATCCGGCGCACGTCGTCGTCGGAGAGGTCGCGCGGATTGCATTTCATGCTGCCCGAACGGCAGTTCCTGACGATGAAATCGTAGTGCTCCGGCGCGAGGCCGTAAGTCTTGAAATCGGCGGGCAGCTCCAGCCAGCTCCTCAGTTCGGTGATAAGCTCGATCAGGTTGGCCGGGTCCGGGTCCTGCGTCAGCGCGAGCGCGAGGTCTTCGAGATCGTCGTGGGCCGCTTCGAGGTTCCATTTCAGGATCGTCGGCAGCAGCACCGCACAGCAGACGCCATGGGGCACATGGAGGATCGAGCCGAGCGGATGGCCGATGCCGTGCACCGCGCCCAGCCCGGAGCTGGAGAAGGCCATCGCGGCCATCATGCTGCCCTCTGCGACGAAATTGCGCGCCTGAATTTCACCCGACCATGCCGGGTGCAGACTGGAAAGGATATTCTTTGCCGCCTGCATCGCAAGCGTTTTGCTGACCGGGTTGGCCTTGCGGGAGATGAAACTCTCGATCGCCTGCGTCAGTGCGTCGAAACCGCTGGCGGCGGTGACGGCGGGCGGGCAGTCGTAGGTCAGCTCCGGGTCCACGAGCGCGAGGTCGGCGTACAGCCCGGTGCCGCGCAGCGACTGCTTGATGCCGGTTTCGGGGTCGAGCAGTACCGCGTTGGGAGTGATTTCCGCTCCGGTTCCGGCAGTGGTCGGCACTTCGGCCAGAAAGACGCCGTGTCCGGGAATTTCGCGGCGGTTGTAGAAGTAATCCGCGACCGGGCCGGGCAGGGGCAGCAGCGCCGCCACGCTCTTGGCGGTGTCCATCGCCGAACCCCCGCCCCAGCCGACGACCGATGCCGCGCCGATCCGCCGGGCGGCGGCGAGGGCGCGTTCCACATCGGCCAGCGGCGGTTCCGGGCTGATGTCGGCGATCAGTTCAAAACTCCGCCCGCCCAGCGCCGGGACGATTTCGGACTGGATCCGGGAAGCCGAATGCCGCCCCGCAACGAACAGCACCGGTCCCGCCGGCAGGAGTTCGGCGAGTTTGCGGCGCTCATCGGCTCCGAAGATGATTGTTCCGGGAAAAGAGAGGGAGTAACTCATGCTTCCGGCTCCTTGTTTGACAGATAACGGTAAAGCTGCCGGGCCGCATCCCCTTCGGCCGCTTTGCGGTTGGCGGCGCGGCCGACCGCGTTGTAACGGGACAGGCGGACTTCAACCTCGTAGACCGGCAGATGCTCCGGCCCGGAAGTATGCAGGATCGAATATTTCGGAGTCAGCCCCCAGTGGCGCTGGGAGTACTCCTGAAGCTGCCCTTTCGGATTGATCGAGGTCAGCAGCGAACGCGGGTCGGGATACTCGTCGCGGATCAGCCCGGTCACGAACTGCCGGGTCGCGTCGAATCCCGCGTCGAGGTAGAACGCCCCCAGCACCGCTTCGAACAGGTCGGCGAGCGTGGAGTCGCGGTCGGCGCCGCCGGAGTCATGTTCGCCGCGGCCGGTCAGCAGATATTCGCCCAGCTCGAAGCGGCGGGCGAGCCGCGCGAGGGCGGGTTCGCGGACCAGCGCGGAACGGATCTTGGTCATTTCCCCCTCCGCCGCATCCGGGTAAAGGTGGAACAAGTATTCGGTCAGGATAATCTCCAGCACCGCGTCGCCGAGAAACTCCAGCCGCTGGTTGTCATAGCCGAGGTTGTTCTCCACCGCGTAGGAGCGATGGGTCACCGCTTCGGCCAGGCGGTTGGACCAGGGACCGGCGAATCCCAGCCGCTTTTTCAGTTCTTCGATATTCCGGGCCATGGTTCAGCTTTCCTGACTCTTTTTCTTTTTCGGGGACGGAGTCTGGTCCTTGCGGACCCGTCCCGCCAGATACTCCACGCGCGCATCGAGGTTGCTTCCGGCGAGGTTGCAGCCGGAAAGCTCCTGATACTTGCAGGCAAAATCAAAAATAATCGCCGTCACATCCGGCTTGATGTCCGGCGCTTCCTCACGGACGCAGCGCAGAAAGGAGCTGATCACGCGCGCCAGCTCGCGCCGCCGCCGGGACTCCGGCAGGTCCTCCGTGTACACTTTGCAGCCGTCGAGGTCGATCACACCCCAGTCGGAATAGACGCCGGCCGGGCTTTTCCGGCAGAAAATGTTGCGCAGACTCAGGTCGCCGTGTTCGACGCCCGCACCGTGCATTTTGACCATCAGCGACACTACGCCGGAGACGAATTGCCGGTAGGGATCGCCGAGCGCGAATTCCTTCGCCAGTTTGTCGCAGTAGAACTGCATCGGCGAGGTTCGGGCGGTGATCAGGTAATCGTGATGGGGCAGGCCCCAGCGGACCGTGCGGATCGCGGCGAACACCTCCGGCGTCGGAATTTCGTACTCTTTCAGCCGGATTGCGCCCGCCAGCACCCGCATCGGACGCGGGAGCTTGAAGGAGCGGCGGAACGCCGTCCAGAGCCCCCGGTAGTTGTAACGCTTGACAAAGACATCATCGACCAGCCCGGCGCGGATCTTCTTACGGTTCTTGAAGATATGCGCCGAGGAGTCGTCGAGCCGCTTTGCCGTTTCCATCGGGTCGTGGCCCCGCGACTGCCACTCCCGCTGCACGAGGGCGTCGAGCCCCCGGCGGCGGAGCGGCAGATAAGCGCCGCCGGGTTCGCTGCAGCGCTCCAGGATTCCCGGAATATCCAGTTCCATGATGCGGAGCCTCCCGGTCGGATCAGAGGTTTTCGACCACGAGGTCGCCGACCTCGGTGGTGGAATACCCCATCTTGCCGGCAGCCATCGACTTGAGCTTGTTGCCGGTCACGTACTCGATGCTCTTTTCGATCGCTTTGGCCGCATCCTTTTCGCCAAGGAAGTCGAGCATCATCGCCGCCGCGCCGATCGCCGCGAGCGGGTTGATCACGTTCTTGCCGGTGTACTTGGGGGCGGAGCCGCCGATCGGCTCGAACATGCTGACGCCCTTCGGATTCAGGTTGCCGCCGGAGGCGACGCCCATGCCGCCGGAGGTCATCGCGGCGAGGTCGGTGATGATGTCGCCCATCAGGTTCTCGGTCACGACCACGTCGAACCACTCCGGATTCTTCACCATCCACATCGTGGCCGCGTCCACATGGCAGTAGGCGGTCTTGACGGTCGGGTAATTCTTCGCCATCGCGTTGAAGGCGCGTTCCCACAGCCCGCAGACATAGGTCAGCACGTTGGTCTTGCCGACCAGCGTGAGCTGGGAGGTGTAACCGGCCTTTTTGTCCTCCTCGGAGAGGCCGCGCCACGGATTTTCCTTCGTGTGGCGCTTTTCGGCCAGCTCGAACGCGAACTTCAAACAGCGGTCGACCTGCGAACGCGTGTAGATCCAGTTCTGGCACGCGACTTCCTCGGGGGTGTCGATCTGCACGTTGCCGCCCATGCCGGTGTAGACGCCGCCGGAGTTTTCACGCACGACCACATAGTCGATGTCCTCGGGCTTCTTGTTGGCCAGCGGGGTTTCGACGCCCGGGAAGAGCTTCACGGGGCGCAGGTTGATATACTGGTCGAGGTCGAAGCGCAGCTTCAGCAGGATGCCTTTTTCCAGCACGCCCGGCTTCACGTCCGGGTGGCCGATCGCGCCGAGCAGCACCGCGTCATGACGGGCAAGCTGTTCCTTGGCGTCGGCGGGGAGGGTTTCGCCGGTGGCGAGGTAGTGTGCGCCGCCCCAGTTGTAGTATTCCTTCTCGGTGGTGAAGCCGAACTTCCTGCCGGCGGCGTCGAGGACCTTCACGGCTTCGGCGATCACTTCCGGGCCGGTGCCGTCGCCCGGCAGCACGGCGATTTTATAATTCTTGGACATCTTGTTGTTTCTCCAATCTTCTGGGTTGTGACGAAATCAGTAGCGGCGCTGCTTGCTGTTGGCCAGCACGCGCAGGCGCAGCGCGTTCAGCCGGATGAAGCCTTCGGCGTCCTTGTGGTTGTAGGCGCGGTTGTCCTCAAAGCTGGCGATGTGGTCGTCGTAGAGGCTGTACTCCGAACGGCGGCCGGTCACGTGGCAGGCGCCCTTGAAGAGCTTCACGCGGACTTCGCCGGTCACGAACTTCTGGCTTTCGGTGATCGCGGCCTGGAGCATTTCGCGCTCCGGCGCGTACCAGAAACCGTTGTAGACCATGTCGGCGTAGCGCGGGATGAAGCTGTCGCGCAGGTGCATCACTTCGCGGTCCATCGTGATCTCCTCGAGGCCGCGGTGGGCGAGGTTCAGGATGGTGCCGCCGGGAGTTTCATACACGCCGCGGGACTTCATGCCCACGAAGCGGTTTTCGACGATGTCGACGCGGCCGACGGCGTGGTTCTTGCCGAGCGCATTGAGCTTGCGCATGATGTTCGCCGGGGAGAGTTCCTCGCCGTTGACCTTCTTGGGAATACCCTTTTCAAAGTAGATGATCACGTCTTCCGGGGTGTCGGAGGCCTGGGAAAGCGGCTTGGTCATCACGGCGATCTCTTCCGGGAACTCGTTCCACGGGTCTTCGAGGATGCCGCCCTCGAAGCTGATGTGCAGCAGATTGCGGTCCATGCTGTACGGCTTGGCGGCGGTGGTGGTGACCGGGATGCCGTTCTTCTTCGCGTATTCGACGAGGTCCATGCGGCCCGTGAAATCCCACTCGCGCCACGGGGCGATGATCTTGATGTTCGGCTCCATCGCATAGGCGGTCAGCTCGAAGCGGATCTGGTCGTTGCCCTTGCCGGTCGCGCCGTGGCAGATCGCGTCGGCGCCTTCGGCGCGGGCGATTTCGATCAGGCGCTTGCCGATCAGGGGACGGGCGATGGAGGTGCCGAGCAGGTAGTTGCCTTCGTAGATCGCGTTGGCCTGCATCATCGGGAAGATGAAGTCGCGGGCGAACTCTTCATTCAGGTCCTCGACGTAGCATTTGGTCGCTCCGGTGCGGATCGCCTTGGCTTCAACGCCGTTGAGCTCCTCCTCCTGGCCGACGTCGGCGCAGAAGCCGATCACTTCGGCATTGTACTTTTCTTTGACCCACTTGACGATCACGGAGGTGTCAAGTCCGCCGGAATAGGCGACGATTACTTTCATCTTAAACTCCTTGGGTTGATGAGATAACTGGTATCGGCAGGGTACGGCGAACCGGAACCTGCCGTTATGAAGCCAACGGCAGCGGCAGATGGAAAGAAACTGTTCATCTTCAAAAACTTCCGCTGTATGCTGAAACGGGGCGCCGCAAGAAAGAAAATTTTTTGCGGTTCCGCCGCTTTCAAAACTGAAAAATACATTTATATTAAAATAGCTCAATTTTGATTTTTAACAACTGTCCGGCGCGAAAAAATGCAATGCAATTTCGCTTCGGCGGTTTCTGACTGACGGAAGTGACGGTATGGCGGAAGAATTTTTTCAGCAATTGATCAATTGTATCGCGAAAGAAGGGCGGCGCGCGCCCGGCCATACGGTGACTGCCGAGGTTTATCAGGAGCTGATGCGCGACGCGGAGCGGCCCGCAATGCCTGCCGTCCCGGCCGAGGCTCCGCCGCCGCGTCCAGAGCTGCCGCCGCGCCCGGTGTTTCGGCCGCAGGGGCAGGGGGGCTTCCCGCCGCCGCGCCCGCAGCAGCAGATGCCGCCCGGACCGCAGGCGGCGCCTCCCGCACCGACGCTGCCCGGAGCCGCGCCGTCGTCCGCGGCTTCGGCGGGTTCGCTGGATGAACTGCGGCAGCTGGCGCTGGCCTGCCGCAATTGCCCGCTGGCTCAGGGGCGGCATACGGTGGTTTTCGGCGAAGGCAATCCGGAGGCGCGGCTGATGTTCATCGGCGAAGGCCCCGGCTATCAGGAGGATATGCAGGGACGGCCCTTCGTCGGCCCCGCCGGGCAGCTGCTGACCAAAATGATCCAGGCGATGCAATTCACCCGTGAGGAGGTCTACATCGCGAATATCGTGAAGTGCCGTCCCCCGAACAACCGCAACCCGGAGCCGGACGAGGCGTTCGCGTGCATCGGCTACCTGAAGCGCCAGATCGAGCTGGTGCAGCCGGAGGCGATCGTGCTGCTGGGCGCGGTCGCGGTGAGGTTCCTGCTGGAGCGTCCCGGCGGCATTATGCGGCTGCGCGGCAAGTGGCTGGGATACAACGGGATTCCGGTGATGCCGACTTTCCACCCCTCCTACCTGCTGCGCGATCCTTCCGGCAAAAAGCTGGCGTGGGCGGATCTGCAGATGGTGATGAAGATGTTCGGCAAGGTGTACCAGCCGTCACCGCGGCGTTGACGCCGGGCCGGATTCCGGACGCCGGATGAGTTCCACGGCGATCTGTTCCGGGAAGCCTCCCGGCAGCTCCAGAAGAAATACCTGATGTTCTGGCTGAGTATAGGCCGGGAAGAGGCCGTGGGCGAATGGTATGGTATGACGGCTCGCCTTGTTTCCGCGCCGGGTTCTGATGTCGAGGTCGATGTCATAGGCGACCCGGTTGCGGAGGCGGACCAGAAGCACCGCTTTGCCGCCCGGCTCTCCCTGCAGGCGGAGTTCAAAATCGGGATTGCCGCAGGAAAGGGGCTGCCCGAACGAGCCAAACTCCCCGTCTTCCATCTGCCGCAGGAAAGGCGGCGCTCCGGGCGGAGGCGTCGCCGGATCGACTTCAAAGCAGACCAGCTGGCTGCCGAACCAGTTGGCCCACGCGACCGGGCGGGTATGGCGCCGGGCCAGCTCCGCGCGCATCTTTTCCAAAGCACCGGCGGAGCTGGACGGATCGTGCAGATCGAGCATCACGATATCGCCGGACTGCGGCGCGGCGTTCAAAGAGGCGGTGGGGCGTTCAAACAGCGCATGGGCGCGCAGCCGCTGGGTGGCGATGATCCGGCCGCTTTCCTCCGGCAGGCGGCTGAACAGGTGGCGGAGCACATTGGTCCCGTCCGGCAGGTTGCGGATCCGCTGCCACGGATATTGGCCGAACAGGAAGTAGAGGATCGTTCCGGCCAGCAGCGCGGCGAGGGTCAGCCCTCCGGCACGTGCGGTCCGGTGCCGGGCGGCCGCAATTCCGCGCCCCGGCAGGTTCAGCAGCGGGGCGGGAGTTCCATGATAGACGGCGGCGGTGTTGAGAATGGCGGCCGCCAACAGCAGCGTGGTGATTTCGACGCCGTATTGCATGACCAGATTTTTCAGTTCCGGGGAGCCTTGCAGGCAGACTCCGGCCAGCAGCGGCAGCGCCGCCGCCGCCAGCCGGGGGCGGATCAGGACCGGCAGCCAGACCGGCGCCAGCAGACCCGCCGCGAAGGCGAAATTCTGCCATTGGAATACGGTCCGCCAGAATGCGGCGGGACGCAGGAACGGCGACAGCAGCACCTCCGACGGAGTCGCTCCGAGATTGCCGTAATGGAACATCTGCGTATAGCTGCCGTGTGCGAATAAGTGCGGCATGACTACCGTGGACAGCAGCCAGAAAAACATGACGCAGAACAAGAACAGGCCGATGCCCGCCGCATAGCGGCGTTTCAGCAGCAGATAGACCGCGTAACCGGCCCAGAACACCGCAACGGTCTCCTGAATCAGCAGCGAGAGCAGAAAAAGCGCGGCCATGCCGCCGCGCTGCTTCCGGGCGCGGCAGATGAAAAAGCCGAGCACGGCCGGGATCATGAAATTGATCGGGTGAAAGCCGTAGAAAAGCGCCAGCGGCTGATTGGCGATCACCGGATTCAGCAGGGCGATTGCCGCCCACGACAGCGAAAGTGCCGCGGGCAGCTTCAGGGAACGGGCCAGCGCGTAGCTGAGCGGCGCGGCGGAACCGATCGCGGCCGCATTGATCAGGAAGATCGTATCTGCCTGCGGATAAATGTGCAATGCGGCGCTCATCAGCAGATTGACGGCGGGATTCCAGTGCCCTGCGACGGCGAGGAAATCGGCGAAACTGCGGTTTTCGGCGAAGGCGAGCCGCAAATAGTTTTCCGCATATTCTCCCCAGTCGCTGAAATACAGAAACATGCTGTCATAGGCGCGGCGCTGCAGATAGTACCCCCACAGCACCGCGATCAGGAACAGCGCCGCCGTCAGGTATGGAGCGGCGCGGCGGAAAGCGCCGGAATGGCGTTTCAGCAGGAACTCCGCGGAAAAGACGGCGCCGGCCCGGTAGAACGCAACTCCGGCGGCAGCCGCCGTAAACAGTACGGTCCAATAAGAATCCGGCGCGGCCGGAATGACCGGCAGAGGAAGCAGCAGCGGGAAAAGCATCCGGTTCAGGCGGGCGAGGGTGAGCCGGAAATCGCCGCACTGCCAGGCGATGGCGGGCAGCAGCAGCGCCCCTGCCGCCGGAAACCACCGGAGCAGGGCGGAAGCGGGCAGCGAAAGGCCGTTCAGCCGGTAGTGGACCAGATCCGGCGGCTGGTTCAGGCAGAACAGATAACCGGCGGTGAAAGCGCCGGAAGCGCCGATCAGCAGTGCGAGAAGCAATTCGGGCAGCCATGAAAACGGCGTGGCTGATGTATGCGTATGATTCATGTCCGGCGACTGGCTCCCTGCTGTTTTTCCTAAAATATCCCGCCGGAAAATGGATTGCAAGCCCTGCCGGAGAATTTTGCAGGCGATTCGTGCCGGAAACACTTGAAAAAACGGGAATCCGGGACATATTTTTTAATAAAACAGGAATAAGGAGAAAATCATGTTGAATACAGACGGTATTGTGATTCGCCCGGCAACGGAGGCGGAGCTTCCGCTGCTGGAAGAGCTGGCCCGCCGCATCTGGCCGGATACCTACGGCAAAATCCTGACGCCCGGCCAGATCGATTATATGATTGAGATGATGTATGCGCTGCCGGTGGTGCAAAAAGAGCGGGCCGAAGGAGTCGCTTTCGAGTTGATCCTCGATGGGGAGAAGCCGGTCGGTTTCCTCTCTTACGGACCGTATAAAGCCGAACCGCCGACGATGAAACTGCACAAGCTCTACCTCGACTTCGGTTATCACGGGCGCGGGATCGGTTCGATGGCGCTGCAGCATGCGATCGCGGCGGCGAAACGGGCCGGTTGCCGCTTCCTGCGGCTGAATGTGAACAAAAACAACGCGGCCGCATTGCGCGCCTATCAGAGAAACGGCTTTTATCAGGCCGAAGCGGTCAAGGTCGATATCGGCGGCGGCTATTTCATGGACGACTACGTGATGGAAGTGAAGCTCTGAGCCGGTCGCTTTCCGCCGATCCTTCCCGTGGAAACGCCTCTATCCGGAGTGTCGGAATATCCGCGTCATGCAACTGCGGTAGCGGAATCAGAAAGACGGTTCCGGCCGGGCAGCGGTATGCCGGGCGAAGTCCGTGCGCAAAGGTGATTTCCTGATGACTGTTGCCATGATATATATGCAGATCGACGTCATGGCTGATCGGTGAATCGAGCCGGACCCGCAGGAATTTTCCCTGCCGCGTCGTATCCAGACGCGCGGAAAACGCCGGAGAGTCAATGGGGACCGGAAGCCCGCGCGTGCCGAATTCTTCCGGCGGCATTTGACGCAGGAAGGGAAGTTCGGCCGGTTTCTGTATTTCGTTTTCCACTTTGAACAGTGCGTAATGATGGTTGTACCAGTGAGCGAATGTGACCGGGCGGATGCGGGGATCGGAAGCGATGTGGAAACGGATTTCCTCAAGCTCCCGGCGGGACATGCAGCCGTCGAACAGGTCAACCAGCAGATATTCGCCGGGAACGAATGGAGAGCCGAGCTTCCGGCTGCGGTAGTCGAAAACCAGCTGGGAGCGGATGCGGGCGGAGGCCTGCGCCGGGCTGCCCGGCGGCATGTGGGATTTCAGGAAATTGACCACTTTGTCTGCTTTCGGAAGCTGTGCGATCGGCTCAAAGGAGTATTTGCCGTATTTGGGCACTTTCCCGGTGAAAAAATAGAGAGCCGGTACGCAGAACAGAGCTGCTGCCAGAGCTCCGCAGAGGTGTCGCCGGGAATTCATTTTGAATAACCGGGCGCAATTGCACATCGCGGCCAGAATCAGGATGATATTGAGGTCGACTCCATATTGGAGGACGACATTCTGGACGTCGCGCGTCGACTGGAGGCAGACTCCGGCCAGCAGCGGGAGCGTCGGCAGCAGCAACAGCGGCCGGGTCAGGAGCAGAAAGAAAAACGGCAGCGTCAGACAGAGAAGGAAGTCAAAATTGTTCAGAGCGAATAAGGTGCTCCAAAATACCCGCGGGCGCAGGAATGGGGAGAGCAGAACCTCCCCGATGGAATCACCCAATTGATGGTAGTGGAACATCTGGGTATAGGCTGTCGTTTCCGCCGCCGCCGGTATCACGAATTTGGAAAACAAAAGAAAGAGAAGCACCATGCCGACGGCGAGGATCAGGCCGCTTTTCCAGCGTTTTTGAGCGATCAGCAGCAAAGCGTAGCCGAACCACAGCACGGTCACCGTCTCCTGAACCAGCAGCGTCAGCAGGAAGAAAAGAAGCATTCCCGCCCGGTTGCCGCGCTTTTTGCTGATGAAAAACAGCGTCAGCAGCGAAGGCAGGGCGTTGATCGGATGGTAACCGTAGAACAGCGACAGACTCTGGTTGCTGACGACCGGATTCAGCAGGACCGCCAGAGCGAAGAAAAGAGCGGTCGCAACCGGCAGCTTCAATGTGCGCGCGAACCAGTAGATCAGGGGAACCAGAGAGTAGATCAGCAAACTGTTCAGGAAGAAAATCGTTTCCGGGGCCGGAAAAATTCTGAGCGCAAGCGTCATCACATTGGTCATCAGCGGATTCCAATGACCGCCCGTCACGAAATAGTGGATCAGCGAGCGGTCGGGTTCCCGGATGAGTTTCAGATAATCAGTTGCGTACTCTCCCCAGTCATGGTAAAGCAGATATAAGGCCCGGTAGGCATGGAACTGCATATAACAGCTCCAGGCGACTCCCGCCGCCAGCAGCAGGCAGACCGGAAGCAGGCCGGTTTTCGGAGGCGGGAACAGGGCCGGCGGCGGGGATGGTTCCGCCGCGGCGTTCCGCCCCAGCCGGTAGAAACTCCAGCTCCAGCAGAGCAGGATCAGCAGCAGCGGCAGAAAGGCGGCTGTTTTGAAGGCAAGCAACGGTATGGTGAGCAGCAAGGGCAGCCAGCTGCGGTTGAAAGCTGCCAGCGCGGAAAAATTACCGTGGCGAAGCGGCAGCACGGTGAAAAGCGCGAATCCGCACAAAAGGCCCGCATAACCGGGGAGCGGGCGGGCGGTATCAGGGTAAAAATGAAGTTGTCCGTAGACCGGGTCAAGCGACCGCAGGTCGAACAGATACCTCTGGATGGTCAGACCGGCAATCGCGCTGAACAAAAGCGAAAGGAGCAGCGGAAAAGAGGAACGCATTACCCTGATCACGACAGCTCCTTATGCTTGATTGCAGCCCTGTCAGAGGCTGCGCAGGAAGTAGCGCTTGAAGAAACGTTCCGGGTCCAGCGAACGTTTCGCGTGGCGGAGGCTTTCCTCGTTCATATCCTGTTCGCGGTTCATGAATTTCGCCTTGCCGCGCAGCGCGATCGCGAGCTGCCAGGTCAGCGTCTGCGGCGCACCCTTCACGGTGTGGTCCGCCTTTTCAAAATGCACGTCCACGGTGTCGGAGGGCAGATGGCTGTAGACCGAAAGACCCGCCGGATAGCCCGGTTCCGCGTAAAGGATGATGCCGCCGAGGCCGAGTTCATCGAAGTTCTTCCACGCCCGGTCCAGCGCGAGCGCCTCTTCTTCCAGAAATTCACACGGTTCCAGCCGGGAATTCAGGTCGGCCGCAAGCTTGGCCGCCGCCGGAATTTCCTCTCTGGTGATCTTGCGGACTTCAGCATAGGGCCAGTTGGTCTGAAACTGCTTGACCAGATTGTGCTTCTTGCGCAGCTTCGGGCCGGCGAACGTCGCGATTTTATCGATCGAGTAAAGATAGTCGATTGCGCCCTCGTCGAACTCCAGTTCAAAGAATGCGTCGCAGTCGGAGTGCTTGTCCAGAAACTCCTCCGGGACGTCGTAAATGCCGCCGTCGGTCAGCCCCTCGGCGTTGAATGCGTCGATGATCTCCTTGAGCTCCTCGGGCGTCGTCCATTTGCCGATCGGATAGTGGATGGTGCGCGCATGGCGCTCATAGACCACCAGCCGGTCGCCGGCTTCGACGAATTCGAGGCCGTAGGGCTGCTGGTACATGAAAAGATTCGCGAAACTGCATTCGCAGCTCTGGCTGGCGAGCACGGCCAGTTTTTCATCAAAAAGTTTCCGGTCCTCAAGAGTGACCGGACGCAGGGTGCTGAAGTCGATTTTCATTCTACGTCGTCCAAATACTGTCTTCCTGGAGCATCACGCCGGTTCCTTTGGCCACCGCGTTGAGCGGTTCCTCCGAAACGAACACGGGCAGCCCGGTTTCTTCGGTTAAAAGTTTGTCGAGGCCGGAGAGCATGGCGCCGCCGCCGGCCAGCATGATGCCGCGGTCGATCAGGTCCGCGGCCAGGTCGGGCGGGCACCGTTCCAGCGTGGAACGCACCGCTTCGATGATCGTGGTGATCGGCTCCGACAGCGCCATGCGGATCTCGGCGGCGGTGATCCGGACCGTTTTCGGAACGCGGGAAACCAGGTCGAGACCTTTGACTTCCAGACTTTCCTCATCCTTGACCGGATAGGCGCTGCCGAGACGGATTTTGATCTGTTCCGCGGTGAGTTCGCCGATGGAAAGGTTGTAAACCCGTTTCATGTGCTGGATAATCGCAAGGTCCAGCTCGTCGCCGCCCACTCGCACACTGCGGGCCCCGACGATGCCGGAGAGCGAAATAACCGCCACTTCCGTGGTGCCGCCGCCGATGTCGACGATCATGCTGCCCGCCGGTTCGGCGACGGGCAGACCGACGCCCACCGCGGCCGCCATCGGTTCTTCGACCAGCACCACTTCGCCGGCGCCGGCCCGTTTTGCGCTGTCCTTGACCGCGCGGTTTTCCACTTCGGTAATGCCGGAAGGCACCGCCACCAGCACCCGGGGATGCAGCAGCCGCTTCCGCCACGGAACCGTGCGGATCGCCTTCTGAATGAAGTAGCGCAGCATTTCCTCGGTGATTTCAAAATCGGCGATCACACCGTCTTTCATCGGCCGGATCGCCTTGATGTTGCCGGGACATTTGCCCAGCATGCTTTTGGCTTCACTGCCGACATTGAGCACCTCGCGGGTGCTCTCCTTGATCGCGACGACGGAGGGTTCGTTGAGCACGATGCCCTTGTCACGCACATAAACCAGACAGTTCGCGGTTCCGAGGTCGATGCCGATGTGAGTGGAAAACATTTTTGCCAAGCATTGAGTACTCATTGAACCCCTACCTGAATATTTTAAAAATTATTACTTCTTTTCTGTGAAAAACAAGCTCTCTTCAATCCGTCATTGTATTAATAGACTTTTTTTTTCTGAAAATGCAAGTCGAAACCCGGCTTTATTGCCAAACAAACCCGGAAAAGAGGCCCGAAACGTGCTGTTTCAATTGAATTTGAAACATTTCCATGTTATTTTATAAGGCAAAGGCGCGTAACCTGTAACCTCGAAAGTCGAATGGCCCGAAGAGATATGAATGAGTCCGGATGCAGATGGGAAGATGAGAAGAACGACGGCGAATCCGTTCATACGCTGGATATCCGCACGCAGTTTCCATCGCCGCAGTTTCCGGTGATCCCGGTGCCGCATGACAGCTGGCGCAACGGCATGGCGGTGCGCATGCCGAATCATCTCGGCGATGCGGTGATGGCGCTTCCTGCCCTCGGTCAGCTGCGCCGGATTCTGCCGGAACATTGCGCGCTGTTCGTGATCGCCCCGGTCGGGCAGAAGGCGCTTTATTCCTCGCTGCCGATCGTGGACGGGACCATCCTGCTGGAGCGGATTCACAGCGGCTGGAGCCGGGAGGAGATCCGCAACCTGCGGCGGTTGCGTCTGGGCGTCGGGGTGCTTTTCAACAATTCGCTGCGCGACGCGATGACCATGAAGCTGGCCGGGGTGGGGCGGCTGTACGGCGCGGCGGCCCGCTGCCGTTCGATTTTCCTGACGCGCAGCTTTCATTTTCCGCCCCGTCCGGTGCGGCGTCTGGCCGGAATCCACCAGAGCAACAAGTGCCTGGCGATGGCGCGGGCGATGGGGGCGCCGGAGTGGGACGGTGCGCTGCCGGAATTCGAGCTGGCTCCTCCGGTGGACGAGCTGTTCGGCAATATCACTTCGCTGTGCGAACATCCGAAGCTGCTGACGCTGGCTTCGGGAGCCGCTTACGGAGCGGCCAAGCGGTGGCCGAGCGAATGTTTCCGCGAGGTGGCGCGGCACTGGATCGAAAATGAGGACGGCATCGTGGTGGTGCTCGGCAGCGCTTCCGAAAAGGGAATCGGCGACGAGGTGGTCGAGGGGCTGCGTCCGACCAAGGCGTTCAACCTGTGCGGCAAGACCTGGCTGGCTGAACTGATGCACCTGCTGAAAAATTCGCGGCTCACGGTTGCGAACGACTCCGGAATCATGCACCTGTCGGCGGCGCTGGGGCGTCCCGGAATCGCGGTGTTCGGGCCGACCGACTATACCGCGACGGGGCCGATTTCACCGGCGTGGCGGCTGATGTACCGCAAAATCGACTGCGCTCCCTGTTTCAAGAGGGAGTGCCCGCACCGCAATCCGCGCTGCATCCGGCAGATTACGCCGGAGATGGTGATCGCCGAGATGCGCAAAATCACTACCGGGAACTGAGCGGCCGGATCGCCTTTGGGATTTCGCTCCCAAGGAGCGAAATCCCATTTCTGGGAACTTTGCACAAGGCGTTGGTGTCAGTTCTGTTCCCGGAAACGAAAAAGGGCCGGAGAAGCGTTCCGCTTCCGGCCCTTCGCGGTCGGAATCTTACTTGAAATTCAGCACGCTCGGATCGTATCCTTCGGGGGCTTCGTAGCCGAGCAGCTCGATGCAGGTCGCGGCCAGTGAACTGATGCCGAGGCCGGTTTTCAGCTCGTCGCTGTATTCACCCTTGCTTGCCGGATCGTAGACGATGCACGGCACCGGGTTCAGCGAGTGGCTGGTCTTGCGGGCGGGAGCGCCGTTCTTGTCCAGCTTCAGGTTGCCCTTCTTGTCGTGCTCGTACATATCGTCGGCATTGCCGTGGTCGGCGGAGATCACCAGCACGCCGCCGGCCTTGCGGACCGCTTCGGCGATGCGCGCGACACAGAGGTCCAGCGCGCCCATCGCAACCAGCACCGCATCCATGCTGCCGGTGTGACCGACCATGTCGCCGTTCGGGAAGTTCAGGCGGATCATCCGGAATTTGCCGCTTTCGATCGCTTCGATCACCGCATCGGTGATTTCGGCGGACTTCATCCACGGACGCTGCTCGAAGGGGACCACGTCGGAACGGATTTCCATATAGTTGTCGAGTTTGTCGTCGAACTTGTCGGAGCGGTTGCCGTTGAAGAAGTAGGTCACGTGGCCGTACTTCTGGGTTTCGCTGACCGCGAACTGGTTCACGCCGGTCGCGCAGAGGTATTCATCCATGGTGCGGTCGATTTCCGGCGGATTCACGAGGTAGAGCTTCGGCGCGTGGAGGTCGCCGTCGTACTCCATCATCCCGGCGTACATCACGTCGGGACGGAAGCCGCGGTCGAACTCGTCGAGCTTATCCGCCTCGAACGCCTTGGTGATTTCGAGCGAACGGTCGCCGCGGAAGTTGAAGTAGATCACCGAGTCGTGATCCTTCATCGCGCCCACCGGAGTCTTGCCGTCGTCGGAGATCACGAAGGGCGGCAGGTCCTGGTCGATCGCACCGGTCTTTTTGCGGAGGTCCTCGATCGCCTCATGGGCGGTCTTGTAGAGGTCGCCGTTGCCGTGCACGTGGACTTCCCAACCCTTGCGGACCATGTCCCAATTGGCGTTGTAGCGGTCCATCGTGACGACCATGCGGCCGCCGCCGGAAGCGATCCGGTAGTCGAAGCCCTCTTTGTTGATGTCGGCGAGGAAGGCTTCAAAAGGATCGACGTAGTCCAGCGCGGAGGTTTCCGGCACGTCGCGGCCGTCGAGCAGTGCGTGAATGCGGACGCGCTTGACGCCCTCTTTTTTCGCTTCGAGCACCATCGCTTTCAGGTGGCTGATGTTGCTGTGGACGTTGCCGTCGGAAAAGAGGCCGAGGAAGTGCAGCGTCGAATTGTGTTCCTTCACATTGGCGACCAGTTTCTTCCAGACTTCGCCCTCGAAGAGCTTGCCGGTTTCGACCGCTTCTTCGACCAGCTTCGCTCCCTGCGAGAACACGCGGCCGCAGCCGATCGCGTTGTGGCCGACTTCGCTGTTGCCCATGTCGTCGTCGGAGGGCATGCCGACCGCGGTGCCGTGCGCCTTGAGGCGGGTCATCGGGCACTCTTTCATCAGTTTGTCGAGTTCGGGCGTGTGGGCCGCGAGCACCGCGTCGCCGTCGGCGTACTTGCCGAAACCGACGCCGTCGAGGATGCAGAGCACCACCGGGCCGCGGCGCGGAGTGAATTTCGGGTTCTTCTTCAAAGCTTCAAGCATGATATGTTCTCCTCACGATAGGTTGGTTTGTTGTCGGAATCAGTTGCGATGGCCTTCCACGTGGGCGGAGATCACGCCCCGCTTGCTGGTCTCGCAGAAGTTGATGAATTCGAGCACTTCCGGGGTCTGCGGCAGCTCCTCTTTAATCTTCGCGAGCGCATTGGAGGGCGCAAGGCCGCTGCGATAGTAGATGCGGAAGATGTGCTTGATCACCGTGATCGCCTCGGCGGAAAATCCGGCGCGCTGCAAACCGATCTTGTTGATCATCTTGACGCCGCCGTTGCGCCCCTCGGCCATCATGAAGGGCGGGATGTCCTTGGAAAAGACCGAGCCGCCCGAAATGATCGCGAACCTCCCGACCCGGCAGAACTGGTGCAGCCCGACCAGCCCGGAAATCAGCGCGTTGTCCATGATTTCGCAGTAGCCCGCGGTGCAGGCGCAGCCGACGTAGATCACGTTGTTGCCGACCCGGCAGTTGTGGGCGACGTGACAGGAGTTCATGAACATGTTGTGGTTGCCGATCACGGTCGTGGTGCCCGGCTTGGTGCCGGTGTGGGCGGTGGTGCCCTCGCGGAAAACGTTGTCGTTGCCGATCTCCAGATAGGTCGCGGCGCCCGGCTCGACCGCGTGGTCCTGCGCCGGCTGGCCGAGTGCGGAAAAAGGATGGATCACATTGCCGGTGCCGAGCGTGGTGTGTCCGTCGATGTTGCAGTGGCCGATCAGGCGGGTGCCCGCGCCGATCCTGACGTTGGGACCGACGTAGCAGAAGGGGCCGACTTCGACGCCGTCGTCGAGAATCGCGCCGTCTGCGATGACGCTGGAGGGATGGATCTTCGGCATATGAAAAACCTCTCAATATGGTTCGATTAAAGTTCCTCTAATATATCATCAAATTTGAATCCGGGCAAGTTTTGAACTTGCAAAACTCGCAAAATCATATTAATTTAAAGAAACACATCCAAAACAATGAGGATTTCGTCGACGTGAAACAGCTCTGCATCGTTCTCGACCGGCTGCGCAGCGCGCACAACACCGGCAATATTTTCCGGATCGCGGAAGCGGTCGGCGCGGCGGAGATCATCGCGTGCGGCTACACGCCCGCCCCGCCGCACCCCAAGCTGGAAAAGACCGCGATGGGGGCGGATAAGATGGTGCCGTGCCGGGTGATGCCTGATTCGGCGACCGCGGTGCGCACCCTGCGCGAAGAGGGGTACAGGATGATCCTCGCCGCCGAGTGCATGCCCGGCAGCCGGTTCGCGTGGGAGATGAAATATGAGTTCCCGCTGGCGATCGTGTTCGGCAATGAGGCGCTCGGCGTGGCTCCCGAAACACTGGAACTGGTCGACGGCCTGGTGAGTCTGCCGATGTTCGGTGAAAAATCTTCGATCAACGTCGGCAATTCGGCCGCGGCGATCCTGTATGCGGTGATTGCGGCAACGCGCTACGGAGTGCATGTATGAAAATCAAGCTGGTCGGCAAGAATCTGGAGGATATCCGCCCTCTGCTTTCCCGGTATGGTTTTGAGGAGGCGGAACGGGAATTCGAGCTGGTGATCGCGCATGGCGGCGACGGCGCGCTGCTGGGGGCGGAGCGGGAGTATCCCGGCGTGCCCAAGCTGCCGATCCGCGACGCGGGCACCGCCGAGCTGTGCCCGGAACACCGCTGCGAATTGCAGTTGGAGGCGTTCCGGCGCGGCGAAACGCCGCTGACCGTCCTGCCGAAAGTGGCCGGGACGGCGCGGGGCAGGACGCTGTACGCCCTGAACGACGTGTTCCTGCACAACCTCGAACTCTCCAGCGCGTTGCGTTACCGGGTGCGGATCGACGGCGAGCTTTACGCGAACGAGGTGGTCGGCGACGGCGTCGGCCTTTCGAGCGTCCACGGCAGCACCGCCTACTATCGCAGCATCACGCACAGCATTTTCCGGGTGGGCCTCGGGTTGGCGTTCAGCAATTCGACCGAGGAGGTGAACCATCTGGTGCTGAATTCGACTTCACGGGTCGAAATCGAGGTGGTGCGCGGCCCCGGCGTGCTGATCGCCGACAATTCCCCGGAGCAGATTGTGCTGAACGAGGGGGAAAAAGTGCTGCTTTTCGAATCGGAACTTCAGGCCCGGATCTACGGGCTGGCGAATTTCATGTGTCCGAAGTGCCGGCTGCTGCGCCACCCCAACAAACTGCCTTTTCGCGGCTTTCATCTGTTGTAACGGCGGTTCAGGGAGTTTTCACGCCGGAAGCCGCCCGCTTTCAGGATGTCGATGAAACCGCCGAGGGTGTAGCCGGATTCCAGCAGCACCGGATTGCCGCGCGGCGGGGCGGGCGTACTTTCGCGCTGTTCCACGAAAAACTGGATCGCGTCGCCGAATTCGTCACTCATTCCGGCCGGGGCCAGCCGGCGTTCGCGCAGTTTTTCATACAGACCGACGCCCAGTTCGCGGGCGATTCGGTCGGGAGGCGTTTTCGCCGAGAGGCGGATCACGCCGGTGTTGCCGCCGTAGGATTGCCAGTCCGAACTGCGCCCGCTGGTGAACACGTCGAAGCGGGTCATCTCCTTGCCGGGAAAACCGGCTTCCGCCAGCTGCGCCAGCACCACCGAAGCATTGGAGGCGACCCGGGCCGCCTGTTGTTTCCAGCCGGGCGTGAAAGTGCTGCCGAGGCGGTTGATCTGTACCGTCATCTGCCTGGCCAGCCGGGCCGCGTTTTCCGCATCGTAAGGCAGTTTATGCACTCTTGACGGAAGAGACGGCGGCAGTTGAACCGGAGGAACCGGTGCTGTTTCTTCCGCCTTTTCCGCCGGCGGTTCAGCCGCAGCGGGGGACGCGCTTTCCTGCCTGACCGCCGGCGGCGGCACGGGCCGCGGCGGTTCGGCCGCAACCGGGCGCGGCGGTTCCGGCTGCGGCGAAAAAGGGCGCGGCCTGACGGCGGGGCTTGAGATGGCCACCTGCAGCTCCGGCCGGGGAGGAGCCGGCCGGAACTCCGGCGGCGGGGCGGAGGATTCCTGCTCCGTCCGGATCGGCACGAGTTCGGATTCCGGCATCGCGACCCGGATCATGGTGTAAACGAAAAAGCCGAACGCGGTCAGCGCCGCCGTGATCACGATCGCCAGCAGAGCCAGAATCAGGGGACGCTGCAGGCAATAGTCGTAAAGGGATTCCCGGGGGCGCGGCGGCCGCGGCTGCCGCGCCGGCGCGACAGCCGGCAGGCGGCGCTGGGTCATCCGGGCGCGTTCGAGCTGCTTATTCCGGACGCTTTCAAGGAAATTCCTGACCTCCTGCCAGTCCGACACCCGGTCGGCGGGATCTTTCCGCAGCATCCGGGCGACGAATTTCGAGATATCCGGGTCGATGTCCGGATTGCTCAGGATCAGCGGGGGCGGTTCGTCTTCGAGGTGCTGGCGGAGCATCTCCTCGGTGTTGCCGTGGAACGGCGCGGTTCCGGCAGCCAGCTCGTAGAACATCACGCCGAAACTGTAGATGTCGGTACACGGCCCGATCTTATCGTTCTGCCCCATGATCACCTCCGGGGCCGCGTACATCGGGGTCGCCATGATTTCATCGTTGCCCGCCGCCCCGCTGACGCGGGCGAGGCCGAGGTCGGCCAGTTTCACCGCGCCGTCGGAGGAGCGGATCAGCAGGTTGCCCGGCTTGATGTCGCCGTGGGTCATTTTGTGGCTCCGCCATGCGTAATCCATCGCATCGGCCAATTGCAGGGAAACTTCCAGCAGAAAGCGCAATGAGATCAGTTCCGGCTGCTGCTGGCGGATGTCTTCGAGCGACTTGCCGTCCACGAATTCCATCGCGAAGAAGTAAAGCCCCGCCGGAGTCTCCCCCGCGTCGAGCGCCTGCACGATGTTGGGATGGTCGAGCCTGGCCGCCAGCCGGGCTTCGTGCAGGAAGTTGCGGATGTAGGTCGGGTCCTCGGCGGCGAGTTCGGGCAGCAGGATTTTCAATGCGACCTGCCGGTCCAGCGCGATCTGGCGGGCGAGATAGACCACTCCGTTGTTGCCGCGCCCGAGTTCGCGGATGATATGGAACCCGGCTACGGTTTCGCCCTGCGTATTGTTCGATTGCTGTACCATATCTTCTCCGGCGGCGCCGTCCCCCCTTTGTTGAGGCAATATAACGCATTTTATGCAGATAGTCAAATCTGTTATGCGTTTTTTCTGCGGCCACCGCCGGGATGGAAGGAATTATTGCATATCAAGCCAGCCGGAAAGTTGTTCTGTGCGGTTTTTGAAAGCCTGTTGTGCGCTTTGGAGATCGAATACGGTTCCCGCGCTCATTTTGACATAATAAACTTTCGGCGAAATTCCGCCGTGGGCCACCCGGGGTTCCTTCTTCTGCAGGATTCCGGTTCCATCGCAACTATCGCAGACAACGGAGGTCATCTTGTGACTATCCATTCTGGTTTCTCTGCCGAAACCGCCGCAGGTGGTACAGCGCGGCATTCGGAAGCAGTCCTTCGGCAGCTGGCTGAGCGCGGTTTGATTGGACGGCATCCGGATCGCCGCGGCGATCTTCGGCAGGTCCTGAGCCAGTGAAAGGATATCTTCCGGTGGGTTCAATAGTTCGATATATTGTTGAAATTTGACGAGTTCTTTGACCGGTGTATTGTAACGCCGCACATTGATTCGGCGCAGGGCTTTTTTGGCAATGGCCAGATTGGCTTGAAAACACTTTGCCTGTTCCGCTTTTTTCAGTGCTTCTTCGCGGCGTTGCTGTTCTTCGGCAAGCCGCCGTTTTTCCGCTTCCGCTTTTTTCAGTGCTTCTTCGCGGCGTTGCTGTTCTTCGGCAAGCCGCCGTTTTTCCGCTTCCGCTTTTTTCAGTGCTTCTTCGCGGCGTTGCTGTTCTTCGGCAAGCCGCCGTTTTTCCGCTTCCGCTTTTTTCAGTGCTTCTTCGCGGCGTTGCTGTTCTTCGGCAAGCCGCCGTTTTTCCGCTTCCGCTTTTTTCAGTGCTTCTTCGCGGCGTTGCTGTTCTTCGGCAAGTCGCCGTTTTTCCGCTTCCGCTTTTTTCAGTGCTTCTTCGCGGCGTTGCTGTTCTTCGGCAAGTCGCCGTTTTTCCGCTTCCGCTTTTTTCAGTGCTTCTTCGCGGCGTTGCTGTTCTTCGGCAAGTCGCCGTTTTTCCGCTTCCGCTTTTTTCAGTGCTTCTTCGCGGCGGCGTTCTTCTTCGAGTTTCTGTTGTTCAAGCCGGGCGATTTCGAGTTGTGCTTCGCGTTCTTTTTTCTGGTTGTAGGTGTGGAGTCCGTAAAGGCCGACCGCCGCGATTGCCGCGATCAGGAATATGCCGATCAGATTTTTCATGAGTTTTCCTCCGTATTGTTTTTCGATTGACATTGTAATTCGAGGTAATTTCAAAAGAGCCAATCTTTTTGAAATTGGCTCAATTCCAAAGAACAATACGGATGAACCGGGGGGGCGCGTGGGAAAAACAGCATCTCTTTTTCTCCTGTTGAACTTTAAATCTGCTGATTTTCGTTGAACAGATTTGAGATGAGATGCCTTAAAACAGAGAAAGAGGCGCACCTCAAAATGAGTGTCCACCTCTACGCCTGGCACAGCGCTGCAAGAAAACACCGAAATCAAGGTGCGCCGGTATTTTGATACAAAATACCGAAGCCGCCGATTTTTCGGAGGTTCTTGCAAGCGTCGAGTTATGAAGTGCCAGTTCAGAGGTGACGCCGAAAATCAGTTGTCGGATATCATTTTATTTTTATTCGGTTCGTGCAGAAATCCTTTCCGTTGGTTGAACTCTTCTTTTACTTTACCATGCTCAGCCGTGGAAAGCAAATGATCTTTGCAATTTTCAGCATTCACGCAAGGCGACGCTTTTGTGCCGGGCGTTGAGAATGGAACACTCCGCTGGCGGATGGTACGGAATTTGTACCGATCTGCCGGGGAAGAGATTACATCTTGGCTTTGGTGCGGGTGGTGGGGACGGCGTCGGCCGGGTCGTCGGGCCAGAAATGCTTCGGGTAGCGTCCCTTCATCTCTTTCTGCACCAGTTTCCAGCTGCCCGCCCAGAAGCCGGGCAGGTCGGTCGTGACCTGGACCGGGCGGTGGGCGGGGGAGAGCAGTTCCAGCCGCAGCGGGAATTTCGACCGGCCCACCGTCGGGTGCGTTTTGACGCCGTACAGCTCCTGCACCCGGACCGGCAGCGTCGGCTGCTCCCGGTCGTAGTCGATCCGGTGCGACGCTCCGACCGGCGTGGTGAAGAAATCCGGGTACTCCTGATTAAGCTCGCGCAGCAGGTCGTAGCCGAGCGCGTTCTGCAGAATCGTGTGCCAGTCGGCTTTGCGCAGCTCCGCAAAACTGCGGACCGCTCCGAGAAACGGCAGCGCAAGGCCGGGGAGAACCGTCTGCCAGCTTTCCGGCGACCAGTCGGGATAGCGGTTTGGCTCCTGCCGGGCGGCGAAGCGCACCTTTTTCAGCAGCGCGGCGGCCCCTTTCTGGTCGGAGGGAGGCAGTTCGATGCCGCGTTCCAGCGCGGCGTTCAGCACCGCCGCCGGAATCGCGCCGGGAGGCGGTTCGGCGGGGGCGGCGCTCAGCACCAGCGCGCCGAGCCGGGTTTCGCGGCGGGCGACGGCCCGTTCCCGCTCCGGGTCGAACTCGACGGCGGTGTGTTCCGCCAGCCGGTCGGCGAAGGCGGCTTCGAGCTCGGCGCGGTCGAGCGGCGCGGCCAGTTCGATGCGGCTGTCGCGTCCCGCGCTCCCGGTGAGCCGGGCGACGGCCAGAAATTCACTGCGGCACAGCACGTCGTTTTCAGGCAGCGAGGCCCCGGCGCCGCCGCTCAGCAGATAGCTGCGGCTGTGGCGGCTCCGGGCGCGTCCGATCCAGTCCGGGAACGCGAAGGCGGTCAGCACTCCCGACCGGTCGGGATCGAGTTCCCGGTCGGGAGCCTTCATCAGCCCGAGCAACTGTTTCTTGATTACGAGCTGGTTGCGGAATTCGCCCGGACGGCGGCGCATCCGGCGGATGCGTTCTCCGAGGTCCACTCCGTCGAAACTGCGGAAGGAATCCCGTTCTTCGAGCAGCGCGGCGATTTCGGCGGCCAGCGGCGTTTCGCCGCGTTCGGCGGCGGCCAGCAGCATCATGCCGAGCCGGGGATGGACCGGCAGCCCGGCCAGTTTGCGGCCGCGCGCGGTCAGGCGGTTCGCGCCGTCGAAGGCTCCCAGCTCCCGCAGCAGCCGCTGCGCGGCGGCGAAACCGGCGGCGGGCGGCGCGTCGAGCCAGCGCAGCTGCTCCGGCGTCGCGCCCCAGCGGGCCAGTTCGAGGGCGAAGGAGGTCAGCTCGGCGTCGAAGATTTCAGGCGGCGTCTGTTCGGCCAGCTGGCGGTGGTCGAATTCGCTCCACAGCCGCAGGGCGGTGCCGGGGGCGGTACGTCCGGCGCGTCCGGCGCGCTGCGCGGCCGACGCTTTGGAGATGCGGCAGGTTTCGAGGAACGACATGCCGGCGGCGGGAGAAAAACGCATCCGCCGCTCCAGCCCGGAATCCACCACCAGCGTGACCCCGTCGATGGTCAGGCTGCTTTCGGCGACGTTGGTCGCGAGCACCACCTTGCGCCTGCCGGGGGGAGTGGGAGCCAGAGCCGCATCCTGTTCGGCGGGCGAAAGCGAACCGTGCAGCGGCAGGATCAGCGCATCGGCGGGCAATGCGGATTCGAGCATCGCGGCGACCTCCTGAATCTCCCGCATGCCGGGCAGGAAAACGAGCATGTCGCCAGCCTTTTCTTTATAAAGGCCGATGCAGGCGCGGGCGACGGCGGGAGCCGGACGGAACCGGTCCACGGCTTCGGCGCTCCAGCGCTGCTCGACCGGGAACTGGCGGCCCGGCGCGTCGATCACCGGCGCGCCGCCGAGGATTCCGGCGACCCGCGCGAGGTCGAGCGTTGCGGACATGATGACCAGCTTGAGTTCGGGGCGCAGGTTTTCGCGCAGGTCGAGCGTCAGCGCAAGGTCGAGGTCGGCGTCGAGGCTGCGCTCGTGAAATTCGTCGAAGATCACCAGCCCGACGCCGTCGAGCATCGGATCGTCCTGAAGCAGCCGCAGCAACACGCCCTCGGTGACCACGAGAATGCGGGTCCGGGCGCTCTGCTTCGAGTCGCCCCGCACGACATAGCCGACCCGCTCCCCGACCGGTTCGCCGAGGATGGAGGCGATGCGGCGGGCGGCGGCGCGGGCGGCGACCCGGCGCGGTTCGAGCAGCAGTATTTTCCCGGAGGCCGGGGCGAAAGCTTCGAGCAGGGCAGGGGGGACCAGCGTGGTCTTGCCCGCGCCCGGCGCGGCGGAAAGCACGGCACTGCCATGCCGCTCCAGAGCTGAAACCAGCTCCGGCAGCACGGAGCGCACCGGCAGGTCGGATTGTGTCGGGATCGTATTCATTCCGGTAATATAGCCGCCCGGCGGCGAATCTGCAACCTGCTCGCAAGGGGGAAAATCAAGGTAAGATTTCGGCGGAGGATTTGCAATTGCGGATTACGGCGGTTATATTATTCGGATATGGGATCAATGGATTCAAGGAAACCGGCCGGAATTTCCCGGCCAATTTATACGTAAGGAGTATTCATAAAAATGGAAAACATGGCGATTCTCCATGACGGCGATGCCGATTTCGGCGTGCTGAACGGCAAAACCATTGCCGTGATCGGTTACGGCGCGCAGGGCCGCGCCCAGGCGCTCTGCATGCGCGATTCCGGTCTGAATGTGATCATCGGTATCCGTCCCGGCAAGTCCAAGGACGCGGCCGACCAGGACGGCTTTGAAACCATGTCGGTCACCGATGCGGCCAAGCGCGCGGATATCATCCATATCCTGCTGCCCGACGAGCTGCACGGCCCGGTCTACAATGCCGAGATCGCCCCGGTCATCACTCCCGGAAAGACGCTCTCCTTCTCCCACGGTTTCAGCATCGTTTTCGGCGAAATCAAGCCGACCAAGGATGTCGATGTGATCATGATCGCCCCGAAAAGCCCCGGCACCGAGGAGCGCAAGCGCTTCGTCGAGGGATTCGGCGTGCCCGGCCTGATCGCCGTGAAGCAGAATCCGAGCGGCAAGGCCAAAGAAGTCGCCCTCGCGATCGCGAAGGCCGAAGGCCTGACCCGCGCCGGCGTGCTCGAATGCACCTTCGAACAGGAAACCTATGAAGACCTCTTCGGTGAACAGAACGTCCTCTGCGGCGGCATGGTCGACCTGATGAAGTACGGTTTCGAGACCCTGATCGAAGCCGGTTATCCGCCGGAGATGGCGTATTTCGAGTGCATTCACGAAGCCAAGCTGATCGTGGACCTGATCTACGAAGGCGGCATCCAGAAGATGAATGCGGTGATCTCCAATACCGCGGAGTGGGGCGAGTACGACAACGGCCCGTGGATCATCAATCCGGAAGTCAAGACCCGCATGAAGGAATCGCTGCGCCGCATCGAATCCGGCGAGTTCGCGAAGAAGTGGATCGCCGAGGCCCGCAACGGCGCTCCGACCCTGAAAGCCAAGCGCGCCGCCCTCGGCGAGCATCCGGCTGAAATCGTCGGCAAGCGTATCCGCAGCCTCTTCCAGAAGAAGTAATGCTTTTTCCGGATTGCGAATAAATCAACGGAACAGTCGTGTTACAAAGCGCGGCGGTTCCGTTATTTTTTATAACTCACGAAAAACAGTAAGGATCAGTCAGCATGAGTCAGGTTTCCAAACTGGTGTGGCGGCGCGATGAGACGCCGGAAGAATTGTTCGATTTGCTCGATACGTTGGGCGAGGAATATCCGGTGGTCGACGGCGGCCGCGGCCTCAAGCTGAAATTCCGCCGCATCGAGGCGGAAGGAACGGTTTCGCGGGTGATCCGTTCGACGGGCGAAGTGCTGGTCGAATACAATTCGGTCGCGGCGGCGGCGCGCGGCGTCGGTTCGGCGCTGGCGAAGCTCGAAGGCGAGGAGACGACTCCGTTCAAGATGCTCGGCATCATGCTGGACGTCTCCCGGAATATGGTCATGAAGGTGGACCACCTGAAGCTGTGGTTCCGTCGCCTGTCGCTTTCCGGCTACAATCTGGTGATGCTCTACACCGAGGACACCTACCGGCTGCCGGGCGAGCCTTTCTTCGGATATATGCGCGGCGCTTATTCGATCGATGAGATCAAAGAACTGGACGCCTACGCGAAGAAGCTCGGCATCGAGCTGGTCGGCTGCATCCAGACGCTGGGCCACCTGGAGCAGATCATCCGCTGGCACGGCGCTTACGGCAAGATCAGTGATACCGCCAAGGTGCTGATGGTCGACGAGCCGAAAACCTACGAGCTGATCGACAAGATGATCGCGTTCTGGAGCGAGGCGCTTGACAGCCGCCGGATTCACATCGGCATGGACGAAACTCACGACCTCGGCCGCGGCAAGTTCATCGATTACCACGGCTTTGAAGCGCCGTTCGAGCTGTTCAACCGCCATCTCGGCAAAGTCAACGAAATCTGCAAAAAGCATGGCGTGGCACCGCTGATCTGGTCGGACATGTATTTCCGGCTCAGCAATCCGGAGCAGAATTACTACGACTTCACCAGCCCGATTCCGGAGAGCGTGCAGAAAAAGATTCCGAAGAACGTCCAGCTGGTCTACTGGGATTACTACCATGAGGATGCGGAGTCCTACGAGAAGATGATCCGCCGCCATCGCGACATCGGCTTCGAGCCGGTGATGGGTTCCGGCATCTGGACCTGGACGCGGATGTGGTACGACCACGAAAAGACCCGTTCGACGGTGATTCCCTGCATCGAAGCCTGCCGCAAGATGAAAGTGCAGGAGCTGTTCTTCACGATGTGGGGCGACGACGGCGCCTACTGCAACTACGATTCGGCGCTGGCCGGACTGGTCTACTCGGCGGATCTGGCGTTCGGCGTGAAGCCGGACGACACGAAGACCACCGCCGCCCGTTTCGCGGCGACCTGCGGCAGCAGCTTCCAGGCGAACATCACCGCGGGCGGCATCCAGGCGACGTTGACCGCTGGGGACAAAAAGTATACGGTGTCTCCGTCGATGCTGATCTGGGACGATCCTCTGATGGGCATCTATTTCGACGAATGCCTGCGGCACGACCCGGAGTTCGACCTGAAGATCACCGATCATTATGACGAGATGCTCCGCAAGCTGCTGCCGCATCAGGACGACAAGGCGGCGGGGGATTTCGAGCATATCATCAACGCGCTCGATCTGCTGATCCAGAAGACCGAAATGCGCAGCGCGCTGATCGACGCCTATGCGAACGACGACCGGATCGCGCTGCGGCAGATCGCGGTGTCGGTGATCCCGTCGGTGATTGCGGCGGCGCAGGAGTTCGATGCCTCGTTCCGCACCCAGTGGCTCGACTGCGCGAAGCCGTTCGGCCTTGAAACGATCCAGATCCGCAATGCGGGGCTGATCGCGCGCCTGGACGAAACGGCGCTGCGCATCCGCGAATACCTCGACGGCGTCGTCGCCGAAATCGACGAGCTGGAGGCGCAGGCGGAACCGTGCGATATTTTCAACAATCCGAACTGGTATCACGGCGTCTGCTCGGGAACGGGCATCCACTAAGGGAGGCGCGCGATGATTACGGCGGACCTGATCGAGTCCGTTCCGGGTGAACGGATTGTGCTGAAAGAGCCGTGGGCGGCGCTGACGGCTGAGCTGAAGCGCCGTCCGTCCGGGCCGGTGGCGGTCTTTACCGGCCGCCGTTCGGTCGAGGCCAACGGCGCGTGGGCGCATCTGGAAGCGGTGCTCCGGGCGGCGGACCGCAACGCGGTCCGTTTTTCGGAGATTGAGGCCGAACCCGGCGTCGAAACCGTGGAGCGGATGGCGGCGCTGCTGCAGGAGGTCAATCCGGCCGCGGTGATCGCCCTCGGCGGCGGCAGCGTGATGGATGCGGCCAAGGCGGCCTACCTGACGATGCAGTCGGGCTGGAAGCTGGAGGAACACTTCGGTTCGGACTGCTATTCGCGGGTGTATCCCGAAGCGGCGCCGGACCGGGTGATCTGCATTCCGACCACCTCCGGCACCGGTTCGGAGGCGACCCCCTACGCGAACATCGTCGATCATCGGCTCGGAGTGAAGAAGCTGATTTCGGAGAGGTTCATCGTTCCGGCGCTGGCGCTCCCGATTCCGGCGTTCACGCATTCGATGCCGCCCGCCGTGACGCGTGCCACCGGCTGTGACGCGCTGGCGCACCTGATCGAAGGCTTCCTGAACGTCGGGGCCGACGCGAATTCGGCGCTGGCGAACGAGTGGGCGCTGACCGGCATCCGGCTGGTCGTCGAGAACCTGCCCGCGGCGATTGCCGACGGCGGGAATGCCGCCGCGCGGAACAACATGAGCATGGCGGCGACGCTGGGCGGCATGGTGATCCGTTTCAAGTCGACCGGCCTGCCGCATCTGTGCAGCTTCTCATGGTTCGGCAGACTGGAACACGGAATCGCGGTGGCGATGCTGCTGCCCGCATCATGGAGCTACTACCTCGGCAACCCGAAGGTGGCGGAGCGGACGATGCGGCTGGCGGATTACTTCCCCGGCGATGAGCCGCGCGGAGTGATCGCGTCGTACCGCCGTTTCCTGGATTCGGTGGGCGTGCCGGGCGCGTTGAAGGATTGTGACGGCATCACTCCGGAGCTGCTGGCGGCGACGGCCGCGAGCGGCAGTGAAAACCGGATGAAATTGGAACTTGCCCCGTATCCGGTTCCGGTCTCCGATTCGGAACGGATTCTGGGCGGAATTTTGAAACAGGCGTATCTTGGAGAATTTTGAAAATGATCAATGTGATTGCCCGCAGTGAAATCAAACCGGGCTGCATGGAGAAATACATGCAGGTCCTGAAAGCGAACGTGCCGACGGTGCTGGCCGAGGAAGGCTGCATCCGGTACGAGCCGTGCGTCGACGTGAACGCCGGAATCGGTCCCGAAGTCAAAGGCGACTACGTGACGATTCTGGAGAGCTGGGAGTCGGTGGACCATCTGCGCGCCCATCTCGCGACGAAGCACATGGCCGCTTTCCGCGAAGCGGTCGCTTCGCTGCGCGGAGAGAGTACGATCAACGTGGTGACTCCCGCGTAAGAGGCAAGCCAACCTCAAAAGAGCCGTTCCGGAGAAATTCCCCGGAGCGGCTCTTTTTTGCATGAAGAAGTCGCGGGCGATCGACGGCAGGGTTGATTTCATCTTCAGGAAGGAGTATCTTATGGGGGACGGAGTCGAATAAAAGGATGATATTGATGAAAACCGGCAATTCCTGTCAAAAAAAAGCTTTCCTGACATTGTTCGGAGGAATGGTCATCTTCTGCCTTTGCGGATTTCATTCGTGCAATATGGAAACGGAGTTGTATGGATCAAGTTTGGTCCAGTTGACTAAACGGTTGGAAAACGGCTGCTATAGGTATGATTTCCATAAAACGATGGTTTTGGCTCATCCGTTGCGTTGTCGGCTGGTTTCGCGTTATGATATCAGCAAAAAATATGCGGGCTGCATGGTTTGGAATGGTTTTGAACGGGAAATCGATCATAACTTATTAGGTGGCGAAGAGTATCTGGAACTACCGGTGGGAACGAAGATGATATTCACTTCATTTTTTGTCGATAAACCGGAAGGCTTCGGAGATTTCGGCAACCAGAGTTCGGAGGAGTATTATTTCCTGGAGGTTATGTTGCCGGATAAACCGGAATGGGATTACAATTTTGTTTATTTTTTGGGATATAACCATAAAATCGTTCCCGGATTCTGGCAAATTGCTGGTAAGCTTCCTGAGATGGAAGCATTCGCCCCGGTTGATATTGAAAAAATCTTCCCTCACGGTTTCTGGTGGTGAAAAGGAAGTGATGAGTATGTGTCATTCGATTTTCGCCAAATGGACTTCAAACGATTGATTTGCGCTTAAGTCCACTTGGTAAAAATGTTTATGCTCGCTTAGAACGAAAATTTAATAAACTGTGAAGTCAATTTTTGAGTAGATTCCCTGCTATTTTTTACAGATGCGAGCATCAAACGAAAAAAGTGACGGGGAAAATACCTGAAAATGACAGGCTGATTCTAAGCTCTCGACAGAAACTAATCGTAAAGATTGAAAATTAATATTAATTTTTATTAGTGAAATTTAGCCAGGATGACCACGGTATTTGTTTGCATTTATCCTGAACTGTAGTGAATAGTTCGGAGATATAATTGCAGAAGACTTGTAATGGCCAAATATCAACTCCCAGAACATTAACTCCCTGATATGTAATATTCGGTTGGTCAACAACATAGTGAGACCATTCATTTTTCCAATTTACCCGAACTTTTATACTGAGGATTTCACCATTGATTGAAATATCGGTTATTTCAACGTCTGTAAGACGCTTGAAGATTTCCTGGTAGTAATAAATAGTTGCTTTTTTATATTCTCCCAAAAATTCGATAATGTCCCAAATTTTGTGATGGGATGTGTTGTTTGACAAGGTTGCATCTGCCTTTTATTTTGAGTAACTCAAAATCTCAACATAAAGGGAAT
>NZ_QEKH01000030.1 GCF_003096415.1 Victivallis vadensis | reverse complement strand
TTTCCAACATTCTTTCATCATGTCGTCTATGAAACAATACACTTCGGTGATATAGTCTTCCGTGAGCATGCTTGAATACCTTTCTAAGTTGGTTGTAGCTAACCTAACTTAATCGATATTTCGGCTATTAATAGCCCAAGCATGCTCTTTTTCGTTTTTTACCAATAAAACTTGCACACGGCGTTATATAATAATACGGATTATCATAAGCAAGCAAGAAAACGCCGCCATCCGTTCGACGGTGGGGACGGCGACGGGAATGGGGAATGACGATATCTGCTTTGTGGGGAAAACTGACCGCGCCGGACGGCTGGGGGGCCGGTCATAAAAGTATTGCGCTTTTTCTGCTGGCGCTGGCGCTGGGCCTCGGTCTGGCCGCAATCAACGTCTTTCCGGCGCCGGATGTGGCGACCCGTTATGCGCCGATGGCGGAGGCGTTCGCCGCCGGAGAGTGGAATTATGCGTTCCATCCGCGCATCCCGATGCTGCACCAGACGCTGGCGGGGTGTTTCTGCTGGCTGTTCGGCATATCCGGGTTTGCGGGGTGCCGGCTGGCGGCGGTGCTGGTCTTCGCGCTTTGCGTGTTTCCGCTCTATTCGCTGTTCCGGCTGGTCTGGGGTGAACGGGCCGCATGGGTCGGAACCTTCCTCTATGTGATCTGCGCCGAATTGCAGCAGATCGCCGGCGAGGGGCTGCGGGACAACCTGAAAACCCTCGCGGTCGCGCTGGTCGCGCTGGCTCTGGTGGTGCTCTGCCGCAACGCGAGGCGGACGGCCGTTTACGGCCTGCTGGCGCTGGGTACCGCGATCGGCGTGACTTCGCGCGCGGATCTGGTGGTCGTGTTGTTTCTGATCTGGTGCGCGGTCGGAGTATGGGAGATCGCGTCGCGCTCCTTCCCGTGGCGGACGCTGGCGGCGGCGGTGCTGGCGCTGGCGCTGATGTTGCCGGCGCTGCTGATCAACTGGAAAATGATCGGGTATCCGGTGCCCGACTCGCGCTATGCCGCGCTGTGGCAGAAGGTGGAACTGCGGTTGAATCCGCCACTGGCGGCTCCTCCTGCCGCTGTACCGGCCCCGGCGGCCCCGGCATCCGGAGCGGAGCCGGCGGCGGAATCGCCGCTGGAGGCGCTGGAGGTTCCGGGGGAGAGCGGCTTTCTGCCGTTCTCGTTCGGGGAACTCTGCGACTATGTCAAGACTTTTTTTGAGGGATTTTACGTGTGGTTCGGCGTGCCGGCGCTGCTGGCGGTGATCGGGCGCATCCGCCGCCGGGAGTTCTCCCGTGAGGAGGGCGTGATCGCGGCGGTCGTGGTGGGCCACGCGGTGCTGGTGGCCGCGCAGATTCTGGTGCACGACCGTTATTTGTTTTTGTCGACGCGCTACCTGACTCCGGTTGCGCCGCTGGCGTTCGGCTGGTCGGCGCTGTTCGGCATCCGGGCGTGGGAAGAATTGAAGCGGTGGAGGCCGCAGTGGTTCACTCCGGCGGTGCTGCGCGGGATTCTGGCGTTTCTGGTGCTGGCTTTCACCGGTGCCGCCGCCGGGCCGGTGATCAAGGAGCACACCTCCAAAAAGAAATCCGCGCTCTACCGGGGCAACGTCGAGCTGGCCGGATGGATCGCGGCGGATTACAGGGGGCCGCGCTATTTCGAGCCGGAGCTTGATCCGTTCGAGTATTTCAGCCGGAAGCTGCCGCAGGTGGTGGTGCCGCGCCGGTTCGTGCAGACCGGCTATCTGGCCGGGGGCAGTTCCTGCCGGTTCGCCCGCGGCGGCGGCGATTACGTGCTGCTGGAGAAGGGGGAGCCCGCTCCCGCCGGCGGCCCCTGGGATATGGTGCGGGAGTTCCGCTGCTACAGGCACGACTATCAGTTATGGAAAAAACGCCCCGGAGCCGGGCGCGAAGGAGCCGATTTATGAGAGAAGCCCGTTGCCGGGTCCTGCTGCTGTTGTTGAACGATCTCTTTACCGCCGCGTTCGTGTTGGCCGGGTGTCTGTGGATCTATCACCTGATGGGGGCCTATTACACGCTTGAGGAGTGCGTCGGGCTGTGGCCGCTGGTGCCGGTGATGCTGCTCTGCAACGCGGCGATCCGGCTCTACCACGGCAACCCGTTCTATCCCGGCGCGGCGCTGGGGCCGGTGGAGGAGCTGCGCCGGGTGTTTTTGTCGGTGAGTCTGAGCTATCTCCTGCTTTTCGGCTATCTGGCGCTGACGCGGCAGGTGGAGCTGTATTCGCGCGTGGCGCTGGTGGCGAGCTGGGGGCTGACCTTCCTGCTGCTGCCGCTGACCCGGTGGTGGTGCCGTTCGCTGATGAAACGGTGGGGAGTCGGGCAGATTCCGGTGCTGATCGCCGGGGCCGGGCTGGGCGGGCAGCTGATGGTGCAGCGGATCGCCCGCGACAAGTTCTTCGGTTTCCGGGCGGTGGGGTTTGTGGACGACCATCCCGACAAGCAGGGAACGGAGGTCGGCGGAGTGCCGGTGCTGGGAAAACTGGCGGACGGAGTCCGGATCGGCCGGGAGCGGCAGGTCTCCTACGTGATCTGCTGCGTGCCGTTCCATATCATGGAGTCGCTGCTGAAGCAGTACTCGGAGTATTTCCTGCACGTGCTGCTGGTGCCGTCGAACGAAGTGTTTTCGATCGCGTGGAGTTATCCGGTCAATCTGGACGGGTGCAGCGCGCTGGAGATCCGCAACCAGCTGCTGATGGCCCTGCCGCGCGTGTGCAAGTGGCTGGCGGAAGTGGTGATCGCGGTGCTGGCGATCGTGATGGCGTTTCCGCTGCTGCTGGTGATCGGGCTGGGGATCAAGCTGACCTCCCGGGGGCCGATGCTGTACCGGGCGAACCGGCTCGGCGTCGGCGGCAAGCCGATCCGGGTGCTGAAATTCCGCACCATGTACGCCGACGCCGACCAGCGGCTGGAGCAGCTGCTGGCGGAGGACCCGGAGCTGGAACGCGAGTGGCGCGAAAAGTTCAAGCTGGTGAACGACCCGCGCATCACCCCGCTGGGCCGTTTCCTGCGCAAGACCAGCCTCGACGAGCTGCCGCAGTTCTGGAATGTGCTGACCGGCGAGATGGCGGTGATCGGGCCGCGGCCGATCGTCGCGGACGAGGTGAAGTATTACGGCGACAAATATGAACTGCTCAAGCGGGTCAAGCCCGGCATCACCGGGCTGTGGCAGGTCTCCGGGCGCAGCGAGGTGGACTATCCGAACCGGGTTGCGCTGGATATGAACTACATCATGAACTGGTCGATCTGGATGGACTATTTCATCTTTCTGAAGACGATCAAGGAAGTGCTGTTCTGCCGGGGGGCCTACTGATGGAGCCGCAGAAGACCGCGCTGCTGCACTACTGGCTGGTCAACCGCCGCGGCGGTGAGAACGTGCTGGCCGAATTCTGCCGCCTGTGGCCGGAGGCGGACATCTTCACCCACGCATGGAACCCGGAGGCGATCGGGGAGCCCTTTTCGTCGCACCGGATCGTCGAGAGCTTCATCGGGCGATTGCCCGGCGCCCGGCGGAACTGCCAGAAGTACCTGCCGCTGATGCCCGTCGCGATCCGGCGGCTGGACCTCTCCGGCTACAAGCTGATCGTCAGCAGCGAATCCGGCCCGATCAAGGGAGTGCGCAAGCCGAAGGAGGCGCTGCACGTCTGTTACTGCCATACGCCGATGCGCTATCTGTGGGACATGTACGAGGATTACTACCGCACGACCGGCCTGGCCGGAAAGGCGGCGATGCGGATATTCCGCGACTATCTGCGGCGTTATGATCTGGCGTCGGCCGATTCGGTGGATGCGTTCATCGCGAACAGCGGTTTCGTGGCCGACCGGATCCGGCGGATTTACGGCCGGGAGTCGACGGTGATCTATCCGCCGGTGGAGTCCGGTTTCTTCCGGGAAGCCGCCGGTTCGCCCAAAGAGGATTACTATTTGTTCGTCGGCCAGCTGATCGCCTACAAGCGGCCCGATCTGGCGATCGCGGCCTGCCGGAAACTGGGGCGGCGGCTGATTCTGGTCGGGGACGGCGGTATGCGCGCCGAACTCGAAGCACTATCCGGGAACGGGATCGAATTCGCCGGGCGCCCCGGCCAGCAGGAGTTGCGCCGTCTTTATGCCCGAGCGCGGGCGCTGCTGTTCCCCGGCGTCGAGGATTTCGGGATCGTGCCGCTGGAGGCGCAGGCCGCCGGTACTCCGGTGATCGCACTTGGGCAGGGCGGTGCGCTCGAAACGGTCGTGGACGGCAGAACCGGTTTGTTCTTCGCCCGGCCCGAAACCGATCTGCTGTGCGAAGCGATCGAGCGGTTCGAAGCGCAGAATTTCGATACGGCGGCGCTGGTCGCCAATGCCGAGCGGTTCGCGCCGGAGCGGTTCCGGCGCGAAATTTCTTCATTTGTCGCGTCGCTCTAAGAAACGGCGGCGCATTGCCGTCTTATTCCGTGTTGAACCATGGAGGTCCCTGTGCAAGTATTTCGGATTCTGGCGGTTGCCGGCGCGGTCGCGTTGCTGGCGGGCGGGTGTGTTTCTTCCAAACGGGCGATGCGGGTGTCGCCGCTGGCGAAGGAGGTTGAGGTCAGCTTCGATCAGGAGGCGGTGAATCTGTGGCCGTTCTACTTCAACGCGGGCGGCAGCGGGGCGATCCTGTGGCCGCTGGCGGACTTCGATGCGCAGGGCTTTGCGGTGCGCCCCTTTTACGTGCAGGACGGCCGGGAGCGGTCGGTGCTGTTTCCGCTCTTCGCGTGGAACGACCGGAGCGGCTGGGCGCTGAACGGCTACTGGACCGAGCGGAACTTCGGGATGTGGCCGCTGTTTCACCACGGCCCCGGCGGCGGCTACTGCCTGCTCGGCTGGCGGTCGCCGGAGAGCTGGGGCGTGTTCCCGCTGGCGCGCTTCGGCGCGCGCGGCGGCTATGCCGGCCCGGTGTGGTGGAAGTCGGGAGAAAACGGCGCCCGCGCCTATGGGGTGTTTCCGGTGTGGTGTCATACTCCCGACTTTCGGATGGCCGGTCTTTTCTATCGTACTCTCTACGGAGGCAATACCGAATCGTGGGGCGTTTTCCCGCTGCTGCACTCGTCGGTGGAGTGGAATCACATCGGCCCGGCGTGGTGGAAGCCGGAAAACAGTTCGTGGGGCGTGTTTCCGCTGGCGTGGATCACGCCGGATTTCAGCCTTGCCGGCCCGGTGTGGTGGAAGCCGGACAACAATTCATGGGGTGTTTTCCCATTGGCGTGGATCGTGCAGGATTTCGGGATCGCCGGTCCGGTCTGGTGGGATGGCGACAACAGTTCGAGGGGCATATTCCCTCTGCTGTGGCTGAAACCGGAATTGAGCGTGGCCGGTCCGGTCTGGTGGGAATTGGAGGCGGGAAAGGTGAAGGGTGGCGGACTCTTCCCGGTGCTGTGGCTGCTGCGGGATTTCAGCCTTGCCGGTCCGGTCTATTGGAACCGGGAGAACGGCAGCACGGTGTCGTGGGGGATTTTCCCGTTGATGTTCACTTCGCCGCAATGGGGGTACTGCGGGCCGGCCTGGTGGTCGCGCGACGAACGGGGAGTGGACGGCTGGGGGGCATTTCCGCTGCTGTGGGTAAAGCGGAATTTCGGCCTTGCCGGTCCGGTGTGGTGGAGTTCGGATGGGGACGGCATGAAGTCGGGCGGCCTGTTCCCGCTGGCGTGGCTGTCGCGGAGCTTCAACCTCGCCGGTCCGGTCTGGTGGAAGCCGGAAAACGGTTCATGGGGCGTGTTTCCGCTGGCGTGGCTGTCGCGGAGTTTCAACCTCGCCGGCCCGGTCTATTGGAATCGTGAAAACGGCGAAACCGTATCGGGCGGCCTGTTTCCGCTGGCGTATCTGTCGAAGGAATGGAATTATGCCGGGCCGGTGGTCTGGCGGTACGGCGATGACCGCCGTTCCAGAGCTTTCGGAGTGTTGCCGCTCTGCTGGCGTTATCAGGACTTCCGGCTGGTCGGTCCGGTCTGGTGGGAAAAGAGTGACTGGGGCGTACTGCCGCTGTTCTGGAAAGTCGGAGATGAAAACATGCTTTTCCCGTTCTACTATTATCGGCACAACGGCGAAAATTTCAAGTTCAACCTGCTCGGCCCGGTGGGAGGTGTGAAACGACGCAGCAGCCGGCCGGGGTGGGACTGGCATTTCCTGTGGCCGCTGCTGGAAAAGGACGGCGACAGCTTCGGCGTCTGGCCGCTGTTCAGCGACAACCGGCGCCCCGGCGGCGGCGTGCTGCCGTCGCCGTTGTTCAGCCGCAGGGAGGAGCGCCGGTGCGGTGGTTATACGCTGCCGGAGCATATATATCGGCGTGGCGGCGGAAGCGAGGTGGAACTGGAATCGGTGAAATATACGGCCGGAATGCTGCTCGGTTCCCGGAGTACGACCCGCGTACAGGTCTGGAAGGACGAGGCGGATCGGGAGACATTGGAAAAGCTGCCGGTGCTCCTGAGAGAACAGCCCGACGGGAAAAAAGATGCCGGGGCATACGAAACGTGGAAGCAGGAAGCTGCCGCGCTGCTGGAAAAGCTGCGCCTGGAAGGGCCGGTGCCGGAGGATTGGAAGGCGCGGCAGGCCCTGTTTCAGGAGATGGCGCGCCGCTTCTGCACGGAGCGGGAAAGGGTGGAGGGCAAGGCGTTGCTGGGGCTGCTCTGGAACTATTCGCGGCAGGAGGGCGAGTTTGAGAGCCGCTGGCTGCTGGGGCTGATCGCGCGCGACCGGGGCGATGAAAACATCCGCGACCTGAACGTGCTGGGCGGGCTTTACCGCGAGAGAAGCAGGGACGGATTGACCGAATATTCGATTTTCCCGTTCATCAGCCGGCTGGAGGGGCCGGGGCGCAGCAGGTGGTCGTTCTGCGCCGGGATGTTCCGGCACGAAACCGACGGCGGCAGGAGCGGCGGCGCGGTTTTCTTCATCCCCTATGGCGATCTCTGAAAATTGGAAAAACGCGCCTGTTGGTGCTATATTGCGCAATACCCGGAATTTTCAACCGAACGCAGGGAGGCTTCATGGTCCGGCTGTTTTATTTTCTGCTGATGCTGATCGTCGCGCCGTGGGCCACCGCGGGAGACGGCACGAATCCGACCAACTTCAAGGCGGTGGATGAAGAGCTGGGCATATTCCGCTCCGGGCAGCCGGGGCGCAAGGAGTTCGAGGCGCTGGCGAAGCGGGGCTTTAAAAGCATCCTGAATCTGCGCAACTATCACTCCGACCTGAAGCTGATCCGCGGGCTGGAGCTGAAGGAGTTCCGCTGCGGCGTCAACACCGGCAGCGTGACGGAAAAGGATCTGCTGAACGCGGTCCGCATCGTGCGGGACGCCCCGAAACCGCTGCTGATCCACTGCTGGCACGGCAGCGACCGGACCGGCACGGTGGTCGCCGCTTTCCGCATCGCCGTCCAGAACTGGGAGGTCGAAAAAGCGATCGCCGAAATGCGCCTCCCCGAAAACGGCTACCATGAGAAAATCTACGGCAACCTCCTGGTGCTGCTGCGCGGCATCGATTGGAACAATTTCCGCAAAGAGCTGGCCCGTCCAGCCGCCGCCCGCTGAACGGCTTTGCCCCCGGCGGCCGGTGGCAAAGCCGCGGACCGGACTATTTCAGGACGCTGCTGTCGGCGAAGATCATATAGATGGCGAGCACGACCAGCAGCAGGGCGGCTCCGGCGAGTCTGGCGTGCTTCCACGGGGTCAGGTCGACGACTTTGGCGTCGAACTGCACGTATTCATCCTTGCGCGGCGCAATTTCGCCGTAGATGAACATGAAGATCAGCAGATACATGAAAACCAATCCGAGGAAGATATATTCGTTCATCGCCTTGACCACGAGGTCGAAGGGAGGCACGAAGTAGCAGAACGCGATCAGGAACGCGCCGCCGAGCAGCGCCCACTTCGCGGCGGCCGCCGGAACCCGCTTCGACACGATGCCGACCAGCACCACCGCCAGCAGCGGGATGAAGTAGATGCCGTTCATCCGCTGCAGGTAACTGAAAATGCTGTCTACCTTGTAGAGCAGCGGGGCGATTCCGACCGATACGATCGCGATCAGGAGGCCGAACCACTTGCCGGAACTGACCACTTCGGGATCGGACGCCTGCGGGCGGATGTATTCGCGGTAGAGGCCGAGGCTGAACAGCGTGCAGGTGGAGTTCAAGGCGGAGTTGAAGCTCGACAGGATCGCGCCGACCATCACGGCGGCGAAGAAACCGGTCAGCACCGGCGGCAGCACGTGGCGCACCAGCGAACCGTAAGCCAGCGATGAGTCGATCACCGAACTGTTCGGCTTGAAGCCGACCGTCAGCACGCCCTTCTGGTGCAGGTAGTACGCGACCAGTCCGGGCAATACCAGATAGAGGGGGCCGAGCAGTTTCAGCAGCCCGGTCAGCAGTACGCCCTTCTGCCCTTCCGCGAGGGAGCTGGCGCCGAGGGTGCGCTGGATGATCTGCTGGTTGGTGCACCAGTAGAACACGTTGATCAGCAGCACGCCCGAAAAGAGCGTGGTGAAAGGAACCGCCTGCTGCGCGCCGCCGAGGCTGTTGAACATCTGCGGCTCGTAGTTCTTCACATTCTGGAAACCGGCGATCAGCCCCTGGCCGTCACCGGCGACCTTCAACGCAAAGTAGACGATCATGAAACCGCCGGTCAAAAGACCGATGCCGTTCAGCAGATCGGAGACCGCGACGGTGCGCAATCCGCCGAACAGCGCGTAGATCGAACCGATCACGCCGATCGCGATCACGATCACGTAGAGCAGCGGCAGGTCGCTCATGCCGGTCATGGTGCGCAGGTCGAGGATGCTGATCAGTCCCTGCGCGCCGGTGTAGAGCACGATCGGCAGCAGGATCACCATATAGGCGGCGAGGAAGATCAGGTTCGCGATCGAACCGGTGGCGCGGTCAAAGCGCAGTTCAAGGAACTGCGGCACCGTCGCGATGCCGCTTTTCAGGAAGCGGGGCAGGAAAAAGAGCGCCATCGCGACCAGGGCGACCACCGCGACCACCTCCCACGCCATCACGCTGAGGCCGTAGGTGAAGGCGTCCCCGTTCAGGCCGACCATCTGTTCGGTGGAGAGGTTGGTCAGCAGCAGCGAACCGGCGATGAAAGGGAAGGTCAGCGACCGCCCGGCCAGAAAATAGCCTTCATTGGTTTTGAGGTTGTCCTTGTGGGTGATGATCCAGGTGATCAGGCCCACCAGACCGGTGAAAAGCAGGAAGGTGGTCGGAGTGATCCAGTCCAGACCCTTCTGTGTGGTTTCCACGGCGGCTCCGGCTGCGGCGAACAGGTGCGGCAGTTGTAAAAAATCCGGCATTTTACATACTCTCCATAGTTATATGTCAACAGTTCATTTCCAGATCAGGCAAGCAGGTCAGCTTCTCCGTTCGAGACCACCAGGAAACAGGGCGGCAGATGCCCGAGGTCGCGTTTGATCAATTCGTGGGTGATCAGCTGGCGGCGTTCGTCGCGGGTGCTGTAGTCGGGAAATTCGATGAAGATCAGCTCCGCGCCGGAGGAGTATTTCGGCAATACGGTCCGCAATCTGACTTCTTCGTTGAGGCCGACGATTTCCGCCTCGATCCGGGCGGCGTCCAATACCTTGCGGATGCGCCTGACCTTCTCCTTGTCCATCGGCAGGAAGATGCGCAGCACGCTTTTGCGCCAGTTGCGATCAAGTTGCACGAGATAGGCGAGAATCGTCATCAGCGAACCGCCCGCCGAACTCTGCCACCAGATGTCGATGGTGCCGCCGTCGTACCGCTGCGGAGTGAAAGTGGTGCGTTCGTTGGCCAGCACCAGCGCATTGCGCCGGAAGTCCTCGACGATCATCTGGAGGTGGGAGAAGAAGGGCGGAATCCGTTCCGCTTTCGTCGGCCATCCCATCATCACGATATTTGGGCGGATCGGGTCGAGCGAATGGCTCTGCAGGATGATCCGCAACGCGCTGTCGAATTCCGGCGCGATCACCACCGACGGGAAGATCGGCCAGTCCCGCTCCTGGGCCAATTTGCGCAGCGCCTGCAGCTGCGGGGTGCGCCGTTCGCCGATATGCCGGGTGTCGCCGGAGATGATGATCTGGATCACGCTCAGGATTCCCCGTCGCTGGCTGAACAGTATCGCATAGTCGATCAGCGCGCCGCGCCGGACCGGATCGCCGGAGAGCACCGCGATCGTGGGCCGCCAGTTTTTGGGATGGAGCGGCAGCTGCGGCAGCTGGAGCAGCAGGGAGTGAATCCGGGAATAGACGAAGCCGCGCCGCGCGTCGCCGTAGGTCATCGACAGGTTGCGGAACCGGGTCCAGACGTACAACCCCGAAATCACCAGCAGCGCCACCACCGACAGCCAGAAGTCGATCAGGAACGACGCGAGAATGCAGGCCGCCGCGCCGTAGACCGCCACCGACCAGTGGAAGTAGCGGAACCGGGGTCGGAACGACGGGTTCGCGCCGATCGACTCCACGAACGCCGCGAGGTTGATGATCGCGTAGGTGAACAGAAAGAACAGCGAGACGAGTTCGCTCATCGCGTTGATCGGCGAATTTTCGGCCCCGGTCGAGTTGCGTCCGCTGATGCCGGCCCAGATCAGGATCGGCGTCACGATGATCAGCACCACCACGATCGCGCGGCGCGGTTCGTTCTGCGGCCCGACTCCGGCGCGGAACATGCCGATGCCGGGCAGCACGTTGTCCACGCCGAGGCTCTGCAGCACGCGCGGCGCGCCGAGCGCCCAGCCGAGCGCGGTGGAAAGCGTCGCGGCCTGCACGCCCGCCAGCACCATGAAGCCGAGGCCGAACAGCGCATTCCGGGTCAGGATCAGGTACGGTGTTTTGATCATCTCCTCGCGGGGAAAGCAGCCCGCCGCGACGATGATCTGCACGAGGTAAAGCCCCATCGCGGTGCCGAGGGCGTACAGGGTGCCGCGCGGGATGGAAATATGCGGTTTCCTGAGGTCGCCGGACATGTTCACTCCGGCCATGATGCCGGTCACCGCCGGAAAGAAGATCGCGAAGTACGGGATCAGCGAAGTCACGCCCTCCGCCGCTCCCCAGTTCGCCCGGAGATTCTCCAGCGAAAAGTTCCCGATCGGGCCGAGCAGGAAAAAGAGGATCGACAATCCGAGCACCGTCATGATCACGTATTGCGCCTTGATCGCCCAGTCCGCTCCCTTCCAGACCAGCAGGAAGATCATCGCCCCCAGCGCGAGGTTGATCGCCGGGAACCACGGGCGCAGCACCGGCCAGCCGGAGACGATCGCTTCGGAGGCGCCGAGGATGTTGAAAGGGATCGCCAGCGACTGCGATACGAAGAGCGTCAGCCCGATCGAAGTGCCGAACGAAGGGCCGAGCACCCGGCTGATCAGGTAATACGCGCCGCCGCCGCCCATATCGGTGTTGGTCGCGATGGCCGAGATGGAGAGCCCGGTCGCCAGCGTGATGCTGCCGCCGACGACCAGGATCAGGAACATGTGGAACAGTCCGACGCTGCCCAGCACGAAGTTGGTGCGCATGAACATCACCAGTCCGAGAATCGTCAGCAGGGCAGGGGTGTAGACGCCGGCGAAGGTGCCGAAATTATATCCGCCGGCAGCGGCGGGCTCCGTATGCTTGGTTTCTTCCATTTTCACTCCCGGATTTTCCAGATCCTGTACACATTTCTCCCTTGCCCTCTTCCTTATTCCCGTATTCTTAAAATAACCGAATCAATGTGCTTTTGCAAACGATTCGTTAAATTTTCATTTCAGTTTCTTGCATTTTCGCCTTTCTCCTGATATGATATGGAAAACGACTTCAAGCAAGCAATAAACCGGGGAGAGTATCATGAGCTTTTACAAGAAAGTCAACACCCTGTTCACCGAACATGAAAAACTGGTCAGCCGCAAAAATGTGAAGGAGAAGGGCAACGGCGTCTACTGCCGTTACAAATATCCGGTCCTGACCGCGGAACATGCGCCGGTATTCTGGCGTTACGACCTCAACAAGGAGACCAATCCGTTCCTGATGGAGCGCATCGGCGTGAATGCGACGCTGAATTCGGGCGCGATCAAGTTCGGCCGCCGCTACTGCCTGGTGGTCCGGGTGGAGGGGGCCGACCGCAAATCCTTCTTCGCGGTGGCGGAGAGTCCGAATGGAGTGGACAACTTCCGCTTTCGCGATTATCCGGTCACGATGCCGGAGACCGACGACCCCGACACCAACGTCTACGATATGCGAGTGGTTCACCATGAGGACGGCTGGATTTACGGCATTTTCTGCTCGGAACGCCCCGACCCGAACGCGGCTCCCGGCGATCTCTCCAGCGCCGTCGCCGCCGCCGGCATCGCCCGTACCCGCGATCTGGTGAACTGGGAGCGGCTGCCCGACCTGAAAACGAAGAGCCAGCAGCGCAACGTGGTGCTGCATCCGGAGTTCGTGGACGGGAAGTACGCGCTGTACACCCGCCCGCAGGACGGTTTCATCGACGCCGGTTCGGGCGGCGGCATCGGCTGGGCGCTGGTCGACGACATCACGAATGCCGAAATCAGGGAAGAAAAGATCATCGACTTCCGCAAATACCACACCATCAAGGAGGTCAAGAACGGCGAAGGCCCGGCTCCGATCAAGACCGGCGCGGGCTGGCTGCATCTGGCGCACGGAGTGCGGGGTTGCGCGGCGGGGCTTCGGTATGTGCTCTATATGTACATGACTTCGCTGGAGGACCCGTCGAAGGTGATCGCCTCCCCGGGCGGCGCGTTCCTGGTGCCGCAGGGCAAGGAGCGGGTCGGCGACGTCTCCAACGTGGTTTTTTCCAACGGCTGGATCGCGGACGACGACGGCACGGTCTACATCTATTACGCGTCGAGCGATACGCGCATGCACGTGGCGGTTTCAAGCGTCGAGCGGCTGGTGGACTACTGTATGAACACTCCGCCGGACGGCGGACGCTCCGCGCTGTCGGTCGAAGCGCTCGACAGCCTGATCGACCGCAATCTCGCTCTGCTCAAAAACTGTTGAAACGGATGCTGCCATGAACCGGTTTTATAAAAAATACATCGTTCCGCCGGATACGCGCGTATCGCTCGCCAAATACGATCCCGACGACACGCTCGACTTCAAAGACAAGGAGGCGGGGCTGGAGCTGCTGGCCGCGAACAACCGCCGGATCGCCCGGCTGCAGAACGACCTCTATTCCGAGGGCAAACAGTCATTGCTGATCGTGCTGCAGGCGCTCGACGCGGGCGGTAAGGACGGCACGATCAACAACGTGTTCGCCGCGATGAATCCGCAGGGATGCCGGGTGCAGTCCTTCAAGACGCCGACCCGGATCGAGCAGTCGCACGACTTTCTGTGGCGCGTCCACGCGGTAGCGCCGCAGAAGGGCGAAATCGTGATTTTCAACCGTTCTTACTATGAGGCGGTGCTGGTGGAGCGCGTGCATAAATTCGCGACGCCCGCCGAGCTGGACCGGCGCTACCTTGAGATCAACCGTTTCGAGGAGCTGCTGGCCGGGAGCGGCACGAAAATCGTGAAGTTCTATCTGCACATCGACAAGGATGAACAGCTGCGCCGCTTCGTGCGCCGGCTGAAACGCCCGGAAAAGCACTGGAAAATCTCCAGCAACGACTACCCGGAGCGGCAGTTCTGGGATCAGTATATCGAGGCGTTTGAAATCGCGCTGTCGCGCTGTTCGACCAAAGCCGCTCCGTGGTTCGTGGTGCCGGCCAATCATAAGTGGTTCCGCAACCTGGTGGTGTCGCAGATCCTGCTGCAGACGCTCGAATCGATGAATATCGAACTGCCCGCGCCGTCGGTGGACCTGCAGGAGACCCGGCGCCTCGCCGCGATCGAGCTTTCCCGGCAGCGCCACGAAAAGAAGCGGTTGAAGCTGAAAGCCAGAGGCTGAGGCTCCGGCGGGAGCGGGGGAAAACGGATGGAGCCGCTGTTTGCGGAGATATGCCGCCGGTACGGACTGGGGGAGTTGGAGTGCTCCCCGGTTCCGCTCACCGGCGGCTTTATGCACAAAATGTACGCCTTGTCCGCCGCGCGGGGGCGATATGCGCTGAAGCTGCTCAATCCGCACGTGATGCGCCGGGCGACCGCGATGGCGAACTACCGGACCGCCGAACGGCTGGAAACGCTTCTGGAGGAACACCGGCTGCCGATCCTGCCCGCGCTGGAATTCGGTGGCCGGAAGATGCAGGAGCTGGACGGGCGCTTTTTCTACCTGTTCGACTGGTACGGCGGCACGGCGTTGAAAGGCGTGGAGGTCGCGCCGGAACACTGCCGGAAGATCGGCCGCGTTCTCGCCCGTATCCATGCGGTTGACCGGAAGGAGGCGCCGTTTGAGCGGGAAAAGATGCACATCGACTGGGAGTCCCTGGCCGGTGCGCTGAGGCGTGAGAACGAGGAGCTTTACCGGCTTTTGCAGGAGAATCGCGGGATTCTGGAGCAGAGCGAGCGGAACGGCAACCAAGCCGCCGAGCGCATGCCGCCGCTGCTGGCGGTCTGCCACCGGGATATGGATTGCAAAAACGTGCTGTGGCGCGGCGGGGAGTTCCGGATCATCGATCTGGAGTGCCTCGGTTACTGGCATCCGTTTCTGGAGCTGTATGAGACGGCGCTCTGCTGGGCCGGATATGAGGAGTGCCGCCTGGAGCCGGAGCTGCTTTGCGCTTTCGTCGCTTCCTACGCCGAAGCGGGCGGGAAGCTGCCGGCGGACTGGGAGCTTCTCTACGATGCCGACTGCGGCCGCCTTGAGTGGCTGGAATACAACCTGCGGCGGGCGCTTGGTGTCGACTGCGGTGCGGATGAGCGGGAAATCGGCGTCGGCGAGGTCCGCGCCACAATCGCGCACGCAGCGTACTATCACCGCATGAAAAGCATCATTCTGGATTGCCTGCTCCGTTACAGCCAGTAAAGTACCGTGAAGCCTGACATCCTATCCCAGCACTTTGCATAGCAGCTAAAGTTTGACCAGAATCCCCGGTCCACATCCGCCGGATACGGCAAATTTCCCTCATGTTCCCGGAAGGCGTTGACGCTGCCGTCGACGCGCCAGTAGTTCAGCCAGACTGAATTGCCGGACTGATGGTTGTTCAAAGCCGGATCGTCGGCAATCAGCGCGAAATTCGCGCGGACGTTTCCGACTTTGCCGATCGTTCCGAGTTTGCCGAAATAGTAGTTGTCTTTTTCGGCTCTCCAACCCGTCTGGTAGGCCTGCGGATACATGAATTGCTCCAGGGAAAGTGTGCCGTACGAGGGACAGTAAAAATCCGGTTTCTTGTCACCCGGGCAGTAACCGATTTTCCGGACTGCGCTTCCGGAAGGAGGGATATTGTTTTCCCAGGGGGAACTGTAAGGTTGGAGAAACATGGTGAAAGCCGTATTGTCCCAGGCATAGTTGCCCATCTGGGTCACGACATAGTCGTCGTTGTCGGCGGCGTAAAGGACGGCATAGTTCCCCAGCTGTTTCAGATTGCTTTTGCAGGAGGTATCGTGTGCGCGGGAGCGCGCTTTGTTCAGTGCGGGCAGCATGATCGCCGCCAGAATCGCGATGATCGCTATCACCACGAGCAGCTCGATCAGCGTAAATTTTTTGCATACAGCGTCCGGCATGTCACTGTGCCGGGAAGATTTTTCAGATTGCATTTGCGACTCCTTGTCAAAATTATGTTTATTTATCCGGTTTGATGCCGTTCGCACGTGACCGTATCACGATACGTAAGCTCTGTCTGTCTTGCCGTACCGTTACCGGCCACGAGCGGGGGGATGTCATTTACTTCTTCAGGCGGAAACTGCCGGGAGCGCGGACCGCTCCCTCCAGCGAGAAGCCGGCCAGCCGGCCTTTGAAACCGCGTTCGAGATTCATGGAATTGCCGATGCGCGACAGGGAATTGACCGGATTCGTGCAGGTCGGAGCCGGAGCTTCTGCTGTTTTCCGGCCGTCCTGATAGATTTTCAGGGATTTCCCGTCATAAACGGCGGCCAGATGGGTCCATTTCCCGGCGGGAACCGCTTTGTCCGACTGGACGGACGCACCGGCGATGTGTCCGCCGCGCGTCAGGCGGGGACGGAGTTGGGCGTCCAGCAGGAGTTGAACTCCCATCTGGTCTTCGAACAGGACCATATCCGCCTCTTTCCGCTCCGGCTTTATCCACTGCTCGATGGTGAAGGGGCCGGTCGGCATGGCGCGGGCGGCGATTGCGACCACATCCGTGCCGTCGAAAGCGAGCACTGTCCGCTCCGTACCATCCGGTCCTGCTGCGTTTTCCCATTGCGGCACGGTATCTTTGTCACACCCCTGCCACCAGCCTTTCGAGCTGCCGAGCTGCGCCGGAATCGACCAGCCGGAGGTGGAAATCAACATGCCGTCTACCGGCTTATCGAAATCGTAGCGGACGGAGAAAATATCGGAATCCGCGACCGGCATGGCGACCACTCCGGGCCGTTTCAGGCGGGAGATGCGCTTCTTCCACAACGGCCAGTTTTCATCGAAGTCCGAACCGGTTACGATCACCGGCAGCCGGGTTTTGCCGTCGAAGCCTTCCGCGCGGTGCAGCGCCGGATTGCTGAATCCGAGCCGGCCGGAGACATCGGTCACCCGTACCACATACACATCTTCAGGCGAGCGCCGCCACTCCAGCGGCACGGTCCGCTCCCATACCGGCTTATGCAGGTGGTTGATCTCCAGTTCCGCGACGGGCCAGCCGTTGCGGAGCAATTCGGCTTTTCCGGCGAACATCCAGCTTTTCAGCATGATTTTAGCGACGGACCTGCCGTCCGGCCCCGCTTCGATCCGCAGCTCCGTTTCCGGGCCGGTCATGTCGTCCTGACGCAGCCGGAGGGTGCGCACGCTTTCGGTGCGGCCGGAACGGCGGACGATCGGATGCAGCTCCTTGTATTGCGGTTTTTCGCCGTTGCTGACCACGGCGGCCTGTACGCGCATCACCTTCCAGTCTTTCATCTCCTCGTGACGGAGCCGGAACGTCTTGACGGCCAGTTTTTTCGGATTCAGCTGAACCGGCGCGAACTCCTTCAGCAGCCTGCCGTCCGGGGCGAGCAGCCGTACCAGCGCCGAAGCCGGGGCCGTGGTGTAGCTGAAATTCATCACTTCAAACGTCAGGTCGTCGCCGAGGACCGTTTCGTCGTGGTAGGTGTAGATGACCTGCGGCGTCCGCTGCGGGGCAGGTTCGCCGCGCCATTTGGAGACGTATTCCCGGTTGATCCGCAGCAGGTTGTCGCGGTTGATCATGGAGGGTTCGAACTGGGTGCTTTCAATGTAGTCGTTCCAGGTGGTCAGGCAGACCCAGTCGACGTTGTTCGCGATGGAGGCCTCCCAGTTATGACGCAGCGTGCCGCTGTTCAGGAAGGGGCGGTAGTAGGAGGAACCCTGGCCGATATAGCCGATTGCGATGCCGCCGGCGAAAATCCCGTCGGGACGGTGCGCCTTCAGGGCGGCGCGTCCGTTGGCGAGGCGCTGTTTCATCTCATCCGGAGTGAAGCCGTTGCAGCCGAAATCGTAGAACCCCTCGAAACCGCGCAGCGCATCCGCGAGTTTGTCCGGCTCGCTCCACATTGAAGTTTCATGGGCCGGCTGGACCAGATAGTACGCATCCAGCCCCTGTTTTTTCAATTCCGCCCGGACCGCCAGCCAGTCGTCGATCTTCTTTCCCGCGATATTGTACACGAAGATCACCATTTTCCCGTCGATCCGGCAGGCGTTGGGATGATCTTTGCAGGTCGCGATGAATTTGCCGAGATGCTCGATCAGGTACGCATTGTCATAATCCAGACGGTCTATGCACAGCGCCACTTTGAACGGAGTACCTTCCGCGTCCCGAAAAAAACGGTTCAGGCCGCCGACATAGCTGTTCGGATTGACGATGTCCACGCAGAAGCCGTCCACCCCGTAGGCGAGCGCCGTTTCAATCTGTTTACGGGCGCCGAAGAAAATGCCGGAATCCCATTGGAGGTTTTTTCCCAGCAGCGTCCGGTCTCCGAAAGGCGCCAGCATCCAGCTTCCCGGCGAACGCATCGCCAGATCATAGCCGTCGGTCTGGTTGAAGCCCCAGCCGACATAATGCGCCCAGCACATTTTCTGTCGTCGGGGATCTTCCGCCGCAGTCAATACGGCCAGGAATCCGATCAGGCTGCATAAAATCATGAATCGCTTGTGTTTCATCTATTCTCCTTTCGGTTGATTGAAATCCATTCTGAAGTCAAATGGAGCTCCGCATGACCAGTTTGGGTTCGATTTTCAGTTGCTGCGGCATTTTTCCGTTTGCGCCGGTCAGGGCGGCCGTCAGCAGTTCCGCCGTGTACTCGCCGAATTTGGTCCGGTCGGTTTCGATGCAGGAGAGCGGCGGCTGGAAATAGGGAGCCAGATTGGATTCTCCGCTGAAACAGAGTACCGCCAGTTGTTCCGGCACTTTCAGCCCCAGCTCATGCGCCGCCCGCAATGCCGCCATCCCTCCGACCAGCGAGGCGGAAAAGATCGCGGTGAAATCCGCTTTGCCGCTCCGCAGAAGCCTGAAAAGCCCCTGATAGGTCCCCTCGAGCGGATCTTCAAAGACATGCGGATGGCTGTCGAAATAAAGTTCGTCGCCCGCCGGAATCCGCAGCCGGTCGGCGGCGGATTGAAAACCGCGCCGGCGTTCCCGCATCGTGGTCTCATCCGGTTGGTCTTTCAGGAACAGGATGCGGCGATGGCCGTGTTCGTACAATGTCTCCGCCGCCAGTTCGCCGACCCGGAAATCGTTGGTGCACACATTGTTGATTTGAGGATGGCGCAGATGTTGCAGCAACACGGCAACCGGCCGCGCGGGTTTCAGAAGAAGTTTCACGAATTCATCGGTCAGGTATTCCGCCGGCGGAATCAGGACCATTGCGTCGCATTCGCCGATGACCCGGCAGAAATCCAGTTCGCGGCCGGAGCGGAAACAGTACTGATTGAATTTCCAGTTCCGCTTCTGCCCGGCTTCATAGACGCTTTGAGTGATTGCGTCGAGATCGCCGGAGGAAAAGTCAGGCCGGACCATGCTGATCCGGGCCGATGCCCGCTCGAACCGTTCCGCGATCCGGTAACGCTGCTTTCCCAGCGGCCGGTAGATCACTCCGTCGTCGGACAAGACTTTCAGCGCCCGGATCGCCGTGCCGTGCGAAATCCCCAGCCGCCGCGTCAGTTCGCTGGCCACCGGAAGGCTTTCGCCCGGCGGCAGTGTATTGGCCAGCTCGCGGATTCGCACCGCCGCCCGGTAGTGTTTGGTTTCATTCAGCAATTTCGGCATATCGGTTCCTTAGTCGGACTAAAGTTATTCTATTTAAGTCAACCTGAATTGAAATCCGGGAAGATAACGGAAGAATAATTTAGGCCAACTAAGTATATTATACTATATTCTGCTGTCAATGTCAAGAGACAAATGGAAAATTATCGGGAAAAGTGATGACTGCGGCTGTTGCAAAATTCCGGCCGCCGCGAAGCATCCCGTGACCTCTGTCGGCTGCGTCTGCAAATATCTGCCGGTCGCGGCCCGGCTGCGGGAGCCGATCCGGGGGGAGGCGGGGGATTCCGGTGACGCAAGCGCGACACCTGCGGCGGACAGATCGTCGGGTAGAATACGCATGTGTCCGCCCGGCAGCGGATGTTGTTCGGCGAAGTCGCCGCGGTACGGGGGAATCAGCAACAGCGGCGCGAAGCGCGCCTGTTGCGATTTACGATATGGCGGCAGGTCACTGACGCTGCAGTTCTTTGAGCAGTTCGGCGTGGATCAGGCCGTTGGTGGCGCAGATTCCGGCCTCCGGCCAGCGGTTTCGGCCGGCCAGGTCGGTGACGCGGCCGCCGGCTTCCTGCAGGATCAGCGCGCCGGCGGCGACGTCGTAGAGGTTGAGGCAGAACTCCCAGTAGCCGTCGAACCGTCCGGCGGCGACGTTGCAGAGGTCCAGCGCGGCGGAGCCGTTGCGACGGATACCCTGAATCTGCCGCACAATGCCCGGCAGCAGTTCCAGATTGTCGGGCCGGATTCCGGCACGTACACAGGCAAAGCCGGTGGCCAGCAGCGAATCCGCGAGCGCGGCACAGCCGGAAACCCGGAGCGGTTGGCCGTTCAGGGCGGCTCCGTGCCCGGCAGCCGCGGCGTACAGTTCGTTCAGCCGGGGGGAGTAGACGACTCCGGCCACGGTTTTTCCCTGCTTCTGCAGTGCGATGGAGATCGAGTAGTACGGGAAACCGTGGATGAAGTTGACGGTGCCGTCGATCGGGTCGATCACCCAGCGGTACTCACCGGCCCCGGCGGTTTCGCCGCTCTCTTCGCCGAAAATGCCGTGATCCGGAAAGCGCTCCCGGATCCGGCCGGTCAGGTACGCTTCGACCTTGCGGTCGGTCTCAGTCACCAGATCCGTCGGCGTCCCTTTCACGTGGATTTCGGAGGCGGTCAGGCGGCTGCCGCCTTCCACTGCGATTTTTCCCGCCTCCACTGCGATTTCGCGGATAAAGCCGAGCATTTTCCGGCCCCTTTATTTAGAGTTTATCAACTAATAAACCAAAACGTTCTGACTTGCGGCGGAAATCCATCCGCTTGTCCGTAAAAATCATCGATAATTCCATGATTGCCGATTTTTTCAGGTTTCGCAACTGAAATTTCGGCGCGGCGTCATAACCTTTCTTTATTAGTTGATAAGCTCTTAATCGAATATATCGTAAGACATGTCCGTGAAGCCGGTGGCCTCCGCCATGTCGATATCACGGCTGGTGAACGGCAGCAGCAGGATGGTCCAGTTGACGTATTCGGATTTGGCGATGATGTCGGACACCACCCGGATCGGCTGGCGGCTTTTCGCTTCGAGCATCACTAGGCTGAATTTGCCGTAGCCGCTGCGGATGATCCGCTTGAACAGCGGAATTTCCGGAATCGCGAAGCTCAGGTCCGTATTCGGCAGCGGAATCGGCAGCTGGGGAGTGCCGATCATGAATTTGTTGCTGTCCGTCGCCAGAGCGCCGGAGATCACCTGAACGATCACCTCGGCTTCTTTTTCGTCTTTCAGCACGATCGCACCGGATTGGCTGAAATGCAATTCGACGAAACCCTGCACATAGGCTTTGTCCACCTGCGTGGCCAGGTTGGCATAATCCATCCAGACTTTTTTCCCTTTGAATTCCTCTACATTCACGCTGCCGATGCTGCGTTCGACGACTGACGAGAGCAGCATCTGCTCGATTGCCGAGCGGGAGGTGTTGGTGATGTTCGGGTCCGCGCATCCCGCGGCCAGCAGGGCCACGGCTGCGCCGGCGAGCAGGAGCCGGGAAAAGCCTTTCATGATTGATCCTGTTTGATGCGAGGCTTGCCAAATGTACGGGTTGCCCCAGGGTTACGGTAAAGCCGGGGAAAAAAAACAGGAATTCTCCGATTCCGGCCGTCCCCCCCGGACGGTGTTTTTCTGACAGTGCCGATCTATTTATTGTTCTGTTCTTTGAGACGCTCCACATCCTGTTTCGCGAATTCGATCACCTGATCGAACCTGGCGGCATTGGAGGAGTCGGCTTCCACCAGCGTCTGGTGCGCCTCAGTGACGGTTTCCGCGGTGGTCAGGAGGTCCCGGCGGTCGTGGCTTGCGCTTGCCCACTCCGCCGGAGCATCCGGATCAGCGCCGTCGATAAAGGTGAAAAGTTTATTGACGCCGAGGTCGCGCAGCAGTTTTTTCAGGGTGTCGTTCGCGTTATACAGTTCGACGCCCGCCTTGAAGCGGCGCGCCTTCAATCCGATCATGGACAATACGCCCATGAACGTACTGTCCATTGCGACACACTCGCCGAGATCGATCCGGAAGCATTTGAACGTTTCGAGCGTCTTGGCCAGCTCCCGCAGCGGCACCGCGTATTCGAAATTGGCGCGTCCCGCCGCCTTGACGGAATAGACGCCGTCGCGGTGCGAGATCAACAGGTCGGTTTCTTTCATCTTCAGTTTCCTCGTGTTCAATGGTTGATGGCCGCCGGGGAACCGTCAGTTGTGCTCCAGCACCGCCTTGATCCGGCGTACGCCGCGACTGGAACTCTCCTCCTTGACGATCCGGAAATGACCAAGTTCCCCGGTGTGCGACGCATGGGGGCCTCCACAGATCTCCTTGCTGGCGTCGCCCATCGTGTAAACCTTGACGTTGGCAGTGTACTTGTTTTCAAACAGTCCCATCGCGCCGCTCTTTTTGGCCTCCTCGACGCTCATCTCCTCGCAGGTGATCGGCAGGTCGCGCCGGATCGCGTCGTTGACGAGATCCTCGGCCTGTTTGAGCTGTTCCGGCGTCATCTTTTCCTCGTGCGAAAAGTCGAACCGCAGCCGCTCGGCGGTGATATTCGAACCGCGCTGCTCGACATGTTCGCCGAGCACCTTGCGCAGCGCCGCCTGCAGGAGATGGGTCGCGCTGTGCAGCCGGGCGGTTTCCTCTGAGCTGTCCGCCAGGCCGCCCTTGAATTTCTGTTCTGCTCCGGCGCGGCTCAGCTCCTGATGCCTGGCGAACGCGGCGTCATAACCGGCCCGGTCCACCTCGAAGCCCTTCTCTTTGGCCATTTCGACCGTGAGTTCGATCGGGAAGCCGTAGGTTTCGTAGAGGTTGAATGCGTTTTTGCCGGAAATCACCTTCTTTGTGATGTGCGGCGGCACGCGGTCGATCAGCTTCTGGAATTCGTGGGTGCCCTTTTCCAGCGTGATCGCGAACTGTTTTTCCTCGCGGTCAAGCTCCTCTTTGATCACGGCGGCTTTTTCACGCAGCTCCGGATAGACGTCGCCGAACTCCCCGATCACCGCTTCGGCGATCTGCGAGGTGAAATGCCCTTCGATGCCGAGCTTGCGCCCCTCGCGGATCGCGCGGCGGATCAGGCGGCGCAGCACATACGGCTGGTCCACCTTGCCGGGCGTGATGCCGTCGGCGAGGATGAAAGTCGCGGCGCGGAGGTGGTCGGCGATGATGCGTTCGGAGCTGGAGCGGGCGCCCTCGACCGGTTCGACCTTGCGGATTTCGTCGAGCTTCGCGAAGATCGGCGCGAAGATTTCGGTTTCATAGCAGCTGGTCTTGCCCTGCAGGATGGCGGTCACGCGCTCAAGGCCCATGCCGGTGTCGACATTCTTCTGGGCGAGCGGCTCGAACGTGCCGTCGGCGGTCTTGTTGTACTGCATGAACACGTCGTTCCAGATTTCAACCCAGCGTTTGTCGGCGGGATCGAAGACTTCGGGAGCCGGAAGCGGACCGGTCCAGTAGAACATCTCGGTATCCGGGCCGCAGGGGCCGGTGACGCCGGCGGGGCCCCACCAGTTGTCCTTTTTGCCGAGTTTCGCGATGCGCGCTTCGGGAATGCCGTGGGATTTCCAGATTTCAAACGCTTCCGCGTCGAACGGGCAGTCCTCGTCGCCTGCGAACACGGTGACGGCCAGCATCTCCACCGGAATATTCAGGTTCTCTTTGCCGGTCAGGAATTCGAAGCTGAAGCCGATCGCCTCTTTTTTGAAATAGTCGCCGAGCGACCAGTTGCCGAGCATTTCAAAGAAAGTCAGGTGCACGGCGTCGCCGACTTCGTCGATGTCGCCGGTGCGGATGCACTTCTGGAAGTCGGTCAGGCGACGTCCGGCCGGGTGCTTCGCGCCCTGCAGATAGGGGACCAGCGGGTGCATCCCGGCGGTGGTGAACAGACAGGTCGGGTCGTTTTCTGGGATGACCGGCGCGCTCTTGATCTCCTGATGGCCTTTGCTTTTGAAAAATTCGATATATTTGCGGCGGATGTCTGCTTCTTTCATGATTTTCTTCTGATATCCTAAACAAAAATGTTGAAGTTCTGAAAACTCAATCGCAATTGATTAATCTACCTTGCTTTCCCGGAATTTCAAGCCTCGCAGCCGGGGACTTTCTTGACTTTTAGCGGAAAAAAGCTATATTCCTGATATGAGCGGCCGCAGTTATGGAGACGCGGCTGCGAAACAAACTCAAATTGAGGAGAGAAGAAATGAAAAAAGTGATGTTGTTCGCGATGTTCGCCGGTGCCGTGATGTTCCTCGCCGCCGGTTGCTGCAGTACCGGAGGCAGCTGTGACAAGGCTGCCTCCGGCTGCCCGGTCAAGGCGACCTGTCCGATGAAAGACTCGAAGCAGTGCCCGAAAGATGTGAAGGCCTGTCCGGCGGATGCGAAAGCCTGCGCCGCGAAGAAGGCTTCCAAGGCCTGTCCGTGCGGCGACAAGTGTCCGGGCGCCGGCTGCACCGCCTGTGCGACGGCGATGGCCAAGTAACGCACCCGCCTCCATACGATCGAGCCGGAGCGGAAGGGCTTACTTCTGAAGTGAGCGTTTTCCGCTTCGGTTTTTTTATCACCGCCTTGACGAAAACGCGGTTCCGGTGTATTTTCTGTTTTTGCATGAATTTCAATCACAGTTATGAAAGATACATCATGGGCGATAACGGTTCCTCGCGGGAAACACTGGGTTCCCGGCTCGGCTTCATCCTGTTGACCGCGGGATGCGCGATCGGTCTCGGCAACATCTGGCGTTTTCCTTTCGTGACCGGCCAGAACGGCGGCGCGCTTTTCGTACTGATCTATCTGGTTTTCCTGTTCATGCTCGGCTTTCCCGTGATGGTGATGGAGCTTTCGCTCGGCCGCGCCAGCAGGCGCAATCTCTATGGCGCCTACAAGACCCTGCCGAAGGGAAGTTCCTTCAAGTGGCACTGGCCGGGTGCGGTGTTCTTCACCGGCAGCGCTTTCCTGATGATCTTCTACACCACCGTGACCGGCTGGATGATCGCCTATGCGGTCAACTACCTGAACGGTTCGGTGGCCGCTTTGGGGAATGAGAAGGAAATTATCGGTTATTTCAACGGTTTTCTCGCCTCTCCGGGACGCAATGTCGGATATATGCTGCTGACCGTTCTGATCGGTTCGGTCACCTGCTACCTCGGACTGCAGAAGGGAGTGGAGCGGATCACCAAGCTGATGATGGCCGGATTGTTCCTGCTGCTGCTCGGCCTCTGCATCCGCAGCTGCACGCTGCCCGGCGCCTCCGCCGGTCTGAGCTTCTATCTGAAGCCGTCGCTGGAGCCGCTGGAAACCGTCGGCTTGTTCAATATCATCGTCGCCGCGCTCGGGCAGGCTTTTTTCACATTGAGTCTCGGCGTCGGCAGCATCGCGATCTTCGGCAGCTACATCGACCGCGACCATTCGCTCGCCAAGGAATCGCTCGTGATCATCGCGCTGGACACCATCGTGGCGATTCTGGCCGGCGTGATCATTTTTCCCGCCTGTTTCAGCTACGGAGTGGACGCCGGTTCCGGGCCGGGGCTGGTTTTCATCTCGCTGCCGAACGTGTTCAACCACATGCCCGGCGGACGCTGGTGGGGCGTGCTGTTCTTCCTGTTCCTCAGCTCGGCGGCGCTGACCACCGTGATCGCGGTGTTTGAAAACCTGATCGCCTTCATGATCGACGAATGGCGTCTGTCGCGCCGCAAAGCCGTATTGCTCAACGGCGTCGGCATCGGAGTGCTGTCGCTGCCCTGCGCGCTCGGTTACAACCTGCTCAAGTGGATCGAACCGCTCGGCAAGGGCAGCACCATCCTCGATCTCGAAGACTACATCGTCAGCGACAACCTGCTGCCGCTCGGTTCGCTCTACATCGTGCTCTTCATCGCCGCGGGGTGGGGCTGGAAAAACTTCATCGCCGAAGCCAACTCCGGCCACGGCGTCAAATTCCCCGGCTGGGTGCGCGTCTACGTCTGCTGGATCATTCCGCTGCTGATCTTCGGCCTCTTCGCAATCGGCTTTTACCGGCGTTGGCTCCAATAACTCACGCCGTGTGCAGGTTTCCAAACCGGGATTTGCTACTTGCGCCGTTCTTTGCCGCCGGGTGTCTCCGGCGGGGGCAGGGGCTGTTCGCGGGTGTCCTGCCGGTCGGACAGCGTGAATTGCAGGATCGTGATGATCAGCAGCAGCAGGAACGCCTGCGCCACCAGAATCGCCGCCGTCCGGAAGTCGCCCCAGAATACCGGCAGAATGCCGAGCCCGATACAGAGCGCCATCAGATGCACCAGCATCACCGCCTGCTTGCGGGAGAGCCCCATCCGCACAAACCGGTGCGAAATGTGGTTGTGGTCGCCGATCCAGAAGGGCTTGCGGTTTCTGGTGCGGATCAGCACCACCATCGCGGTGTCGAAAAGCGGCAGCGCCAGAATGAACAGCGGCAGCAGAATCGGGAAACGCGAATGTGAAAAATCAATGCCGAAATAGGTGATCCCCGCCGAAATCACCGCCGCCATATAACCGAGAAAGTGACTTCCGGAATCCCCCATGAAGATCGTCGCCGGATTGAAGTTGTAGAACCAGAAACCGGCTCCCACACCACAGGTCAGCGCCGCCAGCGCCGCGATGAAGAACTGATGGTTCAGGGCTGCCAGAATCGTGAAGAAGCCCATCGCGATCGTCACGGTTCCGACCGCGAGACCGTCCATATTGTCGAAGAAATTGATCGAATTCATCAGCAGCATGATCCAGAAAACGGTCAGCGCCCCCGTGATCCAGTTGTTGTCGATGAACACGTTGATCCGCACGCCGCCCAACCATACCGCGATCAGCGCGATCACGAACTGCCCCCCGAACTTCTGCGCCGCCGTCAGCGCCCATTTGTCGTCGATCAGCCCGAGCATCACCGACAGGAACGCACCGAGCGCAATGAACAGCAGCGGCCGCGAAACCGCCTGCATCCCCGCGAGGTGTTCGGACAGCACCTCCGAAAAATAAGGCACCCATCCCGAAGTCGCCGCCGTCACCCCCGCCGTCAGGCAGAGAATCCACGCCGTGAACATCGCCGCGCCGCCCAGCAGCGGCGTCGCCTTCCGGTGTCCCTTGTGGTTCGCCTGCGGCCGGTCCATGAAATCCGTCTTTTCCGCCAGCCATTGAAACAACGGCGTATCTACCAGCGTCAGAATCACGCCCCCGAGAAACGCAAACAAATAAATCTGATTCCACATACTCATATTTACCTCCGAAGATGCCTCCGGCGGCCTCCCCCCTGCCGGGAGTGCCTCCGGCGGCCGGGGGCGTTTCGCCCCCCGGACCATCAGACCGGCAAGGTGCCGGCGCCGGGTACGGTTTTAAGATTTTTGCATAGCAAAAATCTTAAAACCGGGCATCTTTATTTTATTGTCGTTAACAATTTTAAACCGTTGTTTTATTAAATGTCATGTGTAATTGGAAAGCGGAGCTGAAACTTATCCGGCTTTGCCGGACAAACCTTTCGGACTTCCGCATTCCAAGATCACCTGACGACCTTATTGCATTGCTATCCCCGTCTTTTAAATACCCCGGTTTTGAATTTTTACTGTGTAAAAATTCAAAACCGTACCCGGCACCGGCACCTTGCCGGTCTGGGGGACCGGGGGGCGAAGCGCCCCCGGCCGCCGGAGGCAAAGTTCCGCCTATGCGGTAGTGAGGCGGCGGACGTATTCAAAGAGAAAGACGGTGGCGGCCTGGGCTGCGTTCAGCGATTCGTAGTTGCCGGGCATCGGGATGGTGACGCGCCGGGCGGCGGCAAGATCGTTGACGCCGTTGGCTTCGCCTCCGATCACGACGACGCTGCGCTGGAAAAGGTCGGGAGCGGTGAAGCAGCTTTCGCCCTGATGCGGGTCCGTCAGGAAAACTTTATCGTAACCGAATCTTGCGGCGGCGGCGCGGAGTGTTTCGAGGTTTTCGAAGCAGCGGAGCTTCAGCGCGAACTGGACGCCGAGGCCGGAGCGGATCGCCTTGTCGCCGTAGGGATCGATGGAGCCTTTGGTGTACCAGAGTTCATCGAGGCCGGTGGAACGCAGGGTGCGGCAGACGGTTCCGAAGTTGCCGGGATCGCCGAGGCCGTCGAGCGCGAAAATGAACGGGACTTCGGGAGGTGTTTCTTCTCCGGGCGGAGCGGGGATCGCGGCGACGGCGAGGATTCCCTGTGAGTTGACGGTCCCGGCGAACTCCGCGAAGCGGGATTCGCTGAGCGAATAGAGAGCGCCGGAGACGGGACCGTACTCCGCGAGGCCGCGTTCCGTGGCGACCGTGAAGCGCACCAGCTCCGGGCGGCGCGCGAAAAGTTCACCGACGGCCCGCACGCCTTCGCAGACACAGTACCCGGATTTGCGCCGTCCGTGTCGCGTGTACAGCGACCGGAGCAGCGTTTCGAGTTTCCGGGTGAGTTCCATTGTGTTACAGCTTGACCGGAGCCGTTTCGGGCTTATAGGGGCCGTATTCGCCGCTTTCGAGGGCGACCAGCAGCGACTTGGCGTCCATGCTCCAGGCCGCGGCGGTGGTGGAACGCAGGTCGGGAATATCCGCCCGCTTCAGCGCGGCGGCGGCTTTGTTCAGCTCCTTGAGCTGGAGGTAGAGCCGTCCGGCATTGGTGCAGGCTTCGGCGCGGACACCGGCGGAAACCTCCGGAAGTGCGCCGATCGCTTCAAATTCGGCCGCCGCGGCCTCATAGCTGCCTTTCAGCTCCTGAATGTAGGCCATTGAGAGCATCGCCATGCCGAGGAGCGGTTCGCCCGGTTTGGCCGCTTTCACGGCGGTCAGCTCCTGCAGCGCTTCGTCGTACTTCTTGTCGGCGGAGAGCAGCTTGGCCAGCCGGAAGCGGGCGGCGGCGACGCCGGGAGCGTCGGCGTATTTATCCAGCGCGGCGTTCAGTTCGTCGACGGTGGCGGCGTCGGCCAGCGCGAAAGCGGCCTCGCGCGCCGCGTTGCGGCTGACCGCGAAATAACCGAATACCGCGGCGATCACGATCACGACGGCCACTGCGGCGATCACGATCTGTTTCCAATAGGTGGCGAAGCCGTATTCAATGCGTTCCATATCATTCATCAGCGCATGGGAAAGTGCGGCATCCAGCTGTTTTTTCTTGTCCGCCATAGTCGGTGGCTCCTTGATTATTGTTGTTTTTTTTAAAGATCAATGATGCGAAAAAATCCGCTCGGGAGCATGGAACAACGCCACGCCGAGCTCATTGGCGCGCTTGATCACATCCGCGTCGCGCAGTGAGCCGGAGGGGGCGATGATCGCGGTGACTCCGGCTGCGGCGGCGGTTTCGACTCCGTCCTCAAACGGAAAGAAACCGTCGCTGGCCATCACCGAATCCTGCAGCGTGCCTTCGCCGCTGTACTTCTGCTTGAACTTCGCGATCGCCTGTTCGATCGCGCCGACCCGGTCCTGCTCGCCGGTGCCGACGGAGAGGGTCTGCCCGTCCTTCACGATCACCACGCCGTTGGAGCGGACGCTCAGATTCACGTACCACGCGAACAGCAGGTCGAACTTCTGCGCGTCGGTCGCCGCGACGGTCGAAACCTGACGGCCGCACCGCTTGTTTTCGGCTTCCGCCGGAACCAGGTCCGCGACGCTTTTCATCGAGGTCATCAGCGGCTGGGCGATCACCAGCGAACCGTCGGCCAGCACCTTGACCGTGTTGTGTTCATCCTTCGCCTCGCCGGTGAAACGGGGCAGCTTCGACAGGTCGCCGCACTGGATGATGCGGATATGTTTGTTGAGCTTGTAGGTTTCGCCGTCGTTGAAGATTTCCAGCACGCCGGGCGCATAGGAAGGGGCGACCACGCATTCGACGAAGGTGGACATGATTTCGCGTGCGGTCTCCTGGTCGACCTCCTTGTTGAACGCGATCGAACTGCCGAAGGCGGCGCGGGCGTCGGCGTCACGCGCCTTGAGGTAGACCGTTTTCAGCGATTCGCCGGGACGGCCCGCGGCCGCGCCGGAGGGATTCACATGCTTCATCACCGCGCAGGCCGGGGTGTCGAAGAACTTCACGATGTTCAGCGCATAGGAGATGTCTTCGAGATTGGTCTGTGAAAGCCCGCTCTTGCCGTTCTTCAGAATCTTCATGTCGCCGATCACGCACGCTTCATCCGCGGGCTTGTAGTAACTTGCCGCCTGGTGGGGATTGGTGCCGTAACGGAGATCGTCGACCTTCACGTACCGCCGGGAACCGATGGTGATTTCAGCCGGGAAGTCGCCGACGTGTTTGGAAAGATAGCTGTCGCGGGTCAATTCTTTTGCCATTTTGAACTATACCGTTTTACTGAATTAAAAACCTGAAAAAATCGTATTAAGGAATATAACACCGGTTGAACTTTAGGGCAAATGGCGGTATTGTTCTTTTATGGAAAAAAGTGAGAATTTTACGATGAAGAAACGACTCAAACACACCCATCCGGGGCGGCTGATCACCTTTGAAGGCCCGGAGGGCGCCGGCAAGAGCACCCAGTTGAAGCTGCTTGCCGGATACCTGGAGGAAAAAGGGTTCGAAGTGATCGCCACGCGCGAGCCCGGCGGCACCCCCCTCGCCGAACGGCTCCGCGCCGTGATCAAGGCGTTTGAGGGGGAGGAGAAGCTGCACAACACCACCGAACTGCTGCTGATCGAGGCGGCCCGTTCGCAGCATGTGCGCGAAGTGATCCGGCCGGCGCTGGCGGCCGGGAAGATCGTGCTGTGCGACCGGTATTTCGATTCGACCACCGCCTATCAGGGGGGGGCGCGCGGCTTCGACGCCGAAGCGATCGACGCGCTGAACGATCTCGCGATCGCGGAGTGCGCGCCCGACCTGACGCTGCTCTTCGACCTGACGCCGGAGGCGGGCTTTGCCCGCACCCGCACCCGCACCGAAACGCAGGGCGAGCACGACCGCTTTGAAGAGGAAAAACTCGAATTTCACCGGCAGGTCAGGGAAAGTTATTTGACGATCGCGGCGCGGGAGCCGGAACGGGTCCGGGTGGTCGCCGCCGACCGCCCCGCACAGGAAATTCAGACCGAAGTCAGGAAACTGGTCGATGAGCTTATACGATAATTACGCCTCCAACTACCCCGCGCTGGTCAGCCATCTCGAAAACGCCCGGAAGCATCACCGCCTCGCCCACGCCTTTCTGGTTCACGCCGATACGGAGCGCGCCCGCCGGGAGTTCGCGGTCGTGCTGGCGCAGATCGCGGCGTGTCCCGACAGCCGGGAAGGGCGCCCCTGCACGGTCTGCCGGGTCTGCCGCCAGTTGGAGCAGGGGACCTATTCCGAATTTTACACGCTCAGCCCGGTCGGAAAGATGTACTTCATCAAGATCGGTGAACGGGGCAAGCCGGAGCCGAATACGCTGCGCTATTTCGAGGAGCAGTTCCATCTGACCAGCACCGGCGGCGCTAACCGCAAGGTCGGCGTGATCTACGACGCCGACCGGATGAACGACGAATCCCAGAACGCGCTGCTCAAAACGCTGGAGGAGCCGCCGCCGGAGACTCTGCTGATCCTGACCACCGGCAACCCGGCTTCGCTGCTGCCGACCACCCGCAGCCGCTGCCAGCAAATTTCGCTGCTGACCAACCGCTGCGAATTCGATTTCGCGGGCAAGGAGCAGGTGTTCGCGGCGCTCGGGGCGCTGTTTTTCGAGGCGCGCGGCGACCTCGCCAAAGCCGAAGCCGGGGCCGCGCAGCTGATCCAGGTCGCCTCCGGCCTCAACAGCGACGCCGGCGGGCGGACCGCCGGGGAGTGGACCGCCCGGCTGACCGCCGCCGCCCAGACCGGAGACCCGGCGCTGGTCAAGCGGGTCGAGCAGCAGGCCGCGGACGCCGCCGCCGGAGCTTACATGAAAGAGCGGGGCCAGTTCCTGACCGCGATCCAGACCTTCTGCCAGCAGGTTTTCCAGCTTTCGGAGGGGATCCGGTTCGATCAGCTGGCCAACCCTGAAATTTTTGCAGGCATCGACCTGCCGGAAAAAATCGCCCCGGCACGCGGTGCGGTCGCGCTGCGCGAAGCGGAGGAACTGCTGTTCACCCTCCGCTTCAACGTCAACGAAGAGCTCGCATTGCGGACCTTCGCGGTCAATCTCGCGACAAAGAGACAGTAATCACCACAGCAATTGAGGAGTCAGAACATCATGAAAAAACTGTTTGGAACCGATGGCATCCGCGGCAAGGCGAATGTTTATCCGATTACCCCGGAGCTCGCGCTGCTGGTCGGCAAGGCCACCGCGCTGGTGCTCGGAGCGGGCGGCAACGACGGCCGCAAGCGGGTCGTGCTCGGCAAGGATACGCGCATTTCCGGTTATATGCTTGAAAATGCGCTGACCGCCGGGCTGACCGGCATGGGCATGGATGTGCTTTCGGTCGGGCCGATGCCGACTCCGGCGGTCGCCCACCTGACCAAATCGATGGGGGCCGCCTGCGGCATCATGATCACCGCCAGCCACAATCCGGCCTGCGACAACGGGATCAAGATTTTCGCCGCCGACGGCTTCAAGCTGCCGGACGACGTCGAACTTGAGATCGAAAAGCACATCCTTGATCCTGAGCTCAGGGAGCGGCATGTGCCCTGCGACCGGATCGGCAAGGCCTACCGGATCGACGACGCCCGCGGCCGCTACATCGAATTTGCGAAAAGTTCGATCAGGAACCTGAGTCTGCGCGGATTGAAGATCGTGCTCGACTGCGCCAACGGCGGCGCTTATTCGATCGCCCCGTTGATCTTCCGCGAACTCGGCGCCGAAGTGATCGAAACCGCCGTCCGTCCCGACGGGCTGAACATCAATGACGACTGCGGCGCGACCCATCCGGAGAACATCAGCAAGCTGGTGCTTGAGCACAAGGCCGACTGCGGCATCGCGCTCGACGGCGACGCCGACCGGGTGATCTTCTGCGACTCCGACGGCGTCGAAGTCAACGGAGACCGGATCATCGGCATGATCGCGCTCGACCTCAAAAAGCGCGGCCGCCTCGCCGCCGATACCGTCGTGGTCACCGGCATGAGCAACCTCGGGCTGCACCGCGCGATGAAGGAGAACGGCATCAGCGTCGAAGTCACCGACGTCGGCGACCGTTACGTGATCGAACGGATGCGCGAAAAGGGATTCAACGTCGGCGGCGAACAGTCCGGCCACATCATCTTCATGGACTACGCGACCACCGGCGACGGGATCATCTCCGCGCTGCACGTGCTGCAGCTGATGGAACGCACCGGCAAACCGCTGGCGGAGCTGGCGGGCTTCATGTCGGTGTTTCCGCAGGAGATCCGCTCCTTCCCGATCGGCCGCAAGGTGCCGCTCGACCAGCTGGAAAAGCTGCCGGCGGCGATCGCCGAATGCAAGGCCGCGCTCGGCGACTCCGGCCGCACCATTGTGCGTTACTCCGGCACCGAGAACAAGATGCGCATTCTGGTCGAAGCCGAAAATCCCGCCGACGTGCCGGCCTGGATCGAAAAGCTCTGCGCCGTCGCGCAGGATGAACTCAAATAATCAGGGAGGTTGAGCATCATGGCTGTTGAAATCATCGCCGCCAAAGTTCCGAGTCTCTGGCCGATCACCGCGGAAGTCAATACGATCAAAGTGGGCGGAATCCGCATCGCGGACCTGATCCTTTCGCGTTTCCCCGCGCTGCCGGACAATCGCACCGTCGCCGTGCGCGGCGACTTCCTGCCTTCGCTCGAATTTGCGGCGCTGCTCGCGACCGGCGCCGGCAACTGCGTCGTCAAGGACGCCAGCGACGGCGCCACCCTCGCGGAAGTCACCATTCCCGGCAGGCTCGGCGTCACCGAACTGCCGCTGGATGAAAACTCCACCCGCATCCGCCATCCGTGGGACCTGCTTTCGCTGAACGAGCGTCTGGTCGGCGCGATGACCAGCAACGACATTCGCGGCACCGTCCGCGCCGGAGCCACCCTCGACGGTTTCGTGAAGCTCGGCGCGAACAGCGTGATCCTGCCCGGCGTCTACATCGAAGGCAACGTCGTGATCGGTGAAAACTGCAAGATCGGCCCGAACTGCTACATCCGCGGCAACACCTCGATCGGCGATAAATGCCACGTCGGGCAGGCGGTCGAAATCAAAAACTCCCTGCTCGGCGACAAGGTCAGCGTCGGTCACCTGAGCTATGCGGGCGACTCGGTGATCTGCGACGGCGTGAACTTCGGCGCAGGCACGATCATCTCGAATCTGCGCCACGACGGCCGCAACCACCGCTGGCTGGAAAACCAGGAGTTCCTCGACACCGGCCGCCGCAAGTTCGGCGCGATCATCGGCGAAGGAGTCCACACCGGAATCCACACTTCGATCTATCCCGGCCGCAGCCTTGCCGCGGGGAGCTGCACCACGCCCGGCGAAGTCGTCTCCCGCTCGAAGTGACGGAGTACGCCACCGGCGGCCTCCCCCCTCACGACTCGCCTCCGGCGGCCGGGGGGGGCTTCGCCCCCCGGTCCCCCCGACCGGCAAGGTGCCGGCGCCGGGTACGGTTTCGAGATTTTTGCTGTGCAAAAATCTCGAAACCGGGGTTATTACTAATGGGTTGTGATAAGTCTATAAGCGATACTTCGCGATTGTGTCCTCTTTCCAAAGACGCTTTGCGCCAGTTTCCTGGCGTGCCGGTCAGCGGCGGTTCAGCGCCGCCGCGATGGCCCCGATCGCGGCGAGGTTGATGTTCGCATTGACGCCGACGCCGTAGACGATCGTCTCCGAATCCTCGAACTTGAGCCCGATGAAGGCGATGGCCTGCGCGGAGGAACCGCGCCCGAGTGCATGTTCCGAATAGCTTTCCACCTGAAAATCGGGCAGGGCGGGGCAGCGGTTCAATGCCGCGACCGCCGCTTCAATCGGCCCGGAACCGGTGCCGAGCACCGCGTAGGTTGAATCGCCTACTTTAAGCTCCAGCTCCACGCCGGTCTGGTCCACGCCGGTCGGAGCGGGACGCTGGATGCGGAAACCGCCGATCCTGACTTTCCCGCCGGCATCCACGAATTTCTCCATGAAAATCCGGTGGATTTCGACGGCGGAAACCTCGTTGCCGCTCGCTTCGGCGGCGCGCTGCACCTCGCGGGCGACCACCGGCTGCATCAGTTTGGGAATGCTGATGCCGTAGACGCTTTCGAGGATGTAGGCGATGCCGCCCTTGCCGGACTGGCTGTTGATCCGGATCAGCCCGTCGTAGTTCCGGCCGATGTCGGCGGGGTCGAGGTGCAGATAGGGCATTTTCCAACCCTGTTTGAAACGGGCGGAGATCTCCTCGCGCTGCGCCATCCCCTTGCGGATCGCATCCTGATGGGTGCCGGAGAATGCGGTGAAAACCAGTTCCCCGGTGTACGGCGCGCGCGGATGAATCCGGATGTCCGACACCTCCTCGATGAATTCGACGATTTCCGGGAGGTTCGAGAAATCCAGCCCCGGATCGACGCCGCGCGACTTCAAATTCAACGCGAACATCACCAGATCCATATTGCCGGTGCGTTCGCCGTGGCCGCAGAGGGTTCCCTCCACCCGCTCCGCCCCGGCCAGCACCGCCATCTCCGCCGCCGCGACCGCGCCGCCCTGATCGTTATGGGTATGCACGCTCAAGGTGGTGTCCGCCATATACGGGTAGCTCCGGGTGAAGGCTTCGACCATGTCGGCATACTCGTAGGGAGGACGGCGCTCGACGGTGGCGGGGAGGTTCAGGATGAAATCCGCCTTGCCGTTCGGCCGCCACGCGTCGTGGACCGCCGAGGCGAGATCGACGATGAATCCCAACCGGCTGTCGCTGAACTCCTCCGGCGAAAATTCATAATGGATCGCGTCGCGCATGCCGTTCTGCTCCAGTGCTTCGGCGATCATCTTCGTCGCGGAAACCGCCATCTCCGTGATTTCCGCCTCGGTTTTATGAAAGACGAACTCCCGATGGAGGTCGCTGGTCGCGACGTAGCAGTGGATAGTCGCCTGCCGCACGCCCTGCAGCGATTCGATGGTGCGGGCGATCAGGTTTTCACGGGCCGCGGTGAGTACGGAAATCCGGACGTCGTCCGGGATCAGGTTCTCCGCGATCAACCGCCGCACGAACTCGAATTCCTCCGCCGAGGATGCGGGATAAGCCACTTCGATCTCCTTGAAGCCGATCTGCGTCAGCATCTGGAAATAGCGGATCTTGGTCGCCACGTTCATCGGACGGGCGAACGCCTGGTTGCCGTCGCGCAGATCGACTGAAACCCAGGCCGGGGGACGGGTGATCCGGCGGGTCGGCCAGACGCGGTTTTCGATGGCGACGGGTTCGCTTGCGCGGTACTTCGGATACTGTTCCATGATAATTCTCCTTGAAATGAATAATGGTTTGGAAATTTCGCACGGTAAGAGCGGAATCCGAACAATTCAACGGAGAAAACACATCACAGTACGCGTTGCCGGAATTGAATACGGATTCCTTCAACGCCGGACCGGCGGCTTGCAACAGGCGGGAAATGAAAACGTCAACGACCTGTCTGCACCGGACCGGCGCAAATAAGTCGCAGCAGAGCAGGAGTTTCGGCAGCAGCAAACAGAGGCCGCCCACGATAGGCGCCCCGGCGAATCTGGCTGTAGATGTTTCGACCGAACTGCATAAGATTGATAACTCCTGTTACTTTTAATCTAACCGCATTTCCGCAAAAAGCAAGCCGGCCCGTATTGATTTTTTATTTTTTTGATCTATTATAGATATTGCTTCCCGGAAATACCGGGCAGGCACTACTATTATTTTATGGAGGAAACGAATATGTTGAATGGAGAACTGACCGCGGCATTGAACGACCAGATGGTGTTTGAAATCTCATCCGCCTATATCTATCTGGGCATGGCTGCCGCCCTTGAACGCATGAACCTGCCCGGCTGCGCCCACTGGATGCGCATTCAGGCGGACGAGGAGCTGATCCATGCGGATATCTTCTACCGCTATATCAACGACAACAGCGCCGCCGTCGAACTTCAGGCCATTCCGAAGCCGGAATTCGACAGCTCCGGTGTGCTTGCGGTGTTCAAGGGCGCTTTGAAGCATGAAAAGATCGTGACCTCCCGCATCGACAAGCTCGCCGCCCTCGCGATGAAAAACAACAGTTTCGCGACTTTGAACTTTCTGAACTTCTTCGTCACCGAGCAGGTGCAGGAGGAAAAGAGCGTTCAGGAAATCATCGACCAGCTTGAGCTTGCCGGCAACTCCAAAGAAGCGCTGCTGTTCATCGACAACAAGCTGGCCGCGCGTGCCGCCGCCACCGCTCCCGCCGCCGCCGCGACTGTTTAGGTTTCGCTGCCGATCAGGGCGAGCCGGGGGAGAGCCTGCCGTTTTGAAGGCAGGCGGGTCTGTCCACCCTGTCGGGCGGCAGACCTTGTGCGCTACGCGGCCTGATTTGCAATCAGGCACCGGTAGCTGGGCGCGTAGCGCACAACTGTCTCCGACGGGCAAGGCGCTTCGCCCTTGCAACCCGACCGGGTAGCACCCGGGGGCAAGTACTCCCGACAGAGCAAATAAACTGATAGATAGTCCCCCCGGTTTTGAGATTTTTGCTGCGCAAAAATCTCAAAACCGTACCCGGCGCCGGCACCTTGCCGGTCTGGGGGACCGGGGGGCGAAGCGCCCCCGGCCGCCGGAGGCATTCCCGAATAGGGGGAGGCCGCCGGAGGCATGTGTGCCGGGTCAGAACTGGACGGGTTTGCCGGTGGCGGCGGATTCGTAGATCGCGTCCAGCAGGCGCATTACGGTCACGCCCTGTTCGCCGGTGGCGAGGAAGGGCTTGTTGTCGCGGACGGCTTCCACGAACATGTGGAACGCGCTCTTGACTTCCGGCACCGGGGGATGAAGTTTGCAGTCGTACTGCTTGCCTTCGATCTCCTGATAGTATTCCACGTCGTAGGTGTAGCCTTCATCGAGGTTGTACTGGTAGATGCCGCCTTTGTCGCCGAGGAGGCGGGTGGACATCTGTTCGTTTTCCTTGATGTTGCTGGCCCACGAGGCGTCGAGTTCGAGGGTGGCGCCGTTGCGGAATTTGATCATCGCGCAGGCAAGATCCTCGACGGTGTAGTTTTTGACCAGCGCCGGGGCGATCTTGCTGTAGGTGCTGCCCATCACCCAGGCCGGTTCGGGATAGCCCATCATCCAGAGGGCGAGGTCGAGCCGGTGCACGCCGAGGTCGATCAGCGGGCCGCCGCCGGACTGCTTCTTGTCGTAGAACCACGAGCCGGACGCGCCTTCGGTGTTGAAGCCGGAGCTGGTGCCGCCGGGCACGCCGCGGCGGCGGAGCCACACGCTGCGGGCGTAATAGATTTCACCGAGACGGCCCTCTTCGACCAGCGCCTTCATCGCGCGGGACTGCGGGGTGAAGCGGTAGCTGAAGTCGATGCCGAGCTGGCGGTTGAGCTTTTTCGCGGTTTCGAGCATCTCCTCGGCTTCGGCGGTGTTCATCGCCATCGGTTTTTCGCAGAGGACGTGGGCGCCCGCCTTGAGACCGGCGATGGTCAGCTCCTTGTGCTGGTTGTTCGGGACGGCGACGGAGAGGATGTCGAGCTTCTCGTTTCTGATCATGTCGATGCCTTCGACATAGAGCTTGTCGAGATTGAACTCCTTCTGCGCCTTTTCGCGGCGGTCCGCCTGCCGGTCCGCGATCGCGACGACTTCGACGTCGGGGTGGGTCATATAGCCGCGGAGGTGGTTGTAGCCCATGCCGAGGCCGATTACGCCTGCCTTCAATTTCGCCATGATGATTCGGATTCCTTTATCGCTGATTGATTACTTGTTGCTGCCGTCGGCGTTCTGCATCACGCCCGCCTTGATCGCGTTGGGATCGACCGAACGGATCTCTTCGAGCGCCGGATAGCACGGCGCGCTCATTTCGCGGAAGAAAACCGGTCTGGCCCAGCGGACCGCGTTGCCGATCACTTTGAGCACGTTTTCATTGTAGAAGTTCGGATAGGATTCGTGGCCGGGCTGGAAGTAGAAAACCTTGCCGTAGCCGCGCTCGAAGGTCACGCCGCTGCGGAACACGTTGCCGCCTTCGAACCAGCTCACGAAGATCAGCTGGCCGTCCTGCGGGATGTCGAAGCGTTCGCCGTACATCTCCTCATGCTCCAGCTCGAAATATTCGCCGATTCCCTGGGTGATCGGGTGGAACGGGGCGATGTTCCAGAGGCGTTCCTTCTCGCCCGCCTCGCGCCACTTGAGCGAGCAGCTCGTGCCGGTGACGGCGCGGAAAATCTTCGAGAAGTGGCCGGAGTGCAGCACGATCAGCCCCATGCCTTCGAGCACGCGCTTGTGGACCTTCGCGACGATGTCGTCGCGGACTTCGCTGTGGGCGCAGTGTCCCCACCAGATCATCACGTCGGTGGAGTTGATGACTTCGTCGGTGAGGCCGTGTTCCGGCTCGTCGAGGGAGGCGAGACGGATGTTCAGGTCGTCGGCGGCGATGCCTTTGGCGATCGCGCCGTGGATGCCTTCCGGATAGATTTTACGGATGCCTTCATGCTCTTTTTCGTGACGAAACTCATTCCAGATGGTGACGTTGATTTTGGCCATTTTTCACTCCTTATTGTGATGTTGCCCGATTCTGTCTGTTTTAGTATAAGGGCTTCATGAGTAAAAAACAAGTTTTTTTGCGATTGCATTTTGTGATATTCAAAAACCTTTTGTGAGAATCGGTTGAAAATTCGTTTTTTTCGTGTAGTATAGGAGGTGTGAAAGGACAAATCTATGGATTTCAGAAAAGTCAGGAAATGGCAGGTCAACTTCGAGGTTCACCGCCAGCTGCGGAGTCTGCCGGTACCGGAGATCGTGGTCGAGGAGGTGCAGAACGACCGGAACTACCGGCTGGACGGGCGGCTGCGCGGCGACAGCGGCGGCCAGCTCTCGATCACGCTCGGCGGGCGCGGCGGGCTGCGGATCGCCGGGACCGATTACGAGCTGACGCCCGGAAAGGCGTTCCTGCACAACCACAACGATCCGCAGGTGTGCTACTACTACCCGCCGGACGGGACGGAACCGTGGAACTTCCTGTGGATGGCGTTTTACGGCGATGGGCTGTACGAATTGATTTCGGAGATCAACGGAACCTACGGCTACATCTTTGACGTGCCGCTGAATTCGCCGCTGGTCGAGCGGCTGTCGAACTATCGTCAGTACCGCAACGAGGTGCTGATGATGACGCCGCTGGAAGGGGGCAAACTGGTGATCGACGTGATCGACCAGCTCTGTTCGCCGGTGGAGAACGAGCTGCGCGAATCGCCGCGCAGCTCGCTGGTCGGCGACGTGCAGAACCGGATCGCCAACTATATCTCGGAACGGCTCGACGTGGAGAGCATGGCGCGCCATTTCCGGGTGTCGCGCGAACACCTGTCGCGGGTGTTCCGCGAGCAGACCGGCACGCCGCTGCACGCCTACATCACCCGGGCGCGGCTGCGCTTCGCGGTGAACCTGCTGCTGCAGACCCGGCTGAACGTGAAGGAGATTGCCGCAAAGTGCGGCTACACGGAGTACTCGGTCTTTTACCGCGCTTTCCGCAAGCGGATCGGCATGTCCCCCGAAGCGTTGCGCGAGGCCGGCTACCGCCCGGATATCTGACGCCTGAGGGCGGGCGCGGCGGTGTCACTCCAGAAAGCGGAAGGTGTCGCGCAGTTGTTTGACCAGCGCCGCATCCGGACCGGCCTGGCCGGACAGCTCCAGCAGCATGAGTGCATAGGTGTGATCGCCATGATCGATTAAATAAGAGTTGAAACGGAACTCCTGATTGTCCAAAGTGGCCTTGAAATAGCTGCCGGTCCACTTCTTGCCGCCGAGTGTGAGCGAGGCCGGATAGAGGCGGTCGCTGACCTTCCCCGGGAAAGTGGTTTTGAATCCCTTGAGCGTACCGTCGATAAAGCCTTTGCGGTTGGCGGCATCCAGTTTCGGCAGAACCTGAAACATCGTCAGATCGGTCAATTTGATCAGTTTGGCCTGGCCGCTCGCCAAGTCGACTTCCTGCGGCCTGACGGTTGCCGGGTACTGGAAGGTGATGCCGTTGGCGCTGTAGGTCCGCATGCCGGAGGCGTCGGCTGCCGGTTTCAGGGTGATCTGGAGTTGGCTGCCGCCCGGGTTCGGGAGCGTGACGGTCTGGCCTTCCCGGATCGGCACGCTCCGGTTGCCGATTTCGAGTGTGTAATCAGCCGCAAGCAATGGAATACCGGTCAGCAACAGCAGCAGAGAGAAGGAACGAACCATAATGAACCGCCTTTCTTTTTTCGATAATGTTACTGATAGCCTCTTCCGGAAGTTTTGCAAGCGGTTCCGCATCATATTATCGGACTTTTACCGGCTGTCCCCTTGGCAGACCGGATTGATCGTGTAATTTGATTTGATATTCAACCTGTCTGGTATTTCGGATTAATGGTGTGCTGTGAAACGGTCGGCCCGGTTCGGGCATTGTTTATTCCGGATGGCGATGTCGGATGGCAAAGAACGAAACAACCCCGGCCTCCGAAAACGGTTCACCGGGGGAAGCCTGCCGTTTTGAAGGCAGGCGGGTCTTGCGGCCTTGCGGCCTCCAGACCTTGTGCGCAACGCGGCCTGATTTTCAATCAGGCACCGGTAGCAGGGCGCTGTAGCGCACAAGATGTCTCCGACGGCCAACGGTTTCGCCGTTGGATCACGACCGGGTAGCACCCGGTGGCGTATATCGCGGATGGACCCGACAGGCTTATAGATAATAACCCCGGTTTTGCAATTTTTACATAGTAAAAATTCAAAACCGTACGCGGCACCGGCACCTTGCCGGTCTGGGGGACCGGGGGGCGAAGCGTCCCCGGCCGCCGGAGGCAAGCGTCAGCGGCGGGCGATGGAGCCGCGGTCGGTGATCCGGTAGGGGATCGGGCGGTGCGGCGGCGGCTCGGGGAAGTGGCGAAGCTGGCGGATCAGAGCACCCACGGTTTCGGCAGCGGCGGCGGCGGGATCGAAATCGATGATCGAGCAGGGCGGTTCGCTGGGGATCGCCAGCGAGTTGGAACCGTGTACCAGCAGCGATACGTCGCCGGGAATGTGCAGCCGGGCACGGCGCAGCGCGGTAAAGAGCTGGTCGAGGCACCAGGAGTTCAGAGCGAAGATCACATCGGGCCGCTCGGCGGAGCGGAACTGTTCCGTCAGTTCGCCGGTGAGAGAGTCAAAGGGAGCGATCAGCCGGGAGCATTCGATTCCGGCTGCTGCGGCGGCACGGTCGAGGGGAGCGCGGAACTCGCCGTCGACCCGTTCGGCGTCGGCCCCGGCTCCAGTGACCAGCAGGCGTCGGAATCCGCGCCGGTGAAAGAGGCGGACCATCTGTCCGGCGGCCCCGTCGAAATCCGGCTTCAGGACCGGGTAGGGGGCGCGGTCGGTGTGCAGCCCCGCGACCGGAATCTGCGCGTCGCGGAATTGTTTCAGCGTGGCGGCGGCGGGCACTTGAAAGACGATGACCGCGTCCACTCCGGCTTCCAGCAATGGGGCCGGATCGTCTCCGGTCAGCAGCGCGAGGTATCCGGCGGCTTCGACGGCGCGGTGCAGTTCGATCAGCATCTGGCCGGTTTTCAGGCGGTTGTCGAGCGGGGCTTCGGCGATCATGATGCCGAAGAGACAGCGGCGGAAGAGGCGGATCTGCTCGGGACGGTCCGGGAGGCGCAGCACGAAGGTGCCGCTGCCCCGCTTGCGGTCGATATATCCGGCCTGTTCCAGCGGCGCGAATGCCTTGCGGGCGGTGACCGCCGTGACGCCGAACCGGCGCGCCGCGTCGTTTTCGGAATGGAACCGGTCGCCGGGGGCGAAGCGCCCGCCGGAAAGCTCCTGACGGAGCCATCCTTCGATTTCCTGATATTTGAGCATGCGCGGCATGGTTGTTTCTCCGGGTTGATGCGCGTAATATAAGGGGAAAAGAGGGAAAATGCAATTTTTTCCGCGCCGTGCCCTTGCTTTTTGGAGGAGATTGGAGTATAATTCTATATAAACATATAGAACTATGCCGCGCATCGCCGTCGGTTTCCGGTGCTGTGATCAAGGGATTTCCGCCGGAGCGGTGAAAGCGGGCACGGGAAAAATACGGAGAAAGCAAAATGGAAATCGAACGTCTGCGCGGCCTGATCGCCGCGCCGCACACCCCGTTTGACCGGAACGGCATGGTGGCGTACCCGGTGATCCGGCAACAGGCGGAACTGCTTCTGGAACAGGGAGTGACCGGCGCTTACATCAGCGGAACGACCGGGGAAGGGGTTTCCTGCAGCGTCGAAGAACGGCTGAAGGTGATGGATGCGTGGAGCGAGGCTTCCGCCGGGCGGCTGAAACTGATCGTGCATATCGGGGCGCTGTCGATCCGGGATGTGGAAACGCTGGGACGCCATGCGAACGAACTGCGGGTGCACGCGACTTCGGTGGTGCCGCCGAACTATTTCAAACCGGCTTCGCTGGCGTCGCTGGTGCGGTTCTGCGCGCTGGCGGCGGCGACGGCTCCGGACACCGCGTTTTATTATTATCACACGGTGATGTCCGGCGTGACTTTCCCGATGGACAAATTTCTGGAGGCGGCGGACGGGGTGATCCCGAACCTCGCGGGCATCAAGTTCAACAGCCCCGACCTGTATATGTACCAGAACTGCCGCCACGCCTGCAACGGCAGGTACGACATCGTCTACGGCGTCGACGAGTTCTTCGCCGGGGCGCTGGCGCTGGGGGCGGAGTGCTTCATCGGCAGCACCTACAACTATATGGCGCCGACCTATCTGGAAGTGTGGGAGGCGTTCCGCCGGGGGGATATGTCCGGCGTCGACCGGGGGATGCGCAAGGCGTGCCTCGGCGTGGACATCCTGGTGAAGCACGGCGGCGTGGCGGCGGGCAAGGCGATGATGCTGGCGCACGGCGTCGACTGCGGCGATCCGCGTCCGCCGCTGGACAGACTGGACGACGCGACCAAGCGGCGGATCGTGGAGGAATTCAGGCGGATTGTCGCGCGCTGAGCCGGTGCTGCCGGCGGCGGGTCGATTTCCCGGATAATTTCGCCGCCGGCATGGAATCGGCATTTGCCTGTGATATATTAACTCCCGAACCCGCGAAACGGGTGAAAGGAGAAACTGTTATGCCGCATGAAACGCAGGCTGGCAATCGGAATCCGTTCTGCCGACTGTATGGTGGAAATCCAAAATTCCGGAGCTGGTCTGCTGTAATTCTATATCTTTAGCTGATTGGGAGTTATTGAAAATTAATGCCGTCAGCATCTTTTGTGACTACGCATACTTCTATGATTGCCCATAAAGATGTAATAAGAAGAAATAAAATAGTCCATCCAAGGAAAATTGTAATCAATAATTGAGCCAAACCACGTCCTTGATATCCGGCATAGAAATTGTGGACGCCTAATGCACCTAAAAAGATTCCTAGTAAAATATAACTTGTTCGATTTTTGGGAATATGAACAGTTGGCCTTCCTGAATCTAAGGTAATATTTATTTCTCGTCCTTGTGTGTTTTGTTGTTTCTCCAACATTATCAAGACCGGGTCTATTGCTTCACGGCAAAATGGACATTTTTTTGCACGAATGTTTATTTTTTGTGCACAAAATGGACATTCCTTTACTTCATTCTGAGTTTCTTCCAAGATGATGAGTTTCCTTGTGTTATTTGTTTTTCAGTTAATATGATGAGGGCAATAAAGAAAATAATAATACTAATATTTTGAGCCGGTGAAAGAATGGAATAACCTATTGTTCCTCGATTATCTCCTCTTAAAAACTCAAAGAAGAACCGTCCTGATGGCATCATTATTAAATACCATAATGCCCTATCTTGAAAGCGTGTTTTCTTGAATAAGATGTAGAATATAATGAGAAGATAGCAACTTTCGAGTAGTTGTATTGGAAATAAGTAAGTGCTGCCATATTTTATATATGGCAGACTGCCAGCAGGATATTGTACTCCCCAGTTGCAAGGAATACCGTAACAACAACCCCCTAAAAAACAGCCGATTCTTCCAAATGCTTGTGCAATAGAAAAGGTTGGAAGAAAACAATTCAAAAGAAAGCATGATGATATATTGAGCAGTTTTGAATATGCAAGATAAAATATGATTGTTCCCAGTAACCATCCGTAAAAGGTGACTCCAAAACCATATGGACGAAATACGGCTTGTATTCCACCCCGAAAAATAACATCAGAAAAATAACCAGTAACACAGCCGAAAAGTAGAGAGAGTGGAATACAAACCATTATTTTTGTTTCAAACTTATTTTTAATCTTAAATGATCGTAATGTGTCAAAAACTAATAATGCAATAAAAAGAAGCCCTAACCCGATAAATAAAGGGAAAGCACCTATTCTTAAAGAAAAAATATGAATATATTGGTGCATCCCTTTGTTCTCCTGTACTACTGTTAAGCAATACGTTTTTTGTTGATAATAGAAAAAATCCCGCCAATCAAATAGAGTATGCCGGTAACACTACCCCATAACATTGAGCCAAGACCTACGAAACCGTTAATCAGGATAAAAATTGCCCCCAGAATCAAAAGAATACCCGTGATTACGGAAATTTTTGATTTTCCGAAAAACGAAAAAATAAAACAGAGGATATTGATTACTATAAAGAGCACTAAAGCACCAGCCATGGATTCTCCGGCATTATTTACTGCAGATTCCACTTCTGCTTGAGTTGTTGCATTGTGGGTAGCGGCTGCAGCGGATATACCGGCACCGACGGCTGCACAAACCGTTGCACATAAGCACGAATGTTATTAAGTTCCCTGTTAGATTGAATAGCATATGACACTGATGGGATTCAGGACAGCAACGGTTACAAAGTGGATTTTTTCCATGATTTCAGAAGTGGAATCTGTTGTTTGCTTCTTTCTGGTTACGAGTTTTGAGGCTGATTGCCCTGCGTGCTCCGTTGACCTGATATGTGGAAATAATAGATTCCGCCTTCCTCTTTCTGGTAGACGGTTCCGGGGTCGAGTTTGATTTTGGGGATGGCCATGTTCTGTCCTTTCGTTTGAAAGTACCGGATTTAGCCAATATAGATATGTTTTGACAAAAAGAAAACCCGAAACGGTACTGAACGATACCTTTCGGGTATTTTTGAACTTAAAATGGCGGAGAGAGAGGGATTCGAACCCTCGGTGAGATTTCTCCCACGCAGGTTTAGCAAACCTGTGCTTTCGGCCACTCAGCCATCTCTCCGCTTAGTGCATGCCTTAAAATAACACATGCTGAGCTTAAATCAAATTATTTTTCGAGAAAAATCGAAATTTTTTGATTTCACTCTCCACGGTTCGCGTCAGGCTTCGTAACGGATTTCTCCGTCGACCAGCGTCTTGCTGACTTTGAACTCTCTGGTCAGCAGCACGATATCCGCCTGATAACCCGGTTCGAGCTTGCCGATTCCGGGCAGACCGAGCGCCTGCGCTTGCGCAAAGGAGGTCGATTTGACCAGCTCTTTCAGCGGCAACGAGGTGATTTCGGCGACGTTGCGCAGCGCATCCATGATCTGAAGAGTGCTGCCGGCCAGCGCGCCGCCTTCCTTCAGCCGCGCCGCTCCGCCCTGCACAATCACCGGCAGGCCGCCGAGCGTATATTCTCCGTTCGGCATTCCCGAGGCGCGCATCGCGTCTGAAATCAGCTGGATGTGGCCCGCATCCTTCACCTTGAACACCAGCGCAATCATATCCGGCGAGATGTGCAGCTTGTCGCAGATGAATTCGATGAAAACTCCGTCGTTCAGCAGACCGGCGCCAACCAGCCCGATATCCCGGTGATGCAGCGGCGTCATCTGGTTGCAGAAGTGCGACAGGTTGCGAAGCCCTTTCGCGTAGCCCGCCTTGAACTGGCCGTAGCTGGCGGCGCTGTGCACGCAGGAGGGAGTGATTCCGAGGTTGCGAAGCTCCTCGCAGAGCCGGTCGCCGCCTTCCTCCTCGACCGCGAAGGAGACCTTCAGCACCGGATAGATCGCATTCAGGCGTTTGACCTCCTCCACATCCGGCTTGCGCACGAAAGCCGGATTCTGTGCCCCGGTGCATTTCGGATTGATAAAGGGGCCTTCGAGGTGGACGCCGGGAAGTTTGCACCCCTTGCCGTCGTAGGCGGCAACCGATTTCAGCGTGGCCACGAGGTCGGCTTCCGGCAGGGTCAGGGTGGTCGGCAGCAGGGTGGTCACGCCTTCGGCGAGTTTTTCGCGGGCGATGGTGTTCACGCCGTCGACCAGCGCGTCGCAGAAGTCGAAGTTGTTCCGGCCGTGGCAGTGGACATCCACAAAGCCCGGCATCGCCGTCAGTCCGGCGGCGTCGACGGTCCGGTCGGCGGCGGGCAGGGAAGAAGCGGTAAAAATTCCGGCGATTTTTCCGGCTTCGATCAGGATGGAAGCATCGGCGAGATCGAGGTCCGGGGAGACCAGACGGCAGTTTTTGATCAGAGTTTTCATGGAAACGGCTCCTTATATCATGACAGGGTTTCTTTTATATGGAAGAATATATACCGTTCCGGATTTTTCCCAAATGAAGTTATCAACAATAAATATGGACTTTTCGGCAAAACGGATTCCATAACGCGGATTTCGGGTTGCGGGGAAGGGGAGGGCGGTCTATATTGAATCCGTCGGTAAAAAGCGGGATTTTTGCCGCCGTTGCCGCGCGGCCGGTTTGACCCCGGAAGCATTTGGTGTTACGTTATAATAAGAAAAGGATGAGAAAATGAAACTGACGCTTGTGATTCTTGCCGCCGGAATGGGCAGCCGCTACGGCGGGCTCAAACAGCTCGACGAAGTCGGGCCGTCCGGAGAAACCGTGATGGACTATTCGGTGTTCGACGCGATGCGCGCCGGTTTTGAACGGGTGGTCTTCGTGATCCGCAGGGATATCGAGGAGGCGTTCAAAAGCGTGATCGGCAAGCGGTATTCCGACAAGATCGAAGTGGAGTATGCGTTTCAGGATTCCAGCGACCTTCCCGCCGGTTTCACGGTGCCTGAGGGGCGCACCAAGCCGTGGGGAACCGGCCATGCCGTCTATGCGGCCCGCAAGCTCCTGACCGGACCTTTCGCGGTGATCAACGCTGACGATTTCTACGGGCGGGACAGCTACCGCAAGCTGGCCGAATACCTGCGCGGCGTTTCCGCCGCCGACGGCAAAATCAAAGGCTGCATCGCCAGTTTCGTGCTCGCCAATACGCTGAGTGAGAACGGTTCGGTTTCGCGCGGCATCTGTTCGGTCGACGCCGCCGGAAATCTGGCGAAGGTCGTCGAAAATACGAAAATCTTCCGCCGCGATGACGGCTGCGTCGTCAGTGTGCAGGAGGATGGTTCCGAGGCGGTTCTGACCGGCGAGGAGCCGGTTTCGATGAACAGCTGGGGCTTCAGGCCGGAACTGGTCGGGGAGCTTGAGGCGTTGTTCGTCGAGTTCCTGAAAGCGCACGGAACCGAGTTGAAGAGTGAATTTTATCTGCCGTTCGCGGTGGATACGTTGATTCGCGCCGGGAAAGCCGAGGTGAAGGTGCTGCACAGCGCCGACAGCTGGTTCGGCGTCACCTATCGTGAGGATAAGCCCCTGGTGCAGGCCGCGCTGCGCGAACTGGTCGCGAAGGGAGCCTATCCGGCAAAGTTGTTCAGTTGAATTCGGGAATGGGAAATTTTTGATGTACACACAGGATGAGCTTCGCGATATCGCTTCGAAATTTGTTATTTACGGTGATTTTCTGGTCGCGGTGCCGTTCGGTTCCGGTCATATCAACGATACGTATCAGTTGACTTACGATCAGGGCGGAGTTCGTCTTCACTACACCATGCAGCGGATCAACCACGCGGTCTTCCACCACCCCGAACAGGTGATGGAGAATATGGACCGCGTGACCCGCCATCTGCTGAACAAAATCCATGCTGAGCGGATTGAAACCAAAAAACGCACCCTGCGGCTGCTGCGGACCTATACCAACCAGCCCTGTGTGCAGGACCACCGCGGCAACTACTGGCGCGCCTATGTGTTCGTGGAGAACGCCCGTTCCTACGATGTGCTGGAGAATCCGAAACAGGCTTATATGGCGGCGCAGGCGTTCGGCGACTTCCAGTGCAACCTGGTCGATCTGCCGGGGCCGCGGCTCCACGAGACGATTCCGAATTTCCACAATACTCCGAAGCGGGTCGAAGCGCTGGAAGCCGCGATCAAGTCGGATAAGGCCGGACGCGCCCGGCAGGTGCGCCATGAGATCGACTTCATCATGAAGCGCCGCGAGGAGACCGAGAAGCTGCTGAAGCTCAACGCGGAAGGTTCGATCCCGGAGCGGATCACCCACAACGACACCAAGGTCAACAACATCCTGATCGACGACCTGACCGGGGAGGGGATCTGCGTGATCGACCTTGATACGGTGATGCCCGGACTGGCGCTGTACGATTTCGGCGACATGGTGCGCGCCGGAACCAGCGCCGCCGAGGAGGACGAAGTGAACCTCGAAAAGGTCGGGATGCGTTTCGAGATGTATGAAGCGCTGTTCCGGGGGTTCCTGAGCAGCGCGGGCGGCTTCCTGACTCCGGCGGAGCGGGAAAACCTGCCGTTTGCCGGAAAGCTGATTACGCTTGAAACCGCGATCCGGTTTCTGACCGACTATCTGGAGGGCGACGTCTACTTCAAGACCCGCCGCCCCCATCACAACCTCGACCGCTGCCGCAACCAGCTCAAGATCGTCGAATCGATCGAGAGCCAGATGAACGAGATGAAAAAACTGCTGAAACAGGCGTAATCATGCTTGTTTCAGCAGTTGGTTTTCAGGAAGTTCATTTGCTGCTTTTGACCACGTCGATCGCGAGGGTGACCATCAGGGCTCCGAGAGCGTCGTCCGGGTCCGTTACATCGATCTCGTAGGTGTCGGTCAGGTTCCAGAGTCGTTTGGCGATGACGGCGACCGGGGTGTTGCCGCACATGATCCGATAGTTCCACTCCAGCCAGTCGCCGGAGATTTTCCAGTTGCGGAAATCGAGGGTGAAACGGGGACGGAACAGGGAAAACTCCTGGGTGATGCAGCCGGCCGCCCCACCGTTCACGGTCAGGTCGAAAACGGGTTTCGGAAAGGTTATCATCCGGGCCTTGATCATGCCGGCCTCCCGCCCGTCCGGAGTGAAAATCTTCAGGGTGTATCTCCACGACAGCACCCCTTTGACGGTAAACAGCACGGTGCCGTCTTCGGCGTGGACATCGTAACTGTCAAGCCATGAGAAAAACCGTTGCCGGAATAACATTTTCATCGCAGTTTTCCTTTCTGTTCCGGTTGGAATATAGCGTGCCGTTCGCGAGGAATCCAGCCGAAGCCGGATAAAACAGCGAAAACTTTTTCGTTTACCGAAGCCGTTCAGTTCCGGGACCTCTTGACAGGCAACGGAAAAGGTGGTATTTTGCCGAAAAGAAAAAAAGGAGGATTCCCGATGGCCGAATTCAACGTCGTCACGCATAAGGATTGCGAAATCATCGATATCACCCGCGAAATCAACGAACGGGTTCCCGCCGGGCTGGAGTGCGGCATCTGCCATATCTTCTGCCCGCATACCACCGCCGGAATCACCGTCAACGAGAACGCCGACCCCGATGTGAAGCGCGACATGCTCGCCAAGCTCGACGAACTCGTGCCGAAGCGGGAAGCCTATTACCGGCACTATGAAGGGAACAGCGCCGCACATCTGAAAGCCGCGCTGCTCGGTTTTTCGCTGGCCGTGCCGATCCGGAACGGACGGCTGCTGCTCGGGACATGGCAGGGAATCTATTTTTGCGAATTCGACGGGCCGCGCACCCGCCGCGTCCAGCTCTTTTTCCAGATGGCGCAGGAATAATCCCGGGGGATAAAAAAACGGCGGCCAGCCGGGAAAAGGAGCTGGCCGCCGCCGGGGGAAATGAGGGCTATTCCTTGACGCACATCACATGGTAGATGCCGTCAATCGCGTCACTGCCCTCCGTGACGTGTTCAAATCCGGGGAACTGCCTGTCCCACGCTTCGAGAGCGTGCAGATAGCCGATCTGCGGGCTGTCGTCGCCGCCGAACCGTTCGCCGGACATCATCATCGGAATCCCCGGGGGATACGGGATGATCGAATTCGCCGCAACGCGGTTCGCGAGCTTGTCGCTCGGGACCAGTTCGATGTTGTCGCGGACGATTTCCATGTAGGCGTCGCGCGGCGTCATCGCCTGTTCCGGCAGCGAACTGAAGGCCGCGTCGAGGCGGGCGCCCGGCGTGTTCTCCTTCAGGTACTGGAACATCTTGTCGCTCAAATCCTTGATTCCGATATTGCCGTAGAATTCCGGATGGTCCTTCGCCAGTTGCGGCAGCACTTCCGCCACCGGCGCGTTCCGGTCGTAGAACTCCTTGAATTTCAGCAGGCTGTTGATCAGGGTGCACCATTTCCCCTTGGTGATGCCCATCGAGAACAGGAACATCAGCTGGAAGTCGGTGGTCCGGGTCGGCACGATGCCTTCCTGATAGATGTACGCCGAAACCAGCTGCGCCGGCACGCCTGAGTCGAGCATCCTGCCGTCGTCGCCCATGCCGGGGCCGAGGATGCTGACCTTGATCGGGTCGAGCATCACCCAGTTGTCCTCCAGATCCTTGAAGCCGTGCCAGTTGTCGCCGGGGGCGAGCCGCCAGCAGTTCTGGTCGTGCGCCAGCAGCTTGTGCGGGGCGTCGGCGAAGTCGTAGGTCTTGCCGGTCTGGCTGCTGGTGACCTTTTCCGCATTCCACGGCTTGAAGAACCAGCTGCCTTTCTTGGTGAAGTCGCGGTAGAGCCGCGCCATCGCCTGCCGGAAGTCGATCGCCTCGTCGATCACCTCCTGCGTCAGGGATTCGCCGGATTCGCCCATCATCTTGACCGAGATGTCGTTCGACGCGCAGATCGCGTACAGCGGCGACGTGGTCGCGTGCAGCATGTACGCCTGATTCATCCGGTCGAAATTGATCGGCTTGCGTCCCTGGCGCATGTGGATGAAGGAGGCCTGCGACAGCGCGTTCAGCAGCTTGTGGGTCGAGTGGGTCGCGAATACGGTCGCTCCCTTGTGGTCCTTCGGATCGCCGCGCATCGCGAAATGGTCCTCGTACATCGGGTTGAACCGCGCGTAGCCGTACCACGCCTCGTCGAGGTGGATGCGGTCGGCGGAATGGTCCAGTTCGGCTTCGACCTTGGCCGAATTGTAGCAAAGCCCGTCGTAGGTGCAGTTCGTGACCACCGAATACGGAGGCATCGCCTCGTCGTTGTGCGGCAGCTTGACTTTGGCGACCTTGGTTTTGATCGCGGCGGCGGTCATTTCGGAGCGCAGGATCGGCCCGATGATGCCGTACCGGTTGCGGGTCGGCAGCATGTAGACCGGAACCGCGCCGGAGAGGATCAGCCCCTGTTCGATCGACTTGTGGCAGTTGCGGTCGCAGATCGCGATGTCGCCGGGAGTCAGGGCCGCCTGCATGATGGTGCGGTTCGAGCCGGAGGTGCCGACGACCACCGAATAGGACTGGTCGGCGCCGAACACCTTTGCCGCGTTCTTTTCGCATTCGCCGAACGCGCCGGAGTGGTCCAGCAGCGAACCGATGCTGGCGCGCTCGATGCCGGTGTCGGTGCGGAACAAATTCTCGCCGTAGAAGTCGTAGAACTTCTTGCCCGCCGGACTTTTGGTGAAACCGCGTCCGCCCTGATGGCCGGGAGCCGCCCAGGAGTATTCGTGGTTCTCCTCGTTGTAGTCCCAGATCGCCTTCATCAGGGGGGGCAGAAGCTGCTGCCGGAAGCGTTCGATCGCGGCTTCGATGCGGCCGGCGATGAACATCGGGCTGTCTTCGAAGATCCAGATGAATTCGTTGGCGTCCGCCATCAGTTCGGGCGACATGGCTTCGCTGGTGGTGTCGTGGTCCGCGAGCAGGAAGACCGGTACGCTGGACTGGCGCTGCCGGATCAACTGAAACAGTTGGCGGGCCTTGTTCTCCTCATCGAGGTTGAGCTGCATGTCGGTCGCCAGCAGGATGCAGTCGATGTCCATATTGTTGGCGACGATCGGGCGCGCTTCGTCATAGGATTCGGCGATGGTGACCTGGAGATTGCGCTCTTCGAGTTCGTCGGCGAGCGCGTCGATCGCCTTGTTCATCACGCAGCTGTTGTCGATGGATTCGTCGGCGACGATCAGGACTTGCCGGATTGCGATGTCTTTCATGATAATTCTCCTCATTCTTTGGGTTGCATGGCCGTTCCGTTTTTCCGCGGAACGGCCGGATTCATTCGGTTACAGTTTTTCGATGTCGTGTTCGATGGCCTTCGCTTCCGCGACCGGCCACTTGGCCCACTTGTGGAAATGTTTTTCAACCGCCGGCGATTTCGCCGCCATCGTGATCAGCGAGATCAGGGCGACGACCACGACGATGACCGCGCCGATCGCTTCGGCTTTGGTGAACATCCTGCGGTCCTGTTCTTCCGGGTTGTCGTCGAGATAGTTCCGGCGCGCCCAGACGAAGACCGGGATGCCGACCAGCAGGAAGATGAATGCCATCATCAGGTAGCTCAGCCCGGCCGAGTAGATCATCCACAGCGCGAACAGCGAACCGGCCACGCCGCAGAAGAACGCGAAATGGAACTTCACGGGCATGTTTTCCGGGTACTGCTTTTTCGCGCAGATCTTCCACAGGAAGAGCGTGCACGCCAGATACGGCGGCAGGATCATCACCGAGGTGATGGTCAGCATCGTATTCCACGCATTGCTCGCGAAGTATACGAAGATCATGGTCAATTGCATCACGGCGCTGGTCACGATCAGCGACACATTCGGAGTGCCTTTTTTATTTTCCTTCTTGAACACGCGCGGGAAGGTGCCGTCCATCGCGGCCGCGTATGGAATCTGCGCGATCATGATCGTGAAGGCGAGCCAGCTGGTCAGCAGCGCGACGATCACGCCGGCATTCATCACATCGCCGGCCCACGCGCCGTGCACCACGTCCTGCAGCAGCGGGGCGGTCGACGGATTCGCGAGTTTGGCGAGTTCGGGCTGGTACATCCGGCCGAAGGGCAGGATCGAAAGCAGCGCGTAGATCGCGAGGCAGCCGAGGAAGCCGAGCAGCGTCGCCTTGCCGACCGCGCTCTGGCTTTTGGCCTTGCCGGAGACCACCACCGCGCCCTCGATGCCGATGAACGCCCACAGCGTCACCATCATCGTGGACTGGATCTGGCTGAGCATGCTGCCCAGCGGCTTGATGTTGTGCGCCGGGATCGTCTCGGTGCCGAACATATCGGTCGTGAAGAATGCCCAGCGGAACGCGAAGAGCATGATCAGGATGAACAGCGCGATCGGCACGAGCTTGCAGATGGTGCCGACCACGTTGATGAAGGCCGCCTGCTTCATGCCGGCCAGCACCATGAAGTTCATGCCCCAGATCACGATCGAGCCGCCGATGATCGAGTAGAGGTTGTTGCCGCCGGTGAAAGTGCCGGGGAAGAAGTAGTTGAACGCATCCATCAGCAGCACCGCGAAACCGACGTTGCCGAAGATGTTGCACAGCCAGTAGGCCCACGCCATCTGGAAGCCCGCGAACCGGCCGAAGCCGAGCCGCGCATACGCATAGATGCCGGTGGTCGCATCGGGCCGCGCATCGGCCAGGATGCGGAAGGTGTTGGCGATGAAATACATGCCGATGCCGGTGATCACCCATGCTATGATTACCGCCATCACCGAGGCCGATGCGGCCATGTTCTGCGGCAGGCTGAAGATGCCGCCGCCGATCATCGCGGAGACGACGAGGGCCGCCAGCGCGATTACGCCGAGTTTTTTGTTGTCGTTCGAGTCGGCCATGATCTATTCCTCCTCATTCCGGTGTTGTGATTCCGGCAGCGGGCAGCCCCGGACCGTTTTTGTTTTCGTTTTCATGTTTTTCCCTTTCATACTGTGTTTACTCCGAGCGGGATGCGTATCCCGTTTTTACAGAAATCCCATGCCGAGGACCTGTAATTTGCCGTCCACCTCTCCGGTGACCAGGCGGAACAGCAGGTCCTGTTCGACCGTTTCCTTGCCCTGATCCGCTTTGCGCTCGAAGCGGACCGTCCAGATCCGGTTCTGCACCAACGGGGTCTTCAGCTCTGTCAGGTAGCTGAAACTCTGCATCTCGCCGAACTGTTTTTCGATGGTTTCATAGGAGGTTTTGAACTCCTCCGGCGTCATCTTCTTATCCTGATTCCCCCACAGTTTCGCGAACGTATCGTAGTCATGGGTGCGGAGCGCTTCAAGGAGTTTGTCGCCGAGCTGTACGTCGGCGGCACGCACCGCGCAGACCGGTTCCGCCGGTTCGCCGGGCTTCGCGGAGGCGCAGCCGGCGGCGGCCAGAAGCAGCAGCGCGGCGGGAAGTATTGCAAGATATGATTTCATGATATGGTTCTCCTTGACTTTTACCAGGTGGTTCGGGTGCTTCGGGCGGCGGCGGAACTGTCGCTCGGGGAATCCCACGAGCATTCGCCGACCACGATCAGTTCGGCGTGGCGGACCGAATTGGATTCGGTCGAAAACAGATAGCCCAGGTAGGGGATGTCCATCAGCCACGGCACACCGGTCCTGGACTTGACCGTCTCCTGCTTGCGCAGCCCGCCGATCACAAAGCTGTCCTTGCCGTGGGGGAGGCTGACATCCTGAGTTACCGCATTTCCCTTGGAGATGCGCGGAGTGCCGTTCGACGCGAAGCCTATCAGGCTGGTGTTGTTCAGCGTCACGTTGAACCGGGTCTCCTCAAGGTTCACCGACGCGTTGTTCACGGTCATCGTGAAGCCGAAACCGGTGAAGGCGGTGGTGATCTGCTGGTTGCCCTTGCCGTAGCTGAGGTCCGCGCTGTCCTTGCCGGGTTTGTCGATGCTCTTGTCGAACAGCTTGCCGGCGAGCCCGGAAAGCAGCTCATAAGGCCCTACGCCGGTATCCGGGAAGGGATTCCCGGAGGGATCGAGCGTCGTGCCCGGGATGATCGCGTTGTTGACCGGCTTGGAGGTGTCGATATAGAAAATCTGGGTGGTGCGCGAAAGCTGGGCCGAGGTGTTGTTGCGCACGCAGAGCTCGCCGGTATGCACCACCTTCGCCCGCCCTTTGCTGGCCAGGAAGTCGAGGTAACGGGTGTTCCACTTCGGGTTGAAGTTGTAGAAGCTGGTCCGCTCCGAACCGAAGCTGCGCGCCATGCCGCCGCTGTAGGCCGCGGCCCAGTTGTTGCGGTAACGGCCTCCGACCGAGAAGAAGTCGGCTCCCTCGTTGTTTTTCCACGACTGGAAGTCGATGCCCATCTTGTCGTTGTTTTCGCTGTAGACTTCATAGACCTTGATGTTGAGCCGGACCTGCGGGATCGGCACATCGTACTGCGCGAGCATTTTCGCGACGTTGTCGCAGGAGTAGTTGCTGACGTCGAAGATCAGCCAGTTCAGGTCGGGATCGTAGGCGACCACGTCCTGCCCCTGCCACAGTTCGGTCACGTCGGAGATGTTCATGCCCATGTTCTGAATCAGCGGCATCAGGTTGCGCGCCGGCACGAATTTCGGCAGGTAGAAAAACATCTGCGAACCGTAATTGATCGCGCCGAGTTTCGGGCTGTCGAGCATCGCGACCAGCGAATCGATTCCCATGCCGTTTTCATGGTCCTTGAAGCGGTAATCCTCCGCGCTGACGAACAGCAATCCGGTGCCGTCCACATATTTCAGGCATTCGACCGCCGTGTTGCTGCCGAGCTGGACCGGCGGATTGTAGCTGGGCTGGGCGTTCGGCGGCGTGGTCAGTTCGGGGGAACTGACCGTCGCCATCACCGGCGGCGTCGCATTGGTGTTGCCCGGATACGCCTGCTGCAAGCTGGTGTTGCCGACCCGCTTGGACTGCACCATCTGGCGCAGGTAGTCGCGGAATTCGTAGGGATCGACATGCTTGAGTTCATAGGTCTTGGTGATGACCCGCGGGTCTGCGTTGTCGCGGATGAAATGGACCACCTTGGTGTCCTCCTTGACCGCGACCAGCAGCTGGGCTTCAACCCGGGTGCTGTCGTAGCCGCCGGTGTTGTTGAAATTGGAATCGCGCGGAACGCCGGGAATTTCGGCGGCGGGGCAGAGCGCGGCGGCCGCCATCGTTGCGTATAACAGAGATTTTTTCATGATGATGCTCTCCCTACTTCAATTTGATGAAATCGCCGACCACGCCGTTTTTCGGAGCCGGAACCGCGGTGTTGAGCATTTCGGCGGTCACCGAGAGGTAGAAACGGGTCTTTTCGGTGCTGGTGGTCGTGGTGCTGAACAGGTATTTCAGGATCGGAATATCCATCAGGAACGGTACGCCGATGGTCTGTTCGACCTCCTGATCCCGGTTCCACTCCGCGAGGATCGTCTCGTGGTTGAGCTGGATCAGGGTGTTGCCGACGATCTGGCTGGTTTCGACCAGCTCGGCGCCGACGTTGTTGCGTTCGACCACGTTGGCGGCCTGGACGTCGTAACCGAAAAAGACGGTTCCCGGGTATTTGGCGTAGGCCCCCGGCTTGTAGACGTTCATCGAAAACTCCTCGGCTGCGGGATATCCGTCCTGCGGCAGGCCGTAATGCAGATTCACGATCGGCTGGATGATTTTCAAATAAAGCTGGTTGAGTCCGGGAGTCAGGCCGAGCGTGCCGACGCCGACGCTGGTTTTGTCGTTGTCGCTCTTGGTGATATTCTCGAACTGCGGATTGAAGTAGAGTTCGCTGCTCTGCGTGTCGGAGTTGCTGACGGTGATGCTCGCGGAGTTTTTGATTTCCGCCTTGCCGCTCTGCTGCAGCAGCCGGATGAAGCTCGCGTCGAACTGCGGCGCGAACAGGAAACCGCCCAGCGGGCCGGACATCGCCTGCATCGCGGCGGTTCCGCCCGAAGTGAGGCCGAATGCATCCCAGCCGACTGAAAAGATGTTCAACCCGGGGCCGTTCTTCCAGGCCAGGTATTCGATGCCGATGTCCCGCAGCGTGCTTTCGCGGACTTCATACAGCGTGAAGTTGAAAGTGATCTGCGGTGCGGGACGGTCGATCCAGCTCAGGAACTGATAGACGTACTGGGTGTTCGAGCTGTTGTCCTTCCAGTAGATCTGGTTGGAGTTCTGGTCCCATGCGTACACTGACCCGTAGGGGCCTTCGCCGATGATCGAGTTGACCAGCACATTGAGCATGTTCTGGCCGGAGCGGTACTTCGGCCGGTAGACCGCCCGGGTGATGCCGGTTCCCTTGATGATGTCGCCCGGAACCTTGCCGTCGATGGTGATGTTGCGGTCGATCTTGCTGATGAATTCATCGACATAAGGCATCATCTTGACCGGACAGGTCACGGTCAGAAGCTGGGTGTTGTCCGCGCCGTATTCGATGTTGTTCACGCTCGAATTCATGTTGTAGCGCTTGACGATGCCGAGCAGGAACGGCGTCACGTCGTTGGACTGCACGTACTTCAAATGGTAAATCTTCGAGACCATGTAATCCTGCGCGTCGTCCTGTACGAAACGCAGCTTCCGGGTGCCCGGCTCGTCGCCGTGCAGCGCGACGGCCGCCAGCAGCAGCGCGCCTGTCGAACAAAGCATTGTTCTGAATTTCATAATTTTTTCCCTTGCAATCATGAATTGACGGTTGGAAACCGGGCCCCCCGGGACCCGGCCGGGGCGATTACTTCGCCGCCGTTTCCATCTTTTTCTTCTTCTGTTCGTAGATGTGGTAGAAAACCAGCGGCATTCCGACGAACACCACCATGCCGAAGAACAAAAAGAGCACATATCCCACATCCGCGAGGTCGCCGTCGCTGCGGACTCCGCCGGTCGGGATGAAGCCGACCACGATCGCCAGCAGCGCCGTCAGGAACGCGATGCCGGAGACGATCCAGATGCCGGGCCTGCCGCCGGGAATCCGGTACGGGCGCACCTTGTCCGGCTGGGTGTAGCGCAGCCGGATCGCCGCCGCGAACATCAGCAGATACATGACCATGTAGAGCTGGGCGGTCAGCGCCGACATCACCCAGAATGCTCCCGAAATGGTCGGCATGAACAGCACCGTGGTCGCCAGCACGCTCGACAGCGACGCCTGCAGGATCAGGATGCGGGTCGGCATGCCCTGCGCGTTGCGCTTCTGCCAGTACTGCGGCAGATACCCTTCTTTGGCCACTTCGAGCACACCCTTGGAGGGGCCGAGCACCCATGTGATCACCATGGTCAGCGCGCCGTAGGCGAGCAAAAAGCACATGATGGGGGTCATCCACGAGATATGGAAGATTTCAAAGATTTTCGCGAACGCCTGATCCGCTCCGGCCGCGAGGCTGATGTCGTTCGGCGGGATTACCAGCGCGATCGCCAGAGCGCCGAATACGCTCAGCAGGATCACCAGGAAGCAGGCCGAGAAGATCGCTTTCGGGAACTGGCGCCCCGGATTGGCCATTTCGGTCACGTGCACCGCCGACATCTCCATGCCGGAGAGGGCGACCATCATGCCGGAGAGCAGCATCAGCTGGTTCAGGTTGCCGAGGTCCGGCACCAGCGATCCCCAGCTGAAGCTGATCTGCGCGGGTTTGCCGGCGACAAGGTAGCCGACCACCATCAGGATGATCAGGATTCCGGGGATCACGGTGCCGAGCAGCGCCCCCGAGCTGCTCAGGAAGCTCGACAGTTTCATGCCCTTGAAGTTGATCCAGGTGGCGAACCACAGCGTCACGATGATCGTGCCGAAGACGAACCAGCGGTTGGTCGCCAGCGCCGGGTTGAACACATACGCGATCGACGACGCGACGAAGGTCAGCACCGCCGGGAACCACGGCAGGTTTTCCACCCACTGCATGAAAATCGCGACGAAGCCCCAGCGGGGGCCGAACGCCTGTTTCACCCACAGGTAGACGCCGCCGTCTTCGGGGTAGGCCGAAGCGAGTTCGGCCGATACCAGAGCCGACGGCACGAAGAAGCAGATCGCGGCGGCAGTGATGTAAAAGATGATGCTGTAACCGTATTCCGCCTGGGACGGCAGATTGCGCAGCGACAGCACGGCGGCCACGGTCAGCATCGTCATGGTGAAGACGCTCAGGCCGGCGGCCCGTCTGGCCGGAGCTTGTGATTTGGTTGATTCCGACATATTGCACCTCATGGTTTGGATTGGAGCCGGCGCCGCCCCCGCGGGGGCGGCATGGGCCGGATATTACTTCTCGATCAGGTTCTGCTTCACGCAGAGGGTCTTGAAGCAGGTTTTACCGTTCACGACCTCGCGTTCGACGCCGTGAATGTCGCCTTCGTAGCCCGGGAAATGGTTCTCGAACGCCTGGCGGGCCAGCAGATAGTCGTGGATCGGTCTGGCGCGGTCGTTCAGGATTTCGCCGCCCATGATGATCGGAATGCCCGGCGGATACGGCACCATCATCACCGCCGGAATCCGGCCGCCCATTTTGTCGAGCCGCACGTATTCGACATTGCGGCGCACGACTTCGTGGTAGGCGTCGGCGGGCTTCAGCGCCTGATCCGGAATCACTTCAAAGGCGTCCTGCATCTTGTCCAGCAGCTGATGCTCTTTGATCCAGCGGTGCATTTCGACGCAGTGATCCTTGATGCCGGTTCCGGCATAACGCTCCGGATGGCTCTTCACCAGTTCGGGCAGCACCTGCGCCAGCGGCAGGTTGGCGTCGAACGCCTCCTTGAATTTCAGCAGTTCCGCCAGCAGCGTGCCCTGCTTCGCCCGGGTGGTGCCGAGGGAGTTCAGCATCAGGAAGGAGTAGTAGTCGGTCTTTTCGCACACGATATTGTGGTCGATCAGGTAGTTGGTCAGGATCGAGGCCGGGATGCCCCAGTCCGCCATCACGCCCGCGTCGTCGATGCCCGGCGTGGTGATGGTCAGCTTGATCGGGTCGAGCATCACGTAGTCCGGTTCGATGTCGTCGAAGCCGTGCCAGTTGTTGTCGGCGCTCATCACCCACGGCTCCTGATGGGAGGCGAGGTAGTCGATGTCGGCGTCCGCGAACGGCACTTTCCTGCCGTCGATTTCGACCATGCGCGGCTGCCACATGTCGAAGAACCAGCTGCCCTTGTCCTTGAATTCGCGGTTGAGTTCCGCCACCTTTTTGCGGAGCTGGACCGCTTCACGGATGATGTCGTGCATCAGGAGTTCGCCCTGATCGTCCATCATCTGGGTCGCGACGTCGAGGGAGGCGATCATATTGTACTGAGGAGAGGTGGAGCCGTGCATCATGTAGGATTCGTTGAATTCGTCCGGATTGATTTTCACGGTGCCGCCGTCCTTGATATGCAGCATCGACGCCTGACTGAACGCGGTCAGCAGCTTGTGGGTGGACTGCGAACAGAAGATCGGCGGATCGTCCGGCTTCACCGGGCCGTCGGCCATGCCGTAGTGGTTTTTGTACATCGGGTTGAACCGGGCGTAGGCGTACCACGCTTCGTCGAAGTGGAGGTTTTCCACTGATTTCTCGAGCTGGCTTTTGATGTTGATCACGTTGTAGCAGACGCCGTCGTAGGTGGAGTTGGTCAGGGCGGACATTTTGACCGTATGGGTCTTGAGTGCGTCGGGGATCAGCTTGCTCGCCTGAATTTTCGCATGGATCGATTCGGGGCTGAATTCGGAGAGCCGCACCGGACCGATGATGCCGCGCCGGTTGCGCCGCGGAACCATGTAGACCGGCAGCGCCTCGGTGATTACCATCGCATAGTTCAGCGATTTATGGCAGTTGCGGTCGACGAAGGCGATGTCGTCGCGGACCAGCTGGCTGCGCCACACGATCTGGTTCACCGTGGAAGTGCCGTTCAGCACGTAATAGGTCTGGTCGGCGCCGAAAACCCGCGCCGAATTCCTCTCGGCGTCGCCGACCACGCCCTCATGGTCGAGCAGCGAACCGAGCTCCGGCACGGAAATGGAGAGGTCGGCGCGGAAAGTGTTTTCTCCGAAAAATTTGTACATCGCGACGCCCGCCGGACTGCGCAGGAAGCCCTGTCCGCCGAGGTGGCCGGGAGTGTGCCAGGCGTATTTGTACTCCTCGGCATATTTGACCAGTTCGCCGAAAAAGACCGGGAAAACGCTTTTGATGTATTCGACAAGGTGGATTTCGATGCGTCCGGCGATGAATTCGGCGGTGTCGGCGTTCTTCCACAGGCATCCGTTGATCTCTCCGAGGGCGCCGGTGGGGATGTTCTCGGTTTCGAGCCGGTCGGTCATCAGCAGGATCGGGATTTTCTTGTTCCGTTCGCGCATTTTGTGGACGAATTCATCGGGGGTCATGTGCTCCTCGCCGTCGTCGAACGGCAGGTCCCAGTCCACAACCACCGCGCCGAGGTCGGCGCGCGACAGGAACAGCTCCCACGCATCTTCATAAGTGAAGGACGGGATCACCTTGCACTCCTGAACGTGTTCGAGTTCGGCGGCGATCTCGCGCAGCCGAACGCCGTTGTCGTTTCCGAGATTCAGCTCCTGCGATACGATCATCACAGGCCAGGCACTTTTGGACATCTTCATAATTACTCCTCCGTAATTTCAATTGCGCGCAGAAACGGGCGCGCTGTTTTTTGCGGCCCCGGCGTATGTGTCGGCGGCCTCCTATGAAAAATCCTGCAATGCTGCGGCGCCGCCCATCACATTCCTTGGTCAATGGCCGCCGATCCGCCCGCGATCGAATTCTCCAGGTTCAACCGCATGCAGGGATATTGCAATTTCTTCCTCTATACATTATTAAATTTAACTCCGTTTCATATATTGTCAACTAAAAATGGCAATAAAAAGCGTAAAATAGCTAATTTGTTTGAATAAACAGTACTGATTATCAGTTATTGACGGCCATTTTGCGGATTGCATATCGCCTGGGACCGGAGTATAGTAAGCAGGTGGGAATTTCTATGGGAAAGGATCGGAATGATGGAATTGGCCTGTACGCTGGCGCGTTCGCCGCGGCGGCTCTGCGAAGGGGTGGAGCCTGAACTGGAACTCCGGGAAGGGGAGCGGCTGGTGCGCCGCCCCTTCAACCATTATGCGCCTGCGTTGACCGACTGGTGGATCGTGCCGTCGCTGGAACTGCCGTTCTTCCGTTTCGGCAAATATTTTTTTACCTGGGATGAGAAGAAGCGTGATACGCTGCAATGCGGTTTCGGAGTCACCAAGGGGCTGGATCCGATGCTGAAAAAGGTTTATCCCAGCAAAAAGGGCCGGCGGCTGCTGATGGAGGAGAACTGGGGCTGGCAGGGCTTTTATCCGGCGATGATGCGCGGCGAGCTTGCGGAACTGCTGCGTACCGCCGGAGCCGGAATCGGCCACAAACTCGAACTGATCTTTGAAGGCGGCTACGTGGACGATCCCGGCCTGTTCAATCCGGATTCGGAGCTGCGCAAGCGCGACCGCTATACGCTGGTCTACGATCCGGCGGACGATTCGATCCGGGTCGGCGGAGCGAAGCGGGACGCGATGTGCCTGAAGTTCCTGAACAAGGTCCGCGACTGGAAGAGCTTCGGCGAGGCGATGATGACCCTGAACGCCGAAGCCTTCCTGTGGTGCGATCTGTTCATTGCGAATACCTACCGGATTCCGGCGGCCGACGGGGAGACCGCCGGTGAGCCGATGCGGACGCCCGCCGAAATCCACGCCGAATGGCTGGCTTGCTTCAGGAACTATGTGCGATGCTGATCGACGGCAGAATTTTTATTCCGGATTTCGAGCTGGAGTGGCAGTTTGTGCAGTCGCCCGGTCCGGGAGGGCAGAATGTGAACAAGGTGGCGACTTCGGCGCGGCTGACTTTCCGCCTCGCGGATTCGGTTTCGCTGCCGCCTGAAATCAAGGCGCGGTTGCTTGAACGGTTGGGTTCACGGTTGAACGCCGCCGGGGAGCTGGTGGTGGTCTGCCATGAATCGCGCAGCCAGAGTCAGAACCGGCGTGAAGCCGGGCGTAAGCTGGCGGAGCTTATTTCAGGAGCGCTGGTTGTGCGCAGAAAACGGCGCCCGACCCGCCCGACCGCCGGCAGCGTCCGTCGCCGCCTTGCCGAAAAATCCCGCCGTTCCGAGCTGAAGCGCGCCCGTTCCGCGCCTCCTTCCGCCGACGAATAACAGGACAGACAACGGAAATACCTTTACACTTTTTAATATAAGACGGATCAGACAGAATGAACGACCGATTGGATGCCTTTTTCAGGATTTCCGCCGCCGGGAGCAGCGTGCGGACCGAAGTGATCGCCGGCCTCTCCACGTTCGCCGCGATGGCCTATATCATCTGCGTGCAGCCCGCGCTGCTTTCCGGTGTGATGGGTGGGCATCCGACCGGAATGCCGTTCGGGGCGCTGCTGACGACGACCTGTATCATGTCGGCTTTCGGCTCGATCCTGATGGGAGTGGTTGCGAATTACCCGATCGGGCTGGCGCCGGGCATGGGATCGAACTTCTTTTTCGTATTCAATGTGCTGTGCGGCTGTGCGGCCGCGACCGGGATGGCGATCGGAACTCCCGAGGTATGGCATGCCGCCCTCGGCGTTGTGCTGCTTTCCGGCGTGTTGTTTCTGGCGGTTTCCTTTACGAATTTGCGCAAGTCACTGTTGAATTCGATCAGTCCTTCGATGAAAAATGCGATCGCCGCCGGTCTCGGGCTGTTCATTGCCACACTGGGACTGAAAAACGGCCATATCATCCGGATTGAGGAGGGGCAGTTGATGCTGGGCACGGCGCTGACCGATCCCGCCGTGATCATCTTCGGGGCGGGGCTGGTCGTGATTGCGGTGCTGCTGATCCGGCGCATTCCGGGCGGCATCCTGATCGGGATGGGGGCGGGGGCGCTGATTGCGCTGGCCTGGGGCAGGATCGAATTTACCGGCATCTGCGGCCTGCCGGCGAACCCGATGCCGGTCGTCGCGAAAGCGGATATGGCGGCGGTCTTCCGCCATGCCGCCGAATTGATTCCGCTGGTGGTGATCTGCATGTTCATGGATATTTTCGATACGATGGGAACCGTGATCGGCGTCAGCACCAACGCCGGGCTGATCCGGAACGGAGAGCTGCCACGGGCGGAACGGGTGTTCGCCGCCGATTCGATTGCGACGATCGTCGGAGCCGCGGGCGGGCACAGCACCGTCACCTCCTATGTGGAAAGCACGGTCGGCGTGGAGGCCGGCGGGCGGACCGGGCTGACCGCCGTGGTGGTCGGGATCTGTTTTCTGCTGGCGCTGATCTTTTTCCCGGTGATCAGTTCGGTGGCCGGATATGCGCCGATCACCTCGTCGGCGCTGGTGGCGGTCGGCGCGATGATGATGCGCAATGTCACCGACATCGACTGGCAGGACTACAGCGAGGCGATTCCCGCATTTCTGGTTATCGCCGGAATCCCGTTGAGTTCGAGTATCATCGGCGGCATTGCAGTCGGCCTCGGCGTTTATCCGGTCATCAAGCTGCTGGCGGGGAAGGGGAGGGAACTGGGGTGGTTCAGTTACCTCACGGCAGCCCTGCTGCTGCTGTATCTGGGAATGGCGGCCCGGTGACGGAACCTCACGGCTCCGGTGAATCCGGCGAATGGGCCAGACAGTATTCGACGAGCCGGTCGATGCGGGCGGTGGCCATCGCGATGCAGATGTCCGATGCGCCGTTGCCGGCGGCGTGGGTATTGATAATGGAATATGATGAGCCTATGCGCGTCATCCCGCCCCGGCCTGTTGGCGTTCGTGATCCGGCAGTGACGGCGTGCAGCCGCGACAGACTATATCATTGATATGGGATCGCGTAACCCCCTTGGAGTGCGGAGATTCATCTCCGCTTTTCAGTCTCCCCGGCGTCAGTATTTTCAGGCGGACCGAACCTGCTCTTCCTGTCGCCATCGGTGTAAACTTTCCGGTTTCCGATAAGAAACCTGCAAAAAAGCGTTGTTTGAGCTTGACATTGCCGGAAACGGTGATATTTTATAATTCTGTTGCGCGTTAATCGTGACGGTTGTTTAAATATTCAGCGTTCAGGCTCTGCGAATAATTTTGAAAAAAGTTTTGCTTTTGATTTGCAAAACCTGGAATTGATGATATTATAAAACCCTGTTGCGCCTCTTGCTAGAGGGAGCGCTGCTGATGAAAAAAAATTGGATATTGCTTCGGCTGAGATTTTGGAATATTTTTCAGAATCGGGCTTGCAAGTTTTGGAAACCGTGCTACATTAAGGATCTGTTGCGCAACGAGTTACGGAGCGTAGCGGCTGATGGTGGCGGAACGGTGGCTGAAATAAAGTTTTAAAAATCTTAAAACTTCGGCTTGACAAGTTGCTGAAAGCGTGATATATTATGAAACCGGCGCTGTATGCTGGTTGAGAGTTGATTGAAAATTGAATAGTGCGATGTAAACCTGAAAATGACTTTGATAAGACGGAAGTCTTACAGTAGTCGA
>NZ_QEKH01000029.1 GCF_003096415.1 Victivallis vadensis | reverse complement strand
ATTCCCTTTATGTTGAGATTTTGAGTTACTCAAAATAAAAGGCAGATGCAACCTTGTCAAACAACACATCCCATCACAAAATTTGGGACATTATCAAGTTTTATCAGCCACGCTATAGAGCTATGCCAGAGAAGTTTCTTATTCTTATAGTTTGATAACGTCCTGCAAATTGCGCACATCTGAAAATGAGGCAGCTTGAAAAAGAGCCTGTTTTCTGATTGATTACAGTCATCACACAACAATCAATCGAAAGGAAAACAGGCTATGAAAAATGTAGCGCAAGAAAACGAAAAGGCAATCTCCGGAGCGATCAAAATCGCAGAAAGAGAGATTCGCGATCACTTGGATGTACTGGTTCGGCAGTCCGTCGAGGATACGTTGAATGCGTTGTTGAATGCGGAAGCCGACGCGATTTGTCAGGCGTCTAGGTATCAGCGCAGTCCGGATCGGCAGGATACCCGCGCCGGTTCGTACAAGCGCAAGCTTTTGACGAAGGCAGGCGAAGTGGAACTTCAGGTTCCGCGTTACGAACGTTGCCGTTTGAAACACAAATCATTGAGCGTTATAAGACAAAGCAAAGCAGTGTTGAAGAAGCCTTGATCGAGATGTATCTGGCGGGCGTGTCTGTCCGGCGCGTGGAAGATATTACGGAAGCCCTATGGGGTACGAAGGTCAGTTCGAGTACGGTCAGCGAACTCAATCAAAAGATATACGGCAAAATCGAAGAATGGCGCATACAACCGATTTTGGGAGAGCATCCATATATTTTCGTGGATGGAGTCTATTTGAAACGAAGTTGGGGCGGTGAGGTTCAGAATGTTTCCGTTCTGGTGGCGGTCGGAGTGAACGATGAGGGATACCGTGAAATACTCGGCGTTGCGGAAGGCAGCCGTGAAGACAAAGAATCCTGGAGCAACTTCTTGCGTTACTTGAAAGAACGTGGACTCAAAGGCGTAAGGCTGATCGTTTCGGATAAATGTCTGGGGTTGTATGAGATTATTGGAGATTTCTTTCCCACAGCAAAGTGGCAACGGTGCATTGTGCACTGGTATCGAAATGCTTTCGCCATGTGTCCTTGGAAATATATCCGGGAGGTTGTCGCCATGCTGAAAGCAATTCATGCCCAAGAAGATAAAAAGGCCGCTCGACAGAAAGCCGCTCTTGTGTCCCAAAAATTACGCGCCATGAAACTGGAACGGATCGCAAGTTTTGTAGAAACCAGCGTAGAGAAAACGTTGTCTTATATGGACTTCCCGTATGAGCACTGGAGCCGATTGCGGACGAATAACGGTCTCGAACGCATTATGAAAGAGATTCGTCGCCGAACTCGGGTTGTCGGCAGCTTTCCGGATGGGTACTCGGCGATGATGCTGGTCGGAGCCAGGCTAAGGCATATTTCCACGACGAAATGGGGCACTCGCCAATATATAAATACTTGCAAACTTTACGAAGGCGGTATAAGGTAAAAAGGCGAGAGGCTCCGCCTTCGCAACCGACCTGCTCCTCTGGAGCTTTTCGGCCGGTCGGTTGCTTCGGCTGCATCAAAGTCACGTTTGAAATCTGTAATCTCTCAGAAACAAATGTGCGCAAAACTTCGGACACTACCTATAGTTTCCTGTTCTGAACAAAAACACATTATCCATTCACCTGTTTTTCACCTTTTGGAGCTCTTTGTCATTGCCCAACTGCGTGAAAATACATTTTTACAAAATCACCATTCGAAATTTTCCTAAAAAATTTTTTGACTGATTCAAGGCGATAACTATCCCCATTCGGATTTTTTTCATATAGGCGACACATTTCAGATTCTCTGTGTCATGGTATTTTTGAATTTCGTCCATTGCAAGAGAAACAGAACTGATTCCGGAACGTCTGCGTAATTCGCCTTTGGACATGTCAAGATCTATCAGCATTCTCATAACTTTTTATAACTGACATCCATAACCGTCTCTACGATCGCCGAATTAGGCAATAATGCCATATTCAAGGTAATATAGTATCTTGCTGTTTCCATTGCAAATCTATAATTTGTTTTCGCAAAACAACAAGTGATATCTCAAGAAAACTGAATCATTAATCGGCAGTGAATGTCGCGCGGAGTGCTGGTCTCTGGAAAGCGGCCCGCTTTGGCCCGGCTGCCGTTTCGAGGCGGCGCCGGTCTCCCGGTGATCAGGCGATGGAGTCGAAGATGAGGCCGGGGCGGAATTCGCCGTCGGCGTTGGCCGCCATCTCCGGCGTGGTGATGCCGGTCAGAACCAATGCGGAGGTGAAACCGGCCCGGTTTGCGCCGCGCACGTCGCTGGCGAGGGAGTCGCCGAGCATCAGGATGCATTCCGGTTCGGGCTCAACTCCGAACCGGCGCTCCAGTTCGTACAGGGTGTGTTCGTAGATCGCGGCATGGGGCTTGCCGAGGTAGATCGGTTCGATTTCGACTCCCATCTCCTTTAAGATCAGCTGGATGCAGCGGGCCTGCCCGCCCGCGCCGATCCCGAAAATGCCGCTGGCCGGGCTGGGCCAGTAGCCGTCCGGGTTCGGCACGATGAACAGCCGCTCCGGGTGGCGGCGGAAGAAGTTCACGATCGCCTCCCAGTTGACCCGCCAGTCGTAGACCCCTTCGCTGAGGATTACTCCGGCACAGTGTTCAAGGCGGCCGAGGTCGCGTTCGAGTTTCACGCAACTGACCCGTTCGAGTTCGCCGAGTTCCCCGGCGGCGAAGAAGGTGCGCCCGACCCAGTCGTGCTTTTTCGCCTGCGATTCGAGGCCGGAAAGACAGTTTATGATCTCGTCCGGACGGGCGGTCAGCCCGGCGCGCACCAGAAACGAGCACTTCTGTTCGAGCGTGTGGTCGCCGTCGTTGGTCAGGAAAAAGAGCGGTTTCTTCTGAAGGCGCACTTCGCCGAGCAGCTCTGCGGCGCCCGGCAGTTGGTGCGGGCCGCGCAGCAACGTGCCGTCGATGTCGAATACGATCGCCTGAAAACGATCCGCTTCCCGGCGCCAGAACTCCAAAAATTTCATGTTTTCTCCTCCTGTAAACAGTAATATAGCACCGAAATTGCCGATTTTCCACCGGAAAGACTTGATAAACTCCCCCGGTCCCGGTATCTTATAGCAAACGTAAACTTTTGGAGTCAAGTATCATGGAGTGGAAAACGCTTCTTTCGCCGCATCGGGTCGGCAGTTCGAAACCGGGCGTAATTTCGCAGGACCGGTCGCCGTTCCAGCGCGACTTCGACCGGATCGTCTTTTCCGGCTCGTTCCGCCGGCTGCAGGACAAAACCCAGGTGTTCCCGCTGGCCAAGACCGATTACGTGCGGACCCGCCTTACCCACAGTCTGGAAGCCAGTTCGATCGGCCGTTCGCTTGGAACCGCGGTCGGAGTCTTCATCTGCAGGGAGTTCGACACCGCCGGGGGACAGCCGAGCGACGTCGGCGCGGCGGTTGCCGCCGCCGCGCTCGCGCACGACATCGGCAACCCTCCGCTCGGCCATGCCGGGGAGGAGGCGATCCGTCACTGGTTCACCCATTCGCCGGTCGCGCAGCCGATGCGCAATATGATGAACGACGACGAAGCCGCCGACATTGAGCGTTACGAGGGCAATGCGCAGGGATTCCGGGTGCTGACCCGGCTGGAGATGCCCGACCAGCCCGGCGGGATGCAGCTGACCTGCGCGACGCTGGGGGCGTTTGCGAAGTATCCGTGCGCTTCGCGCGTGGAAACGAAACCCTCCGGCGTCGCGGGCAAGAAATTCAACTTCTTCCGGCTGGAACAGGAGTTTTTCAAGGAAGTCGCCGAAAGCACCGGGCTGGTGCAGGCCGGGCCGTGGGCGTGGCAGCGCCATCCGCTCTCCTATCTGGTGGAGGCGGCGGACGATATCGCCTACCGGATCGTGGATTTCGAGGACGGGCAGCGGCTCGGGCTGATCGACTATTCCGAGCTGGAACGGCTTTTTCTGGAAATCATCGATTCGGAGCGTTCCGCCGAATACGTCGCGACGATCCGTTCCCCGATCCGGCGGGCGGAGTTTCTGCGCGCGCAGGTGATCGGGCGGCTGGTCCGGGAGGTGTCGCAGGTGTTCATCGACCATCACGACGAACTTCTGGCCGGAACGCTGCCGAAGCCGCTGCTCTCCTACGTCGGCTGTCAGGAGCCGCTGCGGCGGATCGAAAGCCGCAGCACCCGCGACATCTACAATCACCGCAAGGTGGCCGAAGTGATCGGGGCCGGTTTCGAGCTGGTTTCGGGTATGCTGGATATTTTTGTCCCGTGCGTGAACGAGATGGCGCTGGAAGCGGTCGGCGGCAAAACCGCCTCGTTCCGCAGCCGCCGCATTTCGGCGCTGATCCCGGATATGGAGGAGAACCTCGGTTGTGAACAGTGGCGGCAGAGCGGCTATTACCGGTTGATGCACGTGCTCGATTACGTCTCCGGCATGACCGACTCCTACGCGGTTTCGCTCTACCAGAAGCTCAAGGGGATTTCCCTTTGACGATACCCGATCCACGGGGGATTTCGCTCCGAAAGGAGCGAAATCCCCAAGGGGTTAGGGGAGGGCGAGCAGGGCGGCGAGGGTCAGGAGCTCCGCAAGTTCTTCGCAGGCTCCGATGGTGTCGCCGGTTGCTCCGCCGATTACGGCGCGGGTGATCCGGCTCCACGCCAGAGCGAAGATCAGCACCGCCGCGCCGGCGGCCGCGCCGGGAAGCCCGAAGCAGCCGAAGCCGCTGCCGCAGGCGAGCAGGAAGCCGAGCACCCATCCGGCGACCGGTTTGCGGCGGAACCAGATTGCGCCCATGCCGTCCTTGCGCGCGTAACTGCTGACGGCGATGTACCAGACGACCGCGCAGCGGCCGTTCAGCAGCGCCAGCGGCAGCGCGAGCGCCATCGCCGGGCGGTTCATCGACGCGAGCAGCGCGAATTTAAAGCCGAGCAGCATCACGATCGCCAGCACTCCCATCGTGCCGATGTGGCTGTCGCGCATGATTTCGAGCTTGCGTTCGCGGGGGCGGCTGCTCAGGAAGCCGTCGGCGGTGTCGGCGAGGCCGTCGAGGTGGAAGCCTTTGGTGAAGAGTTCGGGCAGCAGCGCGAGGGCCATCGCGGCGGCGAGCGGAGCGAAATACTGCGCCGCAAGACAGCTGAACGGAAACGCGATCAGAGCGAACAGCAGCCCCGCGACCGGAAAGAAATTCGCGGCCCGTTCGAGGTCGCGCTCGGTCGGATTGAATTTGCCGAGCGGGATCACGCTCAGGGTGCCGATGGCGGCGAGCAGCGGCCTCATCTTACCGGACTCCTTCGCTGGTCACGTTGGCCGATTCAAAGGTGGCCATGCCGGTGAGTACTTCGCGGGCGGCGTCCAGAAGCGGCATCGCCAGCGCCGCGCCGGAGCCTTCGCCGAGGTGCAGGCCGAGGTCGAGCAGCGGCTTTTTGCCGAGCAGCCGTGCCATCGTGCGGTGGCCCGGCTCGGAGCTGCCGTGGGCGAGGATCAGGTAATCCTTGACGGCCGGGGAGATCGCGGCGGCGATCAGGGCGCCGGCGCTTGAAATGAAGCCGTCCACCATCATCGGCTTGCGCAACGCCGCCGCGCCGAGGGCGAGGCCCGCGATGCCGCCGATTTCAAAGCCGCCGACTTTGGCGAGCACGTCGATGCCGTCGGCGGGATCGGGCCGGTTGAGCGCAATCCCGCGTCGGATCACTTCGGCCTTGTGGGCGAGGCGGGACTGGGGCAGCGCCGCGCCGGGGCCGACCAGCGGTCCCGGGTCCTGCCGGGAGAGCACCGCGACGATCGCGGAACTCGGCGAAGTGTTGCCGATCCCCATTTCGCCGGAGCCGAACACATCGGTTTCGGGAGCGAGCCGGCGGGCCAGTCCGATGCCCGCCTCCAGCGACGCGACCGCCTGAAGCCGGGTCATCGCCGGGCCTTTCGCGAAGTTGCACGTGCCGGGCGCGACCTTGCAGTCGAAAATCTTCCCGGCGGAAACGAGGTCGGAGAGGTCCGCCGCGACGCCGAGGTCGGCCACCACCACCCGGGTTCCGGTGGAGCGGGCGACCGCGTTGATGCCCGCGCCGCCCGCGACGAAGTTGTGCACCATCTGCACGGTCACGCTTGACGGCTGGGGGGTGACCCCTTCGGCGACGATGCCGTGGTCGCCCGCCATCAGCACCACGGTTTTGCGCGCGACCGGAAATTCTAGGCTGCGGGTCATTCCGGCGAGATCGACCGCGAGGTCGAGCAGCCGTCCGAGCGCCCAGTGGGGCATGGTCAGCGATTCGATCCGGCGCGTGGCTTGTTCGCGGAGTTCCGCGCTGGCCGGTTCGATGGAATTGAGGGTTTCGGTGAGCAGTTTCATGGTCATTTGATCCTTTGTGGAATGCCGCATACGACGAAATAAAGCTCGTCGGCTTCCGCCGCGACGAGTTGTCCGCACCGCCCGGAGAGGTCGCGGAAACGCCGTCCGAGCGGAGTTTCCGGCACCAGGCCGAGTCCGACTTCATTCAGCACCAGCACCGCCGGGCCGGGAAAACAGCGCATTCGCGGCAGGAGTTCCGCGAGCGTTTCGCGCATCCCCTGTTCGCTGAACTCCGGGTTGCGGTACAGCAGGTTGTTGATCCAGAGCGTCAGGCAGTCGACCAGCACGCCGTCGGCGCGCGCGGCTTCGGCGCGGTCGAAAGCGGCGGCGAGATCGGTCTCCTCCTCGACGGTGATCCAGTTGCCCGCTTCGCGGCGGGCGCGGTGGAGCCGGATGCGTTCGGCGGTCTCCGCGTCGAGCACCGGACAGGTCGCGACGTAGGCGGGGCGGCGGCAGTTTTCGAGGATCAGCCGCTCGGAGAACGAGCTTTTGCCGCTGCGCGCCCCCCCCGTGACCAGAATCAGCTTTGAATCCATAGAACCTCCGTGATTGCAAGCAAAATCAACGTGAAAAACAACGTGGCGGCGACCGCCAGCAGTTCGGCGCGGCAAAGATCGCCCGGCGTCAGTTCGGCACGGCCGTCGCCCCAGTACGGATAAGGCTCCAACACGCCGTCGTAGACGGTGGGGCCGCCGAGGCGGATGCGCAGCGCCCCCGCGAAACCGGCCATCCCGTAACAGGAGTTCGGGCTGGGGTGGTCGTGGCGGTGGCGGAGTGCCGTCAGGAACGTCCGGCCGAAGCTGCCGCGCAGCAGCAGCGCCGCCAGCGCGATCGCGGGCACGGTCAGCCGGGCCGGGATGAAGTGGGCCGCGTCGTCGATCCGGGCGGCGGCCCGGCCGAAGGCGAGGTAGCGTTCATTTTTATAGCCCCAGCCGGCGTCGAGGGTGTTCACCGCGCGGAGCAGCACCGCCGCGCCCGCCGCGCCCGCCGCGCCTCCGGCGAGATAGCCCGCCACGGCCCAGAAAAGGGCGCTGGTCACCGCATCGATCAGGTTTTCGGCGATGGATTCAATGCCGCCGCGCACGATTTCGGACCGGTCGAGGCCGGCGGTGTCGCGGCTGACGATCATCGACAGCGCGCGGCGGGCGGACACAAGGTCATCGGCGGCCAGCGGCCTGCGGACTGCCTCGGCGTGCTGCACGAGACTGCGCAGCGCGATGGTCATATAGAGCCAGACTCCGGCGGCGACAGCGGCGGCGTGAGGACCGAATCCGCGCCGGACCAGCAGGATGCTTCCCGCGGCGAACAGCGCCGGGGGCAGCGCGGCCAGGCACCAGCCGAGGAACCCCGCTCTGACCGTGGAGCCGAACCGGCGGCGGGCGAAGGCTTCGACTTTCGCCGCATAGTTGCCGAAGAGCGCCACCGGATGCAGCGGCGAATGGGGATCGCCGATCAGCAGGTCGAGCGCGAAGGCGACGCCGAGAAGCAGCAGCAGATCGTTCATTTCAGCGCCTCCGCGAATGCGTCCGGCACCGCCGGGTTGGACGCAAAGTGAAGGTGCATATAGCTGCCCGCGACGTTCCCGGCCGCGCAGCCGGCGGCGGAGGGGACGGCTTCGCCCCGGAGATTGCGCGCCGCGAAAAGCGGGGAGGCCCCGGACGGCAGCTCCGCGCTCGAATAGTGGAACTCATGGCCGCGCAGCCGGGTCCCGGCGGGGCCGAAACAGGAGGGCATGCGGGTTTCAAGCTCGCGGTAGCCGAGGGCGGCGAGTTTGCGGTTCATCTTTGCGCGGCCGGGCAGCACTCCGGCGAGCGCGTGGCACCTGCCGTCGAAATCGGTCAGTTCTTCGAGCAGGTACAGCAGCCCCCCGCATTCGCCCCAGACCGGGCGGCCGGAGGCGGCGAACTCCCGCACGGCGTCGAGCATCGCGCGGTTGGCGGCGAGGCGCTCCGCGTAAAGTTCCGGGAAGCCGCCGCCGAAGTACAGCCCGCCGAGGCCGGACGGCAGGGCGGAGTCGGCGAGCGGCGAAAAGGGGACAAGTTCCACGCCGCGCGCTTCGAGCATCGCCAGATTGTCGGCGTAGTAGAACTGGAACGCCGCGTCGCGGGCGATGCCGAGCCGGGCGCGGGCCGGAACCGGAGGGGCCGCACCCGGAGCCGCCGGAACGGGGCGCCGGGTGAGAGCGAGGAGGCGGTCGAGATCAAGTTCGCGTTCGACCTTGTCGGCGGTCCGTTCGATCAGCCCGTCCGCTTCGGCGTCGGTCGCAAGTCCGAGATGGCGTTCGGGGAGCGCCACGGCTTCGTCGTAGGTCAGCGCGCCGAGCAGCGGGGGAAGTCCGGCGAGGCGCAGGCTTTCGGCCAGCAGTTCGCAGTGGTGGGCGCTGCCGGTGAAATTCGCGATCACCCCGGCGATGCGCAGGCGCGGATTCCAGTCGCAAAAACCCCTGACCAGTGGAGCGATGGAGCCGGAGAGACCGCGCGCGTTGACGGTCAGCAGCACCGGCAGCTCCAGCAGCTCCGCAAGCTCGGCGCTGCTGCCCGCCGCCGAACCGGGGCGGCTGCCGTCGAAAAGCCCCATCACCCCTTCGGCCACGGCGGCGTCCGCCGCGGCCGCGTTGCGCCGGAAGGAGTCCCGCACCCCGTCGCACCCCATCAGAAAGGTGTCGAGGTTGCGCGAATCGCGCCTCGCCGCGATGCGGTGGAACAGCGGATCGATGTAGTCCGGCCCGCATTTGAAGGGAGCGACCGCCAGCCCGCGCCGGGCGAGGGCGCGCAGCAGCCCGAGCGTGGCGGTGGTTTTGCCGCTGCCCGAATTGACTCCCGCGATCAGGAATGCCGACTGCTCACTTTTCAAGGCCGTATTTCTCCTTGTAGCCGCGCCGCACGTAGAGTTTGCCGTCGCGGGCGATGGTTTCGGAGTTGCCGACGATCACGACGGTGGTCATCTGCACTTCGGCGAACGGAAATTCATCGAGCGTGACCAGTTTCACCGACTGTCCGCCGCGGTAGGCGTCGCGGACCAGCGCCGCCGGCAGGTTGCCGCCGTGGCTGCGGAAGATCTCCACCGCCCGCTCCGGCAGTTCCCGGCGTCTGGTGCTGGCGGGGTTGTAGAGCACGGTCACGAGGTCCGCCGCCGCGACTTTTTCCAGCCGGTTCAGGATCACTTCGCGCGGCGTCATCAGGTCGGAGAGGCTCAGGACCGCGAAGTCGTTCATCAACGGCGCCCCCGCCAGCGCCGCCGCCGCGACCGCCGCGGTGATGCCGGGCGCCACTTCGATTGCGATATGGCGGTAACGGTCGAGTTCGGTCAGCTCGTAGAGCAGCCCGGCCATGCCGTAGATGCCCGCGTCGCCGGAGCCGATCACCGCGACCCGTTCGCCTTCGAGCGCCGCGTCGAGCGCCCGGCGGCAGCGGTCGAGTTCGCCGCGCATCGCTCCGGCGATCAGCTTCTTGCCCGCAACCAGCGGGGCGATCAGGTCGAGATAGAGCTTGTAGCCGGCGACGACGGTGCAGCTTTCCAATACCTGCCGCGCCTGCGGGGTCAGGAGTTCGGGGCTGCCGGGGCCGATGCCGACGGCGTAGACGATCGGGGGATTCATGATTTCACCTCCGCGATGGCGACGGTTGCCTGTGAGTGAATTTGTTTGTCGAGGACGAGTTGTGCGCCGGGACCGGCGGCCAGCAGCGCGGCGGCCTCCGAAACGGAATTGACGCCGAGCTTCTCGCGCGCGGCGAGCGACGGATGGGGAACTTCGATCCGGTTCAGTTCGGCGGCAGTGAAGAACCGCACCGTCTTTCCGGCATTTTTCGCGGCTTCGAGCAGCCCCGCTTCATCCTGCTTGAGGTCGATGGAGGCGAAACAGTCGATGTCGTCGTAGACCAGCCCCGCCGTTTCGAGCGCGGCGTCGACGGCGGCGGCGATCTCCTCCGCCGGGGCGTTGCGGCGGCAGCCGACGCCGACGGCGTAGCGGAGTTTTTCCAGGCGCAGGACGGTGTCGCTCGCGGCGTGGCGGACCTGAATCGCGCCGTCGGGAGAGGCGCCCTGATAACGGAACTCCGGGTTGTCCGCGTAGAAGTTCTGGAACAGCGCGGGCGGCATGGTCAGCTCCAGCGCTTCGCCGTCGAGCATCGCGGTCGCGATCCTGACCAGCGCTTTCGGATTCAGCAGCCGGTAGCGGAAACGGGCGGCGAGTTCGTCGAACGCCATTAACTTGCGCACATCGGTCGCGGTGGTGATCACCGGTTTGCCCCCGGTGATCCCGGCGATCGCCCGCGCGAGGCGGTTCGCGCCGCCGAGATGGCCGGAGAGCAGGCTGACCGCATAGTCGCCCGCCTCGTCGCAGACCACCACCGCCGGATCGTGCAGCTTGCTGCGGCAGAGTTTTGCCGCGTGGCGCACCACGATCCCGGCGGCCATCACCATCACCAGCGCGTCAAATCTCTTCCATGCGCCGGTGTAGGTGTCGGCGAAGCCCCCCTCCGGGTAGGTTTCGAGGCGTGCGCAGGGGACGAGGTGTGCGTGTTTTTCCGGCACGAACACCTTCGCTTCGTCGCCCAGCCCCGCCGCGATTTCGACGGCCTTGCAGGTCCCTTGGGCGCTCAGCGCGAACAGCGCGCAGCGCCCGTGGAAGCCGTCGCGCGGATCGGCGGTGCGGTAGCCGTGCGCGAAGTGCTTGTTGTACAGACTGGAAAGTTCGCCGCTCCGTTCGAGCACCTCGCCGACGATGATGATCGACTGGCGCTTGATTCCGGCGGCCTCGACCTTGCCGGCGATGTCGGCGACGGTGCCGCGCACCACGATCTCGTTGGGCCAGCTGGCGCGGTAGACCACCGCCGCCGGGGTCTGCGGCGAACGGCCCGCCGCGAGGAGTTTCTGCGTCAGCTGCCGGATTCCGGCCACGCTCAGGAAGATGCAGAGCGTGCAGCCGCAGGCGGCGAGTTTTTCGAGCGCCTCGCCGTCCGGCACCGGGGTGCGCCCGGCGTCGCGGGTCAGGATCGCGCTCTGGCTCAGGCCGGGCATGGTGAATTCGGTTTTCAACGCCGCCGCCGCCGCGAATACGCTGCTGACGCCGGGGACGACGCTGTAAGGCAGCCCGAGGCGGTCGAGTTCGCGATACTGCTCGGCGACCGCGCCGTACATCGCCGGGTCGCCGGTGTGGAGCCGCACCACGGCCTTGCCCGCTTCATAGGCGGCCTTGATTTCGGCGATCACGGCGGTGAAGTCGAGTCCGGCGCTGTTGACCCGGCGCGCGGCGGGAGGGGCGTAGTCGAGCAATTGCTCATTGACCAGCGACCCCGCGTAGATCACGAGGTCGGCGCGTTTCAGGGCTTCGACGCCGCGAAGCGTGATCAGGTCAGGCGCGCCCGGCCCGGCTCCGACGAAAGTGATGGTTCCTGCCATTTATGGATTCTCCGGTTTGCGGTAGACCGCGATGACGATCGGGTTTTCCGCCTTGAAATATTCCTGTGAACCGAGCGGCAGCGCCCGGCTGAGATTCAACGTTACAAGCTCGGTGCGGTATTCGGCCAGCTCGGTCGACAGCACCGCGACGGTTTCGACCAGCACGCCGGTGGCGGCCAGCACGCCGCCCGGCTTCAGCCGGGAGAAGGCGGTCCGCAGGATGACGGGCAGCTCCGCGCCGCCGCCGCCCGCGAAAATCCGGTCGGGGGAGGGGAGCGACGGTTCGACTTCGAGGAAACCGCCGCAGTGGGGGTGATGTCCCGGCACTCCGGCGGCGGCGCGGTTGGCTTCGAGGTCGGCGAACCGCTCCGCGTCCTTTTCGACGGCGTGGACTTCGAGGCCCGGACACAGTTCCGCCGCTTCAAGACCGACCGAACCGCTGCCCGCGCCGATGTCCCACAGCACGCCCGGCGCCAGGCGGAGCTTCGCCAGCACCACAGCGCGCACCTCGGGGTGAGTGATCATATTCTTATGGTGGCGGTAGGCTTCGTCGGGCAGTCCGAGCGGCAGTTCGGGCCGCTGCGGGCCGGGCAGGAGCGCCAGCACCGAAAGCGGACGCGCGGCGGCGGCATCCTCCGCCAGCTCGCCGAGCGTCGCAATTTTCACATATTCGCCGGTTTCTCCGAGGTCGCAGCCGACCGCGGCGGGACGCGCCGCCGCTTCCGGGAACCGTTCGGCCAGCTCCTCCGCCAGCGCGCGCGCCGGACGGCGGTGGTCGCCGTAGACCGCCGCGAGCGGGGCCGCCAGAATCCGCCGCCACGGCAGCGGAGCGCCGCTGCCGTGCACGCTGAAAAGCCGCGCCTCCTCCCACGGCTGCCCGAGGCGGGCGAAGAGCTGCTGGAACGCGGTCGGGGCGGGGTGGATCACCAGTTCCTCCGGCGCGAATCTGCGGCGCAACGTGGCGCCGATCCCGCAGTAGAGCGGGTCGCCGGAGGCGAGAAATACGGTATGCCCGCGCCGGGCGCGTTCCGCCACCGCGTCGAAGTCGGCCAGCAGCGCCGCATCGAGGACGATCCGCTCCGCGCGGCAGTCGCCGGGCAGCCGTTCGAGCAGCCGCCTGCCGCCGCAGACGGTGTCGGCGGCGCGCAGCAGGCCGAGCGCGATTTCGTTCCACGGCGTGCCGTCGACGCCGATGACATGGATGGGATTCACAGCCGTTCTCCTTTCTCATTGTAGAGCGCGAGTTCGACCGGCAGCGCGCCGCCCCAGCCGCGCAGAACCCGGAGCGCGAGGGGCTTCAGGGCCTCCAGCGCCGCCCGGTACGCTTCGGGCGCGAGCGCGGCTTTGAGTTCGCCCATGCTTTCGAAGCGGGCCGGATCGACTCCGGCGGGCAGCGGCACATTCAGTTCGGCGAGGCGGCCCATCAGCAGCCGGTTTTTGTGGGCGTGGGTGTTCTTTTCGCCGCACGCATACTTGAAGAGCTTGCCCGGCATGCAGCCGACGATCAGTTTCTCCAGCCCGGCGGAAGCGGCGGCGCGGACCGCGACATGGATGAAGTCCGCGATCTCGACCACCCCTTGAGGCGCAAGCTCCGGGTAGTCGCGGCGCAGCGCGGCGGCGGTGCGGCTGCCGGTCGCGGTCGCTCCGACGGTGAACCCGCTGGCGGCGAGACTGCGGAACTGCAGCGCGACGGTCGCCGCATAGGCGGCGTTGGAGTAGGGGCGCACGATCCCCGAAGTGCCGAGGATCGAAATGCCGCCCTCGACGCCGAGCGCCGGATTCAATGTTTCGGCGGCGAGCGCCTCCCCGTCCGGCACCGACACCGTGATCCGCATCCGGCGCTCCGGGCGGAGGTTGTCGCGCAGCATCCGGCGCGGGCCGGGATTGATCGCCCATTTGCCGACCGGCACCGCCAGCCCCGGACGGGTCGCGACGCCGACGCCGCTCCCGGCGGTCAGCACCAGGTTGCCGTCAGAGTAATCGCGCGGGCCGGGAACGCCGTCAAAGGGTTCGACCGCGACTTCGACGCGGTGGCCGGTGGTTACGTCGGGATCGTCGCCGCCGTCCTTGATCACCGCCGCGAAACCGGGACGCACTTCGGCGACCGGGACGGTCAGAAGGCCACCATTCGGCAATCGCAGTTCGATCGACGCGGGGCGCTCCGCCGTTTTCAGCGCGCGGTATGCGGCGCAGGCGGCGGCGGTCATGCAGCTCCCGGTGGTGTAGCCGTTTCTAAGCATTTTCGATGATCCCGTGCAACGTGGCGACCGCGAGCGGGCTGCCGCCGCGCCGCCCGGCCAGCGTGATGTATTCGAGGCCGGTCTCCATCAGGTACTCCTTGGATTCGACCACGTTCACGAAGCCGACCGGCATGCCGACCGCCAGCGCCGGGCGGATGCCGCGTTCGAGCGCCAGCTTCACCATGCCCGCCAGCGCCAGCGGGGCGTTGCCGCACAGGAAGATCGCGCCGTCGAGCCGTTCGGCGTGAAGCTCGACCGCCGCCAGCGCGCGGGTGATCGACCGTTCGGCGGCGAGCCTGGCGGTGGCCGGATCGGCGACCGGGCACAGGATCGCGTCGCGGGTGTAGCCGGGGTGGAATTTCTGCAGTTTCGGCACCGAAAGCCCCGACTTGATCATATTGGAGTCGGTGTAGATCAAGGCGCCGCGCCGCAGCGCCGCCAGCCCCGATTCCACCGCGCCCGGAGTGAATTTCAGAAAGTCGAGAATGCCGAAGTCGGCGGTGGTGTGCACCAGCCGCCGCGCGACATGCCATTCGGCGGCGGTGAAGCGCGCCCGTTGCTCCGGCGAGGCTTCGGCGTCGATCCGGCGGAAGCTCTCCGCCTCGATTTCGGGGCCGGTCAGGTCCCACAACAGTCGGTGTTCCATCAGTAGTCCAATCCTTTCCGCGCCGGGATGCCGCGCCGGTAGGGGTGCTTGATCTCGCGGATTTCGGAGACGAGGTCGGAGAGTTCGACCAGCTCCGGCGGCGCATACCGCCCGGTCACGATCACATTCAGCGCCTCCCGGCGGTGTTTCAGCGCATCGAGTGCTTCGTCGAGGTCGACGAAGCCGTGGGCGAGCGCGTTGTTGAGTTCGTCGAGCACCAGCAGTTCGCCGGGAAATTCCGCGAGTAGTTCCCCGGCGCGCGCCCAGCCGCGTTGCGCCATCCCGGCGTGGTCGCCGGGGCGGGAGAGCAGCCCCAGCCCGTACTGCTCGAAGATCATCTCCGGGAAACGGGTGCGGAAAAAGCTGCGCTCCCCGGTCTCCCGGTCTCCTTTCATGAACTGCACCACCGCGACGCGCCAGCCCCAGCCGAGCGCCCGCACCGTCATGCCGAGCGCCCCCGAAGTCTTGCCTTTGCCGTCGCCGGTCAGGTTGAACAGCAGCCCGGCGTCGCGGTCTTTTTCGTTCAGCATCACTTCAACCCCATCTGTTGATAGATATACTTCATATCGAACCGGCTGCGGACATGGTCGGCGAGCCGGTTCAGCGCCTCCTCGGTGCCGTAGCGGGCGGTCACGCCGCCGAGCGGCCGCCAGCCCCGGCCGAGCCGCACCCGGTCGAGGAAACGGCGGCGGAACGCGTCATCGTCGAAGACGCCGTGCAGATAGCTGGTGAAGATCCGCCCCTTCTCAAAGCCGATCGCGCTGCCGTCGGGCGCGCGCCGCACCGTGACGGCAGGATCGCGCGATCCGGTTTCGCCGTGGTGGATTTCGTAGCCGGAGAACTCGCCCGCGCGGGTGCGGCACAGCCGCTTGGCCGGGCGCATCACGGTCACGAGGTCGAGCAGTCCGAGCGGTTCGGCACGGGTCACGCCGGATTCGACCTTTTCCGGGTCGAGGAACTCCCGCCCCGCCAGCTGCAGCCCGCCGCAGATGCCGACGAAGTGGCAGCCGCGCGCCACGAGTTCGCGGATCAGGGGGCGGAAGCCCTCGCGGTCGAGCATCGCGAGGTCGGCGGCGACGCTCTTGCTGCCGGGCAGGACGAGGATGTCCGGTTCGCCCAGCTCGGAGGCATGGCGGATTTTGCGCACCGTCACATCCGGCTCCAGCTCGAACGGCACGAAATCGGTGAAATTCGCGATATGGCCGAGCTGGATCAGCGCGAGGTCGAGCGTCCGGTCGTATTTCGGCGCGGGGCGGATGAAGGAGAAATTCACCGAATCCTCCTCCGGCAGCCCGAGGTCCGGCTGCCAGTCCACCACGCCGAGCACCGGCTTGCCGGTGGCCCGCTCCAGATAGCTGTGCGCGTCGGCCAGCAGCGACGGGTCGCCCCGGAACTTGTTGACCGCGAAACCCGCGAGCAGTTCGCGTTCGGCGGGCGTCAGCGTCGCATAGGTGCCGAGAAACGAGGCGTACACGCCGCCCCGGTCGATGTCCCCGGCCAGCAGCACCCTCGCCCGGGCGTGGGCGGCCATGTTCATATTCACGATGTCGTTGGCCTTGAGGTTCACCTCGCCGGGACTGCCCGCGCCTTCGAGTACGATCGCGTCGTATTCGGCGGCGAGGCTGTCGTAGCAGCTTTTGACGGTCTCCCACAGCCGGGGCTTGTTCGCGTAATATTCGCGCACTTTCATGTGGCCGATCGCGCGCCCTTTCACGATCACCTGGCTGCCGAGGTCGCTTTCTGGCTTGAGCAGGATCGGATTCATCCGCACGTCGGGATCGAGGCGGCACGCTTCGGCCTGTACCGCCTGCGCCCGGCCGATCTCGCCGCCGTCGGGCGTCACATAGGAGTTGAGCGCCATATTCTGCGCCTTGAACGGGGCGACGCGCCGGCCGTCCTGCAGCAGAATCCGGCAGAACGCGGCGGTCAGGATGCTCTTGCCCGCGTTGGAGCAGGTCCCCTGCAGCATCAAGGCGGGCGTGCGGCGGCGGGGCAGCGCGAAGGTTTTCGGGGCGAGCGCGTTGAGCAGCCGGTCCTGCTCCTTTTCCGGCCGGACCGCGACGCGCACATACTCCGGCCCCAGCCCCGGATAGTTCGCGCAGCAGCGCACTGCGATCCGGTGTTCGCAAAGCAGCCGCTCCGCAAGGCCGGGACGATCGGTTTCGAGCAGCAGGAAATTCGCGTCCGACAAATGGACCGCAATTCCGGGAAGCGCGGCGAGTTTAGCGGCGAACCGTTCGCGCAGTTTCGCGGTTTCGCGGCGGGAGTTTTCGCCCCATTCCGGCGGCAATCCGAGCAGGAACTTCGCCATCTCGATCGCGGGTGTCGCGGTGCTCCAGACCCCCTGCCGGGCGCGGAGCTTCGCGATCAGCGGCGCGGGGCCGGTCAGGAATCCCATCCGCAGCCCCGGCAGTGCGTAAAATTTGGTCAGCGAACGGCTGACCAGCAGATTCGGCAGCCGCACCGCCGCGAGCGATTCCGTTTCGGGGACGAAGTCGATGAACGCCTCGTCGATCAGGAACAGCGCCTGCGGATTCGCCTCGATCACCGGCAGGAGTCCGGCGCGCGGCGTGAGCTGCCCGGTCGGATTGTTGGGATTGCCGAGCAGCACCAGGTCGCCCGGCCGAACCGCCGCCGCCAGTCGCGCCGGATCAAGCCGGAAGCCGTCGGCACGGGTGAGCCGCAGCTCCTCGGCCGGGACGTGCGCCTTTTCGCAGGCGCGCGCATATTCGAGATAGCCCGGCGTCACGATCAGCGCCCGCGGCGGCGCGAACGCCTCCGGCGCAAGTCCGAGCAGTTCGTTTGAGCCGTTCCCGGCGATCACCTCGGCGTCGGGGCGGTTGAGCTTCGCGGCGATCAGCCGCACCAGACTCTCCGCGTGCGGTTCGGGATAGCGGTTCAGCAGGTCGAAGCTGCGGAAGTAGCACTCGAACGCTCCCGGCGGCGGACCCGCCGGATTCAGGTTCACGCTGAAATCGGCGAGTTCGGCCGGGGCGCAGTTCGCCCTGCGGGCGAGTTCGGCGAGGTCGCCGCCGTGTTGAATATCAGGATTCATAATGGATCACCACCATGGTTATACCCAGCGCAATCAGAGTCATCCCCGCGCGCAGCGCAGTCGAAATCGTTGCAATCAACATCCCGTCCGCACCCGGATAGATGCCGAGCGAAACCGGGATGCCCCGCCGCAGCGTGCGGATGACCCCATTGATAATATTACCCGCCAACAGCACCAATACCAGCTGCGGAGTCGATAAAAGCTGCTGTTTGAGCAATTCCGCCGCCGCGCCCGCCGCGCTGAGCATCCCGCCGAAACGGGCAGCGAAGACCGTCCACGCGGCGGGCGGCAGGTAGTCGCGCACTCCGGCGGGCAGTTTGCCGGTGAAGTCGAAAACGCCGTGCTGCACCGCCGCCGCCGTCCACAGCAGGACCGGCATGGTCAGCAGCGCGACCCGCAGCAGGAATCTGCCGGTGCGCGCGAGACCGTGCCGGAACGCCTGCGGCCACGGGGCAACTTCGGCTCCGGCGGCGGCGTATTCCGGCGGGACGCCCCGGCACGGCGCGGTCAGCCGGGCGGTGCACAGTACGCAAAGCAGCATCGCCGCCAGCGACAGATAGCTGGCGAGATAGTACCACATCCCCGCCGTTTTCAGGATCGCCAGCACCGGGAACATGACCGTCAGGTTGAACATGAAAATCGACACCGGCGAACAGGCCAGCGCGCCGTAGATCATGTCGCGTCGGCCGAGCTTCCCTTCTTCGCGGGCGTCGGCGAGCATCAGCGCGGCGGCCGAACCTGACGCCAGTGCCGCGGTCATCGCCGCCGCGACGGAGGCGGGCAGCCGGCTGAACCGCACCAGCGGCGCGAAAACAATCCCGATCCGGCGCAGGAGTCCCCGCGCCTCCAGCACCGCCGCTGCCAGCGTCAGCGCCCCGACTTCGACGAGGATGTGCAGAACCGTATTCAAATTGGCTCCGAGCGTGCCGGGCTTGAGGCAGGAGGCCGCACCGAGCGTGGCCGCGGCGGAAACCGCTGCGGCTGCGAGCAGGCGTAAAGGCCGTTTTTTCCGGTGCTTACCCAAGACGTTCCACTTCCTCCGCGAAATACCGGGCGACGGCGGGATAAGCGGCGAGCCCGCGCAGTTCAACGGTACATTCGATGCCCGCCGCTTCCAGCTGCGACTTCCATGAACCCGGTTCCGCTCCGGCGAGGTCGTTCACCGCGTGGTCGCCCGCGACCAGCAGAAAGGGACGCAATTCAAGCCGGCGCACTCCGGCTTTTTTCAGCTCCGGCAGCAGCGTGTCGAGCGAACGGCCCCCTTCGACGCAGCCGAGACGCCAGGCCGGATTGTACTTCGCCAGCTCCGCCGCCGCCGCATCGTACTGGAAATCGCTGCGGCCGTCGGCGTGGCCGTGGCCCATGAACAGTACCGGCGCGTCCGGCAGCTCCGCCGTGACCGCGTCGAGGAAACGGCGCAAACGCTCCGGCGTGGACAACGGCGGCGCGGTGACCGACAGCGAATCGAAGCCGGTCAGCGGATTGCGGAACGCTTCGAGGTCGGAGCGCAGCAGCTCGTATTCCTCGCCTGCCGCGAGCAGCCCCGCCAGCACTTTCACATGGCGTACGCCGTCGAGGTAAAGCCGCTGCAGTGCACCGGGCAGCGACGGGACTTCACCGCCGAGCTTGCGGCGCACGAAGCGCGAGGTGTAGGCGCGGAGCGGCTTGACGGGAAGCTGCGACTCGGCGAGGTCATACGCTTCGCGCGCGGCATCGACGGCGGTGCCGAACCATGCGGCGACCAGCGCCTTTTTGCCGTCATCCGGCGGCGGAACCGCTTTGGCGAGCGCTGCTTTGAATAATTGTTGCGCGCGGGAGAGGTCATCCGCGTCGGGATGTCCGGCGGCGGCGGCTACCCGGACGGCGCGCTCCTCGTCCCAGCCGTGGGCGCTTCCCGCCGGGCGGGCCTTCATGCGTTCGACCATGCCGGGAGCGTAGGCGCCGTGGCAGGCGAGTTTGGCCAGCACCTTCGAGGCCGGAAGCATCCCCTCGGCGCGGGCGAGGCAGACTTGCGCGTGTTCGGAATCCGGGTACGCGCCGAGCGTCAGGAAGATCCCGGCGTACCGCGGCTTCGCGCGGAGCATGTAGCTGCGCAGCTCCCCGTCCGGCCAGCCCCGGTAGACACCGAAGCCGAAGGCGATGAAGTCGAATTTCTCCGGCGGCGGCGCGTCTTCGGCGCAACTCAGGGTGCAGTCGGGGCCGAGCGCCCCGGCGATCGCGCGGGCGAGCTTTTCGGTATTGCCGGTGCGGCTGGAGTAGACGACAAGGGTTTTCATTGGCGGTCCTCCTGTGGGTTGCGGGCGGTTCCGGTCGGGATGAAGTACGGGACGCCGTCTTTCCCGGTGGTGATTTCGGCTTCGATTTCAAAGATTTCGCGGAGAATCTCCGGGCGGAGGATCTCCTGCGGCGTTCCGGCATGGCGGACCTTGCGGTCCTTCAGGGTGACCAGCCGGTCCGAACAGCGCGCCGCGAGGTTCAGGTCGTGCAGCACCATCAGCACGGTCAGTCCGAGCCGCCGGTTCAGGTCGCGCACCAGCTCGATGATCTCGAACTGGCAGCGGATGTCGAGAAAAGTGGTCGGCTCGTCGAGCAGCAGCAGTTGCGGCTGCTGCGCGAGGGTCATCGCGATCCACGCCCGCTGCCGCTCGCCGCCGGAGAGGGTTGCGATGCGGCGGTTCCGCAGTTCGGTCAGCCGGGTCATCCGGAGCACCTCGGCGACTACCTCGCGGTCGTGCGCATTCATCACGCCAAGCCCGGTGCGGTGCGGGAAGCGCCCGAAACCGACCAGTTCATTGACTGTGATTTCACCGGAGGCGTGGTGCAGCTGCGGCAGGATCGCCATCCGGCGCGCCAGCGCGGCGGTGTCGCAGGCGTGGACCGCCTTGCCGTCGAGCAGCACATTGCCGGATTTCGGCTTCAGCAGCCGCCCGATCACCTTGAGCAGGGTGGATTTGCCGCAGCCGTTGGGACCGAGCAGCGTGACGATGCTCCCTTCGGGGACGGTAAGCCCGACGCCGTCGAGCACCAGCTTGGCGCCGTACCCGGCGCGGAGCTCCTGTACTTCAAGCTTCATAGTTGTGCCTCCTCAGCAGCCACAGGAAAAACGGCGGCCCCAGCAGCGACATGATGACTCCGACCGGCAGTTCCGACGGGTCCATCGCCATGCGCCCGACGGTGTCGCATGCGACGACCATCAGCGCGCCGAACAAGGCGGCGCCGGGCAGCAGATAGCGGTTGTCCGAACCGATCAGGATGCGCACGATGTGCGGCGCGATCAGCCCGACGAAGCCGAGCAGCCCCGCGACGCTGACTGAAGCCGCCGCCAGCAGCGCGGCGGTCGCCAGCAGCAGAAGGCGGATGCGTTCGACCCGCATCCCCAGCCCGGTCGCGACCTCGTCGCCGAGCGCGAGGATGTTGAGCTTGTTGGACATCAGCATCGCGGCGGCGAATCCGGCGGCCATGTAGAGCCAGACCTGTTCGATCTGCGGCCAGCTCCGGGCGGACAAGGTGCCGATTGAGAAATCCAATACGCCGCCCGCCTTGTCCGCATTCAACAGCAGAATGGTGCTGCTGAATGCGCCGAGCATCCCGGCCACCGCGACGCCGGAGAGGATCAGCCGGACCGGGTTCACGCCGCGCTTCCACGCGAGCAGATACACCAGCACCGCCGTGGCCAGCGCGCCGGCGAAGGCCGCCGGCACCAGCAGATGTCCGAATTGCGGCAGCGCCAGCATCACCAGGATGCCCGCCAGCCCGCCGCCCGCCGATACGCCGATGATGCCGGGCGCGGCCAGCGGGTTGCGCATCACCCCCTGCAGGATCGCGCCGGAAACGGCAAGGCTGCCGCCGACCAGCGCTCCCAGGAGGATGCGCGGCAGCCGGATGTTGAAGATGATCTGATAGGGGATATCCCCCGAACGGCACCACAGCGTTTCGAGGATCTGCCCGAAACCGAGCCGCAGCGACCCGAAGCGCAGACTGACCAGCACCGCAAGACAGAGCAGCGCCAGCAGCGCGAAATTGATGGAAATCCGTCCCGCGTGGGAACGGGAAAAGGTTTTGAAACTCATTCGATAAACTCCTGATCGGGATAAAGCAGTTTCGCAAGATGCCGGAACGCCTCCGGGAAACGGCTTCCGGGCAAATAGAGGAACAGATCCGGCGGCAGGAAGTGGACCCGGTTGTTTTTCACCGCCCGCAGCGATTTCCACTCCGGCCGCGCCTCGAACTCCTTTCGGAATACCTCGCGCGCCCCGGCGACGTTTCCGGTGGTCACCAGAAAGATCACGTCGGGATCGCGCAGCAGCAGTTGTTCATAGCTGAACGGCCCGCGCGACGATCTGCCGGGCGGCACGATGTTCCTGCCGCCGAGCAGCGCCGCCATGCAGGCCGCGTTGGCGCGGTCGGTTTCGGCGCGGATGCCGACGCCGATGTAGATCGACGCAAATGCCGGGGAGGGGAGCCTCCGGGCCTGCGCGCACAGCGCATCCACCTTGCCGGTGATCGCGTCGGCGCTGGCGCCGGAGCCGTTCAGGCGGCGGAACAATTCAAAAATCTCCCGGAAATCCCGGTAGTTGCGGTAGTCGATGCAGGCCGCCGGAATATTCAGCTCTGCCAGCGTCCGGCGCAACTGACGGTGGCCGGGCAGCTTGTCGTTCAGCAGCACGAGATCGGGACGGTGCATCATGATTTTTTCGGCGCTCATGGTGTTGTGCGTGCCGAGCTGCGGCAGGCCGCGGGCGGCCTCGGGCAGGGTGTCCCGCGTCGGGACCGCCGGAATCGCAACGGCGGTTCCCCCCGCCGCATACCAGACCTGCACCAGCGAACTGTAGCAGATCACGGTAGAGCCGGGACGCCTGGGCAATATTACTTCTGTGCCGTCATTCTGGCGGAACGTCAGGGAACTTTCATCCTCCGAAACAATACCGGGCTCCGCCGCGCCGCAGAACGGCGCGGAAATCAACAGCAGCAGAATCGCCGCCAGGCGGAATCCGGCATATCGTTTCATCTGGCGAACTCCCTGCCGGGGTAGAGCAGCTGCGCGAGATGGAGGAACGCCTCCGGGAAGCGCGGCCCCGCCAGATAGAGATAGAGGTCGGAGGGCAGGAAATGCACCCGCCCCGTCCTGTGGGCATCCAGCTCCCGCCACGCTTTCTGGCTCATGATCTCGTGACGGAACTTCTTTTCCAGTGCCTTGTTGTTGCCCATCATCACCACGAAGATCACGTCGGGATTGTCGAGCAGCAATTGTTCGATGCTGAAACCGGTGCGCAGCCCGTCGGAAGGCGGCACGGTGTTTTTGCCGCCGAGCATCGACAACATGCAGCTGGTGTTGGCAAGGTCGGTTTCGGCCCGGAAACCGGCGGCCTGTGCGAATACGGTGGTGAAACGCGGCGCGGGATATTGTCTGGCCTGCGCGACGATCCGGTTCACGCTGTCCGTGACCTGCCGGGCGGCCGCGCACCGGGCGGGATCGGTATTGTTCAGCCGGCGGAACAGGTCGGTCAGCGCTTCAAAATCCCGGTAGTTGTCGTATTTGACCGTAAATGCCGGAATTTTCATGGCCGTGAGCAGTTTACGCAGCCGCAGGTGGCTGTTGAGCTTGTTGATCAGCACCACGAGATCGGGGCGCAGTTCCAGCACCTTCTCGGTGTTCAGGGTGCTGAACGTGCCGACGGTGGGCAGGCCGCGCGCCGCTTCCGGCAGCGCATTTTTGGACTGGACTTCCGGGATCGCGACCGCCGTGCCTCCGGCGCAGTACCAGACCGGCACCAGCGAACCGTAGCCGACCACTACCCGTTTCGGATGTTTCGGCAGGGTGACTTCGAGGCCGTCCGGCTGGCGGTAACGGATGCTTTCCGCCGTTTCCGACACGATGCCAGACGCTGCGGCTTGAACCGCACACAGGGTGAAGAAAAAACAGAAAAAGGACAGGAGTCTCATTTCGATTCCATCTCCCAGCATTTGGCGATTTCCTCCAGCAGGCGGGTCGCAACCGGATAAAAGCGGAAACGGCCCATGCGGGTCAGCTTCCAGCCGCCGTAAGTGGTTGCTGCGGTCAAACCCTCGCGTTCCAGTTCGGAGAGCTGTTTGCACAGCACCCGGCGGACTGTTTCGCGCAATTCCGGCGGTGCTGCGGCGGCAATGAAGGCCGGATCGGCCGTCATGCGGCTGTTCAACTGCCCCGTCAGCCGGAATGCGACCGGATAGTCCGGCGGCAGTTTCCCCGCCCGTTCCACCGGTTTTGCCCCGGTTTCAACGCAGGAGCGGTACACGGCCATATCGACGGTCTGCCTGAACTGGTACGCGCCGAGCCGCCCTCTCGCTTTCAAACCGAAAGGCAGGCAGGGGACTTTCCACGCTGAAATCTCGTTGAAGAGGTTGCGTTCGCGCGGATCGAAAGAGAAATGTTTGAAGCTGAGCCGTTTCACTCCCGCCGCCTCCAGCCGTTCTTCAGCCAGCTCGTAGAGCCGGTAAATCGTTTCTTCCGGCGGAACCGGCGGCATGGTTCCCGCCGCGAGCTGGCCGGCCAGCTCCGAGGTCGGCCGCACGTTCAGCCGGTAAAAAGAGAGGCCGGAAACACCCGAGTTGAGCAGGGTTTCGAGATCGGCCAGCAGCAGTTCCGGCGTCTGGCCGGGCAGCCCGTAGAGCAGGTCGACCGCGACGGAAGCCTGATTCCGGGCGGTCAGCCGTCCGAGCGTATCCAGTACCGTTTCGCGGTCCGAAACCCGTCCGAGCCTGCGGCGCAGTTCCGTGTCGAAGGTCTGCACGCCGAGTGAGAAACGGTTCACGCCGTTCGCGATGGCCGCGTCGATTTTCCGGTCGGTGAGGCCGTTCAACCGGCTTTCAAGGGTGATTTCGCAGTCGTTTGCGAGCGGATAGCGGCTCCGCAGGATGCCGAGCAGCAGCTCCATCTCCTGCGGGGCCAGATCGCTCGGCGTGCCGCCGCCGAAGTAGACCGCGTTGATCGGTGACGGCGGAAGCCGTTCCGCCCAGTCGTTCAGCTCTTTGGCGAGCAGCCGCACGTAACCGGCCCGTTCGGAATCGGTCGCGGAACCGGAGTAAAACAAACAGAAACTGCACCGGCTCCGGCAGAACGGGATGTGCAGATAAAGAGTCCGCCGCCCGCCGTCGTCATCGGCGAGCGCCTCCGCCCATACCGTCTGCGGATGCTCCTGCGGTTCCGACGGGAAGCCCATCAGGCCGCGGGAAGGTTTTCTGGACAGGGCGGGATTATTCATTGGGGTCGTCGCTCCGGCGGGTCGGGTTGTAAAGATCGACATCCTGCGCCCCCGCATAGCCGACCAGGTCGACGCGCCCGAGACCGTCGTTGAGAATGCCGACGGGTTCGGCGGAAGCGTGGCCGTCCACCCATGCGACATTAGCCATGCGGCTGTGCCGGAAGTGGGTGGAGCCTTTGGTGGTGATTTTTCCGTCCGGCTGTTTCCGCGCGTCGAGGTAGGGGGTCATCGTCAGGGAATCGGCGCCGCTCCGCCCGTGGTTGGCGCAGTCCGCGAATGCGACCGTCCGGGAGGTCACGCGCATTGCGGAACGTTTCAGGATAATTTTCGGGGAACTTTTGCTGCCGTAGCGTCCGAGCCATTTGCCGTTGTAACCGTAGCCGCTGCCGCCGGTCACTTTGGTCAGGTCGTTGCTGGAAAGCACAGCTCCCGGACAGACCGTCAGGTATTCGGTATTGCCGTAATAGACGCCGAGAAGCGGACTGGTCGTCAGGTCATAGGTGTCGCCGCTCTTGACTCCAAACCAGAAATCTCCGTCGCCGCCCATGATGTATTGCTCCCCGGGAGTGCTGTAAGCGACGAACAGGTCGTCGAAGTCGTTGGCGTACATCTGGTTGGATGAACCGATCTGCTTGAGGTTGCTGAGGCATTTGATCGCCTGTGCCTTGGCGCGGGCCTGATTCAGCGCCGGGAGCAGCATCCCCGCCAGAATCGCGATGATCGCTATGACAACGAGCAGCTCAATGAGGGTGAACTTGGCGGTTCGTCGGTGAATGGGGTGACGGCGTTGGAGTGAGATTTTTTTCTGCATGGTCTTTTCCTTCTTGTGTTGCGCGCACAATTTGGAATCCCGGCGTTCGCTTTGCGCCGGAATCGGTTGAAAATTCGACCTCAGCGCGGGATCCGACTATACGGTTGCGCGACAGCCACGGAATTTCACCATGATTCACCTGCTGTGGTCCTTGAGGACTTATAATATACTGCCGGAACCCGGTTTTACAAAGGAAAAATGCCGGAAAAAACGCTCAATCCGCCGGATCGATCCGGTCGCTGCGCCGCATCGGGTTGTAGAAGTCCTCGTCCTCGGCGCCGAGCCAGCCGATTTTATCCGATTTGCCGGGTTCCGGATTCAGGCTGCCGACCGGTTCGGAAGAACTGTGCCCGTCCAGCCACGCAATACCGGCCATCCCGCCGTGACGGAAGTGGGTGGAACCGTATCTGGTGCGGTCCCCGTCCGGATGCACTTTGGGGTCGAGGTAGGGCGAATAAGCCAGCGGCTTGGTGTTGGTCCTGCCGTGGTTGGCGCAGTCCGCAAAGGCGGCGGTCGTCGAAACCGCCCGCATCGTGGAACGCTTGAACGTGACCGGCGGCGAGGAACTGCTGCCGTGGCGTCCGAGCCACTTGCCGTTATAGCCGTAGCCGCCCCCCTTCACATGGGTTGGATCGCCTTCGAGAACCGCCCCCGGACAGACGGTCAGGTATTTCGCGTTGCCGTAGTAGGGGCCGAGCAGCGGGCTGGTCGTCAGGTCGAAGTATTCGGAGTCGAGTTTCTCGCCCAGCCAGTAGTCCCCGGCGCCCGCCATCCCGGTACTGGTGGTGTAGGGCACGAAAAGGTCGTCGTGATCGTCGGCGTACAGTTGGTTTGCGGTGCCGATCTGTTTCAGGTTGCCGAGGCACTTGATCCCTTTCGCCTTTTCGCGGGCCTGGTTCAGCGCGGGCAGCAGCATCCCCGCCAGAACCGCGATGATCGCCACGACCACGAGCAGCTCAATGAGGGTGAACGGCCTCGAACGGCGGTATGCGGGGGGCGTGTCCGCCTCGTGCCGCGCTCCCCGCGTCCGGCAAGGCGCCGCCGCCGGGTTGGGGACGGTGCGGTACGGGGGCGTGGTCGGTCGACGGTGGAAAGAGGATTCGCATGCCAACCTGCCGCCCGCAGAGCGTTGAACGGAGCCTGACTGGCGTTTCATGATGTTTTGTTTCGCCGCCCTCTGGAGCCGTTGATTGAGGGTTATGCTTCCTGCGGGGAGTTGTCGTCGCGGCCCGTGTAGAAATCGCGGGCGAAATCGATCGCGATCAGAAGCAGGTTGAAGAGAACCCAGATTCCGAATGTGAATACGATCAGCTTCAGCGGGGAGACCAGACGGGCCTTCAGCAGCGAAACCTGGCTGGTCGGGCTGTAGAACTCAAGATTGGAGAGATAGTCCCTGGTGAGCAGCTGCTTGAAGCTGCTGATCTTGGCGCTGGTGGCGATCAGGTTGTTCACCATCTTCACAAACTCCTGATTGAACAGCTCGACATTACCCGCGGTGTTCTTGGAGCGTTCCAGATCGCTGAGCATCTGCTGGTAATACTGCAGCCGGGCCTGAAGGCGGGCGATATCCTGACCGATGGTTACATTCAGGTCGGCCAGCTTCCGGCGGGTCTCGTTGCTGGCGTCGCTGCGCACCAGATCGGCAATCTGAGTGAAGACGGTCGAATCAAGGCTGATCTGCTGGGGGCCTCCGTCCGCTTTGGCCGCAGCTGCGCTCCGGGAAGGCGCCTGCACAATGGAAAGCGATTTGCCGATGCTGTCGTATTGCGCCCGGCGCGAAGTAAGCTCCTGCTCCAGATACTGAATCTGGCTCTTGATGAAATAAAGGTCGAGATCGCTGCGCAGATTGCTGCTGGTCAGTATCATCTGGCGCAGCAGGTCAAGCTGATATTTGCGGATGCACTGCAGCGATTCGACCAGATCGCTGAGATATTCGCCGGAGGCGAGGCTGATGTTGCGGTTTTCCAGCAGCGGCTGCAGGGTGCCGCACAGCTTCAGCAGCTGATCGTTGTAGTAGGTGGCGCGGTCGAGCGCGATCAGGCGGCTGGTCTGAAGTTCGGTGCGCAGTTTCTTTTCAAAATTGGTGTCGAAGTCGGTCTGCGGGAGCTTGTCGCCTTCCATCTTCCGGTACAGGGTCATCCAGGTCTGCGGGATGGCGGCGAGAATCTGGACGGATTTCTCATTGGTCAGGTGGATGCTCGGCTCCATATTGATCCGGTAAGTCGATTTGTCCAGTGCCGCCAATTTCTTATTATAAGAGGCTTCCAGCCGGTTGAGATCGACGACGGAGAGGTTGCGTTTGGCCAACTTCTGGTCGAAGTCGGCATCCAGCAGCGCCAGTTTCCGGGAATAGCTGACGATGGAGAACAGATTCTGGAACTTGTCGAACGGAATGACCGAGGCGAGGTTCTGATCGGTGTAGACCTGCTTGAGCACTGCCGGACTGATGATATCGAGCTGGTTGAAGGTCTTGCCGCTCGGATAGGTGATGGTGCTGCCGTTGTTGGTACTGTTGAGCTGAATGCGGATTTTCTGGGAAAAGACCCGGTCGGAGGGCAACAATAACAATGCCAGCAGACAGATCAGGAACAGTACGCAGAAACTGATGATTGCCGTAAAGAGGATCCGGTGCCGCTTCCGCTTGAGGAAGTCGAAGATGTAAGCGGGAGTGATGAGCTTCTCTGTCTGTGCCAAAATGATACCTCAAAGTGTTTGCAATAGCCGTTGAAATACAAATTCGATATCCATTTAATATAACACCCGAACGGACTTTTGCAACCGGCGGGCCGGGATGGGGGCGGAGAAAAAAGCGCAATACGGCAGGGCGAGGAACGATTCAACTTGACTTGAGCCGCGAATGGCAATATATTGTAACGCGTCTGCAAATCATAACGCTGAAACGAAACGTTTAGGGGAAGGGACGGTTTCGCCGTCAGCCGGGAGGTGGTTTTTCATAAATGCCGCCGTTTCCCGGAATAAATAAGAAATTATGCTGAGCTTTTTCGAACATTATGCCGGACTGTTCATCTTTCCGGTGATGGCGCTGTTCCTGTCGCTGGTATTTACCGGCATCTGTATCCGGCTGCTGCCGAAACTCGGCTACATCGATAAACCGGGCGGCCGCCATATCCATGCCAAACCCATCCCGCGCGGCGGCGGGATTGCGGTGATTCTGGCGTTTTTCATCACTTTGTTCTTTTTCGCGCTGGACAGTAAACTGGCTGAAGGCGGCATGAAGCTGTTCGCGCGTCTGGCGGTTCCGGCAACGGTGCTGGGCATTCTGGGAATGCTGGATGACCGGTTTGAGCTGAAATCGATGGTCAAGCTGCTGGTGCAGATTCTGGTGGCCGGAATCATCTGGTTCAGCGGGGATGAATTGCGTTACGTGGTCTGCGGGATCGAGCTGCCGTGGTTCGTGTCATTGATTCTGTGCGCGGTGTGGGTGATCGGGATCATCAACGCCTTCAACCTGATCGATGGGCTGGACGGGCTGGCCGCCGGTTTGGCTATTGTTTCATCCTGTTGCATGGCGATCTGGTTCCTGATCGGCGGCGGGAATCCGGCCGGAGCGGTCTGCATGTTGATCATGGCCGGGGCCTGTCTCGGTTTTCTGCGGTACAATTTTCATCCGGCCAGAATTTTTCTCGGCGATACCGGGAGCACGTTCATCGGGCTGATTTTCGCGGTGATCGGGCTTTCCACCATTGACCGGGTGGTGACGTTCACCTCGCTTTTGCTGCCGCTGCTGGCGGTCGGCGTGCCGCTTTTCGACGTCTGTCTGGCGATCTGGCGGCGCAGTACGCGCAAGCTGCTGAATCCGGAGGCGGGCGGCATCATGGACGGCGACCAGGATCACCTGCACCACCGGCTGCTGCGGCAGACCCGCAAGCAGACCACGGTGGCGCTGATGATGTATCTGCTGGCCTGCCTCTTTTCCGCGGTGGCGCTGGCGTTCCTGCTGCTGCGGGATTCGGCTCCGGCGATCGCGTATATGATCCTGCTCGTGGCGGTGGTGATCTGCGTGCGCCGCCTGGCGGTGGTGGAGCTTTACGACTCGGCGGAGCTGATCAAGCGCGGTTTGTCGAAGCCGCACCGGGGGGTGCTGATGACGATGACGCATCCGTTCATCGACTTTCTGATCGTGACCTGTTCGGCGCTGGTCAGTTGCTTTTTCATGACCCGGACGCTGCCGACGTTCCAGTTGTTTTTGTTTTTCTTCGTGCCGGTGGCGGTGACACTGTGCTGCTCCAAGACCTACCGGGTCTACTGGCTGCGGGCCGGATTGTACAACTACTGGCATCTGGCGATCATGCTGGGGATGGGATCGGTGGTGTCGATTCTGTTGTTGTACGTGTTCAAATTCCCTTATCTGGTGAATGATTACGGCACGAATCACACCCGGTTCGTCAGCGGGGCGATGTTGTTCGTGTTGTTCAATATCGTACTGGTCGAGCTGGAGCGTTTCATGCTGAATTACGCGGAGAACTTCCTGTTCCGGAAACTCTATCTGCAATACCAGCCGGTGGACCGGGTGCTGAAAACGCTGGTGTACGGCGGAGGGCTGAACTGCCGGCTCTACATCGGTTATCTGTTTAGCCACGCGTGGGGAGAGCGGCCGGAGGAGCTGGTCGGGATGCTCGACGACGATCCGGCGCTGCAGGGCTTCTACGTCTACGGCGTCAAGGTGATGGGCGGCGTTCAGGATTTAGAGGAAATTTACCGGAAAACTCCGTTCGACAAGGTGATCATCGCCACCGACCTCGCTTCGCGGGAGAAGGTGGACCGCCTTTCCGCGTTCTGCCGGGAGCATAAGATCGAAATCACGAAGTTCTGTCTGGCGGAGAGCAGTGATCCTTCGATGTTCTGCCCGATTGCGGAACACCGGGATTTCGTGCCGGGCCAGATCGTGCCGTCGACCGCCGTTTCGGCAAGCGCTGCGGAACCGGCCTGTCTGAGCACGAAAAAGCCGGAGGCATAATTCCCTGACGCGAAGCGTCTTTAGAAAGCGGAGATGAATCTCCGCACTCCAAGGTTGCGTCGCTGCTTTTTTACGGCCGCGGTTTCTTTCAGTCGGTTGCGGTAAGTTCGATTTCATGCCAGCCGGCTGCCGGCAGTTCCCAGATTCCATTGCTGCGGCGGAGCGTCACGGTTTTGCCGGCGGCTTCGCGGGGACGGGTGATCCGTCCTGTCCAAAAGTCGCCGGAGAGGCCGGTCAGGGTGAAAACGCCGTCGTCAGCCTCCTTGCCCTGCGCGTCGAGGGTGGTGCGGCTCAGCAGCAGCGATTCGCTTTGCGTGAGGCTGCGGCCGTCGGCGCTGACCAGCAGGAAGGTCACGAAACCGGGCTGGCCCCGGTAACCGAGCACCGGCAGCGCGACGGAGCCGGATTCGCCGGATTCGCCGCCGAAACCGTTGGCGAACGGTGTTTTCACCAGCAGTTGACGCCGCTTCAAATCCCGGATGATTTCGCCGGTGTCGGAAACGAGCGGCTCCGGCGGGTTTTCCGTTGAAATCCTGTTCATCGCGGCGGCGTCGGCGGCGGGAGTTGGTTTGCCGAATACCTTATGGATGGCGTGGATGCTCTGCCAGCCGGGTTTGTAGCCGGTCCGGCCGCGCATCAGCCCGTGATAGTCGCGGACCGGCGGGATGTCGTCGAGGTGCCGGCGGACGGGGGAAGCACTGGGGCGGACCATGCCGTTTTTGAACAGCAGCCCGGCGGTGCGCAGGTGGTCGAGGGTCATGCCGTCTTCGACGAGGTTGCCGAGCGAGGAGACGCGCCCCTCGCGTCTGGCCCAGCCGTCGGAGCCGACCGCGCCGCCGCCGTGACACCAGGCGAACCAGACGATGCCGGACCACTCCTGAAACGCGGCGTTGGCGGCGGCGGCCAGCGGCAGCATCGCGCGTTTCCGCTTCTGGTCGTCGAGGTCGCGGCCTCCCTCGCTGTGGTTGAATTCGCCGAGGATATAGGGCTTGCCGGCGACTTTGGTGAGGGTTTTCTGATGGACGAAATCCTTCGGATCGAGGTAGACGCGCGGGTCGGCGTAACAGTGATCCTCGATGGAGCCGTTGAGTTCGGCGTTGAGGCGGGCGGCGGGTTCGCCTTCCCACAGGTTGGAAAAGAGGATGGAGCCGCGGTAGCCGCACTCGCGGATCACTTTCTCCAGCCGCCGGAAATAGCGGGTCTGGGCTTCGCGCATGAAATCGGCGCGCAGCCTGACCTGTTCCGGCGCTCTGACGGTGTAGAAGTCGCAGGGGGCTGTGCCGTGTTTTTTCAGGTAGGCCTCCCATTGGGCGGTGAGTTCACGGTGCTGGTACTCCGGCAGGCGGTTGTTGCAGATCACCACATAGTCGAGCGCAAATTCATTCAGGAGTTCGACGGTCAGCAGTTGCGGATCGTCGGCGAATTTGCGGCCGGAATAGGGATTGACCGCGGTGAGCAGCCGCCGGGCGTAGTTTTCGACCACGCGGGCGGCGCGTTCGTCGAAGAGCGGCATCATTTTGCGGGCGTCGATCGCCTCTTTCCAGTGGCGTCGGTTCATCTCCTCGACGGATTTCCGCCACGCGAGGTTGTCCGCTTCGCCGCCGTCGAGCACCTTCACGTCGTCCGGGCGGTAATGGCGGGTGTCGCCGACGGAAAGCAGCAGGTAAATGCCGTTTTTGCGCAGTTCGTTCGTCAGGAAAAAGAACCGGTCCCACGCTTCGGGGGCGGGGGTCATCGAATCGCTGCGGTAATCCATCAGCGCGCCGCTGGCCATGCCGGGATTCCAGTCGCCGGAAGGACGCAGCATGTGGTGGGGGCGGGCGCAGTTGATGCCGAGCGACGCGAGGTTTTTCGCGGTCGCCGCCGCCGTCGGGCGGTCCGGGTAGAACGCGACGAGGTTGATGCCCCAGAGTTTCACGGGCTTGCCGGCGGGATCGACGAAATTGTCGCCCTGCGCCTTCAATGGAACCGGTTCCGCCGCCGCGGCGGCGAGCGTCGCGGCGAGCATCAGCCCGCCTAACAGATGGGTAGAGAAAATACGCATATCGTTGTTCCTTTCGCTGTTGTCTGTCAAAAATCCGGGTCATCGGGAAGCCATGCCGCTTTCGCGGCAGGCGGGTCTTGCGGCCTTACGGCCTCCAGACCTTGTGCGCTACGCGGCCTGATTTGCAATCAGGCTCCGGTAGCTGGGCGCAGTAGCGCACAAGTTACCTCCGGTGGCAAGGGCGCTTCGCCCCCCGGCCGCCGGAGGCAAAGTCCCGCGGTCAGCCGCGTGTGCGGTCAAGCAGCGGGGCGACGGGGGCGACGGCGACGTTGACCTGTTCGTTGAGCGTTGTCGTATAGGTGATGTAGCGGTCGGAAACGCTGAAATGCGGGTGCGGATGACAGTGGTAATTGCGTTTGATGTACGGAATTTTCGGCATCGCATTGACCAGAAATACCTCCTTCCCGTTGGTCAGGTCGGTGAAAAGTACGCTCATGTGGTCCCATTCTTCGCAGCAGATGTCGGTGGCGAGCAGCGTGTCGGTCCGGTCGGCGTGGGAGTGGGAGATTGGCAGCGGGGTGGGGCGGACGCGAATCAACTCATGAGTGTTCAGGTCCGCCTTGAAGGTGCCGTGGCCGTAGTGGACGAACCAGATGTATCTGCCGTCGGCGCTCCACCATTCGTGGCCGTGCATCGGAGTTTCCTCGCCGGGGAAGAAGGCGGCGGCCTTGCCGTTGCGGCGGATGGTCCAGATGCGCTGCGTATAGGGGATGGACTCGCCGGTCACGATGTCGTTGCAGCCGTCCTGACAGAACAGGATCACATCGGGATCGACGGGGGAGAACTGGGCATGGTTCGCGTAAAACGGAATCCGTTCCCAGATATTGCAGGGGCCGCCGTCGAGCGGCATTTCGCCGAGAAAGCACTCGCGGCCGAATCCGGCGTCGATGCAGATGGCGTCGCCTCTGGGGGAAAAGGTGATGTGGGTTGCGACGCGCACCGGATTGCGGCCCCGGACGATCTCATCCGGGAGGCGGTTCACATATTCCGGTCTGGCCTCCGGGTGCGGTGCGAGTTTCCACAGTTCGGTGCGGCTGAAGAACCAGACCTCTCCGGTCTCCGGCTTTACGGCGGGGGAGGCGTCGAGAAACTGAGTTTCCGGGAAGACGTGCATCCGGTCGGATTCAAAATCGAGCAGCCCGAGGCAGTAGGCCTTCGACGGCGGGTTTGCGCAGTAGAACCACAGGTAACGGCCATCCGCCGAAAAGCCGTCATTGACGAAATAGAACGACTGCTGGCAGGCGGCGACCCGTCCGGTCAGGATCAGGCTTGCGGCGCCGCTTGCCGGATCGCGCCGGCGGGTGAAGTTGCGGGAGGTTTCCGGGGTTTTCATACATTCTCCAGAGTTGTGTTTACGGAAGGCGCGGGACTTTCAGGCCCCAGTTGGCGTAAGTCGGGTCGAAGCGCCGGTCGATCATGCTTTGAACCGCTTCCGAACCGCCCGGTTCGGTGCAGAGATTGGAGTTGACGTACCGCAGGGTTTCGACGTGGCCGTCCCCCATGGTCATGACGGTGTTGGCGGAGTGCGGGGCCAGAACCGAGTTGGCGCCGTTGATGAAGCCGGTTTTTTTCTCGTGAATCCGCATGTTCTCGATCTTGGGGCCGTCGATGTAGTTGCATTCGCCGAAGAGCAGGAAACGCGAGGAGGTCCTGATCATTGAGTCCTTGACCGCCTTCTTGTACATGCCGTATCCGGCGCCGTAGGAACTGTTCGGGAGCTTGGTCCAGCCCTCGTCGACCCATGAACCGCGCGAATCGGTCGGGCAGAGGAAGATTCCCGGTCTGGTGGCTCCGGTGTAGGGATCGGTTCCCTGATAAGCGGTCATGAAATACCAGGCAAAACCCGGATTCACGCTGCCGTACGGATCGCTGGCGCCGTTGGCTCCCGGCACCGGAAAGCCGCCGGATTCATGTGCGTACATGCCGGAGTAGGTGCCGAGCTGTTTCATATTGTTGACGCAACTGCTCTGGCGGGCGGCATCGCGGGCTTTGTTCAGCGCCGGCAGCAGCATCGCGGCCAGAATCGCAATAATAGCAATCACTACGAGCAACTCGATAAGCGTAAATTTTGCGGTGGTCGGCCTTAAACGGCGGAATACGGGGGGCGTGTCCGCCGCCCCCCGCGCCCCCTGCGTCCGGCAAGGTGCCGGTGCCGGGTACGGGACGGTCGACAGGCGGAGCAGCGGTCGCTCGGCGGAGAAAGAAGATCCGCAATAACGTGAAGTTGCCTTCCCGCTTTTCTGCGGAAAGGCAACTTCACGTTTTTGCTCCGACTTGCCGCTTGCAGAGCATTGGCAGAGACGTGAGGGCTTGCGGAGGATAAAAGAAATGTTCAGATTGGTTGGTACGGGGAGAGACGCGGCGCAAGTCGCCGCTTTCTCTCCCCCGAACCCCTCTCTTTTACGCCGAGCGGTATATGGAAAGAGATTGTATATTTGACAAGTTTTAATAACCGGCAATTCAATTAAGGTAAAGAAGCTATGTCTCATTTCTGCATTCCTCCGTTATTGTTGAATATGGGGCAGGCTGAAATTCGGATGCGCAGGGAACCGGGAGTTTCAAGCTGTGATGACGGACGGTGCGGCAGTCTCCTTGACGTTTGGATTGAGAACCAGTTGACAGGGGATGAATTCCTGACGGATGGAGCCGGGTGGTGATTCGAGCAGGATTTCCATCGCCCGGCGGCCGATTTCCACAAACGGCTGGCGCATTGCGGCGAATCCGAAAGGTTCCTGGTCGTTCGGGGCGTCGAAGCCGACCACCGTGATCTCCTCCGGAACGCGGAAACCGAGCCGGGCAAGCTCATCCGCGGCATTGCGCGCGAGAATGCTGTGCGTACACAACAGCACCTCCGGCAAGTTTGAGCGGGAATGGAACATCCGGCGCACTTTTTCGCGTCCCTGTTCCGGCAGCGGCACATCGGCGATCTCCTGATGGAACGCCGCTTCAAACGGCAGCCCGAGCGCGGCCAGCTCGTCGGTGACGCCCTGATAACGCTGGTCGGAGGTGTAAACGCCGCCGAATACCCGGAGACTGCCGAAGCGGCGGAAACCCTGTCCGGCCAAGGTCCGGACCAGCAGCCGCATCCCGTGGTAACCGTCGCTTCCGACGAAATTTCCGCGGATGATTCCGCCCCGCGCCACCGGCGTGTCAATCGTCACATAGGGAATCCGACCGGCTTCAAACAGATCGAGGATTTCACTGTTGACCCGATAGTAATCCGATACAACCAGGGGACTGAAGATCACGCCCGCCAGCGGTCTGGTTTTCAGCTTTTCCACCACGGCAAGGGCTTTTTCGGAACTCTGGGCCAGATTGAAAAAACTCAGGTCGCAGTCAGCGGCGAAGGCGGCCTGTTCCAGCCCTTCGAGCAGACGCCCGTACATGGAGTGGCGTCCCGGCATGGACGGCACCACGAATGCCGCCAGCCGATGCGGATGCCGCGGCTGAAGCGGATTGTGCTCCGCCACGAAGCAGCCGATCTTCCGGCGCAGTTCGACCACGCCGGTTTCGGCCAGTTCGCGCAGGGCGCTGCGAACCGTGCCGCGCGCCACGGCCAGCTCATCGGCCAGTTCCAGCTCCGTCGGCAGCCGGGAGCCCGCCGTATAGCGGCCGGAAGTGATCTGCTCGCGGATCGCTTCGATGACTTTCCGACGCGGACTTGTAGACATGACAATCTCCGATTTGTACAATCTTGTTCAATTCTAGCCATATTATGAATCATTTTTGTTCAAAAAGCAAGAGCAAATCGGAAAAATATCGGATTTTCTTGGCTGTTACCGGTCCAGGCGGAAGAAAGGCGGCTGATGGAAGTTTTCCATTTCAGGCTGCTGAAAACAAGAAAAAATATGATATTTTATGGATGAGAGCTTGAAATTTATTAGTTTTGTGGTCAATTACTGCCGGAACACGTTAATTGATTTTTACCCGTATCAACAGGGTCATGAAAAGCTAAATGAGGATATTTACGGAATGAAATATTATTCAGAGGATCATGAATGGGTGGAGATCGTCGGTGATGAGGCGACGGTCGGTATTTCCGAATACGCAGTCGATGAACTCGGCGACATCACCTACGTCGAACTGCCGGAGGAAGAGGACGACTTCATCATCGGCGACCGGCTCGGCGAAGTGGAATCGGTGAATTCCTCCAGCGAAATCTATTCCCCGATCAGCGGGACCGTTTCGCAGGTCAACGAGGCGCTGGCCGACGAACCGGGCCTGATCAACGAATCCCCCGAAGACAAGGGCTGGCTCTGCCGCCTGACCAATTTCGACAGTTCCGAATTGGATGATATGATGAACGAAGACGCCTATCAGAAATACCTGCGCAAGCTCCGCCGCTGATTGTTTCATCCTGATTTTCGATGTACGAATCCGCCGCCCCGATCTCAGGGCGGCTGTTTTTATTTTCAGATTCCCGCGACGCGAAGCGTCTTTGGAGTGCGTCGCCGGAAGGCTTGCTCCCGCGACGCGAAGCGTCTTTGGAGTGCGGAGATTCATCTCCGCTTTCAAATCGTACATGAGTTTTATATTCGACTTTGCATTGCACCAAGAACAGGCAGAGCTGCCCGGAGGGTAACAACTTTTGAGTGCAAGCACAGGCGAAACTGCCCGGAGGGTAGCGAGCACCGCGCTTTCGGCCTGCGGATGGCTCCGGGGGACGTCGCGCACGTCCCCCGGACCCCCTCGCCGATGGCGGAGGCTGGTCTGTTTGCGGAGCACTTCCGCTCGCGGGCGCGGCTTCGCCGCTTACTTGTCCGCCTGCGGCGGCCAACTCCTCACCGTTCGCTACGCTCACTACGCCGGAGGGGCTTCGCTCACTACGTTCGGCTTCGTCACTATCGTTCCTCGTTACTTGCCAGAGGCAAGTAATTCCCTCACATTCGTTCGCGGCGCTGACCGCGCTTGTTGTGCGCCGCGTAAGTGGTGATGCAGCCTTATTTATGTACTGTATAAGTGGTGATACAGACCGACCGATGCCTTGCCTGTACTAGTTGCCCGCCCGCCCCCCGGAGGGGCATTGGCGTGCGTACCCGGCGGCGGCACCTTGCCGCCGTTCGCGGCGCTGACCGCGCTTGTTGTGCGCCGCGTAAGTGGTGATGCAGCCTTATTTATGTACTGTATAAGTGGTGATACAGACCGACCATGCTTTGCGCGTGCCAGCCGCCGCACGCCCCCCGGAGGGGCATTGGCGTGCGCACTCGGCGGCGGCACCTTGCCGCCCGCGCTTGTTGTGCGCCGCGTAAATGGCCTTGCAGCCTTATTTATGTACCGCATAAGTGACCTTGCAGCCTTATTTGTGCGCTGTGTAAATGGCGTTTTGGCCTTATTACACGCCGCACCAATGGTGATTCAGCCTTATCCATCAACCCGGTTTCGAGGTTTTTGCGCAGCAAAAACCTCGAAACCGTACCCGGCGCCGGCACCTTGCCGGTCTGGGGTTCCGGGGGCGAAGCGCTCCGGACCGCCGGAGGCAGGTGGCCGCTCCGGTAAAAGCGGGTAAAGCGTCAGCGGACGTCCTGCCAGCTTTTTGGGAGCCTGCGCTTTTCGGAGGGCAGGGGCGTGAGGCGGCTGATCAGCCAGATGCCGGGTGAGAGCAGCAGGGCGGCGACCAGGAAATAAACGCGGTAGCCGGCGAGCAGGTCGCCGGGATCGGTGATGCAGAGTTTCAGCAGAAACCCGGCGAGGATCATGCCGACGACTCCGGAGCAGGCCCCGGTGACGACCGACACGAACATCGAGGCGGCAACGCGGTTTTCGGGCGGTACGGTCTGCAGAAAGTAGTGGGTCACGGAGTTGTTCATGCTGACCATGGTTCCGCCGGCGAAGAAGAACGGCAGCGCCATGTAGAAGCCGTTGAGGGAGGAGGGGGCGACCAGCCAGAGCACTCCGATCGACAGCAGCAGGATGTAGCCGATCAGAATGGTTTTGCGCGGGCCGATCACGGCGGCGACTTTTCCGGAGAGGAACGACATCACGGCGCAGGCGGTGAACTGCACCAGCGCGAACATCAGCGCGTCGGTGTCGCTGACGCCGTAGCCCCGTTTCAGCGCAAGCATCGAAACCGGTACGAGCATGATCACGCCGAGGTTGACCATGAATCCGGCCATGATCTGCCGCCGGATGGTGACGGTGCCGAGGATGTTCTTCAATTCCGGCAGGATGGGACGGCGGGCGGAACGGCGGATGTTTTCGGTTTCGTCGATCCGGGCGAGGAAGCGCGACGAGGTGAAGCCGAGGCAGGCTCCGACCACCACGATACCGGTCAGGGTCCACAAACTGGGGCTGAGATGCAGCACGAAGCTGATGGTCAGCAGCGCGATCAGGCAGGAAACGTAGAACAGCCCGACGCTGACCGCGATTACCCGGGCGCGGTTGCGGTCGTCGGTGAAGTCGCCGATCAGCGGCTGGGACATCACCACTCCGGCGGCCCGGAAGCCGTAAAAGAAGAATGAACCGATCAGCAGCAGCGCCATCGCGGTTTTCATCATGCTGAAATAACCGAAGACCGATGCGGATGCGACCATCAGCGCCGCTCCGTTGCGGGCGACCCAGAAGTACGCCTGCGCCCGGGCCGCGCCGACCCGGGCGGTCATGATTTTGCCGAGCGGCAGCAGCAGGAAGCCGAAGTAGAGCATTGCGCCGAGGGTGGAGATGAAGTAGTCCGGGCAGCCGAGCTGCACCGCGAGCAGGATCAATACGGTTTCTCCGAGGCACATATAGGAGAGGCCGTTGATCACGTTGAACATGCAGTAGTTGTGTTGTGACGACGCCTGCCGCTCTGGGGAGAGCGCTTCCTTGAAAATCATGGTATGACATCCTGTTTTCCCTTTAATATAGCAGCCGGAAAAAGGTACGTCAATGCGGAAAAAATGTTTCCGCCGGAAAAACGGCTTGACACCACGCTGTCCGAATGGTATAGTAAAGCGGTTTTAACTTCAATGGAGGTGCATAATGTCGAACTTCACTTCAAAACTTGCGGGTCTTCCGATCGACTGAGCCGGTCTGCGGCGGTGTGCTTCTTTTGCCTCTTGCATTCTCCGGTCAGTGATCGGCGGGTTTCTGCTTTTTATTCACTGTAATTGTATTTCCGGAGAATTTCTATTTTGAATACACAGGACAAGATTGTCTTTTTTCATTCCGCCTCGACCTGGATGGAGGGGCGGGCCGTCGAACAGCTCAAACGCGCCGCGGAACTGCCCGGCATGATCGCCGCGGCGGGAATGCCGGACCTGCATCCGGGGCTTTCCGCTCCAGTGGGGGCGGCGCTGCTCAGCGAAGGCGTGATCTATCCCGAACTGGCGGGCGGGGACGTCGGCTGCGGCATCGCCCTCTTTCGCACCGGCCTCGCGGCCGGAAAATTCAAGGCGGCGAAACTGGAACGCCGGCTGCTCGCCCATCTTCCCGAAACGCCGGAGTATGAATTTCCGGCACAGTGGCCGGCGTGGCTGCGGCGTGACCTCGGCACGGCCGGGCGCGGCAACCATTTCGTCGAACTGACCGGTTTCGAGGAGGTGCGTGATCCGGTTCGGGCGGAAACGCTCGGAATCGACCGCAGGAACCTCTGGCTGCTGGTTCATTCGGGCAGCCGTGGGCACGGTCAGGCGCTGCTGGAACGGACGCCGAAAGGAGGCCTGGTTCCCGAAAGCGAACCGGGCCGGAAATATCTCGCCGCCCACGATCGGCTGCTGGAGTGGGCGAAGCTGAACCGCCGCCTGATCGCCGCCGGCTTCCTGGCGGCGGCGGGAGGGGAAGGGGAACTGGTTTCGGACAACTGCCATAACAGCATCCTGCCCGCTCCCGCCGGTTCCGGCTGGATTCACCGCAAGGGGACGGCGGCGACGGCGGAGGGAGCTCCTTTCGTGATCGCGGGCTCGCGCGGCACATTCAGCTATCTGGTTGAACCGGCGGGGGAGCAATCCCGCAACCTCTGGTCGGCGGCGCACGGGGCCGGACGCAAGTGGAACCGGCAGGGAACCCGTTCCCGGCTGGAAACGCGCTTCAAGCCGGAGAACCTGAAACGCACCCGGCTCGGCAGCGTGGTGGTCTGCTCCGACCGGCAGCTGCTCTATGAAGAGGCGCCCGAGGCGTATAAAAACATCGAAACGGTGGTGGACGACCTCGCCGCCGCCGGAGTGATCCGGGTGATCGGCGTGTTGAGGCCGGTGCTGACCTGGAAGAGTCCGAAGGAGGGGGAATGAGATGAAGCGGTTGTTTCTGGAAATCTCCTCCGGGCAGGGACCGGAGGAGTGCGAGCTTCTGGTCGCGAAACTGATGGTACGCCTGACTTCGGAGCTGCGGCGGGAGGTGCGCTTCCGCGAGGTGGCGTTGAATGGCAACCGGGAAAAGTCGCTGGTCAAATCGGTGCTGTTCGAGCTGGAAGGGGAGGGCGCGGCCGTGTCGGTCGCGCCGTGGCTGGGGACGATTCAGTGGATCGCCGCCAGTCCGTTCCGCCCCCATCACAAACGGCGCAACTGGTATGCCGGAATCCGGCTCTTTGAGGCGGAGCCGGAACTGGCGTTCGATCCGAACGACGTGGAGTTTTCGGCGTCGCGTTCAAGCGGGCCGGGCGGACAGCACGTGAATACCAGCAACACCCGGATTCAGGCGTTCCATCGTCCGACCGGCCAGTGCGCGGTTGCAGGCGAGGAACGCTCGCAGTTGCGCAACCGGGAGCTGGCGCTGGCGCGGCTGGCGGCGAAAGTGGCGACGCGCGGCAGCGCCGGTTCCGCCCGGCTCGGCCTGGAGGCATGGCGGGCGCACCGGGAGCTGGAACGCGGCAAGCCGGTCCGGGTGTTCCGGGAAGATGAACTGTAGAGGAGTCTGGAAACTGTCGAATTGCCGCTGATCTAAAGAGGGGAATCCGGCCCGCTTTGATTCATGAGAAACCGTTCTACCGGTTCCGGCGTAAGAATGATAAAGTTTCTGTCCGAGGCTCCGTATCAGCGGCATGATCACTTCCTCGTAGCATTTCAGCATGAGAAACCGTTCTACCGGTTCCGGCGTAAGAATGATAAAGTTTCTGTCCGAGGCTCCGTATCAGCGGCATGATCACTTCCTCGTAGCATTTCAGACGGTTCGGTAAAGAAGGTGGGAGGCCGGACACATTCCGATACCGGAAAGTCCAGTTCGCGTTCCGCCGGAATGATGCGCAGTTTCAGGCCCCTTTCACGACAGAGGGGTTCAAAACAGGCGAAGATTCCGGCCAGCCGTGATTTTTCTTCGGCTCGACTTGAAGTACCGCGATACAAAGGTATTGCAGGCTCTGGTCCTTCAGGAGCTGTTTCGCTTCCCGCCACGACGGCGGCGATTCGCGGTGGGGAAAGCCATGCCGCCTTCGCGGCAGGCAGGTCAGCCCGCCCTGCCGGGCGGCAGACCTTGTGTGCTACGCGGTCTGATTTTCAATCAGGCACCGGTAGCTGGGCGCATAGCGCACAACTGTCTCCGACGGGCAAGGGCGAAGCGCCCCCGGCCGCCGGAGGCTTCCTCAGCACCGCTAGCGGGCGAGGGAGCAGGGACCGCCGACGCAGCCGCCGGAGCAGGCCATGACTTCGACGAAGTTGCCGGGCAGTTTGCCCTTGGCGTACATCTTGAGCAGGTTCACCGATTTGCGGTCGAGGCCGTTGATGAACTTGCCGTCGATTTTCGGCAAGTTGGCATCGGGATTGTCGTGCCCCATCTGTTCGAGGATGGCTTCGCTGACGCCGCAACTGTGCGCGAAGTTCCGGGCAAAGACGGATGCGGGGCGTTCAAGCTGCTCGCCTTCAAGGGAAATCAGGTCGATTTCACGGGCGGCGAACAGCGCGCCGAGTTCTTCGAAGGTCATCACGAAGTCGGTATTCGGGTCGTTCTGGGCCTCGCGGCGCTTGGCGATGCACGGGCCGATGAAGACGGTCAGCGCATCCGGATATTTTTCGCGGGCGAGCTGCCCGGCGTAGCCCATTGGACTCGGCGTGGAGGAGACCATCGGCACGATGTCCGGGATGTGGCGTTTGGCGGCTTCCACCCAGGCCGGGCAGCAGCTGCTGGTCATCAGCCGGTCGCCGCGCTCCATGCGTTCGTAAAACTCTTCGGCTTCGTGCTCGGTGGTCATTTCGGCGCCGAGCGCGACTTCGAGGATTTCGGTGAAGCCGGCTTTGCGCAGGCCGGTGAAGAGCTGTTCGATGGTGCCGGGGAACTGGTCCGAAACCGAGGGGGCCACCATCGCGACGACCGGGCGGCCGCTTTTCATCGCGGTCAGGATGTTGGCGAGCTGCGAACGCTCCATGATCGCGCTGAACGGACAGGCGCGGAAGCACTTGCCGCAGTAGATGCAGTTCTTGAAATCGATGCGCACGCGGCCGTCCTCGCCCTTGCCGATCGCTCCGACCGGGCAGGCGTCTTCGCACGGCAGCGGATTGCGGATGATCGCGTGGTACGGGCAGACCGTCATGCACTTGCCGCAGTTGATGCACTTGGTGCGGTCGATGGTCGAACGCTGGTTGATCACCTGGATCGCCTGCTTCGGACAGACGCCGACGCAGGGACGGGCGAAGCAGCCGACGCAGCTGTTGCTGACCTGCACGTGGCTGTCGACGCAGCCGTGGCAGCCGACGGTGCAGACCGAAAGCACCGGGCCGGTGTGGTTGCGCCCCTCGACGGCGTCGGCCAGATACTCCTTGAGCTGGCGGGATTCGTCCTTCTCCTCCTCCATGCCGAAGCCCATCAGGGCCATCAGCCGGTATTTGAGCATGGCGCGGTCTTTGTAGACGCAGCAGCGGTTGGGCTCCTCCGTCCGCGGGCGCAGTTCAACCGGAATGCGGTCGATGGAATCGGCCAGCGTCCCGTCGAAAAACTCCCGGATGAATCGGATCATTAACTCTCTGCGAGTCCGTTCGGCATTATTCATTGGTTCCTCCGGCGGAGACGATTTCCTGAATCACGCCGATCACCTTTTCGACCGTTGCGTTGTCGACGATGCGTTCGCCGATCCTGACGAACGGCGCATTGCCGTAGTTCCGGTCGTGGCAGACATTGAGGCAGGCGCACCCGACGATGTCCACTTTCGACTTCAGTTCCGGCGGAAGCTGTTCTTCCAGCGCGGAGAGGCGGAACGATCCCAGCACGTAACAGGTGGTTCCCAGACAGATCTCGACCTTTATCTTATTCGTCTCGCTCATATCATGTTTTCCTTGTATGTTTTGACCGTGGCCTGCGCCGCGGCCTGGGTTTCTAAAAATAACGGAGCAGCACCCGCTTGCGGTATTTCGTCTCCAGAATATGCTTGAGCCGCCTCACGATGTTGCGGCGGATTTCGAGGTCGACCGGGAGGCTCGGGTCCTGATGGGCCTCGTTCACCTTGGTTCCGACCACGAATTCGATTTCGTCGCTGGCGCGGAACAGCGCGATCAGCTCTTTGGAAACCAGCGGCACCGGTGTTGTCAGCGGCGGATCGGCTTCCAACCGCTGCGCCACATCGGTCAGCGTCAGGATGCCTTCGGTGACGAGGTCCACCCCTTTCATCTTCGCCGGCGGAGGCAGGCTGCCCGCCTTCATCACCAGCTTCATATCCACTTCCAGCGGGCGGCCCAGTTCGCGCGACACGATGTTCGCGGTGGTGCCGCCGGAGAGCACGATCTTGCCGTCGAAGTTCCGGACCAGATCGGCGTAAGCGGCATCGGAGTCGGCCCGGAACGGCGGCCCGGTCAGCAGCCGCATCCGCCGCGGCTTGCGCAGGTAAATCACCATGCAGCTGATGTCGTCGATGCAGCGGTTGTCCTTGTTCTGGCCGCGGGCGGCCATCACCACCATCTGCGACAGGTCGCGCGCGGAGATGGCCGGGTCCTTTTCGATCGCTTTCTGGATAAAGGCCAGCGCGCCCTCGCGCCGCCAGCCGAACTTGTTGCCCGGCTGCCCCAGTCCCGCCTGCGTGACGCCGTCGGAGAAGGCGATCAGCCGGTCGCCCGCAATCGCGTAGATTTCGGCGAGGCGGACCCGCCGGTCCGGCCACCGTTCGGAGACCATGCTCTGGCGGTTCACCTTGAGGTCGTTGCCGTTGCGAAGATGGATGAAGGGCGGGTTGTCCATCTCGATGATCCGGGACTTGCCGCCGATCTGCAGGTCGAAGATCGAAAACGTCGCATAGCTGATCCGGCGCACCTCGCAGACCGGCAGCGTATCCATGATGATCTCCGCCGACAGCAGCACATCCATGTTGGAACGGATGAATTCCAGCGCCATCGTGGTGGTCATGCACGCGAGCAGGTTCGCCTTGATGCCGCTGCCCAGCCCGTCGGAGAGCACCGCCAGGTGGCGGTTCTCGTTTTCCAGCCGCTCGAAGCGGTAATCGTCCCCGCAGACATCCTCGCCGTCGTGGCAGAGCTGGCAGCACTCCATTTCGACAAATACGTCGTTGTCCGGCATGGTCAGCGTTTCCCCTTGATTTCAGTATAGCTTCCGGCCACTTCGCGCAGCAGGATTTCGGTTTCGGCCATGTGTTCGCCGAGGTTGCGGGCGATCTTCTGCACGGTGATGATGTTCTTGCGGATCACCGCGCGCGCCTTTTCCGAAACCTGTTCGCGGTGCAGCTCGATGCTGGTCACATCCTGGATGATCGCGCCGACGCACTGATGCGGCGAAATCGTGAAAATGCTGATGTTCAGGATCTTGTCGCCGCAGACCTGATTGTGGCGCTGCACTTCGCCGCCGGAGAGCAGCGCCGCCGCCATCAGGTCGCTGAAGTCGGCGAATGCGCTCAGTTCGGCTCCGGCGAGGCTGCCGCAGGAGTCGTAGGCGAGCACGGTGTCCTCGTCGAACAGCTCCGCGAAATGGCGGTTGCATTCGACGATCTTCAAATGGCGGTCGACGATCACCACGCCGGCCGGAATGTAGCGGATCAATGCGTTGCTCTTCTTCTGCGCAAGCTGGCGCAGGTGGGAGACGCACATTTCGACCTCCGCCTTGTTTGCGATCAGCGCCTTCGCGAAGTCGCGGCAGCTGAAGTAGCCGCATCCGCCGCAGTTCAGTTCGTCGGCGGGGGTGAATTTGCCGACCGAGGCGAGCGCGTTCTTGATCGCGGCCTCGTCCACTTCCGGTTCAAGCTGCGGTTCGGCGGTGACGGTTTCCCGGATCGGCAGGTCGGTCGGCCGGTTCAAACTGGTGCTGCCGTCGTAGTCGCGCGCCACCTGAATCACCGAACTCAAAGTGCCGCCCTGCTGCTTGGGCATCACCGGCCCGTTCACGCAGCCGCCGGCGCACGCGAGGCACTCGATGAAGATTTTGCAGGATCTGGATTTCGCGGCCTCGGGATCGTCGCGCAGCATCCGACCGAGGTTGACCAGGCCGGAAACCGCCAGATAGCGCACATCCCCGGCGGGATCGCGCAGCGTGTCGTTCATGCCGCCTTCAACCGCGTAGATTTTGCCTTCGGAGGCGGATTCCGGCACCATCGGCTGATAGTCGGAAGCGGGAATGCGGGCCGGGTCGATGTTTTCGGAGGCGAGCCACTCTTCGAGATCCGCAAAGGTCAGCGCGAGGTCGAGCAGCTCCTGGTGGCGGTCGGACTCGTTCTTCTTGGCGACGCAGGGGCCGAAAAAGACCACGCCGATATCGTCGCCGAACTCCCGCCGCAAAATTTTGGTGTGGGACAAAAGAGGCGACAGCACCGAAGTCACATTCGGCGCATACGCCGGAGCGTATTTCTTCACAAAATCCACTACCGCCGGACAGGCGCTGGAGATGTAGACTCCCGGCTCCGCCTTGGCGAGGAACGCGCCGGTTTCGGCGCTGACCGCCTGCGCGCCGAGCGCGGTTTCGCTGACTCCGGCAAAGCCCAGCTTTTTGATCGCCGCGGCCAGCGCGCCGGGCGGCAGGTTTTTGAAGTAGCTGACGAAAGAGGGGGCCAGCGAAGCGTAGACCCTCTTGCCGCTGCCGAGCAGCATCCGGGCGCGGGCGAGGTCGGGACGGATCTTCTTGGCGTGGGCCGGGCAGACCTTCACGCACATGCCGCAGGCGACGCAGAGGTCCTGAATGACCCCGGCGCGGCCGTCGACGATCCGGATCGCCTTGCACGGGCAGTGACGGATGCATTTATAGCAGTCATGACATATATTTTCGGTGGTGAACACCGGAAAATGCAGATTCATAATGGTTTTCTCCCTGGTACGGTTGAGGTTCCGGAGTGTTTGCGGCTTCAGTTGCCGCGCGGCGGCAGGGTCTTGCGCAGCAGATCGAGCATCACGCCGGGATCGACCTTGCTGTAGGTGACGCCGTCGATGATCACATTGGGGCCGTCGGCGCAGCGCGCCTGGCACAGGGTGCCGGAAAGCTCCACCTCCACTTCATCCCGGTAGGAGTTCTCCGCGAGGTATGCTTCCACCACCCGGATATTTTCTTCGTTGCCGCGGGCAAAGCAGGAGCTGCCCAGACAGATCACGATCTTCGGTTTCGCCATGGTTGTATTCCTGAAAAATTGTGTTCGGATCCGGATCTTGCGCAAAAAAAGCACAATGGAAATTTACATCGGAATCCGTTTTTTTCAAGTAGTTCGATAAAAAAATATCGAAGAAATGCGATGAAATGGTTCCCAACCACTGGAATTTGCTTGGAAAACCGGAAAAACGGAGAATCAATCTGGAGAAAAAAATACCGAACCGGGATTTCGCTCTTGGCCGCCAAAGGCGAAATCCCATTTTTGAAAACTTGCATATCGCGTGAAAATATCAAAAAACAACCGTTCCGCAATTGAAAATAAAGGTTCTTTATGATATATTAGAATTTTGTCGCATACATGAACCATATACGGATTTTTTTGTAATCGTCTAAAATTGAAACATTAACAACGCCTTACCCGCCGGTGCGGGCATTGCGGAGCAGACGGAATGCCGGAGAGCGGCGCCGCGAGCGAAGGAAGGCAACTTTTCGGGGATCACAGGAGTTATTATGGGCCGGGATATCAGCAAATGTTCCAGGGCGGAGCTGCAGGAATGCAAGGCGGAGCTTGACCGACGATACGCCGGTTATGTCGCGGAGAATCTCAAACTCGACATGTCGCGCGGAAAACCCTCCGGCTCCCAGCTCGACCTGACCAATCCCGTTCTCAATAAACTCGAAAATTACATCACCTGCGACGGCATCGACGCCCGCAATTACGGCGGCCTTGAGGGGATTCCCGAAGCGCGCCGCCTCTTTTCCGACCTGCTCGGCATCGACGTGGACAAGATCATCGTCGGCGGCAATTCCAGTCTGAACCTGATGTACGACGCGATGATGCGCCTTTATGTATTCGGAACCGGCGGCCATACGCCGTGGCGCAAGCTGCCGGCAGTGAAGTTCCTGTGCCCGAGTCCGGGTTACGACCGCCATTTTCTGGTCTGCGAGGACCTTGGAATCGAGATGATTCCGGTGCCGATGACCGAGAACGGCCCGGATATGGACATGGTCGAAAAGCTGGTCGCCGAAGATGACGCGATCAAGGGCATCTGGTGCGTGCCGCTCTATTCCAACCCGCAGGGGGTCTGCTACAGCGACGAAACGGTGGACCGGCTGGCCGCGATGAAGACCGCGGCGCCGGATTTCCGGATCTTCTGGGACAACGCCTACGGCGTGCACCATATCTACCGGGAGTGCAAGCTTAAAGATATCTTCGGCGCCTGCGAAGCGGCGGGCAACCCGAACCGGGTGCTCTACTTTTTCTCGACCTCCAAGATCACGTTCCCGGGCGCGGGCGTCGCGCTGGTGGCGTCGAGCGCCGAGAATCTCAAGGAGATTCGCAAGCACATGAGCGTGCAGACGATCGGCCACGACAAGCTGAACCAGCTCCGCACCGTCCGTTACCTGAAGGACGCGGAAGGGGTGCGCCGGCACATGCGGCTGCTGGCGGACGAGCTGCGCCCGAAGTTCGACATCGTGCTCAATACGCTGGAGCGGGAGCTGGCCGGAACCGGCCTCGCCTGCTGGACGAAGCCGCTCGGCGGCTATTTCGTGTCGGTCGATGTCCCGGACGGCTGTGCGAAAGCGGTGGTTGCGCTGGCGCAGCAGGCCGGCGTGAAGCTGACTGGCGCGGGCGCGGCGTTCCCGTATAAGAAAGACCCGCGCGACCGGAACATCCGCATTGCGCCGACCTATCCGACCTGCGAAGAGCTGCAGAAGGCGATGGAGCTGTTCTGCGTCTGCGTGAAGCTGGCCGGAGTGAACAAGCTGTTGGAATCGAAGTAGTTCGTTCCCTGCTCATAGATCGAGCCGCCCCGGAGGAGAACTTCCTCCGGGGCGGTTTTTTCTGGACTGTTTATTCAGCCGGGGTGAAGCGCAGGAGCTGCGGCTTCAGCGGCGCGAGCGTGAAGCGGGGATGGAAGGGGCGTTCGCCGATCAGGTCGGTCCAGGAGCCGTTCCCTTCGAGCCGGACCGGGCGCGGCTCGAAATTGTAGTTGACCAGGTTGACCAGCCAGTTCCCCTTGCCGTCCGGCACGGCGCGGAAGAAGATGCCTTTGCGGTTCCCCGTGAGCGAAACCGGCAGCGGCGCAATGTGACGGTGAAGCTGGGCGAGGAGCTGCTCCGGGGTGAAAGCCGCCGCTTTTTCGGTGTCGGGGAGAACCGGCAGGGGATTGTTGTACTGGTCGTGCGTCAGGCTTTCGGCATCGCGGGCGATCCGTCCGCCCGAGGCGGCGAAGCGTTTCAGCCCGTCGAAGGCTTCCCGGGTGATGTTTTTCGCACCGACGGCGAACAGGAGCTTTACGCCGCCGGATTCGCCGCGCGCCAGCCGGCGTTCGGAGAGAAACCGCACCCGGTAGCCGGTGAAACAGAGCTGCGTGTAGAGCGCGTCGACTTCCCTCCGGTATGTGTCCGGCGCAAAAATCAGAGAAGTCGGAGAGTAGAGAATGGCGGCTTCCGGCTTGTAATCGAAGAACTTGCGTAACTCCGGCGCAAGGCGCATCCCGTCGAGCCCGGCCAGGGCGTGCGCGACAAGATTGCCGGGGCGCAGGCGGATATTGCCTGCGAAATCACTTCTGGGATTCTGTCTGGCGGCACTGTAGTCGAAGTCAACCCATACCCAGGTGACCAGTGTGCTTGCACCGGTCACGAACTGCTGGAAGAGCGCCGTATAAACATGGTCGTTTGAAACCGGCCGGGTCTCACGGTCCGGAACGATGTGATTCTCAGTATTGGCGATCGAAACCGGTTTGGCGGAAATCTGCATTTCATGCGTCATTGCCGTTACATTCCAGTCGGCGATATAAGGGCCGCGCCGATAGAAGTAGTTGTCGTTGCCGTTGTAATCGCTGAATTCCGCCATCAGTTCCGGGTCGACTCCGGCCACATATTCAAACGGGGAACTGAAGACCATGATTTTGGTATGAACCGGCATCTCCGGCCATGCTTTCTTCACGGCTTCAGCCAGCATCCGGTGCCAGCCGGCGAAGGTTTCGCGGGCGAAGGTGTAGAATTCATAACATGCAACCGGAGCATTGTGGAAAGCGGCTTCGGCAACTTCATGATAATTGTTGAAATTCAGATTGGTTATCTCATTGAATTTTGCAACCGGACCATACTTCCGCTCCATGTATTTTCCGAATTCCGCCGCTGAATAAGGATTGCCCGGAGTACAGCCGGTGTAAACGGGTTCGTTGGCAAGGCAGATGCTGTGCAATGCATCCGCATGGGGACTTGTTTTCAAACGGCCAAGCAGTGCCGCAATATATGCCTGAAGCATCTGGCGGGCTTTGGGATGAGTTACTTCGTATTTGAGAAACCCGGCGGAGGAAACCAGTTCCGGATATTTCTTCAACAGCCACTCCGGATGATAGTGCGGCGAAATCAGCAAGGCAATCTTCACATTATTTTCATGCGCCTTTTTCAACAGCGGGAGAAGCCGGGAGTCGACAATGGTGAAATCGGGTTCGAACTCAGTCGTTTTTCCCTCCCGGGGGAAAAGGGCGCGCGGACCGATTTCAATTTGCACCACATTGGCTCCCTGTTTTTGAAAAAACGCGATATCGCGGTCGATGTCGGTAAAATGGCCGTAACCGGTGAAGACAACCGGCTGCCGGAACGCCTTGCCGCTTTCATCGGCGACCGTGGCGACGGGCCAGCCGTTTTCGAGTGTGACGGTGCCGGAATGAAATTTTCGGGCTTCGGGCAGTTTGCCGCCGGACCGGAGCTGTTCCAGGCGTTTCTTCAGATCCGCAAGCGCATCCGTGATATCCTGCCGGGTCATTGCCGCCTGTTCGGCATAGTATTTCTTTTCGTCGTCGGTTGCGGCTTCCGCCAGCCGTTTTTGCAGTCGGGGAAGATGCCGGCCGAGGATGTCCAGCGGCACATCAAGATATTCCGATTGAATGCCGTCACATGCGGCTTTGAGGCGTTCCAGTTCTCCGCAAAGCGTATTGACGGCTTCAAGCTGCCGGCTGTACAGATCGGCTTTGACGCAGGTGATTTTTCCGGCGCTTTCGCCGTTTATCCGGAACTCGGCGGTGTAGTTCCCTTTGGCAAGCGCATCGATGGAAAGCGAAAAGGGAAGCCGAACGAGTTCCCCCGGAACCACTCCCGGCACCGTTGCGATGTCGCGAAGCGTCTTTTTCCCGGCGGCGTCGGTGAATTCCACGGAAAAGCGCACATCGCCGGCCGTGCCGGAGAGCAGCAGCGTTCCCGTCAGCTCTTTCGAAGACGGCGTCGGCGGCACTGCCGCCCAGAAAACCGGTTCCCCCGCGTCCAGCAGAGCCTGCATATACCGGTCGGAGTATTTGGCGTCATGTACGCCGGGAGTCAAAAAGCAGACGTTGCGATGCGCCGGCGCATCCGAATCATTGGCGACGATGCTGAAGCCGAATTTACCGGTTTTACGCAAATCCCCGAGAAGCCTCCAGCTTAAATGAGCAGCCAGAAAATAGCCGCCGGCCGTCCGGAAGCCGCAAGCCCGGACCAGTTCCGGCGGCAGTTCCTTTCCGGCATGGGGTTCGTCGCCGGCGTCCCAGCACCAGTTGCGTACCTTGCCGGAGCCGTCGACGCTGAAGCCGATCTCCAGATCGCTTTCCGCGGCAGCGGGACGCCGGAGGGCGGCACGGTCGATTCGCAGTTGGAGACTGTCGTTTTTCCACATGGTTGCTCCGTGGCCGGGACGTGCGATGTCATCGGTTACATCCGCCAGAAACACCAGCCCGTCGGCATCGAACAGCAGGGCGGTTTCCGCAGAAAAAACCTTGACCTCCGGCGTGGCGCCGGCTGCATTTTCCGCGGAGAGCGGCAGTTTCAGGGTCGGCGTGCCTTTCGGAATCTTCCGGATGGTATCGAACTTTTGCCGTAACGGACCGACCAGCGTGACGCGGTTTTCCTGCCAGGCGGCAGGCGGAAGATTCCAGGCTTCCCGCGGAGTAATGGAAAGTTCGTCGAGCCAGACGCCCGGGGTGATATTTTCCGTGATGATCACAAGCGGGGCATTGCTGTTTTTGTCGACTTCATCGGCATTCAGTCTGAATTGCAGCTCATAATCCCGCCATTCAGGGCCGGGAGCGGTGATGTCGAGCCGATGGAGCCATTTGACTCCGACCGCGATATTGACTCTGGAGCCTTCGCCTTTGGCGCGTACCCGCATCACATAATCGATACCGGGGAAAAGTCGGACGGTCTGTGAGAGGGCGCCATAGACGTTCGCGTTGCGCGGTGTCCGGTTGACGAGCCGAAGCGAACTTCTTCCGGCGGAAGCCGCGGAATTGTCGACCGTCGCGGTTGCCTGTGCGTTGCCGGAAACCCGGAACGACCAGCCTTTCGGGATTTCACCCGGTTTCCCTTCAAACGAACCGTTGCCGACCGCATCTTTGCTTTTGGGAACGATACGGACATCATCGAGGTCCAATTCCGTACAGCGCCCTTCGACGATCAATCGGAGTCCGCAGTTATCCGCTCCTTCCATCCGATCGGCGGGAACCCGGAATGAGAACGTGTGCTCTGCCCATTCATTCGTCACTCCGGTTACCGTGTGACGGATCGTCCAGCCTTTTCCGATGGCCCAGGATACATGGTTCACCTCCTGCCCGCGGGCCATGAAGGTCAAGGTATAATCGGTGTCCGGCTTGAGCTTGACTATCTGGGTCAGGACGCCGAAGACGTTCGGCCGCTTTTCCGTCAGGCGGCTGACGATACGCAGGCTTTTCTCGCCTTCAATTCCGGGAGTCGCCGGAGAAACGGTTACGGGAGCATTGTTGTTGAGCCGGAAATTCCACTCGGCGGGCACACCGTTGCCGCCGAATGTTTCAAACGATCCGTTGCGCACGATATCGGCCGCCAATCCTGCGGAAAGGCAGAAAAAAGCCATTGCCGCCAGCACTCTTTTCATCTTCATATCTGACCTTCTGTTATTCAGTTCATCTGATCAATCAGTTTCAGGCGTGCTTCGAGATTGCTGCCGCTGCGATATACATCAAGCGCCACGCGGCCGCAGGAACCGTTGGCGCGTGCAACTGTGATGCCGCGGTTGTGCAGGGGAAGCGTCCCGAGGTATTTGCCTTCAACCCCGTTGCGCAGCAGGACCTCTCCCGTCACGCAATAAGAAAGCACTTCTCCTTTCAGGCGGCTGAAAGGTTTGTTGAAGCTGGGAATCTGGCAGGTGATGTCGGATGAATCGCGGGCGTAGGGATAATCGGCAAAGTTGATGTTTTGCAGCCATCCCTCCTGAGGATTGGACGGGCACTTGAAAATCTTGGGCCTGGGAGTCATTCCATCCATGACGCGTCTGGTATAGTCCGCTCCTCCTCCGCAGTAGCCGCCTGCGGCGAGAAGACCGAGGCCGATATTCGGATAGGCGAGACCGCCTCCCTCCGAAAGGGAACGGATCTCTCCGCCGCTGCCGATCACTGACGTGAAATGAGGAGGCAGCCGGTCATTGAAATCATTGACATACAGCGACAATGCGGTAAATATCTGTTTTTCATTGCCGATGCATTTGATCTCATGCGCTTTGCCCCGAGCCTGGTTCAGGGCCGGCAGCAGCATTGCGGCAAGAATCGCAATGATTGCTATTACTACTAAAAGTTCGATTAATGTGAATTTACTTTTCATGGAATTCTCCTTCGTGTTTACAGGGATTCTCGTTCAATGAACTCCGCGGGAACTTTCAGGTGGACGGGTGAAGTGAAGCCTTCGGTAGCCGAGCGGTGCAGCAGCTGCGCCGCCAGGTAACCGAGCCGCCGGGTATCGACCCGGATCGTGGAAAGGGGCGGCGAAAGCCGCCGCGCGAATGGCAGGTCGTCGAAGCCGATCACCGCGAGGTCGCGGCCGATCTGCAGGCCGGCTTCACGGGCAGCCAGATAAAGGCGATGGGCGATATAATCGCCGGCGCAGAAAACTGAGGCCGGCAGCTTCATCCGGTTCAGGTGGGGAGTGAACTGATAAGCGGCGCGGAAAAGTTTCTGGTCCATCGGCCAGTATTTCGGGGCATCGCCGTTGCAGATCAGGCAGGTATGGTCTGAAATAAACTCTTCGAAACCGGCGTTTTTCATCGCCTGTATATAAGCCAGATAACGGTCATTATGTTCAAGGTCGCCGGGGGAGGCCGGTGCGGCGATAAAGTACACCGGACGGTCATATTTTTCGATCAGTTGGCTGAGTGCGGTGAATACGCCGCCGAAATCGTCTCCGGTGAGCGAACTTGCGCGCGATTGCCCGGCCGGCCCCACCGTCACTACCGGAATGCCGGAATCCAGCAGCCGGTCTGCAACGGTGTCGTAACGCTCCTGCGGATAGCTGAGAAGCAGCACTCCGTCAAGACCGAGCCCGGACGCATGGGCGAGGGCGTCAAGAACCGATTCATGGCTTTCCTGACTGGTGACGAATTGCAGGTTCAGGCGCTGTTCGGTGGTATAATCCTGAATGCCTGCGGTGACGTTGGAGATCATCGGGTCCGGATAAGCGGCGTAAGCCCACGCGAAAGTCAGCTTCCGGTAATCCGGGGCTGTTGTGTGCAGTACCTGAAGCGGATTGATCCGCACGCGGCGGTTTTCGTCGCGCAGCAGCGTGCCGTCGGAGATCAGGGCGTCGAGCATCCGGCGGATGGTGTTGCGGCTGGCCCGGTACTGTTCCGCCAGCCGCTGTTCCGACGGCAGGTACTCCTCGCCGTTGAAGCGGTCGGCGGCGAGGTCGCAGATGAAAACCTCGGTCAGGCGGTTGGTTTTGCTGTGATAGTTCATATTTTACCTGTGTTGTTCCGATTTACGTTTATATTATGGTTCAGATTTCGGGTTATGGCAAGGGAAGGGCGGAGCGATTTTCACGGAATCGGAAAATTTGAACCGGATTTTGAACAATGCGGCATGGCGGCCGGCGTTTCGGATGTGTCCGATCGTGGCAGGAAAAATGTCCATAAGTTTTCCGAGATTGTCCATTGCCTGAAGAATACGGTGTCCTTTGCACTTGACTTTCGGACAAAAATGGCCCATACTTATAGCGTGCCACAGATCACAGACAAAACGGAAGCGGCAAATGGAAACCATCGAGAAAATCACCGGGGAAACCGGGCGCAAGTATAAATGCCAGGATATCGTGAAGGCGCTGGAAGCCAATATCGTCGGCAGCCAGCTGGCGGCGGGCGTGGAGTTGCCCTGTACGGCGGAACTCGCCTCCCGCTACCGGGTTTCGGAGAAAACCGTCCACCGGGCGCTGCAGCATCTGGCCGACCGGAAGCTGATCCGCCGGGTGCGCGGCTCCGGCAGTTTCGTGCGCGGCAACATGGGATTGCCGCCGCACAGCCGGATCGGTTTTTTCTATTTTGAATCGCTGAACGTCGAAATCCCGTCCTTCAACAATATCCTGTGCCAGAATTCGCGGCTGCTGCTCAAGCAGATTCTAGAGGACGCGGGACTGGCGGTGGAGTTCCACAGCGAACAGATGCCGAATGTCGAAAACTGTCCATTGCTCGGAATGGAGCTGAGCCGCTTCGACTACATCATCGCCGAAGCCGGCTACCGGCTGGTGGCGGAGCAGGTGCTGCGCAACTTCCCCGGCGAGGTGATCCTGTTCGGCGACGACGAATTCGTATTCGGGCCGTGGCATCAGGTGTTTTTCGATTACCGCCCCGGAATGAGGAAGGCGCTCGAGCATCTGATGAAGATGGGCTTCCGCAAGGCGCTGGTGGTCGGGGTGCCGACGCTCTCCACGTCGCAGCACCGCTATACGGCGCTGTGCGAAATGGCGGACCAGTGCGGATTCGGCAGCGCCAATCTGGCGTTCCCGGTGCCGGAGGAGTATTTCTTCCATTTGCCGGTGCTGTGCGGCCGGGAGTACGGCAAGCTGTTCCTGAAGGAGTTCAAGTGCGACACCGCGATCTTTTCACTCTCCGATCACCTGACGGTCGGAGTGCTGGATGTGTTGTACGAACACGGGCTGAAGCCGGGACGCGACGTGCAGCTGATCAGTTACGACAATTTCCTGAGCAACGTGCCTGAATTCAAGGAGCGGTTTTTCTGCAACGCGGTCACACATCCGCTCAGTTGTGAATTCCGGGCGATCGTGAAGCTGATGTCGGAGATCCACCTCGCGCCGAACCCGGATTTCTACCGCTCGATCGTGGTTCCGGCACAGGAGTTCATCGTCAGGACCGACGGGCCCCGCGCCCGCTGAAAAAAATGAAATTGAATCCGGATGAAATAATACAATATCACCCTAAACAGAAGGAATCCGTACACATGAAAAGAAACGTTACATCCTGCCTTCTTCCCGCCGGCCGCAAATCCCGTCCCCTGTGTCCGCCGTTTCCCGCGGACAGGTGCATAAGGCAGTTCACGTTGATTGAGCTGCTCGTGGTGATAGCGATCATCGCGATCCTGGCGTCGATGCTGCTGCCAGCGCTGAACAAGGCGCGGGAGAAGGCGCAGGCGATTTCATGCCTGAGCAACATCAAGCAGATTTTCATGCCCGCGACGATGTACCAGGCGGACAACGACGACTACTGCCTCGGCAAGGTGACGTCGATGCCGGGGGACCGGAATGGGCTGAAGGCCGGGGAGACCGTGAGCTGGTCGATCTATCTGAACGTCGCCTACGGTTTCGGCTTCAAATCCTTTCTGTGTCCGTCGGAACCGAAGGCGGCGTGGTGGGATTCCGACCCGATGTACCCGGATCAGAACAGCATCGCGATCGGCCTGAATATGTCCACTTTCGGCTTGCAGTGGAAGGCAGGCGGCGACAACGGCTGCCCGCAGAAACTGTCGCGGATCATGAACTTCGTGCGCAAGGAGGGAAAGGGGCTGCCGCTTTACTTCGCGGACACCGCGCCGGCAGCGGCCAACAACCATTGCAACGGGGAATTTTTCGTGCCGGGCGCTTCCAGCGAAGGTGAGTTCTACATCCCCGGCTTCCCGGTCAGCGGCTGGTATCCGATGGCGGCCCGCCACGGCGGGGTTTCGGTGAACGTCGGGCTGCTCGACGGCAGCGCCAGAAACATGTCGCGCACGGAGCTGATGGCCAACAAGGATCAATACCTCCGCGGCCCGCAGCAGTGGGACGGCAACTTCTACTACAAATAAACCCGGTCTAAGGAATTCTGATCTGATGAAACACTTTTTTTGCTCTGCAATCATGATGATGCTCGCCGTCGCGGCGGGAGCGGCTCCGGCCGGGGAATGGCGCGATCTGAGCGGCCAGGCCGGACACAGCGCCGGATTCGTGCTGGCCGACGGCGAGTTTCCCTCCGGCGCGAACGGCTGGAAGGGGATCGACGGCAAGGCGATCCGGGTGGTGCCCAACGCCGGGGTCAACGGCAGTCCGGCGCTCTGCTATGAGCGCACCGATCCGGCGAAGTACACGCTGGTCAGCCGTTCGCTGCCGCTGAAGGCGGGCGGCGCCTACCGTTTCGGCGGCGTGTTCCGCAATGAAGGGGTCAGGGGCGGCGGCGCTTCGATCATCGTCGAACTTTACGACGCGCAGGGCAAATGGCTGCGCAACGTGGAGTGCCCGACCAGCGCCGACAAGGAGTGCGGCTGGACGCCGATGGAGTACAACATCGCCGTCGCTCCGGCGGAAAAGGATTGCTCTTTCGTGATCCATCTGCTGATGCCGCGCGGCGCGACCGGCAAAGTGTGGTTCGACCACGTGTTCGTGGAGGAGCTGGGGCCGCAGTGGAAGTTTCAGCAGGTCTACCCGACCCACAACCTGATCGACGCGGACGGCGGCGTGCTGCGCTTCTTCTCGCGCCTCAAGGGAAATTTCCGGCTGCCGGAGAGAGTGAAGCTGTCGCCGGAACAGGCGGTGGAGTTCAAACTTGAAACCGCCGGACGCACTGTGGAGCGCACCGTGCCGGTGAAAGGGCAGGTCGCCGAAACGGAGCTGCCCGCCCTGCCGGAAGGGGAGGGGATGCTGACCGCGCGGCTGCTCGACCCGGCCAACCGCCTGATTCTGGCGGAGAAGAAAAGCCCGGTGAAGATCCGCAAACGGTTCGGCAAAACGCTGCCCGGCAACTGCGTGATCGACGCGCGGGGCAGGGCGATCGTGGACGGCAAACCCTATATGCCGCTCGGCCTCTACACCGGCGTGCTGAAGCGGAAGGATGTGGAGCGCATCGCGGCAAGCCCCTTCAACTGCGTGATGCCCTACGGCAGCATGCACCTCGCGCCGGACGGCGAGGCCTCCGGCGACGGGCTGCCGCTCGAACAGGTGAAGCTGGCGCTGGACGAGCTGCATGCGAACGGCCTTAAGATCCTCTTTTCGATCAAGGACGTCTACCGCTCCAACCCGCTCGGGCCGGACGACTACTCCTACCGCGGCCTGAAGGGCGCGGACGAAACCGCGAAGCGATATGTCGAAGCCTTCCGCCGCCATCCCGCGCTGCTGGCGTGGTACACCTGCGACGAGAAGATGGTGGACTGGGTGGAGATCATGACAAGGCGGCGCGAGCTGGTGAACCGGCTCGACCCCGACCATCCGACCTGGGCGGTCTTCTACCAGCCCAATGTGGAGGACTATCTGCCGATGCTGGACATCTTTGGAGGCGACCAGTACCCGATCTCGCGGATTTCGGAGGGGTACGACCACCACATGACCTCGATCGACCGGCTGATGGGGCTGGCCGAGGCGACCGGGGTGCCGACCTGGAACGTGCCGCAGGCGCACAACCTGAATATTTACGCCCCGGCGGACAAGGCGGCGGACTACCGCGATCCGACCGGCAAGGAGATGCTGGCGCTGGCGCTGGTGCAGGCGATCCACGGCGGCAAGGGATTCATATTCTACAGCTACTTCGACTTTCCGCGCGGCCCGGCCGGGAGCGAGGCTTCGCCGGAACTGGCGGAAAAACGGTGGCGGAACGCCTGCATGGCCGCCGGAGAGCTGAAAAAGCTCGAACCCTTCCTGATGGCGGAGCAGGACGGCCCTGTGGCCGAAACCGTGAAGTCCGAGGGCAAATTCCGGGTGCGCTGCTTCGCCGACGGCGCCGGAAACTACCGGCTGCTGCTGGCCGGAGTCGGTCCCGGCCGGACCTCCGGCACGGTGCGGGTGAAGCTGCCGGAGAACCTGACGTTCCGGAGCCGTTTCGGCAATACGGAGCAGGCCGCTCCGGGCGAATTCCGGTTCGAGGGGAACGACATCGCCTGCGACATCGTCGAACTGGACCGGAAGTGACGCGATGGACGACGCGATCCTGACGGCGGAGGCGGCCGCCGAAACCCGGCCGCCCGCCGATCCGAAGCGGCCGTATACGGTCGGCACGTTGCGCTATTCCCTGTTTGAAGTGTTCGTGGTGTCGGCGTGGGTGATCCTCGGCGGCAACATCTTCGGGATGCTGGGGAGCCTGGTGCCGACGCTGCTGCCGCTGACGCTGGAACGCTTCGGCGCTTCCGGCGCGCTGATCGGGCTGGTGGTCGGCAGCATCCCGGCGGCGATGAACTTCGTGATGAATCCGATCCTCTCCACGGCCAGCGACCGGACCCGGACGCGGTGGGGCAGGCGGATTCCGTATTTGGTGTTCGCGACGCCGTTCGTGACGCTGTTCCTGATCCTGATCGGCTGGATCACGCCGATCACCGGATATGTGCACGCGCACTTCTTTCCGGGCATGGAGATCGGCACGCTGGGCATCGCGCTGGTCTGCGTATTCTCGGTGGTGTTCCAGTTCTTCAACCTGATCGTCGGGTCGATCTACTACTACATCTTCGCGGATGTGATTCCGCATCAATTCATCGGGCGGTTCATGGCGGGACTGAACCTGGCCGGAACCGCGGGCGGCTTTCTGTTCAACTTCTTCGTGATGCCGTACATCGTGGACTACGCGCCGGAGGTCTTTACCGGAATCGGGCTGCTCTATCTGGTCTGCTTCATGCTGATGTGTTTCTTTGTGAAAGAGGGGGAATACCCGCCGCCGAAGGCGGTGCAGCGGCAGGGGCTGCCGGTTGCGAAACGGCTGGCGGAGTGGATCGGCATCTACTTCCGGCAGTGCTACCGCCACTGGTTCTTCACGTTTCTGTTTCTGGGGACGGCGCTGAACAACGCGTCGACGGTATGCCGGGGAACCTTCAATCTGTTGTTCGCGACCAAGGAGCTGCAGATGACGGCGGGACAGTTCGGCAAGGTGATGGCGGTCGGCGCGGTGGTTTCGGCGGGAGTGGTGGTGCTGACCGGTTATCTGATGGACAGGCTCCATCCGCTGCGGGTTTTCGTCGCGAGCGGCGTGATCGTGATCGCCGCGAACGTGTGGGGATACTTCTACGTGACGGATTATGCGTCGTTCTTCGTGGTCGGGATCGCGATTTCGGTGGTGTACGCGGTGCAGTTCGTCAGCAACGGGCCGGTGTTCATCGAGCTTTTTCCGCCGGACAAATTCGGCCAGTTCAGCAGCGCGAACGCGATGATGAACAGCGTGCTGCTGATCTTCGCGAACTACTTCGGCGGCGTCGCGATCGACCGTTTCGGCTACCGGTTCATTTTCGTGTGGGACACGATTTTCACGGTCGGGGCGACGGCGGCGCTGCTCTTCGTCTACGTCCGCTGGAAACAGCTCGGCGGAGCCGAACGCTACACGCCCCCGCCGACCGACTGAACAGATTCAATGGGGCGTTTCGCTTCGCCGGAGGCGCCCCGCGGGAGCGGCGCAGCGCCGTGTTCTCCAGCGTTTTCAGACATTCTGCCGCCCCAGGTGGTTGAAGAGGCGGCTGTCCAGCTCCTGCAGCGTGATTTCACCGTTGTTGAGCCGGTTGCGAAATTCCGTCGGAGTCAGCCCGGCATATTTCCGGAACTGGCGTGCAAAATAGTTGCTGTCTTCAAATCCCACCCGGAATGCGATACTGGTGATGTTCTCCGGCATCATAAACAGCGGAGCCGCCATTTTCAGCCGCAGCCGGGTCAGGTATTCGACCGGAGAGACGCCCATCACTTCCGAGAAGCGGTGGCGGAAATTGGAGACGGACATTCCGGCCAGCTTCGCCATCCGCGGAACGCTGAACTCCTCCGAATACCGGCTGTTGAGCTGTTCGACCACCCGGCTGATCCGGAAGGAATTCTCTTCTCCCCTCCCTCCCTGCAGCCTCGCTTTGCGGCAGATCCCGGTCAGGGCATGCAGAAAGGAGGCCACTGCGGCGCTCTGAAATCCCGGTTCCTGCCGTTCAAGCTCCCGCCGGCAATTTTCAAGCAACATCATCACATCGGTGATTTCCGCTTCCGGCAGGAAGAGAAAGGGGGAAATCGCCGTCGGATTCCCGGCCGCTCCGAAGTTCCGGAACAGCGCCTGGAAGCCCGGCAGCGTTTCAAGGTCGAACCGGATCTGGTTCAGCAGTTCCGGCCGGAAGAGGATGTTGAAGTGCGCAAATTCGTGAATCGCCTGGTAACGGTGGATGCTTCCGGGCGGAAGCAGGAAAACATTACCTACCGTAACCGTCTCAAGCGTGCCGGTCCCGCTGTCGTTCCGGGCGGAGCCTTTGTAAACGAGAACCAGCTCGTAAAAGTCGCAGTGGCGGTGATAGTCGTCGCTCCGCACATAGGTATCCCAGCGGAATACCGCAAGCGGCAGGGAATAGGAGACGATTTCCAACTCATAGAATCGGAAGTCGTAAAGTTTCTCCCCTCTCCACTTTTCCCCCGCCGGGTGCATGTGCGGATTGTTTTCATTGGCAACGTAAGGGCGCAGCACGGATATCCTCTTTTCTGTTTTTCAATGCTTATGATACACGCGGTTCCGCAATAAGTCAAACCGCTGCGTATCGGGGAGCCGGCAAGCTCTATAATTCCACTCCGGAAAAGTAGAGAATGCCGGGAGAGGCGGAAAAGGTGAGCACGGAATTTTCCGGCGACAGTTTCACTTCCCTGCCGAGATGATCGCGCACGGCGGAGAGCCGGCCGTTCCTGATCTTCAGCTTGACGGTCTGTTCACCCGCAATGTTCCAGACGGCGGCTGCCGGGATATTGCCGGGCGTTTTCCAGTTGGCGATATAAAGCGGCCCGTCCGACCGGAGTTCGGGGCGGGTGGAGCCTGCCGGATGCAGCTCGCTCAAAGTCCGGTAAGCGCGGTACGCATCCTTCGGCGCCAGGTCGTTGCGGACGATGCCGAAGTGCGCCTCGCCGTCAAAACGGCTCCGTTCGGTGGAGCGGAAACTGTACCAGTAGATGCGTTCCACGCCGGAAGCGAAAGCGATCAGCATGGTGCGCGGCAGAAATTCCGCCTGCTTTTTTTCCGGCACGCCGGGATTCAGGTTGCCGCAGACGGCGATTTTACCCTTGAGATCGCTGTTGAAATGGTATACGCCCGCCGTAATGCCGCGGAACTCCCCGCTCCGGCCATACAGAACCGGTTCCAGTTGGTCGCCCGCCGCGAGGTTCGTCCGGTCGAAAAAGCGGAACCCGTTGACAGGCAAAGTTTCCTGGCCATCATCGTGCGGCCCGGCAAACTCCTGTTTCTCCAGTTTCTTCGGAGTACCGGGGCGGGTCCAGAACGTGTACCAGCCGAGATGAAGTTCCTTCATGTATTTTTCATTGACCTGCACCTTCCGCAGGACGCCCGATGCGTCGCGCCGCAAATCGAAGTAGAGCGGCAAACCGCCGGGGCTCAGCACGCGCCCGCCGCGGCGCAGATATCCGGTCAGGTCCGGCAGGAACTCCGACGGGAACGACTCGTTGTCGGGCAGGACCAGAAGCGTATCCGTTCCGGCGGCGAGCCGTTTCAGCTCTTTCAGTGCGATCGGCCTGACTGCCTTCAGGCCCGGCAGCGCATCCTGAATACGGAATCCCAGCCCTTCGGTGTCGTACCGGAAATCGACATCGCGGAAGATCACGCAGGTCGTTGTTTCCGGCGTCATCCCCAGCGCCGCGAAGAGACGCGGCAGCACCCGGGAGAGATACGGCATCCGCTCGACGGTGGAGTAACCCATTTCCGAAAACCAGACCGGCTTTTCACCGGCTCCGTATCGGGCCATCAGCCTGCGCAGCCCGGCGAGATCGGACGCCAGATACTCCTCCGGCATCTCATTGCAGCGGTAGGGATGGATGCACATCACATCCATCGCCTGTGCCGCCCCCGCCTTGAAAGAGTCCTCGATATAGTCGAGCGGGATCAGGGAAGTTCCCCCGTAGGCGACGGTGATGCCGGGATTCAGCTCCTTGATTTTCCGGTAGGCCGGAATCAGCAGCGAAGCGTATTCCCTCCCGCTCGGTTTGCCGCGCCAGAAGCCCTGCAGGTTCGGTTCATTCCAGATTTCCACGCACGGCATGACATCGCCGTAACGTCTGACGACGGTTCCAACATAGTTCAGGAATTCCGGCAGGTGTTTCCAGGCGGGAGTCGCCCACTTCACATCGTAAGCCAGGATCGGCAGAATCCGAATACCGTTCCCGCGCGCCATGACGGCAAGGGAATCCATTTTGTCGAAATTCCAGACGCCGGGAGCCGTTTCCAGCGCGTCCCAGTCAAAATCGAAGCGGACATGGTCGATCCCCGCCGCTTTCATCTGTTTCAGTTCTTCGGAAGCGCGGTCGTATTCCCAGCGCTGCAGGTGCGCGCATGTTCCATAGGGGGAATCCGCGGCAAGGCAGAAGCCCGCCAGCAGCACGATGCAGGATAAAAGAGATTTCATAACGGCAGTTGCCTTTCGTTCAGTCGAAAATCACAAACGGGAATTGCGACGGATCTTTGCGCTCCCCGATGCCGGGGGCGATGCTGATCCACCCCTGCCTGCCGCCGCCGTCATTGTCGTTGATGAGCAGATTGAAGCGGAAGCCTTTTTTCAGGAGTTCCGGTGTCAGGCCGAGCGTTTCAAACGGAATCTTCGCACGATAGACGGTTTCGGTCCCTTTGCGGCTTGTGGCGAGGGCAATGCCGCGGGCGGCGGAGGCCGGGGCGAACCCTTCCGGCGCGTTCCAGCACCAGACTTCGGGGGAGCCGTCCGCCAGCCGGGTCAGCCCGAATTCCCAGGCGTCTTTCCGGCCGGGCAGTTCCAGTGCAAATTGAACGTTGTCGCCCATCCAGGTGTTCGCGCCGCGTTCCGGCTGGCAGTGGATGTTGTCGGTCACGTGAACCAGCAGCAGCAGGTTCGCCCCCTCCGTTCCGAGGCTGACCCGGCCGGAGAGATCGCGCGGTCCCTTCCAGAGCAGATGGCCGCGGGACGGATCGCCGGTGAAAAGTTCACGCACCTGCCGGCGGTGCGCCAGCGTGAAATCGGGCGCCCTGCCTGCCGTCGCTCCCTGCGGCACGACCTGTGCGACGCGCACCGGCATGGCGATGCTCCCTTTGACGGTATCGCCGGAGAGCCGGTAGTCAGCCGTAAGGCTGACCGGAACGCCGAAGGCGGGGCGGAGCGTTTCATCTGCGCGAAGTTCGCACGCCAGTTCCACTGTCTTTCCGGCCGGAACGGTGATGCGCCGCTGCGTCTTTTCCGGCCGGAACCCCGCCGGAGCGCGGAATTCCAATGCGAACTCCGCAGGTTCGTCAAGAGGGTTGGTCAGTTTGGCCGCGAACCGGTACGTTTTCCCCGGTAGCGCGATATCGGCACTCTCCAGACGAACCGGATTCCCGGCGAATTCCGCCCGCGTCGCCCCCTTGAGCCTGAGCGTGACAGGGACGGAGCCGATCTCCAGCAGAATCCGGCCGTCGTGGATTTCGACCGGGCGGGAGTTGTTCATCAGGTCGACCGCCTCCGCCGAAACGGCGTCGGTGCGGACGATTACGGGGAGAAGCCCGCCGTTTTCACTCCAGGCGGCCAGCGCCATTTCCCCGCCGTCACGGAAAAGGAAGAGCCATTCCCCTTCTCCCCCATCGAACTGGCGGACGAATTCCTTGCCTCCGAACAGCGTGGTCAGCGTGTTGTAGACCGTATAAACCGGCTTCGGATAGAAATCGCGGGTCAACATGCCGTAGTTGTGCTCGCCGTGGTTGGGGTCGTCGCCGTCGTTGCGCAGGTCATACCAATTGTAGCCGATCGCGCCCCGGCTCCAGGCGTAGATCAGTTTCTTGCAGAGGGCCAGCGCCTGCGGCTTCTCGTTGCCGCCGGAGGAGGTCAGCGCGGTTTCGTTGGCCCACCACGGTTCGGTGACGCCGGCGCGCTTCCGCATCGGCAGAAAGCGTTCCTCGACCATCCGCACGAAATGCGGATAATCCCCGTGTTCGTGATAGGCGTGGATGTCGTAACCGCCTTTGCCGAGCTTGAGCGCATTCTCCTGATACCCCGGCTCCCGCAGCATCGGATGGTTGGCGAGCGTGGCGAAACCGCCGGTCAGGACCCGGGCGTCGGGATTGCCCGCCTTGACCGCGTTGTACGCATTCAGCATCATCTTCGCATAGGAAGCCGAGCTGATGCCGGAAAACGGGGTGACGTCCGGCTCGTTCCAGACCTCCCAGAAGCGGACCTTGCCGCGATAACGTTTCGCCATTTCCCGGCAGAACGTCTTCCACGCCTCCGGTTCCGGTTCCGCCTTGTCCGGACGTTTCGCGCCGGGATCGCGGGCGGCCCAGGGCGCGCAGTAGCAGAGGATCGCCTGAAGCTCGATGCCCTGTTCCGCGAAGATGGCGGCAGTCTGGTCGAAGGAGCGGAAATCCCACTGACCACGGGCGGGCTGCACCCGGTGCCAGTAAACATCCTCGCGCACGACTTTGGCGCCGACCAGCGCGGCCGCCAGCGCTTCAAGCTTCTGGACCTGAGCCGGATGAAGCTGAGGATGGGAGGAGATGCCCCAGAGGAAGCCTTCGGCCCTTCCCGGCGTCGGTCCTGCCGGTTTGAAGCTGGCGAAGGAGCGTTTTTTCGTCACTTCTCCGTCACCCGTCCGCAGCCGGAGCCGGACATCCCAGTGGCCGGAGGCCGGGAGCTGCTTCCTGATCGGGCAGGTCATCACTTCCCCCGCGGCCAGATCGATAGACGGCAGTTTTTCGGAGAAGGTACGCCCGAAGAAATCCTCGAAAACAGCTTCGGCTTCCCCACGGAACCGGACGCTGCCGGTATTACGGAGAGAGAGGCGGAGCTGATCTGCCTTTTCGGGCGTAAGCACATGAACCGGATTGCCGGTCTCGATCTCCAGGCGTATGCTGTCGGCGGCGGAAGCCGCCGGGGTTTTCGCCGCGGCTTCAACGCCGAGAAACAGCGCCTCGCCCGCACCGGACTCCCGCTCGAAATCGATCGAGAACCCCTTCAATGCAACGGGCAGGTCAAATTTTTTATCGTTGTTTCCGCCCCAGGAGGAGTTTTTGCTCTCCGCCAGATTAACGGGATAATCCACGGTGAGGGTTTTCGCCTCGGCCGGCGGCAGGGTGCGCAACTGGTACTGGAAAATCTCCCCGGTGGCATCGACCAGCCGCAAGCTGACGCTGCGGACCGGAGCCCGGGCCGGAAGCCGGAGCCGCAGAGAAACGCTCCCCTGCCTGAAATCCGCCGGCAGCGGCAGGGGCTTGCGTAAATGCAGTTCGGCATAGGGGAACGCATAGCCGTCCCAGGCCAGCTTCAGCCCCTTTTCGCCGGTCCCGGGGAGCGAGTGCGGCGTCAGACTCTGGTTTCGTTTTTCGGAATCGTTGACCACCCAGGGAGCGGCCGTGCTGAAATTCCCCAGCGGAACGGCTCCGGTGCAGACAACCGGAAGAAGGGCGGCGGAAAGCAGAAATCGCTTGAACATAAATTCTCCTTGTTTTCAGAATAAAAGGGATGCCGGAGTTTCAGTTGCCGATGTCTCCGGCAGTGCTTTTAAACCAGTATTGCAGATTGAACGGCATGTTTTTAAGCTCGACGCCGGTATGCATTGCCGCGTGTCCGTCGGCAAAGGCGGTTGCGACCCGGCCGCCGTGAGCTTGAACGACGGCGCCGCTGTCCAGACTTTTATCGAAAATAAAGCGCGGAATGCCGGAGTTGTTCTTTTTCCAGTAAGTATCGGCGAAAATCAGCGTATCTGTCGGCCGTTTCATTCTCGCCAGAAAAAAGACATAGGATTCCGGGCTTGCAACGCTGAGAATGTAACGCCCCAACGTTTCCCGGCGGCTGTTCTCCATCTCGCTGCCGTTGCTGTAACTCCAGTCGACTCCATAGGAGCTGCGCCAGAAATCGAAGGGATCGTCTCCCGGTTTGGAGCGGTTGCTGACGGATGGGCACTGGATGCACGTTTCATTCAGGTATCCCTTGCCTTTGACATTGAATACGCCGTCCGTCCCCTGACCGTTGGCGAGTACCGAACACCAGAGGCCGGAAGTTCCGTTGCTGGGGAGAAAGCCGACAAGATAGTCGTTAAAATCTCCCGCATATTGCAACTGCGCCGTGATTGCCTGCTTCTTGTTGTTGAGGCAGGTAGTGCCGCGGGCGCTCTCACGTGCCCGGTTCAGAGCGGGCAACAGCATTGACGCAAGAATGGCGATGATTGCAATAACTATTAAAAGTTCGATTAATGTAAAGTTGCAAGTTCTGCCGCCGGATGATTTGAAATCTATCTTCATTGCCGTTCCCTTTCTCTTGTGTGCAAGTTGATTTATCCTATATCCTGAATCCGTGAAATTTTGTCCATGTGTTTTTCATGCGGATTCAAACGTTGTTTTTTGCCAGATTTTCCGGCGTTTTCTGTTCTGATTTTTGTC
>NZ_QEKH01000028.1 GCF_003096415.1 Victivallis vadensis | reverse complement strand
GGGGGGCTACTTTTGAGAATTGGTGTGAAATAGATGAAAATGAGGGGGCGTAATCAGAAAATTACGCCATTTTGAAAATTGTTAGGACAGGTGTGCACAGGGATAAAAAGCAAATATGATTCAGAAAATGAATCGGGACGGGTATATACCGAGCAATTTTCCGGAGCGCTTCGAGGCGGACGGGATTGTCATGGAATACGCTGATCTGGGAGAGATTCAGGTGGGCAGTTCTCGGGGCGGTCGGTTGTCTGTAAGTTCTCCGGACGTTTTGGCGGTCCGCCTCTGTTTTCCAGAACTGCTGTCTACATTCCGTGTTATCTTGACAGGGGCGGAAATTTGAACTTTGTCAAATCTCTTCAGGAACACGTCAGGTAATGCCGATTCTTTTACCGCAGTATGTCATCGGATTGGTAAAAATAGTGGGCAATACGCTTTATTTTCATAGGGATGTTTATCGTAATTCTCTTTCTGAATTGAATTTGATTACTGGGAAAGCGCTTCTGGCTGAAATTATCCGAGACGGTGAGCCGTTTTCATGGCGGCAGGCCGGTGAGAAATTATGGGGAGGCCTGACTGTACCTTTTGTTTTTCTATACATTATTTGCTTTGCAGTTGTGACAATACCCTGTATCATTTACCGGGCTGTGTTGGACAGTATCAACCGAAAAGACGTGAAGCCGCCGGACCTTTGGCTTCCCCGAAAAGTTGGCAGGAAGACCAGCGGAACAAAATGAGGCCGGCTGTCAAAGGATTGAAGATGCTTGCTGCCACCATGTTTCAGGATTATTTCTTCAAATTCCTGTTCAGACATCAAACTCAACACTTGACGGAACAGGTTGACAGATATATTCTTCATCGCGGAGCCCCTTGTTTTTCCGGTCAGATGTAAATGGTGAAGGCCAGATCGATGTAGAGTGTGGCGCTCCAACCGTAATCCATGAAAGCCTGATGGTAGACGCTGCGGTCGGGATCGCAGCGGAACTTGCGCAGCAGCTCCGGCGCATCGCACTCGTTCCGGTTCGGTGGGCGGCGCACCGGAGATCAGCGGCAGGAAGCCTGCGAGGCTCAGCGCTGCAGCTACGGTCCGGAAACGGATTCGATCATGCGGATTCCGGCATTTCCGGTCGCGCACAAATATCCCGGCATTTTCCGGGAAGCGATCGCTTCCGGCGTGAACGGGAAGGTGGTCGTGCTGATTTATCACGGTATTCCGGACGCGGCGCTTCATTGCAGCACCGCCTTCACGGAATTTCGTATGCAGATGAAATTTCTAAGGAAGAACGCTACCGTGTGACCAACCTTGCGGAATTCCTGCGTTGCTGAGAGCTTATTCCACGCCGGGTTCAGGGAAACCGCATACGGTGTGCCGGTTCAATACGTGCCGATTTTCTTTTATTTACACATTTTCTTGAAGTCATTTTTAAGTAGCAATAAAATATTACTCAATGAACTCTCATTTGCAGGTTCGGAGGATATCCTCCGAACCTGCAAAAATATTATTCTCGTCAGGTTCCATTCATTTTGATTTATTACAAATTCACATGAATCTTCAGATATTTCAATTAGCAGGTACCTATAATATTATATCCGAACATGTTGAAAATAGAACAGGGTGAAGCATCGTTGCGTTTCGTATTGTCGAAATTGTGCGGGATCGCATGTGTGTGCAATATTCAGCGTAAATGTATATTCCCTCTGCGTGATATATATATGGTTTACAAGTGTTTACTGCTTCCTTGATTATGTGCGGCACAATACTTCGGCGTCGAGCTTTGGGAGCAGCAAAAAGCTCGGTATCGTACCCGGTACCGGCATCTTGCCGGTCGGAGGGAAGGCCGCCGGAGGCATGTTCCGGTCAGGGTTCGAGCAGGATGTCGTCCAGGCGGAAAATCACCGGTTCCTGAAAGCCGGCGTCCGGGGAGAACTGCAGCGCCCGGACCCCTTCGACGGCCGAACGTTTCGGGCGGAAGTGGAAGGTCGAAACCGGCAGTTCGAGGAACTTCCATTCCCCTTTGCGGATACCGAGCGCGGCGGGATTCAGCTTCTGGGCGACCCCTTTTTCGGCGGTGAAAATCTGGACCCAGAACGGGGCCGGTTCGCTGTCGAATTTGATCCAGAAGGAGATCATCGAAGCGCGTTTCATCGGAAACGGGCGCAATACGCCCGCGTCGTACCATTTGCGTCCGGCAGCGGGCGGGACTTCCACTTTCAGCGCTGCTTTGCCTTCGCGCCGGTCGGCGTCGTCGCAGGACAAAGCGGCCTTGCCGAGTGAAATCCAGCCGCCGGGAGTGTCGCAGGAGGCGGCGGGGGCGTCCGGCACTTCGTCGAGTTTGACCGGCGTAAGCGTGACGGAGTCCACGCGGAAGCCGGGCCGGTTCCAGTCCGAAATGCGCAGCAGGTAGCTGCCGTCGTAGTGAAACTCGCCGAAGTCGAGTTCGGCGTACTCTTTCGGGCACTTCACGCCTTTCTGCCAGCAGCTTTTGCCGGTGGAGGCGTCCACCGCCTGAATGGTAAAGGCCTCACCCTTGTCGGCGCGAATTCGCGCTTTGACCTGATAGGTTCCCGGCGCGAGCCGCAGGCCGAGGTTCCACCAGATGTAGCTGCCGGGCTTTTCGCGGGTGAAAGCGTCCCCTTTGCCTTTCCAGTGAAGATCGGCGGCGGAGAGGGAAAATACGAGCAAAGAAAGGGAGAGAAAAAAGAAGAATTTCATGGTTTCACCTCGAAGATCATGGTTTTGCGGTTGGGGAGCCGGAGCGGGAACTTCACCGTTTCGCCGGAGATCAGTTCGATCGCTCCTGCGATCGGTTTGCCGTCGAGCAGCGGCCGGAACTCCCGGGGAGCGCCATAGTTGACGGCGTAAAAGAGCATTGCGCCGTTGCGTTCGGCCGAACGCAGTTCCAGCGCGCCGCCGGGCAGGTTGCCGCGCACCGGGCGGTTCAGGCCGAGCCGGTCGAACTCGCGGTCGAACGCGGTCGCGGTCAGCTCGCTTTCGCGCACCGGGAAGCCGGGCAGTGCCGCTCCGTAGGGATCGGTGAACCGGGTTCCCGGCGCGGTCAAGATCGTGCCACCCCGGGCCGCGAAACCGGCGAGCGCCTCCGCCGTTTCGCGCTCCAGCCGCTGCGCTCCGGGGATCACCAGCGCTTTGACCTGGCCGGTTTTCCCGGCGGCGAGCTGGCGTTCGCTCAGGAAACGGACCGGCAGATCGAGGTGCGACAGCTCCGCGTGCGCCCGGCGCAGCCTTGCCGGATACTCCGACACGGTGTACATCGACGCCGGGGAGTAGAGCAATGCGACTTCCGCGTCGGGAATCCGCCGCTGGAACGCGACCACTTCGGGGGCGAGCCGCCGCAGGTCGAGCGCGGTCCGGCCGAGCGCCTCCAGCGATTCCGGGATGTGGAGCAGCGCCCCGGCGGCCATCAGTTCCGCCGAATAGCGACCGGTCCACGCATAGTATTCGCGCAGCGATTCGCCGTGCAGCATCGCGCTCCACGCATCGGCGGCCATCTCGTGCGGCGTGGTGTTGACCGATACGTGAAATTCGGTGTCGGCGGCGGGTTTGCCCGGCACCATCGAGCGGTAGAAGTCCAGCTCCATGATTCCGGCGCAGTCGCTCCCGGCGAAGTCGGTGATCTCGCCGCGCTCCTCGCGCTGAACGCCGACCGGCAGGTACTGGCCGGGATCGAGGTCGGTCACCGCGATGCTCTTCACGTGCAGCGGAGTGCCGGGGGCGTATTTTCTCGCGGTATCCCGCAGGAAGCGGAGATTTTCCAGCCCCTCCCGGTTGCGGAACGACTCGAAGTCGTACCGGAATCCGGCGCTGACCCGCTTCAGCTTCATGGGATCAAGGGAATCGAAGTCGCGGCAGTCGGTTCCCCAGTTGCGGTTGGCGGCGGCGACGGAACCGTACCGCTCCCGCATCGCGGCGCGGAATTTCGCGAGCATCACCGGGTGGATTTCACGCACGCCGTCGGAAAACGACCACTCGTTGACCAGATCCAGCGCGATCAGGTTCGGATTGTCGCGCACCACCGGCAGCAGGTTCTTCCACATCGCGTCGATCATTGTGCGGGTGGCGGTGTGGTAGAGCGAACTGCCGATCCAGCCGCCGGAGGGATACTGCGCCATTTCGGGATGCTTCTCCTTCCAGCCCTGCGGCAGCGGATGCGGCGAGATCAGGAAGTCGAAGGCCAGATTGTACTTCGCCGCCTCCCGCAGCCCGCGGTCGATGCGGCGGGCCCCGTCGAGCCGCACCTTGTCCGGCGCGGGCGTGACCGCCTGGGCGATCAGGGTGCTGCTGAAAAGGTTGAAGCCCAGCTCCGAAAGCGATTTCAGGTCGTCGAACGGCTCCCACCAGCCCAGCGGGCCGATCAGCAGCACCTCCTCGTCGCCGGAGTAAAACGCGCCGTCGCGGATGGTCAGGTTCCGCATCGGCGGAGCCGGGACAGGGCGCGGCTTCAAGGCGCCGGATTCGAGTCCGGCCAGCTCCTGCTCCGCCCGTTCGAGCATCGCGTCGAGCTGTCGGAACTGGCGGCGGATCTTCGGCAGAAGCGCGTACTCTTTGAGCAGCGCCGGTTTTTCCAGATCGCGCCGCCGGTATTTCAGCGTCACGTCGCAGACGGCGAGGGCGGTCAGCGGATAGTCGACCGCGACTCCGGCCCGGCGGGCCGCCTCCAGCCGCTTCCGGAACGCAAAAGCGCGCTCCGCCACCGCCTGCGCCTGCTGTTTCAGGCTCTCCGGCGAGAGGTTCAGCAGTTCGGCGTTCAGGGCGGTTTCGCCGCCGGGCCAGACGGCGCGGGCATCGACCTGCAGGCCGTCGCCGCGCAATCGCCCGATCTGGTAGGCCCACCGCACCACCGTGCCGCCGGGCTGGGCGTCGAAGCCGACGGTTTCGCGCCATACCTCCCGTTCGCCCTGCCGCACGGTGAAGTGAACCTGCCCCTTGCCCGCCTGTTCCGTCGGCAGATAGAGCGACACCAGCGCCGGGTCGCCGCTGGAGTATTGCGAACGGTCAAGGTTGATCGCGGCTTCGGCGGCTCCTTCGCCTTTCCCGGCGAGGCGGATGTTGCGGAACAGGAAGGCGAGCTTCTCCTCGCCGACTCCCGGAGTCCAGTGCAGCCAGCCGCGCCGCTTGCCGTCGCGCGCCGAATTGTACAGCACGTCGAAGCCGAATTTCTCCAGCTTCCGCGGGTCGAACGGCGCGAGGCAGCGCCACGGGATCGCCGCTTCGTACAGCAGCGTATGCTCCCCCGCCGGAGTGATCTTCAGGTGGACATCGGCGAGCGGGCCGGTCGGAAGCGCTTCGCCGCCGCGCCAGCAGTACGCCGCCGCGGAGCCGTCCCGCAGCCGCCCGAAGCCCAGCTCGATATCGTTGGCGTCGTAGCCGGGCAGGATCGTGTCGTCCAGAGGGTCGAAGGCGAGCTGGAAGCCGTCGCCCCGGTAGAGCGCCTCCGGGACCGGCTGGTACGACGGCAGGCGGTCGCGCACCAGCGCGCCGAAATAGAGGTATTGCGCGTCATGCAGCAGATAGACGGTCGCATCGACGTCCAGAGGCCCCTCCCAGTCCGGGATCATCCGGTTTTTTTCTGCGGCGAGAAAGAGCGGCAGCGCGCCGCGTTCCCGCCACTCCGACAGCTCTCCCCGGAATTTAAAGGGGGCGTCCGTGGCGCGGCAGAAGTAATCCCCTTCCTGCTGCAGTACCGGGCTGTTTCCGGCCCAGCCCGCCGCCGTCCCCGCCAGCAGTACCGCCCCCAGCAATGTTTTGACCATGCTCACCACCCGTACTGGCTTTTTTTGTTCTGCTCGATATGGGCGCTGCCGTCAGGACGCAGGACGTTGAATTGATAGATTTTCAGCGAGGAGGGGAGCGTCGGCTCCGTGGCGTGGCTGCGGCAGAGCTGCAGGAAGTGTTCCGACTTCAGGCGGTTGAGTTTGCTCTCCGATTCGATCTGGGTGGGATTGCCTCCGAGGAACCACGCATCCCTGATGCCGCGCGTGTAGTAGCTGCCCCGGTAGTTGGTGTTTTCGGCGTTGAACTTCTCCGGCGTGCTTCCGGCGGAGCCGGTGACCACCGCTTCCCAGTTGGCCGCGTGGGTGTTGAGCCGGTCGTTCGGACAGAAGAACATCTTTGAGCTGGTGATGTAGCCGCGCAGCCAGAGCCGCGAAGCTCCCAGCATCGCGTATTCCGCATTGGTTCCCTTGATGAACAGCCGGCTGTCGATCCAGCCGAATTTGGACTGCCAGCCGTCCCCCGGCGCATAGCGCCCGTTGGCGGAATTCTGGTTCGGCAGGCAGTCGCGGTGGTCCTGCGCGAACATCGTGAAGCCGAGGCCGAATTGCTTGAGCTGGTTCATGCAGGCGGAGGATTTCGCCTTGTCCCGCGCCTTGTTGAGAGCCGGCAGCAGCATCGCCGCCAGAATTGCAATAATGGCTATTACTATGAGCAGCTCAATTAAGGTAAAAATCCGTCTTTTCATGAAACTGTCCTTCCTGTCGTTGTTTCCGTTTAACTGTACATGGTGAAAGCCAGATCGATATAGAGGGTGGCGCTCCAGCCGTAATCCATGAAAGCCTGATGGTAGACGCTGCGGTCGGGATCGCAGCGGAACTTGCGCAGCAGCTCCGGCGGGTCGCACTCGTTCCGGTCGTCGTAGAACTCGAAAAATGTGCCGTATCTGCAGTAGAACTTCTCCAGTTCGCGCATGGTCCGGCTGCGGAGCTGCCGCGCTTCGTCGCGGTAGCCGTACCGGTCGAGGCCGCGGGCGATCAGGGTGTTGATGTTGATCCAGACCGGGCCGCGCCACATGTCCTTGCTGTAGAACTCCGGCTGGCTGAAGCTGATCGACGGAACCGGGAACGGGGTGCCGAAGGTTTCCGGGTTCTTCAGGTTCCGCACCAGTTTTTCCGCCATTTCGGCGGTCGGCGCGCCGGAGATCAGCGGCAGGAAGCCCGCGAGGCTCAGCACCGGGGACTGCTTCCCGGCGGCGAGGTCGTAGTCGACGTAAAGCCCCGCCGCATCGTTCCAGAGCCGTTCGTTCATCAGATGGTTCAGCTTCCGGTGGCGCTCCTGCCACAGTTTCTGTTCTTCCGGCCGGCCGAGAAGGGCGGCGAATTCCGCCATGATCTCACACTCGGAGGCGAGATAGGCGTTGAAGTCGGGCGCGTCCAACTGGGTGGCGCCGTCGAACCGGGTGGAGTTGTCCATCCCGCTCTCGCCGCTGCGGCACATCTCGTGCGCTTCGATCGCCCATTCGACCAGCCCGGCGCCGTCGGTGTCGCGGTGGGCGAAAATCCAGTTCAGGAACGCGGCGTTTTTGGGATAGAGCCGTTCGAGGAACTCCGGCGACTGCTGTTGTTCGAGCATCAGCTTGATGCCGTAGCCGAGGATCGGCGGCTGGGTGATGTCGCTTTTTTCGTGCGGCGACGCCATGTGCGGGATGAAGCCGTCGGCGCACTGCCCGTCGAATACCGCTTCAAGCGTTTCGCGCGCGACGGCCGGATCGAGGCGGCGCAGCCCCTGCGCGTGGAATACGGAGTCCCACAGCCACATCTTGCGGTGCGGCCAGCGGTCCGGCGTGGTCCAGCGGTGCTTCAGGCAGCCGGAGGGGGAGTTGAGCTGGGTCTTGAGCTGCGAACACGCTTTCCAGTAGGTGCGGCGCGCCTCGTCCGTCGGCAGTCCGGGCTGCGGCAGTTTCGCCAGCCACGCGGCGCGCTGCCGGAAAATCGCGTCGAAGTCCGCATCCAGCCACGATTCGTTGAATCCCTTGCGCACGCCGAGCACCGTCCGGCCGGGACGGCGGATGATCTGCAGCGCGTCATTCAGGCCGTACACCCGGCACTCCCCGTCGATGATGAAGTGGCGGGCATCGGCGAACGCGCCGCGCACCGGGCCGGAGGAGCACTCCAGTTGGAAATGGTCGCCGGCGAGCATGCACGCGCGGGGCGGCTCCGCATCCGGCAGCACGATGCCGCTTTCGACCGGCAGCTTGATCTCGAAGCCGCAGCAGTCGGCGACGGTGCGCAGCACCAGCCCCGAATCGTAATCGGTTTCGCCGTCGAAGGCGGAAAAGCCGAGCAGCTGTCCGCCGCCCCACACATTCAATATCGGTTGATGAGCCATGATGTACCCCGTTGTTTTTGTGATTTCCTATGCTATATTATACAATCATGAAAGCCGATCACAAAGTGATTTTCGACAAAAAATATATGATATTCGATCAAGGATATATAAAAATCGCGAAGGAGGGCGGATGATGCGGGAGGAACGGCGCGGACGGATCCGCTTTTTCGAGGACAACGCCCGGACCCGGTCCGGCGGGATCGACGTCGGGAAGTTCCCGGTACACCACTTTATTTTCGACCACTCCGAGCCGCCGCTGGAAAACTGGCCGATCCGGATCGACTTCACCGGCGACGACGAGTGGCTGCCCGGCTGCTACCGTTTCCGGCAGCGTTCGAACACCTTTGCGGTGGAGTTCGTGAAGCGCGGCAATTTCCATTTCCAACAGAACCGCCGGAGCTATCGGGTGGAGCCGGGCGGCGTATTCCTGGTGCGGCACGGGGAGGATTCGGAGATGGAGTGCTGCGACTGCGACTATGCGCTGAAGCGGACGCTGGCGCTGACCGGGCCGATGGTCGGCCCGCTGCTGACTTCGCTCGGACTGGACCGGGTGGATGTGCTGACTCCTGCCGCCCCGGAGAAACTCGACGCGCTGTTCGACCGCGCCGCCGGGCTGCTCGCCGGAGATGCGGCGGACAAGCAGCAGGAGAGCGCCGCGCTCGCCTTCCGGCTGCTGCTGATGCTGGCGGAAGAGAACAATCAGGCCGATACGCCGGAAATCCTGCAGCGGATTCTGCGTTATCTGGAGGCGCGGCTGGACCAGCCCGTGAGCATCGGCGAACTGGCGGAGGAGTTCCGGTTGAGCCAGGCGACGCTGCGGCGGCTCTTTCGGAAGCATCTGGGGGAGTCCCCGGTCGACTTTCTGATCCGGCGGCGCATGGAGACCGCGATGCGGCTGCTGCGGTTGACCGAGCAGCCGGTCAAATGGATCGCGTTTCAGGTCGGCTACGCCGGCGCACTCTACTTTTCAGCGGAGTTCCGCAAGTTCACCGGCGAATCGCCGAGCGCCTTCCGCAAACGCAGCCAGTTCGGCGAATGACAGATTTTTTTCAAAAAACACATTCGCCTCTTGACATTCAATCCGGTTTGTGGTATAATATTTTTAGACCGGTACAGAATACCGGTATAAATTGGAGCTGCGAAGGGAAATTATTCACATGCCGGGCAACGGATATCTTTTTGTCTACGAAACGCTTCTGGCGAAGATCAAGCAGCGGGTGCTGACGCCGGGCATGCAGCTGGATTCCGAAGTGGAACTGGCCCGGCAGCTGAGCGTCAGCCGCATGACAGTGCGCAAGGCGCTGGTCCGGCTGGAGGAGGAAGGGCATATTTTCCGGCGCTCCGGCATCGGCACGTTCGTCAAGGCGCCGACTCCGCTGGAAGCGGCCGGCCAGCGGCTGGAAATCGGGATCGAGGCGTCGCTGGAAGGCAATCCGCGCCCCTTTTCCCTGAAGATTCTGGCGGAAGCGCAGCAGGCGTGCGCCCGCTGCAACTGCAATCTGCGTTTGTTGAGTCTGGAGGAGCTGCTGGCGGGCGAACGCATTGATGCGGCGTTTTTCGCATCGCTGGAACCGGAGTATTTTCCGCAGGCAGTGCAGCTGGCGCGCCGGATTCCGACGCTGCTGCTGAACCGGATCACCGACCTGCCGGAATTGAGTTACGTGGCGGTCGATTATGCGGAGGCCACCCGCCGGATCGTCCGGCGCATGCTCGGCGACGGCGACCGCACCGTGCTTTTCGTCGGCAGCGCCGCCGCGAATTTCGGGTATGCCCCCCGGATGCGGGAGCTGGGCTACCGGCAGGCGCACGATGAACTGGGAGTCAGGATCAATGAGGAACTGATCCTGCCGGGCGATGTGGATCTTTGCAGACAGCTCGCCGAACGGATGATCCGGCTGCGCCCAGATTTCCTGTTCGTGTGCTACGAATACCTGGTGACCTATGTGTACGCCGCGGTCGAAAGCGCGCTGCCGCGGCTGGAAAAACCGGTCTATCTGTTTTGTTTTGACGATATTGTCGACAGTTTTTCATTGAGCCGCGGCGCGGTTTCCTGCGGCCGGATGCCGTTTAACGATATGTGCGGCCGGGCGATCCGCTATCTGAGCGGCCGGGTTCGCAAGGAGGTGCCGGAGGAGACGATTCACGAAATTTTCCCGATGAGTTATGTGATTACGGAGTGCCCGTTTCTGATCTGATTGCGGGGCTGATTTCGCATAATGCCGAGTATGTTAAGCGGGCGGCAAGGTGGCGGCAAGGTGCCGCTGCCGGGTGCGCACGCCAATGCCCCTTCGGGGGGCGTGCGGCTACTGGTACAGGCGAGCCTTGGTTGGTCTCCAAGACCATTTACGCGGCGCATAAGTAAGACCACGCCGTCTTTTACGCGGCGCACAACAAGCGCGGTCAGCGCCGCGAACGAATGTGAGGGAATTATTTTGCGGCAGCAAAATAACGAGGAACGATAGTGACGAAGCCGAACGTAGAGAGCGAAGCCCCTCCGGCGTAGTGAGCGCAGCGAACGTTGAGGAGTTGGCCGCCGCAGGCGGACAAGTAAGCGGCGAAGCCGTGCCCGCGAATGGGAGTGCTTCGCAAGTCAACGGGAGTCCCGAGGCGAGCGGGGAGGTCCGGAGGGCGATTGGCCCTCCGGAGCCATCCGCATAAGACGTAACGCCCAGTTTGTTGCCTGTAGTGGCCTTTAAGTAATGGCCTTTAAAAGAAACACAACCGACTTATGGCGGAGGTAAAAATGCGTAACAAGGTAAAGGACAAGGAAATGCAGCAAGCAAAACACGCCCGGCACATTAACATACTCGGCATTATGCGCCGGAATTTTACGCTGATTGAGCTGCTGGTGGTAATTGCGATCATCGCGATTCTGGCGAGCATGCTGCTGCCGGCGCTGAACCGGGCGCGAACGACCGCGCAGCAGAGCGCCTGTACCAACAATATGAAGCAGATTACCACGGCGGCGACCATGTATTCGACGGAGAATAACGACAATATGGTGTTCGCGGTTTACGGTACGAGATGGTCGCCGGTGTGGAGCTGGCGCAACCTGCTCGGACCGTATATCGGGCTGCCGGAACTTCTGAATGCGGGGGCGGACGGCAGTGAGGAGACGAATCCGAAAATCTATGAGTGCCCCGGCACTCCCCGGGAGCGTTACAATGAACTGGGGTGGACGCAGGTCGGCAAGACCCGCGGCGGCTACGGCATCAATACCTCCACGGACGGCGATGAGGCTTCCGGCTTCAAATCGATCATCGCCGGATATTTCACCAAAGTGACCGGCAAGACTTCGCGGTTCCGCTACCCGACTGAAACCTTCCATTTTTCCGACGGCTACTGGGAGTTGAGCCGGGCGCGGCTGAACGGAGTCAACAACGAGGCCAGCGACGGCAGTTACAAGATGCCGAATCCGCACGGCGAAAACCGGGTGATCGGCTGGCTTGACGGACATGTCAGCTCGTGGCGCGGTTATATGCCGACTTTCGACTGGAGCAGTCAGCGCGCACAGCGTTTCTATCTGGGCTATTGATCAGGAGGGCATGATGAAAAAACATCTGCTGCTGGGCATGGCGCTGCTGGCATTCGGGGCGGGCGCGGCAACGCTGCCGGTGACGCTCCGCAATCGGGCGAGCGCGGTTCTGAAGGAGGCGCCGGTGATGCTGCCGGTGACCGTGCGCACGGAAATCGCGGTGACGCCGGAAGCAAATGAGCCGGAACGTTATAAACTCGGCGGCCTCTGGCTGGGGACTCCCGACCGGAAAAACGGCTGGTTTTTCCACCTTGCCGAACGCCCCGCCTCCAAACAGTCGCTGCGTTTCGTGGAGCTGGTGCTGGTCAAAGACGGCAGATACCATGCCCAGAATGAATTGGCCGAGCTGACCGTGCGCAGCAACTCCGAGCTGCGCTGGGGGACCGGCAAACCCTATATCCTGCAACTGGCCGCGGACCGGCAGGGAGCCGACGGCCGGGTGCTGGCGCCTTCCGGTGAACTGCTTGCGGAGCTGCGGTATGAATTCAGGCAGCCGGTGGAGCTCTCCGCCGGAGCGGTGACGGCCCGCACGGAGCTGGCCGAAACGGTGGTTTCCGCATGCCGGGTTACCGATGAACCGATGCCGGTTCCCCCGCCGAAACCGGCGAAGAAGATCGTATTGCAGGCCTCGGACGCCGGATACGACGCCGGGAAATTTGAATCGGTCGAAAACCGGGTGTTTTCGGATGGGCGCGGACTTCGGCCCAGACAGGAAGCCGGTGAACTGACCTTTACTTTCCGGACCGATCGCGACTGTGACTATCTGCTGAAAAGCAGTGTTGCATCCCCCAGTCGCGACGTTCCGGTTTATTCTAAATTCAGTCTGGACGGCGAACCGCCGCGCCGCCGCGTGGTGTTTCCGGCCTGGCGGCGCGGCGCGGGCTGGGAGAAGCTGATGCGGCTGCCGCTCAAGGCGGGGGAACACACGCTGCGGGTCGAACTGCCGCGGTCGATCACCCTCGACTGCCTGACGCTGGAGCCGCTGCCGCCGGAGCCGGAAGCCCCCGCCGCCGCCCGTTCCTATCAGCCGAAGCTGACGCCGCCCGCCGGACATCCGCGTCTGCTGCTGACGCCTGAAACCATTCCGGCGGTGCGCGCCAACCTGAAACACCCGGAGAACGCGCAGGCCGTCGCGGTGCTGCGCCAACTGGCCGCCGCGCCGCTTCAGGCTCCGCAGAAGGACGGCGTGACGGTCTATGACCGCAACTATCTGCTCGCGATCGAAGCGCGCGCGTTCTTGTATGCGCTGGAAGGCGACCGCCGCCTCGCCCGCGAAGCCGTGGACGCGATGAAAACATATCTTGCCGGGGTCGACTTCGACAACCTGATGGATGTGACGCGCCTGATCGGGCATACGATCTTTGTTGCGTCGGAGGTGTACGACTGGTGCTATTCGCAGCTCACCGACGCCGAGAAGGCGGAATTGCGTGCCGGAATGCTGCGGCTCGGGCTGGATTCCGAAATCGGCTGGCCCCCCTTCAAACAGTCGGTGATCAACGGTCACGGCAACGAATCGCAGTTGTCGCGGGATTTCCTGTCGATGGCGATCGCGGTGTACGACGAGGACCCGGAACCCTACCGGCTGTGCGCGTACCGGATTTTCGAGGAGATGGTTCCGGCCCACAACTACGAGTACCGCTCCGGGAGACATACGCAGGGGAGTAACTACGGTCCCTGCCGGTTCAGCTGGGATCTGCATCTGGCGATGACTTTCCGGATCATGACCGGGAAGGAGATTTTTTCCGCCGACATGGCCAAGGTACCGTATTTCTGGATTTACATGCTGCTGCCGAATCAGGAGCTGTTCGACGACACCGACGTGTTTTTCGAGCACGGCACGCCGTACCGTTACGGCGAACCGGCCTTCAACATGTTCGCCTATACCGGCGATCCGCTGCTGAAGGGCGAATTCCTGCGCCAGGGCGGGCTGCCGTGGATTTCAAAGTACATGCCGGTGCAGTTCCTGATCTTCAACCGCCCGGAAGTGGCTGCGTCGCGGGAGTATTCCGGACTGCCGCTGACCCGCTTTTTCCCGGAGCCTTTGAGTTCGATGATCGCCCGCACCGGCTGGGAGTTCGGCCCGGACTCCCGGACCGCCGTGGTCGAGATGAAGGCCGCCCCCTACAACCGGCACGACCACCAGCACATGGATGCGGGCGCGTTCCAGATTTTCTACCGCGCCCCGCTTGCGGTGGATATCGGCGTCTACGGCCACTGGGGGCAGCACTACGACTTCACTTTCGCGAAACGCACCATTCCGCACAACGCATTGCTGGTCTACGACCCGGATGAAAAGTTTGCGGTGCCCGGCAACGACGGCGGCCAGCGCTTCGTGAAGACGATGCCGTGGACGATCCGGCAGGTGATCGACCATCCTGAAATTCATTCAACCGGCCGCCTGGCCGCCCATTACGCCGGCCCCGACGCCGACCGGCCGCTCTTCAGCCACATCAAGGGGGATATCGCGGCGGCGTACAGTCCGCACAAGATGAAGGAGTACGAACGCAGCTTCGTGTTCTGCCGCCTCGACAATCCGGAAACGCCCGCGCTGCTGATCGTGTATGACCATGTGGTTTCGGCTCGGCCGGAGTTCCGGAAGTATTTCCTGCTGAATACCATCGCGCGGCCGGAACTCATGGAAAATGCCGTCCGGGTGGAAAACAGCCTGCCCGGAGGAAAGCCCGGAGAGCTGTTCGTGACCACGCTGCTGCCGCGCCGTGATAACCTTGAGGTTACGACGGCGGGCGACGGCAGGGCGCTGGAGTTTTTCAACGAAAAAGTGGAGATGCCGCCCCGCAACCGGATGCTGAGCCGCGGCTGGCGCACGATGATCTCCCCGAAAACACCGGCGGCGGAGGACCGTTTCCTGCACGTGATGCAGATCGGGGAGCCTTCCGCGCCGAAGCTTCCGGCGGAGTTGTTTGAATCCGGTACCCGGATCGGCGTGAAGGTCGCGGACCGGATCGTGACCTTCTCGAAAAACGGCCGGGCGACCGCCGACCCGGTGGAATTCACGGTTCCGGCGGGCGCTCCGCGCCAGGCGCTGCTGACCGACCTGCTGCCGGGCGACTATACGGTGATGCGGGACGGCAAACCGGAGCGGAACATTACGGTTACGGAAGGTGCCGGGACGCTTCTGCTGCCGGTCGAAGCCGGCCGCACTTATCGGGTCATTTCCGCTTGCAAAAGCCTGGACGCGGCTGTATAATAGGGATATTTCGAGAAACAACAAACGGGGAATCCACCGATGAATACGCATTCTGCTGAAGGAGCGCCCGCGTGCAGGCAGTGGCGCGCCGGGACTTTGACCTATACCTTTGCCGGTATTGTCGCGCTCTTTTTCCTGCTGCTGGCGGGGGATTTCGTATGGTCGCTGCGGGAGCGTTCGGTCGGAGTGATCACCCAGCTGCTGCTCAAGCAGCACGGCGCTTCGGACTTTCTGGTCGGACTTTATCTGGTCGCGCTGCCCGGCATTCTCGGACTGCTGGTCGGGCCGGTCATCAGCTACCGCTCCGACCGCCACCGGGGACGCTGGGGGCGGCGGATCCCCTATCTGTTCTTTTCGACGCCGATCGCGTTCCTCGGCATGGTCGGCATGGCGTTCACCCCGTGGCTGGGAAGCTGCCTGCACCGGATTTCCGGCTTGCAGGGTATCTCCGAAAATCAGTTGATTCTGACGCTGTTCGGCGTATCGTGGATGCTGTTTGAATTCGGTGTGTTCATCGGCAACGCGATCTTCACCGCACTGATCAATGATGTGGTGCCCCGGGAGCTGATCGGCCGCTTTTTCGGGCTGTTCCGCATTGTCAGCCTGGCGACCGGGATCATCTTCAACGCGTGGTTCCTCGGCTATGCCGAAACCCACTACATGATGCTTTTCCTGACGGTGGGGGGAATCTACCTGATCGGCTTCATGGTGATGTGTTTCCGGGTGAAGGAGGGCGAATACCCGCCGCCGCCCGAGCAGCCCGAGCAGCGGCATTCGCCGCTCGCCGCCGCCGGGACCTATCTGCGCGAAAGCTTCACCTCCGGCTATTATCTGCTGATCTTCATCGCCGTGACGCTGGCGGCGATCGTGTTCATGCCGGTGAACACCTATTCGATCTTCTTCATCGGGGAGCTGAATGTGCCGCTGGACCATTTCGGCAAGTACATCGCGGCGAGCTATGTGGTTTCGATCGTGCTCTCCTATCCGCTGGGAGTGCTGGCCGACCGGTTCCATCCGCTGCGCTGCGGGATCACCGTGATGCTGCTGTACGGGATAAGCTGTCTCGTCAGCGGGATTTTCATTCGGGGGGAAGCCGGATTCGCGGCGGCGCTGATCGCCCATACGGTTCTCTCCGGAACTTATTTCACGCTGACGGCGTCACTGCTGCTGCGGCTGTTCCCGCAGTCGCGGTTCGCGCAGTACCAGTCGGCGCAGGGGATTCTGGGCACGCTGGCGATGATTTTCGTGGTGCCGTTGATCGGCAAGCTGATCGACCTCTCCGGCAACTACCGGCTGATCTTCTACGCCGGCGCGCTGCTGGCGCTGCTGACCGCGATGTTGCTCTTCGCCTGCTACCGCCGGTTCAGGCAGTACGGCGGACCGGATCACTACACGCCGCCGGAACCCGAAAATTTTCCGAATGCGCATTGACTTGCGCGGAAAACTCATCCATATTAATCCTGTGACGGAAATGTTAGCTCCGGTTGGCCCGGAGTCAACCTAAACACAAGGTGAAAGGATGAAAATGAGATTTCTGCGTTGTCTGCTGGCGATCATCGCCGTGACGGTGCTGGCGGCGGTTCACGCCGCGGAAGCAAAACCGGTCAAGTATGTGTTTTTGTTCATCGGCGACGGCATGTCGATCCCGCAGCGGATGATGACCGACGAGTTCCTGAACCGCACCGAAAAACGCGGATTGCTGATCAACCGGTTCCCCGGCCAGGCGATCACCACCACGATGGCGGCGGACTCCTTCATCACCGATTCGGCCGCCAGCGGCACCGCGATCGCGTGCGGCGAAAAGACCAACAACGGCCGTATCGGCATGGATGCGACCGGAAAGCGCAAACTTCAGTCCGTCGCCGAAGCCGCCCGCGACAGCGGCCGCAAGGTCGGCATTGTAACCTCGGTGACGCTGAACCACGCGACGCCGGCGGCCTTTTACGGGCACAACGCGAGCCGGGGCAACTACTACCAGCTCGGATTGGATCTGGTCGCGTCGGATTTCGATTATTTCGGCGGCGGCGGCATCGCCCGGCACGACGACAAGAAAGACAAGCTGTACCGGGGCGACATTTACGGGCTGGCCCGGCAGGCGGGTTACACCGTCAGTCGCAGCAAAGAGGAGTTCGGCAGACTGAAGCCGGGCGTCGGAAAGGTGATCTCCGTCGGCGCGAAGGCGGACCTGCCCTATGCGATCGACATGGATGCAGACACGCTGCGGCTGGCCGACTTCACCCGGCAGGGCATCGAATTGCTGGATAATCCGAAAGGCTTCTTCCTGATGGTCGAGGGCGGCAAGATCGACTGGATGTGCCATGCGAACGACGCGGCCACGACGCTCCGGGAGGTGATCGACTTCGACAATGCGGTCCGGGTCGCCTATGAGTTTGCGCGGAAACATCCCGACGACACGCTGATCGTGGTGACCGGCGACCATGAGACCGGCGGCCTGACGCTCGGTTTCGCCGGGACCGGCTACCGCTCCTATATCGAAAATCTGCGGTTTCAGAAGTGCTCCCGCGACAGGATGACCGATCAATTCAGGAAGCTGGAGCAGCCGTCCTTTGAGCAGGTCAAACCGCTGATCACGGAGATGGCGGGGCTGGTGTTCGCCGCTGACGGCAGGCGGGAGAAGGGCGGCCTGAACCTGACCGAAAACGAGGAAAAGACGTTGCAGGAGGCGTTTGAGCGGCAGTACAAGGACGGCAAATTCACCGGCGGTGCGGTGCTGACCGACGCGGTGATCCGCCTGCTGAACAACAAGTCGGCAGTGGCGTGGACGACGGGAGCGCACACGGCGCTGCCGGTCAGCACCACCGCTTACGGCGCCGGAGCGGAACTTTTCTCCAACATGATCGACAACACCGATATCTCCAAACGGCTGAAGCAAGTGGTGCGCTGAGCGATGCCGGGCCGGAAGAAGCTGCCGGTTTCCCGGCGCGACCTGGTGATGTTTCTGGTGCTGGCGCTGCTGTGCGCGGGGCTGGCCTGTCTGGACCTCTTTCCGAAAAGCGATCCGCAGCCGGGCCGGAAGGTCCGTGCCCGGGTCGTCGCGGTGGACAACACCGACGTGGAGGAGTTCGGCCTGCTGAAAAAAGGGTCGCAGTCGCTGGAGGTGGAGATCCTCGGCGGCAGGTGGAAAGGGCAGCGCTTCCGGGCGGCGAACATCCTGCGCGCGCAAATGGAACTGGACAAGCTGTTTGAAGCGGGGGATACCGTTCTGGTCGGAATCCTCGACGACGTCGACCCGGAAACCTACACGCTGAACGCGCAGGATCACTACCGGATCGGCTATACCGTCATCCTGTTCAGCCTCTTTGCAGTGCTGCTGGCGGTGTTCGGCCGGTTCACCGGAATCTGCGCGCTGCTCTCTTTCGTATTTTCCTGTCTGGTGATCTGGAAACTGGTGATCCCGCTCTGCCTGCTGGGCTGGAACGCGCTGCTGGTCTCCTTCGCGGCGGTGACGCTGCTTTCGGCGGTGATCATCTTTCTGGTGGCGGGACTGACCCGCAAGGGAGCCGCCGCCTTCTCGGGAGCGATCGCCGGGGTGTTCGCAAGCTCGCTGCTGGCGTATGTGTTCACCCATCTTTTCAAGATCAACGGCGCGGTGATGCCGTATTCGCAGTCGCTGCTTTACTCCGGCTACGAGTTCCTGAGTCTGTCGGATATCTACATCGGTGCGATCTTCCTCTCCTCCTCCGGGGCGGTGATGGATCTGGCGATGGATGTGGCCGCCGGAATGGAGGAGGTGAGGTTGAAACAGCCCGGAATTTCCCGGCGTGAACTGATGCAGTCGGGGCTGCGGATCGGGCGCAGCGTGGTCGGCACGATGACCACCACGCTGCTGCTGGCCTACTCCGGCGGCTACCTGACTTTGATGATGACCTTCGCCGCGCAGGGGACCAGTCCGGCGGATTTCATCAACAACCCCTACGTCGCTTCCGAAGCGGTCAAGACCATCATCGGGAGTTTCGGGCTGGTGCTGGTGGCTCCGCTGACTGCGGCGCTCGGCGCGGCGATCCTGTCCCGCCGGTCCAGTTGACCAGCCGCTGCACCAGCACGTAGAAGGCCGGGATCAGGATGGTGCCGCCGATTACCGCGACGAACATGCCGCCGAACACCGCCGTGCCGAGCGAGCGGCGGCTGGCCGCTCCGGCCCCGGTCGCGATCACCAGCGGCAGCGTGCCGAGCAGGAACGAGATCGCGGTCATCAGCACCGCGCGGAAGCGCAGTCTGGCGGCGGCGAGCGCCGCGTCGTACAGCGGCGTTCCCTCGTCATATTTGTTTTTGGCGAATTCCACGATCAGGATCGCGGTCTTGCAGGCGATGCCGAAAAGCAGCACAAAGCCGACCTGCGTGTAGATGTTGTTGTCGATTCCGGCCAGGTAGAGCGACAGCAGCGAGCCGAAGAATGCGATCGGCACCGCCAGCAGCACCGCGACCGGCAGCATCCAGCTTTCGTACTGCGCGACCAGAAAGAGGTACATGAAGAGCAGCGCCAGCGCGAAGATGACCGCCATCATATTGATTTCAATGCTGCCGAGGCTGATGCCGGCGGCGGACTTCTGCTCCTGATAGGACATGTCGGTCCATTCGAACTTCATTCCGGCGGGCAGCACCTTGCGGGCGATCTCCTCCATCGCCTTCATCGCCTGTCCGCTGCTGTAGCCGGGGCGCTGCATGCCGTTGACGGTGGCCGAGGAGTAGAGGTTGTAGCGGTTCAGGTATTGCGGCGAGGGGCGGGTTCTGATGTTGACCAGCGTGCCGAGCGGGATCATTTCACCGGATTTATTGCGCACGAAAAGGTTGCGCAGCTTGGCGGTGCTGTCGCGGAAGTTGGTTTCGGCCTGAATTTCCACTTTGTACACCTTGCCGTATTTGTTGAAGTCGTTCACGTAGGTGTAACCGGTCAGCCCCTGCAGCGCGGTGTTGAGGTCGGTCAGCGCGACGCCGAGCTTGAGCGCCTTTTCCCGGTCGATTTCAAGGAAAACCTGCGGCACGTTGGCGCTGAAGGTCGAATAGACCGCGAGGAACTCCGGACGCTTGCGCGCTTCGGCGGTGATCAGGTCGATCGCCTCCTGCAGCCGGTCGGTGTGGGTGCCGGTGGTGTCCTCGATCACGAAGGAGAAGCCCCCGGTGGTGCCGATCCCCTGGATCGACGGCATGCCGAAAACGCTGAGCTGCGCTTCGGGGATCGCATTGAATTTCGCCATCAGCTCCGCGAGGATCGCATTCTGCTGAAGCTCCGGCTTTTTGCGCTCCTCCCACGGTTTCAGGCAGACGATCAGCAGCGCGTTGTTGGAGGCCTGCGCGCCGGTCAGGATGCTGAAGCCGGGCACCGCGATCACGTCGATCACGCCGGGGACTTCGGCGGCCAGCTTCGCGGCCCGGTCGGTCACGGCGGTGGTGCGGTTCAAACTGGCCGCGTCGGGGAGCTGGACGTTTACGAAGAGCTTGCCCTGATCCTCGTCCGGGATGAAGCCGGTCGGCAGATGGTTGAAGAGCTGCACGCACAGGAACGCCAGACCCGCATAGCAGACGATCATCAGCGAAGTGCGCCGCACGATCGGCGACACGATTTTGCCGTAGCCCGCGGTCAGCTTCTCGAAACCGGCGTCGAACCAGCGGAAAAAGATGAATTTCTTCGCATTCGGATCGATCGGCCGCAGGATCATCGCGCTCAGCGCCGGACTCAGCGTCAGCGCGTTGACGCTCGAAATCGCGACCGCCACCGAGATGGTGATGCCGAACTGGCGGTACATTTCACCGGTGATCCCCGGCAGGAAACAGACCGGGATGAACATCGCCAGCAGCACCAGCGTGGTCGCGATCACCGGCCCGGTGACCTGCTCCATCGATTTGATCGCGGCGGCTTTGGGATCGAGGTGCTCCTCCTCCATCAGCCGGTTCACGTTTTCGATCACCACGATCGCGTCGTCCACCACCACGCCGATCGCGAGGATCAGCCCGAAGAGCGTGATCAGGTTGATCGAATACCCGATCACCGCCATCACTGCGAACGTGCCGATCAGCGATACCGGAATCGCGATGGTCGGCACCATCGTCGAACGCCAGTCCTGCAGAAAGAGATAGGTGATCAAGATCACCAGCAGCACCGCTTCGATCAGCGTGACCACCACTTCGTCGATCGAGGCGGTGATGAAGTCGGTCATGTCGAACGGGATCGCATAGTCGAGGTCTTCCGGGAAGTAGACCTTCAGTTCTTCGAGCTTTTTCCGGGCGGCTTCGGCGATTTCGAGGCCGTTCGCGTCGTTGAGCTGGTAGATCGCGAGCAGCGCGGCGGGCTTGCCGTTGAAGCTGCCGCTGGAGGAGTAGTTTTCGGCGCCGAGTTCGACCTTCGCGATATCGCGCAGCCGCACCTGTTCCCCGGCACTGGTGGAACGGACCACGATATTTTCAAATTCCTTCGGCTCGGTGAACCGCCCCTGCGTCTGCAGCGAATAGCGGAACACCTGCTTGCCGGAGATCGGCGCGTCTCCAAGCGCTCCGGCCGAAACCTGCACGTTCTGCGCCTTGATTGCAGCGATCACGTCATCCACGGTCATATTGAGGTAGGCGAGCTTGTCCGAATCCAGCCAGATTCGCATCGAATACTTGAGTTCGCCGAGCATCTGCACGTCGCCGACGCCCGGAATGCGCGCAAGCTCATCTTTGAGGTTGATCGAACTGTAGTTGTTCAGGAACAATGAGTCATAGGTCCCTTTGGGGGAATAGAGCGCGATCACCTGCAGCATATTGCTGGATTTCTCCTTTACGATCACGCTCTGGCGGCGCACCTCCTCGGGCATCTGGGCGCTGGCCCAGTTGACCCGGTTCTGGGTGTTCACGGTGTTCTGGTCGCCGTCGGTGCCGATGTCGAAGGTCACGTTGATCGTGGCCATGCCGGTGTCGGTGGCGGTGCTGCTGATGTAGAGCATCCGCTTCACGCCGTTGAGCTGCGCTTCGATCGGCTGGATTACCGTCTCCTGCACGGTTTTGGCGTCGGCGCCCGGATAGGTGGTGGTCACCGAAATCAGCGACGGCGTGATGTTCGGGTACTGCGCGACCGGCAGCGTGAAGATCGAAATCAGTCCGGCCAGCGTGATCACGATCGAGATCACGAAGGCGAACCGCGGCCGCTCGATGAAAAAACGGCTGATCATTTCTGCTTGGCTCCGTCAGTTTTCGGCGCTTCCGGCTTCGCGGCCTTCGGCAGCTGCACATTGGGATCGGCGGATTCGACCGCCCTGACCTTCGAGCCGGGACGGACTTTCTGCAGTCCCTTGACCACGACCCGGTCGCCGGGCTTCAGGTTGTCGGTGACCACTGCGAAACTGTCGTCGCGAAACGCGGTTTTGAGGGTCTGCCGCTTCACGGTGCCGTCGGGCGTGACCAGATAGACATAATCGCCCGCCTGATCATTCATCAGCGCCGCCAGCGGCAGCAGCAGCTTCGTGCTCGGTTGCCGGGGTTCGAGCTTGACCCGCACGAACATGCCCGGGAGCAGTTTCCGGTCGGGATTCGGGAATACCGCCTGCAGCTTCAGCGTGCCGGTGGTATTGTTGATCTCATTGTTCCAGAAGGAGATTTTTCCTTCGGTCGGATAGACGGTGCCGTCCTGAAAGGTCAAACTGACCTTCACATCCGGATTCCGGCCGTCCTTGCGGAACTCGTGCATTTTGAGAATGTCCATCTCGGTGATCACGAATTCGACGCGCATCGGATCGGTCTTGACCACCTTGGCCAGCGTGCCGGTTTCGAGGTTGACCAGATTGCCGGTGCTGACCGCCGAAAGGCCGACCCAGCCGTCGAAGGGGGCGCTGATCCGGGTGTATTCCAGATTCTGGTTCGCGGTTTCGAGCCTGGCCTGACAGCCGCGCACGTCTGCCTCGGCGCTGAGCTTGTCGGCTTCGGCGTTCTGGAACGCACGTTCGCTGGTGGCGTCCCCCTTCAGCAATGTCTGCTGGCGGTTGTACTGCTCGACGGCATTGGCCAGATTGGCCTTCGCCTTGGCCAGTTCGGCTTCGGCGGCCTCGACCTGCGCCCGGTACAGCACCGGTTCGATTTCATAGAGAAGCTGATCTTTTTTGACCTCCTGCCCCTCCTTGAAATTCCGGTTGACCAGATAGCCTTCGACCCGCGCGACCAGATTCACCTCATCGTAGGCTTTGGCGACCCCGACGGCGGGAATCGTTTCGGCGATCGGCGCTTCGGCCGCCGTAATCACTTCGACCTGCGGCGGCGCGGCCGGGGCCGGAGCCTCTTTTTCACATCCGGCCAGCAACAAAGTTGCGGCACCCGCAATCAGGAACATTCGAATCATATTCACTCCTTTCCGATCAGAAAAACGGCTGAAATTTTTTATAAAATACCTTTCAAACGCATTTTTTGCAAGTCGGGAGTGAGCGGCGGATGACCGCGCGGCTGAACTTCAACGATCAATTTCACTTCGCGAAGCTGTTCCGGCAGCATTACAGCCTGCCGCCGGGACGCTTTTCTGATCCGTTACCGGGAACGGCTGAGATAGTCGGCGGCGCAGACGAACACGCTGGCAGTCCATCCCATCATCGCGGGCATCGGATGCGTGCCGCGGATATCGACGGTGCCGTCCGCCACGTTGTACTTCTCCCACAGTTCGCCGGTCTTTTCAAAGTTCGCCGTGACCAGATCGACGTACTTCAGAGCGAGACGCCGGGCGGCTTCGGTGAAACCGTTGCGGTCGAAAGCTTCGATTGCAATCAATTGCAGCGGCGCCCAGCCGTTCGGGTAATCCCACCGGCACTGCCGGTCGGATTTGCCAGGTTCGCAGGCGGCGAGGCCGTAGTCGCACTCCAGATACTTTTCCGCCGCGAACAGGGTGGATTCCGCCTGTTCCGGCGTCGCGAAGCTGGCCCAGAGCGGAAACAGCGAGGCGGCGGAAAATACCGGTGAATGCCGCTTGTTGACGAAGTCGTAATCCAGAAATACGCCGCGCTCCTCATTCCAGCAGTAGCGATTGATCAGGTTCCTGCGGATTTCGGCGCGCTGTTCCCACTCCATCGCATGGCCGAGGTCGCCGAGGTCGCGGTAGAGCAGGGAAATCTCCCGCCGGGCGATATACATCAGCACGTTGAGGTCGATCGGGGCGTAGTCGAGACAGCGGTGTTCGAAGCGGGGCGTGAAATCCCAGCCGGATTCCGCTTCGGCAAGGGCATGGAACGCCGCGGCGCGCCGGGCCGCCGGATCGGCTTCTTCCGCCGGGCAGCCGGGACGCTGCACACAGCAGTCCGCATAGAACTCCTCAATCGCCGCCGCGTCGGGATTGCCGCTGTAATGGTGGAGGCCGCAGGGAGTGCGGCGGTGGTCATTCCAGAAGGCCATCTCCTTTTCCAGCCCGGCGACCGCGCGGGGCAGCCACTCCCGGTCGTTCGGGAATTTGCGGGCGATCAGTTCGATCATCGGGGCGAGGAAGGGCGGCTGGGAACGGTTCAGATGGAACGTGCGGTTCCCTGCCGGCACAAAGCCATAGGTTTCCACCTCGTAGAGCAGGTTTTCACAGTTGTTCCGGGCCTGTTCGGCAAAGCCGTCCAGCACCAGTCCCCGGCTGGCGAAGTAGGTGTCCCGGTAGGAGAACTCCTGAAACGCCGGCCGGGCGCAGGGAACGCTATAGGGATGGGGCAGGCCGAGCAGGGTGCCCTCGGCGGTGCGGTGGATGCGGGTCGTTTCCGGCCAGCGCCGTTTGATGAAGTCGAGAACCTTCTGCATATTCTCCCCCCGGGTTGAATGATTGCACTCTCCGGTTTAATATAGCGCTCCATCCGCCGTTGTCAACCGGAAGAAGTTACTCTTCACCGAGCAGGTTGCGGATGCGGCTGGTCAGCAGCGAGCACTCGAAAAGCAGCCGGTCGAAATTCCGGGTGTCGGCGGCGTCGCCGTAGAAGGAGACGCCGTAATAAATCTCTTTGCACCGGACCGGGAAACAGATGTTCCAGCGCTTGTTCGGCTCCATCCGCAGCAGATAGCCGTTGGTCAGTACGCTGTCGACCAACTTTTCCAGCAGCTCCCGTTCTTCGTTGAGGTAGGCCGGATCGGCATTGTCGTTGCGGGCGGAATCCATCAGCTTTTGCACCGCCTCCTCGCGGGAGAACGCCTGCGAGAGGATCACGATCGCGATGTTGGAGCGGTGAAAGGGCACCTGGCAGGGCAGGCCGTACATCTGGTTCTGGCTGAACAGGTCGCTGCGGTACAGATAGACCAGCTGGCCATGCTGGATGCCGGCGAATGCGCCGTGGACGCCGAGCGCTTCCGCCTTGGCCCGGATCAGCGGATTGACCGTGCGGGGCAGCGGGGAGCTGTTGATCGCGTTCTGCCCGAGCCGGATCAGTCCCAGCGCGGCTTCGAAATGGCGGTAGCCGGATTTGGTCACATAACCGGCCTCGACCAGATCGGCGGTGATCCGGCTGGCGGTACTGATGTTCAGGCCGAGCGTGGTGCTCAGATCCTTCAGCGAAACAGGTTCCGGCGAAGCGGCGATCGCCTCCAGCACCAGAAAAGTCTTTTCCAACAATTTATTTTTCATCACAGGCTCTTTCGACAGATAATTTCTTGTAAGGAAAATAATATCTTACGATGTTAAATTCAAGCTCGGAAATTGTAAATTGACCAAGTTCATACAAAAGATTTGCATAAACAGTGCGTTTCTTTGCACTTTCGGCATTTGCACAGTATAATATGGCTGGAAACTTCGGAATGACCGGGAGGGACGATGTGGGAAAAAAAACTCCAAATCGGAAAAACGATCCGCTGTTGCAGGCAATCGTCATTCTGCTGCTGGCGCTGATTCTGCCGGGGATGGCGCTGCGCATTTTCAGCGGCGTATTCGAGCTGCTTGCTGCTTATTTTTAATTGTTCAAAATATCATATTGTAATATTTTTGCAAAATAATTGCATCATTTGATAATCTTTGCCTTGTCATTTCTGTAAAATCCATTATAATTAATAACGACGGATGGAGTCGGATTGTCTTTTGTTCATATCGTTAAAATTTTACGGGGGTATCGGGAATGATGGTCAAGACGAGAGAGCTTTGTGCTGATTTTGTGGTGGTCGGCGGCGGCATGGCGGGACTTTGCGCGGCGGTCGCCGCGGCCCGGAACGGGGCGAAAACCGTGATTATTCAGGACCGGCCGATGTTCGGGGGCAACGCTTCGAGCGAGATCCGCATGTGGATCTGCGGCGCACACGGTCCGAACCGCAAGGAGACCGGCCTGCTGGAAGAGCTTCAGCTCGACAACTATTACTATAATCCGGAATTGCGCTTCACGATCTGGGATGATGTGATGTACTCCTTTGCGATCCGTGAACCGAACCTCAGGGTGCTGCTGAATTCCTCCGTCGAGAAGGTTGAGGTTGAAAACGGCAAAATCACTTCAGTCACCGCGTGGAACCTGGTGGAATACACTCGCTACAAGGTCAGCGGAAAACTTTTCTCCGACTGTTCCGGCGACGGCATCCTGCGGCTCTCCGGCGCGAAGTTCCGGCAGGGACGCGAGGGGCGCGATGAGTTCGACGAATCCCACGCACCGGAAGTCGAAGACAAAAAGACCATGGGCAACTCCATTCTGATCCAGCTGCGCCGGACCTCCGCGCACCGGCCGTTCCGCGCGCCGGAGTGGGCCTATCATTACACCGACGAGACCGCGCCGAAACGCAACCTGATGCCGGAAGGCAACAACTTCTGGTGGATGGAGTTCGGCGGCGTGAAGGACACGATCACCGACGCCGAGGAGATCCGCGACGAACTCTATAAAATCGCCTACGGCGTCTGGGAGTACATCAAGAACCATCCGGACGGGCGCGGCCACGGCTGGGAACTGGACTGGATCGGCAGTCTGCCGGGCAAGCGTGAAAGCATCCGGTTTGTCGGCGACCACATCCTGTGCCAGAAAGAGGTCGAGGCGGAGGGGAAATTCAAGGACAGCGTCTGCTACGGCGGCTGGACGATGGACGACCACCATCCCGAGGCGATCTACTATCCGGGCGCGCCGACGATTTTCCATCCCGCGCCATCGCCGTTCGGGATTCCGTACCGTTCGCTCTATTCGGTGAACATCGACAATCTGTTCTTTGCCGGACGGCAGATTTCGACCACGCACATGGCGCTGAGTTCGACCCGGGTGATGGCGACCACCGCGATGATGGGGCAGGCGGTCGGCACCGCCGCCGCGATCGCACTGCGCCACGGCGAACTGCCGCGCGGCGTTTACGAGCGCCATCTCGACGAACTCCAGCAGACGCTGCTGGATCAGGACCAGTTCATCCCGAACATTCCGCGCCGCGTGCCGGAACTGACCCTGAAAGCCAGGAGTGACCGTGAAATCCTGCGGGACGGCTGGGATCGCGACTGGGACGACGGCGAGCACGGCGCGAGCTTCGCGGCGGGTGAAAGCTGCTCCTACACCTTCGACAAACCGGAGACGGTTTCCGGAGCGCGGCTGGTGTTCGACAGCGATCTTGCCGACCTGAAGCGGCAGCGCAATGTGGAGACCTCCGGCGAAATCCGCGAAATGCCGGCGAAGTTGCCGCGCGCCTTCCGGGTGGAAGCCGATGTGGACGGCAAAAACGTCGTGCTGGCGAATGTGGAGGAAAACCATCACCGGCTGGTGCAGCTGGCCTGGAAACCGGTTCAGGCGTCGGCGGTGCGGCTGGTGCTGGAAACGGGCTGGAGCGCCGAACCGATGCGGGTGTTCTCCTTCGACGTGAAGTAAAGAGGATCTCCCGGGGATGTTCCGCGATTCCGCATGGAGTCGCGGAACCGTCTGTTTTCAAAACTCTATGGAATTTTCCGAAGCTGTTTTCAGAAAATTCCACAGTTGACAATAGTTATTATTATCTATATTGATTAGAAAGGGAGCTATGAAAAGAAGTTTTACTTTAATCGAATTGTTAGTAGTGATTGCGATCATCGCAATTCTGGCCGGAATGCTGCTGCCCGCCCTGAACCGGGCGCGGGACAAGGCGAAGGAGATCACCTGTACCAACAACGACAAGCAGTTGGGGCTGGCCTATGCCCAATACAGCGACAACAGCGATGGCTTCATGCCGTTTACCGATACGATCAAAAACAACCAGCAGGTTCTTTCTGAAAAAACTTTTCTTTCCTTGCAGCTGGCCCCTTATGTCGGAGCCAGCGTCAATGAGAGTGATACTGCCAATCTGGGGCGGATCAAAAATTTTGAATGTCCGTTGCTCAACACCTACGTCGCCGGTACGGACCGGAAGAAATTTGTGTGCGGTAAATGGCCGAACGGCATGGCGCATGCAATGCCGAAGACCGGAACGAGCGGAATCAAGATTTCCAACGGTAAGGCGCTGTCATCCAAAATCATCATCATGTGCGACCTTTCCGGCTCGATGCGCAATTCGATCGTATTCCGGCCCGCTCCGTTGAATTGGTACTCGTCCGGCAGCTTCAAGAAAGAGCGGACCGGAGTCCACTCCAGCGGCAACGGTGTGCTTTTCGGCGATGGCCATGCCGCGACCGTGTCGTCCAGCCACTGGATGAACGGCAGTTCTTTAAATCCTTCCGCATTCCTGCTGGATCGTCCTTATAGAGAGGATGATACGGACTTTGGTGGAATTACGAAGTAGCACCGGGGGCAAGTCTCCGAATCGGAATTCCGCATTCGGCGGCCGGGCGAAGCGCCCTGATCGCCAAAGGTGAAATCCCGAACGGAAAAAAAGCCGGAGTTTTTCGGCTCCGGCTGTATCGCATGGGAAATCAGTAGCGCAACAGGATTGCGCCCCAGGTCAGACCGCCGCCGAATGCGGTCAGCAGCAGATAATCGCCGCGCTCGATATCGCCGGAGCGGATGATTTCATCGAGGCAGATGCCGATGGAGGCGGCGGAGGTGTTGCCGTAGTGACCGATGTTTTCGAAGACCCGGTCATTGGCGACGTCGAGGCGTTGCGCGACGGCTTGAATGATGCGCTGGTTCGCCTGATGCGGTACGACCATCCGGATTTCAGAGGGGGCGACATTCGCGTCTTCCAGCGTCTTTTTGCAGGCGCTGACCATTGCGTTGACCGCAAGCTTGAAGGTTTCGCGGCCGGCCATATGGATCGAATGCATATGATTGGCGAGGGTTTCCGCGGTGAACGGCATCCGGCTGCCGCCGGCGGGCATGATCAGGATATCGGCATAGCCGCCGTCGGCATGCAGATCGCTGGCCAGCAGACAGTCGGCGCCCTCCGCACCGGTATTTTCCAGCACTACCGCGCCGGCACCGTCGCCGAAGAGCACACAGGTATTGCGGTCGGTCCAGTCGGTGATGCTGGAGAGCTTTTCTGCGCCGATCACCAGCGCGTATTTGTATTTGGGATTCGCTTTCATCAGCGAATGGCCGACTTCGAGCGAATAGAGCAAACCGGAGCAGGCGGCTTCCAGATCGAAGCAGAACGCATTGGAAGCGCCGAAGCGTTTCTGCAGGATGCAGCCGGTGCTCGGAAACACGTGGTCGGGAGTGATTGTCGCGACGATGATTACCGAGAGCTGGTCACCGGTGATTCCGGCCATTTCAAGCGCGCGTTTTCCGGCTTCATAGGCGAGGTCGCTGGTGGCCTGTTCCGGCGCGGCGATCCGGCGCTCCTGAATTCCGGTGCGAGTGCGAATCCACTCGTCACTGGTTTCGACCATCTTTTCCAAATCCGCATTGGTCATCACCCGGTCAGGGACATAGGACCCGGTTCCTGCAATTCTGATGCTCATTTACGCTCCCGGCGTGTAAAATTAAACTTCATTGCTTTTCGGCGGCCAGCTTCTTTTCCAGTTCGGCCGTCGTACTGTGCGTCTCGTTGATTTTCGCGATGATCCGGTCGTTGAGACCGAACGTGACGCACTCGCCGGCCACCCGGATCGCATTCCGAACCGCTTTGGGGCTCGATGAACCGTGGCCGATGATACAGATTCCGTTGATTCCGAGCAGCGGTGCGCCGCCGACGTCATCGGCGTCTCCGAATGCCTTCAATTCGCGGAACGCGTTTTTCGCCAGCATCGCCCCGACCAGCCGCAGCGCGTTTTTGGTCAGCACCCGCTTCAGCCAGAACATCGTGGACTTCGCCAGGCCTTCAATGCCTTTGAGCATCACGTTTCCCGCGAAACCGTCGCTGATCAGCACATCGGAAGCTCCTTCGAATACCACGTCCGCTTCAACGTTGCCGACGAAATTGATCGGCAATTGATCCATCAGCTTGAAGGATTCCTTGGTCAGTTCGCACCCCTTGATGTCCTCGCCGCCGACACTCAGAAGGCCGACGCGGGGCCGGTCGAGCTTGAACAGATACTGGGCGTAGATTTCACCCATGATGGCGAATTGCGCCAGATTGACGGGAGTGCAGTCGGGGTTGGCGCCCGCATCCATCAGGATGAAGCGCCCTTCCTGGGAGGGCAAACTGGCGGCCAGCGCGGGCCGGTCGACTCCGGGCAGGGTCCGGACCAATACCTTGGTCGCGGCCACCGTGGCCCCGGTGTGGCCCGGCGTCACCATCGCGTCGACCTGCTTTTCTTTCAGCAGCTTCGCGCACACGGTGATCGAAGAATTACGCTTGGCGCGCAACGAAATCGCCGAAGGCTCCGACATCTCACAGACCGTTTCGGCGTGAACCACCTGAACCCGGGGATGATCGGCGATTCCGTACTTTTCCAGATAAAATGCCAGTTTGGCCTGATGACCCACCAGTACGAAATCGTAATCCGGAAAATCGGCCAGAGCGATGGTCAAACCCTCGACCACCACTCCGGGCGCATAATCGCCACCCATGGCATCAACGGCAATCTTCATACTCGCTCCAGCCTCCAGAGACAACGGAAATCAACGCAAACGCAGAAACGGCTTACGCTTCGACGTTCAGGACCTGCTTGCCGTTGTAGAAACCGCAGGACGGGCAGACCCGGTGCGGTGTCGACGGAGCGGAGCAGTTGGTGCAATAGGTGGCCTGTACGCCTTCGTAGCGGTTGGCGGCCTTGCGCTGGCGTCTCTTCATTCTCGAGGTTTTTCTTTTCGGTACAGCCATTTTATCAACTCCTTGATTCGTTGTTTTGTGTCGTCTTTTCGTCATCCCCGCATCACGGGGACAGAATTCATACAAGTAGCTTACTATATCACAGAATCGTTTTTTTGCAAGGTGTGCGGACAAGTTTATCGATGAAAAGCCGTTCCCTCCTGCCCGCCGGGTTGAAAAAAGCTGCAAACAGGGCTACTATAAATAGAAAGTAGCAAGCGTGATTTTTTCAACTTCCATTTCGGGAGGGGGTTTGATGGATAAAAAATTTCTGGTCGGATTCGATGTCGGCGGCACCAAGTGTGCGGTGATCCTCGGCGCCGCGGGGACGGACGGCGAACTGGAGTTTCTGGAGCGCGGCGTTTTCCCCACAGCGGAGTTCCGTGAGCCGGAGCGGTGCATCGAGGAGATGACCCGCCTCGCCGACGGGATGCTGGCCCGGCACGAGCTGACCAATGATCGGCTCCACGGCCTCGGCGTCTCCTGCGGCGGTCCGCTGGACAGCCGCGCCGGAGTGATTCAGTCGCCGCCGAATCTGCCCGGCTGGGATGAGGTGCCGATCGTCAGCATGCTCGAAAACCGCTTCCGCCGCCCGGTCCGGCTTCAGAACGACGCCAATGCCGGAGCGGTCGCCGAGTGGAAATTCGGTGCCGGGCAGGGAGTGGAATCCATGGCGTTTCTGACTTTCGGCACCGGACTCGGCGCCGGCCTGATTCTGAATAAACGGCTTTATGCGGGGTGCTGCGACCTCGCCGGGGAGTGCGGCCATATCCGGCTGGCCCCGTTCGGACCGGCCGGCTTCGGCAAGGCGGGCTCCTTTGAGGGATTCTGCTCCGGCGGCGGCCTTGCGCAACTGGCCGCGATCCGGGTTCGGGAGCAGTTGCAGCGGGGAATACCGGTGGAGTGGTGTCCGACTGCCGCCGATTTGTGCGCCGTGACCGCCAAAACGGTTGCGGATGCGGCCGACGGCGGCGACGACCTCGCCATTGCAATCTACCGCGAGTGCGGCGAATGGCTCGGGCGGGGACTGGCGGTGCTGGTCGACCTGCTGAATCCGGAACTGATCGTGATCGGCAGCATTTTCGCCCGCTCCGAGGCGCTGCTGCGCCCGGCGATGGAGGAAACCTTGCGCGGCGAGGCGCTTCCGGCCGCGGTGGAGCGCTGCCGGATCGTCCCGGCGCAGCTCGGGGAAAAGATCGGCGACTACGCCGCCCTCTCCCTGGCGATGGGGGAGTACTGATGAGCGTCACGGTCCACCAGCTTGCGGTCGGCGGTTTCGATCACAATTTCAGCTATCTGGCGGTCGCGGCGAATGGAGACGCGCTGCTGGTCGATCCGACCGGCGACGCCGAAGTGATCTGCAGGGCGGTCGAAGCGGCCGGAAGCATCACGCCGCGCTATATCCTGCTGACTCACGGCCATCTCGACCATACGCAGGCGGTCGGGGAGGCGCTCGGCTTTTTCCCGGCTGAGGTGGTCGCGCATCCGAATCATCCGCTGGCGGGCCGGACGCGGCTCCGGGACGGGCAGCTGCTGCCGTTCGGGGAGACCGCGGTCGAAGCGATCTTCACGCCGGGGCACACCCGCGATTCGGTCTGCTACCGGTTCGCCGACGATTCGGCGGTTTTCACCGGAGACGTGCTGTTTGTCGGCTGTATCGGCTTCTGCCGGTCGAAGGAGATGTACAACTCCCTGATGAAAAAGATTTTGCCGCTGGCGGATTCGCTGGTGGTTTATTCCGGGCACGATTACGGCCCGGTTCCTTTCCGCACCCTCGGAGAAGAGAAAAAGCTCAATCCTTATCTGAACTGTCATTCTCTCGAAGAGTTCAAAGCAGAACTTCAACATCTGGAATAGCTTATGCACTGGGACTCCATTCTTGCCGCCGTATTGAGCCTGGCCGTGGTCATCGGCCTGCTGATTTTCTTCCTGAAACCGCATTGGACCTTGAAAATCATCGTGTGGCTTCTGCGGCACACGGTGGTCAATCTGCGGGTGATCGGCGGCGCGAACATCCCGGAATCCGGGCCGGTGCTGATCGTGTCGAACCATGTGTCGCTGATCGACCTGCTGCTGATCCAGTCGATTTCGCCGCGCCCGGTGCGTTTCATGATCCAGCAGGAGGTGCTGGAGTTCGTGCCGACCCGGTTCATCTTCTGGTATCTCGGGGTGATCAAGGTGCCGAACCTGCGCCGCCCCAAGGCGATGCAGCGGTTTTTCGAGCGCAGCCGCGCCGAGCTGCGCAAGGGCGGCGTGCTCTGTCTGTTCCCGGAGGGCGGCATCTCCGGCAACGGCGGGCTGATGCGGTTCAAATCGGGCGTCGCGCCGCTGCTGCCGGCGGGGGTTCAGGTGTCGGTGATTCCGGTGCGGATCGGGATGCTGTGGGGGAGGCTGTTCACGATCTTCCGCGGCAAGCTCAAATACCAGAAGCCGCGCACGCTGCCGGTGCAGTTCAACCTGAACATCGGCGATCCGGTTTCGCCGGAGCTTTCCGCATTCCAGCTGCGCCAGCGCATCTCCGAACTGGGCGCGGAGGCGGAGATGGGGCCGCAGCCCAACGAGGTGCCGATCCACACCGCATTCGCCTTGCGCGCCAAACGCCATCCTTTCGCGGTCACCTATTACGATGCGGACGGCGCCAGGGTCACGAATTTTGAAATGCTGGTCCGCGCCGCGATCCTGTCGAAGAAAATCCGTGCCCTCGACATCGGCGAATCCGGCTATGTCGGCGTATTGATGCCGAACTGCACGGTTCTCGCGTCGCTGATGCTGGGCGTGATGTACAGCGACCGGACTCCGGCGGTGATCAATTTCAGCGCCGGAGCCGACGTCGCGCTCGAAGCCGCCCGCCGCGCCGGAATTTCGGTGATCCTGACCAGCCGCAAATTCCTTGCGAAACTCGGCTGGGAGGCGGCTCCGGAGATGGTGTTCCTTGAGGACGTCGCCAAATCCGTGACGAAGCGGGAGAAAAAGCGGGCCGCGCTGCGCATTCTGCTGCTGCCGCGCCGGATGCTGGTGCGCCGCCTGGCGCCGCTCTCCGGCTTCAACGTGCAGCGGCAGGCGGTGCTGCTCTTCTCCTCGGGGTCGACCGGCAGGCCGAAAGCGGTGATGCTGACTCACCGCAACATCAACTGCGATCTGTGGGCGTTCTGGCGGGTGATCGTGTGGAGCAAGGCGGACCGGATCGTCGGCAATCTGCCGCTTTTCCACGCCTACGGCTTCACGGTGGAATTCGCGTTCCCGGCGATGTCGGGCACGCCGACGGTCTATGTGGTCAATCCGCTGGATTCGGCGGGGGTGGTCAAGGCGATCGAGGAATTCAACATCACGATCCTGACCGCGACGCCGACCTTCCTGCAGAACTACATCCGCAAGGCGAAGCCGGAACAGCTCCGTCCGCTGCGGTTGGTGATCACCGGCGCGGAAAAACTCCGTCCCGAGCTGGCCGCGAAGTTCCGTGCGCTGACCGGGCTTGAAATCATCGAGGGATACGGCTGTACCGAACTCTCGCCGATCGTGACGATCAACCTGTGCAATTCGATCTTCCAACTGGGCAGGCACGCGGACCATCCGGGCAGCATCGGCACGCCGCTGCCGGGCATCCACGTGCGGGTGGTCGATCCCGATACCGGCTTCGAGCTGGGGCCGGACCAGCCGGGCCGGATGCAGGTCAAAAGCGGCATCGTGATGAAGGGCTATCTGAACGATCCCGAACAGACCCGCAACGTGTTGCGCGACGGCTATTACGACACCGGCGACATCGCCCGGATCGACCAGGACGGTTACGTGTATATCACCGGCCGCGCCTCCCGCTTCAGCAAGATCGGCGGCGAAATGGTGCCGCATGAACTGGTGGAGCAGGCGATCGCGAAAATCCGGGGGCGCGAGGAGCGGGAGGTCGCGGTGACCGGCCGCGGCGACGCGAAGCGCGGCGAACGGCTGGTGGTATTCTATACGCCCGACGACCTCGACCCGGCGGCGATTGTGGAGGCCCTGCGCGGTGAGAAAATGCCGAATTTGTGGATTCCGAAGGCGGAGGATTTCGTGAAGATCGACCATCTGCCGCTGCTCGGCAGCGGCAAGCTGGACCTGAAAAAGCTCAGGCAGCTGGCCGACGGATTATGATTCTATCCTGAATCCCGATTTGTAATTATAAAGTTTGCGGTTCGTTTGGTATTACGGCTGTAAAATCGCTGAGTGTCAATCCGTTTTTCGTTGCGTATCAGTGTGACTGGCTTTATTCTGATCCAAATATCTGGTGATTTCTGTAATTTTTGAAATTTTTTCAATATATACTCTTGACTTTAGAATAGCTTCGTGCCATAATATATAGCATCGACAGTAATAAACGATTGGAGGTTTTTATGCGAAGCAAATTTCAATTTACATTGATTGAATTGCTAACGGTGATTGCGATCATTGCAGTTCTTGCCGGAATACTGTTGCCGGCTCTGAACCGTGCCAGAGGGAGAGCTCACTCTACTGCATGTCTGAACAACCAGAAACAGATCGGGACCGGTTTCCTGTTCTATGCTAATGATTTCAATGATAGCGTAATGTTGGCATTGAATGTCGGGAACGCGGGCAATTGGCACTCCTATCATGCTTTGTTGAGTGATTCTCCGAGCTGGCAGGCAACTGCCGACTGGGCGGCAAACCTGCCGGCGCCGATGTTTTTCAAGCTGGGTTATTACAATTGGAAGCTGAATAACTGTCCCGCAACCGCGCAGCGCCTGCCGGATGCAACGAACTATCATCCCTATGTATATGCGGTTCCTTTCCCGAGCGGCGATCCTTCTTTCGGGCTGCGTCCGGAGTATCAGACTTGGTCGGGCGGCGGCAATCCTGCCGCATATATCCTGCTCAAACGCATGAGGCGGGGAGATAAAAGCTGGGGACTTGCCGATTCAGTCAAAACCGATGATCAGCCGGACCTGCAGATATGGTATGTCACGACGGGTCAGAACGCAGGATATGCGCTCCGGCACAGCGACCGCGCGAATATGTGGTTCTTCGACGGACATGCGGCGGCGACCGACCGTTTCAGGCTGCGTGAAATTTTCACTTTCCATTCCGGCGGTTCGACGGTTCCGGTTGTAATCGGGAACAGTAAATTCAATTTCTGATGATCATGATGAAATATCTTTTTCTGTTTTGTATGACGCTGGCGGCCGGTGCGGCCGTTGTGGATACCTCCGAATCCCTGGTTGCCGCGGCTCCCGGTGCAGCCTTTGTGCAAGGGGAGAAATTGAAATTCTCATTGAAGTGCGTGGAATCGCCGCCACGCACATGGACATTGCGAAATTGGCGCGATGAAGTGGTGCGCCAGGGAACGTGGCCGGGGAAGGAACTGGTTCTGGCACCTTTGCCCAACGGATACTATAAGCTGGAGCTGATTGGCGGCGGGGGCTTTACAGGCAGTCGCGGATTCGCGGTAGTTTCCGATCCCGGAAAGCGGCCGGCAAATCCGGATATGTTTTTTGCTTTGGACTCCGCCCAGAGCTGGTTGGCCCGGCCCGATGCGGAGAATCCCCGACAACCGGGAAACGCCTTTGAAATCGTTTCGGAGGTCGCCCGGCGTTCCGGTGCGGGCATGGTACGCGATCGCATGAGCTGGGCCGAAGTGAATCCCGCCCGGAACCGATATGTGTGGACCTATTACAAGACCAATGCGGAACTGCTGAAGGAACGCGGGATCAGGCTCTCCGGAATGTATCACGACTCTCCCGGCTGGTGCAGGAACGGGAAAGGTTTGCTCCCGACCAATCTTCTCGACACATACGTTTTTGCAAAAAATGCGGCGGAGGCTTTCAGGGGCTGCATGGCCAATTGGGAATTCTGGAACGAACAGGATCACGGCTTCGGTCAGGAGAGCGCGTGGGATTACGCCGCTGCTCTGAAAGCCGCATCGCTGGGGTTTAAAGCCGGGGAGCCGGAGGCGACGGTAGCGATCGGTGGTTTTGCGATAACGCCGGTGCTGCCGTATGCAGATGTCGTGATGAAAAATGGAGCGGGCTGCTACTTCGATATTTTCAATATCCATACTTACCGGCCTCTCCGGGATTTTCCGGAGATCCTGACGGACATCCGGGCTCATATGGAACGCTGCGGTATTGCGGGCCGGCCGATCTGGTTTACAGAGAACGGTTCCGGCATGGAGGGGGCTGGACGCGAGGAGAGCTTTATGCCGGGAATCCGGCAACACTCTTTCGACCAAGAACTGCTGATTGCGGAGTATCTGCCGAAGATGATGATCTCCATGCAGATGCTCGGGGTGTCCCGTGATTTTTTCTTCGTTCTTCCTCCCTACAGCGAGAATGGAGGAAACAAGGATTGGGGGCTGATGCGGCGCGACTACACGGTGAAACCCGGCTTTGCCGCTTTCGCCACGCTGGTAGATCAGCTCGGCGATGCGATCCCGGAGGGGGAGGCTGATGTCGGTGATGGCGTGAAAGGATATTTGTACCGACACAGAAACGGGAGTCGGACTCTGGTATACTGGAGTATATCCGAGCTTGATACGGAACCGGTTCGTCCCGGACTCTCTGCGGCGGACCCTAAATTGCGCAGGATTGTCCTTCCTCCGCAGGAAGGGCCGTTATGTGGGACCGACCTGTTCGGAACGCCTTTTGAGATGAAGGAGGAAGCATTGACGGTTTCGCGCTTTCCGAGCTTTCTCCACGGTGTGACCGGTCTGACCGTCATCGACCGGGCCATCCTTCCACCGGTTGCCCGGGATCCGGAAGCCGGAGAGGACAGAACAGTCGTGTTCCGTACGGAACTTTCAGAGGATTTTCTGCTTTCCAGCGGCAAGGACTATGTGGATATCCGGCAGCCGGAGGCGCGTTTCAAACTGGAAATCTGGAACCTTTCCGGGAAACCGAAGAAAGGGACGATCACGGTTTCCGGCGGGGATTGTACCGGGATTCCTCCGTCGGTGTCTGTTCCACCCTTCGGCAAGGCGGAGTTGGCGCTCCGCTTTTCGCCGGCATATGACGGGGCCTTTAAGACGGTCCTTGCGGTCGGCGGGGTTTTCAATGGCCGCAGGGTGACGCCGTTGGTGGTTCCGGTACAGGGGCTGCAGGCGATGGCGGGTTCCGGGCGGAAACTGGAAATCACGGCGATGCTCGATCCGGTCAATTGGCGTAAAAATGCTTCGGGCGAGATGCAGATCGCTTATGACGAGATGGAAGAGGCTATCCGTTTCCACACCGTTTTCCCGGCGATCGAGGACCGCTGGAGTTATCCGGAATACGAACTTCAACTGCCGCAGGAGTCGTTGAAGGGGGCGCTTGGAATTGCGTTGGAGGCAAAGGTCTCTTCGCCCGCCGCAGTCAGGCAGATGCTGGTAATGGCGGTTCCCGGTGAAGGGGAACGCGACCTCTATTTGCGGGTTGCTCCTGATGGGGAGTGGGAGAAGCTTACTGTGCAGTTTCCTGCCGGGTTTGAACCGGACCGGATAAGGCGGCTGCGGATCGGAGTGAACAGCGCCGCCGGAGAAATTACCGTTTGGCTCCGCAAGATTCGGTTTGTATATGCTCCTTGAACGACTTGCATTTTGGCGGTTTGCATGGAATATTAAGCAATATGCGTCCCAGTAAGGTAAATCAAATTCGAGAGCAGATTCTGCGGGAGATCCGGATCGGAAACTATCCGCGCGGCGCGCTGCTTCCGCCGGAGCGGATCATGGCCGAACAGTTCGGCGTCAGTTATATGACGTTGCGCAAGGCGGTGGGAACGCTTGTGGCTGAGCGTTACCTTGAGCGAGCCCACAGCATCGGCACCTTTGTTCGCTGCGAAATTCCGGAGCATAAAGTACAAAAGCAGCTCGGGGTGGTACTGCCCGCCTGGTCGGCGCCGGAATACCTTGATTTCAACATGTATATCTCTGAGGCTTCCGAACATGCGAGATGGCTGGTCAAAGTGATCTATGCTCGCTCGTGGGAAGAAAAGACGATTGCTGACTTGTGGGGAAATTCGGATGCCATGTTCTGTATGTCGATCCGTGATCTCTGGACGATTCCGGAATCGTTGCAAAAGAAATTCCGTTCCGGAGGCAAGCCGGTCGTATTCTGCGGAAGCGTGGATGGAATCGGCGGCGTGGATGCCGTGGTCGATTCCCCCGAGTTCGGACTGGTGGAATTGGCCTGCAGGCTGTATGAAGCCGGCTATCGCCGGATTGTGCAGGTGGAGCAGTTCATACGCAACATGGCCGGGAAGCGTTTCCTGAATCCCGGAATGCATCAGATAGGCCGTTATATGGCGGAACATTACCCGGATGTGGTGCTCGATGATACCTCGCTGCTTTTCGAGGTGCCCCGTTTTGAATTGCCCCACAAGGTGCTGACGGAAAAGGTGCGGATGCTCGGCAACAGCTTGCGCGGAGCATTGATCGTCACGCCGTTGAGCTGTTATTGGGGAGTGATGCGCGGACTCTGTGATTCCGGCATGCGCGTTCCCCGGGAGGTGGGGGTGCTCTGTTACGGCGACCGGCTGGAAGCCTGGTATTACTGTCCGCGTCCGGCGGTGTTCTGCACACAGGCGCGTGAAATGGCCTTTCGCGGAATAGAGTTGGTACGCTGGCGGGAGCAGAATCCGGATGCTCCGCCCCGGCATGAGCGAATCGTCGCTGTTTTTCAACCGGGAGAAACGATGGATGTGGGGGCTGGGAATTATTGAACATATCTGCTCCGACAGAAGCGGAATCCCGGAAACTTCAAGAGAACAGGAAGCAAGCTATTTGAGGCGGGAGCGCTTGCGCGGCGGCCGCCGGTAGACTACCGTGCCGTCTTTCCTGACATCCAGCCCCGCCGCGAATCTGGCGTTGCATGAGGCGGCGATTGCGATGTTTTCGGCGAGGAGCTGCCGTCCCTCCGGGGTGGCGATCGCCTGTTCTTCGGCTTCGCGCACCAGCCGGAACTTCCGGCCCGGCTCCAGATAGACCAGCCCCCAGCCTGCCGCGATTTCATCGGGAGCCACCAGATTTTCCGGCACGGCCAGATAGCAGTAGTCCGCGACGCCGGTGTGCCGGATATGCTCCAGGCGGCTTCCCTGATGCAGCGCGTGCTGGAGCTTTTCGAGCCTTCGGCGCAGTTTCAGGTAGTCCCGGTTCCGGCTGGCCGCGTAGTTCCAGACCCGGAAGTCCGAAAACAGGTCGTCGGTCGAACCCAGTTCCGGCTCTGTCCGGCGGATCTCCGCTTCCAGGGCCTCCTTTTCGGCACGCAATTCATGGATGGCCGCCAGCCGGGCGTCCCGGTCCGCGCAGTCGGCGAAGCAATGCTCGAAACGTTCATACAATACGACCACCGCGGTGCGTTCCACACTCCGGTTGCGGCCGGTTTCGCCGCGCCAGAAACCGGCTGCCGTCACCTGATATTTGTGAAAGCGCGCCGGAACCCGCATCGCCGCCGCATCGGGATTCAGCGACCACAGGAAGCCGAAGCAGAGCTGCTGCAGCTCCCGGTGCGCCGGTTTTCGCCGCGCCGGCCGGGGCGGCGGAGGCGGTTCGGGGACCGGCTCCGCCGGGATGAAGCTGAACAAATCCAGTTCGGTATCGAAATCGGCCATAGCTTGTAGATCCGTAAATCGGTTGAATTTCGGTTGAATACCATAACATACCACCGGTTGCGCCGTTTTTCCACCGCAATTCGGGCAATGCTTCCGGTCATCGGTTCGGAATCCGGGAATCCGATCGCAAAATGATGGAAATCTGTCGATTTTTTTGAATTGCCTCTTGACATTTTGAACAAAATCGATCATACTATTAATAGCGAACGAAACAGTTTACCAACCATAAGAAACATTTTCCATGTACAAGAAATCTTTTCAACGCTACGAGAAAATCCGATTCTGACTGTCCGGAACCTGCCGGAGAAGGCGGGCTACTTCATCCTGAATCCGGGAGCGGTCAAATTCAACGGCGAATACCTGCTGCTGGTCGACGTGTTCCACAACGAGGGCGGCATCCTGTTCTGGATCGCGCGCAGCCGGGACGGTTACCACTTCAAGTTCGATCCCGCGCCGGTGGACTGGCCGAAACCGCCGGACTACTGGGAGGAGAACGGCGTGTACGATCCCCGCATCACGCAGATCGGCGACGACTGGTTCATCGCCTACGGCAGCCACAACAACGCGCTGAACGGCACCCGGATCGGTTTCGTGAAAACCCGTGATTTCGTGAAATTTGAATCCGTATCGATCAGCTCGGAGATCAACAACCGCAACGGCGCGCTGTTTCCGGAGCTGATCGACGGCAGGTACTGCCGCCTCGACCGCCCGTTCGGCGGCGGCGAACAGTCACCCTGCGATATGTGGATGAGTTTTTCGCCTGATCTGGTCTACTGGGGGGAAAGCCGTCCGGTGATGAGTTCGCGCCCCTGCCACTGGGACCAGCTCAAGCTCGGCGCGGGCGCTCCGCCGATCCGGATCGAGGAGGGATGGCTCGAAATCTACCACGGAGTGTCTGCCAGCTGCGACGGTTCAATCTACGCGCTGTTCGCGGCGATTCTCGATTACAGGGAACCGTGGAAAGTGATCGCCCGCAGCAAGCGCCCGCTGCTTTTCCCGGAAACTCCCTACGAGCGGACCGGCCGCGCCGGCAACGTGGTGTTCACCTGCAATGCGCTGCTCGAACCGGACAATTCGGTGAAAATCTACTACGGCGCCGCCGATGCCTGCATCGGGCTTGCGGAAATGCAGCTTGAGGATATTGTAAAAAGCTGTTACGAGGGCTATCAGTATATGTTGAATCAACAGTAAAGGAGAGCAGTATCATGAAAATCACTCAAAACCGCGATTTTCTGCCGCGTACTATCCGTTTCACCCTTATTGAGCTGCTCATTGTGATAGCGATCATCGCGATTCTGGCGGCGATGCTGCTGCCGGCGCTGAACAAAGCGCGCAGTGTGGCGCAGGCAGCACGATGCCTCAGCAATGTCAAGCAGATTACAACCGCCTGCCTGATGTATGCGGATTCCGATGCCGGAAACCGGGTGCCGCCTGCCGACAAAGCGGCACAACTCGGGCTCTGGTACGTCAGCGATTATGCGACATGGGCCGGGTTGCTTGTGATCAATAAATACGTCGGTACAAATATTTTCAATTGCCCCTCCGACTCGACTGGTTATCAGAAGATTCTGGAATGGAAGGAAAAAGCCTATTCGCCGATTGGATACGGCATCAACGGTTATCTGAACAGCTATTGCCATGATGAACGTGCTCCGCTTAAGACGTGGAAAATCCCGAGCAGTTCCGTGTTGGTCGGAGACGGTTCAACGACTATCCTGCTGGGGTATACCACGAAGTTGCGTTCCCGGCTGGCCAATGCCAATGACCGGGAGTGGGCGGAAAACAATCTGATGGCGGGCCGGGTCGATGTGACTAAGAAGCGGCATGGCCACGGTTCCAATGTCGGTTTCTGCGACGGCAGCGCCCGCAGCGTTTCCCAGGATGATGCATTTGCCGTTGAAGAAAGCACCGGTCTGTACAAGATTCGGTACGCGGTCGATAAACATTGGAAATGGTAAGACCATTATTTTTCTTAAGGAGTATTCAAGATGAAGTTTATGACACTGTTTGCTGTCGCATTGGCCGGTTCCGTTTCTTGGGGAGTTGCGGCGGAAATCGTATTGAACAATGGCTTTGAGGCCAGAACCGCTAAATATCATGACCACCCGGATATATTTCTCGGGGTGGAGGCCGCCGGCTGGGAGAAACTGTTTGCCAGGGGACGGAGATTGACTTTTGATGAACGTGAGTTTGAAAATCAAACCGCTGTTGATCGGGTTTCCGATGCCGGGCGAACGCAGACGGTCGGCTTCGAAGGATTTACACTTTCCACCGCTCCTGCCTATTTGCTGTCTGTTCCTCGAAGTCTCGGGGCCCCCGGGAAAAACGGGGAGATAACCGGCCGTATTCTGTTCCGGGAACCGGTTGCGGCCGCTGGTGTCGGGATCTGTTTTGCCACCGGTTCGCTGCGGATCCAGTTTGTCGGAGAAGAGGGGGATGTCCTGAAAGAGTATGTGGTTCACGGACAGCCCGATCCTGAAAAGAACAATACATGGCAGGACTATTTTGCCGTCTTTCAGTCCACTGATGAATTTTCCCGGGTCAGGGAGATCACTTTTGCCCGGCTGAATCTCAACAAGGGAACGACTGATCATTTTGCGATTGACAACCTTTGCTGGAATCCCGCACCTGTGATTCCTCCGGTCAAGCTGCCTCCGGTAGTTGCCGCCGATTATTCCCTGCTGAACGGGGCCAACCGGGTGAATGTTGCGCCGCAAGTTCCGGCGGGAAAGCCTTCGATTGCTCTGAAAGACGGAGTGGCGGTTCTGGAAAATCAGCTGGATGGCACCCGCTATACCTATCGGTTTGAACCAAAGGCCGGGCTTTCCGGCATTACCGCAAGCCTGAACGGCGCTCCGGCATTGCCGATTACGCTCCGCATGGCGCCGGAACTCGGCGGCAGGGCCGCCGCTGAAGAACTGGTCGCCGTCCGACAGGAGAATGATGCGGTGATTGCCGAATACATCTGGAAAAACGACAGATTCACTTTACCGGTAACGGTCCGGCTGTATCTCTCCGGCGGATCTCTGTGTTTTGATTTCAGTTCGGAAAAGAAAAATGTACCGCTGCGCATTCTGAAACCGCGTCCGGAACATATGCGGTTGATTACCAACGGCGATAATACCAAGTTTCGCTACAACGACAATATTGCGTTCTTCGGTTTCGGCGGCGACCTCGGCTATCTGGAAGCTCCCGGCTGGTTTTTCTCCTATCAGGCCGATTGGACCAAAACCAACAGCACCTCTCCCGCTCCGACCATCACCTATCAGTCGACACTGGACGGCAAGACGGTCGCGCCGTTGAGGGATACCGTGGCAATCACCGTGGCCGATACTCTCCCCAAGGTGCTGCCCTCCATTCCGAATCCTGTTTCACCCTATCGGGAAGAACTTGCTTCCCGGGTGGTGATGGAATACTGGTACGGCCATTTCGACGAACTCGGCGACCTGCTTGATACGTACCATCGCTACGGTATGGATCAGCTGGTGATTCTGGTTCATCGCTGGCAGAATGCCGGATTCGACCGCAAGCTGCCGACCATCATGCCGCCTTCGACAGCGCGCGGCGGACTCGATACCCTGAAAGCGGTCATTGACCGGGCAAAGGAAAACGGCATGCGTATTGCGCTGCATGATAACTATAAGGATTTCTATCCGACTTCGCCGCAATGGAATCCGGACGATCTGATGCTCTGTTCCAACGGCAAGCCGCAGCGTGCCTGGGCGGATTCCTGCGAGATGGCGCCGTCGAAAATCCTGAAATATGCCGAACCGAATATGGCTGAAATCCGCGAAAAACTCGGACCGAACGCCGGATACCTCGATGTTCACAGCGCCCATCTGCCGTGGTGGCGGATCGACTTTCGCGCCGGTGTTCCCAAGGCGGGGATGACCGCCGGAACCCTCGAACCGAACAATGCGCTGTGGCAGTTGGCTCGCGACAGTTATCAGGGGCCTGTATTCGGCGAATCTTCCCCGTTGACCAGTTGGGTTCACTCCGGCCGTATTGATGCGGTAATGGCGGCAACCAAGCATGACAACAGCCTTCTGGTGGACTTTCAACTGTTGAAGATCCGTCCGCTTGCCACAAACCACGGCGCGGGCTATTTCGAGCGTTGGAACAAGCGCGGCTATGCCAATGACTGGGAACTGGCCCCGCTGCTGCCTGCCGAATATGCCCGGTACAGCTTGAATGAACTTTCTTTCCTGAGTTCTCCCACTATCGATGACAAGATGAAACGGCAGTTCCTGCCCGCCGCCGTCCAATATTACCAGAAACGGAAGATTGTGGAGCGACTGGTCAACCAGCCGGTGAAAGCAATCTGGTATTACACGCCGGACAACCGTAAACTGACTTCGAGCCAGGCGGTGTTTCTGCCTAAAATTCAGATACAGCGCCTGCAATTGGAATTCGCCGACGCAAGCGCCATCTGGTTGAATTTCGGAAAAACGCCGTGGAAAGTGGATGATAAGCTCACTGTTGCGCCGTTGGGTTTTTATGCGAAGGGCAAGGATTTTGAAGCGGAAACCGGCTGCCGTGACGGTCTCTGGTTTGATTACTGGCAGGGAGAGAACGGTTGTTTCCTGAATTCCCGGAACTATGATTGGACACTCGAACCGCTGGGAAGCACCTATCATGGTCGCGGTGAAGGCAAGTCCCCCGAATTCCACAACGACGGCAAAGCGGTGTCCCGTGGTTTCCTGCGGACCGATACGGCAGTGTCTCTGGAGTTGGAGAAAGCCGGTGTTTGGCGGCTCCGCTTTTTCCCCCACGGTCAAGCCGGATTTGTTGAGGTCCGGGAAAATCCCATGGCGGGTCGAATCGTCCGCGCCATTGCTCTCGATGCCGACGGTAAGGAGTATACCGGTAACTCCTGCGATGAACTGATTCACGAAAACGATTCGATTCGGATCATTCACCGTACTCCCGGCATCTGGTCCTATAAGCTGGTGACGGAGTAGAACATGAGGAGTTTATTTTTCCTCTTTGCCCTCCTGATGGCGTTTTCCGGTTTGGCCGTGCCGGAAGCCGTCATCGCCCGAAGGGCGGTATGGGATCCGGTCATTGACGGGCGATTGACTGAACCCGACTGGAAAAGCGCGAGATGGGTTACTCTTGACCGCAGCCGTCCGGCCAGGCCGCGGACCGATGGCGAATGGAACGAACTTTCCCGGATGGTCGGTGAATATGTGAAACAGCAGTTCGCACAGAATGTTCAGGCTGCTGCTCTTTGGTCGGAACGCGGATTGTATTTCGCGTTTATAGTAGAGGATACCGATATCATTGGTCGCATGAAAGAAGGGGAGCTGTTATGGCTTGAGGATGTGGTAGAGCTGTTTCTGGCCCGCAATGCCCGCTCCGGTGAAAAGCATCTTGAAATTCAATTGAATCCGACGAATGTGATGATGCTCAATCCGCCGGAAGGTATCCGCTTTAATCGGCCGGCGAGTGCGGTGGCGGTGGATGGTTCCTTGAACTCCCATCTTGAATTCGATCGACAGTGGACGGCGGAGTTATTTCTGCCGTGGGAAGAACTGATGCGAACCGGACTTGCTTCTCCTCCGACCGGCGAAAACGCAGGGAGAGTGGCTGCTGTCCGGTTTGCAAGCTGGGATCTGACGATCTGTACTCAGCTTCGTATCAACCGTTTCACCGGGCCGGGGACCGATGATCCGCATTTCCCGGAATTCTACCGGCTGCTCGTTTGTGAAGGCTTTGAAAGTACAAAGCCGTAAACAACGTCGGAACCGTGCCGTTTTTTGACCGGTGGACACTCTACCGGTCGAGGAAGAACATCTTCATCTCCCCCTTGCCCTTGACTTCCTGGGGCGGGCGGGGAGTGAATACGCAGTCGGCGGGGGCGAGGTTCCGAACGGTTTCGGAGACGTTGATCCGCATGGGTTCGGAGAGCTGTTCCATCCGCGCCGCCGTGTTCACGGTGTCGCCGAAAATATCGTACAGGTACTTTTCCGTCCCGACGATGCCGCCGACCACGCTGCCGGAGTGAATCCCGAACCGCATCCGCCACTGATGGGGGGAATCCTGATTGCGCCGTTCCAGATACGCGCGCGCTTCAAGCGCGGAACGCAGGATGTTGGCGCAATGCTCGGGGCGGGGCTCCGGCAGGCCGCAGACCGCCAGATAGGCGTCGCCGATGGTTTTGATCCGCTCACAGCCGTGCGAAGTGAAAATATGGTCGAACTGCGTGAAGATGTCGGAAAGTTCCGCAATTACCGCCTCCGGCGTCAGCTCCGCGCTCATCCGGGTGAAACCGACGATGTCGGAAAAGAAAACCGTCACATTGTCGAAGAGCTCCGGCTTGCTCGCCCCTTCGCGCTGCAGCACCCGGATCACCCGCTCCGGCAGGATATTGCGCAGCAGCTGCTCGGAACGCTCCCGTTCCTGTTCGAGCGACTCCTTGAGTTCCAGCAGCGCGACGCTTTTTTCGGCCATGTCGATGCTCTGGTTGAAGGCACGGTCTTTTTCTGCCGCCAGCTCTTCTTCCAGCGTTTTGATCTTCTGCGTCAGGGCGCGCCGGTTACGGGCGTCCCGGAAAGTGAAACCGACCACCGCCAGCAGCATGATCCAGCTGAAAATCAGAAGACCGATCGCCAGTTGCATGGATTACTCCGCCAGTTCCGGGGTCAATACCTCATCCCACGGGCGGACGAAACTTTTTTCGTCGGAATTGAAAACATTGTAATGGATGATATGACACAACGCGGCCACACCGTCCCGCCAGCCGATTTTCTTGCCTTCATCGTAGCGGCGGGGATTGTAGGTGATCGGCACCTCCCAGATGCGCAGCCGCCGGGAACGGGCCAGTTTGGCGGTCAGCTCCACTTCGATGCCGAACCGCTTCGATTCCAGTTTCAGGTTCTGGATCACCTCGCGGCGGAATGCCTTGTAGCAGGTCTCCATGTCGGAGAGGTGGATGTCGGAGAAAAAATTGGAGAGGAACGTCAGGAATTTATTCCCCATTTCATGATGGAAATACCGCACCTGTCCCGGCGTCGCCATAAAACGCGAACCGTAAACCACATCCGCTTTCCCCGCCAGCAACGGAGCGAGCACGGCCGGATAATCGTCCGGGTCGTATTCGAAGTCGGCGTCCTGCACCATCACGAAAGGCTTCGTCGCTTCCTTGAAACCGCGGATCAGCGCCGCCCCCTTGCCCTGATTGATCTCCTGGTTCAGCAGCCGCACCCGCGACTCATCGCGGAAAGCCTGAAGCTTTTCCCATGTCGCATCGCGCGAAGCGTCATTCACGATGATCAGCTCGCCGACTTCGGGGCGTTCCAGCACCCGTTTCACGATCTTCCGGATCGTGTTTTCCTCGTTATAGGCGGGCATGACCACAGTCAGGCAACCGTTGCACTCCGTCGCTGCTCTCATCCTCGTCCCCTCTTTGTTCCGGTCGAAATTACTTTTTGCCCAGCTCCTCGGAGCGTCTGGCGCAGGCGTGCATCGCGTCGATCACCGTCGCGGCGAAGCCGTTGCGGTACATCACTTCCAGAGCGCGCGCCGTGGTTCCGGCCGGACTGGTCACCTGATCCTTCAGCACGGTCGGATGCGTTCCGGTCTTGAGCACCATTTCCGCGGCGCCCAGCACCGTCTGCGCGGCCAGCTGCGTCGCCATATCGCGCGGCAGTCCTTCCGAGACGCCGCCGTCGGCCAGCGCCTGAATAAATTCAAACACGTAAGCCGGGCCGCTGCCGGAAAGCGCCGTCACGGCGTCCATATACTTCTCATCGACCCGGAACGCGATGCCGACTGAAGCGAGAATCCGTTCAGTCAAAGCGATATCTTCTTCGTTGGCCTTCGGTCCGGCGGAGAAACCGGCGGCGCCCCGGCCGACCAGCATCGGCGTATTCGGCATGATCCGCACGATCCGCTCCGAACCGGTCAGTTCCGTGAGCCTGTCGATCGAGACTCCCGCCACGATCGACAGGAAAAGCCGGTTGCCTGCTTCGCTCCGCAACGGTGCGGCCGCGTCGGCGAGCATCTGCGGCTTGACGGCCAGCAGGATCGTTTCCGCTCCGGCCGCCGCCGCTTTACAGTCGGCGGTAACGCAGCGGATGCCGGTCGCATTCTGAAATGCTTCCGCCGCTTTGGGATTCACATCGAAGGCCAGCAGTTCATCCGCCTGGAAAGTACCGGCCTTGACCAGGCCGCCCGCGATCGCGGTCGCCATCTTGCCCGCGCCCAGAAAAAACAGTTTGCTCATGATTTGAAAGGTTATCCTTTGACTGCAACCGCGAGCCGCCACAGAATGACCGCGACTCCCGCAAAATAGAGATAATAGCTGAAATAGGAAAGCTTGCCGCGCTTGATCAGCGTGGTCAGCCACGAAAGCGCGCCGTAGCTCACGGCCGCCGACAGCAGCAGTCCGACTGCCATCTGCGGGATGGAGGCATCCTCGCTGCCCTGCGGCACACCGTGCCGGACCAGCGAGAGCAGTTCCAGAAACGCCGCGCCGCCGATCGCCGGAATCGCGAGCAGGAAGGAAAAGGTGCCGGCGGCTTCACGGTTCACGCCGCTCAGGATGCCTGCGGAAATCGTGGTCCCGGAGCGGGACAGTCCCGGCAGGATCGCGAACATCTGCGAAACGCCGATGATCAGGGTTTCGCGGAGCGTGATCTTCTCCAGCGGAGTCGGCGGCAGTTCTTTTTCTGCAGCCGGGCGCACGATCAGGCCCGGCTTTTCCGACATCCGCAGCAGCGTGGCGGTGATCAAAAAGCAGATGCCGATCAGCAGCGGTTCGCCGAACATCGCTTCGTCCAGTCCCGAAAGCTTCAGGCCCACTCCGGCCAGCCCGGCGGGAATCGTGCCGATGATCACCATCAGCAGCAGGTGGAACCGGTCACGCTTCAGGAAACCGAGCAGCAGTTTGAAGTAGAAAACCAGAATCGCCAGCAGTGAACCGGCATGCAGTACAATTCCCAGCGCAAGGCTGCGGTCCTCGGAAAAACCGAAAAGGGTTCCGAGAATGGCCAGATGGCCGGACGAGCTGATCGGCAAAAATTCCGCGATTCCCTGCACCACGGCAAGGATCACGATATAGATCCACATATTCACGGTTCAATTCTTTTCCTGGTTGCTTTTGGCTTTTTCCAGCCCGGTATCGACATCGGTTTTCACCCGTCCCCACACCGCTTCGACTTCTGTAATGCTCTCGTTGCGCGCTTCGGGAAAGAGCCAGAAATACAGACCCACTCCCGCTCCCGCGACGAGCAATAACACCAAGAGGCAGCCGCCGATCATTCCGCAGCAGCAGCCGACTCCCATTCTGATCATTCCTGCTCTTCCGCTTCCGGCTGGACTTCCGACTTGCGGGGACGGGCCTCCGATTTACCCGGCCGGAGACTGATTTCAAATACCGGCAGCTGCCAGGCGATTTCTTCGCAGAGCTTGCGCGTACCGGCGATCCGGTACTCTTTGCGGCGGCCGTTGCTGCGCTCCTCCTGAAGAGAGTAGCGGCCTGAAACACTGCGGCACAAGTAAGTGCCGCGGCCGGCGGTCTGACTGCGTTCGCCGAGGATCAGGGTGATCGTGCCGGGAATCCCGAGCGTCAGATCCCGCCCGGAAGCATGGATCGCCGCCAGCGTCTCTTCCGGGAACTGTTCGTAGTCGAGCACTTTCAGGGCGTGGCGGTTCGCATAGTCGCCGAAGGGGCCGGTTCCGTCGTATCGATCCAGATCGGTAAGTTGGAGCAGCGGAATCTGCCGCTCGGCATGATAGGGAGCGTGATACTCCATCGCTTCAAGCTCCTCGCCGCCGTCCAGGCCCGCGATCAGGCTCGGATTCAGGCCGCCGACTCCGGCGCTCTGAAGCAGTGCGGCCGGAGAACAGTCGAGAATCGGCGCAATCCGGTTCACCTCATCGAGCGTCGGATACGCTTCAAAGCAGGTTTCAAACACCCGCAGGTGTTCGACCGAAACCCCGGAGAGGTTGGAAAGCTGCTGCAGCGAGAGTCCCCGCTGGCAACGCAGCGCGAACAACGTCTGGTTGAACGGAGAAAGCATGTTCTCCGCTCCGGTACGGATCCGGGAGAGCATGGAGTTGAGTTCAAAGACCTTCGCCCGGTCCAGCGCCAGCATTTCGCAGATCGCGTCGAGCTGCTGCTGGTTCGGCACAATCTTGCCGTGCATCATTTGTGAGACCGCGGAGCCAGTCACCTGAAGCCGGGCCGCCAGATCATTCTGCCTGTAATCGGTGTTCTTAAGACAGTCCTTGAGCAGCTTCCCGAATCTGATTTTCAATGGAGTTACTGACATATCATCACCTTGGAATTTGTGAATTTCGATTTATTTATCGTTAATATACATAATTTTTCCAAGAATCCAAACGTTTTTTTAAGAAAAAACGAAGAACTTTTGCGGTCAGAATTTAGCACGTGAAAAAAATCAGGGAAAATCAGCCGGTTCCCGAAGTGTTTTCACCCCGATCCGTTCTAAAATTCTCCGGATATCTTCCGGCGGCGGAGCCGTGAACTCCATCGGCGTTCCGGTTGCCGGATGCGGAACGCAAAGCTTCCAGGCGTGCAGCAGCTGGCGTTCCACCCCCGCAACCGCCGTTCGCGCGCCGCCGTAAACGGCATCTCCCAGCACCGGAACGCCGAGAGAAGCCAGGTGAACCCGGATCTGGTGGGTCCGGCCGGTCAGGATCCGGACTGCGAGTACGCCTATTTCCACTCCGTCGAGCATACCGGTATATTCCACGCGGTATCTGGTGATCGCCAGTTTGCCGTTGCGCTCCACCACCGCCATCTTCTGCCGGCTCACCGGATGGCGGCCGATCAGGGTGCTCAACTCTCCCGACCGGCGTATCGGCACCCCGCGCGTGATTGCCAGATAGGTCTTGCGCGTCTCCCGCCCCGCGAACGCGGTGGACAGCTTGAACTGCGCATTCGCGGTTTTCGCCACCGCCAGACAGCCGGAAGTATCTTTGTCGAGGCGGTGCACGATTCCGGGACGCGAAGTGGTACAGGCCAGCTGTTCGGCCAGCTGCGGGTAACGCCCCAGCAACGCGTTGACCACGGTTCCGGTCGGATTCCCCGCGGCCGGATGGACCACCACGCCCGCCGGTTTGTCGATCACCAGCATCACGTCGTCTTCATATAGAATCGGAAATTCAAACGGTTCCGCCGCCGGTTCCGGGGATTCCTCTTCGGGCAGTTCCACCGCGATCGACATTCCCGCCCGCACCGGATAGCGCGGCACTTCGAGCGCCACGCCGTCAGCCTTCACCAGCCCGTCCCGGATCAGCCGCTGCAGAAAGGAGCGAGACTCCCCCGGAATCAGCCGGGAAAGGCAGCGGTCGAGCCGGGTGCCGGCGTCGCCGGCTTCAATTTGAAAGGTCAGCGTCTTGCGGTTCATCATGTTTCCGTGCAAAATAAATGGCCAGGCCGATTCCGAGCGGGATGATCACCAGCCCGATCAACTGGGCGGGAGTGAACAGGTCGAACGCTTTGGGGTTGTCGCCGCGGAACAATTCATTCACAAACCGCAGCACTCCGTAAAGGGCGAGGTAGCAGCTCATCGCCACGCCGCGCTTCGTATGGCGCACCAGCTGGAAAAACACTCCCCAGACGACCAGCATTTCAGCCGCCTCGTACAGTTGGACCGGATGAAGCGCCTGCTCCGGATACCGGAGGGCGGCCTCGCTGCCCGGCGGATAGTGGACGCCGATTCCAAGCGCAGTCGGGCGGCCGTAGCAGCAGCCGTTCAGGAAGCAGCCGATCCGTCCGCAGGCGTGTGCGATCGCGATGGCCGGCGTATAGACATCCAATACCCGCACCAGGTCGAGCTTCTGCATCCGGCAGTAGACGATCAGCGCGAGAATCGCCAGGATGAAGCCGCCGTAGAAGACCAGGCCGCCCTGATCGATCCGGACGATCCGCCACAGATGGTCCCGGTATTTGTCGAAAAACTGGACCACATAGAAAATGCGGGCTCCGACAATACCCGCGATCATCGCCACGAACAGACTGGTGGAGGCCTGATCGGAACTCATCTTCGCGTATTTGCGGTTTACGCCGATCATCAGGCAGCCGAGCAGGAAGCCGACTGCCGCCATCAGGCCGTAGCTGCGGATTGTGACCGAACCGAACTGCAGAAGAATCGGGTGCATTTAAACCGTCTCCTCCGCATCGGCCGTTCCGGTCCGTTCCCGCGCCTCGAGGCGTTTGGCGGCATATTCGATTGCCAGCACCAGCACGAAGCCGAGCACGCCGAGCGCCACGGCTCCGGCGACACCGGAGTCGAACCGGGCCGGCAGCACATTTTCCAGCCCGTCCGGTCCCTTCCAGGGCCAGACCTTGCGGAGCGAGCCGGCCATGAAGCCGATCAGCACCGCGACGGTCAGGTCGTGGTATTTCCGGAAGAGCCAGCCCAGCAACCGCACGAACGAACCGATTCCGACTACAATGCCGACCATGAAAAACGCCAGAATCAGCAGGTTCTGGCCGACATCCGTTCCGCTCTTGAGGTTATGCACTGCTCCGAGCACCGTCTCATACTTGCCCATCAGCACCAGGATGAACGAACCGGAAATCCCGGGCAGAATCATCGCGCAGATCGCGATCGCTCCGCATACCGCGATATACCACAGACCGGCCGGCGGATGCCGGGTCAGCGGCAGCCCGACGATGATCCAGGCGGCCGCCGCGCCGGCCAGCGCGCCGATGATCCGGTCGAACGACCACTTCGACACCCGGTGGAATACCGCGAAGATCGAAGCGAGCACCAGTCCGAAGAAAAACGACCAGATCAGCGCCGGTTTATGATCCAGCATCCACTTGATTTTCGAGGAAAGCAGCACGATCGCGGTCAGGATTCCCAGCCCCAGCGACAGCAGGAACGGCCACGGCAATGTCCGATACGCTTTTTTGACCTGGAAGCGGAAGGCCATTTTAAAGGCATCCGGAGAGAGGAACGCCCGGATCGAATCGATCAGCTCCTGATAGATGCCGAGGATGAACGCCATTGTTCCGCCCGACACGCCCGGGACCACATCCGCCGACCCCATGATGAACCCCGACAGGAAGATGCGCCCGTATTCCCGGATCACCCGCTTTTTCCGTTCTATTTCCGCCATCTGAAAATTCCGTTCTGCTTTTTAAACTCAAACCATTGATGACAAATATACAGCAGAAAACACACAAATGCAAAGTCTTCCCGTAATTTTCCGGCGGAGGAATAAAAAAATCCGGCCGGATGGCCGGATGGAATTGCAGATGCAAACACAGGCGTATTACAAGGCGCTGATCAGAAGCTCGTTGATATTGGAGAGCGCCTTCTTCTGGGATTCGATGCTGAGCATCCGGAAGTCGCTGAGCAGTTTCTTTTCAAGCTGGTTCTTTGCGGTGAATTCGAGATCCGCGATTTCATAGAAAAAACCGGTTTTGTCTTCGACAAAGCAGCTGATCAGCATCCGCTGCTGCGCGATCGGCACCTGGCGCGAATTCAGATGCACCAGAATCGCATCCATCTGTTCGCGGCTGGGCAGACTCTTGCCGCTCAGCAGCTTGGAAATATACTGGCTGGTAACTCCGATCGCATTGGCAAGCGCCACATTCTTGATTTCGAACTGGGCAAGAATATTCTTGAGAGCGCTGGGAAACTTCTTTTCGGATTTTGTGACCATGACCTGACCCCTCGTTAAGATACCTGTTTTGGATAACTGCTCATTCCGTCTCCCCCGATTGCCTGCCGAGTTACACGGTAAACCATTCTGATAATAATATAGGTGCTTTCCCCGTTCGTTGCAAACCTGAAAAGCAACTTTTTCGGAATTACGCAGTAAACTTTTATCTGCGAATGATGAAAACAGTTTCGTTGAGGCCGCGATAATGTTTGCGCCGGATGGATTCGGCGATGCTGGTGATGATCGCCAGTCCGCGCCCGGAGGTGGCGCGGTTGGCATTGAGTTCCTCCAGCTGCTGCCTGGCGGTATGGACGTTGAAGGCCGGGACATCTTCCCACTCCCGGCCGCGATCCATTGCGGAGATCACGATTTTCTCCTCCTGAACTTCCAGCCGGACCGCAATCACGGCCTTGCCGCGTTTGGCGTTGACGAGGCCGTGCAGCACCACATTGTTCAGAAACTCGCTGAGCAGAAGTTCGATTCTGGTGCCCAGTTCCTCATCCCCGGTATGGTGCTGCACGAAATTGCAGAATTCCAGCACGCCCGCGCTGATGCTGTTCGTCGTCGGCTGGAGCTGCCGGAAGCAAACGGTCGGAATTGCGCAGTTCTTCTGCAGCGCCATGATGAAAACGTCATCGGGAGACTCGGAAAAGCCGATCTGGTCGATCACGCTGCGCAGCCGGAAGGGGATTGAAACCACGTTGGATTCCGCCGCCAAGGCGCCGAGCAGTTCGCGGAAATTCTTCTCCTCAATCACCTCTTCCGGGGCATTGGGTTTGCTGAGGTCGAGCAATCCGTCGGTATAGCTGATGAAAATCGAGTCGTCCTCGAAGTCGAAGTCGATGTTGTCCTCCTCCTTATAAGGAAGGTCCCGGGACCAGCCGATCGGAATGCTGCCGCGCCCGTCCGCGGAAATCTCCCGCGCTTCGCCGCGGGAGGGCGAGCAGCAGATCAGGCCGGGATGCCCCGCATTGTGAAAGGTCAGGTGATTCCGGCGGAAATCGAAAAGCGCCACCATGCAGGTCATATAGCTTTCACCGTTCAGGTCGTTGCGGACGAATTCATTGATCCGGTTCATCACCTGATGCACCTGCAACTCCTCGGGCGCGATTTCGGCGAGCAGCATTTTCAGGAAAGCCTGCAGCGCCATCATGTAGAGCGCGGCCTGCACGCCGTGGCCGGCGATATCTCCGAGCACTACCAGATGCCGTCCGTCGGCAATCCGGTAAAATTCGAAGATGTCCCCGGATACCTTGAAGTTCGGCTCATAGAGAAAGGAACTGATCAGCTGGTCGTTGATCTGGCACCAGTTCGGCAGCACCAGCCGCTGCACTTCGCCCGCCAGCGCCAGGTCGGATTCGATTTTCTGCAGAAAGCCGTTGGCGGCGGCGCTTTCGCGGTAGGTCTGAACCGCTTGCTCGATCTTTTCGATCAGGGTCTTTTTATTGAAGGATTTGTTCAGATAATAGGAGTACTGGTCGGCGGTGATCCGGTTGACCAGCGTGCTGTTGATGTCATCCAGCAGCGAAGTCAGGAAAATAATCGGAATCTTCTTGTTGCGCGACCGGATCAGCTGACGCACCTCGAAGCCGTCGATGCCGTCCATCAGAATATCCAGCAAAATCACATCGAAATCCGCTTTTTTGAACTCGCTGAACGCTTTCAGGGCATCGTTGCACGTCACCAGGTCGCAGGATTCGCTCTGCAAACAGGACTCCAGCAGCAGCAGATTGAATTTCTCATCATCCACTGCGAGAATTTTATATCGGTTTTCCATTTCCGTTGTTTTCCGGCACTGTATTCTGAACTGCCAAACTGAATTATTTGTGATAATATAGAACTGCCAATGTCATTAATCAACTATCAAGTTTAAAAATGGCGTAAAAAAATAAAGAATTGCAGATATTATAGAAAAAAAGAGGAAAAAATCTTTTTTAAGATCGGAAAACAGTTGTAAAAAGTGAATACCAGACTATCTTAATAATATTGTAAGATTGTGCCGAGGGGGATCATGATTCCGTTCCATACCCGGGACGAGTAAGAAAGATGGAGAGGGTGTTTATGGATATTCGTGAGGAGAAGATCGGTTCGTCGGTCAAAGTGATGATTATCGGGCGATTGACGGCGGATTGTGCGGATCAATTCAAACAATATATGCAGGAGGCCTTGGCGCGCGGTCGTCGTTTCGTGCTGGATCTGTCCGAGATGGAATATGTGGACAGTACCGGGCTGGGGGCGATGGTTTTCGTTCTGCAACGTATTTCCGAGGCCGGCGGTGAACTCAAGATCGCCAGCCTTCAGGCCAAGCCGCGCGTCGTGTTCGATATCACCAAAGCCTACAAGATTTTCGATATCTATCCGGATGTCGAAAAGGCGCTCGCCGCTCTTGAGCCGCCGCAACAGGCCTGAATTCAGCACGAAGCCGATCAATGCCGCCTCTTACCCGGAGGCGGTATTTTTTGCGGCAAGGCGCCGCTGCAAATACGCCCGCCAATGCCCCTCCGGGGGGCGTGCGGGCAACCAGTACAGGCAAAGCATCGGGCGGTCTGCATTACCACTTACGCGGCGCACAATAAGCGCGGTCAGCGCCGCGAACGAATGTGAGGGAATTACTTGCGGCAGCAAGTAACGAGGAACGATAGTGACGAAGCCGAACGTAGTGAGCGAAGCCCCTCCGGCGTAGTGAGCGCAGCGAACGTTGAGGAGTTGGCCGCCGCAGGCGGACAAGTAAGCGGCGAAGCCGCGCCCGCGAGCGGAAGTGCTCCGCAACCGGACCGGCCTCTGCCACCGGCGAGGGGGGCCGGGGGACGTGCGCGACGTCCCCCGGAGCCATCCGCAGGCCGTCAATCCCGTGCTCACTACCCTCCGGGCAGCCTGCCTGTGCTTGCGTTCAAAAGTTGTTACCCTCCGGGCAACCCCGCTTATTCTTGCGGCAATGACGAGCCAACCATAAAACTCATGTGCGATTGGAAAGCGGAGATGAATCTCCGCACTCCAAGGTTGCCGATCGGCATTACGGATATTGGGCCTACGGACTTCCACGGACTGGCACGGAAGGCACGGAAGCTCCAAAGTTGCCGATCGGCCTTTCCGGGCAGCTTGTTGCAATGGTAAACGGAACGGTAAAACTCACACGCGACTGGAAAGCGGAGCTGAAGCCGGCTCTGCCGCCCCTTCGGGGACCGCACTCCAAAGCTGCTTTGCATCGGGTGATTTTTCACAATCATTTCGGCGGGAGCAGTTGAAAAAACAGGCAAACGGCGGCATGTTATAGCAGGTACATTGATTTTTTTACAGAGGACAGTGACATGCAGGATCTTATCAAAAAGGCGAATGTGCTGGTCGAAGCACTGCCGTATATTCAGAAATTCCGTAATTCGGTGATGGTGATCAAGTTCGGCGGCAGTTCGATGGAGGACCCGGAACTGGTCAGGAGCACGATGCGCGACGTGGTGCTTCTGGAAGCGACCGGCATCAAGCCGGTGGTGGTGCACGGCGGCGGCAAGGCGATTTCAGCGGAATTGCGCAAGCAGGATATTCCGGTCAGGTTCGTGAACGGCCTGCGTTTTACCTGTGACCGCACCATCAGGGTGGTGGACGATGTGCTGCACAATCAGGTCAACCGCGAACTGGTCGAACTGGCCAATGCGGCGGGCGGCAATGCGGTCGGGGTTTCCGGCAAGCAGGTGCTGAAGGCGCAGCGGACGCAATCGGTCGACCCGGTGACCGGAGAAGCGCAGGATATCGGCTTCGTCGGTGAAATCGTCGGCGTGAACGGGGCGAAGATCCTGGAAGAGGTCGAAGCGGGGCGGATTCCGATCGTGACGCCGCTGGGCCTCGGACTGGACGGCCAGGTCTATAACATTAACGCCGATGTGGCCGCGTGCAAGGTGGCCGAGGCGATTCATGCGCGCAAGCTGGTATTCCTGAGCGACGTGCCGGGCATTCTGTCGGACCGGGAAAATGAAGCTTCGGTGATTCCGACCATCTGCACCGATGAGATCGGCGGCCTGATTCGCGACGGCATTATTTCCGGCGGCATGCTGCCGAAGATCAAAAGCTGCGTCGAGGCGCTGAATTCCGGCATCAACAAGGTGCAGTTGATCGACGGGCGCGTGATGCACACGCTGCTGCTGGAAATCTTTACCGACCGGGGCGTCGGCACCCAGATCGTCCGCCCGGACTCCGTGATGTGATATGGCGGAACGACTGACGCGGCCGCTGCTTTTTTTCGGCATCAAGCACTGCGGCAAAAGTACGCTCGGGCGACTGACGGCCGAACACTTCGGAGTGAAATTCGTCGATACCGACCTTGAGCTGGAGAGCCGGTTCCAGATGCTGAACGGCTGCCCGCTGCCGACCCGCGATATTTTCCGGGAACTGGGCGAGGAGGGGTTCCGCCGGTTCGAGGCGGAGACGGTCGAGGCGCTTGCCGCGCAGCAGGCCGGCCCCCGGGTGGTCGCGCTGGGCGGAGGCGTTCCGGCCAATCCTTTTGTGGAGCCGGAGGTTTTGAAAAAAATGGGCTTCGGCGTATATCTGGCGATCCGGCCGGAAATTGCGTTCGAGCGGGTCAGGCGCCGGGGGCTGCCGCCGTTTCTCGCCTCGTTTGCCGATCCCTATGCCGAATTTCTGCGGATGAACCGGCAGCGGGAAGCGGCATACCGAAGCTATGCCGACCTGACGTTCCCGATCGAGCGGGAGGAGGCGGCCTCCGCCGTTGCCGAAAAACTGATTCAGATTATTCTTACGGAGTTGAAACCATGAGCGGAAATACGTTTGGCGAACTGTTCAGAGTGACCACGTTCGGGGAGTCCCACGGTCCCGGACTGGGAGTGATCATCGATGGGGTGCCGGCAGGGGTGAAGATCGATGAGGCGTTGATCCAGCGCGACCTCGACCGGCGGCGACCCGGACAATCCAAAGTCAGCACGATGCGCAAGGAACCGGACCGGGTCGAAATTCTCTCCGGCGTGTTTGAAGGCGTTTCCACCGGAACCAGTCTCGCGATGGTGATCCGCAATACGGATCAGCGCAGCCAGGATTACGGCCGGCTTGCGGAGCTGTTCCGCCCCGGCCACGCCGACCTCGGTTTCTTCAAAAAGTACGGAGTACGCGATTATCGCGGCGGCGGTCGTTCCTCGGGGCGCGAAACCTCGATGCGGGTCGCGGCGGGAGCGGTTGCGAAGATGGTGCTCGCGACGATGGGAGTTTCGGTGCGGGCCTGTTCGATGATGATCGGCGGCGTCTACGCCGAAACCGTCGACTGGTCCGTCGTCGAAGAGAATATCGTGCGTTCGCCTGATCTCGCCGCGGCGGAAAAGATGGTCGCGGCAATCCGCGCCGCACAGGCCGACCGCGACAGCGTCGGCGGCATCATCTGCTGCGAAGCCCACGGCGTTCCCGCCGGATGGGGAGAGCCGGTGTTCGACAAACTCGATGCGCTGCTGGCGCACGCGATCCTTTCCATCGGCGGCATCAAGGGAATCGAAATCGGCGCCGGTTTCGAGGCTCCGAAAAAACGCGGCAGCGAAAACAATGATTCGATTCTGCCGTCCGGTTTCGCGTCGAACCATGCCGGCGGCATTCTGGGCGGCATCTCCAACGGCGACGTAATCACCTTCCGCGCCGCGATGAAACCGACTTCGTCCATCGCAAAGAAGCAGCATACGATCGATAAAGAAGGCAACGCAACCGAGATCGAGGTTCTGGGACGCCATGACCCCTGTCTGGTGCCGCGCGCCGTTCCGGTCGTCGAAGCGATGACCGCGCTGGTTCTCGCGGACCTCGCCCTGCGCAATCGCGCCGCCCGCATCTGATGCACGATAATCCGGGATTTCGCCTTCGGCGGGCAGACCCGCCTGCCTTTAAAACGGCAGGCTTTTCCGCGTGACTGCGCTTTGCATTCATAAACGGGATACGAAAAGTCTGTCGGTAAATTCCGCATTGGCGCGTTGCAGTCGGAAATACGATTGGGATATGGCCTTTTCTATAGTTTTCGGTCGAGCAATCCCAGCGCAATCAGAATCTGCCGGGCGGCCGGACGCGGTTTCCCTTCCGCCGGAAATTCATGAATCAGCAAAGCCGGATTGAAGTTGGCTTCGATCACCGCGCAGGCGGAAGCGGAAGTGAGCGGTTCCGCAATGATGATGTCGACTCCGCAGACTACGGCGTTGAAGGCCGCGGCGGCCTGTTCCGCAATCCTTTTGAAACGCTCCGGCATGATGTCGGTGGCGTCGCAGGCCTCGCCTCCGGCGCTGATGTTGGAAATGCGCCGCAGCTGAACGTCCTGTCCCGCCGGTATCACGCTGTCAAGGTCCAATTTCTGCAGCGCCAGATATTGTTTCATCGCCTCGTCCGCCACGATCGTGACCAGCGGACGGTGGTGTCCCGGCGCGCGCCACGGATTGCGGTTCGCCTGTTCGATCAGTGCGCGTATCGTCGAGACGCCGTCGCCGACGACGTGGCACGCGCGGCGGTGAGTGACGGCGAACGTCCTGCCCGCAATGACCAGAAAACGGAATTCCCGGCCCGGGCAGTACTCTTCGATCAGGATATGGCGGTCGAATCGGCCCGCCAGCCTGACCGCTTCCAGAAGCTGTTTTTCGGTCGCCGGATTTTCAAATACGGATATGCCGATGCCGTAATTGGTCGATACGGGTTTGACGACGGCGGTTTTGCCGACAAAGGGGCGGATGGCTTCCGCCGCGTTGCCGGAGTCCGGCTGAAATTCGATTCCGGCGGGCGTTTGCAGGCCGTGTTCACGCAGAAGCTGTTTGCTGACGACCTTGTTTCCCATCAGCAGGGGCGTCACATAGGTGTCGAGGGAGGTCTTGGTTCCCTGGACCACATAGTCGCACCGCGTCCCTTTCCGGAGCCGGAGGATGTTGTCCGCCCGGCTGATCACCTCGAATGAAATCCCCCCTTTGATCGCTTCGCGGATGATGCACTGGGTGGAAAGTTCGAGGTCGTCGAAGCCCGGCAGCCGCCACGCTTCGGCCAGCGCCTGATCCCGGTAGGATTCAGCCAGCCGGAGCCATTCGGGAGAACGCTCCCCGGTTTCCCGGATTCGCCGGGCATAGGAGAGTTGCGGATGGTGCAGCCGCTTGCCGGCCTGTTCAAGTACGTCCGGAAGCTCAACGGATATGTTTCGGGCCGTTTCCGCGAGCCGCTCCAGCAGCTTTCCCGCCTTACGGCTCTGATCGGGGGAAAAGCCGTATTCGGCGACCGCGTCGGCATCGTCGGCAAATTTCTCCAGCTCCGTTTCATCGGTCAGGAGAGAGTGGAAGAACAGCAGCCGGAGAAATTCCATATCGACCGGCGAAATCCCGCATTTTTCAAACGGGTTGAGGTCCGGAATGCGCAGCTCCAGCCGGTCGATTTCCGGCGCATCGTCCGTTGCGGCCCCGGCGAAACGCAGCCGGATCGGAGTGTACAGTTCGTGTTCCGTGGCGATCAGCCCCGCTTTCAGGCAGCGGTCCACGCTCTCCCGGTAAGCCCGGACTGACGAATAGTCCAGCCGGGCGGAGCTGAGGGTGCGGTAACCGGCCGGAGAGTTGCGGATCGACACCTGAATTTCCCTGTCCCCGGCGGAAGCGGGAGATGCTCCGAGCAGGCCGACCGCAAACCACAGCATCCGGTACAGATTGCGGATGGTTTTCAGATAGCAGCCCTCCCGGACCGCCTGAAGTTCCCCGTCGCCCGCGATCCGGCGCAGCAGCCCGTCATCGAAGGAAAAATTGTAGTGAATCCCGGAGAGCAGCAGCATCTCGACCGGATATTTCTCCCTGAGTTTCCGCCGCCTGAGATTTTCGGCGGCATTTTCAAACCGGGCGCAGGCGATCCGGTCGGGTTCCGGCAGGAGGCACGGCGTGGAAAGCGGCCACAGCAATTCATGCCGGGCGGCCAACTCCCGCAGCGCGATGTCGGTCAGCGTTTCCAGAAAGCGGTGGCAGGCCAGCGGCGATTCACACGGCGGGGTTTTCAACTCGATCTGGCTCTCCGCCCAGTCCGCGGTGAAAAACGGGTTGTCGTCCTTTCTGCCCAGCGTTTCCGGGTGGGCGGTTTCGGCCAGCTCGCCGGAGGCGGTACAGCGCAGGCTTTCGCGTTCAACTCCGATTCTGCAATTGGCGCGGCCGCGCAACGCTTCGCCCGCCGCGCGGATGATCGATTTCCCATTCAGCTTTTCTGCAATTTCCGTATGGTTCTTCATGGTTTCCTCCTCCTGAAACTTGATGAAGTCAAAATAAATGCTCCTCCCTTATAGCATACAGCAAAAACGCAACAGGTCAAACCGGGCGGCGGATTTCCCCTCGGAAATTTCCCGCGCGGCGGCAAAACTTCCGCTCAAATCGGGCGGATCGCTTGCAATTTATCAATGGAAAGTTATAATTAATCACAGGAGTCCGGCGCCCCGGTCCGGAACGGCGCCTGTTTTTTTAATGAAGAAGGCGGTTGCATTGTGATTATATTGAATGTCTGTATTTTTCTGTCGGGTGTTGTCGGCCTTTTTATTCTGCAGAGGAAAAAGGTCTCCTTCAATATTCTGGTTTTGTCGGCTCTGGCCGGTGCAGTCGGTTTCGGGGTGTTCCTGAATTTGTTCGACGGCGAAACCGCCGCTCGGAGCCTGAGGTGGATCGGAATCGTCGGCAGCATCTATGTCCGTCTGCTGAAAATGATGGTCGTTCCGCTGATCTTCGTGTCGATCGTCTGCGCGATCATCAACCAGAAATCGGGCCGGCAGATGGGCAGAATAGCCGCGTGGTCGCTGGTGTTCCTGCTGGGAACCGCCGCAATCGCGGCGACCGTCGGCGGATTGACCGCCATGAGTTTCCACCTCACCGCGGAGGGGATTGCCATCGGAGAATCCGAAGCCCACACCACGCACTCGCTGCAGGATCAGGCAGGCAATATGGGGCTGCTGGAGGACACCATCGTCGGAATCATTCCGGAAAACCCCTTTTATGCGATGACGGGACAGGGCCCGAACGCGACGCTTTCCGTCGTGCTGATCGCCTGCCTGGTCGGAGTCGGGATCATCGGCGTACGCACCTACGAGCCGGAACAGGCCGAGCTGTTCACCGGATGGATCAACGCGCTGAATACCCTCGTGGTGGAAATCGTAATGATGATCATCATGCTCACGCCGTACGGCATTTTCTCATTGATGACCAGCACGATTGCCGGAGGGGATTTTGCCGGCATCCTGAAATTGATGAAATTCGTAATTGCGTCTTACTCGGCGATCTTCCTGATGTTCCTGATTCACGCGCTGATTCTGACAATGTTGCGGCTGAATCCGTTGACCTACTGTAAAAAGGCGCTGGCGACGCTGAGCTTCGCCTTCACCTCCAGAACCAGCGCGGGAACCCTGCCGCTGACGGTCCGCGCCCTGACCGAGAAAATGGGAGTATCCGGCGGCGTCGCCAATCTGACGGCCTCGCTCGGAGTTTCGATCGGACAGAACGGCTGCGCCGCCATCTACCCGGCAATGCTGGTGGTGATGGTGCTTCCGACGGTGGGGCGTTCGATGACTCCCGGTTTCTTTCTTGTGATGGTGCTGACGATCACCGTGGTTTCGATCGGGATCGCCGGGGTGGGAGGCGGTGCGACCTTCGCCGGAATCATGGTGCTGTCGGCGCTGGGACTGCCGGTGGGAATCGCTGGACTGCTGATCGCGATCGAACCGCTGATCGATATGGGCAGGACGGCGCTGAATGTCAGTGACGGCATGGTTTCGGCGCTCGGCACGGCCAGATTCACCGGCAATTTCAACAAGACGGTTTACGACGACCCGAAGGCCGAGTTTGTGGACAAGGCGGCCCGGCACTGAACCGTACCGGAGAGCCGCCGAAATTTCTCACGATTGCCGGAGCGGTTCGCCGGGCAAGGCCCTCGGCCGCCGGAGGCACTCCGGGAAGTCAGCGCAGTTTGAGCGTGGCGAGGGCCATCAGCGCGAATACTCCGGCGAGAATCCAGAAGCGAACGACAATCTGGGTTTCGGTCCAGCCCTTGCGTTCGAAGTGGTGGTGAATCGGGGCGCAGAGGAAGATGCGTTTCCCGGTGGTCTTGAACGACGCGACCTGAAGCATCACCGAAACCGCTTCCATCACGAAGACTCCGCCGACCAGCACCAGCAGGATCTCCTGCCGCACCAGCACCGCGAGCATGCCGACCGCTCCGCCGAGCGCAAGGCTGCCGGTGTCCCCCATGAACATTGAGGCGGGATGGCAGTTGTGCCACAGGAATCCGATGCAGGCGCCGCAGATCGCGGCCGCGAACACCATCGCCTCCTCGGCGCCGGCGATGAAGGGAATGTTCAGGTGTCCCGCGAAAATCTTGTGTCCCATCAGATAGGCGAAGGCGGCGTAGGTCAGCGTGCAGAAGATTGTGCAGCCGGTCGCGAGTCCGTCCTTGCCGTCGGTCAGGTTCACCGCGTTGGAGGCTCCGACGACCACGATTGCGGCGAAGGGGAGCGTCCAGAATCCGGTGTAGACCGGCTCTTTGAAGAACGGCACCATCAGCTGGCGCATCAGCACGCTGAGCTCCGGAATCCGGCTCAGGTACCAGACCGAAAGTCCCGCGACCAGGAACTGTCCGAGCAGTTTGAGTTTGCCGGGAATGCCGTCGCGCCGCTTGTAGACCACCTTCATGAAATCGTCGTAGAAGCCGATCAGCGAGAATCCGAGCGTGCTCAGGATCAGCACAATCGAAATCGGATCGTCGATCTGGTTCCAGAGAACGCTGCTGACGAGGGTTGCGCCGATCAGCAGCACGCCGCCCATGCAGGGAGTCCGGTCCTTTTCCCGGTCGATGAATTCGGCGGGGACGAGGCCCTCCAGCCGGGTGGCGGCCTGTGCGTTCAGCGCCTTGAGCTTCCGGGCGGTCCAGCCTCCGAGCAGGATGACCAGCAAAAAGGCGGTCAGAGCCGCGCCGCCGGCCCGGAACGTCACATAGTCGAAGAGGCGCAGCGGCCCGAAATGATCGCTGAATTGGGAGAGAAGGTAAAGCATCGCTCGAACAAACTTTCCATATAAAAAATTGGGGTTGACAATACAGGCTTTTACTATATCACCAACGCGGGATTTTTCGACATGCTTCCGGTGAAAAAAGCGATTTTTTCAGGGGGCTGCGACGGGTCTGTCACATCTCCGGTGCGACGGCAGGTCCGCGGGCCGCGGAGTTCCGGCGGCGGAGTGCGTGCGCCTCCTTGTGCCTGAGCTGGCGGAACTCCAGATAGAGCAGGAAGAAGATGAACAGTGCGGCGATGCCGTCGGCGATCGGAGCCGTGGCCCATACTCCGTCGAGCGCGAAAAAGCGCGGCAGGATCAGGATGCTGCCGAGAAAGCAGACTCCGTTGCGGAAGATGGTCAGGAAGATGGTCTTCCGGGGCCGCCCGGTCGCCTGGAAGAAATTCGAGCCGATGCAGAAGATCGGCCACAGCGGAAAGAGCAGGAAGAACACCCGCAGCCCGTGCGCCGCCATCGGCACCACGTCGGGATCGCTGTTGCAGAACCAGCCCACCACCGCCGGAGCGAAGATCATCACCGGTATGTACAGGAAAAGCGTCATGATTTCACTCATCAGAAAGGCACCCTTGAGCGTCTGCGCCACCCGCCGGAACTGTTCGGCGCCGTAGTTGTAGCCGACGATCGGCTGGTAGCCCATCATCACGCCGAAAGTCGGAATCATGATCAGCATGATGATCGTCGAAATGCAGGTCATCGACGCGACCGCCTTGTCGCCGCCGTTCCGGAGCAGCGTGGTGTTGATCAGGGCGTTCAGCACCGAATTGATGCTCTGCAGGATCAGCGGCGACAGGCCGATCGCGCTCATCGCGCACAGATAGTGCCAGTCGATCCGCAAATTGCGCCGGCGCAGCGTCAGGTAGCGGAACGGGCCGACCGAGAAGTGCCAGAACATCAGCAGCGTTGAGAAAACCTTGGAGATGCCGGTCGCCCACGCCGCCCCGGCGATGCCCCAGTTCCACTCCATGATGAAGATGTAGTCCAACACGACGTTGGCGATGCAGCCGACCGCGATGTACCACATGGAGAAGTTCGGGCTGCCTTCGGCGCGGATGATGTTGGTGGTTCCCATCGACAGGAAGTCGGCGGCCATGAACCAGAGCAGGATGCGGAAGTATTCGGCGGCGTAGGGATAGGTCGCCTCGCTTGCGCCGAAGCAGTAGAGCAGCGGTTTCAGGAACAGGAAGCCGAGCAGCGTGGTCAGCGCCCCGCCGACGAGGAAGATCATGATCACGTTGCCGAGGATGCGTTCGGCGGACTCCTTGTCCTTTTCCCCGAGCTTCAGGGAGACCAGCGTGCCGCCGCCGATGCCGAACATCATGCCGACCGCGATGAAGATCATGAAAAGATAAAAGGTGATTCCGACTCCGGCAATCGCGTCGGTGCCGAGTTTCCAGCTGATGAAAAGGCGGTCCACCACATTGTAGACGGTGAACATCAGATTGCTGATCAGCGACGGAATGCTGAAGCGCAGCAGCAGCTTCAGAATCGACTGGGTGCCGAGCTCATGGGTCAGGCGTTCGGAGACGGAAGAGGACATGGGAAAACCGGATTTTTCTGCCTGTTTACGGAATACTGCGTCCGAGGAGTGACACCGCGGCGACAGGCCTGCTGCGGTGGGGATGCGACGGACGCGGCGGAAACGAATGGCCTTTACTATAGCATCAATTCCCGAATGATCAAGATGCTCTTCCCAAATTCCCGTTATTGCAGGCTATTCTCCGACCCGAATATGGATTTCGGCCCATCGCAGGCGGATTTCCGCATCGCTCCGGTTGATGATCTCGATCAGGTTTTCGCCGTCGTGGAGCGTCCCGGCCGGAACGGAAAACGCATTCAGTTCCAGCGGAACCTCCGGCAACGGCAACGGCGCGGGCGGGGGTGCGGGCATGCATACCACGGTGTTCAGCCGGATTTCCGCCGAGCCGGGAAGCGGAACCGCAGTGCCGAGGAGAACGCGGCTTTCGCTGCCTGCCGGAATGCTGCCGCCGTTGAGGCGTACGGAAACACTGCCGTTCGCGGGGATGTTGTCGTCAAAAGCCGCACGCCCCGAAATTCCCTCGACCATGCACTCATGATAAGTCGCGACATGCCGCCGGGATTTCCGGGACAGTGCGCAGGCGGAGCCGAGGAAAGTGTAGAGTTTCCGCTGGCTTTCCCAGTTATTGATGCTGTCACGGTACAGATGGTTGAACAGGTAGATGCCGTCCGCTCCCTGCTGATAGTACGAGGAGGCGAAACCGGTGTCGATTTCCGGGGTGCTCTTCATGCGGACCGGCAGCGAACTGCCGACGTGCTGTTCCAGACAGGGGAGCAGCGCGACACCGTCCGGCAGGAGCCGGCGCCACAGTTTCACCGGCAAGCCGGATTCCGAGGTCTGGAAATAAGGGCTGGGCGTCACCATGTCCGCCAGTCCCTCCCGGCACCAGTTGACCACATCCAGCCCGGCGTAAAGCGCCTCCTCCGGGTGGCTCGGAACCCGGACGTTGATTTTGACCGGATGGCCCCGGCGGCCGGCGGCCTCCCGCGCCAGATGTTTCACGCCGCGCATGAATTCGGTCAGGAGCCCGCAATTCGGTTCAGCGAAGCCGGGCTTGAAATAGAAGGGACTGCGCATCCAGTCCAGTTCGAAGCCGTCCATTTCAAAGCGTTCGAAGTATTCCCGGACCAGTGTGAAATGGTGATCCCATACCGCTTTTTCTCCGTAGTCCAGACACTGGGAGAACCAGAACGAATACTTTTCCTTATAAGCGGCCCTCCGGTATTCCGGATGGTCCCGCCATAATTCCCCGTGCATGATCCGGGTCGGATCGTCCGCGTAATGAACGTCGTTCATCCGCATCGAAATCCACATTTCGACCCCTTTCTTCCGGCAGTAGTCGTACCGGAAGCGGTAAGGGTCTTTCACATTCTGAAACAGGGCTTTGACGTTGCGGCAGAGAGTGGCGAAGTCCTCCGGGGCGCCGCAGCGGGTTTCGAGTTCGCGGCCCTGATAGCGTGCCTTGCCGTCATCGCCTTCTTCCAGTCCTTTCCAGAGCGGCTCGAAGGCGCGGCTGTCGAAGAATGCCCGCATCGCGTTCGGATTGAACAGAATGCCGGTGACGCCGGGAACCGCATAATAATCGATGTGCCGTTTCAGGCCGGCCTCGTCCATCGTCTCCACGATCGGGGAGTGCCACGGCGCTCCCGAACGGTTCGCGAAGAAACACCACGCGTCGTCGTTGATATAAAGGCTCATTTGGTTTCCCTCCGGTATGCGACCACCATCTGATGACAGGAGAAGGCGGGGACTGTGAAGCGAATGGATTCCCCCGTCTGCGAGAATGCAAGCTCCGTTCCGGCCGGTTCGAGGCGGAGCCGGGCCGGACGGAACCCGGTGCGCAGCTCCACCGTGACCGGCGGCGCGGGCGGAAGCTCCTCGATGACTTCGACCTGGTGTTTCCCGCCGCCTTTCAATACTTTGGGCGCGTAGAGCAGGTGAAGGACCGTTCTTTCCCGCTCCGGCTGCCGCATCAGGGTCAACCGGCCTTCGGCGGGCAGTCCCGTGCAGCGGATCTGCCGCCTGCCGCCCAGCAGGACATCGATGGTCTTGAGCAGGAACTCTTTGAGCGCGATCTGCCCGCGTTCCCGGTAGATGGAAAAGACCGGAAAGGCGAGGACCGCCAGATTATCCCGGATCACTCCGCCGCACAGCCCGGTCGGGGCCGGGGAGAACGGCGTGTGCTGGTGAGAGGAAAAATGCCGGTAGGAACGCTGGAAATAGGGATTCAGCACCTTGCCGAGCCAACGCTCCCCGGCAGCGGCCCGCAGCTTTCCCGGCGCGCCGTAAAGGACCAGCGGCGAAGTCAGCCATTCCGGAGCGAACGCCTTGTCCATTTGCAGATAGGCCGGGTTGAACCCGCTGACGCCCTGATATTCGACGCCGGTGTCAAAGGAGTAAGCGTCTTTGTCCGCGGCAAGTCCGGAAGTTCCGGACAGCAGGAGTTTTCCGCCCCGTTCCAGATATCCGGTCAGGCGGCCGGCCAACGCCGCGTCGCACCGGATGTCGTCAGGCAGGATCACAAGGCCGTAGCCGGAAAAATCCATCTCCCGGTCTAGCAGGTCGAAAGGCAGGTGCCCTTCCTGCAGAATCCGGGCGCAGCCGGTCTCCGCCGCCGATTCCGTGCTTTCGCGATGGAATGCGCTGTTGGAGAGTACGGCGATGTCCGCCGCCGATTCCGCCCCGATGCACCACGCTTCTTTCGCTTCGACTTCGGCATACGCCTGTCCGATGGCGCGATAGGTCGATTCATCGAGGCGGGCGTCGGGATGGAGCTGGTCGCCGATGCTGCACCGGGCGCCGTTGGCCAGCATCGCCATGCATTCGTAGCGCAGGGCGTCGGGATGTTTGTAACCGCCGAATTCGCCCCAGGTGGAGTGGAATTTCCCGGTCATGCCCACACCTGTCCTAACAATTTTCAAAATGGCGTAATTTTCTGATTACGCCCCCTCATTTTCATCTATTTCACACCAATTCTCAAAAGTAGCCCCCC